>NZ_JAOTPO010000002.1 GCF_029028005.1 Alkalihalobacterium chitinilyticum
TCGGAGCGATGTTTCTCAATGAACTCAAACCTCATGGCCGTGGTCTGCTGAAGATGTGCACCGCCTTTTTTACAATAGCTAATTCTTCTTTTGTAGATGCTAGCTCGCGGTCCTTTTCTTTCAATTGACGCTCTTTATCACGTAGCTGTTGTTCTAACTGAAGGTTACGTTCTTCAGCTGCTAAAGGTTCATTCTCAAACTCACGATATTGAGTCATCCACTGATGTAAGCAACTAAGCGGAATATCTAATTCCTGTGCAATATCTCTCATTGTTTTCCTTTGTCTTTGTTCTTGTGCGAATTTAACCGTTTGTCGCTTAAATTCTTCATTATACCTTTGCCGATGTTCACCCATGGGAACCCCTCCTTGTTATTATCATCATATCCAAAAATGATGTTCGTTAAAGGGGTGTCCACTTTTTATTCTAATTGCACTGAGTCCGCTAAAACCTAAAAAATAGTGGTTTTCGTTAAAATAAGGGCCTCTCAGTCCGCTTATTTTTAAAACAATTTTGTGCAGTACTACCTGTGTTGATAGCTTATCCATTTATTCCTAAAACGGTACCTCCCGCTGGCCATCGCTCGAGGTCGCTTCGGTCGGTCCATCCAACGTGCCCAAAGAGCGCGGTACTTACCCTCCAGTGCTTGTCGCCTTCCGCATTTCTAATTATTTAAAGAAATTTCCGCTGAACTTTTTCCCAGAATGAATTGTTTTTTAACTTTAATACTTTAATTTGACGTGGTGATACTTTTATCTCTAATTGTTTCGCGTGACGAATGCTCATCGCTTCGTTATCTAAACCGATAATCGGAAAGTCATTTCCATCCTGCACAATTTCAAGCTTTAATGTTCGCGTATTACTCAATAAAAATGAAGTTCCGAGTGTCCGGTAGTCGTTATTATTAATAGACGCAATTTCACTTACTTGCATGGAAGGGAGACGTGGATCTACGATGGCTCCGCGAACTGACTTGTTATAAGCTGTACTGCCTGTAGGAGTGGAAACGATGATTCCGTCACCGCGAAATGTTTCAAAGTTTTCATTATCAATAAAAACTTCGATAACTAATGTTTTGATTACGTTAGAGCGAATACTGCACTCATTTATACAATAGTACGGCTTCTCTTCATCAATTTTTACTTCAATGGTTGAATATTTTCTTACTTCTACTTCTTCACTACTCATCGAAGCCATCATTTTATCTACTTCTTGGATGGTAAAATCGGTATAGAAACCAATGTCCTCTGTGTTGACTCCAACGTATAAGCAATCGTCCTTAAAGTTTGTTTTTCGTAAAGCTTGCAAAAACGCATTGTCACCGCCGATAGAAACAATGATGTTGGCTTTGTCAACTTGATCAACGATTTCAAAATCGTGTCGATGAGCTAAATCGCGTAATGAAGAAACTTTTTCCTCCATTTCTGGGGTTCTTTTATAAAAGAAAAAAAGATTTTTACGATTGGGCATATTATGTAACTTCCTTTCAAAAATAGACTACCTACTTATGGTACATTATTTTTTTCATACGTAGTATTGTCATCTCTCTGAATGTACATTCGTTTCATAATTTCAAACAATATGCTAAAATTTAACAATGTATTTAATGTATAGGGGTGTTTATGAATTATGAGTAAAAAAAGATGGCTTGGGTTGCTAGCAGTTGTAGTACTATTTATCCTTTCCACAACGATTAACTTCAGGACAGCAACTACAACAACGAATTGGGATGAAGTTTTTACCGGCGTTGATCGTAAGTGGGTGGAACGAACAATACGGGAAGGAGACAGAAAAGAAAAAATTGTTGTTCTGGATGTCAATGGTGTAATTCAAGATCAAGAGGACAGCTCATTACTGTTTCAAACACCAGGGTACCGGCATCGAACTTTTTTACAAATGCTCGAGCATGCTGGAAAAGACCCAGATGTAGAAGGAATTATTATTCGCGTGAATTCGCCAGGTGGCGGAGTTGTTGAAAGTGCTGAGGTGTATGATAAAATCCGCAGTATTCAAGAGGAGTACTTTAAAAAAATATACGTTTCCATGGGCAGTATGGCTGCTTCTGGTGGATATTACATAGCGGCACCGGCTGATAAAATCTTTGCAAATACCTCGACAATTACCGGGTCTTTAGGGGTTATTATGCAGTCGTACAATGTTTCTGAATTGGCTGAACAAATTGGTATTAAAGAACAGACGATTAAAAGTGGAGAATTTAAAGACATTATGTCACCGACAAGAGATATGACAGATGATGAGAGAGAGATCCTTCAGTCGATCATAGATGATGCCTATAATGAATTTGTGAATGTCATCGTTGAAGGAAGAGGTTTACCTGAGGCTGAAGTAAGAAACATTGCTGACGGTCGAATTTACAGTGGCGCTCAAGCGAAACAACTAGATCTAGTTGATGAAATTGGAAGTTATGAAGAAACAGTTGATGCATTAATTGAAGATTTAGGCTTTGGAAACTTACGAGTGATCAGATATGAGACATCTGTAGGTTTTAATGATTTACTGCAATTATCGGCACAAAGGTTAACGACAAATCAAGGTGATTTACTTGGACTGCAGCAATTATTGCGACAAACAAATTCCCCGTCCTTAATGTATTTATATACGAAGTAGGAGTAGGTTTATGGAAAATAACTATAACGAATTACAAGAAGAACAAATTGAAGTGACCGATAATGCAGGACGAGAATACCGCTATGCTGGATTTTGGATGCGACTATGGGCATTTTTGTTAGACAGTATAATCATTTTTAGTATCAACGGAATTTTAATTACCCCTGTTTTGAGATGGTTAGACCTTACAAGAGAAACGATTTGGTTTTTCTCAGTTGCCGGGGCTTTAACAACGCTGGTTGGATTTATATATTTCACACTGTTGACCAAGTGGTTTTCTCAAACGTTAGGGAAACAAGTTTTTGGTCTAAAAGTAGTGCAAACCAATGGCGATAGTCTTTCATGGAAAACGGCTGTATTTCGAGAAGTGATCGGCAGATATTTACACCATCCTTTTTTACCTTTAAAGTTGCTTTATTTGATCATTCCTTTTTCACAAACAAAACAAGGGCTACATGATCGCATTGCTGACACTTATGTCATACATGAAGAAAGATAACCTGTCATTCGACAGGTTTATTTTTTTTACTTTGGTCAATAATGGAAAAGGTTACGACTTATTAATAATCTTAAAATGAAATGGTGATTAGAATGAATATCTTCATTCTCGTTATATTAATAATTTTTTTGCTCTTATTTATTATTTGTATAACAAAATTAACGATCTTTATCAGCTATTATCATAATGGCGATGACGATGAACTAATGGTGCGTGTCCGCATGTGGAAAGTTCTCTCTTATACGTTTAAAGCACCGTTAATCAAAATTGATAAAGACTCTCCATCTTTAATTGTAGAAGAAGAACAAGAAATCGGTGGAATAGAAGATGAGAAAAAAGTAAAAATTACATTTGAGAGGATCATGAGAGAACTTGAAAGGGCAAAGGATTTTTTACAGCAAGTTGTCGGGTTCCATAAGATTGTACGCCGGTTTCTGAAACATGTATCAGTTAAGGATTTAAGGTGGACGACAAATGTTGGAGTATCTGATGCAGCTTTAACAGGCTTTCTTTCAGGAATGGCATGGTCTGTAAAAGGCGGGATTGTCGGCTTAATTGCGAATTACACAAGAATGAGAAATATGCCGAAGCTAACGATTAATCCTCATTTTCAACAAACCCTGTCTCAAACCGATTTAAAATGTATAGTTTCCTTTAGAATCGGACATTCTATCATCGCGGGTCTTCTTGTATTAAGACACTGGAAAAGACGGCCAGCATCACTTAAACCAAGTGAGGAAAAGGCGTAGCTCAATTACAACTACATAATTCAAATCTTAAGATATAAAAGGTTGATAATTGGGGACAATAGAAATATAACAAAAATGACAGGAGGTATTTATTATGTCAGATCATCCTATTCAAGGCCTAATGAAAACAGCTATGGAAAATTTAAAAGAAATGGTTGATGTAAATACAATCGTTGGTGACCCAGTTGAGACTCCTGACGGCAGTGTCATTATGCCAATATCAAAAGTCGGCTTCGGATTTGCTGCGGGTGGTAGTGAATTCGTAGTTGACCATAAAACAGCTACAGGTACAACTGAAACGTTGCATCCTTTTGGTGGAGGTAGCGGGGGCGGTGTTTCCATTACACCAATCGCCTTCTTAGTTGTTAGTTCAACAGGTGTTAAAATGGTTCATTTGGACAGCAGTACGCACTTATATGAAAAACTTCTTGATTTTGCACCACAAGTTGTTGAAAAAATCCAACAAATGGTAAACAGTGGTAGTGACAACCAAAACCAAGATGAAACAAAAATTACAACAACAACTTCAACGACATCAACGTTAGAAGATATTGATCCAGATCGTTTAACTTAAAAAGTTAGAAAACGAAGGGTAACCATCTTACCCTTCGTTTTTTCTGTGTGATATTTTACAATTCATTTTGTGCAGATGGTTTTAATAAATTCGAACTAATTATTTATGCAGGTATTTTTAAGAAGATAACGAAATACAAATAGGTTGAAAATTTTGCTAAAAAAAATTATGATTAACACTGTACATATGTTAATAACTAGGGAGGAAATTTATTATGGCAAACGTAACATTTAAAGGTAACCCAGTAACATTATTAGGTAACGAAGTAAACGCAGGTGACACGGCACCAGATTTCACAGTGCTTGCTAACGACTTATCTCCAGTAACATTAGCAGACAGCAAAGGAAAAGTACGTTTAATTAGTGTAGTACCATCTGTTGACACTGGAGTTTGTGACCAACAAACACGTCGTTTTAACGAAGAAGCAGCAGGTCTAGGTGATGTACAAGTACTAACAGTAAGTGTTGACCTGCCGTTTGCTCAAAAACGTTGGTGCGCTGCAGCCGGTATCGAAAACCTTCAAACGGTTTCTGACCACCGTGATTTATCTTTCGGTAAAGCATTTGGTGTAGCAATCGAAGAGCTGCGTTTATTAGCTCGTGCTGTGTTTGTTATTGATGCTAACGATAAAGTAACATATGTAGAATATGTTTCCGAAGCAACAAACCATCCTAACTACGAAGCAGCAATCGAAGCTGTAAAAGCAGCTCAATAATAAATAACATTAATGCAGAAGAGGCTGAATTGGTCAGCCTCTTTTTTGCTGTAAGCGAAATGAGCCAGAATCAGAAGATATGCACCCGACAATACCAGTATCAGGAATAAATGAGCCGGAAACTGAAGATACGAACTCAGTATTACCAGTATCAGGAATAAATGGGCCAGATGCTGAAAATACGAACCCAATATTACCAGTATCAGGAATAAATGGGCCAGAAGCTGAAGATACGAACTCGATATTACCAGTATCAGGAATAAATGGGCCAGAAGCAGAAGTTAAGAACCTAATATTACCAATATAAGGAATGAGTGAGTCAGAAGCAGAAGATCTGAACTCGATATTACCAGTATCAGGAAGAAGTGGGCCGTAACCAGAGGATAAGAACCCAACAATAACACTAGCAACGGGAAGCAATAAAGCAGAAACCGGAGAAATCATTCCAAAAACCACCATCACATCAATGAAAGTCTCTTAGTATTCACTATAATAGGAACTCTTCCCATATCCCATTAGTTTATAATGCGTCCTAAGAATTTTATTAATAATTTTTCTGGATGGAACTATGTTACACCACTCTTGAATATTGCTAGTAGTTATTTTTCTATCGGGAAACAAGACTTTGAATTCTTCTACACTACGAATAACTGCTGGAGTGATACCTTCTCTAAAACCACAGCTACATATTAATACACCATCTGAGAATTCGGTTATAAAGGACGAACATGAGCCGCAAACTATACCTTTCTTGATCTGTTCATAACTATAATCAGGTAAGCGTAAATAGGGGGACTGAGTAAGTCTTATAGATAATAGCTTTTCGGCAAGGTTAAAGTGATTTTTGCTGAGTTTTGAAGATTTGTTGTTCATTGTGTTGATAAAGCGGTTTAATTGGGTGGGGAAAATGATGGGTGAATTCAGTGGAGCTTGATAGAGGTGAAAATTTGGATTGATAAAAATGAGATAGGGGACAACCGAAACGTGAATTCCATGTTCAATTAGAAGACGGTTCAATAACGATTGACTTCGGTTCAATTGTAGCAAGGGATTGCTGATCTCAGACTTAGTAAGCGTATACCATAGATCTTTTTCAATATAAAAATCACCTTCATAATTTTTCACTTCAAAAATGTATAGTGTATCTGCAGTCAACAATAACGTATCAATTTGAAAGACCGTATTGTTAGTCTCAAATAATATGTCATGGAGAACAATACATTCCAGTGAAAGGTTCTTCAACCACTTATCAAAGGCCACTTCTCCTATATGCCCCTTTTCAAGGTTAGTTAAGTAATTCTTTTCTTTTTTTGTAAGGGTAGTCCGTACATTCAAACACCTTAAAACCTTTAGTTCAAGTGACTCACTACGCGGTTTAATAATCATGTGTCACCTCCTTTAAAATACTCTAAATTAATCATATGAAAGCATTGATTATATGACAAGTAAAAATTGACTCATAGGTGTAAATGAAGAAACAATTTTTCCTTTAGGTTATGAAAAGTGAGTCAGGTGAGATAGTGATATAATCTCAATCTAAAATAAAGTTATAAATAAAAAATCACCACAAAAGGTTTATTATTTCAATGTTTTTGCTAAAATATACGAATGGACAAAAAATAGAACGGAGGAGAAATCGTGTTAGAAGCGAAAACGAATTTAGAAAAACTCTTCGTAGTACTAGATGAGAGTGCGGAACTATTAAAAGAAGAGCTTGACGTTACGTACCTAGAAGCTTTAGCAGAAGCAGGAGAAAACTTTTTTCAAGGGGAAGTCGTACAAGATCTCACTTCTTCTACTAAAAAGCAATTAGAACAACGTTTACAACAAGTCGATGTAGAATCCTTACATAAAGAAGAGGTGCGAAAAGCGCTCCAGTTGGCGGTCCTAAAAGGTATGAAAGAAGCGACCCAACCGAATCATGCTCTAACGCCGGATACTGTAGCGGTTTTTATCAGTTATCTAGTTAATAAAGTGACAAGCAAAATGAAAGACGTGACAATAGGCGATCCAGCTGTTGGAACAGGAAACTTACTAACGGCTGTTATGAATGGGCTTCCGAAGAAATCCAAAAGCTACGGATTAGAAGCGGATGAAACACTACTACACTTAGCGTTTGTCAGTGCAAATTTACAGCAACAAGAAATTGAACTGTATCATCAGGACAGCATTCGTCCGTTAAGCTTGGCTCCTGTAGATGTAATGATATCGGATTTACCAATAGGGTATTATCCAAACGATGACATTGCTGCCAATTATGAGTTGAAGGCGAAAGAAGGACGGTCGTTTGTACACCATTTAATGATTGAAAAATCATTGGAGTTAACAAAGGAAAATGGCTATCTCATTTTTCTAATTCCTAACTTCCTATTTGAAAGTGATCAAGCACCTGCACTTAATGCGTACCTTAAAGAAAAATCAATCATTTTAGGTTTATTACAATTGCCACAGACGATGTTTAAAAACGCTCAATCTGGAAAAAGTATATTAATCTTGCAGAAAAAAGGACCAGATGCAATTCAACCACGCCAAGCGTTGCTCGCAGAAATGCCATCTTTTTCACGTCAAGACGCATTGGCAGATATGTTAAAGCAAATTGATCGTTGGTTTAAAGAGGAATTAAATCTTTCATAAAACCTTCAAAACCTGGAACAGCTGCCTAGTAAACCATTAAAAATTCCTGAAGAACAATAATAAAGGCTTCCTTAATATTTGATGTTCACGAACCATGAAATTTCATGGCTCCTAAGTCAAATACAACAAGGGGCCTTTTAGTTTGTCTAAAAGTAACCCCAATAATGTTTCGCAACCAAACGGGTAAAAGTAAATTAGCAAGGATAACTACTGCTACGTTCAAGCCAAAAAATTAACAAAGCTACCAAAATGGAAATAAAAGTCTTGCCATTCGGTTACATTAAGTGATGGGTTACTGTTTATTAACAGTTTTAAAGCGTATTCATTTCTGAATTTAAAGACTTTACTAAAGGTAGTTGAAAATGCTGAATTTGAATGTTTAAATAGGTATGGTCATCATATGATTATTTAGATTTACAGCAACAACTCATGACCAAAAGTAATACATGATTATAGATATGAGTGTGATTTATTTATCCACTCAGTACAATAAAGAAGGAGCGGTTCATAATAATGGCAAAGATAATAGCAATCAATGCAGGTAGTTCCTCACTAAAGTTTCAATTATTAGAAATGCCAGAAGAGACAGTGTTAACGAAAGGTATCGTTGAGAGAATAGGTTTAGGTGACAGTATTTTTACAATCGAAGTAGACGGTGATAAGAAAAAAGAAACAACAGATATCCCAGACCATTCGTTTGCTGTAAAAATGTTACTTGATAAGTTAACAACTCTTGGCATTATTTCGTCATTAGATGAAATTGAAGGTATTGGTCACCGTATCGTACACGGCGGTGAAAAATTTAATGACTCCGTCTTAATAACAGATGAAGTATTAGCGGGAATTGAGGAAGTTTCCGAACTAGCACCATTACATAACCCAGCTAACATTGTTGGAGTCAAAGCTTTTAAAGAAGTGTTACCGAATGTACCTGCTGTTGGTGTGTTTGACACAGCCTTCCACCAAACGATGCCGGAAAAATCATTTTTATATAGTTTGCCTTACGATTACTACAAAGAATACGGCATTCGTAAATACGGTTTCCACGGGACATCACACAAATATGTATCGCAACGTGCATCAGAATTACTTGACCGGCCGCTAGAACAAATTCGTTTGATCTCTTGTCATTTAGGAAATGGAGCAAGTATTGCTGCGATTGATGGGGGGAAATCCATTGATACATCGATGGGCTTTACACCTCTAGCAGGGGTAACGATGGGAACTCGTTCTGGTAATATTGACCCTGCCTTAATTCCGTACATTATGGAGAAGACAGGCAAGACAGCTCAAGAAGTGTTAGACGTATTAAATAAAAACAGTGGGATGCTTGGAGTTTCTGGTTTTTCAAGTGACCTTCGTGATATTGAGACAGAAGCGGAAAACGGTAATGAGCGTGCAGAATTAGCTCTTGAAGTGTTTACTTCACGAATTCATAAATATATTGGTTCTTATGCAGCGCGTATGAACGGTGTTGATGCGATCATCTTTACAGCAGGTATCGGTGAAAATAGTGATGTCATTCGCGAACGCGTACTTCGTGGATTAGAGTTCATGGGTGTGTATTGGGATCCAACATTAAATAAAGTACGAGGAAAAGAAGCATTTATTAATTATCCTCATTCTCCTGTAAAAGTGCTAATCATCCCGACAAATGAAGAAGTGATGATTGCTAGAGATACAGTAAGATTAGCACAATAATACTGTTTAGTTTAAAGAGGCGGCCTATCCAAATGGTCAGCCTCTTTTTCTTTGCATTTTTCTTAAAGAATGTTGCTCTTAGCTTCTGGATCGAGCCACGTAAAAGCTTAACGCCTTGTGTGAAGCGAAAACGTAACAAATGCAACAAAGTATACGAAAAATGCTTTTGTAAAACCTAATAAACGCTCCATATAAATCCTCAAATTTGACTACCATCTAATCACTCTCGTCCTTACAAATAGGCTCCCTCTACATCCCAACGTAAAAACCTTTTATTCCCGAATTAGATCGCATACAATGGAAGTAACTTAGAATTATTGGGAGAGTGTTCATAATTGACTTGGATGAACAAACAAGAAGGAGAACGTATCGTCGACTATTTCATCGTGAGAGAACGTGAAACGAGCATTGCGACGAATGGAAGCGAATATATATCTCTCACTTTAAGTAATAAGGATGGAATTATACGAGCGAAATTATGGGATGTAACAGAAAAAGAAAAAGAATGGCTGCATAAACGAGCGCTTATTAAAGTCGATGGACTGATTACATTTTATCGCGGGCAGCGTCAATTAACGATCCAGCGGGTTCGCTTAGTAACGGAAGAAGATGCAATTGAAATTAATGATTTATTAAACCATGCGAACATTCCACGTGAAGATTTATGGCAAGAGTTACGAATGTTTATCGAAGAAATTGACAGTGAAACGCTTCGAGAATTAGTAAAGACACTGTTAAGGAAGAAAGAGATCCGTGAAAAATTAACAACCATTCCTGCAGCGAAGCAGTATCATCATGCCTATTATGCCGGGTTGCTTGAGCATATTGTTACACTCTGTCATGTCTCAGCTCAACTCTTGCAAGTATACCCGCAATTAAATAAAGATGTCATTATGACAGTTTGTATTTTACATGATATCGGAAAAACAAAAGCGTTAACTGATCCGGTTGTACCAGACTATACAACGAATGGTGAATTAATTGGTCATGTTGTTTTAAGTATAGAAATGATACTAGAAGGAGCCATAGAAGCAGGAATTTCGACAGATGATCACGAAGTTTTAGCAGTAAAGCATTGTATCCTATCTAGTCATGTAAATGACAGCCTGCAAAGCGGGGTAAGCAGCAAAACAGCAGAAGCTATATTTTTTCAACATATTAATAAGCTAGATAACCAATTGAATGCTCTCTTTATGATAGGAAATGAAGCGAATGAAGATTGGACCTTTTCACCGATGTTTAAGAGAAGAATGTATACCAATCGAAAGTAAAGTTGGATTGACAACTGAGGGGGAACCAAGAGATGAACCGAGTATCGCTAGAAAAAATAGAGAAAAAAAAGTTAACATATGATCAATTAACGAATCGTATGGATCCAAGCCAATTTCCGTTCGAAACGACAGCAGATGCAGGCAGTTTAACAGGGGAAATGATCGGACAAGAAAGGGCGGTTCAAGCCATTGATTTTGGGTTAACTGTCAAACAAGAAGGTTATAATTTATTTTTAGTAGGGCCGAGTGGTACTGGCAAAACAACGTTTGCAAAATCAAAGGTAAAAGAAGTTGCTGCAACGAAGTCGACACCATCAGACTGGATCTATGTCTATAATTTTGCGCATTCGGATCAACCGATTGCGATATCGTTACCGCCCGGACAAGGTGTTATTTTTCAAAAAGACATTTCAGAATTTATAACGGAAGTTCGGCAAGAGATTGAAAAGGTGCTTTCTAGTAAAGATTTTGAGCAATCGAAAGTAGATATCATTCAATATTACGAAGAAACCATTAACCTGCAGTGGCAAGACTTAGATGATTTAGCTTACAATGAATATTTTCAGATTGAACGAAATTCATCGAGCCTGATGGCAATTCCATTAGATGAAAATAGAGAAGCGCACACGGAAGAAACCTATCGCAATCTATCCAATGAACAAAAACAACAAATTGCTGAAAAGACGAGAGAGCTTAATAAACGTTTGACTGAGATTAACCGAAGAACAGCTCTATTAGAACGTGATTTAAAGAAAAGTATTCAAGACCTTGAAGAAAATACGATCTTGGAGACAATCCATCCTTATATTGAACTGTTAGTAAAAAAATATCCAGGCCAAGAAAAACTGGCTGAATATATAATGAGTTTAGAAAAAGATATTATCAAAAACTGGCAGGATTTGATTGACTCACATATGGATCAAGAAGAAGACTTGTTTGCTTCTTTATTACAAAAAAATGAGAAGAAAGACGACTCTCGCTACCATGTGAATGTGTTTATAGATAATAGTGAGGTAAAAGGGGCACCGGTAATCCACGAAAACAATCCTACATATACGAACTTATTTGGGAAGTTTGACTTTAAAAGTGCCTTTGGATCATTGATGACTAGTTTTTCGATGATGAAGCCAGGTGCGTTTCATTTGGCTAATGGAGGATATATCATTCTTCAGGCGTCAGATCTGCTAACGAATCCGTATTCTTGGAATGCATTAAAACGCATGCTTAAAACCGGTGAATTGCGCATTGAGAATTTGTTAGAGGACAGCGGTAATTCTGTTGTTTCTGCAGGGCTTAAACCAGAGCCGATCCCCGTTGAAATGAAGGTGATTTTAATAGGGACCATCGATATCTACCGACTTCTCTTTACTTATGATGAAGACTTTAAAAAGTTCTTTAAAGTAAAAGTAGATTTTGATGTGGAAATGGAAAGAAATGATGAACATTGTATGAAGTATGCATCATTTATCCATACTTATTGTAAAACTCAAAATTTATTACATTATACAAAAGAGGCTGTTGGAAGAGTCATTGATTATAGTACGCGATTAAGTAACAATCAAAACAAACTAACGACGTGTTTTCATGAAATCACAGAGTTGCTAGTAGAGGCGAATTATTGGGCGACACTAGAAAAGGCTGTGTCTGTGACAGCAATTCATGTCGATAAAGCCTTAAAAGAACGTAAGCAACGTTCAAACTTAATCGAAGAAAAAATTAATGGCTCTATCGAAGAAGGAACGATCATGATTGAAACAGAAGGAGAGAAGGTCGGCCAAATTAATGGTCTATCTGTATTAAGTACCGGTAATTATACGTTTGGTCAACCGAATAAAATAACAGCTAGAACGTATATTGGGTCAAAAGGAATTATTAATATTGACCGTGAGTCTTACTTGAGCGGGCCTATTCACTCCAAAGGACTATTTATTTTATCAGGTTACTTGCAAGGTGAATTTGCAAAAGACCATCCGCTACCTTTAGCTGCTAGCATTACATTTGAACAGTCGTATGATATGGTAGACGGTGACAGCGCTTCTAGTACAGAACTTTATGGAATCCTATCTTCCTTGGCCGATCTGCCAATTAACCAAGGAATTGCTGTGACAGGGTCTGTCAACCAATTCGGTGAAGTACAGCCAATTGGCGGGGTAAACGAAAAAATTGAAGGGTTTTATTATACATGTAAGTTAAGAGGCTTAACAGGAACACAAGGTGTCATCATCCCGATACAAAATGTAAAAAATTTAATGTTAGATGAAGAAGTGGTTACGGCAGTAAAAGATCGTCAGTTTTCCATTTGGGCAATTGAATCAATCCAAGAAGGCATTGAACTTTTAACGGGATATGAAGCAGGGGCGTACGATCCAATACATGGCTATCCAGAAGGAACGATCTATCACCGAGTTGAATTACGATTAAATGAAATGGTCCAATGGTTTCGCAAAAATGGTTCAAACGAAAGGAGGCAAAGCGAGTGTCTTTAAAGGTACAAGAAGAACGCTTGTTACTTGAAGTAGAACGTTGGGAACAAACTTTTTTTGAACATGATCCTACAGATTTTGAAATGATGTATCAAAAATGGCTGAATGTGAGTCTCGATCAACTAGGTACAGAAAAACGCTCGAAAGTTTTAGATACGATTGATAATTTTCTTTTCCATTTACATGCGATGATCCAAAACTCGCGATTTCATGAAGAGGCACGAGAGAGAATTTTAGATCAAGCCAAAGTGTTTGATGGAGAAATTGAAGACATTCAAGATATCAGACAGTTATCGATTGAAAAGCTTAACTTTATGGCCAAACAGCAAATGGCTAAGCAGCGCTTACTGTCTTTAGGGCAAGGCGGCGTTTCTGGTATGGGAGGAATTGTTTTATTAGGAATAGACCTGCCGGCAATGATCGCTATAAATATGCGAGCGATTCAACTGATTGCCTTATCTTACGGTTATGATGTAAAACGTCCATCCGAAATGATGATTGCGCTAAAAGTTTTCCATGTGGCCTCACTTCCTAAGGACTTACAAGGTGGTGCATGGGATGCGTTATGGGCTGAAGTGCAGACAGCAGACTATGATGAGTGGTTTTATACAGGAAATGAGGAAATTGCAGATATTTCTTGGATCCAGCAACCGTTAAGACAATTAGTTAAAGTAATGGTCATTATGTTACTGCGAAAAAAATTAATTCAAGGGGTACCGCTCATCGGTATGGCTTTTGGAGCGACGATGAACTATCAGTTTTCCAGACAAGTGACTGAAGTAGCACAGCGCTTTTATCAGAAACGATTATTACTTGAAAGAAATTAAAGTTAAATTAGTTATAACAACCTTATTTGTGAAGAGATTTACTTATTAAAGTAGATCTCTTCTATTTTCTTTTTAAAGAAAATCACGCGCAGGCGAGAAAAACATTTTATTGGACTTTATGAGTGAGGTTTTCGTTTTTACTTTGATTATTCCTGAGGTTTAGGCACAAATTAATAGAAACAACTATGACGCTTATTCAATGAAGGAGTGTATTTATGAGTGAAAAAAGACAGATTACAGTAGCCCGAGGAGACGGAATAGGACCTGAAATTATGGATGCTACCTTAAAAATTCTTGAATTTGCAGGAGCAATGATTGAACCAGAGTTTATTGATATTGGAGAAAAAGTGTATTTATCGGGAGAAACAGCCGGGATTAGTAACGAAGCATGGGAATCGCTACGCAGAACGAAAGTGTTCTTAAAGGCTCCAATTACGACTCCACAAGGTGGAGGCTATAAAAGTTTGAATGTTACTATTCGAAAAACTTTAGGGTTATATGCTAATATTCGTCCTAATATTTCTTATCATCCATTTGTAAAAACGAAACATCCAGATGTAAACCTTATCATCGTTAGAGAAAATGAAGAAGATCTATATGCAGGTATTGAGCATCAACATACACCAGAAGTTGTCCAATGTTTAAAGTTAATTACGAAACCTGGATGTGAAAAAATTATACGTTATGCATTTGAATATGCGGTGAAAAACAACCGTAAGAAAGTTACTTGTCTTACCAAGGACAACATTATGAAGCTGACGGATGGGCTATTTCATAAAACATTTAATGAGATAGCTGAAGAATATCCACAAATTGAAACAGATCATTGGATTATAGATATTGGAATTGCAAAGATTGCGGATACACCGCAAGAGTTTGATGTAATCGTGATGCCGAACCTGTACGGCGATATCGCTTCCGATGTAGCTGCTCAAATTACTGGAAGTGTTGGTCTTGCTGGGTCGGCAAATATTGGTGACCATGTAGCAATGTTTGAAGCCATTCACGGAAGTGCTCCAGATATTGCAGGAAAAGGAATAGCTAATCCGTCTGGTTTACTTCATGGAGCTATTATGATGTTAGTTCATATCGGGCAGGCAGAAGCAGCAACGAAAATACACAATGCTTGGTTAAAAACAATAGAAGACGGAATATTTACAGCAGATATTGCAAAAGGCGGGCCATCTGTTGGGACAGTTGAGTTTGCAGAGGCTGTAATTGAACGGTTAGGTCAAAGCCCAACGACATTTGCTCCTGTTATGTATAAGGTAGGGTTAGAAAAAAATGAGATAAAGTATGAAATGTCTCCATTAGCGAAGGATCGTGTAAAGCCCGATGTCATTCAAGAGTTAGACGGGGTAGATGTTTTTGTACTAAATAATACGTATACCTCAGACGAGTTAGGAGAGCAATTAGAGTCAGTAACTGGAGAGGACTTGGAGTTAATTGTGATCACTAATCGAGGAGTAAAAGTCTATCCAGGAGGGTTTCCAGAAACTTTTACAACAGATCATTGGAGATGCCGTTTTCAATTTAAAGCAAATGCTGATAAAACCAATAAAGAAATCCTAAATTTATTACAACGAATAGATGATGCAGGGCTACATTGTATAAAAACCGAAAATCTTTATACATTTAATGGTGAAAAGGGATACTCTTTAGGACAAGGTCAATAATGTTTATCTCGTTATACTGGCGCTTCCCACTTCAAGCTTTTGAGGGAAGCGCTGGTAACACCCCGATAGTTTCAACTTATTTTCAGAGGCGATGAAAAAAATCCCTCTTAAAAAGTTTCACTTTATTGATGGATTTTATCACTTATATTTTGATTGGTACGATACCAAATCCATAAATCATTAATAATAGAAGCTAATTCTGAGATTTCACTGTTTAACTCACATGACTTTTGAAAGTTCTCTTCATTATTTAATGCAGCTTGCTTCTTATTAATTAATACTTCTAAATCAGCAATTCTATCAGGTATACTTCCACGTATTTTTTCCCATTGAAGTAAAATTTCTGTTTGTGTAGAAAATGTATATTCATCCCAGTCTTTATCAAAGTCGGGAAGCTTTATTCCTAAACGCTCATCATAAATAAATTGATAATCCACTTCTCCACCCCCTATAGTAATTTTACATGAACTTTTTTGAGATTTAAACATATAGATAGTGAAAACGCAAAAAGAAAAAGATTATACATTTTTTTAAATTAACCTATTGCCAAAAAGTAAGATAGTTGATAAAGTAATGAATAATAATTAGTTTTCATTTAAGTTTATTCATTCAGCAGAGGAGATAGATCCTCTTATTTTTTAAAACATCAATGCATAAAAATTATAAACAGAGAATTTATATTCACAAATTATTGGAGGGAATATCATGAGTAAGAAAAAAGTGGTTTTAGCATATTCTGGAGGATTAGATACATCTGTAGCAATTAAATGGTTAAGCGATCAAGGATACGATGTTGTTGCAGTTGGGTTAGATGTTGGAGAAGGTAAAGATTTAGATTTTATTAAAGAAAAAGCACTTAAAGTGGGTGCTATTCAGTCATATACAATTGATGCGAAGAAAGAATTTGCAGAAGAATTTGTATTACCAGCACTTCAAGCTCATACATTATATGAGCAAAAATATCCGCTTGTTTCAGCGTTATCGCGTCCATTAATTTCGAAAAAGTTAGTAGAAATTGCGGAGCAAGTAGGGGCAGACGCAGTTGCTCACGGTTGTACTGGTAAGGGGAACGACCAAGTTCGTTTCGAAGTTTCTATTCAAGCGTTAAACCCAGACTTAGAAGTACTTGCTCCAGTTCGTGAGTGGGGCTGGTCTCGTGATGAAGAAATTGAATATGCAAAAAATAATAACATTCCTATTCCAATTGACTTAGATAATCCGTATTCAGTCGATGCAAACCTTTGGGGACGTGCAAACGAATGTGGAGTACTAGAAGATCCTTGGGCAACTCCACCAGAAGGTGCATACGAAATGACAGCACCTCTTGAAAAAACGCCTGATGTGCCAGAGTACTTAGAAATTGCTTTTGAGCAAGGTGTGCCGGTTTCTTTAGATGGAACGAAGTATGAACTGCATGAACTTATTTTAAAATTGAACGAAATCGCAGGTAAACATGGGGTTGGACGTATCGACCATGTTGAAAACCGCCTAGTAGGGATTAAATCTCGTGAAGTGTATGAGTGCCCAGGTGCGATGACACTTATTAAAGCCCATAAAGAATTAGAAGATTTAACATTAACTAAAGATGTAGCACACTTTAAACCAGTAATCAGTCAAAAACTAGCGGAACTGATTTACAACGGATTATGGTTCTCTTCATTAACTCCTGCGCTTCAAGCATTCTTAGCAGAAACTCAAAAGAATGTTACTGGTGTTGTTCGCGTAAAACTATTTAAAGGGCATGCTATCGTTGAAGGACGTAAATCGGAGTACTCTTTATACGATGAGAAATTAGCAACATACTCTACTGATGATGAGTTTGACCATAATGCAGCAGTAGGATTTATTAAACTTTGGGGCCTGCCAACAAAAGTAAGCAGTAAAGTAAACAAGGACGTTAACAGCAATAAGGGGGTCAAACTGTGAGTAAGCTTTGGGGTGGTCGATTTACAAAAACAGCCGAGGAGTGGGTCGATGAATTCGGCGCCTCTATTGGCTTCGACCAACTACTCGTAGAAGAAGACATCGAAGGAAGTCTTGCACACGTTAAAATGCTCGGTAAGTGTGGGATTTTAGCAGAAGAAGAAGTGGAGAAAATTACAGAAGGTCTAAAGAAGATCTTAGTAAAAGCTCAAAACGGCGAACTTGAATATTCTGTTCAAAATGAAGACATTCACTTAAATGTGGAAAAGTTTTTAATCGATGAGATCGGTCCAGTCGGTGGTAAGCTTCATACAGGTAGAAGTCGAAATGATCAAGTAGCAACAGATATGCATTTATACTTGCGCAAACAAATGGAAGAAATATTATCTGAAATTAAAAGTTTACAAAATGCATTAGTCAAACAAGGAAAACAACATGTAGAGACATTAATTCCAGGTTATACACATCTACAACGTGCGCAGCCAGTTTCATTTGCCCATCACTTAATGGCTTATTTCTGGATGTTAGAGCGAGACTATAATCGTTTTGCAGACGGTTTAAAACGTGTAAACATCTCGCCACTTGGTGCAGGGGCGTTAGCTGGTACTACGTTTCCGATCGATCGCGATTACAGTGCGGAATTATTAGGATTCGATGGAATTTATGAAAATAGTCTAGATGCAGTGAGTGATCGTGATTTCATTTTAGAATTCTTAAGCGGTTCTTCAATTTTAATGATGCACTTATCAAGACTTTGTGAGGAAATCATTCTTTGGTCTTCGCAAGAGTTTCGTTTTATTGAACTGGATGACGCATTTGCAACTGGAAGCAGTATTATGCCGCAAAAGAAAAATCCGGATATGGCGGAACTGATTCGAGGAAAAACAGGAAGAGTTTACGGGAGTTTATTCTCCTTGTTAACGATTCTAAAAGGTCTGCCGCTTGCATACAACAAAGATATGCAAGAAGATAAAGAAGGCATGTTTGATACGGTAACAACAGTTAAAGGTTCACTAAAGATCTTTACGGGTATGATTGAGACAATGACCGTTAATACAGATGTGATGGAAAAAGCAACGCATTCTGACTTCTCAAATGCTACTGAGCTTGCTGATTATTTAGCCAGCAAAGGAATGCCATTCCGTGAAGCTCATGAAGTGGTAGGTAAACTTGTTCTTCATTGTATTCAAAAAGGGCATTTCCTGCTAGACTTGCCTTTTGCGGACTATAAAGAAGCAAGTTCACTATTTGAAGAAGATATCTATGAAATGTTGCAGCCAAAAACAGTAGTTGCTCGAAGAAATAGTGCTGGTGGTACAGGCTTTGCTCAAGTTCAACTTGCTATAGAAAAAGCAGAGTCCTTATTAAATAATAAATAACATAATCATAACGTTAAAAAGGTAACGGAATTTGTTTTTCCGTTACCTTTTTAATGTTATTTGACTTCGTAAGTTATGATTTTAACGGCTAATTTAAGAAACAAACATCGTATCTATATTTAATTTGCTATCTTCTTTTTGCATGTACTCTACGATTTTATCTTCTACAGAAATATCTAATTTTTGAAATCCAACGTTTCCAAATAGGATATTAAATTCAAATATATAAAATTGATCTCCAACCATCGCAACGTCAAAGCCAGCATGGTTAATTCCTAATGTTTGAGCTACATGTTTTACAAGATCAATAGCTTCTCTCGGGATAAGTTCTAATACGATTTCCCCACCTTGTGAAACGTTGTTTAAGTGGCTCTCTCCATTCCCAACACGCCAATAAGCAGCTATGACATCATCACCAACATAGACGATTCTCATATCACGATCAATAGGGAGTTGCTCTTGTACATATAATACATTACTAATAGATGCATACTCACGAAACTCACTGACGTCATTAATAAGATATACACCTTTCCCCATTGAATTTCTAACTTCTTTAGCGATAAACGGAAATGGCATTTCATTAAGAGCTGTTTCAAACCCCGACTCATTATTAGGTAAGATGAGTGTATAAGGCACATTTTGTGGACAAATAGAAAGTAAGGCACGGGTCATTTCAATCTTGTCATGCCCTAAATGGTAAGAGTTAACGCTAGGAAAAATCTTTTTATTTAAACCGTAAACGAGTGAATTGACTTGCCAATACTCAGGAAACAAAACCCAATCAGACTCTTTGATTTGATCAATATGTTTGAACATAGAATCAGACTTTAAATAGGTAGTATTTTTAATACCTATCGTACGATAAGGGTTAAATGTAATATGTTTCATTTCTTCAGTTCTCTCCCTAAACAATATTCTGTTGTCAAAATTTTCGGATCATTACGTAAATAAAAACCATTTTGAATAAATTATTGAATATTCAAAAAACTATTAAGGTCTTTGTAGTAAGAGTATGGAAGCACAAAATTACGGAAGTAAAATAAAAAGCGTTTTTACCTAATCTAATTTTACTGATTGGGGGAAGAATTTCAACAACTTTTTTAGTGGAAAAAAAGGATAATTTTTTTAATGTCAACTATCCCCAGCTTCATTGTATGAATAAGTCTTGTTTACGAGGTTGATTGCATAGAAAAGAGGATGGCAAAGGAGCCATCCTCTTTGATTTAATATTATAAATGTCTATTGATTTCTAACGATTAACACATCACATTTAGAATTTCTTGTAATAGACTCAGAAACACTTCCAATTAAAATACGCTCTACAGCATTTAAACCTGTAGCTCCAGTAATAATTAGGTCAATTTCATGTGTTTTAGCGATATCTTTAGGGATTTTAACTTTTGGTGACCCGAAATCAAGTACTGTTGTAATGTTTGTAACTCCTGCCTTTTCAGCTTCTGCTTTATATTCTTCAAGCAGTTCCTTTGCATAATTTTCTGCACGAGTGACAACTGTACGATCATACTGTTCAACTGTAGCAAAAGTGCGAGTGTCAATTACGTGTGCGATAAATAAATGAGCATTTTCTTTTTTTGCAATCGTGAAAGCTTTATTTAAAGCTAATTTTGCTTCTTCAGAACCATCTACTGCTACTAAAACATTAGTATAATTATTTTCCATTGCTATCTACTCCCCTAAAATAAATTGTGAATATACAATTTAACCAAGTGGCTTCTCTTGTTGTTATGTTTACCACAATAACATTGTATCAAAACATTGTAATAATAATACAACTGGTAATAAAAGTTCATGAATTGTTAAATAATAAATTTGTTTCAATGACGAGAGAAGGGGGTAGACGTATGAAAGAACATAAGCTAACGGGTACAATTTATGATGAACAAGGCGAAACGATGGTATTAGAACAAATCATGGATTCCTATCGTGTCGGTACAACCGAAGATGAACGAGTAAATGGACAACAGCGAAACAATGAAGAACTTAAAGGATAAGACGGGTGACGAGGCTGACAAATTAGAGTCAGCCTTCTTTTTACGTAAACTTAATATAAACAGAGTGCAATCCTTTTTACTTAATGTCCCTTTCATTGTATGATCAATAGTATAGAAGCGGGTTTCAATAGGTGGAAGGTGGGACGTTTATGCGACACGCGATTGTTACTGCAGGTACGAAAGGGCTTGGCCTAAAAGTTACTGAACAATTATTAGAAGAAGGGTACTCCGTAACGGTTAGTTACCGCAGCGATGTAAGTGCAGTTGAGAATTTAAAAAAGCGCTGGGAAGCAAAAGCTGATCAGCTTCAATTTGTAAGAGCTGACGTTACGAAAAAAGCGGATTTAGACGAACTCATCCAATCTTCAATACAAAAATTCAACAAGATCGATATATTTATACATAATGCCGGCCCTTACATTTTTGAACGGAAAAAGCTCGTAGATTACGCAGATGACGAGTGGTATGAAATGGTAGAGGGTAACTTGAGTTCCTTTTTTCATATTGCAAAAGGTGTTATTCCATTAATGAGACAACAGAAGTTTGGCCGGATTATTGCTTATGGGTTTCAAGGAGCAAACGATGCACCAGGGTGGATTTATCGTTCAGCTTATGCTGCCGCAAAAGTAGGTCTCGTATCATTGATGAAAACCTTAGCAATCGAAGAAGCGGAACACGGCATAACTGTGAATATGGTTTGTCCAGGCAATATACTAGGTGAAATGAAAGAAGCAACCATTGAACAGTCACGCCAATTTTTTGATGAAAAGACACCAGTTGGTCGTTCGGGGACTGGTGAAGATATTGCGAGAGCTATTAGTTTCCTTTGTCAAGATAATTCCGATATGATCACTGGAACAGTACTAGAGATCACGGGTGGTTTAGATGTTATTAACAGCCACAGATAACTCGTGAAGTGAGCGTAGCTTAACGGCCGGGTTTCTGGTGTGTTGTTAATTCAATCAATATAATTATAAGAATTCTGGTCGAGGTGAAAATGGTTAGTGATTTTCACCTCGGCTTTTTTGCAAGTTAAGAAGTTATTAATGCAGGAAATAATGTTATTTTCGAATAGAAGATATGTAT
The DNA here is from genome assembly GCF_029028005.1 of Alkalihalobacterium chitinilyticum. Lineage (GTDB taxonomy): Bacteria > Bacillota > Bacilli > Bacillales > Bacillaceae_F > Alkalihalobacterium > Alkalihalobacterium chitinilyticum. The sequence goes on from NZ_JAOTPO010000002.1 coordinate 22,160, forward strand.
TATTTTCCATAAATTGAACACCTTAATACTAGAGGTGATCATCATGAAAAAAAGGCTATTCTTCTTAATGGTTTTACTAACAGTGTTTTTCTCATTTCAAGCGACTGGATTAGCGTCGGAACTTATGGATAAATTCGCTATTCGTATTACAGTCATTGAAAACGGGATTATACATGAATGGGAATATGATAACCCTGATAAATTCGAATTTGAAACCGGTAATGTTATAAAAAGGGGGAAAGAGGCAGAAAAAGAGGTACAAGCAATGATTTCCCTCATTCAACTTCGTGAAGACACAAAAGTGGAGTTTATGGTCAAACAATTAAAGGAAAACGGCTACAAAGATATCGAGCGACTCGATATACGAATGATAAACGGTGAAGGAAAGTTATTTACGTGGGTATGGAACAAAGATTAATTGTTTTTAGTTCAACCGTAATTGACGTCATTCATTAATGCGAAATAAAGATTTGGGAATGACTAAAATGGGACTTCTTCCAAAATGGTGATATAAAAGATTATGTATGATTAACTAATACAAATGAGGTGTAAACTTTGAGAATTGGTGTTCCAACTGAAATAAAAAATAATGAAAACCGAGTAGCGATGACGCCTGCGGGTGTCATTACACTCGTTAACCTGGGCCATGAGGTTTATATCCAAAGAGGTGCTGGAAACGGATCTGGTTTTACAGATGAACAGTATATAAATGCTGGGGCAAAGATCGTTGATACAGCAAAAGAAGCGTGGTCTCAAGAAATGGTCATGAAAGTCAAAGAACCACTTGCAGAGGAATTTGATTATTTTTATGAAGGCCAGATCTTATTTACTTATTTACATTTAGCTCCAGAACGACAGTTAACTCAAGCATTAATGGACCGGAAAGTTGTTGGAATTGCCTATGAAACGGTACAGCCGCCAAATGGTTCACTGCCTCTGCTTATTCCGATGAGTGAAGTGGCAGGTAGAATGGCATCGCAAATCGGTGCACAATTTCTAGAAAAGCCGAACGGTGGAAAAGGAACACTTTTATCAGGAGTTCCAGGAGTTAGCCGCGGAAAAGTTACCATTATTGGAGGAGGTATTGTCGGGACCAACGCAGCGAAAATTGCGATTGGGCTAGGTGCCAATGTTACGATCCTTGATTTAAGTCCAGATCGATTAAGGCAGCTTGATGATATCTTCGGAAAAGAAATTAATACAATGATGTCTAACCCAATGAATATTGCTGATGCAGTTCGCGATTCGGATTTAGTAATCGGAGCTGTTCTTATTCCAGGCGCTAAGGCACCGCGTCTTGTTACGGAAGAAATGATTAAATCAATGCAACCAGGTTCTGTCGTAGTTGACGTGGCGATTGATCAAGGTGGAATATTTGAAACGACAGATCGTATTACGACTCACGATGATCCAACATATGAAAAGCATGGTGTTTTACACTATGCAGTGGCGAATATGCCAGGGGCAGTACCTCGAACATCAACGATTGCTTTAACGAATGTTACTATCCCGTTCGCTGCACAAATAGCGAACAAAGGATATCGTCAAGCTTGTCTCGATAATTCAGCACTACTCAAAGGAATTAATACACTAGATGGGTATGTAACGTATCAAGCGGTTGCTGAAGCCCAAGGGGTAGAATACAAGAATGCACTGGAACTTCTTCAAACGTAAATATATAGTAAAATGAGCTAAAGAGGATATTCTTTAGCTTTTTTTGCCACGTTACGTATTAATTTTCAGCAAATTAATTCATTTGGAAGTGGTGGTATAAGTAGTACTCTTCTATCACCTTCTAAGGCTCGCCAATCGGCGAGTTTTCTTAATTCTGCAAAAAATTTTACAAGCCTTTGATATCAAAGAGAAAGAGGGCATATGTTAAGATAGAGTTAGAGAAAAATTAAAGGGGAAACGAATGAAGAAAATAATTGATTATTTACTGCTGACAATTGGCTCTCTAATCACTGCTGTTGGTCTTGAATTAATTCTAGCTCCAAATGGTTTAGTTGATGGTGGAGTAACAGCGATTTCGATTATGGTAAATTACGTTTGGGGTTTTCCGATCTGGGCCGTTTATATTGCCTTAAATCTTCCAACGCTATTGTTTGCCGCTAATTTTATGGGGAAACGTTTTGTGATTCGGACGGTCTATGCCAATGTTGTCACAACACTCGGTCTGATGTGGTTAGCACCAATGGCGGCAATCACGTCTTCGGAAGTTTTAATTGTCCTTTACGGTGGACTTCTATTAGGAGTTGGGATCGGACTCGTTGTTAAATCCGGTGGTGCAGTTGACGGAACAGAGATGATTGCGATTTGGATGCAAAGGCGCTTTCATATACCAATCAGCACGTTTTTATTAGCTGTTAATGCGCTTATTTTAACAGCAGCTGCTTTTGTTTTTACACTAGAAAAGGCGATGTTTTCTATAGCTGTTTTTTATATTGTTTCAAAAATGATTGATTTTGTGTTGGATGGTTTAAATCAAGGAAAATCGGTAATGATTATTTCTGACCGTCCGTATGAAGTAGGGGAGAGTCTCTTAAAAGAATTAGATGTACAAATTACTTATCTTCATGGACAAGGTGGATATACTGGTGATGAACGACTTATCATTTATTGTATTACAAGCCGCTTTATGTATCCGAAACTAAAGGAAGTTGTGCTAACGATCGATCCGAATGCTGTGTTGGAAGCGTCCTTTGTGACGGAAACTCAAGGTATTAAGAGAAAGCAGGTGTTTCCGGACTCAAAATCGTCGAAAAATTAGAGCAGGAAATAATCTTATCACCTCGTATTCATTAGAGTAGATATGAAAAAGGAGCTGAAGATAATGAAGATTTCTTATCATGGTCATTCTGTTGTTATGATTGAAACGAATGGTACGTCTATTATTATAGACCCGTTCATTTCAGGTAATGGACAAACTGATTTAAAGGCAGATGACGTAAAAGTAGATGTTATTTTACTAACTCATGGTCATAACGATCACGTAGGAGATACTATTGAACTGGCAAAGCGTAATCATGCATTAGTTGTGGCACCTTTTGAATTAGCAACGTATTTAGGCTGGCAAGGCGTGAATGTCCACCCGATGCATATTGGTGGTTCTCATACGTTTGAGTTTGGAAAAGTGAAGTTAACACAAGCGTTTCACGGATCGGCCTATGTGAAAGAAGAAGAAAATGAAATTATCTATACAGGTATGCCAAGTGGTATTCTGTTTACAGCTGAAGGTAAGACGATCTACCATGCAGGGGATACGGCGTTATTCTCAGACATGAAAATGATCGGTGAACTGAATACGATCGATGTAGCTTTCCTGCCAATCGGGGATAACTTTACAATGGGACCGGAAGATGCAGTTATAGCCGCAAAATGGCTCCAAGCGAAGCAGGTTGTTCCGATTCATTTCAATACATTCCCTGTTATTGAGCAAGACGGAAACCAATTTGCAGAAAAACTGCCTGAAGGTGTTGGAAAAGTTTTAGAAGCTGGAGAAGGCTTTGAATTATAAGTGTCAGGAAAAAGGACAACAGTGACGTTGTCCTTTTTATTTTGCCACATTTATTCCTTTTTTGTTTCCTGAAGATCTCAAAGGCTCTACTCTATCTATGAACCAAGACCCGAAAAAGGAGAAACGAAAAAAAAAACGGTAGTCAAACAAATAGGCAAAGACAATTGGCAAGTTATGCTTCTTTTTTAAAAGTAAATTCATAGAATAAAGTAGGACAACTTTAATTTTCTGTCAATCGATTATAAGTACTCCGAAAATTAGCTTACAATAAGTTATTTGAAAGGATGAAACGAAATGAAACAAAGGCTGTTACTATGTCTACTACTCGCATTTGCCCTTATTTATTTTGCTGTTCCTCGTATTCCATTAGGTGATCCCGGTTTAGGAGGAATTTTTGCGATTGCCTGGCTCCTTTTTGCATTAATTGTTGTCGGCGGAAATCTAGTAGGACTTCTTTATGGTAAGGAAAGAAGAAAAGCACCAGTATTGACGGAAGATACTAGAAAGGAAGGAAATAAACTAAGAAGATATAGCAGGTAGTCTTGAAGTGCCTATCCCCAAACAGTTATAATAGAACTAATACAGTTTAGAAAATTTTAATAGATACAGTTTATAAGAAAGTGTGGTGAGGGGATATGGCAACGAAACACGAACAAATATTGCAATATATTAATGATCTAGGAATCGGTGAAAAAATATCAGTTCGTCAAATTGCAAAAGCACTTAATGTCAGTGAAGGAACAGCCTATCGCGCCATTAAAGAAGCTGAAAATCAAGGATTTGTTTCGACGATTGAACGCGTCGGGACGATACGAATTGAAAAGAAAAAGAAAGAAAATATTGAAAAGCTAACGTTTGCTGAAGTCGTCAATATTGTAGATGGGTCGGTTCTAGGTGGACGACAAGGTCTATACAAAACATTAAATCGCTTTGTAATCGGTGCAATGAAACTTGATGCGATGATGCGTTATGTAGACCCGGGCAACTTATTAATTGTAGGAAACAGATACCAAGTTCATAAAATCGCTTTAGAGGCTGGAGCTGCTGTATTAATTACAGGCGGCTTTGATACAAGTGATGAAGTTATTAAATTGGCAGATGAGTTAGAGCTTCCGATTATTTCTACAAGCTATGATACATTCACGGTAGCAACAATGATTAATCGCGCCATTTATGATCAGCTGATTAAAAAGGAAATTGTTCTTGTTGATGATATTTTAATCCCATTACAAGATACATACTATATGACGATAAATAATTCAGTTGAGAAATGGCATGAGCTCAATCAAAAAACAGGCCATAGCCGTTATCCTGTAGTAGACGAGGGGTTTAGAGTTCAAGGGATGGTCACGTCTAAAGATGTTTTAGGGGTAAACCGGTTAACGCCTATTGAGAAAGTGATGACGAAAAACCCAATAACGGTGAATGAACGAACATCCGTCGCTTCAGTAGCTCACGTAATGGTATGGGAAGCTATCGAGCAGCTTCCTGTAGTCGATCAACAACGAAAATTGATGGGGGTTATTAGTCGTCAGGATGTTCTAAAAGCCCTTCAAATGATTCAACGTCAGCCCCATGTGGGAGAAACGATTGAGGACGTTGTGACAAGTCGTTTTTCGGATCATTCGACTTCAGACTATTTATTGTTTCAATGTGAAGTGACACCTCAAATGACAAACCATCTTGGAACGTTATCATATGGAGTTGTTACAACGATTGTGACAGAAGCAGGCAGTAGAGCTTTACGAAAATATAAAAAGGGCGATCTTGTCGTTGAAAACGTAACCCTTTACTTTATTAAACCCGTTCAAATTGATACGACCATTGATATTCATCCGAAAGTGCTTGAAATCGGAAGGAAGAATGGAAAAATTGATGTAGAGCTTTATCATAATGGTGAAATTGTCGGGAAAGCCTTAATGATGGCACAGCTTCTTGACTAAAAGAAAAAGAGGCAGACTCCAAGTGTCTACGCTCCTCTTATGAATATATAGTTACAGAACGTACGAAAAGTACAAGTAATTATATAGGATAGTTGAGGGCCGGGCAGGTAATGAGTCAGCCTCTTTTTTTCTTATTTTGCTTTTCGCTCTTCAATGACTTGGGGAAGATAATGTTTATAGTTCTGCAATCCAAAGTACGCATTAGCAGCACCTAATAAAGCAAAGATAATACCAATAATAATATCTACTGTACTTCTAGGAAACACAAGTAGATTAAGACCGAAGAAAATGAGAAATGAACCTAGTGCAATATTCGCTCGAGTTTGTTGCCACTTTTTCTCAATTTCAGCTGACGTGCGCCAGAACTTTATTTTAAAATAAATAAAGAATGCGAGCGAGATAACAATTAATATAAGCAATGATTGTGTCATGTAGTAAGGACCTCCTTAAGCTTTGCGTCCATGAGTGGACAAGCACATTACATATTTTATCGTGAAAAGTCTAAGAAATCTAGTTATCAAAGGAGAATGACAAGTGATTGAAACAATTTTAAATAAGATCGAGGAATACGAAACGATTATCATTCATCGCCATGAACGCCCAGATCCGGATGCGATCGGCTCACAATCCGGTTTAGCAGAGTTGATTAAATCTACCTATTCGATGAAAAAAGTTTATGTTGTCGGTGAAGAAGAACCATCATTACGTTTTCTTTCCACAATGGATGAAATTACAGACTCTACATATGAAGGAGCTCTCGTTATTGTATGTGATACGGCGAACACAGAGAGAATTAGCGACCAGCGTTATAGTAAAGGCGACTTTCTTATAAAGATCGATCACCATCCAAATGAGGACCCTTATGGCGATATCGTTTGGGTGGATACTGAAGCAAGTTCAGTTAGTGAAATGATTGTCGACTTATACTTGGAAGGTAAGAAAAGAGGCTTTAGCCTCTCAGATAAGGGAGCTCTCGTATTATACGCTGGACTGGTCGGGGATACAGGACGATTCCGATATCCCAATACAACGACGAAAACCCATCAGTACACGGGTGAGCTGTTGAAGTTTAACATTGATCAAAGTGAATTTTATTCGCAATTTTATAAGAAGGATTTAAAAATGACGCGGCTAGAAGGGTACATTTTTCAGCATTTTGAAGTGAATGAATACGGTCTGGGTGTCATGAACCTTACATCAGACATTCTTAAACAATTTAATGTTACCGCTAATGAATCCTCGCAACTAGTAAACTGCTTCAGTGACGTGGAAGGTCTGAAAGCTTGGGTGTTTTTTGTAGAAGATGAAGATAGTGAGGATATACGGGTGCGCTTACGATCTAAAGGCCCGCATATTAATCAAATAGCACAAAAGTATCGCGGGGGTGGTCACCCAATGGCGTCCGGAGCAAAAGCAAAAGATTGGGAAGAGACGAAGAGCATTGTTGCAGATTTACATGAAGCTTGTAGAAGCTATCAATAGAATTTATGTTTGATAAGCGAAGATATAGAGTTTATTTTTCCCTTTAACTGGAATAATCACGATCTAAAGCGGGATTAAGGTGCGAGTGCGAGCACACTAAGAAATCACACGGAAGTTGAAACAGGATCAAGCATAACACGAGAGCAAAACGCTTCCTAATAGAAGAGAGGCTATCCAAAAAATTCACCAGTCAGTGATACTTTAGGATAGCCTCTCCTTGAAATTAATCTTTTTTGTTGGCTGGAATAAACCATGAACCCATTTCAGTAACGTCTTCGTAAACATCAATACCTTCTTTAGCAAGTTGTTTTTTTATCATTTCGGTTACTTCTTTAGATTCTGCGAAAGCAGAATAGCCAGCTTTCAACTTTTCAACTTTCTTTAAAGCCATTTCTTTTCGGTTAATCACCATTTCTTTTCCCGTAACATCCATGGTAAAGCACCTCCTAGGCATTGGAGTAATTTGTACGATGAGACAAATATGCTAAATATATTATAACGGAAAAAGCTCGGAAATGAGAGTGTTTTGAAAGTATTTTTTGCAAATCGTTAAAACATGCGATTAAATATGGCTATAAACGAACGGTGCGCAGTTGAAAATAATCAAAGCACCCGCTCAATCTTCACATACAGCTTCAAGGTTGTGTATAAGTAGACTTGGTCAACTTTTAGTTTGTACCGACCATCACCAATTTGAAATACAGTATTTTCTAGCGTTTTGATCATCAGTTCATTTGTTGAGGCAACCGTAGCGATATCTTTTCCTTTGAGAAAGCGAAGTTCATTTAATCCTTTTTGTTTAAGCTCATATAATGTCAACTCGCTCAACTTTACTTGTTTTTCATTAGTAAAGTACATTTCTAGCTCTTGGATCGTCAGCCTTTTTTCATTTTCCTCATTCAGCTTTTTTTCTACACTCCGTAACGTTTCAATGTCTTTGTTTAAATTTTCAATTGTAATTTGCTGCTTTTTAATTTCACTTACTAATGTTTCATTTATAGTGCCGAATTCATAAACAAAGAACACCCAGCCGATAATCATACCGATTATCACACCTGCAAAAAAGCGCTGCCAGCCCGGTCTTTTATAATAAGGAGGGACTCTCATGAAGCACTACTCTGAGTCAGCCAGTGAATAATTGTTGTTCCTGCTTGAGCACCGCACAAGGCAGCAAAAATCATGAATAGCGTTTTAAAAATATCATCGTGTGTACCTTGAAACAATCCTCGCTCTAAACTCGTAAACGCATCAAAAGTTCCACCAATGGCGGCAACAATCGCCCAAATCTTTAAGCTTGCAGCTAGTTCACTAATTTTTTGTAACGGTGGTTCCCCAATTAAAAAAGCACTTATACCTCCAATGATTGCTCCTCCAATGATTACACCGAAAGCGACAAAGAAGTCAACGACGAGAGTAGCAGCAAAATTTCGGTCCATAAAGAACCTCTCCTTTATCTATACTAGTTAATTTCCTCTTTACATGTATAGCTCGTCTGAACGAATAATATGCTTGTTTTTTCCTTTGTGTTTATGCGTAGTATAATAAAAATGGAGAATAGAAGAAGAAAATAATAATTGATTGCCATACAGTAAGTGGATGATCCAAAAGATGATGCTGTTAGTAAAAGAGACAAAGGCATACGAATGGAAACATCCTATATAAAAGGGAGAGAAAACAGATGAGTTTTGTACATCTGCATTTACATACTGAGTACAGTTTATTAAAAGGAACTTGCCGTATCCGTGAAGTGGTTCACCGTGCTAAAGAAATTGGTTTTACAGCACTTGCGATTACTGACGAGAATGTTCTTTTTGGTGTAATTCCTTTTTATAAGGCTTGTCTTGAAGAAGGGATTAAACCAATCATAGGATTAGAATTGAAAGTAACGAATGACGGGGGAAAAAATGTCTTTCCTTTCTTGTTATATGCCAAAAATGAAGCAGGGTATCGACAATTGATTTCTCTTTCCACCATAGCGAATCAATCCGATACAGCTCTAGTAGACTTGGAAACGGTCCTTAAGTTTAGTGATGATGTAATTATCGTTATTGGTTATGAAGGCGGGTTGGTACTAGATGCGATTCATTCGAATCATTACGAACAAGTTCAAAGTTATATCTCTAAGTTAACGTCCCAGATGAATTTAGATGATTTGTATATTGAACTGCAAATTCACCAGCGGGAAGACTTAGTCACGATGAATAAGCTGGTTCAACTTGCTCACTCATTAAAAATTGAGGTCGTCGCTTCTAACCATGTCTATTTTACAAATCAAGATCAGCTATTAGGTTTTCAAATTGTTAATAGTATTCGAAATGGACAATGGCTGGAGGAAGAAAGTCGACATGAACAATATTATTTGAAATCACAAGAAGAAATGGAACAGCTTTTCAAGAAGTATCCGAGTTTTCTATCCAATACATTAAAAATAGCTGAGCGCTGTTCACTTTCACTTAACCTAGGAAATATCCATCTTCCAAAGTTCCCGTTAAGTTCAAACGATACGAGCGATCATTACTTGTCTGATATTTGCCATAACCAGCTCAGACTTAAATATCAAGAGGTGACAGAACCAATAAGAGAAAGATTAAGATACGAACTTCAAGTCATCTCAAAGATGGGCTTTAGTGATTATTTCTTAATCGTTTGGGATTTTATGAAGTTTGCTAGAGAAGAAGGAATGATTACAGGTCCAGGCCGTGGGTCAGCTGCTGGTTCATTGGTCGCTTACCTTTTAGATATTACAAAGATTGATCCTATTCAATACGGACTTTTATTTGAACGGTTTTTAAATCCGGAACGAGTAACGATGCCTGATATTGATATCGATTTTCCGGATCATCGTCGCGATGAAGTCATCGAATATGTCCGGCAAAAATATGGCGAAAAACATGTAGCGCAAATTATTACGTTCGGGACATTGGCTGCTAGGGCTGCAATTCGTGATGTCGGCCGGGTGCTGGGTGTCGATACAAGAGTCGTTGATAAAGTCGCTAAACTACTACCTAATACACCTGGAATCAAGCTCGAACACGCATTAACAGACAATAAGAGATTACAGTCGGTATTGGAAGATACACCTGAAGCCCAAAAATTATACGATGCTGCATTATTAGTTGAAGGTTTACCTCGCCACACATCAACTCATGCTGCAGGTGTAGTGATGAGTTCAACGCCACTGACGGATCATGTCCCGCTCCTAATTGAGGAAGACAGGGCATCATTAACCCAATATCCAATGGATATTTTAGAGGAAATTGGCTTATTAAAAATGGATTTTCTCGGTCTTAGAAATTTAACGCTTTTAGAACAAATTGTTTATGCCATTCATAGAAGTACAGGTGTACACATAGAGTTAGATGCATTGCCTTTAGATGATCGAAAGACGTTTGAGCTTCTGTCTCGAGGAGAAACGACGGGAATATTCCAGCTAGAGTCTCAAGGCATGCGAAGAGTTTTACAACAACTCCAGCCTACTGAATTTGAAGATATCGTCGCTGTTAATGCCCTTTATCGTCCGGGTCCAATGGAATTTATCGGGACGTATATTGATGGTAAACATCAAAAGCGTAAAGTGACTTATCCGCACCCTGACTTAGAACCTATCTTAAAGCCAACGTACGGAGTAATCGTTTATCAGGAGCAAATTATGCAGATTGCCGCAACGATGGCAGGTTTCTCTCTAGGAGAAGCGGATTTATTAAGAAGGGCGGTAAGTAAGAAAAAGCGGGAAGTTTTAGAAGAACAAAGGTTTCATTTCGTAAGTGGAGCAAAAGAACAAGGATATGAAGAAGCGAGTGCGAACGACGTCTATAACATGATTGTTCGATTTGCTAATTATGGATTTAACCGCAGTCATGCGGTGGCCTATAGTATGATTGCCTATCAGTTGGCTTATTTAAAAGCTAATTTCCCTAAACCGTTTTATGCTGCTTTGTTTTCGAGTGTTATTTTTCATCAAGAAAAGCTTAGCCAATATATCGCAGAAGCCAAAAATCATGGAATTACTATTTCACCACCTCATATTAATTATAGTTTTTATCCTTTTTCTTTAGAAGAACAGGGGATTCGCTTTGGATTTGCACCGATTAGGCACGTTGGAGAAAAAGCTGCGTTAGAAATCGTTAAGCAAAGGATGAGAAAAGAGTTCAAAGACTTATTTGATTTTTGTGCCCGAGTAGACACCCGTATTGTTACGAAACGAGCGTTGGAGGCTTTAATTGTTGCTGGCTGCTTTGATGAATTTGGCTATCACCGCGCACAACTACTAGCAACATTAGATGATGCGATGGAGTACGGAGACGAAATAAGGAAAAATCAAACGACGGATGGACAATTATTTTCTATGCAACTCGATCCACCTCATTATTATTCGGTTCCGCCGTTTAGCGAAGAAGAACTTCTCCGCTTTGAAAAAGAGATGACAGGGATGTATCTTTCAGGTCATCCAATCGAAATTTACAGTAAGGTGTTGAAATCCTATAATCGAATAACGAGCAGACAAATCATAGTGAAAGAAAAGGGAACGAAGCATATTTTGGCAGGCTTTTTGCAAAGTGTAAGAATAGTAAAAACGAAGAAAGGGGAAGAAATGGGATTTATTCGCCTTCAAGATGAAGAAGGTGAAGCAGAAATCGTTATATTCCCTCAAGTTTGGAAACACTATAAACAAATTATGAAAGAAAAAGAATTAATTCTTGTCGAGGTGTTAGTAGAAGAAAGACAAGAAAGAAGATCATTTATTGGACAACACCTAGCTTTAATAACAGAGTTAAAAGAAAAACCGAAACAAACAAGAATTTTTCTGCGTATCCAAGAGAAGTATGAGAATAAGGCAGTCTTGGAAAAGGTGAAAAATATTCTCTTAACTAATCAAGGAGAAGCGCAAGTCATTCTTTTTTACGAGAAAACAAATAAAAAAGTGATTTTAGCCGACCAGTATTCGATTACTAGTACAGGTGATGCGATTGGACAGCTACAGGAAATTTTAGGTACAAAAAATGTTGTTATAAAAAGCGAATAAGTAGTGTAACGGTTTATTGGTTCTGGTATAATGTAGTCAGTTTGTTAGTGGTCAGACCAGTAAAAACATTGAAAATTTTACTGGATTGCCAATAGGTAGAGAGAGAAGGGAGAGAATGCACATGTCGACACTCAGAGAAGAAGCCCTACATATGCATCGAATAAATCAAGGAAAGTTAGAGTCAAAATCAAAGGTCGCCGTTCGAAATGCGGAAGATTTAAGTCTTGCTTATTCCCCTGGAGTAGCTGAACCGTGTAAAGAAATTTTTGATAACGTGGAAAACGTTTATGAATACACGATGAAAGGTAATATGGTTGCTGTTGTTTCAGATGGTACAGCCGTTTTAGGATTAGGAAATATCGGTCCGGAAGCCGCATTACCTGTAATGGAAGGAAAAGCGGTTTTATTTAAGTCTTTTGCTGGAGTAGATGCGTTTCCAATCTGCTTAAAGACGAATGATGTAGAGAAAATTATCGAAACGGTTAAGCTTCTTGAACCGACATTTGGCGGGGTCAACCTAGAAGATATTGCAGCACCTAATTGTTTCGTTATTGAAGAACGTTTAAAGAGAGAGACAAACATTCCAATATTTCATGATGACCAGCATGGAACAGCAATTGTTACATTAGCCGGTTTAATCAACGCATTAAAACTATCAGGGAAGAAAATGGCCCAGATAAAAGTAGTAGCCAATGGTGCAGGGGCAGCTGGAATTGCCATTATTAAATTAATGCATAGCATGGGTGTCCGCGACATCATTATGTGTGACTCAAAAGGTGCAATTTATGAAGGCCGTCCATACGGTATGAATGACGTGAAAGCTGAAGTCGCTAAATTTACAAACCGTGAACAAAAAGAAGGCAGCTTAGAAGATGTGATTAAAGGAACTGACGTATTTATCGGTGTATCCGTAGCAGGTGCACTTACGAAAGAAATGATTGAAAGTATGAATGATGAGCCTACCATTTTTGCCATGGCCAACCCAGTTCCAGAAATTATGCCAGAAGAAGCAAAAGCCGCTGGAGCAAAAGTAATTGGTACAGGCCGTTCAGACTTTCCAAACCAAGTGAATAATGTTTTAGCGTTCCCGGGTATTTTCCGTGGTGCTTTAGATGTTCGTGCAACTCACATAAACGAAGAAATGAAAGTAGCTGCAGTAGAAGCGATTGCAAGCTTAGTTAGTGATGAAGAGTTAAATGAAGATTATGTCATTCCAGCCCCATTTGATCCGAGAGTAGCACCGGCTGTAGCTGCAGCTGTAGCGAAAGCAGCAATGGAAACAGGGGTAGCACGGAAGAAGGTCGACCCAGAACAAGTTGCAGAAAAAACGAGAAAACTTGCGGTTATTGAATAGTTTAAGAAAAAGGATGTGAGTCTAGTGGCTAACGACCATCCGAAAGTGTATATAGAGATCATTAAACAACTAAATCAAATTATTCGAAACGACCAATTAAAAAGCGGAGACCGCCTCCCATCTGAGCGTGAGTTAAGTGAGCGTCTTCAGGTGGGACGTTCTTCTGTAAGAGAAGCTTTTCGTGCACTTGAATTACTAGAGCTGATTGAAACGCGTCGAGGAGAAGGAACGTTTATTAAAAAAGTAGGAAGTCATCGATTAGTAGAAATTATCTTATCTTTTATATTAAATGATGATAGTGCTAGAGAAGATTTGGCTGAGACAAGGAAGATCGTTGAAGTTGAAGCTTTACGCTTAGCATGCCAACGTATTACAGATGAGCAACTTGTTAGATTAAAAGAACTGATTGAGAAATCAAAAAATGAATGGAGTCATGGTGATTTTCCTGTTGAAGAAGACTACTTATTCCATAAAACAATTGTAGAAGCTTGTCATAACGTTCTCATGTTAAATTTATGGATGCCGTTAGTAGAGTATAACAAAGTGTCTATTCGGGAATCACTGGCTCGTGAAGGAAGACCTGATGCATCAATTGCTGAACACGAAGAAATAATTGAAGCATTGTCGAGAAAGAACGAAGAAGACGCTGTCAAAGCTTTAGAAAAACACTTGGAAAACAGTCGATTTTAATCGTTTTTTCACGAACGATTCATCAGGCCGTTTATTGCGATTAAAGAAATTAGTATGATATGATAATGTAAAATTTTGATAGAAAAATTATCTCTAGTTAGAGAGAGGTGTCATTGTGTTAAGAGACTTTTTTTCAAAAAAGAAAAAGTATGCAACGATCCCATCTGAGCGTGCCAAACAAGAGGTGCCAGAAGGGTTAATGACCAAATGTCCAGTGTGCCGAACGATCATGTACACAAAAGAATTAAAGAAGAACTTATTTGTCTGCTCTTCTTGCGGACATCACCATAGAATGACTTCCTATGAGAGAATTGACAGTTTAGTCGATGCAGGAACTTTTGAAGAGTTTGATAAAGATATGATAGCGAAGGACCCATTAAACTTTCCTACATATGAAGAAAAGTTAGAGCAGGACCGGAAGAAAACAGAACTAAATGAAGCTGTTGTGACTGGACGCGGGGAAATGGACGGGTATCCTGCGGTGATTGGAGTCATGGATGCACGCTTCCGCATGGGAAGTATGGGTTCTGTCGTCGGTGAAAAGATTACACGTGCGATTGAACAAGCGATTGATAGAAAAGAACCATTTATCCTATTTTCTGCTTCAGGTGGAGCGAGAATGCAAGAAGGTGTATTAAGCTTGATGCAAATGGCAAAAACAAGCTCTGCACTTCAGAAGCTAGATAAACAAGGCGGCTTATTTATATCAATTATGACCCACCCTACTACAGGGGGAGTTTCTGCTAGTTTTGCCTCTCTTGGTGATTATAACTTTGCAGAACCAAAAGCTTTAATTGGCTTTGCAGGTCGAAGAATCATTGAACAAACTATTCGTCAAGAGCTTCCTGAAGATTTTCAAACGGCTGAATTTCTATTAAAGCATGGGCAACTTGATAGAGTTGTTCATCGTCAGGACATGAAAGACACACTTGTAAAAGTTATTTCAATGCATCAATAAGTCAGGAGGTGGAATAAATGTCTGAGTTAAGTTTTGAAAAACCGATTGTAGAATTAAAAGAGAAAATTAAAGAACTTAAATCCTTTACACAAGAAAAGGATATTGACCTTTCCGCTGAAATTGTAAAGCTAGAATCTAGACTTGAACAATTAGAAACGGAGATCTACGGAAATTTGAAACCTTGGGAACGTGTACAAATTGCCCGTCTGGGTGACAGGCCGACTACACTAGACTATATTGATAACCTATTCACTGACTTTATTGAAATGCATGGAGACCGCTTATATGGCGATGATGCAGCAATTGTCGGTGGAATTGCCAAGTATAAAGGAAATCCAGTAACGATTATTGGACACCAGCGTGGTAAAGATACGAAAGAAAATATTCGCAGAAACTTTGGTATGCCTCATCCTGAAGGGTTTCGAAAAGCTTTACGATTAATGAAACAAGCCAATAAATTCGGACGACCGATTATTTGTTTCTTAGATACAAAAGGAGCATATCCTGGAATGTCAGCTGAAGAGAGAGGGCAAAGTGAAGCCATTGCTCGTAATTTACTGGAAATGTCAGGGTTTGCCGTTCCTATTATTTGTGTTGTCATCGGTGAAGGAGCAAGTGGCGGTGCTCTAGCAATTGGGGTAGGGAACCGAATCTATATGTTAGAAAATACTTGGTTTTCAGTTATTTCTCCTGAAGGTGCAGCTGCTTTACTTTGGAAAGATGCAGGTCAAGCCCAACGTGCAGCAGATACGATGAAAATTACGGCGCCGGATTTAAAAGAGTTAGGGGTTATTGATGATATTATTCCTGAAGTCAGGGGCGGGGCTCACCGTGATGTGAAGGAACAAGCAAAACTGATTGACAATATCATCCAAAAGGCATTAAATGAAATGTCGTCTCTTTCTCCAGAAGAGCTTGTTGAGGATCGACATAAAAAATACAAAAATATTGGGCAATATACGTTTGTAAACGATACCATTGGCATAAGATAAGGAAAAGTGCTTTCTATCAACAATAGAAAGCACTTTTCTTTTAAAAATAGAGCTATTGTTTTCCTTATTTCAACATGGTAGATTGAATAATGCAGATACACACGTAAGGAGGAAAATGAAATGAAAAAAATTGGTGTGTTAACTAGTGGTGGCGATTCGCCAGGAATGAATGCTGCCATACGTGCAGTTGTCCGTAAGGCAATTTTTCATGGGTTAGAAGTGTACGGTATTTATGGTGGTTATTCCGGTCTAATTACAGGAGAAATTAAAAAGTTAGAAATTGGATCCGTTGGTGATATTATTCATCGTGGAGGAACGATGTTACATACAGCACGCTGTGAAGAATTTAAAACAGAAGCCGGTCAGAAAAAAGCAATTGAGCAGTTAAATAAATTTGGTATTGAAGGATTAGTCGTTATCGGTGGTGACGGTTCGTACCGCGGGGCACAAAAATTAACGGAACATGGATTTCCTACTATAGGGGTACCAGGTACGATTGATAATGACATTCCAGGTACGGACTTCACGATTGGCTTTGATACAGCATTGAATACAATTATTGATGCGATCGATAAAATTCGTGATACAGCAACCTCTCATGAACGAACATACGTTGTAGAAGTAATGGGGCGAGATGCAGGTGATTTAGCATTGTGCGCTGGACTATCAGGCGGTGCAGAATCAATTATCATTCCTGAAGCTCCTTATGAAATGGAGCAAATTGTAAGTCGTCTAAAAAGAGGTCATCAGCGTGGTAAAAAGCATAGTATTATTATTGTCGCCGAAGGTGTAGGAAGCGGAATTGAAATCGGTAAAAAAATTCAAGAGGAAACGAGCTTAGAAACACGTGTGACAGTATTAGGACATATTCAACGCGGTGGTTCCCCAACTGCAGCTGACCGTGTACTAGCAAGTCGCCTAGGGGCAAAAGCTGTAGAGTTGTTACTTGAAGGTCAAGCTGGAAGAACGGTAGGGATCGAGAACAATAAACTTGTTCATCACGACATAAATGAAATTCTACAAGTAAAACATAGTATTGATAATGAAATGTATAAACTTTCGCAGGAACTGTCAATATAAAACGATTTAGTATCTTGAACCGAATAAAACACAACTTGTGAATAGTTAACAATTAGAGTTAAACAATTAGATAGGGAGGAATACTATAACATGCGTAAAACAAAAATAGTATGTACGATTGGTCCTGCTAGTGAAACGGTTGAAAAATTAGTTTCTTTAATGGAAGCTGGTATGAATGTAGCGCGATTAAACTTTTCTCACGGTGATTTCGAAGAGCACGGTGCTAGAATTAAAAATATCCGTGAAGCTGCTGAGATTACAGGAAAGAATGTAGCAATCTTATTAGATACAAAAGGGCCAGAAATTCGAACACAAACGGTTGAAGGTGGATCAGTTGAACTTAAACAAGGCCAAGAATTAGTAATTTCCATGGAAGAAGTAGTTGGCAACGCATCAAAAATTTCAATTACATATCCTGGTCTTATTCATGACGTTCATCCCGGATCTAAGATTTTGTTAGATGACGGCTTAATCGGGTTAGAAGTTATTGAAGTAGGAACAAATGATATTCGAACAAAAGTGCTAAATACAGGTACTTTAAAAAATAAAAAAGGTGTTAATGTACCAAATGTAAGTGTTAATTTACCAGCAATTACTGAAAAAGATGCTGAAGATATTAAATTTGGAGTCGAGCAAGGTGTTGATTTTATAGCAGCTTCATTTGTAAGAAGAGCATCTGACGTTTTAGAAATGAAAGAGCTGTTAGAAAAGTATAATGCATCAGATATCCATATTATTCCTAAGATCGAAAACCAAGAAGGTGTTGATAACATCGATGAAATCCTACAAATCGCGGATGGCTTAATGGTAGCTCGTGGGGACTTAGGTGTTGAAATTCCTGCCGAAGAAGTACCGCTTGTCCAAAAAGAATTAATTAAAAAGTGTAATGCAGTTGCTAAACCTGTTATTACAGCAACACAAATGCTTGACTCAATGCAACGTAACCCTCGTCCAACTCGAGCAGAAGCAAGTGATGTAGCGAATGCTATTTTTGACGGCACAGATGCGATTATGTTGTCTGGAGAGACGGCGGCTGGGGATTATCCGGTTGAATCTGTACAAACAATGCACACGATTGCACAACGCACAGAAGAAGCATTAAACTATAAAGAAATGTTGTCTAAACGCATTAAAGATACTCGAGTAACGATTACAAGTGCAATTAGTCAGTCGGTTTCTCATACAGCGTATAACTTAAATGCATCAGCAATCCTAACTGCAACTGAAAGTGGATATACAGCTAAAGTAACGGCGAAATACCGTCCAAAAGCACCAGTTATTGCAGTAACAAGCAGCGAAAAAGTATTACGTCGTTTAGCGCTAGTTTGGGGAGTTGTACCACAACTAGGAAGAGAAGCTTCAACAACAGATGAAATGCTTGATATTACGGTACAAGCTGCTATGGATTCAGGTTATGTTAAACACGGTGATTTAGTCGTTATTACAGCAGGAGTACCGGTTGGAGAAACAGGTACGACAAACTTACTGAAAGTACACGTAATTGGTGAAGTTGTTGCAAAGGGACAAGGTATCGGCCGCAGAACGGCTACAGGAAAAGTCGTTGTGGCATCAACAGCTGAAGAAGCGAACGAAAAAGTAAATGTTGGCGATGTTCTAGTTACACTAAGTACTGATAAAGATATGATCCCTGCCTTTGAGAAAGCAGCTGCAGTTATTACAGAAGAAGGTGGTTTAACTTCTCATGCAGCCGTTGTTGGATTAAATTTAGGGAAGCCTGTAATTGTTGGTGTTGAATTAGCTTCTGAACGATTTAAAGATGGTGAAGAAGTGACAGTCGACAGCGCAAGAGGCGATATTTACAGAGGACACGCTAGTGTTTTATAATTAGAAAAGAAGGGGTCTCCCTTCTTTTTTTAGATTATCGTTACTTTCAAGACTATGGATGAATGTTGGTTAGTTAAAAACTCAAAGTCAGTATGAACGGCAAAGTCTTATCTTTTATACTTAAATTCACCCTGCCAGTCTAAACTTTAAGGTAGTTAGAAAGTAGGTTTTAGTATGTTTCGATTGTTATTATTATTAATTATCATTGTTCCGGCGTTAGAAATCGGAGTATTAATATTATCCGGCAATTATTTAGGTGTATGGCCTACTATTTTTCTTATTGTGTTAACAGGAGTAATAGGAGCTTGGTTAGCTAAGCGAGAAGGGCTTCAAACCCTGCGTTTGGCGCAATTGCAAATGCAACAGGGACAGTTACCTAGTGGCGTAATCTTAGATGGAATATGTATTTTAATTGGAGGAGTTGTTCTACTCACTCCAGGATTTATTACCGACTTTATTGGTTTTTATTTATTAATTCCATTTACTCGTGCAACAGCAAAAGCCTTCTTAATGAAGATCTCACAACGAATGATCAATAGTGGTAATTTTATTTTTATTTCAAGAAAGTAATCTATGGTTCCATGAGGGACATAACAAGATAGAACTCCAACCTGAAGTGTCCTTCTCCTTCGTAGGGGGGATGAAGGACAAAAGCAAGGCAGAATTGCAAGTAAGATAGTCTTCAGATGGAGGACGAACCTTGTGTTATAAGTTTATAAGAACTCTATATACATTATAGACGAAAAGGTTGGGGTAAATTTATGAAACCCAACCTTTTTTGTATGTCTGTTATTTAACCTATGACTTTAGATCTTCTCTAAGTAATAGGAGGTACAAACTCATATGAAGCAATCACACCTTTTTCTGGAAAATAAAATCACGGATGTCATGAAAAACTTTTGCTTTATACAGTGTATTAAGAAAAACTAAGCTGGCTGGTCCAATCATTAATCCGAGAAACCCAAATAATTGAAACCCTACAAACAAAGCGATTAACATCGCTAAAGGATCAACCCCTATACTACTCGATAAAACTTTTGGCTCTAATAATTGACGCTGTATTAATATAACTCCATAAAGAACACAAAGACCGATTGTTAATGATAGTTGCCCGGCAAAGAAGGTATATATAATCCACGGAATAAAGATAAGACCAGTTCCTAAGTATGGTATTAAATCAACGATGGCAATGACCACAGCTATTGTAAACGGGTAATCCACTTTAAGAAACAGCAAACCGGAAAGTACGAATACAAATGTAATTGAAATTAGTGTAAGTTGCCCCACCATATAGCCGAAAAGAGCTTGTTTTAAATCATTAAGTACCTTAATCGAACTCTCGGTCACTTTATGAGGTAACGTCCTACGAATGAAACGAGTTATTTTATACCAATCCTTACTAATAAAAAAAGTAGCCATGATAGTAAAAATAAATACAGTTGCTAAATTTGGCAATGAAATAAGAAATTCTGATAATCCATTGAAAATTTTCTGAACCGCTGTTCCTGCAGTTGTTGCAATTTCTGAACTGAACGTTTGGATATAATTCATGATCGTCGACTGCTGTTCGGTATCTAGCGCATTAATTGAACGAATAACTTGTTCATAAATAGGAAGTAGTGTCGTAAAGAAAAATCCTTCCATATAAAGGACTAATGTATTTATATGATGAGGAAGAACGTTTGCTAAGTGGTTAGATCCAGAGATGATTTCTGCGATGAATAAAGTGATAAGTCCAGAAAAAATAATCAGTATTAGTAAAAGTGAAAATAGGACGGCTATTGCTCGGTTCAGCTTCCAGCGAAATTCCAAAAAATTGACGAGTGGATTCATGATAAATGCTAGTATAAATCCAAATAGAAAGGGGTAGGTTACCGATGTAACATAATACGAACTAATAAACACAAGAAAGATAATAAAGATAACAAAAAGAATACGCAAAGCCAAAGATAATTGCTCTTTGTTCAAAAAATCGCCCCCTAATGCTCTGCTTGTACATCATATGAACCTGGTGTAAAAAAAATGAGGAGAGTGGCGAAAATATATGCATTTTTATTGTAAGGATACAAGAATAGCTTTTTTATTTTTCCGATATAAATTATTAAATCAAGCTGTGTACTATAATAGATGCAAAAAATAATCTTCTATTATGAAACATAGCGAATATTGAGAAATTATGATATGATGTGTTTTGAGGATTGTCTATGGAGGAAGGATGAACAGTTAATTTGTTGTCTCAATCATCATTGTTTTTACTGATTCTACTAGTCATTAGCTGGTTAGGGAAAAACCAGTCTTTACTAGTAGCTGTTGTTGCACTCCTATTACTTAAGTGGACTGGGCTGGGTGACAAACTCTTTCCGCTTATACAAGCAAAAGGGATCAATTGGGGAGTAACAATACTTACGATTGCCGTTTTAGTACCCATTGCAACTGGTGAAATAGGGTTTAAGCAACTTACAGAATCACTAAAATCGTCGTATGCATGGATTGCATTATTTTCTGGTATAGCCGTCGCGTTAATTGCAGCGAGCGGAGTCGATCTTCTGAAGGACGACCCGCACATTACAACAGCGTTAGTACTAGGCACTATTTTGGCAGTTGTATTGTTCAAAGGTATTGCAGTAGGTCCTTTAATCGCCGCAGGAATCGCATACTTAATTATTCAACTTATATCAATTTTTACAACTAATGGGGGCTAATTTTGCCTCGTTTACTATTGTCAGAAAACTCAGATTAGTAAAACTTTTAATGATATGCGATGAATATGTTGATTAAACGTTCACAAAATCTTAAAAAATGTTTATAATGTAAGTTGATTGAAACTTCCTTCCTACATAGTTTTTAGATGGAAATGTAAGCATTTACTTTTCCTCGTGTAATATCTGTATGAATATAACAGGGTAAAAGGAGAGGTTGAGAAATGAGTACTACAAAAGGTCTTGAAGGAGTTGTAGCAACAACTTCCAGTGTGAGTTCTATCATTGATAGCGTTTTAACTTATCAAGGATATGATATTGATGATCTAGCTGATAACGCAACATTTGAAGAAGTAATTTATTTACTTTGGAACGGTAGATTACCGAAACAAGATGAGCTTGATCAATTAACGAAGGATTTAGCGGACAACGCTGACATTCCTCAAGAAATTTTAGATTTTATGAAAGCTTACCCAAATAAGGACGTTCATCCTATGGCAGCTCTTCGTACAGCGATTTCTAGCTTAGCATTGTATGATGATCAAGCTGATGTAATGGACGAGCAAGCTAATCGCCTTAAAGCTATTCGTTTACAAGCAAAAATTCCAACGCTTGTAACAGCTTTTTCTCGTATTCGTGAAGGTAAGGATCCAATCACTCCACGTAAAGATTTAGGATTTGCTGCAAATTTCCTTTATACATTAACAGGAGAAGAGCCAGATGAGATCGCGATAAATGCATTTGATAAAGCGCTAGTGCTTCACGCTGATCACGAGTTAAATGCGTCAACGTTTACTGCTCGTGTCTGTGTTGCTACTTTATCTGATGTGTATTCTGGGGTCACAGCTGCAATTGGTGCATTAAAAGGACCTTTACATGGTGGCGCTAATGAAGCTGTTATGAAAATGTTACATGAAATCGGTGAAGTAGAAAATGTTGAGCCATACATTCGCCGAGCTTTAGATAATAAAGAAAAAATTATGGGCTTTGGACACCGTGTATACAAAAATGGTGACCCACGTGCAAAACACTTACGTGAAATGTCTAAGAAATTAACTGCTATTACTGGTGAGCCTAAATGGTATGAAATGTCAATTAAAATTGACGAAATGGTAACTGGTGAAAAAGGTTTATTACCAAATGTTGATTTCTATTCAGCAAGCGTATACCATAGTCTTGGAATTAAATATGACTTGTTCACTCCAATCTTTGCAGTGAGTCGTACTTCAGGATGGTTAGCTCATATCTTAGAACAATACAGCAACAACCGTCTAATTCGTCCACGTGCAGAATATGTTGGTCCAGACAAACAAGTTTACGTTCCAATTGACCAACGTTAATAAGATTATTAGTGTATAATGTCAGGAGGAGGAAACTCCTCCTTGTACATATTTAATTGTTAAAAACATAGAATGATTTCTGTGCTTTTAACTAATCTTAGTTAGGGAGGTAATTGTGATTATGGCAAATGGAGAAGCAATTAAGGTAAATAATGGGGTTTTAGAAGTACCAAATAATCCAGTCATTCCGTTTATTGAGGGAGATGGAATTGGACCAGATATTTGGGCAGCTGCTTCAAGAGTATTAGATGCTGCAGTTGAAAAAGCATACAACGGTGAAAAGAAAATTGAGTGGAAAGAAATCCTTGCTGGTGAGAAAGCATTTAATGAAACAGGTAACTGGTTACCAGAGGAGACTCTTGAGGCTGTACGTGAATACATAATTGCGATTAAAGGACCGTTAACTACTCCAATTGGTGGAGGATTCCGTTCATTAAACGTTGCACTTCGTCAAGAACTAGATCTATTCACTTGTTTACGTCCTGTACGTTACTTTACAGGTGTTCCATCACCAGTAAAACGTCCTGAAGATACTGATATGGTGATCTTCCGTGAAAATACTGAAGATATTTATGCGGGTATTGAGTATCAATCTGGTTCTGAAGAAGTTAAGAAATTAATCAGCTTCTTACAAAATGAATTAGGTGTTGACAAAATCCGTTTCCCAGAAACTTCAGGTATTGGTATTAAGCCAGTATCTCAAGAAGGTACTTCACGTCTAGTACGTGCTGCTATTCAATATGCAATTACTGAAGGACGTAAGAGCGTTACACTAGTTCATAAAGGTAACATCATGAAATTTACTGAAGGTGCATTTAAGAACTGGGGTTATGAGCTTGCTGAAGCAGAGTTTGGAGACAAAGTATTTACTTGGGCTCAATACGATGCAATCGTAGAGCGTGATGGTAAAGACGCTGCAAATGAAGCACAAGCAAAAGCAGAAGCTGAAGGCAAAATCATCATTAAAGATGCAATTGCTGATATCTTCTTACAACAAATTTTAACTCGTCCAGCTGAGTTTGATGTAGTTGCAACAATGAACTTAAATGGTGATTACATTTCTGATGCATTAGCTGCACAAGTTGGTGGTATCGGTATCGCACCAGGTGCAAACATTAACTATGACACTGGTCATGCTATTTTTGAAGCTACTCACGGTACAGCTCCGAAATATGCAGGTTTAGATAAAGTTAACCCATCTTCAGTATTACTTTCTGGTGAATTAATGCTTCGTCACCTTGGATGGACTGAAGCTGCTGATTTAATCATGGGTTCAATGGAAAAAACAATTGCAAGTAAAGTTGTAACATATGACTTCGCACGCCTAATGGAAGGTGCAACGGAAGTTAAGTGTTCTGAATTTGCAAATGAACTTATTAAAAACCTTTAATACCCTTTAAGTTTAGATTTTTAACAAGGAAAGTGTTCAACACTATTGAACAACCTTATCTAGTTGTTTGAGATGAAAGATTAAATATCTGGATTTTTCAAACAACCACTAATAACGCAAAGGGAGTGTGAATAATGGCAATCAAACGCAGAAAGATTTCTGTAATTGGCGGAGGTTTTACGGGTGCAACAACTGCACTTATGGTAGCGCAAAAAGAATTAGGAGATGTAGTACTTCTAGATATTCCACAGATGGAAGGACCAACTAAAGGAAAAGCATTAGACATGCTTGAGTCTACACCGGTTCAAGGTCTTGACTCTAACATTATTGGTACTTCTAACTATGAAGATACTGCTGGTTCCGATGTTGTAGTTATCACTGCAGGTATTGCACGTAAGCCAGGTATGAGCCGAGATGACCTAGTGAACACAAACGCTGGTATCATGAAGGCTGTAACTAAAGAAGTTGTAAAACACTCACCAGAATGCTACATTATCGTATTAACTAATCCTGCTGATGCTATGACATACACAGTATATAAAGAGTCAGGATTCCCGAAGAATCGCGTATTAGGTCAATCAGGTGTTCTTGATACTGCTCGTTTCCGTACATTTGTTGCTCAAGAATTAAACGTATCAGTGGAAGATGTAACTGGTTTTGTTCTAGGTGGACATGGAGACGATATGGTACCACTTATCCGTTATTCCTATGCTGGTGGAATTCCATTAGAAAAGCTTATTTCAAAAGATCGTCTTGATGCAATTGTTGAACGTACACGTAAAGGCGGCGGTGAAATCGTTGGTCTCTTAGGAAATGGAAGTGCGTACTACGCACCAGCTGCTTCATTAGTTCAAATGGTTGAAGCCATCCTTAAAGATAAGAAACGAATTATCCCTACAATTGCGTACTTAGAAGGCGAATATGGATATACCGATCTATATGTTGGAGTTCCTACAATTATCGGTGGAGACGGTATTGAAAAAGTTATCGAATTAGAATTAACAGCTGAAGAGAAATCCGCTTTAGACCAATCTGTTGAGTCTGTTCGTAACGTAATGGCAGCTTTACCGAAAGCATAAATGGTTAAACTTAAAAAGGATTTATCGAATGACACACGTAGTCTTGCTACGTGTGTCATTTTTTTATGTTAAGTATAGATTCAAAAGTGTCTTGCTTTAGCTTCCAACAACTAGCGAGACTACGGTCATCTCCTTACAATAAGTCGACATCGGATCACTAGGGTTCACCGTGTTTCCTTTATAAAAGAACTTAATTAGGATAAATATAGTTAATAAAACATCATTAGTTGTGTAATTGAAAATAATTCTCAAACAAATTTACATGAAATTTACATTCGTTTGCTATAATCAAAATAAAGATTACAATTTTAAATAACCTTAATATCGGAGGACGCTATGACACAAAGATTATTAGTTGTAGATGATGAAGAGTCTATTGTAACGTTACTTCAATTTAACTTGGAACAAGCTGGGTATGAAGTAGTGACGGCTATGGATGGGGCATCTGCATTTGAACTAGCGCAATCACAGCCGTTTGATTTAATCGTTTTAGATTTAATGATTCCTGAAATGGATGGATTAGATGTATGTAAGCAAATGCGTTTAAATAAATTAATGACACCGATTTTGATGTTAACCGCAAAAGATGATGAGTTCGATAAAGTATTAGGTTTAGAGCTTGGTGCGGATGACTACATGACAAAACCTTTTAGTCCAAGAGAGGTTGTTGCAAGGGTACGGGCTATATTAAGAAGGGTCGGTCAAAGTCAAAATGACCAAGAAGTATCAAGGACTGAAGGTACAGTCATTAGTGTTGGTGAAGTCGATATTTATCCAGAAAACTACGAGGTGCAGTATAAAGGACAGCCGATGGATTTAACACCAAAAGAATTTGAGCTCCTTTTATATTTAGCAAGTAATAAAGGAAGAGTATTGACTCGAGACCAATTATTAAATGCAGTTTGGAACTATGAATTTGTTGGAGATACTAGGATCGTGGACGTTCATATCAGCCACTTAAGAGAGAAGATTGAACCGAATACAAAGAAACCGATTTATATTAAGACCATTCGTGGATTAGGTTATAAGTTAGAGGAGCCTCAATTAAATGGGTAAGTTTCGATTTCGATTAGTGTTTTCATTACTTGCAGTCACGCTTATCGTGCTCGCTAGTTTGGGCCTAATCATTGGTCAGTTATTTAAGGAATTTTACTTCGAAAGTCTTACAGACCGTTTAAAGAAAGAAGCTGAACTAGCAGGATTCAGTGTATTAGAAGCAGGATTGAACGAAAATGGACATTCTCAGGAACTGGCATTTAGAATAAGTGAGAAGCTTGAAACGAGGGTAACGATTATTTTAGCAGATGGAACAGTCGTCGGCGAATCGGCCACAGATCCGCAACTTATGGATAATCACATTAATCGGCCTGAAATTCAGTCTGTGATTGAGGGGGAAGGTCAATATGAAATTCGATATAGCGATACTGTCGGTAAAGAACTGTTATATTACGCAGTTCCAGTTGAAGAAGCAGGGGAAACGATAGGCTTTTTACGACTTGGGATCCCTTTTGAAGAGCTTAATAAAATGAACCAAAAAATCTGGGGTCTTCTTATTTTTAGTTTCTCTCTAGCGTTTTTCGTTATTGTTTCCGTTTCGTATCGAATAGCTAATCAAATGATTCGTCCAATTGAAGCAGCAACGAAAGTGGCAAACTCTCTTGCTGAAGGAAATTATAAGGCTCGAACAATAGAAGGTAATCATGATGAAGTTGGGCAACTAAGCCGTTCTATTAATGTATTAGCTTATAACTTGGACCAAATTACAAGAAGACATCAAATTCAACAAGAAAGAATGGAAACGTTAATTGAAAATATGGGAAGTGGTTTAATTTTTATTAATCCACGAGGAGATATTTCACTTATCAATCGGTCATGTAAAGATATTTTCCAAGAAGATACGGATTTATGGTTAAATCGTTTGTATCACGAAGCAATAAAGCATAAGGAAATCATTAAAATTGTACAAGATATTTTTATGACAGAACAGAAACAAAGGAAACAAATTAAATTACCCATTCACTTAGAAGTACGACACTTCGACGTATATGGAGCTCCTATTATTGGGGAAGATGAAAAGCTCCGCGGGATTGCTCTTGTTTTCCATGATATCACTGAATTAAAGAAACTAGAGCAAGTGAGAAAAGACTTTGTTGCTAATGTTTCACATGAATTGAAGACGCCAGTGACTTCTATTCGAGGGTTTACTGAAACCCTTTTAGATGGGGCGATGGAAGATCAAAAGCTCCGTGAACAATTTTTAACAATTATCTGGAAAGAAAGTGAGAGGCTGCAAAACTTAATTCATGATCTCCTGGAGCTCTCGCGAATTGAGCAGCAATATTTCAAGTTAAATTGGCAGAAAACGAACATATCAGATATTGTAGAGGATGTTCATACTCTTTTAAGACCAAAAGCAGCAGAAAAAGATATTCAATTGAATATAAAATGCAGCGGTGACACGGTTATAGATGGCGACCCTGTCCGAATAAAGCAGATCGTTATTAATCTTGTTAACAACAGTATTACGTATACTCCAGCGAGCGGTGTTGTGTTCGTTGAAGTGGATCAACAAGGTAAAGAAGTTGTATTAAAGGTAAAAGATACAGGGATTGGGATGAGTGAAAGCGAATTACCTCGTATTTTTGAGCGGTTTTATCGAGTAGATCGTGCAAGGAGCCGTAACTCGGGTGGAACAGGACTAGGGCTTGCAATTGTAAAACATTTAGTAGAAGCACACCATGGTAAAATTGATGTGGAAAGTCATGTAGGAAAAGGTACACTATTTATAATTACTTTTAATAAAGAAGCGAAAGCTGAACATAGCTTTTTTTAGATTTTTTAAAGCCAAGCCAAAAACAATGAAATAGATGGAAAGGTTAGTATGTATATTTACAAAAGATTAACATTTCCTTCATTCTAAATTTACGGTTGAAAGTTATAATTATCTCGAACGGTTTCATCAATGC
This sequence comes from Alkalihalobacterium chitinilyticum, assembly GCF_029028005.1. Taxonomy (GTDB): domain Bacteria; phylum Bacillota; class Bacilli; order Bacillales; family Bacillaceae_F; genus Alkalihalobacterium; species Alkalihalobacterium chitinilyticum. The sequence continues at coordinate 50,518 of NZ_JAOTPO010000002.1, forward strand.
CTGTAAACTGGATGTTTAAGCTCATCCCTTCATGCAGTTTACGGAAGTTGTTTTACATCCCCTTGTTAGGACAAAAGCTTCCCCTTAGCTTTTGTCCTGCTTTTTTTGCGGAGATATCCCTCTTTTTCAAAGCGGGTGCCGGTAACTATGGTTGCCGTATACCCTTTACCACATATGGCAAGACTCTAGCCTATACACCTATAGCGGTTCCATCCATTTTTGTATGAGTAATCTCATTGTATTAAGTAGCATCAAAATGTGATAGGTAACTCATAGACCCTTATTTCGGTTAAAATAGCCCAGTCTTCAGTTTTAAGGCACTCAGAAGCTCTTATTTACTAATTTTCTTGTTGTTTTTGAATACATCTAAGTAAATAGAGGCCTTTCAGTTCCCTAAATCGTTAAATATGGTGCTTTTAGTTAAAATAGCGTCCTCTCAGTGCCCTAAAAGAAATCCTGATAGCTACAAGTTAAAACTGCCAAATCCTTTAGCTCATCCGAAGAAGCTCCAGGTGTCATCTGCTCGAGGTCGCTTCGGTCTATAAAACGTGTCCAAACGCAGGACACGTATTGTTAGTCCTCCAGCGCTTGTCCCGATAAACAGACACCTTCCGCCTTTCTATTGTCTAACTCCAAAAATTGTAACTTTGTTAAATCAATGGGAGTATGTGATTTATCCTATATTCTTGTAAACTTATATACTATAATATTAGTATGAAACTTTTTCTTAAGTGTTTCGTAATAGTTAAGAGAAAGAAAGTGTAACTTTCTAATATCATGTGAAATAGAAAGAGGGGATGAAATGGTCACAATTAAGCAATTGATTGTAGGGTTTTTATCTGCAATCGGAATTGGTATCTTAGCATTATTTATAACGACAGGTTGGTATATTGTTGACGAAACAGACCAAGCGGCATTAATTACGTTTGGTAAAGTTGAAGAAACAATAGCTGAACCAGGTCTTAAATTTAAAATGCCTTGGCCGATTCAGCGAGTCGAAATCTTATCAAGAACGACAAATAACCTTCGTGTAGGCTTTGAAGATCGAAATGGAGAACTTAATTATACAGATGAAGCCAAGATGATTACGGGTGATGAAAACATCGTTTTAGCTGATCTGATCGTTCAATGGAGAATTACAGATCCAGAAGAGTATTTATTTAATGCCGATAATCCAGAACAAATTCTATTTAATGCAGCATCGGCTTCATTAAGAGGGGTTATTGGAAGTTCGAGAATTGATGCTATCTTGACAGACGAACGACCAGAAATTGAAGCAAAAGTAAGAGAAAATCTACTGTCTTATATGGAGACTTATAAAGTCGGAATTACCGTCATGGACGTAAAGCTTCAAAACGTTGAATTGCCAAACGAGGAAGTAAGACGTGCATTTACAGAAGTTACAGATGCTCGTGAGGAACGATTAACGAAAATTAATGAAGCTAATAAATATCGTAACCAGTTAATTAATGAAGCAAAAGGGGAGCAAGATGCAATCATTTCCCGAGCGGAAGGTACAAAAGCAGAGCGTATGGAACGTGCCCGCGGGGATGTTGCAAGATTTAACGCCCTTTATGAGGAGTATTTAATTAATCCTGAAGTTACTAGACAGCGTCTTGTTCTAGAAACGCTAGAAGAAGTATTACCAGGGACAGATATTTACATTATGGATAATAACAGTGATACGGTAAGTTATTTACCGATCCGACCAATTGAACGCCGTCAATCTAGTGAAGGGGGGAACAACTAATGAGTGATAATAATATTGTAGATTTAGAGGAACGCCGCCCAACTGAAGAGTGGAAAAAATATACACGCCTCGGGGTTTCATTAGTTATTGTTATCGCCGTAGTTACAACCATCCTCTCTAACTTATTCATCGTTGAACAAGGTGAATATAAGGTTGTACGTCAATTTGGTGAAGTTGTAAGGATTGAAAGTGAACCAGGTTTAAGTTATAAGATCCCATTCATTCAGTCGGTGACAACATTACCGAAATATCAAATGGTATATGACATTACACCAGCAGAAATTAATACAAGAGATAAAAAACGTATGCTTGTTGATACGTATGCGGTATGGAGTGTTGACGACCCGCGAGATATGATTTCTAATGCAAGATCCATTCAAAATGCTGAATCGATTATGGGTAACTTTATTTTCTCTGTTATCCGTGCAGAATTAGGTCAACTCGATTATGACGAAATCATTAATGACGAAGCATCTAACCGAGGAAGTTTTAATGAACGTGTCCGCGACCGTGTCAATGAGTTGTTAGCAAGAGATAGCTATGGAATCCAGCTTACTGATATTCGTATGAAACGTACGGATTTACCTGAAGAGAACGAGCAGGCAATCTTCCGTCGAATGATCTCTGAGCGTCAATCGACAGCTCAAGATTATCTATCACAAGGTGATGCAGAAGCGAACCGTATTCGTGCAAACACTGACCGTGAAGTACAAGAAATCGTAGCAAAGGCAACAGCTGATGCTAATGAAATCATCGGTGAAGGTGAAGCTGAAGCTGCACGTATTTACAATGAATCTTTTGGACGTGACACAGAATTCTATAACTTATATCGCACTCTTCAATCGTATGAAAAAACAATTGAAGATGAAACGGTTATTGTCCTTCCGGCTGACTCACCATATGCTCGTATTTTGATGGGCTATACTAATTAATAAATGATAAAGACACTTTGCTTTGGCAAAGTGTCTTTATTCGTCTTACACAGATACGAACTGACATGATTCCCGATATTTTCTAAACGCCAGATGGTTGTGCTAAAATGAAAATTAAGTATGGAAATTGAGAGGAGTGCTCTTATGAATAAATTAGTTCTTGTAGATGGAAACAGTATTGCATACCGCGCGTTTTTTGCACTTCCTTTATTGAACAATGATAAAGGAGTTTATACAAATGCAGTCTACGGCTTTACGATGATGCTTCTTAAAATCATCGAAGAAGAAAAGCCAACTCATATGGTCGTCGCGTTTGATGCAGGCAAAACAACATTCCGACACGAAACCTATGGAGAGTATAAAAGCGGGCGTCAAAAGACACCTGGAGAATTATCGGAACAATTCCCGCTCATTCGGGAATTGTTAGATGCATTTCAAATTTCAAGATATGAAATTGAGAATTATGAAGCAGATGATATTATCGGTACACTTGCTAAACAAGCCGAAAAAGAAGACTGGAATGTAAGTGTTTATTCGGGAGATAAAGATTTACTTCAATTAGTGTCCCCGAAAGTAAAAGTGACGTTATCTCGAAAAGGGATTACAAATGTAGATACATATGATGAGCAAGCGATAGCAGATAAATATGGAATTACGCCGTTGCAAATTATTGATATGAAAGGCCTTATGGGAGATAGTTCCGATAACATACCTGGTGTTCCTGGGATAGGAGAAAAAACAGCGTTAAAACTTTTGAAAGAATACGAAACGGTTGAGAACGTTCTTGAGTCTATCGATAAAATATCTGGTAAGAAAATGAAAGAAAGACTCGAGGAGAATAAAGAACAGGCTCTGATGAGTAAAAAGCTGGCAACCATTTTTAGTGATGTTCCTATTGATCGAAGTTTAAATTCATTTACATTTGAAGAATATGATAAAGAGAAAGTGGTTGCGCTTTTTAAAGAGCTAGACTTCAATACATTATTAAATAAATTAGATGTCGGTGAAACGGAAGAAACTACCTTACAAGATGAGGACATTGAGTACGAGGTCATCGATGAAGTAACAGAGGAAATCCTTCAAAGTCCGTCTGCGCTCATTGTTGAAGTGATATCTGAAAACTATCACCAAGCAGATGTACTCGGTTTTACAATTGTTAATGAAAGTGGTAAATACTTCATTCCAACAGAAGTGGCAAGCCAATCGGATGTATTTATGGATTGGGCGAAAGACTCGACCAAGAAAAAATGGTTAGCTGATACGAAGCGAGCTGTTGTTGCTTTAGGATGGAAAGATATTGAGCTGAATGGTGTGGCCTTTGATATCCTTTTAGCATCATACTTACTAAATCCTTCAAGTTCTTCTTACGAGTTAGCTGATGTCACAAAAGAGCGGGGCAAACAACTAGTTGAGTATGACGAAACGGTTTATGGAAAAGGAGCAAAACGTAAAGTTCCTGAAAGAGAAATTTTAGAGAAGCATCTCATTAATAAAGCACAAGTTGTGTATACATTAAAAGAAGATCTTGAAAATGAATTAAAAAAGAATGAGCAATTTGAATTGTTTAGTGAACTAGAAATGCCACTAGCTCTGGTTTTAGCAAAGATGGAGATTACCGGTGTAAAAGTCGATGAGCCACAGTTGAAAGCGATGGGGCAAGAATTAGGAGAGCAACTAGCTTTATTAGAAAAGGAAATACATGAATTAGCTGGTGTTTCATTTAATATTAATTCGCCAAAGCAATTAGGAGAAATTCTGTTTGAAAAACTTAACCTTCCGCCAATAAAAAAAACAAAGACGGGTTATTCGACTTCAGCCGATGTCCTTGAAAAACTACAAGATCAACATGAGATTATCGGTAAAATTTTACACTACCGTCAATTAGGAAAACTAAATTCAACGTATATTGAAGGTTTACTTAAAGTCGTTCATCACGATACGAGCAAGATCCATACGATTTTTAATCAAGCGTTAACCCAGACCGGTCGCTTAAGTTCAACGGAACCGAATTTACAAAACATCCCGATTCGCTTGGAGGAAGGAAGAAAAATTCGTAAAGCATTTGTTGCTTCTGAGAAAGACTGGGTCATTTTCGCTGCTGACTACTCACAGATTGAATTAAGGGTACTTGCTCATATTGCTCAGGATCAAGGGTTAATAACGGCTTTTAAAGAAGATATGGATATTCATACAAAAACTGCAATGGATGTATTTCATGTCAAAGAAGATGAAGTAACATCCAATATGAGAAGAAGTGCAAAAGCGGTTAACTTCGGAATTGTTTACGGTATTAGTGATTACGGTTTGTCACAAAATCTAGGTATTACGAGAAAAGAGGCGGCTCAATTTATTGAACGTTACTTTGAAAGTTTTCCTGGAGTTAAAGATTACATGGATCGCATAATTGAAAAAGCACGGGAAAATGGATATGTAACGACGTTATTACATCGTCGAAGATATCTGCCTGAAATTACAAGTCGAAACTTCAACTTGCGCAGTTTTGCGGAAAGAACCGCAATGAATACACCAATACAAGGAACAGCTGCAGATATTATCAAGCAGGCGATGGTTCAATTAGGTGAACAACTAGAAGAAGCGAATTTAAATGCACGCTTATTACTTCAGGTTCATGATGAATTGATCTTGGAAGTGCCAAAAGATGAAATCGAAACTGTTGAAAAAATGGTCAAAGACGTGATGGAAAATGCAATAGAACTAGATGTACCTTTAAAAGTAGATTCTTCCTATGGAGACAGTTGGTACGACGCAAAATAAGGAGTAAGAACGATGCCAGAATTACCAGAAGTAGAAACGGTAAAGCGAACATTAGAACGATTAGTCATCGGTAAAACGATAACGGATTTAGAAATTTTTTGGCCCAAAATGATCAAAAAGCCAGATGATGCCGAACATTTTAAAGCACTTATACAAAACCAAACGATTCGTGAAATGGGACGACGAGGCAAATTTTTAAAGTTTATCTTAGATGATTATGTCTTAGTCTCCCATTTACGAATGGAAGGTCGATACGGAATGTATCAGGCAGATGAAGAAGTTAATAAGCATGTTCATGTGATTTTTTACTTTTCTGATGGAACCCAGCTGCGTTATCAAGATGTTCGTAAGTTCGGTACCATGCACTTATTCGTTAAGGGAGAAGAAGAACGTTCTTTACCTTTAATGGACTTAGGGTTAGAGCCTTTTGCTGAAGAATTTACAATTGAACATTTGAAAGAGGGTCTGGCTAAAACCAACAGGAAGGTAAAAACGGCGTTATTAGATCAAAAGATTGTTGTCGGCTTAGGAAACATTTATGTTGATGAAGCTCTTTTTCATGCAGGCATCCTTCCTGAGCGTTTAGCCAAAGAGGTAAGGGAAGAAGAGCTACCGTTACTCCATGAAAAAATTATCGAAACATTAGGTAAAGCCATTGAACAAGGAGGAAGTTCGATAAAATCTTATGTGAATGGTCAAGGGGAAATGGGGATGTTTCAGCAATTTTTGTTTGTATACGGTCGAAAAGGCGAGCCGTGCAGAACATGTGGAACACTGATTGAAAAAACGGTAGTCGGGGGACGTGGGACGCACTTCTGTCCGAATTGCCAAAAATAAAGTACATTGGATAGGCTCCTGCCATATACTATCGTATCAGTCATGGAAGGAGCTTTTTACATGGTAGAAATCTTCTCATTACTACTATTAGCATTAGCTGTTAGTTTAGATAGTTTTGGTGTGGGTCTAACGTATGGACTTAGGAAGATGAAATTACCGTTTAAGTCCTTATTATTTATTGCGTTTTGTTCAGCAGCTTCTATCCTTTTAGCCATGACATTCGGAAATTGGATCCAACGATACTTATCTCCTCAGTTTGCAGAAGCTCTCGGGGGGATCATCTTAATCTTGATTGGTGCATGGGCACTTTATCAAGTATTTCGACCAACAAAAAATGCAGATGAAGAAGAGGAAGCGGTTCCAAAAAAAGTTGATGATAAAGTCCTCATCAACTTAGAGATTAAAATGCTTGGCTTAGTGATACGAATACTGAGAAAGCCGATGGAAGCTGACATTGATAAATCAGGAACAATTACAGGAAGAGAAGCGATTTTATTAGGAGTCGCTTTATCACTAGATGCGTTTGGAGCGGGAATTGGTGCAGCCCTCATAGGGTTTTCACCTTGGTTAATGGCACTTACAGTTGCAATTATGAGTGCTTCCTTTGTTACGTTTGGGATGAAAAGTGGATACCGCTTCTCTGATTCATATGTAATGAAGAAGTTTTCATTTATTCCTGGGTTATTACTGATTATACTAGGTGTATGGAGTCTCATTTAGAGGTAGTTCAAAAAGTCCGGGAAAAATAGCGGTCGAATCTCGGCGTTGGCTTGCTTCTGCGTTGCTCGTGTATTAAGAGCATACACTGCGCTACTCGAAGCTACGCCGCCTTGATCTTCTCGGCTCTTTTTGTCCTCCTTTTTGAAGCAGGATAGAAGGGGAGTTCAAAAAGTCCGGGAAAAATAGCGGTCGAATTTCGGCGTTGGCTTGCTTCTGCGTTGCTCGTGTATTAAAAGCATACGGGAATAAATAAAGGAGTTTAAAGGATGATAATTGGTTTAACAGGTGGAATTGCTAGTGGTAAGAGTACAGTATCTCATTTCATTTCGAAATTAGGAATACCCATTATTGATGCAGATGTAATAGCAAGGGAAGTTGTCGAACCTGGAGAAGAAGCTTTTAAACAAATCGTTTCTCATTTTGGCACTCAGGTGCTCAATGAGGAAGGTACAATTGCTCGAAAACGACTAGGTGAAATCATCTTTAATGATGAGAAAGAACGGAAGATATTAAATTCCATCGTTCACCCTGCGATTCGGAAGCGGATGATTGAAACGAAAGATCGATTTTATAAAGAAGGCCATTCTGTAGTTGTTTATGACTTACCCTTACTATTTGAAAGTGATCTACGTCATATGGTCGACAAAGTATTGTTGGTCTATGTGGAAGAACAAGTTCAGTTAGAGAGGTTAATGGCGCGAGATCAGTCTTCTAAAGAGGAAGCAATGAGTCGTATCCAATCCCAAATGCCGTTAAAGGATAAAATCAAGTTAGCGGATGAAGTCATTAATAATAACGGAACCATCGAAGATACCGAAGAGCAATTGACACAAATATTAATAAAGTGGCAAATAATAAACCATTGAGTTATACTTTTTCATCGTTTTATGGTGATCTAAGAAAAGATGAGTTCATAGGAAAAACACTAAGATATCTTAATATCCTAGTGTTTTTTCATTTAGTTGGCGGGCCCTTGCCCCAGTGATAATTTAGAACCGATAACCATAGAATTAATTGAATTGCCTAATTATTTTTATTTATTATCTTTTTATAAAATTATTAGTTCTTAATGCATATTATATGTTATACTATTTCATATCAGAGGACATTTAGTATAGCATATATAAATGGGGAGGATCTAATTATGATGAAGGTTAAAGTGGCGATTAATGGATTTGGAAGAATTGGGAGAATGGTGTTCCGAAAAGCAATTCTTGACGATAAATTAGATGTTGTAGCGGTAAATGCAAGTTACCCTGCGGAAACATTAGCTCATTTAGTAAAATATGACAGTATCCACGGGCCATTCCAAGGAGAAGTAGAAGCGGGGGATAACGAACTAATCGTAAACGGTAAAGTCGTTAAGCTTTTACAATCACGTGATCCAAAACTATTACCATGGAAAGAAATGAATGTAGATATCGTTGTTGAAGCAACGGGTAAATTTAAATCAAAAGAGACGGCTGGTTACCACATCGAAGCTGGAGCAAAGAAAGTAGTAATTACTGCACCAGGTAAAGATGAGGATGTTACAGTAGTTGTGGGTGTAAATGATGACGATTACATTCATGAAAAGCACGATGTGATTTCAAATGCATCTTGTACAACAAACTGTCTTGCACCAGTTGCTAAAGTTATAGATGAAGCATTTGGAATTGAAACAGGAATGATGACAACTGTTCATTCGTATACAAACGACCAAAAGAATATTGACAATCCACACAAAGATTTACGAAGAGCTCGTGCATGCGCTCAATCGATTATTCCAACATCAACTGGAGCAGCTAAAGCAATTGCGAAAGTTTTACCAAACCTGAACGGAAAATTAAATGGTATGGCATTACGAGTTCCAACACCTAACGTGTCTTTGGTTGACTTTGTTGTTCAAGTTAAGAATGATGTAACGGTAGAAGAAGTGAATGAAGTATTAAGAAATGCTGCGAACAATGAGTTGAAAGGCATTTTAGGTTATACTGATGAGCCGCTTGTTTCTATAGATTTTAATGGTAATGAAAATTCATCTATTATTGATGGTTTATCGACAATGGTATTAGGAGACCGCCAGTTAAAAGTTTTAGCTTGGTATGATAATGAGTGGGGTTACTCTTGTCGTGTTGTAGACCTTGTTAACCTTGTTGCAGAGAATATTGTAAACGATGCAAAACTTCACGTTTAATATAACCTAATCAGTATGTAATAATTCACGGCTGACCTGGCTATTACCCAGGTCAGCTTTATTTTGTTTCTGTCTGAAAGAGTATATACGAATAAAAGTGGGTTAACAATAAAGTGATACTTCCCCTGTGGTACCTTAACATTCCTACATGTTTGAGAAGGCATGACATTTTTTTTGAAAAGGGGGATTCAACTTATGGATACTATGGGTCGTCACGTAATTGCTGAATTATGGGGATGTAACGTAGAGAAGTTGAATGATATGAATTTTATTGAGCGAGTATTCGTTGATGCTGCACTGGAGTCGGGAGCAGAAGTACGTGAAGTTGCATTTCACAAGTTTGCCCCACACGGTGTTAGTGGCGTTGTGATTATTTCGGAATCACATTTAACAATCCACAGCTTTCCGGAACATGGATACGCTAGTATTGATGTTTACACTTGCGGTGATCGAATTGACCCGAATGTAGCTTCAGATTATATATCTAGAGCACTGCGGGCAACAACCAGTGAAATAATTGAAGTGCCAAGGGGAATGGGTCCTATCAAAGTTGAAAAATCGAAAAGTAAAGCATTGTAATGCGTAAGAAAGAGGTGGGAAACCACCTCTCTTTTGATTTTTTTTTTAATATTGCTAAAGATTAAGGTATTATGTAGTGTCTCTTGTTTTAGGGAAGAGTATTAAATACAGTTTATTCATTCCCATGGATTTTCTCCATTTCCATAGAGAGAGTTTTTTCTAATCAGATCTGTGAACGATTTCTTGTCATTTTTCGAGTTTTTATTTATTATTAAAGTAGTATAGTTTGTTCGCTAAGCTAAATGCAAGACAAAGTGGAGTTGATACCGAATGCGTTGTCCAGCATGTGAATACAATGGAACTAAAGTTCTTGATTCGAGACCTAGTCATGAAGGGAAATCAATACGTAGACGAAGAGAGTGTGAATCTTGCAATTATCGTTTTACTACGTTTGAAACTGTTGAAGAGCACCCAATTATTATTGTTAAAAAAGATGGTACGAGACAAGAGTTTAGCCGTGAAAAGATATTAAGAGGGCTTATTCGCGCCTGTGAAAAACGACCGGTTTCGCTAGAGCAGCTCAATGAAATTGTGACGAAGGTTGAACGTGAGCTTCGAAGCAAAGGGATGAATGAAGTTGAGAGCCGAGTTGTCGGTGAGTTAGTCATGGAAATATTAGCAGGTGTAGATGATGTTGCCTATGTCCGCTTTGCATCCGTTTACCGTCAATTTAAGGATATAAATGTTTTTATTGATGAACTAAAAGATCTAATTGATCGAAATACGACTAAGAAATAAATGAGCTTTAAGCAGTCTGCTGAGAGCTCTTTTTCACTTTTATAGATTAGATTGAAGTAAGGTTAGGTGGTATTGATGGAATGGCATTGGAAAGAGCTTTTGCCAGTTGACCGTTTGATGATTCGAGCGAAAGACCAATTAACGGTGCAAGATCAAAGAGTACTTATATTATTATATCAACCTCTAATTGGTGCAGTAGCTTACAGCTTGTACATGACCTTGTGGAGTGAGCTTGAAGATGATATTTACTGGAGTGAAGAGACTACACATCGTCAGTTAATGATTAGTATGGATCTGCCGTTACCACAACTTTTTCAAGAAAGAAAAAAGTTAGAAGCGATCGGATTACTAAAAACGTACAAGAAAAAAAAGGATGATTACTCCACTTATCTATATGAACTTCAGCCGCCGATGTCACCACAGGCATTTTTTACAAATGACGTTTTAAGTGTTTATCTATATAATCGATTAGGGAAGACGAAATATCGACAAATTAGAGAGCGGTTTTTAATCGACAAATTAGATGAAGAAGGGTACGAGGAAGTAACGTATGCGTTTGATGAAGTTTTCACTTCTTTATCACATTCAGAAATTGCTACTCATCACCAAACAGAGTTGATAGAGGCATTAGAAATAGACCCAAACAAAGAAGTCGTTCAAAGAGGGCAAGAACAAGACCTGTTGTTTGCGGACCGTTCATTCGACTTTCAATTGTTAGAATCTGATCTAGCTACGTTTAGTAATGCAAAAAAGTTACTGACAGTAGAAATTAAAAAAGTTATTATTCGTCTCGCTTTTGTTTATCGCATTGAACCATTAGAGATGAGCCGATTAATTCAGCAAGCTCTTCTTCATGATGATGAATTGAATGTAGAGGAATTAAGGAAACGAGCGCAAGAATGGTATAAAATAGAGTATGGAAATGAGCCTCCTACCCTTGGTTTAAAGACTCATCCATTAGAACACCGTGAAATGAGTGGCAAAGTTCCACAAACTGAAGAGGAAAAAATGATATCACTGTATGAAACCACATCGCCGTTAGATTTACTTGAGAGCCGGTCAGATGGTGCCAAAGTTCCTTTAGCTGATGTAAAAATTATTGAGAGTTTACTTCTTGATTATCAGTTAATGCCTGGTGTTGTAAACGTACTGATTGATTCTATTTTAATTCGAAATGATATGAAGCTGACCAAAGCTTTAATTGATAAAATTGCTGGTCACTGGTCCAGAAAGAATATTAAAACCGTAAAAGAGGCAATGGAATTAGCCAGACTTGAGTATCAAAAAAATACAGCGTACCAACAAAGTAAAAATGAAGCCCCAGTTGCTAAAGGCCGACCGAAAAAATCGTCTGTACGAAAAGAGAAATTACCGAAATGGCTCTTAAAAGAACAAGAAGAAAAGTCTGCGGCGGCGACTTCAGACCATAATAGTCAAGACCCTAAAGTTGCTCAGGAAAAAGAAAGGTTTAATAAAATGATGGAGCAATTAAAGCAAAATAGATCGCTAAAGGAGGAAGATTAGATGGAATCCATTCAATCCTCCCTTCAAAAAATGATGAGCGGGGAAAAATTTTTAAAGCAATACGAAAAGATGAAGCACGAGATTTTTACAGATCCAATTATTAATGAGTTTATTGGCAAGAACCCTCAAGTTTCTCTTGAAATGCTTGAAAAGAGTTTGCCGAAGTTAGATCAATATAGAAAAGAGCTGAATTCGTGTAATAACTGTCCGGGACTCGAAAAATGTTCTAACTTAATGCAAGGATACAAACCTCGCCTAGTGATAGAAAGAAATTATGTGGATATTCGCTTTGAGATTTGTGAAACTAAACTTAAAATAGATCGACAAAAACAACAACAATCTCTTATTAAAAGTTTATATATACCTAAAGATATTCTTGAAGCAAGGTTTGAAAACATTGATCAAAGAGAAGAGTTGCGAATGGCTGCGACTGCAGCAGCATTAGAATTTGTTATGGAAGCTGACCCAGGGAACCATTCAATGGGCCTTTACTTATATGGAAAATTTGGTGTCGGTAAAACGTATATTATGGGTGCTGTGGCAAACGCCTTAGCAGACCGCGGAATTGAAACGATGCTCGTTTATACTCCGGACTTCTTTAGGGAAATGAAGCAATCGATTGGTGACGGCACATTAAATCAAAAGCTAGAACGCGTAAAAAATGCCGGGGTGCTTATTTTAGATGATATCGGTGCGGAAAGTCTGTCCAGCTGGATACGTGATGATGTTTTAGGCGTTATCCTTCAATATCGAATGCTTGAAAAGCTCCCAACTTTATTTACATCGAATTTTGACTATGAAGAACTGGAAGAACACCTGTCTTACTCAGAACGTGGCGGATTTGAACAGTTAAAAGCGAAACGGATTATGGAAAGGATTCGTCATTATACTAGACCGGTTTATGTTGATGGTTCCAATCGAAGAGAACAGAATTAGTCTTTTTTGAGAAATAAAGTATAAATTCGAAGGTGTCTAGCTCCAGCGCCCAGCGACTAGCGAGACTTCGCCCACCTCCTTGCGATAAGTCAACATCGGCTCACTAACGATCACCGTGTTTCCTTTATCTCATACGGTGTGCTCCAGTCCGTACGTCGCAAAACGGGCGCTTCCGCTTTTCTTTAGAATGGGCATTTTTTAATAATCTATGATAGTATAATACTAGTTGATAAAGTTGGGGGTTATGAATCAAATGAGCATTGACCACATTCTAGAGCGTGCAGTGAACGGGGAACGACTTTCATTAGAAGACTGCATAGAGCTTTATAAAAGTGATGAAGTAGAGAAGATGGGTGAAGCAGCAAATACCATTATGAAAAAATGGCACCCAGAACCAGTGACGACTTTTGTTATCGGTAGGAATGTGAATTATACAAATTTCTGTGATACGTATTGTCGTTTTTGTGCATTTTACAGACCACCTGGGCATGCAGAAGGCTATGTTCTTGAAGATGAGGAAGTATTAAAGAAAATTCAAGAAACTGTTGATGTCGGTGGAACGGAAATTTTAATGCAAGGTGGAACGAATCCCGATCTGCCTTTTTCATATTACACGGATTTATTAAAAAAGATAAAAGAACGTTTTGATATTACGATGCACTCTTTTTCACCTGCTGAAATTTACAAAATGGCTGAAGTCTCCGGCCTTTCTTTAGAAGAAGTACTTATTCAATTAAAAGAAGCTGGGTTAGATTCTGTGCCGGGTGGCGGTGCTGAGATTTTAACTGAGGAGACTCGCAGACGTGTAAGCAGAATTAAAGATACGTGGCAAGAGTGGATCGAATGTATGAAAACTGTTAAGAAAGTGGGCATGCATGGCACCGCGACAATGGTTATTGGTTTAGGAGAAACGATTGAAGAACGTGCACTTCACCTTCAACGGGTCCGTGATGCACAAGATGAAACGGATTGTTTCCTTGCGTTTATTTCCTGGACATTCCAACCCGATAACACTAATTTAAAAGGTGAAAAAATTTCACCGCGCGGATATTTAAAAAATGTCGCAATCTCTCGTATCTTCTTAGATAATATTGCGAACTTCCAATCGTCATGGGTAACGATGGGGCCGGAAGTAGGAAAACAGTCGTTATCATACGGTTGTAACGACTTCGGCAGTACGATGATGGAAGAAAATGTTGTATCTGCTGCAGGGACAACTCATAAAGTAAATACAAATCAAATTTTGCAATTAATACGCGAAGCGGGGAAAATCCCAGCGCAACGTAATACTAAATATAATATTTTGCGCGTATTTGATAACGATGAAAAAACAGAAAAAGATTTTGTTATGCAAAACTAATTGAGAACAATGTTAGAGGGGGTGGCCTTAAGAGGCCAGCTCCTTTTTTTTTTTTTTTATGCAGATAAGTGTACAATTTTTTTGAAGTGGTCAAGTTCCAGCGCCTAGCGACACTTCGCTCACCTTCGTACGAAAAGTCAACAACAATTCACTTCCGTTTACCGTGTTTCCTTTATCTTTACGGTTTAGTTCAGTCTGTACGTTGCTGAACGGGTGCTTGCACTTGCACTTTCCCTATAATGATTGCAGATTAGTTAAAAATTTCAAAATAATGTGATATAATGAATGAACATTCACTCGGAATGACACGTTTTCTCAAAGTTTATGAGAACAGCCTTCAAATAATGCTTTTTTGTACTAGAACTAATAACACTTTAAGAGGTGAAAGAAATGAAGCGTATGGGGCCACTGATGATCATAGAAGGTAAAAATAACAGCAAAGTACCTTATTCTAGAAATATATTTATTGATTGTCCTGAAAAAGTGTTAATCGATTGTGGAGCAGATCCTCAAACTCTTTTAGAGGTTAACGACCAGTTTGGTATTGAATTAATAGTAAATACTCATTATCATCCAGATCATACTCAATATAATCATCTTTTCCCAAAAGCCCAAAAGTGGATCAATCCACTTGAGTTTGAGACAGCAAGATCTATTGAAGGGATTGCCAAAGCTAATGGGATTTATGAAGAATGGGGAGAAGCTGGAATTGAGCAGTGGAAAAAACAGCTGCCTCAGGAGTGGGTAAACAATTTACAGCAAATTTCGGGGACGTATCAGTATGAAGTCGAATATTGCTTTGGGGGAGTGAAAACGGTCCTCTTACACACACCAGGACACACAGCTGGTTTATCTTCGCCTTACTTCCCTGAGTTGGGTGTAGTCTATGTTGGCGATTATGACATGACGACATTTGGTCCGTGGTATAACGGTACGGATGGAAGTATCGAGGACTTTATTGAGTCTGGGAAACGCCTGCTGACTCTTGATGCAGATACCTTTATAACAGGGCACCAAAAAGGCTTATTTACTAAACAAGAATTCCAAAGTGAAATGCAGCGATTTTTAGAAGTAATCGATAAGCGCGATGAAATGATCGATTATTATGCTCGGCAAGGATTAAGCTTTGAAGAATTAACAAACATTGGGATATTTTACCCGAAAGAAGTACTAAAAGTACCTATTTTTAAAACGTGGGAACGTTGTGGAATCCGAAAACATCTACGGCGTCTTAACCTTACTGTATCTGAAATGCCCAAGGCATATGCAGTGACAAAATAAAAATAGACTAATAAGAGAATTATATTAATAATAAGTTGAAAGGGGGAGAATGTTCCATTGGAGATGGATGGGCATCGAACGTATGCAACCTTTGAATGTGACCATTGTTTAATTGAACTTACTGAACATGACGACGATTTATATGATGATGAATCCAAAGAGTTTTATAAATCTTTAGCACAAATGATTGTCAGCAGTTATGACAGATAAAGAACTCAGCATATATCGTACGCTTATTTGTTTTTATAACAAATAAGCGTATTTTTTAGTTCTTTTTTTTACAGCTTGTCATAGGAATGAATTAGAATGATTTGTCATGCACGAAGGCTTACAACCGGGCGACGGTACAATAAATTGTTAATTCATCGGTTAAGGGGGATTTACCATTGATTGCTATTCAATTCGAATCTCAGCAAGATTGCCAGCAAGTATATAATCAACTTACCCGGTATATGTCTAAATATACTCAGTTAGGTTTACAAGTAACGTTAGACATAGAAGAGGGTGAAGAAGATACGACGATATACATCCAATATGAAGACGATGAAATCAACTTCTATGATTCGTTTCATCCTTTATTAGCATCTGTTCTTTCTCAGCATGTAATTGAAACGAAAGAAGAAGATTGGTTGCTAGAAATTATTGAACACATGTTTTATTTTAATGATCCCGAAGAGCAAGAACAAATACTAAGCTTAGCTTGTGAAATCATAAACGGCGATCGAGAAGATATACCAGCTATTCATTGTTTTTATGAGCGCGAAAATTATTTATATGAAGCCTTTGCAAAGGGAATTGACAAACATACTACATTTTACTACGAACCATTTTTAACATTTCGTTTGAAAGATTATGGTGAAATTTTAATTGACTGTGTTGAAATTGCCATAGATGAGTACTTACTAGAACAAGAGTATCAAAACATTGTGGAAAGCCTTCGATACTACCTAAAGACGGCTCCAAAGAAAATGAAAGAGCTTCATCTTGTACATGATGGTGAATTTTCTTTTTACGATGGTGCATTTAAAGAGATTAGCAGAGAAGAGAAAGAGCTTTTCCTGGAAGAGGCCTTAGTTTTTGAAGGAGACTTAGACATCGACGAGATGGTTGTATCACCACTCGTTAGTATTAACCCAGAAACACTCCATATTTACACCGATGACGTAGACCAAGGAATTATTTATACATTGCAAACGATCTTTCAAGAAAGAGCCGTCATATATCCTTTAGGTGTATTTCATCGTGTAACGTAAAAAATTCAGCGTGTTTTTTAAATGAAAACTTGATTTTCTCCTAAGCAATTCATATAATTACTTACATATCAAATTAAATGATGTGTGATGTAATGATAAGGACATGAGTCTTCGTTTACGGTTTCCAGAGAAGGTAGGATTGCTGAGAACTACCTAACACGGAATGTCGACTTACCACCTTTGAACATTAGCAGGGAAATTGCAGTATCTGCTAACGGCTCCAGGCCGTTATTCTGTAGAATTGAGCTATAATTGCACGCTTATGTAAGGTCATAAGTGTTTAGGGATTTGATTTTGCAATTATGGAAACAAGGGTGGAACCACGAGACTAACACTCGTCCCTTTTTTGGGATGGGTGTTTTTTTATGTTTTCAAAAAGAAAAAATAGGAGTGAGTAAGATGTCTGACGTATTGCAAATTACATTTCCTGATGGCGCTGTAAAGGAGTTTCCTGCGGGAACATCGACAGAAGATATTGCAGCTTCCATTAGTCCAGGATTAAAGAAAAAATCAATTGCAGGTAAATTTAATGGTGAGTTAATCGATTTACGTACAGCTCTTCATACAGATGGAAAAATAGAAATCGTGACTCAAGATTCGGTCGACGCATTAGAAGTCATGCGCCATAGTACGGCTCACTTATTAGCCCAAGCTGTGAAGAGGCTCTTCGGTAACGTGAAGCTCGGTGTAGGGCCGGTTATTGAAAACGGGTTTTACTATGATATTGACAGCGACACACCGATTACGGCTGAAGATTTACCAAAAATCGAGAAAGAAATGAAGAAAATCGTCAATGAGAACCTAGACATTAATCGTGTAGAAGTGAGCCGAGATGAAGCAGTGGCTCGTTATAAAGAAATTGACGATCAACTGAAACTTGAACTGATCGAAGTGATTCCTGCGGAAGAAAAAGTAACGATTTATGAGCAAGGTGAATTCTTTGACCTTTGTCGCGGGGTTCACGTTCCATCGACTGGGAAAATAAAAGAGTTTAAATTGTTAAGTATTGCAGGTGCTTACTGGCGCGGCGATAGTAAAAACAAAATGCTTCAACGTATTTACGGTACCGCATTCTTCAAAAAAGCAGATCTAGACGAACACTTACGCTTACTAGAAGAAGCAAAAGAACGTGATCATCGTAAATTAGGTAAGGAGCTAAGCTTATTTACAAACTCACAAAAAGTAGGACAAGGTTTGCCGTTATGGCTTCCGAAAGGAGCGACAATTCGCCGTCTGATTGAAAGATATATCGTCGACAAAGAAGTTCGCTTAGGCTATGACCATGTTTATACACCAGTTCTCGGCAGTTCAGAACTATATAAAACTTCTGGTCACTGGGATCATTATCGCGACAGTATGTTTCCTGTGATGGAAATGGATAATGAGGAACTTGTGCTTCGTCCAATGAACTGTCCTCACCACATGATGGTGTATAAGCATGACATTCACAGTTACCGCAAATTGCCTATTCGAATTGCTGAACTTGGAACGATGCATCGTTATGAGATGAGCGGTGCGGTTACAGGGCTGCAACGAGTCCGTGGAATGACGTTAAACGATGCACATATTTTCTGTCGGCCAGATCAAATTAAAGACGAATTCATTCGCGTCGTTCGTCTAATCCAAGAGGTTTATAAAGATTTCGGTTTGAATAATTATTCTTTCCGATTATCGTACAGAGACCCTGAAGATAAAGAAAAATACTTTGACGATGATGAAATGTGGAACAAAGCTCAAGGTATGTTAAAAGATGCGATGAATGAACTCGATGTAGAGTACTTCGAGGCTGAGGGAGAAGCTGCGTTTTACGGACCGAAATTAGACGTTCAAGTGAGAACAGCATTAGGAAAAGATGAAACGTTATCTACGGTTCAACTGGATTTCTTGCTACCGGAGCGTTTTGATTTAACATATGTCGGTGAAGATGGTAAACCTCATCGTCCTGTTGTTATTCACCGTGGTGTCGTTTCAACGATGGAACGTTTTGTTGCCTTCTTAATTGAAGAGTATAAAGGAGCGTTTCCAACTTGGCTTGCTCCAGTTCAAGTTCAAGTGATCCCAGTCTCTCCAGACGTTCACTTAGATTATGCAAAGCGTGTAACTGAAGCCTTACAGGCAGAAGGTATTCGTGTAGAAATCGATGAGCGTGATGAAAAAATCGGATATAAAATCCGTGAAGCTCAAATTCAAAAAATCCCTTACATGCTCGTTTTAGGTGATCAAGAAATTGAGAATGAAGCGGTCAATGTGCGTAAATATGGGGAACAGAAGTCTACTTCCGTTCCACTAGTTGACTTTGTAAGTGAACTAAGACAAATTGTTGAACAACGTGGCAAATAAGTTATAGAGAAGGCTGGCTCTAATGGAGTCAGCCTTTTTAGTTATTTTAGTTATTTTAGTTATTTAGGTTTAATCCTTTAAAGAAAAGGGAAAAGGGTCTTTATGTAAAAAAACAAAAATAGTACTATAGTACGCGATGTTAAATGTGGACAACTAATAACAATTTTAATTCATTAAGATGATTAATGACAAAAAAACGCTGTTTTTATCAAGAAAAGTCGATTACAATAGAATAGTAACTTGGGGTTTAATGATGATAGCCTTAAGGGAAATGCTGCTTTCGCCTATTTTAACAATTTATTGTTTATAGGTATTTAGAATTAGGTGAAAGCCAAATGTCCTATGTGGCTTTGAGGGGGAGGATCTGTGAGTAATAATATCGGGTATGAACAAGGTTTACTCACAATTTTTGAAAAAGTAAAACAAAACATAGAGAAATTAGAGCTTAACATTGAAACACAGATAAGCCTGCAGCAGTTGGAAGATTATGCGAAGGTCTTAAATGATTCTTCTATATTAGCGGTCACAGATGGAAACGGGATCATTATTGATGTTAACGATACATTTTGTAAAATTTCGCAATATTCTCGGTCTGAACTAATTGGAAAAAACCATAATGTCCTAAAATCCGGCTATCATAGCAAAGAGTTTTACAAGGATTTATGGGAAACGATAAACAGTGGTTCAGTATGGGAAGGGGAAATTAAAAACCGTAGGAAAGATGGAACTTTTTATTGGGTGAAGACTGCAATCTATCCTTTTTTAGACGAACAAGGAAAACCTTATAAATTTATTTCAGCAAGAACAGATATTACTGAGGGAAAGAAGTATGAACAGCAACTGCGAGAACGACTGAAAAATGACTTTAAGCATGTAGTAAAAAACCTTCATAATTTAGTTTTTAAAGTTGAAAAGATAAGCGGAGAATTTGTTATTACACTATTTGATGGTCAATTAGTAAATGTATTGGGTTTACAAAATAAAGACATTCTTAACAAATCCATTAATGAAGCTTTCTCAACTAAAATACGTAATTTAGCAGAAGGATACTTCGTCACAACTTTTAAAACAGGCGAAAATACTTCGTTCGAATTCGATGTTAATAACAGGTACTATCATGTCACGTTATCGCCGATCCATAAAGATGGAGCGGTTACGGCTATTGTTGGGTCTGTCAGTGAATTGACAGAGCTGAAGCAGTCGGAGTTAAAAATAAAGCATATGGCCTACCATAATCATATTACTGACCTTCCGAATCGTATGAAACTAATTGAAGACTTAAAAAGTGAATTAGAGAAAGCGAGAAAAGGAAAACAGGTTAACCTCGGTGTAGTATTGGTCGACCTTGACCGATTTAAACAGATTAATGATACAGCTGGCCATGTGGTTGGCGATGCAGTTATCGTTGAGGTTGGAAAAAGGTTTTCCGACCTGTACTTATTGGACTTAGTAGAAGAAGTAAAACTGTATCATCTTGGTGGGGACGAATTTGTTTTTCTAATTAAAAGTTTCGATGAGGAAGATGTAAGCAAGATGATTTCGCGCTTATATCAAACCATAGAACAACCTTTCGCTTATAAAAACGTAGATTTTTATTTAACGTTAAGTGCAGGTATCGGATTATCGAATAAGCAAACAGATGATGAAGAGGAGTTACTTAAGCAAGCAGACTTAGCACTATTGAAAGCTAAAGATGAGGGACGTAACTCATGTAGAATTTATACACCGAAAATGAATGAAGAACTTATAAGAAAAATTGAAATTGAAAGCGATATTCGTAAAGCGTTAGAGCGGGAAGAATTTGTGTTATTTTTTCAACCGCAATTAAACTTAGAATCCAATCAAATGATTGGTGTCGAGGCATTGATTCGTTGGATCCATCCGACAAAAGGGTTAGTTTCACCAGCCGAGTTTATCCCGGTTGCAGAGGAAACAGGCCTTATTATACCGATTGGTGATTGGGTGTTAAGAAAGGCTTGCGACTACTTAAATGAGTGGAAAGCTGCAGGAATTGATAATATCAAAATGTCGGTTAATATAGCGACAAGCCACTTTAAACGACGTGACTTCTCTGAGAATGTTCTAAAGATATTATATAACGCAAATGTAGATGGAAATAAAATAGAACTAGAAATTAATGAAAGCAGCTTGATGGAAAATACAAAGGATACGGCTCTTACCTTAAAAAAATTAAGAGACCATAATATTGGCATCTCAATTGATGATTTTGGTACAGGGTATTCATCATTAGGGTACTTAAAATCTTTTCCGATTACGACTTTAAAAATAGATCAATCGTTTGTTAGAGATATTATGAATAACGGCGAGGACCGAGCGATTGTGACTACGATAATTAATTTAGCAAAAAATTTAAAGCTCGAAGTGGTTGCTGAAGGAGTAGAAACAGAAGAGGCACTGACGTTTTTAAAAAGTGAACACTGTGATGTCATGCAAGGGTATTATTACAGTAAACCATTACCAGCAGATCAATTCATGAAATTTATTAATTAAGCTTTTAATAAAAGGTTGTTGTTTTTAGCTATATAACCGTTATAAAATTGGCGCATAGCTACAAATGAACTGGAAAAACAGAGATAGCTAAGTTTTTTAGACTAAATGTTTGACATCGTGTCTTAGCTGTGATAAATTAATTAAGTAATTTAATTAAGGACATTTACAAGCAGGAGCGCCCGCTTCTCACCTGATTGACGCAAGAGCTGTTAACAGGTTTTGATTAGTTTTTAAAGGATCAGTGTGGGCGTAGTATGCGTTCGCACTTTTTTTATTGAAAAGAACGCTGAATATCAGCAAGACTTCAATGTAAAATTGGTATACCAACATAGACACATACCTTTTTAAATGAAGTCTTTTGAGAACTAGCGCATGAATGCTTTGTCCGTGTTAAACTCACTTGGAGGTGGCTCATTATTAGTAAGGACATGTTGATCAATGAGGCCATTCGCGCCCGTGAAGTACGTCTCATCGGTCCAAATGGCGATCAAATTGGAGTTAAGTCGAAACAAGAAGCTTTAGAAATGGCACAAAAGGCAAACCTTGATTTGGTTATGGTTGCTGCTAATGCAAAACCACCAGTGTGCCGTATCATGGATTTTGGTAAGTTTAAGTATGAGCAGCAAAAGAAAGACAAAGAAGCTCGTAAAAATCAAAAAGTTATTAATATTAAAGAAGTACGTCTCAGTCCGACGATTGAAGATCATGACTTTAATACAAAACTTCGTAATGCGAGAAAGTTCCTTGAAAAAGGTGACAAAGTTAAAGCTGCTATCCGTTTCCGTGGTCGTGCAATTACTCACTCTGAGATTGGCCGTAAAGTATTAGAGCGATTAGCGACAGAGTGTGAGGACATTGCGATTGTTGAGGCAAAGCCTAAAATGGAAGGCCGAAGCATGTTCTTAGTACTTGCTCCTAAAAGTGATAAGTAATAGTACGTCAACGAAGAACGATTAAGGGAGGAATAAACAAATGCCTAAAATGAAAACTCATAGAGGCGCTGCTAAGCGTTTTAAGAAAACTGGTTCTGGTAAGTTAAAGCGTTCGCACGCATTTACAAGCCACTTATTCGGTAACAAGTCACAAAAACAAAAGCGTAAGCTTCGTAAAGCAGGAATGGTTCATTCTGGTGACTTCAAACGTATTAGAGAAATGTTAACATACAAAAAATAACTGGCAAAAGCTAAAGAAACAAGGAGGGAACTACTATGCCAAGAGTAAAAGGCGGATATGTAGCTCGTCGTCGTCGTAAAAAGGTATTAAAGTTAGCAAAAGGTTACCACGGTTCCAAACACCGTTTATTTAAATCAGCACAAGTACAAGTAATGAAATCATTCTTATACGCTTACCGTGACCGTCGTCAAAAGAAGCGTGATTTCCGTAAATTATGGATCACTCGTATTAACGCGGCTGCTCGTATTAACGGATTATCATACAGCCGTTTAATGCACGGTTTAAAAGTTGCTGAAATCAACGTTAACCGTAAGATGCTAGCTGACTTAGCGGTAAACGATGAGCAAGCATTTGCAGAATTAGCTGCAAAAGCAAAAGCAAGCTTAAACGCATAAGTTAAACTGCTTAGTGGTCGTTATGACTTGCTATTCAGTGAACGGATCATATAAAATAAACAATAAGGGTACTGGTATATTTACTAGTCCCTTTTTTGTTTCTTTTCGGTTCTTTCCGTAAAGCGGATTAAAGCACTCCTTATTCACACATTTTGATCAAAGGTGAGAACAATGATATATATTGTTTCATATTTTATTGGTGTAAGTATCGTTAGTTTTTTGTTAATGGGTTTGGACAAACGTCGAGCGGTGAATGGGGATCAGCGAATTTCTGAACGGACACTTTTACTATTTGCCTTCATCGGCGGGTCTGTTGGTATTTATTTTGGAATGAAGCAATTTCGGCACAAGACGAAAAAGCCTAAGTTTAATTTGGGTATACCTGTGATCATCGTTGGCCAAGTCATCTTATTATTCTTTCTTTACTATTAAGTATAAAAAATTGAATCCTACCTCGAACAATGTTTTCATAGAATAAAATAAGGTGGGTGTCAATGAAAGGGGGAATGTAGTGGAACAGTCATTAGATTCCATTCAGTTTGTCATTGAGGAAAGTGGATGGTTAGCCCCTCTATTCTTTATTTTACTGCACGTTCTAAGGCAAGTTTTCTTTATACCTGTTATTCTCGTTTGCTTATTAGGCGGCTATTTGTTTGGTGTATTTTATGGAACGATCTATTCCTTAGTCGGTTTAACGTTTACTAGTCTAGCATTTTATGTGATTGCCAAAAGGTTTCCTAAAGTCACGACAAAGCTTTTCTATTTAAAAAAGAAATATTTTGGGTCGTACCATAGAATGAGTTTAATGCAAATGTTTATTGTTCGTTTAATGCCCTTTATTCATTTTCATTTAATTTCTTTATATTTGTTAGAGATGTCTAAAAACGTGAAGGAGTATACGAAATACTCCTTTTATGCATGTATCCCGCCAGCATTTGTTTTCACTGCTTTTGGACATATGATTCATGAAATGCCGCTCGCAATCAGTTTAACGTTAGTTGGTGCCTTATTCGTAGTTTTTACAATTCTCGGTAGAAGAGAAGTAACGTACAAGTGGAATGATTTTTTTGCAACAAAATCATAAAAGGGAGAACAGTGCTTAGAGCAACTATTCTCCCTTTTTCTTTAGGAATTCCTTAACCGGGCTTTTCCATTCAATTTCTGCATTTGGGTAATGAATAAGTATTTCCTTTTCAATCACTTCAAAATCCTCTCGGTCTAACCCTTGAAGTAATTCAGGATTTTTCACCCATACTTGAGCCGAAATGACTTCAAATGCTTTATCCGTCGTGCCTAAATATTTTTCCCCTTCAAATAAAACCCCTTTATAGGTGACAAAGAAATTCTTCCGTACATTTTGCTTTTCGTCATGAAAGTGAAATTGCTTCTTTTCATGAGCAAGTTCAAATTTTCGTTTAGGGTTTGTAATGTATTTAATTGCACTATATATAATCACAATAAACGCAATAATGATTAGTAAACGAAATAATATGACCATTGATAACTCCTCCTATTCTTGGCCTAAAACATTCTTCATTCTTTCTCTTATATACGATTCAAACGAAAAAAGGTTGCACATTTGCTATAATATTAGTGATTTATTTTTGTATCAATTTTATTTTATCTTATACTACAAAGTAAAAGAATGAAAGTATTTAGAAGGAGAGAAATGATTGTGAACTTGAAAAAATTATTTGATATGCAGCGACAGTTAAATGAACGGATCATAAAAGAGCATAAACTGGAAGAACGGAATTTGTTGGCTGAACAAATTTTAGCTCTTGAAGTCGAGCTAGGAGAACTGGCCAATGAGACAAGGTGTTTTAAATATTGGAGCAATAAACCGCCTGCTGAACGTCATATCATATTAGAAGAATATGTAGATGGTCTACATTTTATCCTCTCGTTAGGAATTGTCTTGGAATTTGAAGATATTCAAGTACATACGCAACGTGAAGAAAAGACGATAACATTAGTTCAAGCTTTCCAGCGAGTATACGATATAATTACGAAACTGCATGAGCAGCAAACCTTTGAGAGTTACAAGGAACTATTTGATGACTATTTAATTCTTGGTGAAAAATTAGGGTTTTCGACTGACGAAATGGAGCAAGCTTATTATGATAAGAATGAAGTGAATCATCGTCGTCAGGATGAAGGGTATTAAACATTAAAAGGTGATTGTTTGAGTATCGAAACACACTCGTTTATACTAGAGTAGAATACATATAAGGGAGGACATTTACATATGGCAAACTTAGATCCAACTTTACAAATGTTAAAAGAATTAACAGATGCTAACGGAATTCCTGGTAATGAAAAAGAGCCGCGTGACGTGATGAAACGCTTTATTGAGCCTTATGCGACTGAAGTTTATACTGATAACTTAGGAAGCTTAATCGCTAAGAAAACGGGTTCTCAAGAAGGACCAAAAATTATGGTAGCCGGACATCTCGATGAAATCGGTTTCATGATAACGAGCATTGACGATAAAGGCTATCTGCGTTTCCAAACAGTCGGCGGTTGGTGGGAGCAAGTTATGCTAGCACAACGTGTGACGATTATGACGAAAAATGGTAATGTCCCAGGTGTTATCGGTTCGAAGCCGCCGCATATTCTTTCTCCTGAAGTACGTAAAAAGCCTGTTGATAAAAAAGATATGTTCATTGACATTGGTGCGTCAAGTAAAGAAGAAGCAATGGAGTTTGGAGTTCGCCCTGGAGATGCAGTCGTTCCAGTTTGCGACTTTACCGTAATGAAAAATGAAAAGTACTTAATGGCGAAAGCTTGGGATAACCGTATCGGTTGTGCGATTGCGATTGAAGTACTTAGACAATTAAAAGATGTAGATCACCCTAACACTGTATACGGTGTAGGAACTGTTCAAGAAGAAGTAGGTCTACGTGGAGCTAGAACGTCAGCTCACCTTATCCAACCAGATATCGGCTTCGGTGTCGATGTGGGTATCGCTGGTGACACACCAGGAGTAAGCGAAAAAGATGCATTGGCTAAGATGGGTGAAGGCCCGCAAATCATTATGTATGATGCATCAATGGTATCTCATAAAGGGCTAAGAGACTTTGTGACTTCAACAGCTGAAGAAAACAACATCCCTTACCAATTTGATTATGTGGCAGGTGGAGGAACAGACTCTGGTGCCATCCACTTAACAGCTAACGGGGTGCCGTCACTGTCAATTACGATTGCAACTCGTTATATCCACACACACGCAGCCATCTTGCATCGTGATGATTTTGAAAATGCTGTCAAGCTAATTGTGGAAGTCATCAAAAAGTTAGATACAGATACAGTAAAACAAATTACATTTGATTGATCAGAAGAAAAGTGGAAGCGTCCGTTAAGCGGCGTATGGACTGGAGCGCCCCGTATGAGATAAAGGATACACGGCGAGTGCTAACGAGCAGATGTTGACTTATCGTAAGGAGGGGAGCGAAGTCCACTAGACGCTGGACGCTGCAGCTAGACAAGAAAAGCGAAAGGTGTCTGCTAATCGGCGACAAGCGCTGGAGGACTAACAATATGTGTCCTGCCTTTGGACACATTTGATAGACCGAAGCGACCACGAGCCGATGACACCTGCAGCTAGACAAGAAAAGTGGAAGCGCCCAGCGACGTCTCGCTGGGCGCTTTTGCTTCACATTAAAGAAAGAAAAAAATCCGGCGAAGATCGCCGGATTATCTTTGTAAACCGTTTGTAATTTGTGTAACCATTTGCTGCTTTTGATTTTCATCTGCATTTCTCCAATAAACTTCAAATAACACACCTAAACCAGGTAACATTTTTTCCTCGCCGCTAGCCATTGCGTCTGTAATTGTTGCCTCGACTTGGTCTTCACTGCTACCTTGAACATTTGCTAAAATAGCACCTCTTAAATTAAAGCTCATCGCTAAGCACTCCTTCACTAAGTAGATATTAAATCTTTCCTAGTTTGTGAAATTTTTTAGGGATTATGTATAATTTGGAGGGTATAATTATAAAAAAGAGAGGTAGTTCAAAAAGTCCGGGAAAAATAACTGTCGAATTTCTTCGTTGGTTTGCTTCTGCGGTGCTCACGTATTATAAGCATACGCTGTGCTCCTCGAAGCTACACCGCCTCGAACTTCTCGGTTCTTTTTGTCCTCCTTTTTGAACATGATTGAGAGGAAGTTCAAAAAGTCCGGGAAAAATAACTGAGAAAGTTGATCTTCGACTAAGGGCCCCACGTCCTGTGGGAACGTCGAAGTCACCACATCCTGTGGAAGCTCGTTGGGTTGCTTCTGCGGTCCTTGGAAAAGAAGGTCACTTTTCCGGCGTGCGGTGATTATGCTCACGAAGATACGAGCTTGTGCTCACGTATTATAAGCATACGCTGTGCTCCTCGAAGTTGCACCGCCTCGAACTTCTTGGTTCTTTTTGTCCTCCTTTTTGAATGATATAGCAAATGTATTTTGATAAAGATGAGGAGTTTGTAATGAATCGTATTGAATCAGCTAAAAACCCGAAAGTAAAACAATGGAAAAAGTTACATACAAAAAAAGGGCGCGATACCGATCATCAATTTTTGATTGAAGGAACGCATCTCATAGAAGAAGCTCGGAAATCTGGTATTGATCCTTTAGAATTGATCATTTCTGAAGAGTACGATGTTCCAAAAAACTGGTCGGATTGGCAAGTGCCCATTACATACGTTACGGATCGTGTCATGATGGAGTTAAGTGAGACGAAATCTCCACAAGGAGTCATTGCAATCTGTCAGCAATTTGAACATCAACTTATTCCAAGTCAAGGCCGATACTTATTAATAGACGCCGTTCAAGACCCAGGAAACGTTGGGACGATCATCCGCACGGCAGATGCTGCTGGTGTTGATGGAATTGTTTTAGGAGATGGATCAGTAGATCTTTATAATGGAAAAGTCATTCGTTCCACTCAAGGTTCCTTGTTTCATTTGCCGATTGTAAAAGGTAATTTGTTGGAGTGGATTGAAAAACTGAAGACATTGGATATTCCTGTTTACGGAACAGCTCTTGAAAATGGACAAGACTACAATGAAATAGAGTCACCATCTTCATTTGCTTTAATGGTTGGAAATGAAGGTGAAGGGGTTTCTAAAGAGCTTTTAAAAGAAACGGATGCTAATTTATATGTACCAATCTATGGCAAGGCGGAGTCGTTAAATGTGGCGATTGCTACGGCCATTTTACTTTATGGATTGCGAAATAAATAAATGGACTTGCACTGTGTGTCATTTTTTTCTATACTTTAATAAGTTTGATATTACATATTCGAATATTGTCAAAAGCGTTGAAGGAGAGTAGTAGGCTGTCAATCACCATCTAGGGAGGAAATGTCTTAGACTGAAAGCATTTCTATGGATGAAACAGGTGAATTCACTCTTGAGCTAGCACCGGAACATAGGATGGTTAACTTGTCTTATTAAGGTGTTATCGGTTTAAACCGTTATCTAATGAAGTGAGCAGTAGATAATATCTATTGCTAATAAGGGTGGTACCACGAGCCATCGTCCCTTAATTTGGGGCGATGGCTCTATTTATTTTTAGGTAACAATTGAAATTTGTTATTAAAAGAAGGAGGAAATATAAATGAAAGATCGTTTAGAAGGTCTCAAAAATGAAGCGCTTGAAAAAGTAGTACAAGCTGACTCTTTAAAAGCTTTACAAGACATTCGTGTTGCATACTTAGGAAAGAAAGGTCCGATTACTGAAGTATTACGAGGAATGGGGCAGTTATCAGCTGAAGAACGCCCTCTCATCGGACAAATGGCTAATGATGTTCGTGCGGCGATTACTGAAAAACTAGAAGAAAAAGAAACGCAATTGGAGGCACAAGAAGTAGAGCGTAAATTAGCAGAGGAAAGTATTGATGTTACACTTCCAGGCCGACCAGTGGTAAAAGGGGCTCGTCATCCGTTAACTGCGGTTGTTGAACATGTAGAAGATGTGTTTATTGGAATGGGATTTGAAGTCGCTGAAGGTCCTGAAGTAGAAACAGACTACTATAACTTTGAAGCGTTGAACTTACCGAAAGACCATCCAGCGCGTGATATGCAAGATTCTTTTTACATTACAAATGAACTTTTATTACGTACACATACCTCTCCTGTACAAGCTCGTACGATGGAAAAGTACAAAGGACAAGGGCCGGTTAAAATCATATGCCCAGGAAAAGTATTTAGACGTGATGACGATGATGCAACACACTCTCACCAATTCATGCAAATCGAAGGGCTTTACATCGATGGAAATGTACGTATGAGTGATTTGAAGGGGATGCTAGATACATTTGCAAAACAATATTTCGGTGAAGACCGCACGATTCGTCTTCGACCGAGTTTCTTCCCGTTTACAGAGCCTTCAGTTGAAGTTGATGTCTCTTGTGGGATTTGCGGTGGAAAAGGTTGTCGAGTTTGTAAGCAAACAGGCTGGATTGAAGTACTTGGAGCTGGGATGGTTCACCCGCGTGTACTTGAAATGGGTGGGTTTGATCCGAAGAAGTATAGCGGGTTTGCATTCGGTATGGGTGTGGAACGCCTGGCGATGTTAAAGTACGGTATTGATGATATTCGTCATTTCTATACAAATGACTTACGTTTCTTAGAACAGTTTAAACAGGTATAAGAGGAGGAGAGAATATGTTAGTTTCTTATAAGTGGCTTCAAGAATATATCGATGTGGCTGATTTAACGCCGAAAGAAATAGCGGATAAGTTGACTAAAGGCGGTATTGAAGTAGACATCATTCATTCCCTGAAAAAAGGAATGAGCGGAGTGGTGGTTGGACATGTAGTGGAATGTACTCAACACCCAAATGCAGATAAATTAAGAGTGTGTAAAGTAGATGTAGGTGCAGAAGAACACTTGCAAATTGTTTGTGGTGCAGCCAATGTTGGTGCAGACCAGAAAGTAGCTGTAGCAACAGTAGGTGCTGTATTACCAGGGAACTTCAAAATTAAAAAAGCGAAACTTCGTGGCGAGTTATCACAAGGGATGATTTGTTCACTTCAAGAGTTAGGAATTGAAGGAAAATTAATTCCTAAAGAGTTTGCTGAAGGTATCTATAATTTTCCAGCAGATGTTGAACCTGGCCAAGATGCACTCGAAGTTCTTAATTTAACAGATGAAATTTTAGAATTAGATTTAACGCCCAATCGTTCAGACTGTTTAAGTATGCTAGGTGTTGCTTATGAGATGGCTGCATTGTTAGGTCGCGAGGTAAAACACCCAACAATCACTGAAAGCTCAAGCAATGAAAAAGCATCTGACTATATATCGGTCAAAGTGGAAGCATCAGAAGACAACCCGTATTACGGCGCTAAAATTATTAAAAATGTAAAAATCGGACCATCCCCGTTATGGTTACAAAACCGTTTAACAGCTGCTGGAATTCGTCCGATCAGTAATGTAGTCGATGTAACAAACTATGTCCTGATTGAATACGGTCAACCACTTCATGCTTTTGACTATGATCGTTTTGGATCAAAAGAAATAGTTGTTCGTCGTGCGCGTGACGGAGAAGAAATTGTGACATTGGATGATGAAACCCGAAAGCTAAGCGCTGATCATCTAGTCATTACAAACGGAACAGAAGCAACGGCAGTAGCTGGTGTAATGGGTGGAGCAACTTCTGAAGTACAAAATGATACAACGACAATTCTATTAGAGTCAGCATATTTTAATAGCCAAACGGTTCGCAAGGCTTCAAGAGATTTAGGTCTTCGCAGTGAATCAAGCATGCGCTATGAAAAAGGGGTTGACCCTAAACGAGTGCGTGAAGCAGCTGAACGTGCAGCGCAACTCATAGCAGAGTTAGCAGGTGGAGAAGTTGCAGACGGCATTGTTGAAGTAGATACATTAAATATAGCGGAGCGAGAAGTAACGATTTCAACTGAACAAGTAAATCGACTTCTTGGAACGAGTTTAACAACTGAAGACATTGCAAAAATCTTTGACCGACTCCAATTTTCTTATGTACAAAATGGAGAAGTGTTCGATGTAACGGCACCTTCACGACGAAATGATATTTCGATTACAGAGGATTTAGTTGAGGAAGTCGCGAGGTTGTTCGGTTACGATCATATCCCAACGACATTGCCAATTGGATTAACAACACCTGGGGGATTAACAGATTATCAAGCTGGTCGCAGAAAGGTCCGTCAGTCTCTAGAAGCAGCAGGCCTTTACCAAGCGATTACGTATTCTTTAACAACGCCTAAGAAAGCAACTGGTTTAAGCAATGAAAATGAACATTTAACACCGGTTAAACTTTCGATGCCGATGAGTGAGGATCGAAGTACGTTAAGAACGAGCTTAATTCCTCATTTATTAGATGTTATCAGCTACAATTTAAACCGCAAAGTTAACAATGTGGCGATCTATGAAGTAGGTTCCATCTTCCTATCAGAAGAAAAAGAAGTCACAAAGCAACCGACTGAAAAAGAAATGGTGGCAGGAGCCTTTACGGGAATTGCACATAGTCATTTATGGCAAGGTGAAAAGAAAGCAGTAGACTTTTTCGTAGCAAAAGGTGTAGTTGAAGCGCTAATTT
The DNA here is from genome assembly GCF_029028005.1 of Alkalihalobacterium chitinilyticum. GTDB lineage: Bacteria > Bacillota > Bacilli > Bacillales > Bacillaceae_F > Alkalihalobacterium > Alkalihalobacterium chitinilyticum. The sequence continues at coordinate 82,363 of NZ_JAOTPO010000002.1, forward strand.
CAGAGCTTGGTCTAAGTCACTTGATCGCTTTCGAACAAACGAAAAAGCCTGGACTCCACCCTGGACGTACAGCTTCGATCGTACTCGACGGAAGTGAAGTTGGCTTTATCGGTCAAATTCATCCAACGTTACAAAAAGAACTAGACTTGAATGAGACATATGTGTTCCAAATCGATTTAGAGCAATTGCTCAACTACAAGCAAGACGATGTAGCTTACGAGCCAATTCCGCGCTACCCTTCCATCTCTCGTGATATTGCTCTCGTTGTGGATGAAGCGGTTCATGCAGGAAAAGTGCAACAAGTGATCGTCACTGCTGGCGGTCAATTATTAAAGAATGTACAGTTGTTTGACCTATATCAAGGCGAGCATATGGAAGCGGGTAAAAAATCGCTAGCATTTTCACTTATGTATTTTGATCCAGAGCGCACGTTAACAGATGAAGAAGTCAGCCAAGTTCATCAAAAGGTTTTAGATCAATTAAAAACAGAAATCGGAGCAGAGCTAAGAGCTTAAGCTCCTAAGAGAGGGCAGAGGAACTGTTTATCGTTCCATCTGCTCTTTTCTGCCTTTTGAATAGAGTAAGTATAAAATTCTAAGGTGTCTAGCTCCAGGCGCCATCCGCTCGAGGTCGCTTCGGGTCAGCAAACGTGTCTAAAAGGCGAGACACGTATTGCTGGCCCTCCAGCGCTTGTCGCCGATAAGCAGGCGCCTTGCGCTTTTCTTGTTAAAATAATTAGAAATTATCGTCAGAAATGACTAATAGGCTTGGCTTTATATTTTCAACACCGGCGCTTCATGTTATGATAGAACTTAGGATTTTTCAAATTGCTAATTATGGAAGTAGTAAGAAGCCATAGATCGTGATAGGAGGCTTTTTGGGTGTCAGAGGAAAGAGAAACTGAACGAACTCGCACGACTGTATCAATATACGGCCAGCAATATACGATTGTTAGTGAAGAGGGAGCTGCACATGTTAAAGAGGTAGCTCAACATGTCGACCAAAAAATGAAAGAAATTCGCAAACGTAATACATTGTTAGATACAACTAGACTGGCAGTTTTAACTGCACTTAATGTCGCTGACGATTATGTGAAAATGACTAAAAGGCTAGAACAACTAGAAGCGAAATTAAAGGAAGAGGACAAAAAAGATGTTTAGTTTACTAATATTTTTTATATTAATTAGTAGTTTTTTCATTGGCTTAAAGAGGGGTTTCATCCTCCAACTGATCCATCTCGCAAGTTTTTTTGCGGCATTAATTGTAGCTTATCTCTATTACGGGGAACTAGCTTCATATATTCGCTTATGGATCCCGTATCCACAATTTTCGAGCGATAGTGCATTTTCCATGTTTATCGAAGCATTTAATTTTGAAAGTGTATATTATTCAGGTATAGCTTTTGCCATACTGTTTTTCGGTACGAAAATCGCTTTGCATATTATCGGTTCAATGCTAGATTTTGTTGCACATTTACCGATCTTAAGAACGATTAATGGCTGGCTTGGCGGCATTTTATGTTTCTTAGAAGCTTATTTAATTCTATTTATTGTTCTTCATGTTGCAGCGCTATTACCGGTTGAATTTGTTCAAGAACAGTTACAAAAATCCTCACTTGCACATCTGATCTTAGATTATACTCCATTTTTATCAAGTTGGATTAAGGAAATTTGGATTAATAATAAGTTGTAAAAACTGGGCGTCGTAATAATGCTCAGTTTTTTATTTGATTTTTACAGACTATTATTTGTATGATCATTAAGATAGTAATTTTTAAAATAGATAACGGACACAATTTGGCTAATAAAAAATCCAAATCAGACAATAAAAATGAAAAACGGACAATAAAATTAGAATTTGGACAATAAAATTAGAAATCAGACAATAAACTAATCAAATCGGACAATAAAACCTTCAAACGAGGCTCCATGATGGAGTTTTAGCAGAAATCTAAACTCCATAGTTATAAATAGAAATTATAGAGAGGACGAGGAATGTGAATAAGAAAGAAGTCATTAAAGTACTCGAACTTATTGCGATATATATGGAAATTAAAGGCGAGAACTCTTTTAAGGTTTCAGCGTACCGTAAAGCGGCTCAAGCGTTAGAAAGTGATGAACGAACATTAGCTGAAATTGAAGATCCTTCGAAATTGAAAGGGATCGGTAAAGGAACAAGTGAAGTAATCTTAGAGTTAAAAGAAAATGGTACTTCTTCCTTATTAGAAGAATTGCAAGCTGAGTTACCATCGGGCTTAATTCCATTATTAAAATTACCTGGATTAGGCGGTAAAAAAATTGGGAAGCTTTATCAAGAATTAAATGTAACGGATCTTGAAAGTTTGCGAGAAGCTTGCGAGTCGAAAAAAGTTCAAGTGCTGGCTGGATTCGGTAAGAAGACAGAAGAAAAAATTCTCGTTGCGATTGAAGAAGTGGAAAAGCGTCCTGAGCGGTTTCCGATCGCTTATGTTCTTCCAATTGCAGTTGAAATTGAAAAGCAGTTAGAGCAATTCGATCATATTGAACGGTACTCAAGAGCAGGCAGCTTGCGAAGATTAAGGGAGACTGTAAAAGATCTTGATTTTATCATCAGCACGAACGACCCTGAGAAAGTAAAAGAACAGCTGTTAAGCCTTCCACGCATTGTTAACGTAATTGCGGCTGGAAACACGAAAGTATCAGTCGAGTTAGGATACGACTATCCTGTGGGAGTTGACTTTCGTCTAGTAAAACCTCATGAGTTTGCAACGACACTTCATCATTTCACAGGTTCTAAAGACCATAATGTGAAAATGAGACAGTTAGCGAAAGAACGAGGCGAGAAAATCAGCGAGTATGGAGTTGAGAATGTAGAAACAGGTGAAGTAAAGACGTTTGAAACCGAAGAACAGTTTTTCAAACATTTTAACCTTTGCTTTATCCCGCCGGAAGCTCGTGAAGATCAAGGAGAAGTAGAAACATCGAGGGAGACCTTAGATCTTATTGATCTAAAAGATATTCAATCTGATTTACACATGCATACAACATGGAGTGACGGGGCTTACTCTATTAAAGAGATGGCTGAAGCCGCTCGGGCCAAAGGATATTCGTACATTGCGATTACTGATCATTCGCAGTATTTAAAAGTAGCCAACGGTTTAACAGAAGAACGTCTAATAGAACAAATGAAAGAAATTAAACGAGTAAATGAAGAATACGATGATTTTAAAATCTTTACAGGTATAGAGATGGATATATTACCGAATAGTACACTAGATTTCTCAGATGAATTATTAGAGCAAGTTGATTTTGTTATCGGCTCCATCCACTCTTCCTTTTCACAAGACCGAGAAACGATTATGAAACGATTAACGACTGCATTACGTAACAACCATGTAGACTTAATCGCTCATCCAACGGGTCGCTTAATCGGACGACGCAGTGGATATGATGTAGATATCGAAATGCTCATTCAATTAGCGAAAGAAACGGACACAGCCCTCGAGCTAAACGCAAACCCGCATCGACTTGACCTGTCAGCTGAGTGGCTCAAAAAAGCACAAGATGCAGGGGTCAAACTGTCTATTAACACCGATGCTCACCATTCGGATCATTTTGATTTTATGGAAATTGGTGTAGGTGTTGCAAGAAAAGGAATGATAAAAAAGGAAACGGTTATTAATACGTTCACGAGAGAAGAGTTTGAGCGATTTATTAACCGACATCACTAATACGTATAGTGAACTAGAAGGGAGCAATTGCTCGTGCAAGAAAGAATTATTAGAGTTTTAGAATATGAAAAAATGAAGAAACAACTTATAGAACACGTTTCTTCATCATTAGGAAGATCGAAAGTAGAGCAGTTAATACCATCTACTTCGATTGAAGAAATCTCGCAAAGACAAAATGAAACATTTGAAGGAACAAAGGTTTTACGTTTGAAAGGACAAGCTCCTTTAGGTGGTATATTTGATATAAGAGCAAGTGTGAAAAGAGCAGGGATAGGCGGTTCATTATCCCCATCCGAGCTTATTGAAATCAGTAGCACGATATATGGCGGGCGCAGATTTAAGCACTTTATAGAAGACTTAGCGGAAGATGGAGTTGAAATTCCGTTATTACAACAGTTGGCAGAAAATATCGTTCCGTTAACTGATCTTGAACGAGCCATTAAACAATGTATTGATGACTATGGTGTAGTGTTAGACTCAGCGAGCTCCGCTTTACGAACGATCCGCCATCAAATTCGCAGCTTTGAATCGGGGATCCGTTCGAAGTTAGAAAATATCATCCGCTCTTCGTCGACGCAAAAAATGTTATCAGATGCCTTGATTACGATTCGTAATGACCGCTTTGTTGTCCCTGTAAAACAAGAGTACCGCGGATCCTTTGGTGGAATTGTTCACGATCAATCTGCATCAGGAGCGACATTATTCATTGAGCCCCAAGCTGTCGTTACAATGAATAATCAACTAAGGGAAGCGAAGGCAAAAGAAACGAAAGAAGTAGAACGTATTCTAGCTGAACTATCAGCTCATGTTGGTGAACATACCGACGAATTACTTGTGTATGTCGATATTTTAGGAGACGTTGATTTTATTTTTGCTAAAGCTCACTATAGTAAACGTCTTAAAGCTGTTCAGCCTAAGTTAAATACGGACGGACAAGTACAGCTGTTTCAAGCAAGACATCCACTCATTGCGGATGAAGAAGTTGTACCAATTGATGTGGAGCTAGGAAAAACCTTTTCTTCTTTGATTATTACGGGGCCGAATACGGGCGGAAAAACAGTTACATTGAAAACGATTGGTTTACTAACTCTGATGGCGCAATCCGGTTTGCACATACCAGCAGAAGAAGGGTCAGAAACGGCAGTGTTCCAAACCGTATTTGCAGATATCGGCGATGAACAATCGATCGAACAAAGCTTAAGTACGTTTTCTTCTCATATGGTCAATATTGTTGATATCTTAAAGAAGGTCGATCATGAAAGCCTCGTCTTATTTGATGAGCTTGGAGCTGGAACTGATCCGACTGAAGGGGCTGCCCTAGCGATTGCTATTTTAGACCATGTGTATCGTTGTGGTGCGAGAGTTGTTGCTACCACCCACTATAGCGAATTGAAAGGGTACGCTTATAATCGTGAAGGCGCAATGAACGCCAGCGTGGAATTTGATGTTGAAACACTACGTCCGACATATCGCTTATTAATCGGTGTGCCCGGCCGAAGTAATGCGTTTGCGATTTCAAGAAGACTAGGTCTATCAGAAGAAATTATTGATTTGGCTAAAGCACAAATTAATACGGAAAACAGTCAGATTGAAAACATGATTGCTTCGCTTGAGGAGAGTAAAAAGTCTTCACGAGCTGAATGGGAAGAAACCATTAAGCTTAGGGAAGAAGCTGAAAAATTACGAAATGACCTCATTGAGAAGCTAGAGTTGCTAGAAGATGAAAAAGATCAAGTGATGGCTGAAGCTGAGAAGAAAGCAGAAGATGCTGTAAGTAAAGCACGTCAAGAAGCAGAAGGAGTCATAAAAGATCTTCGTAGACTGCAAAAAGATGCAAATGTAATAAAAGAACATCAGCTCATTGAAGCGAAAAAGAGATTAGAAGAAGCAACGCCTTCATTAAAAAATAAGAAGAAGCAACAAAAGATAAAGAAAGCAGCGAAACGCCAAGAATTAAAGCCTGGAGATGAAGTTAAAGTCATTAGTTTCGGGCAAAAAGGCCATATCGTTGAAAAAGTGAATGAAAAAGAGTACCAAGTACAACTAGGCATCATGAAAATGAAAGTGCACATCGACGATATTCAATATTTAGATCGTCCAAAGCCTGTTGAAACGAAACCATTAGCGACTGTAAAAGGAAATGACCATCATGTAAAGCCTGAACTCGACTTAAGAGGACAAAGGTATGAAGAAGCGTTAATAAAACTAGAAAAATACCTCGATGATGCCCTGCTTGCTGGATATCATCAAGTTTCAATTATTCACGGGAAAGGTACGATGGCTCTTCGAAAAGGAGTTAAAGAATATCTAAAAAAACACCGGCATGTTAAATCCTCACGAGATGGAGGCATGAATGAAGGTGGTCTCGGAAATACAGTTGTTGAATTTAAGTAGATAAAAGGCGGTTATAGCAATGGGGAATCTATTTGAAAATGTTTATATTCAAACCGCAGCTTACTACAGTGTATCCGTACTTGCAATTATTGTGTTTTTAGCGGTGTTTGAAATCGTAACGAAATATAACAATTGGGAGGAAATTAAGAAGGGGAATATCGCGGTCGCTTTGGCAACCGGAGGGAAAATATTTGGTGTGGCTAATATTTTTCGGTATTCAATCCTTCATAACGATTCATTACTAGAAATGCTCGGTTGGGGAGTTGTTGGATTCATTTTACTATTATTGTGTTATTTCATGTTTGAATTTTTAACACCAAGTTTTAAGGTAGATGATGAAATTGCTAATGATAACCGTGCTGTAGGTTTTATTGCGATGACCATTTCAATAGCTCTTTCTTATATCATTGGTGCTAGTATTATGTCTGCGTAATTGGAGTAGGAGGAAAAGAATTGGAAACACTTTGGAAAGTACTTTATATTTTATGTGGAGTATTTATACTAATAGGAGTTATTTTTATGGCGTTTAACTTATAGAATAATACTATAAAGAGAGTAAAAAAGTAGCGATAGAAACATTTTTATATGTTTTTGTCGCTTTTTTCTAAAAATTTTAAAAAATTAGTTTAAATTTGTAACCGTTTACACTACAATAGAGTATAGAGAGGGAATGGATTGGAAAGGAGACGAATATAAAAGGGAGGTTTTTAACTGTGACTACTACGGTTGAAAAGCGTTGGCTGAAGCATTACCCAGAAGAAATACCTACATCGATTCAATATCCTGAAAGGAGCCTTCAATCGTTCTTAAAAGAAGCTGCAGAGCAGGTACCAGATAAGAAGGCGATTCACTTTTTAGGAAAAGAATTATCGTACCAGGAGCTTTACACGTTATCGAAGAAATTTGCGAACCAATTACAAGGAATTGGAGTAAAGAAGGGTGATCGAGTAGCTATAATGCTAGCAAATACTCCTCAGTCTGTTATCTGCTACTATGGAGCACTTATGGCAGGAGCTATCGTAGTACAGACCAATCCACTATATGTTGAGCGAGAAATTGAACATCAGATGAATGACTCTGGTGCAAAAGTCATCGTGTGTCTTGACTTAGTATACCCGCGTGTGGCGAAAGTTCGTAATAAAACGAACCTTGAACATGTTATTGTCACAGGCATAAAGGACTATTTACCTTTTCCTAAAAATTTAATTTATCCATTTATTCAAAAGAAAAACACAGGAATTACCGTAAATATTACGTATGATGCAAAAACATTAAACTTTGCTGAATTTCTTAAAGCGGGATCTGAAAAGGAACTTGATATTAAAGTATCGCCAAAGGAAGATTTAGCACTTTTACAATATACGGGCGGGACAACGGGTGTAGCGAAAGGTGTTATGCTCACTCACCATAATTTAGTCACTAATACAACCCAATGTTTACATTGGATGTATAAGATGGAGAAAGGCGAGGGAAGAGTTCTTGCGGCATTACCTTTCTTCCATGTTTACGGAATGACGGTTATTATGAATGTTTCGATCATGTATCAGTCTAAAATGATTGTTGTTCCTAAGTTTGAACCAAAAGATGTATTAAAGACTATTGATAAGCAAAAAGTTACGATTTTCCCAGGTGCGCCAACGATGTATGTGGCATTGATTAATCATCCTGAGATTAAAAATTACGACTTATCATCAATTGAAGCTTGTTTGAGCGGTGCTGCTCCATTACCGCTTGAAGTTCAACAATCGTTTGAAAAGTTAACGGGCGGAAAACTCGTTGAGGGATACGGTTTAACCGAAACGTCGCCAGTAGCGATTTCAACTCCAATTTGGGGTAAACGTAAGGAAGGAAGTATCGGTGTACCTTGGCCGGATACAGAAGCAGCTGTTTTATCAGCCGAAACTGGTGAATTTTGTGAGCCTGGAGAAGTCGGTGAAATTATCATTCGTGGACCGCAAGTTATGAAAGGATATTGGAACCGTCCTGAAGCGACGGCTGCAACGTTCAAAGATGATTGGTTCTTAACTGGAGATATGGGGTACATGGATGAAGACGGATATTTCTATATCGTTGACCGTAAAAAAGATATGATCATCGCAGGTGGATTTAATATTTATCCACGTGAGATTGAAGAAGTTTTATATGAGCATGATAAAATTCAAGAAGCGGTTGTTATCGGTGTTCCAGATCCATATCGTGGTGAGACGGTTAAAGCATTTGTTGTGCTTAAAGAGGGTACTAGTTTAACAGAAGAAGAACTAAACAAATACTGCCGTGAGAATTTAGCGGCCTATAAAGTTCCAAAACTATATGAGTTTAGAAATGAATTACCGAAAACGTTAATTGGAAAAATCTTAAGACGTGTACTCGTCGACGAGGAAAAAGCCAAGTACGCGGATAAAGCAAATGAGGATAATAAACAAACTTCATAAGCACAAAAAGCAGCTGCCATATGGGCAGTTGTTTTTTTGTGCAAAAGAATTACATTATTGATTGTTTTTCTAAACTGTATAATTGAACAGTTAAAGCCTGAGTTCATTTCCCTTAATCAAAAGTTAGACTAATATATCTTTATCTTTAGAATAGCAACAGTAAAGTGGGAGATATATGTTCATTAAGATGACTTTATGTAAGCGGATACATAAGATAAATGTCAATTTTTGATGTATGTTGTAGGATTTTTAACAATTATACAATTCTACTAATTGAGCTTATTTCAGTGCTTATTATACTTATATATAAAAAAATTAAAAAAATTTTCAAAAATCTGTTTTAAAATGAACAAACATTCAGTACAATAGACGATAGGAGAGAATGAATGTTTTGTAGCAAAAGGAGAGACTTAAGGAGGAATTACCTTGGCAACTGTTACTGAAATGAATTGGCATAATAAATATCCTAAAGAAGTCCCTCAATCTATTAACTATGAAGATCAAACACTACATGGTCTTCTGAAAGATACGTATGAAAAGTCGCCATCAAAAAATGCTACATACTTTTTTGGCAAACAAATGACGTATGCGGAACTCTATCAGTCTTCATGCAAGTTTGCAAATGCGCTTATGGATGCTGGTTTACAAAAAGGTGACCGCGTTTCGATCATGCTTCCTAACTGTCCGCAAGCTGTTATTGCTTATTATGGAACGTTAATGGCTGGTGGTGTTGTCGTACAAACGAATCCACTATACGTGGAAAGAGAGTTAGAGCATCAACTTGCAGATTCTGGAGCAAAATTTATACTTTGTTTAGATCTTCTTTATTCACGTGTAATGACAGTAAAGAAGAACACGAATGTTGAAAAGGTAATTGTAACCGCTATCAAGGATTACTTACCATTTCCGAAAAGTTTAATCTATCCATTTATTCAAAAGAAGAATTACGGATTTAAACCAGAAGTGGAATATAATAGTACTACAGTGAAGTTTGTTTCCTTTCTTTCACAAGGTAAAGAGAAAGTACCGGAAGTCGAAGTAGATCCTAAAGAAGATCTAGCTTTACTTCAATATACAGGAGGAACTACAGGGTTAGCGAAAGGTGTTATGCTTACACACCGCAACCTAGTTGCAAATACGACTCAATGTTTCCATTGGATGTATCACCTAAACGGGAAAGAAAATCGAACGCTTGCAGCTCTTCCGTTTTTCCATGTGTATGGAATGACCGTATCAATGAACTTGTCAATTATGACTGGCTCGCAAATGTTTATTGTTCCTAAATTTGATCCAAAAGAAATCCTGCAAATTATTGATAAACACAAAATTACGATTTTCCCTGGTGCTCCAACGATGTACATCGGTTTAATTAACCATCCGGAAATCGGGAAGTATAATTTGTCATCGATTGAGGCGTGTATTAGTGGATCTTCTTCATTACCTGCTGAAGTTCAGGTGAAGTTTGAGGAACTGACAGGCGGAAAATTAGTAGAAGGATACGGTTTAACAGAAGCTTCTCCAGTTACACACTGTAACCCGATTTGGGGAGAAAGACGTGGAGGAAGTATCGGTCTGCCATGGCCTGACACTGAAGCTGTTATTTTTGTGGAACCGGGAGAAGTGGCTAAACCAGGTGAAGTAGGAGAGCTTGCTGTCCGTGCGCCTCAAGTTATGAAAGGCTACTGGAATCGTCCTGAAGATACACAAGCTACGTTCTATGAGGATTGGCTGTTAACAGGGGATATGGGTTATATGGACGAGGATGGCTACTTCTTCATCGTCGACCGTAAAAAAGACATGATCATAGCAGGTGGATTTAATATCTATCCACGTGAAATTGAAGAAGTACTCTTTGAGCATGAAGCGATCCAAGAAGCAGTCATTATTGGTGTACCGGATCCGTACCGTGGAGAAACTGTTAAAGCCTTTATCGTAACAAAAGAAGGTGAGTCAGTTACAGATAAAGAGCTCGATAAGTTCTGTAGAGCTCGTTTAGCAGCGTATAAAGTCCCTCGTCAATATGAATTCCGTAAAGAACTGCCGAAGACAATGGTAGGTAAGGTATTGCGTCGCGTTCTAGTCGAGGAAGAAGAACAAAAAATGAACGAGAAAAAATCTAGTTAATAAATAGAAAAGGCTGACCTTGTGTCAGTCTTTTTTATATGGCTGTCTTCGTATAACTCGTTGCTTTTAGACCGTTTTTTGAAAATGCTTGAAGACGAACCACCTGTTTGGCTTGAGATCTAGAGCAACAGCAAAAATCTTTAATAAAAGAGATTGTTATATAAAATAACATTCAAAAAGATTGCGCTTTCATTTTTATTTGCGGTAACTATTGGTAAATAAAGTGTTTTGAGGGCTATAACTAAAGGAGTTTTTGCCCCCGTTTTTTTTTGATGTAATGTTCATAAAGGTTTCATACATTGCTTTACTATACGTTTCATTATATGATAGAACTAATGTATAAGGTGTTATCTTACATTTTAGAGTTGTATAAAAAGAGTTTTGTTTTCAAAAATTCTCACAACTTAAATAATTCCATTGACAAATAACGGTCCTTACCCTAGAATATGAAATATGAATGAATGGTCATTCATTTTAATGAGCAATCTAATAAAAAGTTGCTCTGAAAGGAAGAATGCCATGGGTAAGAAAAGAGGACCTAAATACGATCAAATTATTGAGGCAGCGGTGAAAGTAATCGCTGAAAATGGCTATCATCACGCTCAAGTATCAAAAATTGCAAAAGAAGCTGGAGTTGCTGATGGAACAATCTATCTCTATTTTAAAAACAAAGAAGATATACTTATATCTTTATTTGAAGAAAAGATGGGAAGATTTGTTGATAAAATTCAGGAACAGATCGAAGGAAGTCTAACTGCAAAAGACAAACTTTTTATCTTAATTGAAATGCACTTCAAACAACTGGCAGAAAATCGACCGCTTGCTATTGTAACGCAATTAGAGCTTCGCCAGTCTAACCCTGAGCTTAGATGGAAAATAAATGAAGTGTTAAAGAAATATTTAGATTTAATGGACACCGTTCTAACAGAAGGGAAAGAAAGCGGTTACTTCTCAGAAGATTTAGATTTCCGGTTAGCAAGACAAATGATTTTTGGTACACTAGATGAGGTAGTTACAAACTGGGTAATGAAAGATTGTAAATATGATCTGGTCTCACTTGCAAAGCCAATGCATCAATTACTGGTAGGTGGACTTTGCAGTAGATAAATAGAAAAAGAGGATGCTACCATGAGAGGAGTGAGTAAAGACAGATGGAAACCTTATCTGTAAAAGTGGAACAACAAATAGCCACAATCACTTTAAATCGACCTCCAGCAAATGCCTTATCTTCTCAATTGCTTCAAGAGTTGGCACAGGCTTTTGATGAGGTTGAGCATAATGAAGATGTGAGTGTTATCATTCTTCATGGAGAAGGGCGCTTTTTTGCTGCAGGAGCAGACATAAAAGAGTTTACTACGCTTGAAAGCGGTGCCAAGTTTGCTGAGTCAGCAACTGAGGGTCAGCGATTAATGAACCGTATTGAAGCTTTTCCTAAGCCGGTGATCGCAGCTATTCACGGAGCAGCACTTGGCGGAGGTTTAGAGTTAGCGATGGCGTGCCATATTCGTCTTGCTACTGAAGATACGAAACTTGGTTTGCCTGAACTTCAATTAGGATTAATTCCTGGGTTTGCAGGTACACAACGCTTACCGCGTATTGTCGGCCAAGCAAAGGCAACAGAGTTAATCTTAACGAGTGAGCCGATTTCCGGATCTGAAGCTTTATCTTTAGGTCTTATTAATTCAGTGCATTCTGAGCAAGCGCTCATGATGGAAGAAGCTTATAAACTAGCAGGTAAAATTGCAAAGAAAAGTAGTTTTACTATTAAGCTTGCATTAGAAGCATTAACTTATGCGAAGGATGCAAACTTTACTGCAGGTTTAGAGAAAGAAGCAGAGCTCTTTGGTGCTGCTGGAGAGTCTCATGATAGTAAAGAAGGTATCCAAGCATTTATAGAAAAGCGTAAGCCAGAATTCAAAAATAAATAAGTTAACTATTTTAGGGAGGGACTATAATGAATATTTTCGTTATTATGAAACGCACCTTTGATACAGAAGAGAAAATCAATGTCAATGGCGGGCAAATTGATGACAGCGGAGCTGAGTTCATCATTAACCCATACGATGAGTATGCAATTGAAGAAGCAATCGTTCTTCGTGACGAGCACGGTGGAGAAGTAACTGTTGTTACTGTAGGAACAGAAGATGCTGAAAAAGAACTACGTACAGCTCTAGCAATGGGTGCTGATAAAGCAGTTCTAATTGATAGTGAAGACGTTGAAGAAACTGACCAATTCACAACTGCTACTTTACTAGCAACATACTTAAAAGACCAAGAGATTGATATAATCTTAGGAGGAAACGTAGCAGTAGACGGCGGTTCTGGACAAGTTGGACCTCGCGTTGCTGAAATGTTAGGTATGCCTTCAGTAACTACAATCACTAAGTTAACAATCGATGGAACTAAAGCTACAATCGTACGTGATGTTGAAGGTGATGAGGAAACGGTTGAAGTATCATTACCAGTACTTGTAACAGCTACACAAGGCTTAAATGAGCCTCGTTATCCATCTCTTCCTGGAATCATGAAAGCGAAGAAGAAGCCATTAGAAACACTTGATTTAGATGACCTAGATTTAGAAGAAGAAGATGTAGAAGCAAAAACTAAAACGGTAGAAATCTTCCTACCACCGCAAAAACAAGCAGGTAAAATTCTTGAAGGCGAAACGGATGCTCAAGTAAAAGAACTTGTTTCATTATTAAAGTCTGAAGCGAAAGTCATATAATTGGGGGGATCAACATGGCAAAGAAAGTACTAGTTTTAGGTGAAATTCGTGAAGGTGAACTTCGTAATGTTTCGTTTGAAGCAGTTGCAGCTGCTAAACTAATCGCAGACGGTGGAGAAGTAGTTGCTGCGTTATTAGGTGAATCAGTAGGCGATCTAGCAAACGCTATGATCCATGCTGGTGCTGATCGTGTAGTTAAAGTTGAACATGCTGACTTAAAAGCATATACAACAGATGCTTACCAACAAGCTATTCTACAAGTTATGGACGTTGAACAACCAGAAGGCGTTGTTATGGGACATACTTCAATAGGTAAAGACGTGTCTCCTCGTATTGCTGCGAAATTAAACGCTGGTTTAGTTTCTGACGTAGTAAACGTTGAAGTTGACGGCGGTGAAGCTGTATACACTCGTCCAATCTACTCAGGTAAGGCATTTGAGAAAAAGCAGGTTGAAGAAGGAACTGTTTTAGTAACAATCCGTCCGAATAACATTACTCCATTAGAGAAGGACGAGTCTCGTTCTGGAGATGTTGGAAGTGTTTCTGTAGAAATTAAAGATCTTCGTACAATTGTTAAAGAAGTTGTACGTAAAGCAACTGGCGGAGTTGACCTTTCAGAAGCGAAGATCATCGTTTCTGGTGGACGTGGCGTGAAAAGTGCTGACGGTTTCAAACCGCTTCAAGAACTTGCAGACGTATTAGGTGCTGCAGTAGGTGCATCTCGTGGTGCGTGTGACGCAGAATATTGCGATTACGCATTACAAATTGGTCAAACAGGTAAAGTTGTAACACCTGACCTTTACTTTGCATTCGGTATTTCAGGAGCAATCCAACATTTAGCGGGTATGTCTAACTCTAAAGTTATCGTTGCTGTTAACAAAGATCCAGAAGCACCGATCTTTGAAGTAGCAGATTACGGTATCGTAGGCGACTTATTCGATGTAGTTCCTCTATTAACTGAAGAACTTAAAAAAGTAGTTGTATCTTAATAAGGTTAAATAAGAAACCGCTTCTACATGAAGCGGTTTTTTTAACAATCTTTTCTAAAGGTATGTTAACGTAAATACACGTAGTTGAATTACGCGCGTTCTTGATCGTTCGACACAATCAGTATAAAATGCAACAATCAAAATGACACTAAAATAACAAAGATATACATAAAAAAGCGTTAATTTATATAGTAAAGGGTATCATACTTGTGTGAGCAACATTATAGCAATCATAATACCGTAATGGTATAATGCATTTGTAGAAAAAGTTGGATTATAAGGAGGATTTTAATAATGGCAATTGTAAACGCAACTGATCAAAACTTTGCAACTGAAACTGGAGAAGGTGTAGTATTAGCGGACTTCTGGGCTCCGTGGTGCGGACCTTGTAAAATGATCGCTCCTGTTTTAACAGAACTTGATGAAGAAATGGGCGACAAAGTGAAGATCGTTAAATTAGACGTTGATGAAAACCAAGAAACAGCTGGAAAATTCGGTGTAATGAGTATTCCTACATTAATGGTATTCAAAAACGGTGAGAAAGTCGACCAAGTAGTTGGCTTCCAACCGAAAGAAGCTTTAGTTGAGCTTTTAAATAAACATCTTTAATAGATAACAGTGTAATTGACTCCGTTCATAACGGGGTCTTTTTTTTATAGCTATACTGGCAGTGGTTGTTTTAAATTGCTATTCGGCTATATCATTCCACCACTTGGCATCGAGTGAGGAATATACTTTTTTTAGGTGCAGAATGAAATTAGAGCACTCACAGGCCCTTATTTCAATCAAATCCTGCTGTTTTTCATAATTAGAGCACTCAAATACCCTTATTTACAAGTTTTCATAGAAAATATCAGTGATTTTAAGCAAATAAGGTCCCCTCAGTTCCACAAATAATAAGAAACACAGGAAGAACTGCTTCACTGCACAAGTCTCTAGCGCGGACAATAGTCCTTCTAGAGCCCTTCTCCTAACCGTACATCTAGCACTTGCCACATTTGCCAGTTTTTAAAAGATTGTACCTTTTAGTTGCAAATTTCCTTCCTTTTGAGAACAATAGAGAGGAGGGAGGAAAAAGTATGTCTACTCTGAAAGAAAAATTAGCAGTACTTCCTGATCAACCAGGTTGTTATTTGATGAAAGATCGGCAAGGAACGATCATCTATGTTGGAAAAGCTAAAATACTAAAAAATCGAGTACGATCCTATTTTACTGGAACACATGATGCAAAAACACAAAGACTTGTCAGTGAAATAGCCGATTTCGAATATATTATTACATCTTCAAATCTTGAAGCACTTATCTTAGAGATGAATTTAATTAAAAAGCATGATCCGAAATACAATGTCATGCTAAAAGATGATAAATCATATCCGTTTTTAAAAATCACATCAGAAGAACATCCGCGTTTAATAACAACACGAAATGTAAAAAAAGACGGTGGAAAATATTTTGGTCCCTATCCAAATGCAGGCGCAGCAACTGAAACGAAAAAGCTGCTCGATCGACTTTATCCATTAAGAAAATGCAATACCCTGCCTGACCGTGTCTGCCTTTATTATCACATTGGTCAATGTTTAGCTCCATGTGTTCAGGAAGTGACTAAAGAGCAAAACCAAGAGATGGTACAAGAAATTACGAAATTTTTAAAGTATGGTCATGAAGATGTGAAAAATCAATTACTAGATAAAATGAATAAAGCAGCAGAAGACTTGAATTTTGAGCGTGCAAAAGAATTACGAGACTTAATTCAGCAAATGCAAACGGTCATGGAAAAACAAAAGATGTCGATTAACGATAGAATTGACCGAGACGTGTTTGCTTATGCCTACGATAAAGGTTGGATGTGTATTCAAGTGTTTTTTGTGAGACAAGGAAAGTTGATTGAGAGAGATGTCTCGATTTTTCCATTCTATCAAGAGCCTCTCGACGATGTCTTAACGTTTATCGGTCAGTTTTATTTAAAAAAAGAACATGTTAAACCGTCAGAAATTCTAGTACCTGAAGAAATCGAAGCCGATTTAGTGGAGCAACTGCTGTCGGTCAAAGTTCTTCAACCGAAAAGAGGTAATAAAAAAGATCTTCTGAACCTGGCCCAAAAGAATGCAGAAGTAGCATTAAAAGAGAAATTCGCGATCATTGAACGAAATGAAGAGCGGACGATAAAAGCGGTTGAAAATTTAGGGAAAGCATTAGGTATTTCTACACCATACCGGATTGAGGCATTTGATAACTCGAACATTCAAGGAACTGATCCAGTCTCAGCGATGATTTCATTTTTAGATGGCAAGCCTAGTAAAAAAGATTACAGAAAGTATAAAGTAAAAGATGTTGAAGGCCCCGATGATTACGCATCGATGCGTGAGGTCGTTTACCGTCGTTATTCAAGGCTGTTAAAAGAGAATGGTCCATTTCCAGATTTAATTGTCATCGATGGAGGAAAAGGGCAAATCGCCACTGCTCAAAGCGTCCTGGAGGATCAGCTTGGTCTCTCCATTCCTGTTTGTGGTTTAGCTAAAGATGAAAAGCACCGTACATCACAACTTCTAATGGGAGATCCACCTGAAGTAGTCCCATTACAAAGAGACAGCCATGAATTTTATCTATTGCAAAGGATACAAGATGAAGTTCACCGGTTTGCGATCACTTTTCACAGACAAGCACGAAGCAAAACGATGTTTTCTTCTATTTTAGATGACATTCCTGGAGTAGGAGAGAAGAGACGCCGGAAACTTCTCAAGCATTTCGGTTCGATCAAAAAAATGAAAGAAGCAAACGTCGAAGACTTTAGAAAGATTGCTATTCCAGAAAAAGTGGCAACAGAAATCCTACGTGTATTAAACAGCAGTGAAGATAAAAAGTGATTGTCAGAATAAACGTCTTCTGTTAAAATGAAAACAACTTAATATACCGAACTTCTAATTTGAAGTGGTGGTAGAGGAGCGAAAACCAAGAGTAGGCAAAGTGAGGAAGATGGGTTCCATAGACTTTTGCTGAAAGGGGAATTCGCCGAAGTGTTGAGAGTCTCATCTCTCTTAATGCTGGACTTGTATTGAATAAGTACAAGGCTGTCACGCAACCAACCCAAAAGTTGTGTGGAGAACTATCTCACGGAGCAAGGGAACAACTATTACCTTTTTTGGTATTCCAAGCAACAGTGAGGACTTTTCCTTTCTGTTGCTTTTTTTGTTTCTTTCTCCTTTACAAGAAAGGATGAAAAATAGTGGCGATCATAGTACAAAAATACGGTGGCACCTCTGTAGGGTCAGTCGAAAGAATTGAACACGTTGCAGGACGTGTTGCCAAAACAGTAGCACAAGGACATCAAGTAGTTGTTGTCGTTTCAGCAATGGGGAAAACAACGGACCAACTCGTTAAGTTAGCAAGTGAAATATCGGATAAACCAAGCAAACGTGAAATGGATATGCTTCTTACAACTGGTGAGCAAATAACCATTTCTTTACTTGCTATGGCACTTCAAAAAAGAGGCCTGGGAGCGACATCTTACACTGGATGGCAAGCTGGCATCGTGACGGAAGACAGTCATAGTAATGCACGAATTTTGGATATTCAAACGGAAAAAATTCAATCGCAGTTATCCTTAGGGAATGTTGTGATTGTGGCAGGATTTCAAGGTGCGACACATGACGGCGAAATTACAACGCTAGGTAGAGGCGGCTCGGATACAACTGCTGTTGCGCTCGCAGCTGCATTAAAAGCAGACCGGTGCGATATTTATACAGACGTGACAGGTGTGTATACAACAGATCCACGGTTCATTAGCGGGGCGAGAAAGTTGCATTCGATTTCTTATGACGAAATGTTAGAAATGGCTAATTTAGGAGCAGGTGTTTTACATCCTAGAGCTGTGGAGTTTGCAAAAAACTATCAAGTGAAATTAATGGTTGCCTCAAGTATGGTTGAGGAAGTAGGTACGTTAATCGAGGAGGAAGTTTCAATGGAGCAAAATTTAATTGTACGCGGGATTGCATTTGAAAACGATGTAACGAAAATCACTGTTTCAGGGTTACCTAATCAAATCGAAACACTTTCAAATGTATTTAGCTTATTATCTGAACACGGTATAAATGTAGATATTATTATTCAAAACCAAACAGCTGAAGAAAAAACAAGCATTTCTTTCTCAACAAGTCGCTCTTCATTAGAAGAAGCATTAGAAGTTTTAGATAACCATAAAGAGCAGCTTCAGTTTACAGAATTAACACATGAAGGTGATCTTGCAAAAGTATCCATTATCGGATCAGGGATGGTTTCCAATCCGGGGGTTGCAGCGCAAATGTTCAAAATTCTAGCTGAAAATGAAATTCTCATTAAGATGGTTAGTACATCAGAAATTAAAGTTTCAGCCTTAGTTGAAGAGGAGATTATGGTTCCTGCTGTAGAGGCACTTCATAGAGCCTTTCAATTAGAAGAGCAAGAAGTAACTGTATAAAAAGTTTCCTTATAAAGAGTCCTCACTTGATCGTCTTTATGACATTAAGTGGGGACTTTTAATAGTGCTTATTTTTTTGCGGACTGAGAGGCCCTTATTTTAGCGAAAACCATCATGTTTGGATATTTCCCGGACTCACAGGCCCTTATCTAGTCCAAATCACTGATAAATATCACAAATAGTAGTAAATAAGGGCTTCTGAGTCCTCTAAATTAATAAATACTACACATTCGACAGGAATAAGGGCCTGTGAGTCCGCTCAATTAAATTTCGAAGCGCACTGCATTTAAAACGCGCACTGCATTCAAAGCGCTGCATTCAAAAACGCTACAATCGAAACAATATAAAGGCTCACCTTTGAATCGACGCCAAACGGCCGAATGCGCCTTCCCTATACAGGGTCCTTTAAATCCCACTTTAATGTTATGAGTGCCTTATCTTTTTTTTCTTGAACAATCGCTTCGGTGATAAGTTTCTTTTGGTTTTCAATTTGTTCCGCTAAAAAGCCTGCTTCTAGTTGATAAGTAACAGGGACTCTCTCCAGATGAAAAGGGGAAACAAGTTCTAAAATGAGTTCATCCTTTTTTTCTTTAGTGAGAGTTATGCTTCCCCAACCAATGGTAGAGAAAAACTCAATAATATCGTCCATATTTTCTCTTGGATACTGTCTTGCAATATTTTTCCCAGCCCAATATAAGATATTTTCATGATCTTTACCTAATAAATCAGACATGAGAACATTTCGTATTAAATGGTGTCCAAATAGAGGAATCACCTGTTCACTCTTTTGTATAGTTTGCTCGGTTTTCTTCATTTATGTAACTCCTCTCTTATCATTTATTATAATCACACATTTTGTTTTTCTCTATGTTCAATTTGTTGGATTTTAAATTTACTTTATAAAATTAATCATGTATACTAAACCGCGAACGAAGCGGAGGTAAATTTATGAAATTAGCGCTTAACCAGTTTCTAACACCTTTTCGAATTATTTTATTATCGTATGTTATTGCAATGATTGTTTTCAGTATCCTTTTGTATCTTCCCATATCTCATCAGGAAGGTGTAACTCTTAAATTTTCAGAGGCATTGTTCACTTCTGTTAGCGCGGTTAGCGTAACAGGGTTAACCGTCGTCAATGTCTCAGAAACATACAGTTATTTTGGAATTTTTTTCTTAGCGCTGGCGATCCAGTTAGGTGGAATAGGTATTATGACACTAGGAACGTTCGTGTGGATGTTATTTGGAAGAAAGATCATCTTATCCCAGCGTATGCTCATCATGGTCGACCAAAATCAAAATACATTTTCAGGTCTTGTGAATTTAATGAGGGGGATCTTATTTGTCGCATTAATCATTGAGCTAATTGGTGCCCTTATTCTTGGTACATATTATATAAGATACTTTGATACGATTGGGGAAGCGTATTATCAAGGAGCGTTTGCAGCATTAAGTGCATTTACAAATGCTGGTTTTGATATTACAGGTCAATCTTTAATTCCTTTTGCGAATGACTATTATGTTCAACTAGTTGTTATTTTATTAATTTTCGCGGGGGCTATTGGTTTCCCGGTCTTGTTAGAAGTAAAAGAATATTTTTCAAAAGAAAATCCAAACTTCAAATTTAGTTTATTTACGAAAATCACGACAACAACTTATTTTGCGGTTTTTCTGGTTGGTGTTATTGGCATATGGCTGCTTGAGCTAGGTCATTTTTATGAAGGGCTCGCATGGCACCAGCAATTATTTTATTCTTTATTTAACTCAGCAACGTCACGTAGTGGTGGTCTAGCAACGATGGATGTATCGGAATTAAGCATAGCCACGCTCCTATTTATTTCCGGTCTGATGATTATAGGAGCAAGTCCTTCTTCTGTAGGTGGTGGAATACGTACTACGACTCTTGCGGTTATGTTCTTAACGATTTGGAGCTTTGCTTTAGGTAAATCAGATGTAAAGGTTTTTGGCAGAGAAATTCATCCTGAAGACCGTCAAAAATCTTTCATTGTATTAAGTGTTTTTATACTGCTGTTGTTTAGTGCAGTCATTTTGATCTCAGCATTTGAAGGCGGTAAAGTCCCATTGATGGCGATTATCTTTGAAACAGCCTCTGCGTTCGGTACATGCGGGTTGTCGATGGGGATAACAGCTGACTTAAATCTAGCCAGTCAGTTTATTCTAATGATTTTAATGTTTATCGGTAGGGTGGGTTTAGTAGCGTTCCTATTCTCCATCCGACGTAAGGAAACAAAAAGTCATTATAAATATCCAACTGAGCGAATTATTATCGGTTAATAGCATCAGGTTATCGTTTTCCAACCTGAAACCGAACAGCTTTACGTTGTGTAGAAGAGAGAAGAGTTTGAGAGCCAGGCTTTGCTTGGCTCTTTTATTTGATTGTTTCTATAAGATTTAATGTTTGGCCATCGCATATTGCCTATTTCGTTTAGTTTCGCAAAAGCACAGCATTAGCGCAGTTTACGACTGAACCGCAAAAAGAAGATCAATACAAAACATGATCCTTACTATTAAAAGTTTCCTTAACTTAGTAGGTTATGAAATTTAAGACTATTTTCATATTTTTCATTACAATTTACGCAAAATATGAGAAAATATTATAAGAAACCCCTATAATATTCAATGAACGAGGTGTATTTTCTAGTAAATCATTCATTAATAATATATATTCTAGTTAAACTGGTGTTAAATTTGAATTTTTTGAATATATCCTGTATACGTTTTCTTGACGATATAAGTCGATGGGAGTAAAATGAATTTGTCGCAATATATTCACAGAAACTTTACTAAAG
This sequence comes from Alkalihalobacterium chitinilyticum, assembly GCF_029028005.1. Taxonomy (GTDB): domain Bacteria; phylum Bacillota; class Bacilli; order Bacillales; family Bacillaceae_F; genus Alkalihalobacterium; species Alkalihalobacterium chitinilyticum. Next base: position 103,999 of record NZ_JAOTPO010000002.1, read on the forward strand.
TTTCATATTTTATCTTATTAATGCTTTACGAAAACAGGATAGGGAGGTACAGCATTATAAGCGAAAAGAAAAGAGATAACTAGAGAACAAGGTGCTAAAAGTCAAAAAAATTTGTGGGGGGACATTTGTATGGCTGGAAATCGAGAGTTTATGAATCGGAAGCTGCACTCGTTATTGGGTGTCATTCCAGTTGGATTATTCTTAGTTCAACACTTAGTTATTAACCATTTTGCTACTAGAGGTGCTAGTGCTTTCAACGAAGTAGCGCACTTCATGGAAAATCTTCCATTTCGTTATTTTTTAGAGATTTTCTTAATCTTTATCCCATTACTTTATCATGCAATTTATGGACTTTATATTGCTTTTCAAGCTAGAAATAATGTAAATAATTACGGATTTTTCCGTAACTGGATGTTTGTTTTACAACGTTGGACGGGGGTCATTACGTTAGTCTTCGTTGTATGGCATGTTTACGAAACTCGTATTCAAGCAGCGTTTGGCGCTGAAGTTAATTATAATATGATGGCGGATATCTTAAGTAGTCCGTTTATGCTAGTGTTCTACTTTGTTGGTGTTATCGCTACGATCTTCCATTTTGCGAATGGATTATGGTCATTTGCTGTTTCTTGGGGTATTACAGTTACTCCTCGTTCGCAAGTTATCTCTACTTACGTAACAATCGGTATTTTTGTAGCCCTTACTTGGGTAGGTGTTCGTGCAATCTTAGCATTTATTAATCCAGAACTAGCAAACATTTAAGGAGTGAGCGATTATGAGTAAAGGAAGAGTTATTGTTGTCGGTGGTGGATTAGCCGGATTAATGGCAACTATTAAAGCTGCAGAAGCAGGCGTACCAGTCGATTTATTTTCATTAGTTCCAGTTAAACGTTCTCACTCAGTATGTGCGCAAGGTGGAATTAATGGTGCTGTAAATACAAAAGGTGAAGGTGACTCACCTTGGGAACACTTTGATGACACAGTTTACGGTGGAGACTTCTTAGCAAACCAACCACCAGTAAAAGCAATGTGTGAGGCGGCTCCTGGAATTATTCACTTAATGGACCGCATGGGTGTAATGTTTAACCGTACTCCAGAAGGATTACTAGATTTCCGCCGCTTTGGTGGTACTCAGCATCACCGTACAGCGTTCTCAGGTGCAACGACTGGACAACAGTTACTATATGCACTAGATGAGCAAGTACGTCGTTGGGAAGTTGCTGGTCTTGTAACAAAATATGAAGGCTGGGAATTCTTATCTGCTATTAAGGATGACGAAGGCGTCTGTCGCGGGATTACTGCACAAGACTTAAAGACGATGGAAATCCATCACTTTGCAGCTGATGCAGTAATCATGGCTACTGGTGGTCCTGGTATTATCTTTGGTAAATCTACTAACTCAGTTATTAACACTGGATATGCTGCTGCTTCTTTATATGAGCAAGGAGTATATTATGCAAATGGCGAGTTTATTCAAATCCACCCAACAGCAATCCCTGGTGATGACAAACTTCGTTTAATGAGTGAGTCAGCACGTGGAGAAGGTGGACGAGTTTGGACATATAAAGATGGTAAACCATGGTATTTCCTTGAAGAGAAATATCCTGCATACGGTAATCTAGTACCGCGTGATATCGCAACACGTGAAATCTTCGATGTTTGTGTTGAGCAAAAACTAGGTATTAACGGCGAAAACATGGTTTATTTAGATCTTTCTCATAAAGATCCAAAGGAACTTGATATTAAACTTGGTGGTATCATCGAGATTTATGAAAAGTTCATGGGTGATGACCCTCGTAAAGTACCAATGAAAATTTTCCCTGCGGTTCACTATTCAATGGGTGGTATGTGGGTTGATTACAACCAAATGACAAATATCCCGGGTCTATTTGCTGCGGGTGAGTGTGATTATTCACAACATGGTGCCAACCGTTTAGGTGCTAACTCATTATTATCAGCTATTTATGGCGGTATGGTTGCAGGACCTAACGCAGTTGAATATATCAAAGGCTTAGAAAAGTCTGCTGATGCAGTTTCTTCAAGCGTATTTGAAGATGAGAAGAAGAAAGAACAAGAGCGCTACGATAACATTCTAAAAATGGATGGTAAAGAAAACGCGTATGTTCTTCATAAAGAGCTTGGTGAGTGGATGACTGACAACGTTACAGTTGTTCGTCACAATGACAAGTTATTAAAAACCGATGAAAAGATCCAAGAATTAATGGAACGTTATAACAACATTAATATTATTGATACAGCGAAGTGGAGTAACCAAGGTGCTTCATTTACACGTCAATTAAAAGGTATGTTAAACCTAGGCCGTGTAATTACACTAGGTGCTTACAACCGTAACGAAAGTCGTGGAGCGCACTATAAACCTGAGTTCCCAGAGCGTAATGACGAAGAATTCATGAAGACAACAATGGCTAAATACAATGCTTCTACTGGTAACCCTGAATTCCATTACGAAGATATTGACGTTTCTTTAATTCCACCACGTAAACGTGACTATACGTCGAAAAAACAAGGAGCTGCTAAATCATGAGTGAAAACAAAATTATAAAATTTATTGTAACTCGTCAAGAAGATCCTAACAGCGCCCCTTATCAAGAGGAATTTGAAGTTCCATATCGTCCAAATATGAACGTTATTTCGGCTCTTATGGAAATTCGTCGTAATCCAGTAAATACAAAAGGGGAAAATACGACACCAGTAAACTGGGAAATGAACTGCTTAGAAGAAGTCTGTGGAGCATGTTCAATGGTAATCAACGGAAAGCCTCGCCAATCGTGTACAGCTCTTGTTGATCAATTAGAACAACCGATTCGTGTTGAACCGATGAAAACTTTCCCTGTCGTTCGTGACTTAGTCATTGACCGTAGTCGTATGTTCGACTCACTTAAGAAAGTTAAAGCATGGATTCCAATTGATGGAACATACGATTTAGGTCCTGGACCACGTATGCCGGAAACAAAACGTCAATGGGCGTATGAACTTTCAAAATGTATGACTTGTGGTGTATGTTTAGAGTCTTGTCCGAATGTAAACAGTAAATCAGATTTCATCGGACCAGCACCATTATCTCAAGTTCGATTATTCAATGCTCACCCAACAGGGGAGATGAACAAAGAAGAGCGTTTAGAAACAATTATGGGAGATGGCGGACTTGCTAACTGCGGTAACTCACAAAACTGTGTTCAGTCTTGTCCAAAAGGTATTCCATTAACAACTTCTATCGCAGCTCTTAACCGTTCAACAACGATCCAATCATTCAAAAACTTCTTCGGAAGCTATTAATAACACCAAGAAGGCTCTCCTTACCTACAGGAGAGCCTTTTTTTATGTATCATCTTATGATTGCTACTTTGTGTTTTTGCATAATTATGCTAAAATTCCATATAGCAGAAAAATAAAGATATATTAAAAAAATAAAAAGGTAAATTAGAAAGTTGAGGTAAATCAAATGGCAAGTATTCCTTATATTGAAAATATCAAAGAGTGGGAACAAACATTTTCATACTACTGTCCTATTAAAGTTCGTTTTTCTGAGACAGATGCGTTTGGACATTTAAACAATACAAGAGTGTTTGTTTATTTTGAAGAAGCAAGAATAGAATATTTTAAATCATTAGGTTTGATGAGCGAATGGATGAAAAAAGAAAATGATTGTATTATCGTCACGGCTGATCTTCAGTGTAATTATATTAAGCAAGTATTTTTTGATGAACAGTTAAAAGTTTACGTCACAGCTCATCATATTGGAAACACTTCGGTTGATTTGCATTATATGGTTAAGAATGAAAAAGGAGATATCTGTATTACGGGAAGAGGTAGAATTGTTCAAATTTCCAAACAAACTGGAAAACCTGTGGAATGGACAGACCAAATGATTGAAAAAATGAAGTCGGCTCGAAAAAAAATAGAGGTTTAATAACACTTTAAGGCTATATGAATTCACAAGGTCAATGTACAGTACATATAATATTTTGACTAAATACCTTCTGTAAGAGTCTACCTGAACCTTTTCGCGTTTGGATTTCTCTTATCTGAAGCCTCTTTGGTGTACAGCCTGAGCAAGAAGGGGTGAATTCATTGAAAGGAGCAGAATACGGACCAAAACCTTTACTTACAAAAAGGGAACGAGAAGTATTTGAGCTATTGGTTCAAGACAAAACTACGAAAGAAATTGCTCAGCAGCTTTTCATTAGTGAAAAGACAGTTCGCAATCACATTTCAAACACGATGCAGAAGCTTGGGGTTAAGGGGCGCTCCCAGGCAGTGATCGAGTTAGTACGACTAGGTGAACTTGAGATTTAATTGAAATGAAGCTGACTCTTAAGTGTTATAGCCACTCAATATATAGCCTACTTTAATAGTAGGCTATATATTGCTATGGAGCTTTTCATTAGACACTAATCTGAGTCAGCTTCTTTATTTTTTACATGAAGGGTAGTAAGTAAATATTGTTATACCTGTGATACACTCCCTCACTTTTCGGGCACGAAAGTGGGGGAATTATTAACCCATTTCTTCTTCTTTAATTTCTTCTTTAGGGATATAAAACCCGTGGTCCTCTTTAACCGAGCGAACGATCATTGCACCGAAAGTTAGAACAGAACCTAATGCCACTACAAGGTAAGGGTTAACCCAAGGATTGTTCATATTGATCATAATAAAACCAAACCCCATGAAAAATAATCCGACAGACATAATGAACGGCAGTATTGAACCATTTGGCATATGAATGTCTTGCAACGGTTCAGCAGGCTTCATCTTGCCGTTTCCATGTACTTTCTCATAAAATAAAGGATCTAGTGAACGGACTTGCGGTGTTTGCGCAAAGTTATATTCTGGGACCGGGTTTGGAGTGGACCATTCCAGTGTTCTTCCATCCCATGGATCTCCGTTACTGATACGCTCTCCTTTATAAGCAGAATAAATGATATTAATGACTAGTAAGATCACTCCTACTGACATAAAGTAGGTTCCAATCGAACTAATGTAATTCATTCCGTCCCAGCCTTGGTCGCCAAGGTAAGTGTAGACACGGCGAGGCATTCCGATGACCCCAAGAATATGTTGAACAAAGAAAGTTAAATGAAAGCCAATAAAGAAAATCCAGAACATCAATTTCCCGAGTGTCTCATTTAAGCGATGTCCAAACATTTTTGGGTACCAATAAAATAGGCCAGCGAACAGTCCTAAAATAATACCTCCAACAATAACGTAATGGAAGTGGGCAACGACAAAGTAACTGTCGTGGTATAACTGCGTAACAGGAGCCATTGCGACCATGACACCGGTAACTCCACCGAGGACAAACGTCGGAACGAATGAAGAAGCAAACAACATGGCTGTGTTAAACGTTATTTTACCGCCCCACATCGTAAATAACCAGTTAAATACTTTTACACCAGTCGGTACAGCAATGAGCATCGTTGATATCGCAAAAATCGAGTTCGCAATTGGTCCCATCCCAACGGTAAACATATGATGGGCCCAAACCATAAACCCGAGAAACGCAATTAAGATCGTTGCAAATACCATCGTTGTATACCCGAATAATCGTTTTCTTGAAAACGCAGGGATTACTTCTGAGACGATCCCGAAAGCAGGCAGAACTAAAATGTAAACTTCCGGGTGTCCAAAGATCCAGAAGATATGCTGCCAGATGATAACATTACCGCTCATATCAGGCATAAAAAATTGGGCACCGAACAGACGATCTAACATAAGTAATAATAAACCACCTGCTAATGGAGTAAATGCAAATAAAATTAAAGTCGATACAACAAATGTCGTCCAAACAAATAAAGGCATTCGCATTAAAGTCATTCCAGGAGCACGCATATTAATAATGGTAACTAAAAAATTGATGGCGGCTACTAATGTACCTATTCCACTTACTTGTAGACCGAGTACATAGAAATCTAACCCAATCCCAGCGTAATCTCTTCCTGATAGCGGTACATATGCCGTCCAACCAGCATCAGGACCACCGCCAAAAAACCACGTTAAACTCATCAAACTTGCCCCAAAAAAGAAGATCCAAAATCCAAGCGCGTTAACGAATGGAAACGCGACGTCTCTCGCACCAATCTGTAAAGGGACGATGAAATTCATAAACCCTAATATAATTGGGGTGGCGGCAAAAAAGAGCATTATAGTCCCATGCATCGTTAAGATTTCATTGTACGTCTGACCGCTGATAAATAAACTTTCTGGGTACATCAGCTGTATACGAATCAGTAAGGCCATAACACCTGCTTTCACAAAAAATAATGTCCCAGCAATTAAGTACATGACACCGATTTTTTTGTGGTCAACAGTTGTCAGCCAGTCCCAGACGACACTTTTCTTTTTTCTATTTGTTTCTACTTTGGCAGTACCTAATTCCACTGAAAATCCTCCTTTTTAAACTGACACTAATAATAAAAAACATAAATAATGTCATTAACGGAATAAAATACTATCACGCTAAAATTTTCCTTTCTATTTTGTCTCACTTTTAGAAACGTTATACTTGAAAAAATAGATGTTGCAGATTACGATGACTTACGAAGCTATTTAGAAAGGAAAAGCCAAATGAGGGGAACGTACAAGATTAAAAAAGTTTTAAATAATAATGTAGTCATAGCGCTTAATACAATAAATGAAGAAATGATAATCATCGGGAAAGGTCTGGGATTTGGAAAAAAACAAGGGGACCTGATTGACCAGCAAAATATTGATCAACTTTTTCAACTCGTAAATGAACAACAACAAGAAGAGTATAAACAATTGTTATTGCAAATTGACGATTCCATTATGGAAACAATCAATGATGCGATCGTTTTAATAAGCAGGAGGCTAGATCAAAAGTTAAATGAGCATATTCATATCGCGTTAACTGACCATATTGCGTTTGCTATTCGGAGGTTAGAACAAGGAATTGTCATTACAAACCCTTTTTTAACTGAAACAAAGTCGATGTACCCAGTCGAATTTCAAATTGCAGAACAAGTAATCAATCTGATTAATCAACAATTAGAGATTTCATTGCCAAAAGACGAAATTGGTTTTGTTACGCTGCATATTCATAGTGCGTTAGAGAATAAACCTTTATCCGAAATAAAAGATGATGCATTACTTTTAAAAAAGTTAATAAATCTCATAGAAACAGGTTTAAAAGTTCAAATAGAGAAGAATTCTCTTCAATACTCGCGGCTTGTTATTCATCTTCGTCACGTCCTAGATCGTGTGCTTCATCATGAAACGGTAGAATTAAATGAAAAATTTGTGACACTATTGAAGCAAGAGTATCCACTATGCTATAATCTTGCTTGGAAGTTGATTAAGATCATTCAAACTCATTATCAATTACCCGTTGCTGATGCGGAAGCAGTATACTTAGCGATGCATTTGCAAAGGCTTACTCAAAAATAAATAGTTTAACACACTCTATTTACGTGTTACTGATACGATCAGGCATGAGTAAAAGAAGTGTATATGAAGTAGAACTTGGGCAATCTATCCATAGGATTCCCTGGCTCGCTCGTATGCTTTCTTTTATTCATGTCTTTTTTGTTTTTACATAGAAGAATGAGCTGGATCAGTGAAAACGATTACTTTAGGTGTGGATGATCTCAAACAACTAGATACGACATAAAGGAGTGAGAGTATGTTCAAAAAGGCATTTGGAACGTTACAGCGTGTTGGTCGTGCACTAATGACACCTGTATCCGTACTACCTGCAGCCGGTTTATTACTGGGGCTAGGGCATGAAAATGTTTTAAACATTCCAATCATGGCCGAGGCAGGTGGCGTCATTTTCGGTAATTTAGCGCTTTTATTTGCGGTTGGTGTTGCCATTGGTTTAGCAGATGGTGATGGTGTTGCAGGGTTAGCGGCTGTTATTGGTTACCTTGTTATGAATACTACGTTAGGTATAATGGCTGGATACTACGGTGCTGAAACAGTTACAGTACTTGGAATTGAGACCCTACAAACAGGTGTCTTCGGTGGTATTATAATGGGTCTTGTAGCTGCAACTCTTTATAAACGATTCTATAATATAGAGTTGCCACCGTTTTTAGGATTTTTTGCCGGTAAAAGATTTGTTCCAATAATTACAGCAGCTACAGCTGTTTTATTAGGTATCGCTTTTGTATTCATTTGGCCGCCAATTCAAGGAGTGATTGATTGGTTCTCTCATTTAGCGACGGAAACAGGAACAACGGTTGCAGCTTTTGTATTCGGCTTTACGCAAAGAGCACTAATTCCATTCGGCTTACACCATATCTTTTATCAACCGTTTTGGTTCGAGTTTGGAACGTTTACAACTGCTGCTGGAGATGTTGTTAGAGGAGATATGACTCGTTTCTTTGCAGGAGATCCTACAGCAGGAACATTTATGGCAGGTTTATTCCCGTTTATGTTGTTTGGTCTTCCAGCTGCAGCATTAGCGATTTATCACGAAGCAAGACCAGAGCGAAAGAAAGCAGTCGCAGGTATTATGGCATCAGCCGCGTTGACGAGCTTTTTGACAGGTATTACAGAACCGATTGAGTTCGCATTTCTATTTGTTGCACCGGTCCTATTTTTAATCCACTGTGTATTTGCAGGTTTTTCATTCGTTATTATGGACTTGCTAGGTGTTAAAGCAGGATTTACATTCTCCGGTGGATTTATTGATTATGTGCTTTATTGGGGATTATCAACAAATTCTTGGATGATCATTCCAGTGGGGATTGGATTTGCATTCATATACTATTTCGGGTTCCGTTTTGCAATACGAAAGTGGAACTTAAGAACGCCAGGACGAGAACCAGAGGAACAAGTAAGCGATACGCCATCAAAAGGAAAAAAATCAGAGTTAGCTAAAAATGTATTACATGCTCTAGGTGGGAAGAATAATATTACAGCGTTAGATGCTTGTATTACTAGGCTTCGGGTATCGGTAAAAGACCCTGCAGAAGTAGATAGCTCTCAATTGAAAAAATTAGGGGCTTCAGGTGTCCTCGAAATGGGTAATAATATACAAGCGATCTTTGGCACACAATCCGACGCGTTAAAAGGACAGATTAAAGATTTGATTGATGGTAAAGAAGTAATGCAAGATATCGATGATCAAGAAGTTGATGAAACGAAGGTCATCCCGCAATCAAACAGTGAGTCTGCCGACGAAGAAGGTAGATTACAGGTGGCTACACCTATAAAAGGTAAGCTCTTACCTATTACAGAAGTTCCTGATAAAGTGTTTGCAGAAAAGATGATGGGAGATGGCTTTGCGATCGCACCTACTGAAGGACTCGTAGTCTCACCTGTGGCCGGAAAAATTATTAATGTTTTCCCAACAAAGCATGCCATTGGAATTTTAGCTCATACTGGTCATGAAATTCTAATTCACATAGGTATTGATACTGTTCAAATGAATGGAGAAGGCTTTGAAGTATTCGTTTCAGAAGGTGATGAAATCGAACAAGGTCAAAAACTGGTTACAATGGATTTAGCCTTAATCGAACAAAAAGCCTCATCAACGATTACACCGATTGTATTCACCAACTTAAAAGAAAACGAAATAATCAGCCTGCAAGAAAAAGCAGCAGTTGAACTTGGAGAAACTGGATTAGTTTCCATTAAAAATAAATAAATTATATTTTAGAGAAAGAGGTAGATCTCATGGTAGAAAAAACATTTAAAATTACAGCAGAAACAGGAATTCATGCAAGACCAGCAACTCAACTAGTAAATAAAGCAGGACAATTTTCTTCAGATATTAACTTAGAATATAAAGGAAAGTCAGTGAACTTAAAGTCCATTATGGGTGTAATGTCTCTAGGCGTTGGACAAGGAGCAGAAGTAACAATTAAAGCAGAAGGTTCAGATGAAAATGATGCATTACAAGCATTAGAAGCTGTAATCAAGGAAGGGTTAGGAGAATAATGAAACAAATTTCAGGGATAGCTGCGTCAGCTGGAATTGCAATAGCAACCGCATATATATTGGAAGAGCCTGACTATTCCTTTGAGAAAATAACAGATACTGACCCTGCAGCTGAAAAAGAACGACTTGAAACTGCGCTAGAGAAAGCGAAAGCGGACCTAGCTCAGATTAAAGAAAAAGCAGAAGTTGATCTAGGAGAAGAAGAAGCAGCGATATTCGCTGCTCACCTTCTTGTGTTAAGTGATCCAGAATTCATCGGCGGTATGCAAGCTCATATTGATAATGAAAAAGTGAATGCAGAAAGTGCCGTCCATGACGTTTCGCAAACATTTATTTCAATGTTTGAATCGATGGATAATGAATATATGAAAGAACGTGCAGCCGATATCCGAGATGTTTCCAAGCGAGTGCTAGGTTACTTACTTGGGATCCAAATGAAATCGTTAGCTGCGATTGATGAAGAAACGATTATTATTGCAAAAGACTTAACACCTTCAGACACAGCGCAATTAAATCCGAAGTTTGTTAAAGGGTTTGCTGCTGATATCGGTGGACGTACATCTCATTCAGCAATCATGGCTCGATCGATGGAAATTCCTGCGATTGTAGGAACGAAAGAGGCAACATCTTCTATCCAGAATGGTGATACTATTATTATCGATGGACTAGAAGGTGTCGTTATCGTTCAACCAGATAATGAAACAATGCAAGCGTATGAACAGAAAAAAGAATCGTATGAACAACAAAAGTTAGAGTGGGCTAAACTTGTTAACGAAACAACGAAAACAATTGATGGGCATCATGTAGAATTAGCAGCTAATATCGGTACACCAGACGATCTTACAGGCGTAATTAATAATGGTGCTGAAGGAATCGGCTTATACCGAACTGAGTTTCTTTATATGGGACGAGACCAATTGCCAACAGAAGAGGAACAGTATAATGCTTATAAAACGGTATTAGAAAGAATGGAAGGCAAGCCTGTCGTAATTCGTACCCTTGATATCGGTGGAGACAAAGAACTTCCATACTTAGAGCTTCCTAAAGAAATGAATCCATTTCTTGGTTTCCGTGCGATTAGACTGTGCTTGGAGCATCAGGACATATTCCGTACGCAACTTCGTGCATTACTTCGAGCGAGTACATTTGGGAACTTAAAGATTATGTTTCCGATGATCGCTGCGCTTGAAGAATTACGACAAGCGAAAGCAATTTTAGAGGAAGAAAAACAAAATCTTCTAAATGAAGGTCAACAAGTTTCTGACTCTATTGAAGTAGGGATGATGGTAGAAATCCCTTCAACAGCTGTCATTGCTGATCTCTTTGCTAAAGAAGTTGATTTCTTCAGTGTTGGGACCAATGACTTAATTCAATACACGATGGCAGCAGACCGAATGAATGAACAAGTTTCTTACTTGTATCAACCATATCACCCAGCAATCCTTCGTCTCGTAAACATGGTGATTGAAGCGGCTCACAAGGAAGGAAAGTGGGCAGGTATGTGCGGTGAAATGGCTGGAGACGAAATTGCAATTCCAATTCTTTTAGGATTAGGACTTGATGAATTTAGTATGAGTGCAACATCTGTTTTACCAGCTCGAAGTCAAATGGCCAAATTATCTAAGCAAGAATTAGAAAGTTTCGCAAAAGAAATGTTAATGAAAAATACATCAGAAGAAGTCCAAGAAGCGGTTAAGACTAGGTTTGGCAGTCTATAATAGTTCAAAGAAGAGTTGTCTTTCGACAACTCTTCTTCACATTTCTTAATGTTTTTCTATTGCAATTCTATAGGAAAACAGGGAAAATAAATAAGATAATATAAAAAAATACCTAGTATATATAGAATTCATACACAGGAGGGAAGATGATGGCAGAATTTGAACAAGTAGAACATATTGAAAAGTCGTTAAGAAAAATAGCACAAATCATTAAACAAAAAGGTCGTGTTATTCTAAATCAGTTTCCGATCACACCACCTCAATTCGTTGCTTTACAATGGTTAAATGAATTAGGTGATATGACGATCGGTGATTTATCGAATAAAATGCACTTAGCCTGTAGTACGACAACAGATCTTGTCGATCGTATGGAAAAGAATGAATTAGTAGAACGAGTGAAAGATCTAAAGGATCGCAGAGTCGTTCGTATTCACTTATTAGAAAAAGGTGAAACGATTATCCAAGAAGTAATTAAGAAACGACAAGATTATTTAAAAGATATTCTTCAAAACTTCTCGGATGAGGATATTGCATTTTTAGAAAAGAACTTACATGTCCTTCATGAAGAAATGGAATCTTCAGCAAAAGAACTTAACAGCTAATGAAAAAAGAAGATAGAAATTGAGGGAGAATTTTGGATAGACCGATTGGAGTTATTGATTCGGGACTTGGAGGATTAACCGTTGCAAAAGAAATTCTTCGACAGTTACCGAAAGAACAAATTGTTTATATTGGGGATACCGTTCGTTGTCCATACGGACCAAGACCCGCAGAAGAAGTACGAACGTTTACCTGGCAAATGATTGATCGTCTATTAAAAGAACGCATTAAGATGCTCGTCATTGCTTGTAATACAGCAACAGCTGTCGTCCTAGACGAAGTAAAAGAAAAGCTATCTATACCTGTGATTGGGGTTGTACACCCAGGAGCGATTACAGCTCTTAAAGTAACGAAAAATGATCATGTGGCTGTTATTGGAACTACAGGAACGATTCAAAGTAAAGCTTATGATAAAGCATTAAAAGATATTAATAGTAATATTACAGTTGAAAGTATGGCATGTCCGCCTTTTGTTCCCTTAGTAGAACAAGGGATTTTTAAAGGCGAAGAAGCGGTGAGGGTCGTTTCAGAAACATTACAACCATTACTGACTAATAAGTTTGATACGTTAATACTTGGATGTACACACTACCCGTTATTGCGCGGGGTCATTCAACGTGTTGTAGGAAATGATATTACGTTAATTAGTTCTGGTGATGAGACGGCACGAGAAGTTAGTGCGCTCTTATATCATCAAGATTTACTTTATAAAGAAAATCGGAAACCGACTCATATTTTTTACACGACAGGCGATCATGAAACATTTAAAAAGATCGCTAGCAGTTGGCTGAAAATTGACCTCGATCATGTGGAGACGATCTATTTAGGATAATTATAGAGGCCCGTAATAAAAAATCGCATTGGAGCGTAAATCCAATGCGATTTTGTGTTTATCTACTTGTTACCTGCAGTTAATTTTCCTCCTGTAACGTAAAACTTCTTTAATGTTTGTCTTATGAAAACCGTATTCTAGCAGGTTTGTTTATAAACCTGTTTTAAATTTGTAGACAAAGATGGTCTATTTTTGGAAAAGGCTCGTATACATACTAGTACAAACTACCTTAGGAGGGAAAAGAATGAGGAAATTGTTCAAAACAGGGGTCCCAACGCTGCTTCTTCTAACGTTAGTCGTATCTGGATGTTCCTTTGGCTCAAATAAAGCGATGCAGGAAATGGATACTCCTCAAATAAATTATGTCGATGAGGGAGAAGCGCTAGATGAGGAAACAGAATTAATTGGTTCTGAGGAACAACCAATTGAAGAACAAGCAGAAACCGAAGAGGGACCAGTTGAAACGGTAACAAGAGAACTATATTTAATTGATCAAAATGGAATGGTGGTTTCAAAAACATTTGATTTACCAAAGACTCAAGGGGTCCTTAGACAATCATTAGAGTATTTAGTTGATGGCGGGCCGGTATCAAATCTATTACCGAGTGGGTTCCAAGCGGTATTACCTGCAGGAACTGAAGTAGATGTTCATTTTAAAGAAGATGAGCGTACAGCAGTAGCTGATTTCTCCGAGGAATTTAAGTCATATAATCCCGAACAAGAATTACAAATTCTTCAATCAATTACATGGACATTGACTCAATTTGAGAATGTAGATAAAGTCCAAATTCGTATAAATGGGTATGATCAGGAAACGATGCCAGTCGGCAATACTCCAATTGGAGAAGGATATAGTCGAGCGAATGGAATTAATCTTGAAAAAAGCGAAGTAGCTGATGTGGTGAACAGTAAAGGGGTAACCCTTTACTTCCTTGCCCAAAATGGGGACAACACTTATTATGTACCAGTAACGAGACGAGTAAAGAATACAGATGACTCAATTAAGGAAGTCGTTAATCAACTACTAGCGGGTCCATCTATTTATTCTAACTTACTGACAGACATTCGCAACGGAGCAGAATTGCTTGATAGTCCGAAATATGAGAACGGTGTTGTAACGCTGAATTTTAATGAAGCCATTTTAAACCAAATGGAAAACACAGCGATTTCAGATGAGGTATTAAACTTAATCGTCTTGTCTTTAACAGAACAACCTGGTGTTGAAAAAGTAGCAATCGAAGTAAATGGTGAAGCAAAAGTATTAAAAGTATCTGGAGAGCCATTAACAGAGCCGGTTTCACGTCCGGTTAATGTGAATACAGGGAAGTTTTAATACACTATCATATTAGATTGAAGAAAAATTTGTTATAATAACGAAGTAGTAACGAAAAGGGGCAGCGACTTGCTGCCTTTTTACGTGGCTAAAGCTTTTTACTATATAAGAGCATTCCTCTTATAGAATGGATAGAAAAAGTTGATACTACATAAGTAAGGCTTTTCAAGGGAGGGTTTTATCAAATGAGAGTTGATAATAGAGAACAAGATCAATTAAGAAAAGTAGAAATTATAACAGACTATTTAATGCATCCTGAAGGGTCTGTACTTATTGCATTTGGAAACACGAAAGTAATTTGTACTGCATCGATTGAAGATCGTGTGCCGCCGTTTATGAGAAATCAAGGCAAAGGGTGGATTACAGCTGAGTATTCAATGCTACCACGTGCTACAGAGCAGAGAAATATTCGTGAATCGTCAAAAGGAAAAGTTAGTGGACGGACGATGGAAATACAACGTTTAATAGGCAGAGCATTACGAACAGTTATAGATTTAGAAAAGCTTGGTGAGAGAACCGTATGGATTGATTGTGATGTTATCCAAGCAGACGGTGGTACACGTACAGCAGCAATAACGGGTGCTTATGTAGCTATGGTACTTGCATTACAAAAATATGTAGAGAAAAAGAAACTAACAGAATTACCAGTTACCGACTTTTTAGCTGCTGTTTCTGTAGGAATCGATAATGAGCATGGTGAAATATTAGATTTATGTTATAAAGAAGATGCTAGTGCTGACGTTGATATGAATGTAGTAATGACTGGTAAAGGTGAATTTGTAGAACTTCAAGGAACTGGAGAAGAAGCGACTTTTTCACGAAGTCAATTAGACAAATTACTTTATTTAGCTGAACTTGGCATTGAGGACTTAATTGCAAAACAGAAGCTGGCACTCGGTAACGAAATTTCGAATAAGCTAGCAGAGAAAATAGAAGCTCCAAAAGGGGAAGTAACGGAATGAAGGAGATCATTGTAGCAACCAAAAATAAAGGCAAAGTAAAAGAGTTCGATGCCATCCTAGGTGAACTAGGCTACAAGGTTACTTCACTTTTTGACTATCCTAGCCTGCCAGAAGTTGATGAAACAGGTACAACTTTTGCTGAAAATGCTAAGTTAAAGGCTGAGACGATCGCAAACGCTCTTCAAAAGCCGGTGATTGCAGACGATTCAGGGCTGATTGTTGACGCTTTAGATGGAAAACCGGGTATCTATTCAGCCCGCTATGCAGGAGAAGAGAAAAACGATGCCGAAAATATTAAAAAGGTATTAGCAGAAATGAAGGGGATCCCTCAAAGTGAAAGAACAGCAAGATTTCATTGCACAATTGCACTAGCTTATCCAGACGGGCGAACTGAATGTTTTGAAGGGAATTGTGAAGGGAAAATAACAGAAGAACCAGTTGGAGATTATGGGTTTGGCTATGATCCAATCATGTACATAGTGGAAAAACAAAAAACAATGGCACAATTAACGTCTGAGGAAAAAAATGCGATTAGCCATCGGGCTAAGGCGCTTCAACAACTTAAAGAGAAATGGAAAGAGATTTCATAATAGATCTCATAATAGATAGGTGCGATGACGGGAGATGAGTTAATGGTTAAAATTCTAATTGTTAGTGATAGTCACGGATGGAAAACAGAATTAGCAAATGTAATTGATCGTCATCGCGATGAAGTCAATTATATGATCCATTGTGGCGACTCCGAATTAGAAGGGGACGCAAAACAACTCAAGGGAGTAAATGTGGTTAGAGGTAATTGTGACTGGGGAACTGATTTTCCTGAAGATGCGATGATCCAAATAACAGACGATATTTTACTTTATGCAACCCATGGTCATCATTACAATGTAAAAATGACATATGTCCCGCTGACCTATCGAGCGGAAGAAGTAGGGGCGCGTCTCGTTTGTTTCGGGCATTCTCATGTAGCAACTACTTTTAAAGAAAATGATGTTATCTATATTAATCCAGGGAGTTTAAGGCTACCACGGAACCGGAAAGAATATACGTATTGCTTATGCACAATTGATAAGAACTCAGTCGATGTAACGTTTTACACGATAGAGGGCAATATAGTAGAAGAGTTATCTACTCGATATAACATGTAAGGATGTAGAATGAACCGCGAGCATTGGCTGACTAGTTGATATTATTTTGAGACACTAATAAAATGTTATGAGATATGATATACTAGATAGCGTGGAATGAACAGCCGAAATCAAAAGTCAGCCAATGCAAAAAAAAATCTAAAGAACAGTTGACATCGGATCCAAAATGTTATATATTAATAATTGTCGTTACAAACATTACACGAAAGCAAAAACATTTGAAGTGAATAAACTGCGGGTGTAGTTTAATGGTAAAACCTCAGCCACGAGCGAAACGGCTGTGAATAAACGACGAGTTGCCTCGACGCATAAACATCTTAGATTATGCTAGAAGAGAAAGAGGCATGACATTTAAGTGAATAAACTGCGGGTGTAGTTTAATGGTAAAACCTCAGCCTTCCAAGCTGATGTCGTGGGTTCGATTCCCATCACCCGCTCCAAACTGTCCCAGTAGCTCAGCAGGATAGAGCAACGGCCTTCTAAGCCGTCGGTCGGGAGTTCGAATCTCTCCTGGGACGCCACTACATAACGTAATCAGTACATCCATATCAGTAGATATGGATGTTTTTTATTGAGTTGATTAATTTTTTATACTGATATTAATCAATATCAGTATCTATCTACAGGAGTGCACGAAAAAAGACCGGTCCGAAAACCGATCTCATCCGCTACTCATTTTTCCTATGATAATAATTGTCTATAGCTGCTCGCTTCTTGTTGGATCTGCAAAAGAGTAGATTTTAGATTTTCATTTAATTCTTCTTCGTTATAATATATCACCGTCCAACCATCTTTCTTCAATGCTCTTTCAAATTTTTCATCACCGGCTTGCTTTTCGTCAATGACCGCTATTCGAAAAGGAATAAGTGCTAGATTAATGACAAACCGGCCACATTCTAAATAAGGTGTTACATAATAATTTTGAGAGAACAGGGCTTGATACAACTTTCGCTCACATTCTTTTTTACACTTATGTTCCTCTAAATTAACAGGTACCAGATAAGGTGGTTTTTTTCTTCTCGTAGCTAGTCTCGGTAAAGAGACTTTTAGAAAGAACAATTTTTGAGTTTTCCATTTTATCTTTAACATAATCATCACCGATCCTAGTTTTTACTATTCTTTCATTTCCTATTACAAAAGCAGGAAAAATCTTTTGAATTAATGAGAAAAAATGTGTTTAACTAACGTAATCCAGATGCAGTAATGATGTAAGCGGATACAATGATATTCATAAATCAAAATAGTCAAAAAATTTTAGAAAAAGTGGTTGACCAGCACTGATAATAAGCGTATTATAGTCCTCAAATACAAAATTGTTTGAAAAGAAAATTAACAAAAGCAGTGCATGAAAATTTCCAAGCACTTATAATTAATCACTTATACATGTTGTTAAGTCAAAATTGTGTACGTGTCTATGATGAAAATTCTAAATTTTCTAACAATTGGAAGCATCAAGAGGAGTGTTTCGTATGAGTCAGCAATGGATTTATTTAAACGGGGAATTTGTCGAAAAACATAATGCGAAAATCTCAGTTTACGATCATGGATTTTTATACGGTGATGGTGTATTTGAAGGTATTCGTGTTTATGACGGTAACATATTCCAATTAAAAGAACATTTAGAACGCCTATATAATTCAGCGAAATCGATTATGCTTAACATTCCTCATTCACTCGAGGAGTTAACTCAGATCATCGTTGAAACGATAAAAGTAAATGAATTACAAGATGCTTACATTCGCCTCGTTGTTTCAAGAGGAGTAGGTAATTTAGGGTTAGATCCAGCATCATGCCCTACACCTAACGTCATAGTAATTGCTGAACAGTTAACACTCTTCCCGAAAGAGCTTTATGAAAATGGTCTAGAAATTGTTACTGTTCCGACAAGACGAAATCGTCCGGATGTATTAAGTCCTAAGGTTAAATCTTTAAATTACTTAAATAATATTCTAGTAAAAATAGAAGCATCGTTAGCAGGAGTTAGTGAAGCACTAATGCTCAATAATGAAGGATACGTAGCCGAAGGATCTGCTGATAATGTATTCATCGTTAAAGGAAATAAAATTCTTACACCACCTGGCTATGTAGGAGCACTTGAAGGAATTACGAGGAATGCCATTATCGACATCGCTTCAGACCTTGGGTACGACGTGAAAGAGGAGCCATTCACAAGGCACGATGTGTATGTAGCGGATGAAGTCTTTTTAACTGGAACTGCAGCTGAAGTTATTGCAGTTGTAAAGGTAGATGGAAGAGTCATTGGTGATGGAAAGCCTGGTAAAGAGACTAATAAGTTACTTAAAGCGTTCCGTAAAAAGGTAGTAGAAGATGGGGAAAAAGTATACACAGCAGTGAACTCTCAAGTAGAAGTCAGCTAAATATACAGTTAAGGTACTAGCAAAAAATACAATAGATGTGGGAGAGGACAAATATGAGAAGTAATATGATTAAAAAAGGCATAGATCGCGCCCCACATAGAAGCTTACTAAGAGCAGCTGGGGTAAAAGAAGAAGATATGGATAAACCGTTTATCGGTGTTTGTAATTCCTACGTTGATATCATTCCAGGACACATGCATTTGAATAAATTTGCTGAAGTAGCAAAGCAAGCTATTCGAGAAGCAGGCGGTATTCCATTCGAATTCAATACGATTGGTGTTGACGATGGAATTGCAATGGGACACATCGGAATGCGCTACTCCTTACCAAGTAGAGAAATTATCTGTGATTCAGCTGAAACGGTCATTAATGCGCACTGGTTTGATGGAGTTTTCTACATTCCAAACTGTGACAAAATTACACCAGGAATGCTGATGGCAGCCGTTCGTACGAATGTTCCTGCAGTCTTCGTTTCCGGCGGACCAATGGAAGCCGGTAGAACGGCGGATGGTAAGAGTTTATCATTAGCATCCGTATTTGAAGGAGTTGGAGCATTTGCTTCAGGAAGTATGTCTCGTGAGGAATTACTAGAGATTGAACAATCTGCCTGTCCAACATGCGGTTCCTGTTCAGGGATGTTTACAGCCAATTCAATGAATACATTAATGGAAATGCTTGGGGTTGCTTTACCTGGAAATGGAACATTAGTTGCAACTTCAGAAGGTAGACATCAGCTAATTAAAGACGCTGCGAAGCACTTGATGACGTTGATTGAAAAAGATATTCGTCCACGTGACATAATTACGAAAGAAACAATTGATGATGCATTTGCGTTAGATATGGCGATGGGTGGTTCTACAAATACAGTATTACACATATTAGCCATCGCTAATGAAGCTGAAATAGAATACAACATAAATGATATTAACAAAGTAGCAGAAAGAGTTCCTTATTTAAGTAAAATTAGTCCTGCCTCAGATTATTCAATGGACGACGTTCATAAAGCTGGAGGAGTAAGTGCAATTATTAAGGAACTATGTGAAATTGAAGGAGCTATTCATCCTAATCGTATTACGATTTCAGGTAAAACGATTTATGAAACAGTTAAGGATGCTGAAATTACGAATGATGATGTCATTCGCCGAAAAGATAACCCTTATAGTCCTGTAGGTGGATTATCCGTCCTATTTGGGAACCTAGCTCCAGATGGTGGAGTTATAAAAGTAGGGGCAGTTGATCCGTCGATTAAAGTGTTTGAAGGTGAAGCAATCGTCTACAACTCACAAGAGGAAGCACTTGAAGGGATCAATAATGGGGATGTAAAAGCTGGTCATGTCGTGGTCATTCGTTATGAAGGCCCTAAAGGTGGTCCGGGAATGCCAGAAATGCTAGCGCCGACTTCATCGATTGTTGGACGCGGTCTAGGTACAAAGGTTGCTCTCATTACAGACGGACGTTTTTCTGGTGCTTCAAGAGGAATTTCAATCGGCCATATTAGTCCAGAAGCTGCTGAAGGCGGACCGATTGCTTTTGTTGAAAATGGAGATACGATTACTCTTGATTTAACAAATCGTTCTATCACATTAAATGTCGATGACAAGGAATTAGCTAATAGAAGAGAAAATTGGAAAGAGCCTGAACCTAAAATTAAAAAAGGTTATCTCGCTCGTTATTCAAAGCTTGTCACATCTGCCAATACTGGCGGGGTTATGAAAATATAAACAAATAGAAAAAAAGAACATAGAGGTAAAAACGTTGAAGAGGAAAAGTAGTTGAAAAGGATCAGCATCCACAGAGAGCCGCTTATGCTGAGAGGCGGCGATGCTCCTTTCGATGAACTCACCTCGGAGTGCCAATTCGAACGTAAGCTAGTAGGGTTGGTCGGGTGTTCACTGCACTCGTTATTAAAACTGGACGTCCGGTTATACTCACGTCCATGAGGTGGCATTTGTAAAAGTGTCATAAAAAAGGGTGGTACCGTGGAAAGAAAACATCTTTTCACCCCTTCTAGTAGGACCAATAGGTTCATGATGGGGTGAGAAGGTGTTTTTTATTTGGTAATAAGAAAGGTTTTTTCTTTCTTAAAATATATAAATTTTTAAATATGAATTAAAAAATCAACTGGTAGTAGGGAGGAAGAAAAAGTGAGTACCAAGTTGAGAAACAAAGAGCTAAATGTAGTAGAGGAGAAGCAGCCAGTTTCAGGGTCTAGCATGTTGATTAAAGCTTTAGCTAAAGAAGGTGTAGATGTTATCTTTGGCTATCCAGGCGGGGCAATTCTACCGACATATGATGAAATCTATAAATCAGGTATTCGTCATATTCTAGCTCGCCATGAACAAGGAGCTATTCACGCTGCAGAAGGGTACGCAAGAGTTTCAGGAAAACCAGGAGTATGTATTGTTACATCAGGCCCAGGGGCTACAAATGTAGTTACAGGAATTGCCGATGCGTTGATTGATTCTTTACCACTTGTTGTGATCACAGGTCAAGTTGCTACTTCGGTCATTGGAACAGATGCCTTTCAAGAAGCAGATATGATTGGGATTACAATGCCAATTACAAAACATAACTTTCAAGTAAGAACAATAGAAGACCTTCCGAGAATTATGAAGGAAGCATTCCACATTGCAACAACAGGGCGACCGGGTCCAGTCCTTATTGATTTACCTAAGGATGTTTCGGTGGCGACAGGTTTCTTTGATTATGACAAGGAAGTCGATTTACCAGGTTATCAACCGACGGTAGTACCAAATAAATTGCAAATAAGAAAGCTTGCTGAAGCTGTTGCGGAAGCGAAAAAGCCATGTATTTTATCGGGGGCTGGCGTTCTTCATGCACATGCTTACGATGAATTATTTGAATATGCTGAAAAAATGCGTATTCCGGTTGCAAGTACGTTACTTGGGCTTGGTGCTTTTCCAGGAGAACATGAACTATTTTTAGGAATGGCAGGCATGCACGGAACATACGTAGCAAATATGGCTATCCATCAAAGTGATCTGCTCATTAGCATAGGTGCACGTTTTGATGATCGATTAACAGGAGCATTACAACATTTTGCACCGAGTGCAAAAATCGCTCACATTGATATCGACCCAGCTGAAATCGGGAAAAACGTGGAAACACACATTCCAGTTGTTGGAGATGCCAAAGCAGCATTGAAAATGTTGTTGGAGGAAAATGGATCTGCTGGTGAAACAGGAGTTTGGTTAGCTGAGTTAGACAAGATGAAAGCTGAATATCCGCTTTGGTACAAAGAAGATGGAGAAACGATTAAGCCGCAAAAGCTTATGGAAGTAATCTACGAAGTAACAAATGGTGAAGCGATTGTCACTACCGATGTAGGGCAGCACCAGATGTGGGCAGCGCAGTTTTTGAAGTTTAATAAACCAAATCGTTGGGTTACATCAGGTGGCTTAGGAACGATGGGCTTCGGTTTCCCAGCAGCGATTGGAGCACAATTTGCTGAACCTCATACACCTGTTATCTCCATATTAGGAGACGCTGGCTTTCAAATGACAGCTCAAGAGCTTTCTATTCTGCAAGATTTAAACCTGCCAGTTAAGATCATTATCGTCAATAACTCTTCACTCGGTATGGTTCGTCAATGGCAACAACTCTTCTATGAAGAGCGCTACTCTAATTCAGTATTTAACACACAACCTAACTTTGTGAAACTAGCAGAAGCTTATGACGTAAAAGGAATGCGAATTGATAAAGTTGAGGATGTCAAAGGAGCATTAGAAGAGGCACTTGCACATGACGGTCCAGTCTTAATGGACTTTAGAGTTACTCAAGTAGAGAACGTATATCCAATGATTGCTCCTGGTAAAGGTCAGCATGAAATGGAGGGAATTAAACCATGAAACGAACAATCACTGCTCTTGTAAATAATACGTCAGGTGTATTAAATCGTATCACGGGGTTATTTGCTAGACGTAATTTCAATATTGAAAGTATTACAGTAGGAATTACAGAGAACCCATCGATTTCTAGAATGACGTTTGTCGTTGTTGTAGATACGATTGGAAACATCGATCAAGTTATAAAACAGTTAAACAAACAAGTGGATGTTCTGAAGGTAAGAGACATAACCGATGAACAAACCGTTGCTAGAGAATTAGCATTAATAAAAGTCGGTGTGACACCGCAACAAAGAGCTGAAATTGGAGCTCTCGTCAATCCATTTAGAGCATCAATCATTGATGTGGGTCGTGAAAATATGACCATTGAAATTACCGGAGATCACGAAAAAGTCGAAGCATTGTTAGACCTTCTTAAACCATATGGAATTCAAGACCTTGCTCGTACTGGAATCACTGCCCTTAAGCGCGGGACAAAAAGATCTCTAGATGCAAACAGAATTACGCTAATTAATTAACTATTTATTAAATAAAAACCAAATCAAATTAACTATAAAAGAGGAGAGATTTATTATGGCAAACATCTATTATAACGGAGATATCAACGAAGGCGTATTACAAGGAAAAACAGTTGCAATTATCGGATACGGTTCTCAAGGTCATGCACATGCACAAAACTTACGTGAAAGTGGAGTAAGTGTAGTTGTAGGTTTACGTCCAGGGAAATCTTGGGATCAAGCGGTAAGTGACGGTTTTGAGGTACTTACAGTTCAAGAAGCAGCAGCGAAAGCTCAAGTGGTTATGATCCTTCTTCCAGATGAAAACCAACCGAAAGTTTATAAAGAGTCAATCGAACCAGAATTAACAGCAGGTAAAGCGTTAGTATTTGCACACGGATTTAACGTACACTTCAACCAAATTAAACCACCTGCAGATGTAGATGTATTCTTAGCAGCTCCTAAAGGTCCAGGACATTTAGTTCGCCGTACGTACACTGAAGGTGCTGGTGTACCAGGTTTAATCGCGGTATATCAAGATGCTACAGGTCAAGCAAAAGAGTTAGCATTAGCTTATGCAAAACAAATTGGTTCTGCACGCGGTGGAGTAATTGAAACGACATTCCAAGAAGAAACAGAAACAGATCTTTTCGGTGAGCAAGCAGTACTTTGTGGAGGAACTTCAGCTCTAGTAAAAGCTGGTTTTGAAACGTTAGTAGAAGCAGGTTACCAACCTGAAGTTGCTTACTTTGAGTGTTTACATGAATTAAAGCTTATCGTTGACTTAATGTACGAAGGTGGACTGGAGTACATGCGTTATTCCATCTCTGACACAGCTCAGTGGGGAGACTTTGTTGCTGGGCCGCAAATCGTAACAGAAGATACGAAAAAAGCAATGAAATCGATTTTAAGTGATATCCAAACAGGTAAATTTGCTAAAGGCTGGATCTTAGAAAACCAAGCAAATCGTCCAGAGTTTACAGCAATCAATGAAAGTGAGAAAAATCATCCAATTGAAGTGGTTGGTCGCGAGCTTCGTGAAATGATGCCTTTCGTCAAGGCCAAATCAAAAGGAGTGGTAGGTAGTGCGAAAAATTGATGTATTCGATACAACTTTAAGAGACGGTGAGCAATCCGCAGGTGTTAATTTAAACTTTGAAGAAAAACTGGAGATTGCTAGACAGTTAGAACGACTAGGGGTCGATATCATTGAAGCCGGGTTCCCGGCTTCATCCCCTGGAGATTTTAAGTCTGTTAAAGCGATTGCAGACCTCGTAAAAGGCAGTTCGGTAACTGGATTGTCAAGAAGTGTACAATCGGATATCGATGCAGCTTGGGAAGCACTAAAAGGCGGAGTGGATCCAAGAATTCACGTATTTATCGCAACATCTCCTATTCATATGACACATAAATTGCGGATGACACCAGACCAAGTGATCGAAAATGCCGTTGCTTCTGTAAAATATGCTGCGCAAAGGTTCCCTAAAATTCAATGGTCTGCTGAAGATGCTTGTCGTTCTGATCTAGATTTTCTAGTTCGCATTATTGAGCAAGTAATAGATGCGGGTGCGTCCGTCATTAACATCCCAGATACAGTCGGGTATATCACTCCGAAAGAAATTACGCATATTTTCAGCTATTTAAAAGAAAACGTACCAAATATGCACAAAGCCAAACTTTCGACGCACTGCCATGACGATTTAGGGATGGCAACAGCAAACTCATTAGCAGCGATTGAAGCAGGTGCAGATCAAGTCGAAGGAACGATCAATGGAATTGGTGAACGAGCTGGAAATGCCTCTCTAGAAGAGGTTGCAGTAGCTCTTCATATCCGAAATGATTTTTATAAAGCAGCAACCGGCCTGACATTAAAAGAAGTAAAACGAACGAGTTCATTAGTTAGTAAGCTAACAGGGATGGTCGTACCTAATAACAAGGCTGTCGTCGGTAATAATGCATTTGCCCACGAATCGGGTATTCACCAAGATGGAGTACTTAAAGAGAAAACAACCTATGAAATTATTACACCAGAACTTGTCGGTGTATCATCAAACCGTATGGTACTTGGAAAGCACTCAGGTCGCCATGCGTTTAAAGATAAAATTAGAGAACTCGGATACACAGCGACTGATGAACAAATTAATAAAGTCTTTAAGGCATTTAAAGAACTTGCGGATAAGAAAAAAGAGATTACAGAAGATGATATTTTCGCTCTTATGACAGAAGAGAAAATTGGTGCAGCTGTTCAATACTATGAGGTTGACAGCTTACAAGTGAATTACGGTACTACAAATATTCCGACAGCGACGATTACAATGAAAATGCCTGACGGTGAAATTGTTCAAGAAGCAGCAACAGGTTCGGGAAGTGTTGAAGCGATTTATAACACGCTTGAGCGCATCATTGCATCACCTGTTAAGCTATTAGACTATCGTATTCAATCAATTACTGGCGGCAGAGATGCATTAGCAGAAGTATACGTTAAAGTTCGCTTCGACGGTACAGAAACAAGTGGCCGTGGAACAGCACATGACGTATTAGAAGCATCTGCTAGAGCTTATATAAATGCTGTAAATCGTGTGTTAAATCGAAGATCACGTGAACTAGATCCAGTTGAACAAGTGAACTTGTAATGGATGAATGAGTGGGAGATGAGTGAATTGAAAAAAAAGATTACCGTTTTACCTGGTGACGGAATTGGCCCTGAGGTCATCCAAGGGGCTCTCCAAGTACTAGACGCAATAGCAAACAAATACAATCATGAGTTTGAATATACTTACGCTAAAATTGGTGGAATTGCGATCGATGAATGTGATACTCCGCTTCCACAAGAAACGATTGATGCTTGTAAAGCAAGTGACGGGGTTCTTCTTGGAGCTGTTGGAGGACCAAAGTGGGATACGTTGCCTGGTCATATGAGACCAGAAAAAGGATTACTCGGTATTCGTAAAGAGTTAGACCTTTTTGCTAATTTACGCCCAGTAACAGCACATGACAGTTTAGCTGACTCTTCAACATTAAAGAGGGAAGTTATTGACGGTGTAGACTTAATGATCGTTCGTGAATTAACGAGTGGCTTATACTTTGGAGAACCGCGTGAACGTCGCGAAGAAGGTGACGATTTAGTTGTTGTAGATACGTTAGCTTACAAGCGCAGTGAGATTGAACGTATTATGAAGCAAGGCTTTGAATTAGCAAGAGTCCGTAATAAGAAGTTAACTTCAGTAGACAAAGCGAATGTCTTAGAATCAAGCCGTGTATGGCGTGAAGTTGCGATTGAAGTTGGAAAAGAATATCCAGATGTTGAGCTAGATCATATGCTAGTCGATAACGCAGCGATGCAATTAATCCGCAATCCAAAGCAGTTTGATGTGATGGTAACAGAGAACATGTTTGGGGATATTCTGAGTGATGAAGCTTCGATGCTTACGGGATCACTAGGAATGCTTCCTTCTGCAAGTATCGGAAGCGGTGGACCAGGTCTATATGAGCCTATTCACGGATCAGCTCCTGACATTGCAGGACAAAACAAAGCGAATCCGCTTGCGACAATTGCCTCGGTTGCTATGATGCTTAAGTATTCGTTTGGAATGGCTGAAGAAGCGAATGCAATTGATCAAGCAATTAGTGAAGTACTAGAAGCTGGTTTCCGTACAGGTGATATCGCGAATCCAGGGGAAGAAGTTCTTTCAACGACAGAAATGACAGCAAAAGTTATAGAGTTAATCAAAGGGGAAGTAGTCGTATAAAATTCGTTTACGGCAGAGGAGAAGAAGATCCGAGAGTAAATGACAATCTTGGATCTTTGGAACTCTTTTTATGGAAAATATGAAAGTGAGGAAGAGGAGAATGACACCAAAAACAATTATCGAAAAGATTTGGGAAAACCATACTGTTCTAGATGAGCCCGGTAAACCGAATCTATTATATATTGATTTGCATATGGTTCATGAAGTTACTTCACCGCAAGCGTTTGAAGGTCTTCGAATTAATGGTCGAAAAGTCCGCCGTCCGGATTTAACGTTTGCTACAATGGATCACAACGTGCCGACAGTAGACCGCTTTAACGTGACAGACCCTATTGCTAAAAAGCAAATGGAAACGTTAGAAAACAACTGTAACGAGTTTGGTATTACGGTTGCCGGTATTGATAGTCCTGATAACGGGATTGTTCATGTTATTGGACCAGAGCTTGGCTTGACACAACCAGGAAAAACGATCGTTTGTGGCGATAGTCATACAGCTACCCACGGTGCCTTCGGTGCATTAGCATTCGGAATTGGTACGAGTGAAGTAGAGCATGTGTTAGCAACGCAATCATTGTGGCAAAGTAAACCGAAAACGTTAGAAGTACGGGTTAACGGACGTCTTTCACAAGGAATTACAGCAAAAGATGTGATTTTAGCAATTATCTCTAAATTCGGTGTAGATTTCGGAACTGGATATGTTATGGAATATACAGGGGAAGCGATCCACGGAATGACGATGGAAGAACGTATGACGATCTGTAATATGTCAATTGAAGCTGGAGCAAAGGCTGGTTTAATTAGTCCAGACCAAGTGACATATGATTATTTAAAAGGGCGCGAGTATGTTCCTGAAGGTGAAGAGTTTGATAAAGCAGTTGAAAAATGGAAGGCCTTAGCGACAGATGAAGGTGCAGTATATGATCATTCTGTTGTGATTGAAGCGGATGAAATTCAACCAATGGTAACTTGGGGTACAAACCCGGCACAAGGTATTGGAATCCATCAGCCAATCCCAAGTCCAGATGATGTTGAAGCAACATCGGAGAAAAAAGCAATTGAGCAGGCGCTTGAGTACATGGGTCTAGAGCCTGGAACAAAGATGTCAGAAGTTGCTATTCAACACGTATTTATCGGATCATGTACGAACTCCCGCATGAGTGACCTTCGAGCAGCAGCAGCAGTTGCGAAAGGAAGAAAAGTGGCAGAAGGTGTTCGTGCAATTGTTGTACCTGGTTCACAAAAAATCAAACAACGTGCTGAAGATGAAGGATTAGATCAAATCTTTATCGAGGCTGGTTTTGAATGGCGTGAGTCTGGATGTAGTATGTGTTTAAGTATGAACCCAGATTTTGTTCCTGAAGGAGAGCGTTGTGCGTCTACTTCAAACCGTAACTTTGAAGGGCGTCAAGGTAAAGGGGCGAGAACACATCTTGTGAGTCCAGCGATGGCTGCAGCTGCGGCAATCAACGGCAAATTTGTGGATGTTCGTACGTTAGAGAAATCCCCAGTTTAATCTTTTATCTAAAAATCGCTAAGGCGTAATTCTAATAAATCAATCTTTATCAATAGTAGAAGAAGGTGGAATATATGGAACCTATCGTTGTTCATACAGGAAAAGCGGCCGGAATGAATCGTGTTAATGTAGATACGGATCAAATCATTCCGAAACAGTTTTTAAAGCGTATCGAGCGTACTGGATTTGGAAAGTTCTTATTCTTTGACTGGCGTTATAATGCTGACGGGACAGACAACCCGAACTTTGAATTAAACCAGCTTCATAATCAAGGTTCAACGATTTTAGTAGCAGCACATAACTTTGGCTGCGGGTCATCTCGTGAACATGCGCCTTGGGCATTGCAAGACTATGGATTTAAAGTAGTTATCTCACCAAGCTTTGCGGATATCTTTTACAATAACTGCTTCAAGAATGGGATCCTGCCGATTCGTTTAGACGAAAATCAAGTTTATGAACTGATTGAAAAAGCAGACAAAGATATTTACGAATTGACAGTAAATCTGAAAGATCAAAAGATTACAGATGCTGAAGGTTTTGAAGCTTCTTTTGAAATCGATCCATATTGGAAAGAAATGCTTTTAAACGGCTGGGATGAAATCGGATTAACATTACGTTATGAAGATAAGATCACTGAATACGAAAAAGCAAATGCATAATATAAAGAAAGCTGAGGAACATTTCCTCAGCTTTTGATCCTCTTTGGTTCCATTTCAGATCATAAAACAAAAAAATAATGGGAAAATAACCTTAATACCTTCTAAATTCTCTTTTTAGGAGGTAAAATTAAAGAGAGAATTGAAAACGCTTCCATATAAAAATGCATGTTGAGAGTTAGTTGATTTTCCATATAATTTTTACAAGTTTTAAGCTAGATTTTACACTAGTTTCTACTATATAAAGGTTTGTATTTCAACTTACTACCTGTTAGACTTATTAGTAAATGGTCAATAAATCCAAGAGTGGAGCGTTCATATGAATGATGAAACGAAAAGTAAAGAACAAAATGTGATTCCATTTCCTGGAGTTGGTGAAAAACTTGTTGAGAAAGGAATGGCTTCATTAAAAGAGAAACGTTTACAAGATGCACTAGACGATTTTCAGCAAGCATTAAAATATGATCAAAGTCACCCTCAAGCTCGATACGGAGTTGTTCTTACATATATTGAATTAGGTCAGCTGGATGATGCGGTAGCCGAAAGTAAACGAATGCTTCAAGAGGGGATTGGAGACTATTTTGATGTTTTACAAGTTCATGTCTCTTTACTAGTACAATTAGCGTGTTACGAAGAAGTGGTGACGATGCTCGAAGCAGTGTTGGTTGAAGGAAAGGTACCTTCAAACCAAGCTGAGACGTTGTACCAATTATTACATTTTAGTCGGCAAATGAGTGAAGATGGACCTATTATAGAGGATACAGTGATCAACCTCCAAGAAAAAGAGGAAGAGCCACCAATTGAGCAATTGAACTTGTTAGAAGATCCTGATGTAAAAAAACAATGGGCAGCTATTCAAAAGCTGAAAAAACACAACCACCCACATGTCTTAGAAAAATACTTAGAATACCTTAAAGATGAAGAAAAAGATCTAGTCCTTAAAACATTTATCTTACAAAGTCTTAAAGATAAGAACATAGAAGACCAAGTTGAAATCAGGAAACTAGACCAAGTTAAATACATAAATCCTCAAGAATTAAATGATCTATTTGAAAATCCTTTTGGTCAAAAAGTGGCTAGTATTATTACATATCAGTTAGAACAAGACAATCCGAGCTTAAAAGACATGGTGTTGCAATTATGGTGGCAGTATTTATTCGCACTCGTTCCCTTTCTCCCGCAGCCACAAGATGAGAACATTTGGGCAGGGGCAGTTCATCTAGTAGTGATAGAAAGCTTAGGCGGCGAATTTGATGAAAATGAAATTTCAAACCTGTACAATGTCAATGTACAAGAGTTAGTAAAGGCGGCCAATGAACTCGTTGAAGTCGAAGAGCAGGTATTTCAAGGGGTTGAGATGTAAATCTGTATTGAACTTTTCTTGAAATGCTTCTCTAGTATGTTATAATAGAGTGGTTGTCAAGTATATATATTAGTCGGAATGAATGTATTTATAAGTTGGAGGGAAATAATTAATGACTGCTAAATGGGAAAAGTTAGAAGGAAACAACGGTGTCTTAACTATTGAAGTTGACGCTGAAAAAGTAGATGTAGCTTTAAATGAAGCATTTAAAAAAGTTAGTCAAAAAGTAAATGTACCTGGATTCCGTAAAGGGAAAATTCCTCGTCCATTATTCGAGCAACGTTTTGGTGTAGAGTCTTTATACCAAGATGCTCTTGATATTTTATTACCAGAAGCTTATATGGCTGCAATTCAAGAAACAGGTATTGAGCCTGTAGATCGTCCTGACATCGATGTCGAGCAAATGGAAAAAGGTTCAAGCCTAATTTTTAAAGCGACAGTAGTTGTAAAACCAGAAGTAGAACTTGGTGAATACAAAGGCTTAGAAGTAGAAGCTGTTGACACTGCAGTTACTGATGAAGATGTAGATGCAGAGTTAAAGCAAATTCAAGAGCGTCAAGCTGAGCTTGTTGTTGTTGAAGAGGGTACTGTTGGTGAAGGTGATACAGCGGTTATCGACTTTGAAGGATTTATTGATGGAGAAGCTTTCGAAGGTGGAAAAGGTGATAACTATCCACTAGAAATCGGTTCTGGTCAATTTATTCCAGGATTTGAAGAGCAATTAATCGGCTTAAAATCTGGTGAAGAAAAAGATGTTGAAGTTTCTTTCCCTGAAGAATATCATTCAGAAGACTTAGCTGGAAAAGCTGCTACATTCAAAGTAACACTTCACGAAGTTAAGCGTAAAGAGCTTCCTGAGCTTAACGACGAGTTTGCTAAAGATGTAGATGAAGAAGTTGAAACTCTTGAGGATTTAAAGAAAAACTTAAGAGAAAAATTAGAAACATCTAAAGCTCAACAAGCAGAAAACCAAAAACGTGATACTGTTGTTGAAAAAGCAGCAGAAAACGCAACGGTTGATATCCCAGCTGCAATGGTTGAGACGGAAACAGACCGTATGCTTCAAGAATTTGGACAACGCCTGCAAATGCAAGGAATGAACCTTGAAATGTATGCACAATTCACAGGTACTGACGAAGCTGGTATGCGTGAACAGTTCAAAGTAGATGCTGAGAAGCGTGTTAAAGTGAACTTAACATTAGAGGCAATTGCACAAGCTGAAAACATCGAAGTAACTGACGAAGATGTTGACAAAGAGCTTGAGAAAATGTCTGAAATGTACAAGCGTTCTGTAGAGGAAATTAAATCTTTACTTGCTGCTCAAGGCGGTACAAACGCGATTAAAGAAGACTTAAAAGTACAAAAAGCAGTAGAACTACTTGTTGAAAATAGTAAAACTGCTGAATAATAAACAAAGAACAAGGCGCGAAGTATCGTGCCTTGTTTTACATATATATAAGAGATAATGTGTTTATGTTATACATATATTAAAAAAGTAATCAACTGGAAAATGCAAGTATGATTTTCGCTCTAGTTGAACAAGATGAATAGAAACGTCTCCTGTTTTTATCAATAAGCGATACATAATCTTAAAAGGTAAAAAAGAAAGAGGATTTTTTACCAGTAATCTTGAATGTACTATAGCATAGAAAATTTTACTGACATCAATTTGTAAGGCAACTTCTTTTCTTTCATGACATAAGCTTTACTATTAACGCTTCGTTACAATTTTGTGATACAATGCTATACATAATTGGGGCAAATTAGAATGTTTCTATAATAAAACACTTGATTGGTGACTTTCTAAGATTGAGGTAATCTCATTCATAAATTGGTGTTGTGATGTCGGTAAGCCAATGATGGAAAGATGCATCGGAGTGGTACAATTCTGTAAGGGGTGATACGATGTTTAAATTTAATGATGAAAAGGGACAGTTGAAGTGTTCTTTTTGTGGAAAAACGCAAGATCAAGTTCGTAAATTAGTTGCGGGACCAGGCGTTTATATATGTGATGAATGTATCGAGTTATGTACAGAGATCGTTGAAGAAGAATTAGGAACAGAAGAAGAAGTTGAGTTCCAAGAAGTTCCTAAGCCCCATGAGATCCGTGAAATTTTAGATGACTATGTTATTGGTCAAGATAGTGCGAAAAAGTCACTATCCGTAGCTGTGTACAATCATTATAAGCGTATTAATTCTCTTGGTAAGTCTGCAGAAGATGTTGAGCTCGCTAAAAGTAATATTGCACTAATTGGACCTACCGGTAGTGGTAAAACATTATTAGCTCAAACGTTAGCGAGAATTTTAAATGTTCCGTTTGCAATTGCAGATGCGACTTCTTTAACTGAAGCAGGTTATGTTGGGGAAGATGTGGAAAACATTCTCTTGAAATTAATTCAAGCTGCTGACTACGACGTAGAGAAAGCAGAAAAAGGAATTATTTATATTGATGAGATCGATAAAGTAGCACGTAAATCAGAAAACCCATCGATTACTCGTGATGTTTCTGGTGAAGGTGTTCAACAAGCATTACTTAAAATTCTTGAAGGAACAACAGCGAGTGTACCTCCACAAGGTGGCAGAAAGCACCCGCACCAAGAGTTCATTCAAATTGATACGACAAATATTCTCTTTATTTGTGGTGGAGCGTTTGATGGGATCGAACAAATTATTAAACGTCGCTTAGGTAAAAAAGTCATCGGTTTCGGTTCAGATATGAAACAAGAAGACTTAAAACCAGGTGAATACTTAACAAAAGTTCTTCCAGAAGACTTATTACGCTTCGGATTAATTCCTGAGTTTATCGGTCGTCTACCAGTCATTTCAAGCTTAGAGCCTTTAGATGAAGGTGCTCTAATTGAAATCTTAACGAAGCCGAAGAACGCACTAGTCAAACAATATGTAAAGTTATTAGAGATGGACGATGTTGAACTTGAATTTACAGAAGACGCACTAAGTGCAATTGCGAACAAAGCAATTGAAAGAAAAACAGGTGCACGTGGTCTCCGTTCAATTATTGAAGGAATCATGTTAGACGTAATGTTCGACTTACCGTCACGAGAAGATATTGCTAAATGTGTCATTACAAAAGAAGCAGTTGAAGATAACCAAATGCCGAAGCTGCTCACAAAAGACGGCGACGAAATCGAAGTACCAAAAGAAAGTGCTTAAATCAAAACCCAAAAGAAGCTGACCCCGTCAGCTTCTTTTTTTAGGTACCAGGCACCTTTATCTCTTTACTGTGATAAAGGTGCCTGGTACCACCACTTAGCTACAGTACCTAGTGAGCGACTAGCAACACTTCGCTCACCCTTCTTAAGATACGTCATATTGGCTTACTTTGGAGTTTAATTCCAGTAGGATCGAATTGGATACTGACTGTTTTGCTGTAAAGGACGATACTATGGACGCATCAGATACAAAGACTACTTATAGCGCTAAACCCTAGTAGGGGTATATGTGTTACTTGGAACGATTTGTTACAACTTATTGGAAATGGTGGTATAATTATACTGGTACATAAAACATACAGGGGGAATTAAGTTACTATGAAGAAAATACTATCTATAACCTTAATGGCATTATTGATTGCCGTTATGACTGCATGTGGAGAAGCAGAAGACCAAGTACCTGCTGAAACAGAGGAAGCAGAAGAACTGGAAATTGATACTGAAACTACAGATGAAGAAGTGGAAGTAACAGACGAAGTGGAAGAAGCGAAAGAAGTGGATGAGGTTGAACCAGCTGAACAAGAAGCTGCTGACGTTCCGCGTGAATATCGAAATGCTTTAAGAGCTGCAGAAAATTATATCAGCTTCATGCCATTTTCAGAAAAAGGACTTTTTCAACAATTGTCTTCTGAGTATGGAGACCAATATCCGGAGGACGCTGCTCAATACGCTATAGAAAATATAGAAGTGGATTATAACGAACAAGCCCTTAAAGCGGCGATAAACTATCTAGATATTATGCCGATGTCTGACCAAGAACTATTTGACCAGCTCACATCAGAATACGGCGATCAATATACAAACGAACAAGCGCAATATGCTATAGATAATTTACCAAATTAACAAATATATCGCTTGGTTTTGCTATGCTGTTGAACAACCAATACAATTGAAGTAGTAGAAGGACTGCAACCATACGGGTTGTGGTCCTTTTGTTATTTAAAAAGCTGTGTTTTAGACCCGGAATTTTACATATACTGAATAAATTAGAAATATTTAGATCAGCAATTTCCCTTTATGTGGTAATTAGCAAAGCGAAACGAATACTAATATAAACAGCAGATCCGCAATTAATGCTGGTCTCTTTTTATCCACTGCTCTATTGACTTGATGCACGGATTCTTTTCTTCTTCCTTTCATTCATACTTTTCACACTTCTTTATGACTTTTTTATTAACAGAAATAGGCAAGTTTTTCTGCGTTTACCTCCAAAGACATCAAAGCATACTAAAAGAAAATGTCATACATAAACTTACACAGGGGGTACTTGAATGAATTGGACAGGAATTGCACTACTCATACAATTAGTATTCGGGACAATTATTGGACTGTATTTTTGGAATTTATTAAAGAGCCAGCGCAATCAGAAGACGTCGGTTGATAGAGAATCACGTAAAGAAATGGATCATCTTAGAAAGCTGAAATCAATTACATTAAGTGAACCTTTATCAGAGCGTGTTCGTCCAGGGAACTTTGATGAAATCGTCGGGCAAAAAGAAGGGATCCGCGCATTACGTGCTGCCCTTTGTGGCCCGAATCCTCAACATGTCATCGTCTACGGACCTCCAGGTGTCGGTAAAACGGCTGCCGCACGACTCGTATTAGAAGAAGCAAAGAAAAACGGAAAAACACCGTTTAAACAAGATGCAGTCTTCGTTGAATTAGATGGAACAACGGCTCGTTTTGATGAACGTGGTATAGCTGACCCGTTAATCGGTTCTGTTCACGATCCGATTTATCAAGGGGCTGGAGCAATGGGACAAGCCGGCATTCCACAGCCGAAACAAGGGGCCGTAACGAAAGCGCACGGCGGGGTACTATTTATTGACGAGATTGGTGAGTTACACCCGATTCAATTAAACAAACTTTTAAAAGTACTTGAAGACCGAAAAGTATTTTTAGAAAGTGCTTATTATAATGAAGATAATCAAAATATTCCAAGACATATTCATGAAATATTCCAAAAAGGACTGCCGGCAGATTTTCGTTTAATCGGGGCAACAACGCGTAATCCTCAAGAGTTACCGCCAGCTTTGCGTTCACGTTGTTTAGAAGTTTACTTTAGAGCTCTAACACAAGAGGAAATCGTGACAATCGCGAAAAAATCAGTCGATAAAATTGGTTTTGATGCGGATGAAGGTGTTTTAGAAAAAATTGGTGGATATGCAACGAATGGACGCGAAGCAGTAAATGTTATTCAAATTGCAGCTGGGATAGCAACAGGTGAAGATCGAAAAGTGATCTCCCTAGCAGACGTTGAATGGGTCATTCAATCGAGTCAATTATCCCCGAGACCAGAACGAAAGATATATCCCGAGCCTCAAATTGGACTCGTCAATGGACTGGCTGTATTCGGTCCTAACCTTGGTGCTCTCATGGAAATTGAAGTAAATGTCATTTCTGTTGCAAAAGGTAAAGGCACGATTAACGTTACGGGTATCGTAGAAGAAGAAAGTTCAGGAAGCCAAGCCCGTTCCGTGCGAAGAAAAAGTATGGCGAAAGGTTCTGTAGAAAATGTAGTTACAGTTTTACGAAAAATGGGTATACCTACTAGTGACTTTGATATTCATGTGAACTTCCCGGGAGGAACACCGGTGGATGGTCCATCAGCAGGTATCGCGATCGCTACAGGAATTTTCTCAGCGATTAGAGAAGTTAAAATCAGTAATAAAGTTGCTATGACAGGTGAACTTGGCATTCACGGAACGGTAAAACCTATCGGCGGAGTTGTCGCAAAAGTAGAAGCAGCGATCCAAGCCGGAGCGGAAACGGTCATTATACCAAAAGAAAATGAACAAGCGATTTTAAAAGAATTAGGAGATGTCAATATCATTCCTGTAACCACTATTCAAGAAGTGTTTGATATTGCATTACTGCAAGAAAAAGAAGAAGAAGAGGTTATCCCAGCAAGCGGATCCGTTTCCTCCCCAGCTGCATCTGTATAATGAATTAAAAATAGGAGCGATGCAAATCAGTTTCGCTCCTAACTTTCTTCTCACAAGCTTCTTAATCTAATGAAAAATGGAGAGGGATTGACGACTCGATATGGCGTCACTATCCTCTTCATTATCAAAAAGCTATTCACGAACTTAAATTAGACAAAGAAAGGGCAATAGGATAGAATTGTATAAAAGAAATCTTGGTAAACTTTTCTACATATTTTATTAGGAATTAGGAACTAATCCTATCGTTCATTGTGAACATCTCCATAGTATTGATGAACGAACTATGGTGGTCGGAGGTGCTGTTAAAATGGTTGAAAATAATAATACAAGAGTGATTCCACTTCTACCTTTACGAGGACTGCTGGTCTTTCCAACAATGGTTCTGCACTTAGATGTTGGACGTGAGAAATCAGTTAATGCGCTGGAAAAAGTAATGTTAGAAGACCATGAAATCTTACTTTCTACCCAGAAAGAAATCTCAATAGATGAACCGGGTGAAGATGAAATCTATTCGATCGGGACATTAGCAAAAGTAAAGCAGATGTTAAAACTTCCGAATGGAACGATTCGCGTTCTTGTTGAAGGTCTTAGCCGTGCAAAAATTGAACGCTTTACGGATAATACGGAAATGTTTGAGGTCGAAATTTCAATTCTTGAAGAAGAGCACATGGATAATACGCTTGAAGAAAAAGCATTAATGCGAAATACTCTTCATCAATTTGAACAATACATCAAACTCTCTAAAAAGATCTCAAATGAAACGTTAGCATCCGTTGCTGACATTACGGAAGCAGACAGACTTGCGGATGTTATTTCATCGCACCTGCCATTAAAAATTGCTGAAAAGCAAGAACTTCTTGAAATGACCTCTGTTAAAGAACGCTTAACAAAGATCATCGAGATTTTAAATAATGAACAAGAAGTATTAGGTCTTGAGAAAAAAATCGGTCAACGCGTCAAAAAATCGATGGAAAAAACACAGAAGGAATACTACCTTCGTGAGCAAATGAAGGCTATTCAAAAGGAGTTGGGCGATAAAGAAGGCCGCTCTGGTGAAATAGCGTCATTAAGAGAAAAAATACTTGAAGCTAACATGCCTGAAAGTATTGAAACGAAAGCTTTAAAGGAATTAGATCGTTATGAAAAAATGCCTGCATCTTCAGCAGAAAGTTCCGTAATCCGCAACTATATTGATTGGTTACTCAATTTACCGTGGACGAGAGAAACGGAAGATGTCTTAGATATTAATCATGCGGAAGATATTTTAAATGAAGACCATTACGGACTCGAAAAAGTAAAAGAACGTGTACTTGAATATCTAGCGGTCCAACAATTAACGAAGCAATTAAAAGGTCCAATTCTCTGTTTAGCTGGACCTCCAGGTGTCGGTAAAACTTCTTTGGCAAGATCAATTGCTCGGTCACTAAATCGTGAATTTGTTCGTATTTCACTCGGTGGTGTACGAGATGAAGCAGAAATTCGCGGACACAGACGTACCTATGTTGGAGCTATGCCGGGTCGAGTCATCCAAGGAATGAAAAAAGCAGGTTCCATTAACCCTGTTTTCTTACTTGATGAAATTGATAAAATGGCTTCAGATTTCAGGGGTGACCCTTCAGCTGCATTACTAGAAGTATTAGATCCAGAACAAAACAGTACATTTAGCGATCACTTTATTGAAGAGCCATATAATCTATCCAAAGTCATGTTTGTAACTACAGCTAATAATATTGGTACGATCCCAGGTCCGTTGCTTGACCGAATGGAAATTATATCAATTCCTGGCTATACTGAATTAGAAAAGCAGCACATTGCCAGTAATTATTTGTTACCGAAGCAGATGAAAGAACATGGGATGACCAAAGGTAAGCTTCAGGTAAAAGAGGATGCATTATTAAAAGTGATTCGTTATTATACACGAGAAGCAGGAGTTCGTAGCCTGGAGCGTCAAATGGCGACTTTATGCCGTAAAGCTGCAAAAATGTTAGTATCAGGTGAGAAAAAACGAGTGGTCGTTACAGATAGAACAGTTGAAGATATGCTCGGAAAACCGAAATTCCGCTATGGACTTGCGGAGGTAGAAGACCAAATCGGTGCAGCTACTGGGCTTGCTTATACAACAGTTGGTGGAGACACGTTATCGATTGAAGTGTCTGTTGTCCAAGGCAAAGGAAAATTAATTTTAACAGGTAAACTTGGTGACGTTATGAAAGAATCGGCACAAGCTGCATTTAGTTATATTCGTTCACGTTCTTATGAACTTGAAGTCGATCCAAGTTTTCATGAGCAAAATGATATCCATATCCATGTGCCTGAAGGAGCAACTCCAAAGGATGGACCTTCCGCTGGGATTACGATGGCAACTGCACTCGTATCGGCTTTAACAGGGCGACCAGTTAAGAAAGAAGTCGGTATGACTGGAGAAATTACACTTCGAGGTCGAGTTCTACCAATTGGCGGGCTAAAAGAAAAATCAATGAGTGCACACCGCGCTGGTTTAACAACGATCATTATGCCGAAAGATAATGAAAAAGATTTAGAGGACATCCCGAAAAGTGTGCGTGACGAACTTACATTTATACCCGTTTCGCATTTAGATGAAGTCCTTAAAGTAGCGTTGGGAGAGAAAAAACAAAAATGAAAGTAACAAAAGCAGAATTAGGAACGGTAGCCGTAAAGCCAGAGCAGTATCCGACGACAGGTTTACCTGAGTTTGGTCTTGCAGGTCGATCAAACGTTGGAAAATCATCGTTTATCAATAAAATGTTAAATCGCAAGAAGTTAGCGAGAACGTCACAACGTCCGGGTAAAACCCAAACGTTAAACTTTTATCTCATTAATGAGATGGTCTATTTTGTTGACGTACCAGGTTATGGTTTTGCCAAAGTATCCAAAACGGAACGCGAAGCTTGGGGTAAAATGATTGAAACGTACATTCAAAATAGAGACCAACTAAAAGCAGTTCTTCAAATTATTGATATTCGTCATGAGCCATCCAAAGATGACCGGGCGATGTACGAGTGGCTCAAGCACTATGAAATTCCGGTCATTCTCATTGCAACGAAAGCTGATAAAATCCCTAAAGGAAAATGGGATAAACATTGTAAAGTTATTAGAGAAGTACTGAATAAAGATAAAGAAGACCCTTTAATCGTCTTTTCCTCAGAAACAGCTCAAGGAAAAGAAGAAGCCTGGAATACAATCTTAGCCTATATGAAAAAATAACCAGAAAAACACCACTAGTTCATTCTAGTGGTGTTTTCTTTGCGAGGAAATTTTTGTTAAGCTTATTTCTTAGTTTGTAGAAATTCGGTAAAATTTTGACATGAAAACTTCTGCCCTTATTTTTTTCTAAAGATAAGATAGATCCCTAATGCGATTAATAATATTGGCCAGAAGCCTTCGAATATATCTAAGAAAGAGCCAAGCCATTTTATCATGTCAGAAGAGAAGAAGCCGAAACCTGAAACAATAAAAAGAATGATAGCTGGAACAAGGCCGTCTCTTTTGGTTCTTAAGTATAAGAGCATAAAGGCAAGACCGACAATTAACGTAAACATTGCCCAATGTTGCGGCCAGCCGGAAAACATCACAATCGCATGAAAATGAATGCCTAAACCTACGAGAAGAGCCCCAGGGAAGATTGAACCTGAATCATTGCCTAAATACGATTGAAATAAAAAAGCAATCCCGATAATTAAAAGGATCGAAGGCCATGTTAATAATTGCTTAGCAAACGGGAGGTCAAATTGTTGCAGAAGAAAATAGGCACCTACACCGATAAATAAAATTCCAGGGAAAATTCCTTGTTTTTTCATTAAATTATCGTCTCCTTTCATATATTGGCACGAAGGTGGATATGCTACATATATATTCCTGTTTACAAGTTTTTACTATTATCATAAACATCTGGCAGGAAAACCAAGACAATACCATCATGATATCACAGGCTTTCATGATCTGTTCACAATTTTTTTTTGTATAGAAAAAAAAGCATGTTATAATGAGGACAGACTATGTCGGAAAAGAGAGAGAAATCCCGATAATAAATAGATAGGATTATTAGTGGGGGTGAAGCTTTACCATGCATATTTTAGTTGTCGGATTAAATTATAAATCAGCACCTGTAGAAATTCGTGAACGCTTTGCCTTTCCAGCGGGAGAACTTCCACAGGCGCTTCATAAGTTACGTAATATGAAAAGTATTTTAGAATGTACGATTGTTTCTACCTGTAACCGTACAGAGATTTATGTAGTTTCAGATCAATTGCATACAGGTCGACATTTCACAAAAGTTTTTCTTTCAGAATGGTTTAACTTAGCTCGTGAAGAATTTACAAGCTATTTAGATATACGTGAAGATGAGCATGCTATTGAGCACCTTTTACGAGTAACTTGTGGTTTAGATTCAATGGTTCTAGGGGAAACGCAAATACTAGGGCAAATCAAAGACAGCTTTTTACTAGCTCAAGAAAATGGTGCGACGGGAACGATTTTTAATCACCTATTCAAACAAGCAGTGACACTAGCGAAACGCGCTCATTCAGAGACGGAGATTGGTAATAACGCAGTGTCTGTTAGTTATGCCGCTGTTGAGTTAGGGAAAAATATATTTGGTGATTTTAAAGACAAGCATGTGTTAATTCTAGGCGCAGGAAAAATGAGTGAATTAACGGCAAAACACTTACATGCAAACGGCGCGAGTAAAATTACAGTCATTAACCGGACGGAAGCAAAGGCTGCAGAACTAGCGGAGCGTTTCTTAGGAACATCTCGTCCGATGGAGCAGTTAGCAGATGCACTCATTGATGCTGATATTTTAATAAGTTCAACTGGTGCTAGAGACTATGTAATTACGCCAGCGGTCGCGAAACAAGCGATGAAGAAGAGAAAAGGCAGCCCGCTCTTTATGGTCGATATTGCAGTACCTCGTGATCTAGATCCAGCGCTTGCAGATTTTGATGATATTTATTTATATGATATCGATGATCTAGAAGGAATTGTCCAAGCGAATCTAGCAGAGCGTAAAAAAGAAGCAGAAAAGATTGAGCTGATGATTGAAGAAGAAATCGTTGAGTTTAATGGCTGGCTGAATACATTAGGAGTTGTGCCACTTATTTCTGCTTTACGTACAAAAGCGTTAGCTATTCAAGCGGACACGATGGACAGTCTCGTTCGCAAGCTGCCAGATTTAACTGAGCGTGATAAAAAGGTACTAAGTAAACATACGAAGAGTATCGTCAATCAGTTGTTAAAAGAACCAATTACAAGAGTAAAAGAACTAGCTGCAGAAGAAGATGCACAGCGTTCACTTGAGTTGTTTACGAAGATTTTTGCTCTAGAAGATGAGTTAGCAGAACAAAAGGTAAAGGAACAAGAAAAGCTTCGTATTGAAATGGCAGAACTTCAGTGGGATAAAAAGAAAGCTGAAACTGTACAATTTACAAA
Organism: Alkalihalobacterium chitinilyticum; assembly: GCF_029028005.1. Classification (GTDB taxonomy): domain Bacteria; phylum Bacillota; class Bacilli; order Bacillales; family Bacillaceae_F; genus Alkalihalobacterium; species Alkalihalobacterium chitinilyticum. The sequence continues at coordinate 146,158 of NZ_JAOTPO010000002.1, forward strand.
CGTAAAAGGTGTTGCCGTACGCTCCTAAGGAGGAGTCTTCGTTTGATCAGTTTAAATTGGATGTATCTTTTAACGGTTATTTTATATAGTTTAAGTGTCCTCGGATACTTTTTTGATTTCATACAAAACAACCGGAAGGTCAACCAAATGGCCTTCTGGTTGCTTTCTATTGTCTGGGTTTTACAAACCTCTTTTTTTATTTTACGAATGTTAGAAGTCAATCGGTTCCCGGTTCTTACAACGTTTGAAGGACTATTTTTTTTCGCCTGGCTGCTCGTCACGCTTTCACTCATTATTAACTGGCGTTATCGGGTAGATTTCCTCGTCCTTATTACAAACGTAGTCGGATTTATTTTAATGTCACTTAGTGTGTTTACACCGACGGGCGATATTCCCGAAGAACTTTCACAATTATTAATTTCAGAACTTTTAATTATTCATGTGATACTCATATTACTTTCATATGCCGCTTTTACATTATCATTTGCTTTTGCCTCAATGTATGTCATCCAACACCAAATGTTAAAGCGAAAACTATGGGGAAAACGACTGGTACGTTTTGGGAACCTAGCCAAGCTTGATAAACTTTCCTATTTTAGTGCTTTATTTGCCTTTCCGTTATTACTTCTAGGTATTATTCTCGGTTTTATTTGGGCGTCAATCCAATTTGGGGAACTTCCGTGGCTTGATGCAAAAGTAATCAGTTCACTTATCGTTTTAGCGATGTATGGCTATTACTTATACCAAAGGACTGTAAAAAATGCGAAAGGCTACTTAATGGCATTAACCAATATCGCAACTTTTCTACTTGTATTAATTAACTACTTTTTATCAAGTAGTTTCTCAAACTTTCATCTATGGTATTAAATTCAGTATAATGTGTATAGAAAAAACGAACACACTTGGAGGATACGAATGAGAAAAATAGTAATCGGGTCAAGAAAGAGTCAACTAGCATTAACTCAAACAAATTGGGTCATTGAACAATTAAAAAAAGCAGGAGTCCCAAATGAGTTTGAAGTCAAAAAGATTGTAACAAAAGGTGACCAAATTCTTGATGTTACTCTCTCAAAAGTAGGGGGAAAAGGGTTATTTGTTAAAGAGATCGAGCAAGCGATGAGTGATAAAGAAATTGACATTGCGGTTCATAGTATGAAAGATGTTCCTTCAGAATTACCGGAAGGATTCACGTTAGCTGCAGTGACTGAGCGAGTAGATCCTCGTGATGCGTTCATTTCAAATGATCATGTAAAATTAGCTGATCTCCCTGCAGGTTCAATTGTCGGAACGAGCAGCTTACGTCGTTCGGCACAAATTTTAGCGAGTCGACCAGACCTTGAAATACAGTGGATCCGTGGAAATATTGATACGAGACTTCGTAAGTTAAAAGAAGAAAACTTCGATGCGATTATTTTAGCTGCTGCAGGCCTGCAACGTATGGGTTGGTCTAATGATGTTGTTACTGAATATTTAGAGCCTGAAATATGTATTCCTGCCGTTGGTCAAGGCGCATTAGGAATTGAATGTCGCACAGACGATCAAGAAGTGATTGATATCTTACAACATCTAAATCATGCAGAAACAGCTCGTACCGTAGCTGCAGAACGCGCATTCCTTCACAAAATTGAAGGCGGGTGCCAGGTACCAATCGCGGCGTATGCGACACTTGAAGACAATAACGATGTTACGATTACAGCTCTAGTTGGTTCACCAGACGGAAAAACGATTTTACACGAAACGTTAACTGGAAGTGATCCTCAAGACCTTGGTGAATTAGCAGCCCAAAAGCTGCTCGACAAAGGTGCAAAAGAAATTTTAACTCAAGTGAAGAAAGAGTTAGATCTATAATGATGACTTCGCTTCCTCTTGCTGGTGTTACGATCGGAGTAACGAGAGCTAAGGAGCAGTCTCGTTCTTTTATAAAGAAGATAGAAGCTCAAGGAGGGATTGCAGTTGCTGTCCCGCTCCTTGCGTTTCAATCACCTAAAGACAAACAACCTATTCAAAAAGCTTTGTCTCATTTACATACATACGATTGGCTCGTAATTACGAGTGCAAATGGCGTTCATTTTTTTCTTAATGAAGTCGACGAGATGGACAAGCGGTCAGAATTAATGACAAAACAAATTGCTGTTGTTGGAACAAAGACAGAAGAAGTTCTTCAATCTTATGGGTTAACAGCTTCGCTGCTTCCTGATCAATTTGTGGCTGAAAGTTTGTTAGAAAAGCTTCAGACAAACTTGCACAAAGATAGTCACATCTTACTTGTGAAAGGTAACCTGTCCCGAGATGTACTTTATGACGGCCTAAAGGAAGATGGCTTTTCGGTGGAAGAAGTAACCGTTTATGAAACGGTGGAAAACGAAGAAGTAGAAGACAATCTAGTACATATGCTAACGAATCATAAACTGGACTATTTAACATTTACAAGTCCGTCGACGGTCCAACATTTCATAAACATGGTCAATAAGAACCATTTAACGTTAGATGAACAGATAACTTTTGTGTGTATCGGTCCAATAACGGCTCAGGCTGCTGAACAGTGGAACTTGCAACCGCTTTTAGTAGCAAAGGAATTCACTACTGAAGGTATGATTCAAGAAATTATCGAACATAAAGGGAGGCCCAAACATGTCTGAATTACATTTCAGTCGTCACCGCAGACTTAGAGGAACGGCATCGATTCGTTCAATGGTAAGGGAAACACATTTACATAAAGAAGACTTAATCTACCCGATCTTTGTGACAGAAGGTGAACAAGTGCGTCAAGAAGTACCATCCATGCCGGGTGTATTTCAACTTTCACTTGATCTTTTAGATGAAGAGGTAAATGAAGTTGTTGATTTAGGTATTCCAGCCATTATTGTTTTTGGTGTACCAAACGATAAAGATGATGTCGGGACATCTGCTTATTGCGACCATGGTATTGTTCAAAAAGCGATTAGGCAAATTAAAGAAGTACACTCTGAACTAACGGTTATCGCAGATACATGTTTATGCCAGTTTACCGATCACGGTCACTGCGGTGTCATTGAAGAAGGAAAAGTATTAAATGATCCTACCCTTGAGTTATTAGCAAAAACAGCTGTGTCTCAAGCGAAAGCAGGAGCTGATATAATTGCACCTTCCAATATGATGGATGGATTTGTAGCAGCGATTCGTCACGGTTTAGATGAAGCAGGGTATCACGACATTCCAATTATGTCGTATGCCGTAAAGTATGCATCAAGCTATTACGGACCGTTCCGTGATGCCGCTCATTCGTCGCCTAAATTCGGTGACCGCAAAACGTATCAAATGGATCCTGCCAATCGTTTAGAAGCACTTCGTGAAGCGGAGTCAGATATGAATGAAGGAGCAGACTTCCTCATTGTTAAACCAGCACTATCCTACTTGGATATTATTCGTGAAGTAAAAGATTTTTCGGGTGCTCCTGTCGTTGCGTACAACGTCAGCGGTGAGTATTCAATGATCAAAGCAGCTGCTCAAAACGGCTGGATTGATGAAAAAAGTGTGGTATTAGAAACATTAACGAGTATGAAACGTGCCGGTGCAGATCTAATCTTAACGTACTTTGCAAAAGATGTTGTACGTTGGTTGAATGAAAAATAAACGATAGAGGTGAAGCAGTTGAGAACCTATGAAAAATCGCAAGCCGCGTTTTCAGAAGCAAAACCAGTCATGCCAGGCGGAGTAAATAGCCCTGTTCGTGCCTTTAAATCTGTGAAGATGGACCCTGTTTTTATGGAAAGAGGAGAAGGCGCACGTATTTATGATATTGATGGTAACGAGTACATTGATTATGTATTGTCATGGGGACCGCTTATTTTAGGTCATGCGGATGATCAAGTCGTTGAAGCTTTAAAGAAATCGGTTGAAAAAGGAACAAGCTTTGGTGCTCCTAGTGAGCTCGAAACGAAACTAGCAAAGCTCGTTATTGACCGTGTTCCTTCGATTGAAGTCGTTCGTATGGTGAACTCAGGAACAGAAGCAACAATGAGTGCTTTACGTCTAGCACGCGGCTATACAGGCCGTAATAAAATCATTAAATTTGAAGGATGCTACCACGGCCATGGTGATTCATTATTAATTAAAGCCGGTTCTGGTGTAGCGACACTTGGATTGCCGGATAGTCCTGGAGTACCTGAATCCGTCGCTCAAAATACGCTAACCGTTCCTTATAATGATATAGAAAGTTTAAAACTAGCTTACGAAAAATTCGGCGATGACGTTGCTGCGGTAATTTTAGAACCTGTGGCAGGAAATATGGGTGTTGTACGTCCGGAGCCTGGCTTCCTAGAGGCAGTTCGCGATATCACTCACTCTCACGGTAGCTTACTGATTTTTGATGAAGTTATGACAGGATTCCGTGTCGGTTATCATTGTGCGCAAGGCGAGTTTGGAGTAACACCTGACTTAACGTGCCTTGGAAAAGTAATCGGTGGAGGCTTGCCAGTTGGAGCTTACGGCGGGCGTCGCGAAATTATGGAGCAAATCGCGCCGGCTGGACCGATTTATCAAGCAGGAACACTTTCAGGAAACCCGCTGGCAATGACAGCTGGATATGAAACACTATCACAGCTTCAACCAGAACATTATGAGGAGTTTGACCGTCTCGGTAAGCGTTTAGCAGAAGGCTTATCTGCTGCAGCAACAAAGCATGGCATTCCTCATACGACAAGTCGAGCAGGATCAATGGTCGGTTTCTTCTTTACCGATCAACCTGTTAAAGACTTTGCATCTGCTTCAACATCCAACTTAGATTTCTTTGCAGCTTACTTTAAAGAGATGCTCCACCAAGGAATTTCTCTACCACCATCACAGTTTGAAGGTATGTTCCTATCAACCAAGCATACTGAAAAAGACATTGATGACACGATTGCAGCTGCGGACATCGCATTTTCAAAACTGAAGTAATAGTGTTGTTAGGCATTGCCTAACATATACTTGAGGAGAGAAGCTTAGACTTTAGGTCTGAGCTTCTTTTTTATTCATCGGGGCGGAGCTAATGGATACTTCATTCTCCCAGGTATTTACTAACAATGGATAAAAAAGCAAGCTCAATAGGAGATTTACAACTGAATATTTCCTGATACTGGGATTAGTAAACCTAATGTGATGTTGCTTACCTGAAAGAGCACCATACTCACTCCTCATTCAACTTTTTCCTTATTTTTTTTAAATTCTTTTCATATCGAGGAAGGTCTTGTCATACAGTTTAATGTACAGAGCATGAGCGTAACTGGGGGTAAACTTTTTGAAACAAGGAGGAACGTCCATTGACACAAGATCATCCATCTAAACTGTCATTTTCCATTGAGGAATCGGTGTGGTTAAATAAAGGGCAAGAAGTTGCAGAAATCCTTTCAATGTCATTAGATCCCGAAATCCGCATTGAAGAAAAGAACGACCACGTAGTTATTAAAGGTGGTCTCCGCTTACTCGGAGAATACCGTCCTGTGCAAAATGATGCTGAAAACACAGAAGAGGGAGAAGTTGCTGCATTTCGTTCATTTGAAGAAGTCACTTTAAATGACCAGAACATCGGTGAAATTAAACATTTCTTCCCAATTGATGTGACCATCCCGTTAAGTCGTATTCAAAACATTGATGATGTTTACGTACAAGTGGAGACATTTGATTACGATCTTCCTGAAAAAAGTTGTCTGCAACTAACAGCAGATGTGGCGATCAGCGGGATGAGTACTCAGCAACAAGAAGTGAACCGACCATCCTATGCACAAGAGCCGTCATATTCAGAGCCATCCTATGAACAAGAACCATCTTATTCAGAGCAACCTTCTTATTCAGACACAGCATATGAAAGGGAGGAAAGACCTTCCTATTATACGGATGCAACATCTAATGTGGAGCAACCGTCAATCCCGCATGATCCTTCATTCTCGGAAGAATTGCCTGAGATGGAGAAGCCACCATCGCTTCAACCGTTTCCGTCATTTTCTTTTGAAGCGAGAAAACAGGCGATACCGGAGCCGAAAGCAGAAGCAGAAGAGCCTGTAGTAGAAGCGAAGGAACTCGTTCCAGCGATGGAAGAGCCTGAATATGAACAACAATATGAAACGCCAAAATTTGAAGTAGAAGGCAGTGAGCCGATACAAAATCAAGAGCCTGTAATACCAAAACACACTCCAGGACTTAACTTTGAAGCTCGTCCTGATGTCATTGAGCCTGAAGAAGGAAATCCAATCGATAATCTCGTTCCGAACAACCAACGTTCTTCAGAACAAGCAGCTCATTTAAATCAGGAAACGACTGAACAAGAGGAACGACCGATAGAAGAAGTAGAGCAAGAAGAAGCATTAGAAGCAGGACTTCAAGCCGCAGAAGCACCTGCCGGCCGTGAAGAAGAAGAAACAAAAATCAATTTTGCCCCGTTGAAAAAGTTATCCGAAAGGCCTCCGACTGCAGTAGAAGAACTAGAGGATGAAGCTGCTGTAGAAAATCAAGATGAGCCGGCCGCAGAAGCTGTTAAAGTTCCAAAATCGAGAACGGATGAAAATGCACTTTACTTAACGAAAATGCTGGCAGACGGGGAAGAACAGTTTTCAAAATTAAAGATGTGCATCATTCAAGAAAATGAGTCATTAGATACAATTGCGGAACGTTATGAACTTTCAACCAGTCAAATCATTCGAGTGAACCGGCTAAATGAAGAGCGAGTAGAGGAAGGACAAATCTTGTACATCCCAGTAGGCTCTAAGCGTTAATATGTAAAAACGAGGAGGGTGACTCATTAGCGAAGTGCTAAACACCTCACAATGATAGATAAGGAGAACGATGAATTTTCCTTTGGATATCTTTGTGAGGCCATAAGTACTAATGAGTTGCCCTCCATCTATAAAAAAAGGAGAAAAATGAGTATGGATATTCTCCCATTAATTAAAGAAAATTATCCGTTTGAAGTGAAAACCCAATTAGACCATGGAATTATTGATACGAACCAAGGACGAAAAAGATATCGGATTTGGCATGACGAAGCATTGTTAAATTGGCATCAAGAATGGCGTGAAAAATGCAGTCAAAATCCGTACCAATTGACCGATCGGATGTTGCAAACGAAAGATAAAAGAAAAGCCATTAAGGTAGAAGATGTCTGGTTAACCGTACACGATGATATTATTGATCCCTATCCAACCAAAGATTTTGAACAAAAGTGGGCTCATTTTATCGCTCGTATGATTGAAATCGGTACGACAACAAAAGATGATTGTATTTCAACGGCTAAACGTGAGTTTCCGTCTGCTTCAGAGTGGAAAGTATGGGTCTCTAAAACAAAGCTGCTCGATGAAAAAAAGCGAAAAATCCTCCAGTCGTGTATTCAAGAGGCCATGCGCAGAAAGCACAAAGCATTAGAATTGAGGAAAAAAGATAAAGAAAAAAGACTTCCTATAATGGACAAGGTCTCGTCTACTACTCAAGCCAAGAAGATTTATGAACTGTTTGTTTGGCAAGGTACTGCAGAAGCACCTGAGTACGGATTTGTCAGCTTCACTCACTTTTTACAACAATGGGTCGGAGAAAATGGAGAAGAATCGTTAATCAAACTTTTAAATGAGATGGAAGAGCAAATTCCATTCCGGCAGATGTATGGTAATGAATTGTTGGCAGAAGCATGGCTTCCGTGGGAGTTAGTTCATGCAATGGAACATCTTCAGCAAAGTGAAGAGGAGGAAGAGATAGAAGTTCATTTTTCAACGTTCCAAAAAGAATGGAATGACCGCCGGCAACTCGTACTGACGCTGCTTAATTGGCTAAAAGAAGATAGAAAGAAGGTGGCCACATGACCAATCGAGCTCTATTAGATCGTTATGCGCCTATCCTGTTTCATTACGATTTGTATCCTGAGCATATTGAGAGTTGGGGGAAAGTCCAACAAGTACAAACAAACCGCGGCATGTTTGCCTTGAAAGAAGCTCATATGAATCGGCAGCAAGGCGAGCTATTCGTACAAGTGATGCGAAAATTAGATCGGTTAGGGTATCGTCAAATGATTCCTATCTTGCCTACGAAGTATGGAGAATATGTCCTTTCAACAGATGATCGAACCTACTATTTAATGCCATGGATAGAAGAGGAACCGTATCAGGGACGTACGTCTAGAGAAGAAAAGATTATGGACCAACTCGGTATCATTCATCGACTAACTGCGAAGACGGACGATTATCCAAAAGAAACGATTGATGAAGCTTATCAATCGTTATTAAAACGATGGGATATGCGTAGATTAGATCTAGAACGATTTGCAGATCAAGCAGAAGGAAAAACGTATATTTCTCCCTTCCAGTTAACGTATTTAACACACGTTCATCAAATGTTACTTATGGTCGAAGATGCGAAGCGCCATTTGAAAAATTGGTATGATATTTGTTTGGAGAAAGGGAAGTATCGAACAGTTTTATGTCACGGAAAAGCCTCAAGAAAGCATACGATTTTTACAGCAAGCGGTGATCCGATTTTATTTAACTTTGAACGTGCGTCCATGGATACACCCGCCCGTGATCTAGCGCTATTTTGTCGGCAATCGTTTGGTTATAACCTATGGGATGAAGAAGAAATGGTGCGCTGGTTTGGAACGTATGATCGAAACATCACATTACTAGATGAAGAAAAAGAGTTGCTGTTTGGCTATTTATGCTTCCCAGAACCTGTACTATTTTCACTACAACTTTATTTGCAACAAAACCAAGATAAACCTGAAATCTATCATGTCCAAAGGCTAGAGAAACGTTTTCATATGATGAGAAAAGTGCAGCGGTTAAAAGGATATTTAATAAAACAAGAAGAACAAACACCGCAATTTGAACAACAATAAAAGGCTGTCCCAAAAGTGTCTAAGCTCCTTGCCTAGAGATATAAAGAGATGCAAATTATGTTTCTTTATATCAATTTAGGCTTAGGGGGCTTTACACATACAAATGGGACAGCCTTTTATATGGACGAACTTCCATTTTAGACACGGCATCGTTAACCCTTATATGATACCAGCGAAAAATAACCCATATAAAATAGCCATAAAAGCTAGTAAAATGACATCAAAGGATGTTGGAAAAAGCAAGGTTCGGATAAACTGAAAGCATAGAAGTGGAAACAGGATCTGTATTAGAGCTAACCGTAGTTTTACTAACCATAAGGGTGGTCGAAAACGCTTATATCGCTTTGGCATATCGAGGCTCCTTCCTCAGAACAGTCTTTCTATATACATATGCATAGGCTGTATTCATGTGAAATCAAGAGCCTATGCATAAAAAAAGAAAAAAATGGCGATGCTTTTATTGACGAAAAAGTACCGAAAAAGGTAGAATAATATGCAGAACCCGATTTTTTTAACATCATATACATAAATGCTTAGACAGGGAAGAGTAAATTCAGAACCCTTCAGAGAGAAAAATCAGTCGCTGAGAGATTTTTCAGGATGTATGAATTGAACGTCACCCTTGAGCAGCTCGTTTGAACGAAACTAAATGAAGTGTCATCCGTTTACAATGGAACAAGCGGAAAGAGACGTTATCATTTGGATACTAGTAGATCGAGTCGGCAGATGCCGTTACCTGAATGAAGTGTGTAAGCTTTTTTAGCTTGCAAACAAAGGTGGTACCGCGAATACAACTCTCTTCGTCCTTTGAGGTGGAGGGAGTTTTTTGATGTTTTACGGCACTTATCATAGTGATTCATCGGTTAAGTTGCCGAGTGTAAATAGCAGAAAAAGTAAGGCTTGAACTCATTTTAAATCAGGGATAGCCAATTCTTTCTATACATATAAAGGAGGTCACAAAATGGAAAATCAAGATTTAACAATGCCAACGAAGTACAGCCCGCAAGATACAGAAGCAAAATGGTACCCATTTTGGGTCAATGGAAAGTTTTTTGAAGCAACAGGAGACGAAGCAAAGAAACCCTATACGATCGTCATCCCACCGCCAAACGTAACAGGAAAGCTTCATTTAGGTCACGCTTGGGATACAACTTTACAAGATATTTTAATCCGTACGAAACGAATGCAAGGATACGATGCGCTTTGGTTGCCTGGAATGGACCATGCTGGTATCGCGACCCAAGCAAAAGTAGAAGGTAAACTTCGTGAAGAAGGGCTGAGCCGTTACGATTTAGGCCGTGAAAAGTTCCTAGAAAAATCATGGGAGTGGAAAGAAGAGTATGCCTCACATATCCGCCAGCAATGGTCAAAGCTTGGACTGGCTCTAGACTATTCTCGTGAACGTTTTACATTAGATGAAGGTCTATCTAAAGCCGTTCGTGAAGTTTTTGTCCGCTTATATGAAAAAGGCTTAATCTACCGCGGCGAGTATATAATTAACTGGGATCCGCAAACAAAGACAGCTTTATCTGATATCGAAGTTATTTATAAAGACGTACAAGGTGCGTTCTATCATATGAAATATCCGCTTGTCGATGGAAGTGGCTCTATTGAAGTGGCGACTACACGTCCAGAAACGATGCTTGGAGATACAGCTGTTGCGGTTCATCCAGAAGATGACCGTTATAAGCATTTAATCGGCAAGAAAGTAAAACTGCCTATCGTTGGCCGTGAAATTGAAATTGTCGGTGATGATTACGTTGATATGGAATTTGGTTCAGGTGCCGTTAAAATTACACCTGCACATGACCCGAATGACTTTGAAATTGGAAATCGCCATAATTTAGAGCGCGTACTCGTTATGTCGGAAGACGGCAAGATGAATGAGAATGCAGATAAGTATCAAGGAATGGATCGTTTCGAGTGCCGTAAGCAAATCGTAAAAGATCTTCAAGATATGGGTGTACTTTTCAAAATTGAAGAACATACACATTCGGTCGGCCATTCTGAACGCAGCGGAGCTGTTGTTGAACCTTACCTTTCAACCCAATGGTTCGTTAAAATGGAGCCGCTAGCTGAAGCAGCCATTGAACTGCAAAAGTCGGAAGGAAAAGTAAACTTTGTTCCAGAACGTTTTGAAAAGACATATCTTCACTGGATTGAGAACATCCGTGACTGGTGTATTTCTCGTCAATTATGGTGGGGACATCGTATCCCGGCTTGGTATCATAAAGAAACCGGTGAAGTGTACGTTGGACATGAGGCTCCAGCAGATATTGAGAACTGGGAGCAAGATAATGACGTACTAGATACGTGGTTCTCATCTGCATTATGGCCTTTTTCAACGATGGGCTGGCCGGACCAAGAAAGTGCAGACTTTAAACGTTACTATTCAACCGATGTACTCGTTACTGGATACGACATCATTTACTTCTGGGTAGCACGGATGATTTTCCAAGGTCTTGAATTTACAGATGAGCGTCCATTTAAAGATGTACTGATTCATGGACTCGTTCGTGACTCACAAGGACGCAAAATGAGTAAATCACTCGGTAACGGTGTGGACCCGATGGATGTAATCGACAAGTACGGTGCAGATGCGCTTCGTTTCTTCCTTGCGACAGGAAGCTCTCCAGGAAATGACTTACGTTTCTATTGGGAGAAAGTGGAGTCGACGTGGAACTTTGCGAATAAAATTTGGAATGCTTCGCGATTTGCCTTAATGAATATGAACGGCTTGAAGTACGAGGAAATTGATCTGACTGGAGAAAAAACGATTGCCGATCAGTGGATTTTAACAAGACTTCAAGAAACGATTGAGTCGGTGACTCGCTTAACGGAAGCGTATGAATTTGGTGAAGTCGGCCGTGTCCTTTATAACTTTATTTGGGATGATTTCTGTGACTGGTACATTGAAATGGCGAAGCTTCCACTTTACGGTGATAACGAAGAAGCGAAGAAAACGACACGTTCTGTTCTCGCTTATGTGTTAGATCAAACGCTTCGCCTATTACACCCGTTAATGCCGTTTATTACCGAGGAAATATGGCAGCATTTGCCGCATGATGGCGAATCAATTACTGTTGCAGCTTGGCCAGAAAAGCAAGAGCACTTAATGTTTGAAAATGCTGTAGCCGATTTCAACCTGTTAAAAGACATCATTCGTTCGGTTCGTAATACACGTTCAGAGTTAAATGTCCCTATGAGTAAACAAATTGAGCTTCACATTAAAGCAAAAGATGCTCAAGTATTAGACCAATTAAATCGCGGCCTTCAGTATGTTGAGAAGTTCTGTAACCCAAGTGAATTAAAAATCGGAACAGACATTCCGACACCTGAAAAGTCAATGTCTAACGTCCTAACGGGTGTGGAGTTATACTTACCGCTGGCAGGTCTGCTTGATCTCGATGCAGAAATTGCCCGTCTTGAAAAAGAACTGGAGAAGTACGACAAAGAAGTAGAACGCGTACAAAAGAAACTCAGCAATCAAGGCTTTATTGCAAAAGCACCAGAGAAAGTCATCGAAGAAGAAAAAGCGAAAGAAGCAGATTATATTGAAAAACGCGAATCTGTGAAAGCGCGCATTGCGGAGTTAAAAGGGTAAAACAACATCCAAATACAAAAGCACAAAGAAGACGAAAATCTGAGATTTTCGTCTTCTTTTACTTGACTTCGAACTAATACAATCTGCTACCTTAGTAGAAAAAGGGACGTGTTCTCTTTAAACATCCGCTAATACTTTCATCATATGCTGTAAGTATAGTCGGACGATATTGTAATTCGAATTAGCTGATAATGTTCGTGAGCCTACGACGTCTTCAATTTCGTTAAAGATGAACTGTCCTTCTTTATCGAACAGAAAATCGATCCCAACCAGGCCAAGTTGTCCGTCAAATTGGGCAATAATCTTTTCCACTAATGCGGTTTCCTCATCATTTAACTCATATATTTTAGCACTTCCGCCTAAAGAAAAATTCGCTTTAAAATCAGTTGAAGAATAGCGTAAGATCGCAGCGATGATTGTCGAGCCAATGACAAAGACGCGAACATCTTTCCCAGGAACGTCTCCCATCTCTTGAATGATTAAGTCGTTTGAAGTGATGTTAGCTAACAACGCTTCTAATGCCTGCAGACTTTCCACAGCGTATACTTGCTGTCCGCTTCTCCCTGATACTTCTTTGACAACGATCGGATAAGAAAACGGAAGGTGCAAGGGCACAAATTCATTCTTTTTTACAAATAAGGTATTCAACATCGGAATGCCAGCCCGCGTTAAAAATTGGTGCGTTCTTGCTTTATCGTTACAAAGCCCGGAAACGAACGAGGTATTAAAAACAGTAACACCTAGTGCTTCTAGTTGTTGACTAAAAAGTGGATCAATATTTCGCATAATCGCAAATTCGGGTAGTTGAAGTTCACTTTGATGGTGGTGAATAAACAGCTGCTGATCTATGACGCCATAAAGGAGGTCCTCTTTTAGGTAAAAGGATAAATCGATGCCTAATAAGTTAGCTTCTTCTAACATCCAATCGATATAGGCTTGATTTTTGTCAGCATCTTCTCGGTTATAAATGAGCCATCCTGTTCGTTTTTTTTTCATAAAACCTCTCCTGATCTATTTCTTTGAACAACAATAAGTGATTAAATAGAGTATATTGAATTGTCTTGTTTCATCATAAAGGAAAAGACATTATTTTGCATACTTTTTTCAAAGGAGCTTATCCATGCTTTCTTACCATAAAGCAAATGAGTTAATCGAACAAACAAAGGAAAACAAAATTTATTTCGGACTTGAAAGAATGCAAGTCTTACTTGAAAAGCTAGGGAACCCGCATGAGAAGACAAGAAGTATTCACCTTGCCGGCACGAACGGAAAAGGGTCGACCTTAACCTATTTGCGTTCTATATTAAATGAGGCTGGGTATCGCGTCGGTACATTTACATCACCCTATCTATTTCAACGAAACGATCAAATTCAACTAGACGGGAAGCCAATTTCACAAGAAGATTTTGTACAACTAGTGGAACAAATACTCCCGGTTATCGAAGAGCTCAAACGCTCGGATTACGGTGCACCTGTTGAATTTGAAGTGATGACAGCACTCGCTTTTATGTATTTTGCTCAAGTAGAAAATATTGACTTTGTGATTATTGAAACAGGATTAGGAGGCCGGTTAGATCCGACGAATGTTCTTACACCACTAGTTGCGATTATCACCAATATTGGCCTTGATCATATCGAATTTTTAGGAAATGACCTGCTGCAAATCGCAAATGAAAAAGCAGGAATTATTAAACCTTCAATTCCTCTCGTTTCAGGATGTACGCAGCAAGAAGTCATCTCACTGCTCCAGAAAACGGCAGCAGAACAACAATCATCACTACACCAATTAGGAAGTCAATTTGAGGTACACCATTCAAACGAGACGTTTACTTATACATCTGAACAACATACCTACACCGACTTACAGCTTGCCATGCTCGGTACCCATCAACAAACCAATGCTGCATTAGCTATACAAACGATTGAACTACTAGAAGCATTTCACGATGTTCAAGTACAACAAGAGGCATTAAGGTCGGGCCTACAACAAGCAACAATAAAAAACCGAATTGAAGTCGTGCAAACTGAGCCAATGGTTATCATGGACGGCGGTCATAATCAAGAGGGGATCAAAGCCCTTGTCGATACATTACTAAACTCGTTTCCGGATAAAAAATTCATCGTCCTATTTTCAGCGATGGTCGATAAAGAGGTAAAAGAAATGATCCAATCGTTGCAGCAACTCACCCATAAGATTATCGTAACAACGTTCCCTCATCCGCGTTCTATTCAGCGAGATGAGATTTATCGTGTACTTGACCATCATTCGCTTCAATTTGTAGAAGATTACAAAATCGCCTTCCACCAATTAAGAGGTGACCTGCAAGAGGACGAGGTTCTCGTCGTCACTGGCTCGCTTAATTTTCTTTCGTTTGTGAGGCAAGCTTGAGAAATAGGTAGATAAATTAGATAATTAAGTAATAGAAATGCCTCAGTTACAAGAGTAATCTTTTGTGCAGGGGCTTTTCTATTTGAGGTGAGTAGGAGATAATAATATAGACACTGTTAGTTCGGAAGAAAGGGCGTATTACGGATGAAAACATTTGCAGAAATAGTTGAGTTTATACAAGGACGTAATGTTATTCAACTAGGACTAGAAAATATGGAAGGGTTTCTAGCAGAGATCGGAAACCCTCAGCGAAAGTTAAAGATCATTCACATTGCTGGTACGAACGGGAAAGGATCAACGTTAAATTTTATTCGAGAGTTGTTACTAGAAGCCGGATACGATGTCGGTGCGTTTACAACTCCTGCGGTACTCAGCTATGAAGAGCAAATCTCTATTAATAAAAAACCGATTACGAAAGAGGACTTTGTCCACGTCTTTGATCAATTAACACCAGCACGCGAACGATTTGAAGCAAGTGGACAAGCGATGTTGACTGAATTCGAAAGTTTAACGGCCATGATGTTTTACTATTTTGCAGAAGTTCGTCCAGTCGATTTTTTACTTTTAGAAACAGGAATGGGAGGTCGACTCGATGCAACGAATGTCTCGATGCCTCTAGTAACTGCGATCACAAATATCGGCATGGACCACATGCATTTACTAGGTGAAACGAAAGAAGAGATTGCATGGGAAAAAGCAGGAATTATTAAAGCGGGCGTACCGCTCATCACGACGGAAAGTGATGAGAACATCCTGGAGATTTTTAAACACCAATCAAAGCAAAAGCGCTCGAAACTTTATATGGTAGACAATGACTTTTTCGTCGAAGATACGGCTTCAACAAGTGGTTTACAAACGTTCACCTTTACATCACCATTTCGGAAAATAGAGGATCTGGAACTAACGATGCTCGGTCAACATCAAATCAAAAATGCGTCACTTGCCTTAATGGTTATTGATTATTTAAAAACATATCAAGCGCTTCTTATTACAGAAGAAGAAATTCGAAGGGCCCTAAAGAAGGCGATGTGGATCGGACGCTTTGAAAAAATCAGTGAAACACCTCTTGTCTATATCGATGGTGCTCATAACGAGGAAGGAATAGCAGCCTTAGCAAGCATTTTACGTGAACAGTTTGCAGATAAGAACATTAAGGTGTTATTCGCGGCCACCAAAGAAAAAGATGTTGAAAAGATGCTCACTCCTCTATATGACGTAATAGATGAAATTAGTTTTACTAGTTTTGATTTTCCGCGGGCAGCTACAGCAACCGATTTATATGAAAATTGCAGCTATGAAGATAAAACGATGGTCACTGACTGGAAGAGTTACATTCAAACGAAACTGCCAATGCTAGAAGAGTGGGACTTATTTCTTATAACAGGATCATTATATTTTATTTCACAAGCAAGGTTACATTTTGAAAAAGTAAATTCATAGTATAATAATACCATTAATTATATTATCACTATGTTTAAAGTAGGAATTTTTACACTATTGTAGTAATATAATAAAGAGAGATCGAAATTTCAGAAAATAATTAATAGGGGGGAAGGTTTGTGTCGGGTTCAGTAAAAGCATCATTGTGGACAATTTGGTTTATTATGACTGTTTTTTTTATCACTGCTTTTGATCAATATGCTTTCTCTCAAATTGCTGGAAATGAAAAAGAAATCCTCTCTTTATTCGTATTAGCTGCAATTGCTGCAGTTTTTCCCATTCATTATCGAGGGTATTCATTCGTCTTATTTCAATGGGTATCTCTTGCTAGTTTTCTATTATATGGTCTCTTAATTGAAATCATTGTGACCCAATTTGCACTGCTATTTTCCCTTCTATTAATGAAAATTAATCGTGAAAGCTTGTATCGAATTCCACTGAATTCCATTATGTTCTATATTACGTCTCTTTCTGCTGCGGGTGTGTATTACTTCGTCGTAGGATTACCGCTTCCCAATGCGCTAGAATTTTTTGTTCCTTTAGCAGCCTATGTTTGTACATTTTTGTTCGTTAACCATGTGTTAATCTTCCTCATTCGAAATCATTTGGCTAAAATCAAAACAAAGTTTATTGATAGAGGAACATTGTGGGAACTTGCAACGGCAGCGCTCGTCCTGCCGATGAGTTTAATCCTTGTCATGATGTACCAAGAAATTGGTTACGGAGCGTCTGGAATCGTCGCAGTTGCTTTTATCGGTATTTCTATTATGTTAAAAGTCTACCGTCGAAGTGAATTGATGAATGAACAACTGAAAAAAGTAAATGAACTCGGCATTGAATTAAGCAGTACGTGGGAAGTAAATGAGACGGCTCACTTATTTATCAATAAAATAAAAGATTTATTCCCAAGCGATTACATCTACTTATATACAATAGAAAACACCAGGCTGGAACTTCTTGAAGCTTATCAAAAAGACCCAACGGATCTATTTTCAACCGGAAAAACAATTGACTCGGTAACGGAAAAAGTGTACCGCAGAAAAAGAGCAGTTGTCTTTCAAAACAGGAGCCAATGGCCGACGCCAGAGCGACTTTGGTTAAAAACAGCTCATTCGGTAATGGTCGTCCCGATGATCCAGCATCGTGAATTAAAAGGGATCATCACTATCGCCGTTAATCAAAAAAGTGCTTATAAAAAACAAGATGTCATGTTAATTGAAATCCTCGCAAATTTCGTCGGTGTTGCCATTGATAACGCCCGGCATTACGAAGCAACGAAAAAGGAAAGTGAACGGTGTCCGCTGACAAGTCTCTATAATTATCGTTCGTTTGAGCGACTATTAATTGAAAACTATGAACGAAGCTTCATTCAGAACGAAAAAGCAGCTGTCATTTTACTAGACTTAGATCATTTTAAATCTGTAAACGATACGTACGGGCATCAAGCCGGCAATGAAGTACTCTGTCAAATCGCGAGACTGATGGAAGAAACGATAGGAGAAAGCGGAATTGTTGCTCGCTATGGCGGTGAAGAGTTTGTTATTCTGTTAACAAACACAAATTCAACGGTCGCATACATGAAAGCGGAGGAATTACGCAGTCGAATTGCACAACACCAGTTCCTTATTCATAACGACCTCAACGAAGGAGAAGTGACAACGATCCAGGTCACAGCGAGTATTGGTGTGGCAACTAGCGATAATGAAGAGTCTAATCCGGTATCACTTGTCCGACAAGCAGACCGGGCGATGTATACAGGAGCAAAGCAAAAAGGCAGGAACCGCGTTGCGGTGTATGGGGATGGACCAGTAGTACAAATAGCAGCAGGTACGATGGAAGATACGTTAACGAGATAAGTGTATATAATTTCTAATAGTTATTACTATTGTCACTTTTGTGACTAAAGTCATGAATTTGATATAAATTCCATAAAAAATTTTATCGAAAAGTATTTTCATTTAGGAGATTCTTGCTATAATCAGAGCTATAAGGGTGAAGCAAACAGACTAGTAAATTAAAGGGAATTTAACAACTCTAATGACCAGAGGAGTAGAACTTGTTATAATAGGTTTGAAACAGAAGGAATTAGGGTATTTATTACTAGAATTGTTCAATATATCGAAAATAAAGGCGCGATGAAATACGACTTATATGTGGGCACCTAAGTCGTACGGAGCTAGTGGTGCAACCGGCTTTTACATATGACATCTCGGAGGTGGTCTAGTAAAGGTTATTTTTTTGCTCTTAAACTGTCACTTTATGACAAATTAAGGTAAAAAAGTTAGCGAACAAGGTCAAAAACACCAAAAGTAGATCAACTCTAGCAACAAGAACGAAGACACGGTTTTGAGAGCAGAAAGCTCAAAAAATAAATTAACTATGAGAAAAAAGGGAGAGATTTTTAAATGAAGGCACTTATTCAAAAACGTCTTAAAAACCAAAAAGGTTTGACACTAATCGAGTTACTAGTAGTAATTGTTATTTTGGGGATTATTGCGGCGATAGCGATACCGTCGTTGATGGATAATCGTACAAATGCTGTAAAAGAAGCTAATGCTCAAACAAATAAAATAGTTCAGGATGCACACGACCGTTATTTTGCTATCACTGGTAGTTATGCAGCAGATGCAACAGCGTTAAAAAATGCAAATTACCTTAGAGAGATCCCAAAATGTGCAAACGGTGCAACAAAAACTTTTACTGTTGATGCTAATGGCATGTTAGTAGCAGATAACAAGTGTGGAAATACAGATTAATCTATTAGATAGCTGTCGCTTATTAGTGGCAGCTATTTTATAAATTTTATTTTACAGTGGGGTGGAATGGGAAAATGTTAATAGACATTTATATTCTAGCATTATTTTTAGTTATAGGTAGTTTTTTAAACGTAGTAGCCATCCGTCTATTAAATAAAGAATCCATAGCCTTCCCACCTTCCCATTGTCCACAATGTAAGCATAAGTTATCAGTACTCGATCTAGTTCCTGTATTCAGTTACCTATTTTTAAAAGGAAAATGCCGTTACTGTCAAACAAAAATTTCTCCTCTATATCCATTTGGAGAATTATTAACAGCAACATCAATTTTTATCGTCTATAAATTTGTCGGTCTTCAGCTAGAATTAATTCCGGCACTTCTTTTAACTATTTTACTCGTTATCTCAGTACTAACCGATATTCGCAAACAACTTATTTTAGATGTGGTGACGTTACCAATGCTTGGCTTATTGATTATAAGTCGCCTACTCATTGGTTCGGAACCGTTTTGGTACTATTTACTTGGTGGGGTTGTTGGTTTTGCATTGTTACTACTGATTGCTATCGTCAGCCGTGGTGGTATGGGTGGTGGTGATGTAAAGCTTTATGCGGCGATCGGTGTTGCATTAGGACCGTGGATGACCGTTATGAGTCTCGTATTAGCATCATTTGTTGGTACGATTGTTGGCATTACGCTCTTGGTGCTTGGCATCGTGAAGCGTAAACAACCGATTGCGTTTGGGCCGTTTATTTTTATTGGGACGCTGTTAGCTTATTTATTTGGATATGACATATGGATTTGGTATTTGAACTTATTATGGTAGGGTGTGAGATTATGAAGGATCAAAGAGGAATTACATTAATCGAGTTACTTGTAACCATTACCCTTTTGGGGATTGTTGTCATTCCTATTCTCACATTAATGACAGGGACTTTTACGAATACCGTATCTCAAGGAAAAGAAAGTCAGCTTCAATATTTTGCTCAAGAAGTAATAGAAGAGGCAAGAGTTAATTCCTTTCCAGGTAACTTAGGTGGTAAAACAATATACGGAGTTTGTACACCTGAATCAGGCTGTTCAGAAATTGATACAAATAAACTTTCAATGCCTACATTGACAAGTTCTGAAATCTTGTATGAAATTCACTTTCAAGTTTTAACCAGTGCAACTAATGAGTCGAGTCGAAATGAACTGCTAGAAAAAAACTTTTATGAGATCGAAGTGGTAGTTAAATCGAGCGAACCAAACAGTCATGAAGTGATGTTGGTGACGGTGGTGAAAAAGCAAACATGAGAAACCAACGGGGAATAACATTAGTTGAGTTACTATTAACGATAACAATTATGGGGATAGTGTCGGCCCCAGTTTTTTTGTTAGTTAACAGTACGATGAAAGTTCATCAAGAAACGAGTATTGATAATCAATTGCAACATGAGGCGAGGTTTATTACGCAGTATATAAGCGAGAAAATAAGAGATGGTGCACGTATTCAATCTTCCGCAGATTCTTGGGAATTAAGAAAAGGTAGTGAGGTCTTTATTCGCTATAATCACTCATTAAATGAAGTTTATTTAAAGGACGGAGACACTGTGTTATCAAGTCATGTTGAACATTTTGAAGTTCATCCGGAGCCTATAGAAAATCCAGTAAAATATAATGTTTCACTACGATTAAAAAATAGAGATCGTACTTTCCAATTAGAAACAACAGTTTACCATGATGCAAACTCACGTTTTAAAAGATGAGGTGATAGTGAGTGAGACAGACAATACCAATCAAGAATGAAAAAGGCGCAGCACTCTTATTAACATTATTTATTATCGTGTTTGTTTCAATAGTAGGGGCTGGATTATTGAACACTACTTTTTATGGTAAAAAAACAAATGTGACGGCATTATCAGAACAACAAGAGTTTTATAAATTAGAGGGAGCCATCGACCTTTTTATTAGTGAAATGAACCATTATCAAGATTCTAGTGAAAATGATGTATTAAAGTATAAAGATGGTAATGGAAACCTTCACCCAATTACAGAGAATGGAGAGCAAATACCAATCGTTAAAAAAGGTCCATTCTTTTATCTTGCAAATAATACGAATCCGAGAGTACAAACTTATAACATAGATGGAGAATTAATTGAAGTCCATATTTTGAATGAGACGCTTACAGGAGACGTGTACAATATCACGTTGAATGCAAAACAAGTAGCGAATTCTAAGCTTCAAAGAAATATAGATTTAAAAATCAATAGAGGAACAGGTCCAACTATATTTGAAGGGGTAGAAGTTCCTGCACCAATCCCACCTTTTACAGGGTCTGCTGTACAGGCCACAAAGAAGTTAGACTTAAACCCAAACCTACGGGAAAATCCTGCGTTTACTATGATAGGTACTAGCTTTGCTGAAATTCTAAGTTTTTATCAATTACAGCCCAGTTTAGCTTCAGGAAATTTAAATTCAGCATATAAATTTGACTCTACTAAAAATAAACATCATTTTAATAGTATTAGTATCGGTAATCATGACACGATAACCATACCTGAAGGCCACTTAGTATATATACAACAGTTTCATAGTACAGGGGGGACTCTTGTTATCAATGGATTTTTAATTATAAATGACTTAAAGGTTACTGGTAATGGTAAATTTAATCTGGTAGGTGCACTAATTGGTCAAGATGTAGAGTTTGGTTCAAATGCTATAACTATTGACGCTCGAGCAGGTGTTAATCCAGATACGGGTGAAGGTGGGGGATATAAGCCTCCTAGACCAACGATCACTGAAAGTGATTATACTGTAAGTTCAGATATCGACACGATTTTAGATATGAGAACAGAAAGATAAATAATCGATAGAAGGTGTGACCCTATGTTTTTCAACAACAAATACTCAGGCATTGATTTTCGTGAGAAGAAAGTGACGTTTGCGACGATTAAAATGGACAAGGAGCTGCCCGTCCTGCAGCAAGTCTATGAAACGACATTAACAGATTCGGTTATTGCTGGTGGAAAAGTGCAAGAAAAGGGTTTGCTTGAAACGGCACTTCGAACCTACTTACAGCAACATAAAGAAGCTTCTAAGCATGCGCATTTAGCGATCCCGACACAGCATTCGTTAATTCGTAAAGTGAATACACTACCTGATGTAGGGGAGCCTGAATTAGCGAAGCTGCTTCACTTTCAAATTGGTGAAACGATCCACCTTCCGTTTGAAGATCCGATCTATGATTTTGTTAAAATTGGTTCAATCCAACCTGAACGAGAAAAAGAAAATGCTTCAGAAGAAGATGATTTTACTTTAGAAGAGTTAACGGAAAGTGTCGAGAAGGAGCTGCAAGGACCGCGCAGTGAAGTTTTATTTTTCGCAACGTCTCGTGAACTTTCGGAAGGTTTGCTAGAAAGCTGTGAAGAGGCAGGGTTTAAACCGTTAACAGCGGAATTAAGAGCGTTAGCCCTTCAACGTCTATTACTACACACGCATCCGAACTGGCTGAATGGTACTGAAATGATTATTGATGCGTCTAGTGGGTCTGTGGATATTCATATTTTCAAAGACGAATTAATTGTTTTTTCACGGACGATGGAGCTAAACCGTAGTGAATTAACGGTAGATTTAAATCCAGCAGACGATGTTCTTTCTTTTGATACAAAGGAATTAACTTTACAGGATGAAGTGGCTGCAACAGCAGAAATTACAAAAGAAGATAAAATGGATTCGTATGTTGAAGATTTACTCAATGAAATTCAAAAAGCACAAAACTTCTACCGCTATTCTTTAGGGGAACGAGATAGTGAGTTTGATCGAATCATTGTTACGGGAGAAAAAACGCAGCACATTTTTTCAAGGTTAGTTGAACGACTTCCGAATGAAGTGGTTCATATTGATTATAGCTCTATTGTTGATATTGGATTTATGCAACATGACTTGCTGGATCGTTGCAGCGTTGCGATCGGGCTAGCGATGCGGGGCAATGAAAAAAGAGAGAAGAAAAAGAAGTAAATGACTACTTACGTTTCAAAAGGATTGGAGCGATACCTGTGAACATTAGCATAGATTTGTTACCTCAACGAGTAAAAGCAAAAGAAAGAGGAGGCGTTCCTGTCATTCCAGTTGCGGGGGCCTGTACGGTTATTGTAGCCGCTAGCTTTCTTACTTTTATGTATGTTGATACGAAAAGCTCCGTTCAATCGTTAGAACAGGAAGTTGCGGCTCAAACGGAAGTCCGTAACACGGCTCAACAGGAGTTTCTTACGAAAACAACGGGAATGACGGAATACAATTATATTGATTATTATACGAATATGAACACTTTACTAGATACGATCTACAAAGATACGATTGATTTAAAAGAACGTGTCTACATGTTGCTACCTGATCGAGCGGAAGTAAATTCTTATTCCTTTTTAAACAATGGTGATCTTTCGATGCAAATCACGTTCCATTCAAAAGGCGATGCTGCGATTTATTTAAATCGGCTATTAAATGCTGACTTAGTGACGAGTGCTGAAGTACAAACGATTTCAACTTCTAATGAAGATTTGCTTTATCAATCTCAATTTACGTTAAAGCTCGATACGATAGTAGGTGAAGAATCGTGACTGAATGGTTGAATAACAATAAAAATCCGATCTTATACAGTGTTCTTATTTTCTTTTTATTATTAGTAGTATTCTTTATGTATTTCATTCGTCCTTTACAGGCAGAGGAACGCAGTCAACAAGAGGAACTCCATCGTATTCAAACGGACATCGCTCACTATCAAACACAGATTAGTAAACTAACTGCTCAATCTTTAACACCACTGCAGAAAAAGACATTACTTGACCGTGTACCGATGCGCCCTAATGTGGAACAAGTAATTGCGGACTTAGAAAGAACCGAGCTGGAGACAGGTGCTGTGATTGACAGTGTATCGATTAGTATTCATCCAAGTGAACGAAGTGAGGCACAGGAAAATGAAGGACAAGACGTTTATTCCTGGAGAAACATTTTAGATGAGGACTTATATTCCCTTCTTGAAACACAAGTAGCTGATGTAAATGCGCTCCATGTCTCCTCTATTGAATTGTCTATTAGTATGAACGGAAAAGAAGCGGATGTTCATTCTTTCATTGAAGAAATTGAAAAGCTAAAGCGAATCATCCATGTACAGAGCTATGATTATTCACTAGATAGTGACACGGAACGATTACAGGCTTCGGCAACACTCCGTGCCTTTTATTGTGAAGACTTTTTAGAGTTTATTGAAGATGCCGGTGACTTTAAATTAGATTATAATTTTGATCCCAATAAATTAAACCGATATATAGAAGTAACACCTGAAATAAGCAGTGGAAGTGAAGGTCCGAATGAGACAGGAACGAATGGTGAAAATTCATCTGCTGCACCATCAGACACATCAACATCAAATATAGAAGCTAAGCCTGTTGATCAGTCTAAACGATACTTTAATCCTGTGGCAGGTGAAAAAGAAGCTAATCTAGCATTTTACGTTGTTCAAACGGGCGGGTACAATACGGAAGCGACGTTATATGAACAAGTCACTAATTTGCGAAATGCCGGCATGTTCCCAAGAGAAGTCGAAAGAGAAAACCAAGCCAATGAAACTAGATTTGTCGTTTATACTGGGGTGGCTCATGACAAATCCTCTGCTGAACAGTTAGCTAATTACTTAAAGTCAGTAAATAAAGATTTTCATTCGTGGGTCGATCAAGTTCCTTTTAGTGTGAAAGGAAATACGGCATTAGCAAAAGATGCACAGGATGTGGTTTCTTCTGTTTCTCCTGTTATTACAAAAGGGTTAACGGAAACGGATTATCAAATCTCATCCGAACAAATGGAACTGATTGCTGCTAAAATTCGTGTCTATGAATTAAGAGCGACAGAAGCGATGGCGAATAGCTCGGATATGAATTGGAAAGTACAATTAGAAAATACGTTAATTTATACAAAACAACTTGAAACGGCGTTAAAGAACTACCAAAATCAAAACCAACGATCTCACTTGTGGCAGGCACAAGGCGCGATGCTTGATTTCATGCTTACCTTGAATGGATATGTTAATTTTACAGAAAAGTAATTACAGCCTTAATAGCTAGTTTGATAGAAAAGGAGCTATAAAGATGGCCATACAAAAACGCAGGCGTTTAGGAGATTTGCTCGTTGAAGCAGGTGTCATCACGGAAGATCAACTGATGGAAGCCCTTCATGAACAAAAGTCAACGAAAAATCGCTTAGGAGACCAGCTCGTCCAATTGAACTTTGTTGACGAACAACAAATTATTGAGGTCCTTGAGTTTCAGCTTGGCATTCCTCATATCAATTTATATAAACAAAAAATTGACCCGAAAATTATTGGGATTATTAATGAAGAATTAGCACGTCGCTATCAACTGCTTCCAGTTAAACGTACTGGAGACCGTTTGATGATTGCGATGGCAGATCCGCTAGATTACTTTGCGATTGATGATATTCGGTTGAGTACGGGGTTTGAAATTGAGCCGGCGATTGCGAAAAAAGAAGAGCTGCGTTTAGCGATTAATCGTTACTACGGAATGCAGAGATCGATTGATCAGATGTTAAAAGATATCAATACGAATGATGATGAAGAAGTGCTGATCGAGGCGCAACAATCCGATGATTCACCGGTTGCAAAAATGATTAATCAGTTGATTAGCCAAGCCGCTCAAGTCGGTGCCAGTGATATTCATATTGATCCACTAGACACGGAAACGGTCATTCGCTTCCGTGTCGATGGTGTTCTTCGTCCTGAACGAACGATCCCTAAAAACATGCACAATGTTCTCGTTTCAAGGGTCAAGATCTTATCGCATTTAAACATTGCTGAAAAGCGTTTGCCGCAAGATGGACGTTTTAAAATGGATGTAGATCTCCGCAGAATAGACTTGCGTGTTTCGTGTTTACCTACCATTTTTGGTGAAAAAGTGGTCATGCGTCTTTTGGACACTAGTAATGTTTTATTAGGAATTGACCGACTAGGTTTCTCTGAAAAAAATGAAGCGAATTTCCGAAAGATGCTTAAACAAGCTTATGGGATAATGCTTGTTACTGGTCCTACCGGAAGCGGTAAGTCAACGACCTTATACTCCGCTTTATCAAACTTAAACTCAGATGATGTTAACATCATTACGGTTGAAGATCCTGTCGAGTACCAGTTAAAAGGAATTAATCAAGTACAAGTGAATTCGAATATCGGTATGACGTTTGCCGCTGGTCTTCGTTCGATCTTGCGACAAGATCCAGACATTATTATGGTCGGTGAGGTTCGTGACTCCGAAACGGCTGAAATTGCTTTGCGATCAGCGATGACTGGACATTTAGTATTGACCACTTTGCATACAAACGATGCCGTTAGTGCGATTAGCCGTTTGATCGATATGGGAGTTGAACCGTTCCTTGTGTCATCATCACTTACCGGTGTTGTTGCGCAACGACTCGTTCGCCGGGTATGTCCTTCGTGTGCAGTATCATACGAATTAACCGATAAAGAACGTGAACTGTTCACTTCAAGAGGAATTGAAACAACAAAAATCGTAAAAGGCGAAGGTTGCGCCACGTGTAATAGTACGGGTTACAAAGGACGAATGGCGATTCACGAAACTGTAATGATTGATGATTTTTTAAGAGAAATGATTACGAAAAAAGCTTCTGATTCTGAGTATCGTCATTACGTAGAGCAAAAAGGATTTGTGGCGATGTTTGAAGATGGCCTCATGAAAGTAGCTAAGGGATTAACGACATTGGATGAAATCTATAGAGTAACCGTTGGGGAGTAGGTGATTGGTCATGGATATGAAAAAACTATTATATTTTGCCTTTCAAAATGGAGCATCAGACTTACACATTACGGTCGATACGACACCGATTGTACGAATTAACGGTAAGCTAAAAAAAGTAGGCTCACAATTTTTAACAAAAGAGCTGACCCTTGACTTAGCCCGGCAGATTACCACTCCAAGCCAGTTCGAAAAATTTGAACAAACGAGCGAGTTAGATTTCTCCTATGCATTAGAAGATGCGTGTCGTTTCCGTGTTAATTTATTTAAACAAATGGGAGCCGTAGGTATTGTATTTCGTGTCATTCATAGTAAAGTCCCTACGATCGGCGATTTAAACCTACCAGATGTCGTAAAGTTTTTTGCCAAACAAACACAAGGTTTATTACTGGTCACAGGCCCTACTGGAAGCGGGAAGTCGACAACGCTTGCGGCGATCATTGATTATATTAATGACCATATGAGTAAGCATATTTTAACACTGGAAGATCCGATCGAGTATTTACATCATCATAAAAAGAGTATCATCAACCAACGTGAAATTGGACAAGACAGTCAATCCTTTTCGATTGGTTTGCGTGCAGCATTAAGACAAGATCCTGACGTCATTTTAGTAGGTGAGATGAGGGATTTAGATACGATCCAAACGGCGATTACAGCTGCTGAAACGGGTCACCTTGTATTAGGTACTCTTCATACGACAACAGCTTCTCAAACGGTTCACCGGATTATAGACGTGTTTCCAGGAGAACAGCATCAGCAAATTCGAATGCAATTAGCGAGTACGCTCTCTGGTGTTATTTCACAACGTTTAATGCCCACTGCAGACGAAACAGGACGAGTTGCAGCATTAGAAATATTAGTAAGTAATCCAGCAGTTGCGAACTTGATCCGTTCGGATAAAATTCATCAAATCTTAACGATCTTAGAAACGAGTAAAAGTAGCGGCATGCAGACGATTAACATGGCAGTAACTGACCTTGTTCAAAAAGGGGTAGTGACTCGTGCTGTCGCTGATGAATTTGTTCCTGGATGGGACCGACATGAGTAAAAAACTTGTATGAAAGGGAGAACATTATGCTCTTTCTCTATAAAGCAATTGATTCAAAAACCGGAAAAGAAGTAAAAGGTAAATTATACGCCCCGACACAAGAAGTAGCTGTTAAGGAATTGAAAGGTCAAGGGCTTTATATTGCTGAGCTTTCAAAGCGTAAGGAAACGGTTTGGAATAAAGATTTAGATGAGTTAAACATCGTCATAGGGAAGCCTGTTAAAAACCGAGATTTCGTAGTTTTTTGCCGGCAGTTAGCTACCTTATTAAAGGCAGGAACACCGATCACTGACTCGATTCGGATTCTATCAGAACAAGTCTCATCGAAGATTTTTCAAAAAGCGCTTGAAGATGTCTATAATGATATACGTTCTGGGACATCCTTTTCTGAAGCTTGCTCTGACTTTCCAAAGATTTTTGATAAAGTCTTTGTTAATATGGTTCGTGCTGGGGAAACGAGTGGAGACTTAGAAAATGTCATGGATCGATTAGCAACGTTCTATGAAAAAGAACATCGTGTAAAAGAAAAAGTGAAATCAGCGATGATGTATCCGATTGCGGTATCGATTATTGCTGTAGTCGTTGTGATCATTTTATTAACGAATGTTTTACCGAGTCTTTTAAACAATTTAACGAGCATGGGTGGAGAAATACCAGTTCCTACTCAAATCGTCATGAGTATTTCTGATTTCCTTATATACAGATGGTATTTAGTTCTATTATTTGTTGCTTTATTTGTGCTTATTTTTATTGCGATCTATCGAAATCCTAAAGGGCATTTTATGCTAGATTATTTAAAATTGAAGATTCCTGTCTTCGGTTTATTATTTCAAAAAACGATTATCGCCAGAGTTACCCGAACGATGGCTTCGTTATTTTCCAGCTCAGTTCCGGTCCTGCAAACCTTAACGATGAGTGCAGAAATAGCTAACAATGATGTTGTAGCTAAAGTACTTAATGAATCAAAAGAGTCACTGCGAGCAGGTGAAAGTCTGTCAGAGCCATTGGATAAAAGCTGGGTTTTCCCGAAGATTGTCAGTCATATGATTAAAGTCGGCGAAGAAACCGGTCAGTTAGATACCATGCTAGAAAAGGTAGCCGATTTTTATGAAGAAGACGTAGAACAAATGGCTTCACGTATGAGTGCGATCATCGAACCGTTAATGATCGTCATCTTAGGGGTGATAGTGGGTACGATCGTGCTTGCAGCGATGTTGCCGATGTTTTCTATTTATAACAACTTTGGGTAATATCGAACGAGCAGCTAGAACAAGACTTAATCCTAAGTTTTGTTCTTTTTTTATTGTCTGGAGTCGTGCTTTGAATGATTTCAAATTCTTCTCTATTAAATTTCTACTTTTAGTTCTATCTACTAATTCAAATTAATAGAATAGAATTAAGAAAATAAGAAGCAGGAGAGGAGAGAGTGATGGTGGAGCAAGAAAAGCAACGCATTTCAGTGAAATTGAACGGTAAAGAACATTCGTTTCATCAAATAGAGAAAACAAAAAACGCTCAGCCGGCTGAGCCTAGTCCTTTGAATGAACCGATCCGACCCAAAAGTCCAGAACCACCGCCGTTAAAACCAGACTTCGAATTGAAAGAGGAAAAAAGAACGGAACGAATAGAAGAACAGCAGGCGGAAAAGGTGGAGGATACTCCAAGTTATTTTACAAGCAATATCATCGACTTTAATCAGATGAAAGAAGAAAGAGAAACGAGAGAACAACCGTATTGGGATGATGGGAACCGGAAGTGGGTGCCAAAACTCCCGCCGAACAATCGAAAGAAAAAGGCGGGAGATCGACTAAAGAACACGTTCTCGGGCTTGCCGATTTCACTTATTATCGCTGGTGTATCTGCAATTATCGTCGGCGTCGGTTTCGGATTTATGGTCTTAACCGCTTTTACCGGAGACGCGGAACGAAACACCGCCGCTTCGCTAGTTCCACCAACTGAAGCAGTTGAAACAATGGCGAATGGACAGGCCTCAGCTGTAACGCTGCCGGACTTATCGGTTGAAATTGTTCAAGGCGGCGCTTTTTCAAGCAGTGAAAAAGGAAATGAAATTGTTTCTTCCATAAAAAGCAGAGGACAAGCAGCTGTATTAAAAACCAATGGTGATCCAATGCTGATGTTCATTGGTCTCGGACTCCAAAAAGAAGAAGCCGGTCGCTTAAGCCAAATATATCAACAACACGGTCAAGATACGTATGTGAAGCCGTTTGCCGTAAATGGTTCGATGCAGTCGATTGAAAGTGAAGCAGTAAAAGAGTTCTTTGCTCAAGGTGGCTTAATGTTTAACGACTTGGCACGCTTTTCAATTGCTGGCTTATCCGGACAAAGTTACGCTTTGGAAAACATCGACACCTTTTTAGAGCAATACGAGAAGTGGAGCAATCAAGGGTCAACCGTAATTGCTGAACTGCCGACAGAAGCACAAGGGCATGCTGAGCAATTCCTATCAAGCATGGCCGGGGCCGCTACTCAAATTGAAGCGTATAAAGGTGAACAACAAGAAGCAAACCTATGGGGCATCCAACAACATCTCCTAGAAGCATTACTTGCGTATGACGCATTTGTTCAAACGATAAAATAACTTAAAACAAATTCTATTAACGCTCAGAGTATAATCTGAGCGTTTTGTGTTTCCATGAATTGGGAGCACTTACGCTTAATAGACCTAAGTATTGGTGTTGACACTTTTTTGCGGACTCACAGGCCCTTATTTCAGTAAAAAATGGCTTTTTTGACTCCGTAACGGACTCAGGGGCCTTTATTTACTACAATCTGTGTTGATTTTTAAAAAAATCAACCAAATAAGGGCCTCTCAGTCCTTTAAATCGTCTAATTAGTAGGATTTAGCGCAAATAAGAGCCTCTCAGTCCCCTTAATTAATGGACTTCAAGTTTCATGCTGTGGTCATCGACATGACAGGATTTTATTTATCCTCAGTCCGATATATAGATGTCGTCCCCCCATATATTTAGTTAATTGAACTCTTACCGAACCATCTTATCGAAATGTTTAATTACTGTAAAGTTTCGCTGCCACCCCTTTAAATCCGATAGTATCATTTGGTATAGTTTAACTAATCCTTGTACAATAGAGCTATTACTAAGATATTTTATTGTAAAGGATGTGCCCTTCATGAAACCATTCATATTAGCCTCAGGTTCTCCGCGCCGTAAAGAGTTATTGGAACAAGCGAACATTTCGTTTACCGTACAAACGAGCGATATTGATGAAACGATCGATCCCGTCCTTTCCCCCGAACAATTCGTTCAGTCGTTAGCCTTACAAAAAGCAGAAGCTGTATTTAATTCAAATCAAGATGCTGTCGTGCTAGGTTCGGATACCGTTGTTGTATTAGAAGGCCAAATTCTTGGAAAGCCTGCAGACCGTGATCACGCCAAAGAAATGCTCACTGCTTTATCAGGAAAGCAGCACTCTGTAATAACAGGTGTCGCCATCTTAAGCAGCGAACAACAAAAGACCTTTTTTGTTGAGACTCGTGTGCAATTTTGGGAACTGTCCAATGCCGAAATTGAACGTTATTTGGAGACGAATGAACCCTTTGATAAGGCAGGAGCATACGGAATTCAAGGTTTTGGAGCTACATTAGTCCGAGAAATTGCTGGTGATTATTTTGCGGTTGTAGGTTTGCCATTGGCTTTGACCGTTCGAGAATTAAGCCACTTTGGAATTACCCCTAATATATAGATAAAAATTCCTATTCTATTTGGATGAAATGAAGAAAAATGGCAAACGCTAGGAAGGTGAGGATGTTACTTGACCAAGCAGTCCCTTCTGATTCGTGATGTTCCTAATCACGAGCGTCCCCGCGAGAGGCTTCTAGCGGATGGGGCAAAGTATTTATCGAACCAAGAACTGCTTGCAATTATTTTACGAACGGGTTCAAAAGATGAATCAGTTTTACAACTGGCTCAACGTGTTTTACAGAAATTTGACGGGTTAACGATGCTAAAGGATGCGACTGTTGAAGAACTGAAGGAAATTAAAGGGATTGGTGAAGCAAAGGCGGTTGAAGTTTGTGCGGTCCTAGAGTTAGGAAGACGAATTACGAGCCTTAAACTTGAAGAACGATATGTCATACGATCACCAGAAGATGTGTCACGGTACGTAATGGAGGACATGCGGTCTCTAACGCAAGAGCATTTCGTATGTCTTTATTTGAATACGAAAAATCACGTTCTTCATCGGGAAACGATTTTTATCGGCAGCTTGAATGCCAGCATCGTCCATCCAAGGGAGGTGTTTAAAGAAGCCCTTCGCCGTTCGGCAGCTTCTTTCATTTGTCTGCACAATCACCCTTCAGGCGATCCGACGCCAAGTCGGGAGGACATTGAGGTAACGAAACGTTTAGGCGAGTGTGGAAAAATTCTTGGAATTGAGCTGTTGGACCATGTCATAATTGGGGATCGAACGTATATAAGTTTAAAGGAGAAAGGATATTTGACATAAAATATTAAGAAATCCAATATTTCACTCTTGTAATAAACGTGTAAAATTATCGCATAGAGTACTTTGAGACTATTCATTTGCAAGGATATTCAGTATAATATACTTTATGAGTTTTGGGTTTCATGAAGGGAGATACATAGATGTTTGGTGGTTTTTCAAAAGACTTAGGAATTGATTTAGGTACAGCCAATACCCTCGTATATGTGAAGGGTAAAGGTGTTATTGTTCGTGAACCTTCAGTAGTTGCACTGCGAACAGATACAGGTTCGATTGAGGCGGTAGGTAACGATGCGAAAAATATGATCGGTCGTACTCCAGGAAACATCGTTGCGGTTCGTCCAATGAAAGACGGTGTAATTGCTGATTTCGATACAACTGCAACAATGCTAAAACATTTTATTCGACAAGCTCTGAGGCAACGTTCGATTTTTACAAGAAAACCAAATGTGATGGTTTGTGTACCATCAGGAATTACTGCTGTTGAAAAGCGTGCTGTTGAAGATGCGACAAAGCAAGCGGGTGCTCGTGAAGCTTATACGATTGAAGAGCCGTTTGCAGCAGCGATTGGCGCAGATTTACCAGTATGGGAGCCAACCGGTAGTATGGTTGTTGATATTGGCGGTGGAACGACAGAAGTCGCCATTATTTCTTTAGGCGGTATTGTAACCAGTCAATCGATCCGAGTTGCCGGTGATGAAATGGACGATGCAATTATTCAATACATTAAAAAGACGTATAACTTAATGATCGGTGAACGTACAGCAGAAGCATTAAAGCTAGAAGTTGGTTCCGCAGGTTCTCCTGAAGGTGTAGAGGACATGGACATTCGTGGTCGTGACCTTGTAACAGGATTGCCAAAGACGATTACAGTTACAGCTGTCGAAATTTCAGATGCCCTAAAAGATACGGTGGATGCAATTATAGATGCAGTGAAAAATACACTAGAGAAATCTCCTCCTGAATTAGCAGCAGATATTATGGATCGTGGAATCGTTTTAACAGGAGGCGGTGCGCTTCTTCGTAACTTAGATCGTGTACTTAGTGATGAAACGAATATGCCGGTTATTGTTGCAGAAGATCCACTCGATTGTGTAGCACTTGGTACAGGTCGAGCATTAGAAAATATTCATTTATTCCGCTCAAGAGCGGGGATCACAGTTCGTTCCGGTCGCAAATCGTAATTGTAAGTAGGTGTAGACAATGACATTTTTTTCAAATAAACGGCTCATTGTCTTAATGGTGAGCATTATTATACTTGTTGCGCTAATTGGATATTCCATGAGTGACCGTGACCGAGTAACTTGGCCAGAGCAATTTATGAAGGACACTGTTGGATGGGTTCAAACCCTGGTTTCCAAACCCGCTCAATTTGCAGCGGGTTTCTTTGAGAATCTTAATGAATTACAAGGACTCTATGCGGAAAATCAAGTATTAAAAGCAAGATTAGAAGAGTACGCTCAAGTATCAGTGGAGCGTAATATGTTAAAGGCTGAAAATGATACGTTAAAAGCAACTCTCGAAATAGAAGAAACGTTAAGTGATTTTAGAATGCGAACAGCAACGGTCATTCATCGTAACCCAGACCGCTGGAGCGAATTTATAGGAATTAACCGCGGATCAGAACATGGCATTCAAAGAAATATGGCGGTCATTACGGCAGGCGGTTTAATTGGTAAGGTCCATCAAGTCGGACAATTTTCTTCTAAAGTTCAATTGTTAACCGATAATGATCGCACCAACCGTGTATCTGCAATGGTTCAAGCTGAAGTACCTGCTTATGGTTTTATTGAAGGCTTTGATCCTGAGACAGGAATGCTGATGTTGAAAAAATTAGATATTGACGCTGATATCGAAGTAGAACAAACCGTTACAACTTCGGGACTTGGCGGGGTGTATCCACGTGGTTTAATTATCGGTGAAATTGTTCAGATTGAGCCGGATGAATACGGATTAACAAAAAATGCGTACATCCAACCTGCAGCAGATTTCTATGGTTTAGACTATGTGATTGTAATTGAACGAACAAGTACGACATTAGATCCTGAACTTACGGAGGGAGATGGATTGTGAATCGAATTCTTCTTCCTTTAATTATGTTGTTTATTTTTGTCATTGAAGGGTCACTTTTTCAAGTGTATGCACCTGAGCAATATGGGAGTGATTTGCTTTATATCCCAAGATTTGTGGTCGTTGCAATAATCATTATCGGTATTTTCTTAGGGAAGACTCATGCAATTATATATGGCTTAATCTTTGGCCTTCTTTATGATGTCGTTTATACAGAATTACTTGGTGTGTATATGTTTTGCCTTGGGTTCATTGCTTATCTATTATCCTTATCACACCTTTATGTGAGAAGAAGCTATACTGTTGTTGTGTTACTTACATTAGTGGCGGTAATTATTGTAGAATATTTTACTTTTGGAATTAATTCGATGCTTAATATTACGGCAATGACCCATGATGAGTTTTTACAAAGACGTTTATTATCGACATTAGGTTTAAATTTTATTTTTTCACTCATTATTTTGTATCCTTTACGTAAGTATCTTCTTTACTTAAAGAAAATGGAAGAAATACAAAAACATTAAAGTAAATTGAATTTTCTTTCCGCTAAAAGAGGAGTTTTTAGTCTTTTTGTAGAAATAACAGTAATGGTGTAAATGGATCTAACCTACTCTGAGGTGAACTATAAATGTTACAAAAGAAACACCACGTTACAATAAAAGGGACGAAAGACGGATTAACATTTTTATTAAGTGATAATTGTAGTTTAGAAAGTATCATGGAAGAGCTTAAAGAAAAATTATCTTCTAAACATTACGAGAAATCCGATGGTCCTGCAGTGAAAGTTTATATTGATACGGGTCACCGTTATTTAACTGTAGAGCAAGAAAAGGAACTTAAAGAACTCGTTTGTGAAGGAAAAAATTTAGTAATCGATCAAATTGAAACAAAAGTCATTACTAAAGAAGAAGCAGAACGAATGGCAGAGGAAAAGCAAACGGTAATGGTCTCTAAAATCATTCGTTCGGGTCAAGTTTTTAAAGTTAATGGAGATTTATTATTGATTGGTGATGTTAACCCTGGAGGAGCAGTAGTCGCTTCAGGTAATATCTTTGTCATGGGAGCATTACGGGGAATGGCGCATGCTGGCAGTGAGGGTGATGAAACAGCAGTCATTGCTGCGTCTGTGATGGCACCGTCACAGTTAAAAATTAATGAACATTTACGTCAAGAACCTAATCGAAATGAACAAGTGGACCGTCAAATGGAGTGTGCGTACATAAATTCCAATGATGATACGATTGTTTTGGAACGAATTCAACAATTACCTTGGTTACGTCCAAGTTTAAATCGGTCACTTGAAAAAGTGACGAGTTAAAAGGAAAATCGGTTGGAATTTGACATAGAGGAAGAAAGGGGAAATATGTGTGGGAGAGGCTATCGTAATTACTTCTGGAAAAGGGGGCGTCGGGAAAACGACAACTTCCGCTAACATCGGAACAGCCCTAGCCCTTTCAGGTAAAAGAGTTTGCTTAATCGATACAGATATTGGTCTTCGCAATCTGGACGTTGTCATGGGATTAGAAAACCGAATCATATATGATCTTGTTGATGTGGCAGAAGAGCGTTGTCGCTTGCAGCAAGCCCTAATTAAAGACAAGCGGTTCGAATGTTTATATCTATTACCAGCTGCTCAAACAAAGGACAAGTCTTCAGTAACACCTGAGCAAATGAAAATTATCGTAGAAGAATTAAAACGAGATTATGATTATGTCTTAATTGACTGTCCAGCGGGTATCGAGCAAGGATTTAAAAATGCGGTTGCCGGTGCAAATAAAGCGATTGTTGTGACGACTCCTGAGTTATCAGCGGTTCGTGATGCAGACCGTATTATCGGTTTACTAGAAAAAGAGAATGTTGAACCACCATTACTGATTGTAAACCGTATCCGTAATCATATGATGAAGAGCGGTGAAATGTTAGACGTTGATGAAATTGTTAGTATTCTAGCAATTGAATTACTAGGGATCGTCGTTGATGATGAAAATGTCATTAAGCATTCAAACAAAGGAGAGCCGGTTGCTCTTCACCCTGGAAGCAAAGCGTCGCTTGCATACCGTAATATCGCAAGACGTATACAAGGTGAGACGGTTCCTCTTATGTCACTTGGTGAGGACAAAGGCGTCTTTACAAAAGTAAAGAAGTTCTTTGGTATCCGTTAATAGTAGATTTGAAGATTATAAGCGTGATGGATTTGTCAAAAATCCGTTACGCTTTTTTATGTTAGGAGCTAGTTTTATTAACTAGGTGCTTGAAATGGTAAGCGTTAGAGGAAGTAAATCGGAAAAAGCGTGAACGAAAAGGAAAAAATCGTGAGCAGTATAGGAAAAAATTAGGAGGAATAGTGAACGAAAGGGAATGGATCGTGAGCGCTTAAGTAAAAAACTAGGAGAAAGCGTGAACGCAAAGGAAAGAATCGTGAGCGCTGGAGGAAAAAACTAGGAAAAAGTGTGAACGAAAAGGAAGTGATCGTGAGCACTAGAGGAAAAAACTAGGAGAAATCGTGAACGCAAAGGAAAGAATCGTGAGCGCTAAAGGAAAAAACTAGGAGAAAGCTTGAACGAATGGGAACTAATAGTGAGCACTAGAGGAAAAAACTAGGAGAAAGCGTGAACGAAAGGGAAAGAATCGTGAGCGCTAAAGGAAAAAACTAGGAGAAAGCGTGAACGAAAAGGAAAGAATCGTGAGCGCTAAAGGAAGAAACTAGGAGGAAGCGTGAACGAAAAGGAAGTGATCGTGAGCGGTAGAGGAAAAAACTAGGAGAAAGTGTGGACGAAGAGGAAGTGATCGTGAGCGGTAGAGGAAAAAACTAGGAGAAAGTGTGGACGAAAAGGAAGTGATCGTGAGCGGTAGAGGAAAAAACTAGGAGAAAGCGTGAACGCAAAGGAAAGAATCGTGAGCAGTAGAGGAAAAAACTAGGAGGAAGCATGGACGAAAAGGAAGTGATCGTGAGCGGTAGAGGAAAAAACTAGGAGGAAGCGTGAACGCAAAGGAAAGAATCGTGAGCGCTGGAGGAAAAAACTAGGAGGAAGTGTGAATCAAAGAGGATAACAGTCAATAAAATTATTAGTGCTCTAATCTTAGTATGCCTTGACCTTTAGATCTGCGCTGACTCACAAGTGTTATGAATTACGATAACCCCTTCTAATAGCGCACTCAAAAGTTAATCCAACCAACAAAGATCTATACTCATCAATCCCACATATACCAAACCCTATTCTTTTACACCCTCTAATAGTGGTTCCCGCGCTTGATCCCCAAATCACTTCCCTTATACCTACCAAACCTGCCATCCAAAACACCAACAAAAATAATAGCGTTTTCATTGTTGCTATAGGGAAAACCTTGTTAGATCTTCTTTCAATCTCGAACACAGTGAATTACTTTTATGGCACAATCAAATTAATCAAAAAAGTCAGAATTTTATATTTGCAACTTAGCCTGCGTAACACCCATTACACTAGCTAATGGAAATTAGTTTTTTATAAGCATAATTCCTTATAAACCGATAGTTTTAATTAACTTTCTTAGATCAACAACCAGTCGGAAAGAAGTCCAAAGAAAATTGAGGGGGTAACTGGATTGAAAGTTTCGGATTTATTTACGTTTAAGGATGAGAGGACAAAAATATTACATTTTACTTGGTTTGCATTCTTTGTATCTTTTTTCACTTGGTTTAACATGGCGCCGCTTGCTACGACGATGCTAGAAAGCTCAGACTGGCTGACAAGGGAACATATCTCAGCGCTGGCGATCATCAATGTCGCTTTAACGATCCCGGCCCGTATTATTATTGGCGTGCTGTTAGATCGATTTGGACCGCGGGTCGTTTATTCTGGTTTACTCATCCTCATGTCCATTCCGACGTTTATCTTTGCCTTTGGAGATAGTTGGTCACAACTGATGATTTCCAGGTTGTTGTTAAGTAGTATTGGTGCAAGTTTTGTTATTGGGATCCGAATGGTAGCTGAATGGTACCCGCCGAAAGACGTTGGTTTTGCCGAAGGAATATACGGCGGTTGGGGTAACTTTGGTTCAGCTGCAGGTGCGATGTTACTACCTTGGATCGCTTTAACGATGTTTGGTGGAGATAACGGCTGGCGTTATGCAATTGCTTTAACCGGCGTCTTCTGTCTCGTTTATGGGGTCATTTATTACTTAAATGTCCGCGATACCCCGGAAGGAAAAGAGTACATTAAACCAAAACGAACTGGGGCGATGGAAGTTAGCAGCTGGGGGGACTTAGTTTGGCTCATTATCTGGACGGTTCCATTAGGTGGTGCATTAGCCGTACTGTCTTGGAGATTGGAAGGAATGGGCTTTATCTCAACGAATGTGCTGTATGCCCTTTATACAGCGATCGCACTTACCATTGTTTTTCAAGTCTATAAAATCCTGAAAGTGAATATCCCCATCTTAAAAAAGGGTGTACCTAAAGATGATCAATACAAATTTAAAAATGTAGCTGCATTAAACAGTACGTATTTTGCTAACTTTGGGGCAGAATTAGCGATTGTTTCCATGCTCCCGATGTTTTTTCAGCTAACTTTTTCACTTAGTGCCACATCAGCTGGTCTTATCGCTGCCTCATTTGCCTTTATTAATTTAGTAGCCAGACCGCTTGGAGGAATGTTATCTGACCGAATGGGAAGCCGAAGAAAAGTCATGCTCGTTTACATGGTTGGGATTACGTTAGGCCTAGTCGCGATGGGCTTTATCGACTCATCATGGCCGCTGATTGTAGCTGTTGCCGTTACTGTTTTAACTTCTGTATTTATTCAAGGCGCAGAAGGGGCAACTTTCGCAGTTATTCCGATGATTAAAAAACGAATTACCGGTCAAGTAGCAGGAATGGCAGGAGCTTACGGAAATGTCGGTTCAACTATTTACTTAACGTTATTTACACTCGTTACGCCGCAACAATTCTTTTTCATTCTAGCAACGGGGGCATTTCTAAGTTTCGTTATTTGTTACTTCCTTTTAGAAGAACCTGATAATTCGTTTGGTGAAGATTATCATTTATCATCAGTTGATCGAGAAGAAGCAGCGGTTGGATCAGAGGAAAAAGTACTAGAAAGAAAAGCTCTATAAAGCAAGCCGTACAAATAAAAAACTTATAGATTTTCAGGAGGGGTTAAGATGGAGAAAAAGAAACTTGTGCTCATTGGAAATGGAATGGCTGGTGTTCGTTGTATTGAAGAAATTTTAAAGCTGGCTAATGGAAAAGATCAATTTGAAATTACGATATTCGGAAGTGAGCCTCATGTCAACTATAACCGCATTATGCTTTCTGCGGTGTTAGCCGGGGATACGACGATAAAAGATATCGAGATTAATAGTATTGAATGGTATACAGAAAATGAAATTGAGCTGTTTACAAATGAGACCGTCACGAGATTAGACACAGAGCAGAAAGTTCTCTATACGAACAAAGACCGAGAAATGAAATACGACTACGTCATTATGGCTACAGGTTCTAACCCGTTCATATTACCAGTTCCAGGTGCTGACCTGGAAGGAGTTATAGCCTTCCGAGATATAAAAGATTGCGAAACGATGATTGATGCAGCTAAAAACTATAAAAAAGCAGTCGTAATCGGCGGGGGCTTACTTGGATTAGAAGCAGCCCGTGGTCTATTAAACCTAGGTATGGAAGTCGATGTTGTTCATTTACAAGATCATTTAATGGAAAGACAGCTAGACCAAGATGCAGCAAAGCTTCTTCGAGTAGAGCTTGAAAAACAAGGAATGAATTTCCTGATGCCAAAGCTTACTGACAAAATCGTGGGAACGGATCGAGTTGAAAAAGTAATTTTTAAAGATGGCTCGGAAACCGAAGCAGACCTCGTAGTCATGGCTGTCGGAATCCGCCCGAATACGCTAGTAGCAAGTGAAAGTGGCATTGAAGTCAATCGCGGTGTAGTCGTTAATAATTACATGCAGACGAATGCTCAAGATGTTTATGCTGTTGGGGAATGCGCGGAACATCGCGAAGTCGTTTATGGGTTAGTCGCACCTCTTTATGAGCAAGGAAAAGTACTTGCAAACCATATTGTTGGGGAAAATGCTGGTGCTGGTTACCAAGGGACCGTTCTATCAACCAAATTAAAAGTGTCAGGTGTCAATGTGTTTTCTGCGGGTGAGTTCGTCGATGATGGCTCGACGAGAAGTGTCCGAGTGTACGACGAATTTGAAGGGATTTATAAAAAAGTAATGATTCGCAATAACAAAGTCGTTGGGGCTGTATTATTTGGAGATACAAAAGAAAGTACAAAACTGTTAAGTATGATTAATGAAGGTGCAGATGTTTCAGATATGGCGCCGATTAATATTTTGCAAAGTAATGACGCAGTGTCTGAAAGTTTAACTGCTTCATTAGCAGCGAATGACAATGTATGCGGCTGTAATGGTGTTACAAAAGGGACGATCGTTTCAGCAATTCGTGATCAAAGCCTTTGTTCAGTAGAAGAAGTCAGTGGCTGTACGAGTGCCGGTCGCTCCTGCGGGACGTGTAAGCCGATGATATCAGAGTTGTTGGCCGATACATTAGGAGATGAATTTGACGCTACTGCCAAAACAGAAGCCCTTTGTGGGTGCACGGATTTAACTCATGAAGAAGTTGTTGCTGAAATTCGTGAAAAAGGGCTAACACATACACGAGAAGTGATGAATGTACTAGGGTGGAAAAATGAAGATGGATGTTCAAAATGTCGTCCAGCTATTAACTACTACTTAGGAATGGTTCATCCAACAAACTTTGAAGATGAAAGAGAGTCTCGTTTTGTAAATGAGAGAATGCATGCGAACATCCAAAAGGACGGTACTTATTCAGTTGTACCTAGGATGTATGGGGGAGTTACAAACCCAACAGAATTAAAAAGAATTGCTGAAGTAGCTGAAAGGTATAACGTACCGCTCGTGAAATTAACCGGAGGTCAGCGCATCGATTTACTCGGTATAAAAAAAGAAGACCTGCCGAATGTTTGGAAAGAAATTGGGATGCCATCCGGTCATGCGTACGGCAAGACGCTTCGAACGGTAAAAACATGCGTAGGTGAGAGCTTCTGTCGCTTTGGAACCCAGGATTCAATTGGAATGGGGATTGCTCTTGAGAAAAAGTTCGAAGGCTTAAATACACCGCATAAGGTCAAGATGGCTGTATCTGCTTGTCCGAGAAACTGTGCGGAATCAGGAATTAAAGATGTCGGAATTGTAGGGGTTGAAGGTGCTTGGGAGATTTATGTCGGAGGGAATGGAGGAACTGAACTTCGAAAAGGCGACCTGCTTTGCAAAGTAAAAACAAGTGAAGAGGTCCTCCAAATAACGGCTGCTTACCTACAACTTTATCGTGAAAATGCGCGTTATTTAGAGCGAACATCGCATTGGATTGAAAGAGTGGGACTTGATTATGTCATCGACCAAGTCATTTCAAATGAGCAAAATCAAAAAGAATTAAGTGAGCGAATGGAAATTGTCTTATCAACTGTTAAAGAACCTTGGAGCGAAATTTACGAAAGTAACGAACTGCAAACTGAATTATTTAAAAATAAACACGTTGAAGTCATTCAATAAAAGGGGGAACTGTCTATGAGTAAAATTCAAGCTGGAAGTAAAGTGATGATTGGCAAACTAACGGATATACCTAAAAAGTATGGGAAAGAAGTAATCATCGGTGATCAG
Source organism: Alkalihalobacterium chitinilyticum (assembly GCF_029028005.1). GTDB lineage: Bacteria > Bacillota > Bacilli > Bacillales > Bacillaceae_F > Alkalihalobacterium > Alkalihalobacterium chitinilyticum. The sequence continues at coordinate 188,258 of NZ_JAOTPO010000002.1, forward strand.
AGTGTAGCTGTATTCCGCTTGGCTTCGGGTGCCGTTCGTGCGGTTGCTAACAAATGTCCTCATAAAGGCGGCCCCCTTTCTCAAGGGATAGTCGCCGGTGACCATGTTTTCTGTCCATTACACGATTGGAAGGTTTGCTTAAATGATGGATTGGTTCAAAAACCGGATACAGGTTGCGTTAAAACCTATGAAGCGATAATTGAAGAAGAGACCGTTTTTCTTGTCATTAACTAGGAGAATAGAGGGTTCCTATAAATAGCCCGTGATACCATCTATACTTTTGGGAGCAAGAGGGTGTTAAGTAATGAGCGATTTAATTCAATATTTTCGTGAAAAGCAGCTAAAACAAAGCTCTGAACAGATCATGAAAGGGCGTTGTCCATACTGTAGTATGCAATGTTCGATGGAGCTGATTGAAGAGCACATCATTCAGCGAAAACGATTTAAAGTAAAACCGAATAAACAAGATCCAACGTCAGAAGGAAGGCTGTGTATTAAAGGGCTTCAAGCTCATCAACATGCGATTAATGGAGAGCGTGTGAAGTACCCGCTATATAAGATTGATGGAGAATGGGTTCGAATTTCCTGGGACTTGGCACTTGAGATGATCGCAGAACAATTCTCGTCATTACAACAAGAGTACGGGAGTGATTCAATTGGCGTATACGGCGGAGGTTCATTAACGAATGAGGAAGCGTATTTACTAGGGAAGTTTGCTAGAGTTGGTTTGAAAACAAAGTATATTGATTATAACGGACGTTTCTGTATGAGTGCAGCAGCATCAGCTGCCAACGCGACGTTTGGTATCGACCGTGGGATGACAAACCAGCTGACTGAAATAGCTGATGCGAAGTGCATTATCTTAGCCGGAACGAACATTGCGGAGTGCCAGCCGACGATTATGCCGTATTTCCGGAAAGCGAAAAAGAATGGCGCTTTTATTATTGCGATTGATCCTCGAGAAACAGCCACAACTAAATTTGCTGATCTGCACATTAAGGTGAAACCAGGGACAGATGCGAATTTAGCTATGGGGATGCTCAAAGTGCTTGTAGATGAAAAGTACTGTGATGAAACTTTTATTGCCGAACGGACGAAAGGTTTTGAGCCAGTTCTAGATCAGGTAAATCAGGTATCCGTTGCCACGATTGCAAAACAATGCGGGATTACAAGTGATGAAATACGAGTAGCGGCACGTCACTACGGTCAAGCAGAAACGGGGATGATTTTTACTGCTAGAGGAGTCGAACAACATGCCAACGGCTATCAAACCGTTCGACATTTTTTAAACCTAGTATTGGCAACAGGAAAGATTGGCAAGCATGCGTGTGGATACGGTGCCGTCACGGGTCAAGGGAATGGTCAAGGCGGGAGGGAGCATGGACAAAAAGCCGACCAGCTCCCAGGTTACCGATCAATCGAAAATGAAACTGATCGAAAATATATTGCCGACATTTGGGGTGTAGATGAAAGTGAGTTGCCGCGCAAAGGTGTTTCTGCCTATGAACTTATCGAAAAGATCGACCGAGAAGAAATTAAAGCGTTGTTCTTAATGGGCTCTAATCCAGTCGTCTCCAGTCCAAATGCTGTTTTTGTAGAGAAGGCATTAGAAAAACTAGATTTTCTAGTTGTAGTAGATATGTTTATTTCAGAAACCGCTCGAATGGCTGATTTAATATTACCAACAACTTCTTACCTTGAAGATGAAGGAACGATGACCAATTTAGAAGGAAGAGTCGTTTACCGGCATGCCGAACGAAAAGCACCAAAAGAAGTGAAGCACGATTGGCAAATCGTTTGTGAGTTGGCAAAATCCTTAGGAAAAGATCATTATTTTACGTATGAAAAAGTGGAAGACATATTTAATGAATTACGTCAGGCCAGTAAAGGAGGAACTGCTGATTACTTCGGAATTACGTATGATCGAGTTAAAAATGGAGGTGTATTCTGGCCGTGCCCAGACTCATCACACCAGGGAACTTTGCGCCTGTTTGAAAAATCCTTTCATACCACAGACGGTCGTGCACAATTCCACATTGGCCATGAACTGATTCGTAGTGAGAAAGCGACCAAGAAATACCCGCTAATTCTTACGACAGGTCGTTTAATGGAGCACTACTTAACAGGGGTCCAAACGAGAAGAAGCCAGGAGCTAATCGAGCGATCAAAGGAACCTTTTGTAGAAATCCATCCACAAACAGCCTTAGAATATAACATTGAAAACGATACATTAGTCCGGATTGAGTCAAAAAGAGGATCTGTCATTGTAAAGAGTAAAGTAACTGAAAGTATTCGCGAGGACACGCTATTTGCACCATTTCATTGGGGGGATTTTCAATGTATTAACCGGGTTACGAATCCTGCTTTAGACCCAGTTTGTCGGATGCCTGAATTTAAAGTCAGTTCAGTAAAAATCAGTCCGGTTCAACCAGTAAAAGAAAAGGTTGCACAAGAATCCGTGGTCATTTCATAAACAAAGAGGGGGGAGATAGAAATGAAAGCGAAAGGAAAGGTTTTTCTAGTGGGAGCGGGACCCGGTGACCCCAAACTTTTAACGATTAAAGGCTTAGAAGCAATTCAAGGCGCAGAAGTCATCGTCTATGATCGATTAGTTAATCCTGAACTGATCGGTTATGCAAACCGTAACGTCGAGCTCATATATTGCGGTAAGCTGCCTAATCAACATACGATTCCACAGGAGCATATTAACGAGATATTAGTCCTTCAAGCTAAACGAGGAAAACAAGTCGTCCGCCTGAAAGGAGGCGACCCATGCATGTTTGGGCGTGGCGGGGAAGAAGCTGAGTATTGTGCTGCTCATCAGGTTGAGTTTGAATTTATACCGGGAATTACGTCAGGGATTTCTGCTCCGATGTTTGCTGGAATCCCGGTGACACATAGGGATTATAGTTCGTCGGTGACGTTTGTTACAGGCCATAAGCGATCAGATAAAAGTGGAGAAGCAATGAACTGGCGGCACCTTGCAACGGGTTCGGATACACTTGTATTTTATATGGGGCTGTCCAATCTTTCATTGATATGCGAAAATCTAATGACTTACGGGCGCTCACCTAACACCCCAATCGCTTTAGTTGAACAAGGAACGACGAAAAGGCAACGAACACTCGTTGGCGACCTAGCTAACATTGTTGAAAAAGCCGCTAATGCCCAAATAAAATCCCCTGCAATTATTATTGTCGGCGATGTCGTCCAGTTAAGGAACAAGCTTGCATGGTATGAAGAAATTCAAGCTGATTCCATCTCGAATTGGCAAGAAGTAAATATTGGATAATTTTGGTTTTATAAAGGCACACAGCTATCCGTGTGTCTTTTTGTATGAGCTTGAAAGTATAAAATTCCAAGATGTCTAGCTTAGGTGCCATCGGCTATAGGTCGCTTCGGAACATCAAACGTGTCTAAAGAGCAAGACACTTATTACAGGACCTCCAGCGCTTGTCCTCTATAAGAAGCACCTTACGCTTTCCTATATCTAGCTTCAGCCCCCTGGGAAACCTCAATCACCACCTTGCGATAAGTCAACATCGGCTCACTAGCGCACACCGTGTTTCCTTAATCTGATACAGTGGCTCCAGTCCGAACGTGGCGCTTAGGCTTTATCTTGTTTCTATGAAACATTTAAACATTTGATTTATGTCATATAAAGAACGGACAAGTCATAAGATAGAGTAAAAAAGTGGGACGAGACTAGAAGAGGATGTTCAAAAAGTCCGGGAAAAATCTCCGTCAGTAGTGATCTTCGACTAAGCCCCCCACGTCCTGTGGGAACGTCGAAGTCACCACATCCTGTGGAATGTCGTTGGTTTGTTGCTGTGTTCCTCACGTATGAATAGCATACGCTGTGGTACTCGCAACTTCATCGCCTCGAACTTCTTGGATCTTTTTGTCCTCCTTTTTGAACACGCACTAGAAGAATTTGTCGTGAAAAGGATGGGGTATGTGATGTCTAAACGAATTGATAAAATTAGGAGACAAATAGAGTCTAGAAGAAGAGAGGCTCAAGGGAAAGGGGCTCGAAAAGAACGAGAACGTTCAGCACCGCTTTTTTATGATCGCCATACCGAATCGAGAGATGAACCAGACTTTTACGTTTTTCAAGAAGAAAAAAAGAAAACGGCCATAGAAGAAAAGTGGAAACAAAAAGATTGGTTTTTAATGAGATCACTCATCGCTGTTGTTTTATTTTTACTTGTTGCCATCATGTTCAATAGTAGTATGCCCCAGCTTGAAAGTGCGAGGCAAGTCGTCAAGCAGTCTTATGAGCAGGAATTTCAGTTTGCAGCTATTGCTGATTGGTATGAAAATCAATTCGGCCGTCCGCTAGCCCTTTTACCGATGTCTATGGACGTAGCACTTGAAGATACAGAAGAAGCACCTCCAGTCGCCTATGCTGTACCTGCAACTGGACAGATCCGTGAAGACTTTCAACAAAATGGTACAGGGATATTAGTAGAAACCGAAATCGGTGCGAATGTTGAAGCGGTGAAGTCGGGTCTTGTTATTTTTGTAGGTGAAGAAGAGAGACTAGGTCGTACCGTTGCCATTCAGCATTATGACGGGGGGCAATCATGGTATGGAATGTTAGAGACCGTCGATGTAAAGTTGTATGATCATATTGAGGCTGGAAAACCGGTTGGTAGAGTTTCAGCTAGTGAAGGAGCAGAAAAAGGAATATATTATCTTTCCATTAAAGAAGGCGAAGACTATATTGATCCAAACGATGTGATTAGCTTTGAATAATTCGCTTCTTTCAAAAATAAAAATTAATCCTCTATTTTGGTTCGTGCTCGGAATGGGGATCATTACAGGCTATTTTAAAGAAGTCATCATGGTGTTTTTGATCGTGTTTATTCATGAGATGGGACATGTATTTGCTGCAAAATGGTTTAAGTGGAGGATTTCAAAAATAGAGTTGCTTCCATTCGGAGGTGTGGCTGAAATGAATGAGAGTTCAAATCGACCGTTTCGCGAGGAGTTGATTGTCATTGTTTCCGGCCCAACCCAACACCTCTGGATGATTGGAGCATCTTTTCTTTTGGTCCAAACACCGCTTTGGTCAACGGCAGATCATCAACTTTTTGTTTGGCATAATTTAATGATACTCGGATTTAATTTATTACCGATATGGCCATTGGACGGCGGACGTATATTACATTTAGCCTGTACGTATAAGCTTCCTTATAAGCAAGGACAGAAGTTAACATTATTACTATCTACAACAGGTATTGTCATCATTGGAATGATCAGTCTGAAATTATTTCCTTTTCATTTAAATCTTTGGGTCGTTCTGTCCTTTTTATGTATTGCCAACTATCTAGAATGGAAACAGCGGCATTATATCTTTATGCGGTTTCTGTTGGATCGTTTTTACTTAGAAGAACGTCATTTAAAGCGATATTCGCTGCAAGTGCACCAAAATATGAAAGTCCGTCAAGTATTGGAGCAGTTTCGGCGTGGACACAAACATACGATTACCATTGACCGAAATCATTGCGTCTCAGAGAAAATGTTATTAGATGCTTATTTTAATCAAAAAGCGTTTGACCGAAAGTTAAAGGAAGTGTTTATTTCTTAAGGGTGAAACGGAAGGCAGCTAGAAGATAGTGAGTAGTGGTTATATCGATATGAGGAGCATTTTTTCAATTAAATTGATACTTTTAAGCTAAATAAGTACAAAATAAAAGCAGACGAAGTGAAATCGTCTGCTTATTTTATATGTTGTCTCAGTTACCATGCTGGTATGTAAGAACAGGCTGTTTAAACGTAAATTGTAGTTTTTCTTTTAAGTCGGATATTGAAAAAGGCTTTTGTAAGTAAGAAGTAAAGGTTGCGTATTCGCTAAGTTGATGATTGAAAACTCCAGTACTAGTTACAATAACACGAACAGGTTTATCGAGCTTCTCTCGGACGATTTGACACAATTTAAAAGTTTCAATATCAGCTAATTGATCACTGACGATGAGAAAATCAAGATCGTCTGGCAGCGCTCGAAGGAAATCAGGACTATTATCAAAGTGAACAACTTCATAACCAAGCTTTTCAATATGATAGGTTATCAACATTGCATGAGCCGGCTCATCTTCAACCAAATAAATAAACGGTTTCCTACCCATAATTCCTCCCGCAATATGAAAAAATGTATATTTATTTATCTATTTATTATTTATATTAACTCTTTGTAAAAAATATAGCAATTTCTTTATTAAAAAATTTACAATTAAAAATAGAAAAACGTCGAACCGTGTTAATCTCTTAACTTATTTATTAGTTAAGTTTGAATTTTTGATTTTGTCCTAGAACAAGTTTTTTTCTTGTCAGAAGAACAGAGTGAGAAAAAAAGTGAAGAAGTCAGGACAAAATAGGAGTAACGAGTTTTCACTTTAGTGAAGATTACAGTACAATAGGAAGATATAAATTGAAGTTGGTGATGGCAGTTGTATCGTATTTATTTCAATATGGCAACAAGAGAACGGCGAGCAGCCATTCTTGAAAAGGATAAAGTAGTTGAGTTACTAATTGAACGTTCTGTTGAAAAGCGAATTGTCGGGAATGTATACAAAGGCCGTGTGGTAAACGTCCTTCCAGGAATGCAGGCTGCTTTTGTAGACATTGGGCGTGATAAAAATGCATTTTTATACCGAGATGATTTACTGTCGTTTCAGCAGTTAGCTTTATCAGATGAAGAAAAAAAGAAGAAGAATATTAGTGAGTTCGTTAAAAAAGGAGAGGAACTTCTCGTACAAGTAACAAAGGAAGGGTTTGGTACAAAAGGTCCTCGATTATCGGGTGTTGTTTCGTTTCCAGGTAAGTTTGTCGTCTATATGCCAAATGGAAATTACATTGGAGTTTCCCGGAAAATTCGTTCAGAAGAAGAAAGAACGAGATTGCAAAAGTTAGGAGAAGAGCTGACTGAGAATGAGGAAGGCTTAATTATCCGTACCGTTTGCGAAGGGGCGACAACAGAAGAGATTGAAGAAGACATCCGTATTTTACGAGGATTTTGGGAAGACACTTGGAAGGAAAAGAAAGAGGACAAGCCGCCAGCTCTTATACACCAGGATACCGGTTTAATCGAACGTATTTTTCGTGATTTTTCATTGGATCTTGTAGATGCAGTGTACATAGATAACTTTTATGATTACAAACGGATGGTTGATCTTCTCGGGGAGCAAAGAAAAGATAAGCTCCATTTTTACCAAGGGAAAGAAAATATTTTTTCTTCCTTTGGTATTGATAAAGAACTAGACAAAGCGATGAGACAACAAGTTTGGCTCAAAAATGGCGCTTATCTCATGATCGATCGAACAGAAGCGTTAACGGTAATTGACGTGAACACTGGGAAGTTCATTGGAAAAAACGACTTACAAGATACGATTAAGCGCACAAATATAGAAGCTTCAAAAGAAATTGCAAGACAGCTGAGACTTCGAGATATTTCAGGGATTATTATTATTGATTTTATCGATATGAAGTTAGAGCAAGATCAAATTGATGTTTTAAACTTTTTTAAAAATGCCTTGGAAAAAGACCGTACGAAGACGAATGTTCTTGGATTAACAGGACTTGGTCTCGTCGAGATGACGCGAAAAAAGATCAGGCAAAATCTACAAGACAGCCTGTCGAAAGTCTGTCCTACGTGTAAAGGCAAAGGATCTGTACTTTCAGATGAAGCTCAAGCTTTTCATGTTGAGCGGCTATTATGGGAATACCGCGGGATGGATCATGAGGCACTCGTCCTAGAATTACCACCGCATGTCTCTCATGTTTTACGTGGAAAAAAAGATGAGCATTTGAAGCGTTTGGAAGAGGCGCTTCATTATCGTATTCTTATTTTTGAAAACCGAGGAATGACTGAACAACAATATGAAATCCCGTTTATGGGCAGCCTGGAAGATGCGAAGAATAAGCTGGAACGGTTAAGGAAAGAGGATTGACTTTTAGTTTTTAAATATGGTATTATATTTTTTGTTAGTTATTTGGATCGCACCCAAAAAGCTACAACCGCACAGAACAGGTTTTAAAAGTTATTCCATTAGCTACCTGCAAATGGCGAGTCTTAGAATTCAAGGAGGTGCAAGTACATGTACGCAATTATTGAAACAGGCGGAAAGCAAATTAAAGTACAAGAAGGTCAAGAGGTTTACATCGAGAAGTTAAACACTGAAGATGAGCAAGTGACTTTCGATAAAGTACTATTTGTTGGTGGTAACGACGTTAAAGTTGGAGCTCCATTTGTTGAAGGTGCTTCAGTAACGGCTAAAGTTGAAAAACACGGTCGTGCTAAGAAGATCACTGTTTACAAATACAAAGCTAAGAAAAACTACCGTCGTAAGCAAGGTCATCGTCAACCTTACACAAAAGTTGTTATTGAAAAAATCAACGCGTAATAGGTGTATCGATGATTACAGTTCAAATAGAACGTAATGAAAAGCGACACATACATTCATTTACGATGAGTGGCCATGCAGAGGCTGGTCCTTATGGTCAGGACATCGTTTGTGCAGGTGCTTCTGCCGTTTCTTTTGGAGCGATCAATGCAATCGCAGAGCTTTGTCAAGTGGAACCTCATATTGACTTAGAAGGCGACGGTGGCTTTCTCCGCTGTACGGTTCCAGATGGACTAGACGTACAAACCTATGAGAAAGTACAACTTCTTTTAGAAGGTATGGTCGTTGCCTTACGCTCAATTGAAGCAGAATACAGCAAGCATATTACAATCCAAAATCAGGGGAGGTGAATTCAATGTTAAAAATGAACCTTCAATTTTTCGCAAGTAAAAAAGGGGTAGGTAGTACAAAGAACGGTCGTGACTCTATCTCTAAGCGTCTAGGTACTAAACGTGCTGACGGTCAAACTGTAACAGGCGGTTCAATTCTAGTACGTCAACGTGGAACTCGCATTTACCCAGGTGTAAACGTAGGTAGAGGTGGAGATGACACATTATTCGCGAAAGTAGACGGCGTGGTTAAATTCGAGCGCGTTGGTCGTGATCGCAAACAAGTAAGTGTATACCCAGCAGCACAATAATGCTGTTACTAAAACCCGTTGAACTCATTTGAGTTCAGCGGGTTTTTCTGTTTTCGCGGTGGACATAAAAGGTCGAGGGGTGTAGTGGTGAGTGGTGGTGGAGAAAATTAGGAGAGGGCGTGAACGAAAGAGAAAGGATCGTGAGCACTGGAGGAAAAAATTAGGAGGGAGCGTGAACGAAAGGGAATAAATCGTGAGCACTAGAGGAAAAAACTAGGGAAAAGCGTGAACGAAAGGGAAAGAAACGTAAGCGCTAGAGGAAGAAAATAGGAGAAAGCGTGAACGAAAGGGAATGGATCGTGAGCACTGGAGGAAAAAATTAGGAGGCAACGTGAACGAAAGGGAAAGAAACGTGAGCGGTAGAGGAAGAAAATAGGAGAAAGTGTGAACGAAAGGGAAAGAAACGTAAGCGCTAGAGGAAGAAAATAGGAGAAAGCGTGAACGAAAGAGAGAGAATTGTGAGCGTTGTAGGAAAAAATTAGGGGAAAGCGTGAACGAAAGAGAGAAAATCGTGAGCGGTAGAGGAAGAAAATAGGAGAAAGCGTGAACGAAAGAGAACGACTCGTGAGCGCTAGAGGAAAAAAATAGGCGAAAACGTGAACAAAAGAGAGTGAATCGTGAGGACTAGAGGAAAAAACTAGGAGGAAACGTGAACGCAAGGGAAAAAATCGTGAGCGCTAAAGTAAAATAATAGTAGAGAATGTGAACGAAGGCCAAGGAATGTGCGTGATAACGCTAAGATAACCCATACAGTAACCAACGATAAGTCAATCATAATCGGCTGCTCTTTCCTTTAAACATAGTATGATGACTTTCCTTGTCTCATAAGTTTGAAATGTCTCGTGAGAATTTTTCTAATAGAATAAGTTGGGACGATGTTACACCAGTCGTAAATTGCTGTTGTGGTGAAACGATGATCAGGAAAAAGCAACGCATATTCCTCAATGCAACGTAAAACGGCAGCTGAAGTTTTTTCATGAAAGCCACATTGCTGACAAATTAATATTGAATGATTAAATTCATTAATAAATGTTGAGCACTTTTTACATGGTATTCCTTTTTTTAGTTGCTCATAATTATACTGTGGAAGCCTGTTATATGGGGAATTTTTTAGATGAATAGATACCAATTCGTTTGATAATTTATGATGAATATCCTTAATCTTTTTTTTTGACCTTATGTCGTCTAAATTATTAATAAAGCGCTGGATTTGTGTCGGGAAGATAATAGGGAATTGTAGCGGTGCATGATAGAGGAAAAAGTTTGGATTAACGAAAACTAGTTGTGATTTAACAGTGGATGTAATAGATGAAAAACCTAAATGATGGAGTAATTGAAGAAACATCGTTTCAGTTCGTTTTAGTTGGAGTAGGGGGTTTTTAACTTCGCGTTTAATTTCCGTTGTTGTTAATGGATACCACTTTTCTCCTTCGATATAGTAGTCACCATCATAATTTTTAACTTCAATTAAGAAGATGCTGTCACCGGTGATCAGTAGAGAGTCAATTTGAAATATCGTATGGTTATGTTTAAATAATAAATCATTAAGAATTAGTATGTCACTCCTTAAATTCCTTATTAAATAGTCAAACTGCAACTCTCCCTGAAAGCCTTTATCTAAACTGTGGTAATAACTTATATCGTTTTCAGATAACCTCATGCGTGACAATAAAACTCGCCACATTCTTAGTTCTAATGGTTCTTCTCGTGCTTTAATAATCATTTAAACCCTCCTAGTAAATTTACTAACTTCATTTTCATTTTAGAAAACATCCGATCCCAGGGCAAGAAAAAACTAGACTTAGTTTACAGTTAATATTCAGTACAATTAGAGTATTAATTTTCTTCTTTGCAGGAAATTAATGTATAAGAGGCTAATTACTTATACATGATGAAAAGTGGATAAAAGAGATGGGGGATCAAATGAAGTCTTTATCGCAAAAAGAAAAGATAATAATAGATGAACTTGTAGACCATCTCAAGCCTATAATGATTTATATTTTTGGTTCCTTTGCTAAAGGTACCCAAACTGAAAAAAGCGATATAGATATTGCCTTTTTATCAAAAATAAAGCTAACCCATTATGAGAGGTTTATGTTAGCTCAACAATTAGCAGATATTATGAAAAGAGAAGTGGACTTAGTTGATCTCGAGCAAGCATCCACTGTGTTTCAAGCGCAAATTGTAGGTTATGGAAAGTTAATTTATTGTTCTGATGAAAGAACACGGCAGGAATTTGAAATGCTTACGTTAAAAAAGTATGCTAAATTGAATGAAGAAAGAAAACCTATTATAGATCAAATAAAAGAGAGTGGAAGCGTATATGAATGATGACGTAATCATTAATAAAGTAACCGTCATTGAACGATGTTTAAAAAGAATTAATGAAGAGTATGCCAATAATCCAGAAAACTTGAAGAATTACACTAAACAAGATTCTATTATTCTTAACATACAAAGAGCATGTGAAGCATCAATTGATCTTGCTATGCATTTAATCGCTACAAAAAAGTTAGGCCTCCCCCAAACCAGCAGGGAAGCTTTTGACGTCTTGCATGAAAATAAAATCATTTGTGAGAGTTTAAATCAAAGAATGAAAGCAATGGTTGGGTTTAGGAATATAGCTGTCCACGATTATCAAAAAGTAAATTTAGCTATTTTAGAAAGTATCTTAAAGAATCACTTAACAGATTTTCAACAATATACAAAGTCGATCATACAGACTAAAGGAGAGTGAAGCAGGGTGAAGTTTACTGTACTTGGTTATTGGCATGGTTTTCCTGAAGCGGGGGAGGCATGTAGTGGATATTTACTTGAGAAAGATGATTTTCGATTACTAATTGATTGTGGAAGCGGGGTAGTGAGTCAACTTCAGAACTATTGCCCAATTGAGAAACTAGATGCATTAATTTTCTCACACTACCATCATGATCACTTTTCAGATATTGGTGTTCTCCAATATGCGCGTCTCATACATAATGCTTGGAAAGCTGAGGACAAAAAGCTCACTGTCTATGGACATTTACTTGATAAGGAGAAATATAATCAGCTATCTTATGAACCGCATGTCACCGCCATTCCTTATAATCCTGAAAAAGTCTTAAATGTAGGTCCTTTTACAATCACTTTTTTGAAAACCAAACATCCGTCCCCGTGCTTTGCCATGAAAATAACAGATGGTAATACGACGATTGTATATACAGCAGACACGAGTTATTTTCAAGAACTGCACCAGTTTGCTTTAGATTGTGATTTACTAATTGCCGAATGTAGCTTTTATGAACATCAAGATCCTACCGCAGCAGGACATATGAACAGCCGAGACGTCGGTTTACTTGCACAAAAAGCAAATACTAAAAAGCTGTTATTAACACATCTACCCCACTTCGGTGATCGTAATCAGTTAATCAAACAAGTAAAAGCCTACTATCAAGGCCCTGCAGAACTAGCTAAAACAGGCTGGGTATATGAAAATTAAATGAAGTCATAGAAAAAGGGTGGATTATAGGTTCCACCCTTTTTACATTATGAAAGCAATTAATCTGTTGTTTCAGATTCCTCAATTGGGATTTCATCCGTTTGATCTTCCGTGAAGTCCTCATTAACTTCCCCGCATGCTGCTAAAACACTAATTGCTAAAGCCCCAGACATTAAAGTAAGTAACCATTTTTTCATAATTATTCTCCCTCCGTTGAGTTGAGTGTCTTCCAACTAATTACTCATGAGACAGTGACATCGACATTGATCTCACATAAGCAATCGCTGATGTGTTATTGCCATCATACTAGAAAAAATCTGGAAATATAAGAGAGACATGTTTATTTTTAAATAATTACAAATCATCATATAGTTTCACATATTCTGGAATCTGTTATGGATAAAAAAAGTAGAAAATTGGCGTAATATCAACTGAAATTAATAATGTATTCACTTTAAAAATCTGTATATTAAAGAAATATTAAGTAAAATAACGTCTCCATATTTCAAATATTAATGATTGTTTATATTAGTTTAACGTTTTGTTAACGCCTCCTCATGAATTCCTTAATATTCAAATTTTATACTTGTAATCGAAATGAAACATAAGAAACACAAAAAACAAAAGTGTGATTTGGAGAAGGAGGAGCAATACGATGAAATTTAGAGGAAGAGTTTTATCCGTAGTTCTAGGGGCTTCAATTATGGCTTTAGCAGCATGTGGTGGGGGTAACTCATCAGAGCCGACAGCAAACGATGGCGGAACAACAGGAGGAGATAACTCAAACGAAACTCCAACAGAAGAAGTTGAAGAAGTCGAAGAGGCTGAGTTGCCATCAGGTACATTACAAATTCGTGGATCAGATACAATGGTTAACTTAGGACAGGCATTAGCAGAATATTACATGGATAATGTAAACGAAGGTGCAGGTCTTGCTGTAACTGGTGGAGGATCAGGAACTGGAATTACAGCATTAATTAACAATGATGTGGATATCGCTCAATCTTCACGCGCAATTAAAGAAGAAGAGATTGAGTTAGCAGCAGAAAATGGTGTAGATGTCCATGAGTTTGTTGTAGGGCAGGATGGAGTAGCAGTAGCAGTAAACCCAGAAAACCCAATTACAGAAATGACAATTGGTCAACTTAAAGATATCTTTACTGGAGTAGTTACAGATTGGTCTGAACTTGGATGGGAAGACGGTGGAGAAATTTCTGTATATTCACGTCAATCAAACTCAGGTACATATGTCTTCTTTAATGAAGTTGTAATGGATACGGAAGACTTTGGAGCTGGTGCGAAGTTTATGCCTGGTACTTCTGCAATTAAAGAAGCTATTGAACAAGAAGTAAATGCAATTGGTTATATTGGTGTTGGTTATGTCGATGATAACGTTACAGCACTTGAAGTTGCATTAGATGAGAACTCAGAGTATTTCTCTCCATTAGACAAAGCAAACGTTGCAAGTGGTGATTATCCAGTTGCTCGTCCACTATTCTTCTATACAAACGGTAGTCCTGAAGGTTTAGTATTACATTATTTAACTTGGGTCCTGCAAGATGCAGATGCAACAGCTCAAGTAGAAGCAACTGGCTTCTTTGAAATTGGTGCATACCAAGAAGATAATAAGAAAGTTTATTCTGATCTAGGTATCGATTGGTAATTAAATAATAAACCACATAGCTTAGGAATTGCCCAGCCAGGGTAATTCCTATAGTTATGATTGCTGCTAGAATACATGTCTATGAAAAGGTTTGGAGGGGAAACCGTGGGATTGCAAGCTGAGAAGACAACTGACAGTAAAAAATTAAATCAACTCAAACTCGTAACGAAAGAAAAATTAACACAGAAATCGTTCAAGTCCAATATTATGGATTATTTGGTTGAAAAAGCATTTTTCCTATTTGGAATGATGGCTATATTTATTTTAGCAATGATACTATTTTTCCTTCTAAGAGAAGGTTCAGGAGCTATTCGAGAAGTAGGATTAATGGAGTTTTTAACAGGTACTAGATGGTATCCTTCATCACCACAAGGAGCGGGTTATGGTGCACTTCCATTTATTATTGGTTCATTTATGGTGACACTAGGGGCACTAGCTATTGCTATTCCTTGGGGAATCTTTACTGCGATATTTATAGCAGAAATTGCCCCTAAAAGAGTTCGAGAATTTTTAAAGCCGGTTATTGAAATACTAGCAATTTTCCCGTCAGTTGTATTAGGATTTATTGCCTTAGTTATTTTATCACCAATCATTGCAAATATCTTTAATTTATCGAATGGCTTAACGGCTTTAACGGCATCAGTTATTCTTTCGGTTATGGCTCTTCCTACAATCATTAGTATTGCTGAAGACTCATTAAGAAGTGTCCCGAAAGACTATCGTGAAGCGGCATATGCTTTAGGTGCATCTAAATGGGAGACGATTAAGATCATTGTTGTACCTGCAGCAAAATCAGGAATAGTAGCAGGTTGCATGTTAGGTTTTGGTCGTGCAGTTGGAGAGACAATGACTGTTCTCATGGCAGCAGGAAATGCAATTGACATGCCTTTGCGTGAATTTTTTGGGGTTGTAGTACCTGACTTTCTAACTTCAGTTCGAACTCTAACTGCCAATATTGCGATTGAAGGATCGGATGTTGCGTGGGGAAGTCTTCATTATAGTGCATTGTTCGTCACTGCATTAATTCTATTTACGATTACATTTGTAGTGAACCTCGTTGCAGATATCTTAATTTCGAAGCAAAGGAGGAAACTACAAAATGACTAAACAAATGAAAGAAAAAGCATGGTTTACCATTTGCGGTTTCTTTGCTGCGATGACCATAGGGGCACTTCTTCTATTACTCTATTGGATTGTAAGTAATGGAGCACATGTTTTAAGTTGGACATTTATAACTGATCGACCTCGAAGTAATATGACAGAGGGCGGAATATGGCCGGCAATTGTAGGTACTTTCTATGTTGCATCACTGACTATATTAATTTCAGTTCCTGTTGGAGTAGGGGCTGCTATTTATTTGAATGAATATGCCAAACAAGGACCTATTGTACGAATGATCCGCATGAGTATTCGAAATCTTGCAGGTGTTCCATCAATTGTTTACGGACTATTTGGATTAGCTATTTTTGCATCTATGCTTAAATTAGGTACGGGTTTAATTACTGCTGCTATCACATTAGCAATTATGGTCTTACCATGGGTAATTACTGCTACAGAAGAAGCATTAAAGGCGGTGCCAACCTCTTTCCGTGAAGGTGGTTTAGCTCTAGGTGCAACAAAATGGCAAACGATTCGTCAACTTGTTCTTCCTTCAGCAATTCCTGGTATGGCAACAGGTTCTATTCTTGGTCTCGCACGAGCAGCTGGAGAAACAGCACCGATCATTTTGACAGGGGCTGCATACTTTATACCGGTATTACCCCAAAGCGTAACAGATCAATTTATGGCCCTGCCTTATCATTTATTTATTCTGGCAACGCAGCATGCACAAACGGCTGTAGTAAGACCAATCGCATACGGAACAGCACTTGTTTTAATTATTATGGTTGTTCTATTAAACTTATCAGCTATATTAATTAGAAACTATTACCGTAAGAAAAATGAACTATTATAAGTTTTTTTAGGGATGGAAGACAATTTTCTTCACATGAGTAAAAAATAAGGGAGGAAGAGAATATGGCAATTATAGAAACGGTACTGAAGACAAATGAAAATGATAATAAAAAGCCAGAGATTAAAGAAAATATCTTCGATGTTAAAGGTCTTAACTTATGGTATGGAAACGATCAAGCATTAAAGAATATTGACATGAAAATTCCTAAAAATGGTGTTACAGCAATTATCGGACCTTCAGGTTGTGGAAAGTCAACTTTCTTAAAAACTTTGAATCGGATGATTGAATTAGTACCAATTGTGAAAATTAGCGGGGAAGTAATCTATCATGATACGAATATTTTTGATCCATCCGTCAATCTAGTTGAATTACGTAGTGCCATTGGTATGGTTTTTCAGAAACCTAATCCATTTCCTAAATCAATATTTGATAATGTAGCATTTGGACCCCGTGTTCACGGACTAAAGAATAAGAAGAAACTTGCTGAGTTAGTTGAAAAAAGTTTAAGAGAAGCAGCACTTTGGAATGAAGTAAAAGACCGTTTGAATGATTCGGCCCTTGGTCTATCAGGAGGCCAACAACAACGTCTGTGTATCGCTCGCTGCTTAGCCGTTCAACCCGAAGTGATCTTAATGGATGAGCCTACTTCAGCTCTTGACCCGCGTTCTACAGCTAATATTGAAGAGTTAATACAATCATTAAAAGAAGAGTATTCCATTATCATCGTTACCCATAATATGCAGCAAGCGGCGCGTATTTCAGATAAAACAGCATTCTTCTTAAATGGTGATTTAGTAGAATTTGATGAAACGAATACGATCTTTACAAACCCGAACAATGAAAGTACAGAAAATTATATTACTGGTCGTTTCGGTTAAGAGGAGGTGCGTGTCTTTAATGATGAGGCACGCATTTATTGTGTAAGATTTTATAAAAAATTTACATTGATTATGTATAATAAATAAAAAAAGACACCACGACTGATTATTAGGGTGTTCGGGAGGGAAGAAAAGGTGAATGGGAATGACATCCTATTAATTTCTACTGATCAATCTCTCATCAAGACATTACGGTACCGACTTGAAGAAGTGGGATATGGTTTAGTGACTGCATCACACGATAAAGAAGCTGTTGAACTAATAAAAGTAAAGAAGCCAGTAACTATTATTTCAGAAATACATGCCCCAGAAATTGATGGAATTGATCTCTGTCGCCACATGCGTTATGAGGAAAAGAATTGGACACCAATTATTTTATTGTCAGATCATTTCCATGAGTTAGATGCCGTACTGGGCTTAGAACTTGGTGCAGATGCTTATTATGCAAAGCCAGTTCACTTCAAAAAGCTTGTAGCCAAAATAAAAGCCATTTTACGAAGAGCACAAGTAGGCTTAGGTGAAAGCAAGATTCCTGCTGAAGTGGTTTCCTATCAGAAGAAAAATCGTAAACTAACTATAGGAGACATTGATATATTTCCAGAGAGTTATACTGTATATTATAAAAAAGAACCAATTGAATTAACTCAAAAGGAATTTGAAATCTTTATGTTTTTGTATGAGTATCGTGGTAAGGCAGTGTCTCGAAAAAAATTATTAACTGCCATTCGAGGTTATGAGGAGACAGGCGACCATCGGATCATAGACGTATTTATTAATCGTATTCGCAGTAAAATAGAACCTTCCCATAGTGAAAAAAAGTACATTAAAACCGTTAGAAATGTTGGATACATGCTTCAGGACATGAGTTCGAAGGTTTTAAGTTTTGGTTGGGTTGTAATTATATGAGTTTAAAGGCTGTTGACTAGAAGTCAGCAGTTTTTTTATTTATTTTAGAAAAGAACAATTGGAACATTTTTAAAGAGGAGAACAAGAAAAATGTTGATTGGTCAGGCTTTTACCGTAAAAGTGTCGAAATGTAAATCGATTAAAAAGGTGATCTTTACAAAAGGTTTACAATTTATTCATATCAGGTTAATAGATTGAGAGTATTCTTAGAAACGTAGTAAGTAACACAAGCGCGCTGAGGAGGGATGGTAGAGGGTTTCCAAACAATTTAACCATTCTATCAATAATTAAAACTAATCAAAAAAACAATTAACTCTTAGGGGGAAATATTAATGAAATTTTTTAAACGTTCAGCTTTAACTTTAGGAATGGCTTCAATGATGCTTTTTGCTACAGCTTGTGGATCTAGTGGTTCAAATACTGAGACTGGTGGTTCATCATCTAATGATAGTAACAATAATGATGCAGAGCCTAAACAAGAGCAAGTAGATGAATTATCTGGTTCAGTACTAATTGATGGTTCAGGTACAGTTTATCCATTAATGGCTCGTCTTGCTGAAGAATTCATGTTAAATGAGCAAGAAAAAGTAAGTGTTGAAGTGAGCCGTGCTGGTACGAGTGCTGGTATGAAGAAATATGTAGTAGGTGAAACGGATCTTTCTAACGCATCTCGTGGAATTAAAGATGAAGAACTAGCAGAATTAGAAGCTAACAACATTGAGTCAAAAGAATTTAAAGTAGCATTAGATGGTTTAACAATGGTTATTCACCCGGAAAATGACTGGGCTGGAGAAATGACTGAAGAAGAAATTAAAACGATGTTCGTTACAGGAAACATCAAAGAAGATGATGTTGTAATGTGGTCAGACATTCGTTCTGAATGGCCTGAAGAGCAAATTAACTTCTACGGACCAAACGAAAACCACGGAACAAATGAATTCTTTGTAGATGTAATTATTGAAAAACAAGATTTAGTTAAAACAATTAACCTTCAACAAGAATATTCAACTCTAGTAAGTCTAGTTTCTGAAGATAAAAACGCAATTGCTTTCTTTGGTTATGGTTACTATGCGAACAACACTGACAAAATTAAAGCTGTAGCAGTTGACTTTGGTAACGGACCAGTAGCACCTTCTTTAGACACTATTAAAGAAGATGGTGAGTATGGACCATTCACACGTCCTGTATTTACAAACTTAAGCATTAATGCTGCTAAAGAAAAAGCTCAAGTAAAGGCTTTTGCTGAGTATATCTTTACTGCAGCTAACGACTTCGCTGGTGAGACTGGATTTGCTCCACTTCCAGAGGAAGAGTTAAAAGCTAACCTGGAATTTGTACAATCTATTAAATAATTTATGTAGGTTAAGTCCTTATTAAAGAAATATAAGATGAGGAGGAAAGCATCTCCTCATCTTATATCATTTAAAGATACGAAAGGGTTTATTTTCCTGAAATTGTTGAAACAAGGAATCGTTCGAAAGGGGACAGTTTTAAATGGCTGTTAGTGTTAAAGAGTTAATACAGAAAAATAATAAAACGATGAGTGTTAATAAGGTGACTGGAAAAGTTATTCCCGTTCTTCTTTTTGGGGCAGCACTTATTTCGATATTAACAACCGTAGGTATTGTCTTTACATTAATATATGAAACAACATTATTCTTCAAAGCTGTTTCATTTATCGAGTTTTTTACAAGTAAAGAATTAAGACCATTAAGTCCAGTTGAACCAAAATTTAGTATCTTGCCATTATTAGTCGGTACACTAATGAGTTCACTAATTGCGATGCTTGTAGCTATTCCAATCGGATTAACTACAGCCATTTTCTTAAGTGAATATGCTTCTGAAAATACAAGAAAAGTATTAAAACCACTTATTGAAGTTTTAGCAGGAATACCAACAATCGTTTATGGTTTCTTTGCATTTACATTTGTAACTCCACTTTTAAGAGAGTTCATCCCTGCATTACAGGCAACAAACGTTCTAAGCCCTGGTATTGTAATGGGAATTATGATTATTCCAATGGTAGCTTCATTATCGGAAGATGCTATGAACTCAGTCCCAAATGCTATGAGAGAAGGGGCATTAGCAATGGGATCAACTAAATTAGAAGTGACATTTCGTGTTGTTATCCCTGCTGCAATTTCTGGTATCGTAGCTTCGTTCGTACTAGGAATTTCACGTGCGATTGGAGAAACGATGATCGTTACTATTGCAAGCGGTAGTTCAAAAAATTTAACATTTGATATTACACAATCGATGCAGACTATGACAGCTTATATTGTAGAAGTCACAAGTGGTGATGCTGCGGCTGGAACCACAGCTTATTACAGCTTATACGCGGTAGCCATGACTCTTTTCGTATTCACGTTACTGATGAACTTGCTTGCAAGATACATCTCTCGCAAATATAGGGAGGTTTATTAAAATGAAGTATATAGATACTGAAATCGTTCAGAAGAAGATGAAATCGAGATTATTCTTAAACAACCTCCTTAAGTATTTGTTTTTATTATCGACATTATTTGGTCTAGTTGTTCTAGCCATCCTTTTATATCGTGTATTTGTAGAAAGTATCGGGTGGTTGAACTTTGAGTTCTTAACTAATAAGCTTTCTACCAGTGCAGAGCGAGCGGGTATTAAAGGAGCCATTGTCGGTACGTTATGGCTCATGTTGATTGTAGGTCCAGTGACAATGATACTCGGGGTAGGAACAGCTATTTATTTAGAGGAATATGCAAAAAAAGGCAAACTTTCTTCATTTATTCAGACCAACATTACCAACTTAGCAGGGGTACCATCTATAGTATTTGGTTTACTGGGTCTAACAGTATTTGTACGGACGTTTGGTTTTGGACCGAGCATTATTGCCGGTGGTTTAACGATGGCTTTACTCGTTTTACCAATTGTTGTTGTTGCTAGCCAAGAGGCGATCCGTTCTGTACCTTCATACCTCAGAGAAGCATCCTATGGGATGGGGGCTACGAAGTGGCAAACGATTAAGAACATCGTTTTACCATCTTCACTGCCAGGTATACTAACAGGAACGATCTTAGCCTTATCAAGAGCTATCGGTGAAACAGCACCGTTAGTTGTGATCGGAATACCAGCATTACTCATTCCAATTCCAGGTAGTATTTTTGACAGTTTTACTGCACTACCGATGCAAATCTATTATTGGACAATTGATGCAGTACTAGTAGACGAGTATGCAAATTTAGCTGCCGCTACCATTCTTGTTTTGTTAATCGTTTTGTTTATTATGAACTCGATCGCAATTATTATTCGAAACAAATTTCAGAATAGATACTGATTAATATGGGGGTATGTAAGATGTCATCTATTTCAATTTCAGTAGATTACAATAAGGTTAATAAAGAGGCAAAAAAAGGGGTTTCTCCTAAAGAAAATAAAAAGATCGTCTATCATACGAAAGACTTGAATCTTTGGTACGGCAAAGATCAAGCACTAAAGAATATTAATCTTCCAATTTATGAAAATGAAGTAACGGCTATCATTGGGCCTTCAGGTTGTGGGAAATCAACGTATATTAAGACATTAAACCGAATGGTTGAATTAGTTTCTTCAGTTAAGGTTTCTGGTGAAATATTATATAGAGATCGCAATATTCTTGACAGATCCTACGGTGTGGAAGAACTAAGAACACGTGTAGGAATGGTATTTCAAAAACCTAACCCATTTCCGAAGTCAATTTTTGAAAATGTGGCGTATGGTCCTAAAATTCACGGGATTAGGGATAAAAAAATCTTAAAAGAGATTGTTGAAAAAAGCTTGCGTGGAGCAGCGATCTGGGATGAGGTTAAAGATCGTCTTCATGAAAACGCGTATGGTTTATCTGGAGGTCAACAACAACGTATTTGTATTGCAAGATGTTTAGCCATCGAACCAGATGTTATTTTAATGGATGAACCGACGTCTGCCCTTGACCCCATTTCTACCCTTAAAGTTGAGGAGCTAGTACAACAACTGAAAAAAGAATATAGCATTGTAATTGTTACTCACAATATGCAGCAAGCTGCTCGTATTTCAGATAAAACGGCTTTCTTTTTAACGGGTGAGTTAGTAGAATATGACCAGACTAGTAAAATTTTCTCAAACCCTTCTGATAAGCGAACAGAGGACTACATTACTGGGCGCTTCGGATAAGGAAGTGAAGTGATTAAACATGATGATTAGAGGCAACTTTGAAACTGAACTTAGGGAAATCAAAACAAAAATACTTGAGATGGGTCAAGTCGTTGAAATGGCATTACAACATTCATTGGATGGATTTAGGACTAATGATCATGTAGTACTGGACACAGTTATACGAAATGATCAAAAGGTAAATCAATATGAGCTTCAAATTAATGAGAGTGTCACTCTACTTATAGCTAAACAGCAACCTGTAGCATCGGATTTACGTAAACTAATTGTTGCTCTAAAAATATCAAGTGACTTGGAAAGAATCGGAGATTTGGCCGTTGACATTGCGAAAGTTGGAAAACGTGTTAAACCTTCTGAGCTTGATATATACCGGGATCACTTAATTGCAATATCCGAACGTGCTACTGAGATGCTCTCAAGAGCAATTGCTGCTTATTACCATAGTGACGTATTAAAAGCGCAAAAAATTGCAACTCTTGATGATACAGTAGACCGTATGTATGCTGAATTTATTCAAAATTTGTTCCAGATACAAGATAGTCAGAATCATTTAGAGACAGCCATAAACTTGGCGTTCATTGGACGATATATTGAACGCATTGCTGACTATGCTACTAATTTAGCTGAATGTATTGTGTATGAAGTCAATGGGCAATATTTTGATTTGAATTGAACCACCAGAACAAAACTGTCGGCATGAAAGAAAACGATTCATATGAGTAATGAGTAGGGCAAGGTATTAGGAATAGATATGGAAGATGGAGCCTTTGAAAGTGTAGTTATCACTGAATTGGCTCCTTTTTCTTTTTACTGGAACTCTCCAAACTCCTACATAAAGAGGATTGCTGGAATGTTTCTGTATTAAATCCCGACGCATATAAGTGTTACAAAAATTGCAACAATAATGACAGGAGTTAAAAAAATTATTTACTCAGAATAAACAACCTTCATTGCCTTTCTATATAAGTAAATGAATGAATTGAAATTACCATCCAATATACTGTTGAATCATTTGATAAATAGCAATTAATAAACCTAACAAACTAGCTTTCATCTTAGATGGATGGTATTTTTCACTTCGAAACAAATAAAGGGAAATTAAAATAAATCCAAGTGGAACCCAGAGCTGAAAATAACCATCTTGTGATCCATGGGAATATATTGGTGTAATATGCGTACTAATTAAGAAGTATAAGAAAATTTTTAGACCACTTATTTCTGATTGTTTTTTCCACCGAACTAATAAATAAATGATGATAACGGTAATGACGGTTATGTAAAACGGTGGAAGAAGTAGATAGCTTTCTTCAAATAATTCAATCTCCATTAGTACAACGTCCTTTCGGAAAAAACTATTCTCTTTGAATTTACCACAATTTGGTGCACTGTAATTTAAAGAATTTATAAATAGGGTATGATTCAAAAAATGTAGGAAGAGAAGAATAATATTTAATAATTGACATGAGATACTTTTGTAACGGGGAATGTAAATGGTTGTTTCGGATAACGAATATATTCAGCTTTAGCAAAGGTTATATTCCTCGTGTTGGAAAAAGTAATAGAATAGCCAAACAGCTCTACACATAGGTATGGTTATTTTCATTCAATTTGACCCCTAATTAAAAAATTTTTCATACATACACATCCATCTGGAAACAATAGTAAAGCCCTTTTAAAATGAGCTATGTCAAGAACAAATTTTAATAATAAATAAACTTTACAAAAACTTTACATTAATTAATATTTACAATCTCTTAATAATTCCTTAGTATTGATGAGGGGTTCTTTTTGTAGAGAATTGTCGAAGGGGATATAATTACTTTGAAGGGATGATTTTCAGTTGGATTTACAAACAATACTCTTTGTGTTTTTCGGTGGTTTGGGTATCTTTTTATTCGGTATTAAATCAATGGGGGATGGACTTCAGAAAATTGCTGGAGATGGACTCAGAGATATCCTGGATCGCTTCACGACTAATCCAGTAATGGGTGTGTTTGCAGGGATATTTGTAACTGTTCTATTGCAAACCAGTTCAGGTACTACCGTATTAACCATTGGATTAGTAAATGCTGGCTTTATGACATTACAACAAGCCATAGGAGTCATCTTAGGAGCAAATATTGGTACGACGGTTACTGCTTTCATTATCGGTATTAAAATTACTGACTATGCACTACCAATTATAGCTTTAGGTGCATTTCTCATTTTCTTCTTTAAAAATCGAAAAGTAAATAATTATGGTCAAGTTGTTTTTGGTTTTGGTGCATTATTTTATGGTTTGAAATTAATGGGAGATGGCTTAAAGCCCATTCGTGATGTACAAGCATTTGCAGATTTAACGGTTAGTATGAGTGAAAACCCGTTATTAGGAGTACTAATTGGAACCATTTTTACAGTCGCAGTGCAAAGTTCATCCGCTTCAATTGGCTTGTTACAAACCCTTTATGCACAAGGTGCGATGGATTTAAATGCAGCTTTACCTGTATTATTTGGTGATAATATTGGTACAACAATCACAGCCATATTAGCAGCGATTGGTGCTTCAATTGCAGCAAAACGTGCAGCTGCAACCCATGTTATCTTTAACCTTATCGGTACTATTATTGTTTTAATTTTATTAGTACCATTTACTTATCTAGTAGAAACAATTCAAAGAGCATGGCAGCTTAACCCTGAAATGACAATCGCTTTTGCACACGGTATTTTCAACGTTTCGAATACTTTAATTCAATTACCGTTTATTGCAGTGCTAGCGTGGATTGTTGTAAAGCTCATCCCTGGAAAAGATTCAGCTGTAGAGTACAAAGCCGTTCACTTAGATGAAGCCTTTATTAGACAGTCTCCAGCGATTGCTTTAGGACAAGGACAAAAAGAGATATTGAGAATGGCTGAATTAGCTGAGAAAGGTCTTGAAGAGACTAGCTTATACTTGAAAACACATCAGAAGAAGCACGGGGAGCTAGTACCTCAGTTTGAAGATGCAATCAACAATTTAGATCGTAAAATTACAGATTATCTTGTTAAATTGTCGTCTCATTCTCTATCAGCGCAAGATTCAAAGCTCCATTCAACACTGATGAGTACGATTCGTGATCTTGAGCGAATTGGAGATCATATGGAAAATATAATGGAATTAGTTGACTATCAAATTACAAATAAAGTAAAGTTCTCTGACACAGCAATTAGTGACCTAGATGAAATGTTTGAGTTGACTCTATCTACTCTCAGACAGTCGATTAAAGCTTTGGAAACACATGACATTGAAGAAGCTAGAGCAGTATTGGAGAAAGAAGAACGAATAGATAAAATGGAACGTGATCTTCGTAAAAAGCATATTATTCGATTAAATGAAGGTGCCTGTACGGGTCAAGCTGGTATCGTGTATGTTGATATTGTAAGTAACCTAGAACGTATTGGGGACCATGCGGTAAATATTGCTGACGATGTTATCGGAGAAGACGAATAAAATATAAATTGAGGCTGGCAATATTTTTGCCAGCCTTTTTTATTTTCGACAGGAACTTACAACTTTTTAGCGAATAGTATACTATCAGCAGGAATGGGATAGGAGTTGTAAAAAAATATGGGGGAAAACGCTGATCGATTTTTGGCAGCATTTAATTCAATTGAAAAAGCACTAAAAGATCAACTAAATATGCATCGTCATTTTTCTTTTTCGCGAATGATTGATGGCGCTAAGAAGAAACATCCACTCGTTGCAAAATATGAAATGGATTTAAAAAAATTTGCAGAACTCAGAAATGTCATTGTTCATGAACAAACTGCACCTGATTTTGTCATTGCAGAGCCTCATCCTGGGATTGTTCAAACGATTGAAAAGATCCATCGGGAATTAATTAGTCCTGAGATGGTCATTCCGAAGTATAAACGACAAGTTAAGACGTTTAACATCGATGAGCCACTAGAAACTGTATTAGGAACGATTGAGCGACATGCCTATACGCAATTCCCAATCTATGAAGATGGGAATTTTAAATGCCTTCTTACCAATTATGGTATAACCGCATGGCTGGCGCATCATCGTAATCAATTTGCTTTCGAAGTGGATAAGGTAAAGATTTCAGATGTTATTATTTATGAAAAACATATGAATAATGTGAAGTTTGTTTGTGTGAATAAATCAATTTATGATGTGAAAGAATTGTTTCTACACCATATCGATAAAAAAGTGACACGACTTGAGGCAGTGTTGATTACGGAAAATGGGAATCCAAATGAGCCATTGCTTGGGATTGTAACGCCATTTGATGCAATTCGCATCCCATAAAAAAGTTATTTATTTTGGTTTATTGTCGACGTTATATTATAATGGTAGAGGATTATAAATTTATTTGTTTTAGGAGGATAACATGTATACAGGTTTATTACATACCCATTCCAGTTCATGGGCGATAACAGTGTTATTATTTTTTATTGCTTATTTCTTAATTAAAGCCAATAAAGAAAAGGGAGCAAAAATCGTTCATATGATTTTACGCCTATTCTACGTGATTATGGTTCTTACAGGAATTGGACTATTAATTCAGTGGAATTTTGCATTCACATTCGTATTAAAAGGTATTTTGGCTATCTCTTTAATATACTTTATGGAAATGATTTTAGTTCGTACGAAAAAAGATGCATTAGCAGGCAAAGGACCTTACTATTGGATTATGTTTGTTGCTACATTAGTCCTTGTTGTTCTAATCGGATTTAATGTAATTGCATTCTAATTGAAAAGAAGCAGACTCCAATGTGGGTCTGTTTTTTTATTTTGGAAAAGCTGTATATGGAACGGTGTTTAATATTCAGGTGGATCATTATGCCTTTTCCTACTTTTTTTTCATGTATGAAGTGACGTTATTGACTTAACTGTTTGAATATTTACACCTATTTTACAAATTAGATATTTACAAACGAACACTAATTGGTTATAATTTCCTTTGTAAGAACAATAACTATTAAAAGGAAAGGGGCTGAACAAAATGATGAGAGCAGTAAAATCAACATATATCTTACAATTAAATACTTTTATCATACGTTTGGTTCCTGGATATAGACTGTTTTCTATTTAATGTATTTTCTTTTATTTTGTTATAGAAAGCCACAGGTCAGAGGCCGACCTGTGGCTTTTTCTATATATATTGACTTATAAAATACAAAAAAGGAGGTAATAACAATGATGATTGTTCAATGTGCTGTAATTAACTGGTATGAAAAGGTGAAAGGCCTCACCTAATCATGTTTTATGAAAAGGAGGCAGTAAATTATGACGATTCAATTTTTATTTTTCACAATTACGATTACAAAGCGTAAACAAGCGGGACGTGATATAGAAAAATATTACAAACGCGAAAAAAGTGAAAAACGAATGCAAGATACAATTGACCGTTATCGACATATGCGTCAGTATCTCTAATATAAACATCAAAAAAGAGCGTTCTAAAATGAACGCTCTTTTACTATTACCATTAAACGATACGCTTACGAATTTGGGCACTGATGGTGTCAATAATCGTTACGACGATAATTATGACAAGTAAAATCATTCCTACTTCATCCCATTTACGGTTTGCAATGGAAATGGTAATTAAAGTACCAATTCCCCCCGCACCGATAATTCCTAAAATCGTAGAGGCACGGACGTCAATTTCAAATCGATAGATCGCATACGATAAAAATTCAGGAATAATCTGAGGTAAAACTCCGTAGAAAAGAACCTGTATTCGATTCGCTCCATTTGCTTGAAGTGCTTCCACAACATGCATGTCAATTGATTCAATAACTTCTGAGTAAAGTTTTCCAAGCATCCCAATCGAACCGATTGCAATCGCTAAAACGCCGGCAAACGGTCGTGGACCAACAGCAGCAACGAACATTAAAGCTAGTACTAACTCAGGAAACGCACGGATACCGTTTAAAGCACCTTTAGAAAGGTTGTTTAATACTTTGTTCTTGACCATATTACTAGCGGCAAAAAATCCAAATGGAATTGCTAAAATGGCAGCTAGCAGTGTTCCTGTGTATGCCATTTGTAAGGTTTGCCACATTAAGCCCATGACTTTTGGAAAGGCACTCCAATCTGGTGAAAAAAGTTGTGGAATGACTCGACCAAAATTGTTTATTGTTTGTTGACTGAAAATTCGCTCCCAGCGAATATCAATGGAAACAAACGTCCAAGTATATAGAGCAATGATAGCAACTGCAATAAGAATGTTACGAATAATCTTCTTAACCGAACGTTTTTTCTTCGGTGGCATAATTAGTTCCATTAGACAATTCTCTCCCTTATCTTATTACTAATGTAGTCAATGATGATTACAGCTAAGAAAATGATTAGAATAATCGTCATGACTCTCGGGTAATTGAAGAAACTTATTTGTTGCTGAAGTAATAAGCCGATACCACCAGCTCCGACAAAACCTAAAACAGTTGAGGCACGAACGTTTACTTCAAAAACATACAAGCTAAAGGAGACGAATTGTGGTAATACTTGCGGAAGTACCGCATACCAGATTACTTGAATGGTATTTCCTCCAGATGCACGGATAGCATCTAGCGGGTTCATATCAATGGCTTCGATTGTCTCATACATTAATTTTGCGAGAAGACCTAGAGAAAAAATAAATAGAGCGATAATCCCAGGGAAAACACCTACACCGAAAATACCGACGAAAATAATGGCTAGTAAAATGTCTGGTATTGTACGCAAGACATTCATAATAAAACGTACAGGTTGGTGGATCCAAGGACTCGGGAATAGATTTGCTGCTGATAATAAGAAAATAGGGACACTCACAATGGCAGCAAGAGTTGTTGCAATAATTGCCATATGGATCGTTTCGGCTAGCTTGTCCCAAACTTGTGGTGCATACGACCAGTTTGGTGGGAATAAATCAGTTAAGATCCGCTGAAAGCCGCCCCAACCCTTAATAAGGTCAACGGGTGTTGAACGTGTAGCCCAAGATGTGTAAATATATATACCGACGATAGCTATGAGAATAATCGTCATTCGTAGCTTCGCTCTTGAGGAAACAACGCTTTTTATTTGGGGATTACTCATCTTCTTGACCCCCTACAAGGTCATCCTCTCGAATTTTTCGACCGTAAATCTCTTCAAATGTTTGTTCAGATACATCACTGGCAGGTCCATCAAAAACGACTTCTCCTGCACGCATTCCAATAATACGATCAGCATATTCCATCGCCATATCGATAAAGTGGAGGTTAACTATTGTTGTGATATTGTCTTCTTTGTTTACTTTACGTAAATACGTCATTACTTGATGTGAAGTTGGTGGATCAAGACTTGCAACCGGCTCATCTGCCAGAATAATTTTAGGTTGTTGAGTTAGCACACGCGCAATAGCTACACGTTGTTGTTGTCCACCGCTTAATTGATCTGCACGACTATATACTTTTTCAGCAATGTTGACACGCTCAAGGCTGCGATAGGCTAGTGAAACGGCTTCCTTAGGGAAGATGTTTAGTAAACTAGCAATCGTACCTGTATGACCTAAACGACCTGATATAACATTCTTCATTACAGTGGAACGTTTTACTAGATTGTAGTTTTGAAAGATCATCCCTACTTCAGTACGAAGCTTTCTTAGTTTGCGCTGGTTATATTTTAGAATATCCTCGTTATCAATGAGTAATTCACCATCTGTAGGTGTAACAAGACGGTTCATACTACGAATAAGAGTGGATTTTCCTGCACCAGACAATCCTACAATTACTACAAACTCACCTTGATTTATTTTAAGGTTTACATTTTTTAATCCTTGCGTACCATTAGGATAGACAAGTGATACGTCTTTAAATTCGATCATTTCTTTCCCTCATTTCGTAAGCTTTGTAGAAGGTGTTTGGCCCCTCTTCTTATGTTCTATTCATATAGGACATAAGAGGAGGGGAGAAGTTAACTTCTCCCCTAATACATTTTTTAATAGTTTAATAACTAGTTAGATTATTTTAACATGTCTGGGAAAACGGCAGCTGTTTCACGAACTACATCGTAGTCGCTGTCAGAAGCTGTATCAATACCAGTCCAGTTATAAACTTCATCCATAATTGTTAACATTTCTTCGTCATCGTTAAATGCCATGAATGCTGCAACGATAGCATCTCTTAACTCTTGAGGTAGGTTAGTATTTAAAGAGATTGTGTCGTTTGGAATTTCAGCAGTGTAACCAAGTACACGAAGATCTGTCATAGCTTCAGGATAGTCTCCTTCAATTGCTGTACGAGCATCATCGAATGTTGTTGCAACATCTGCATTTCCTTCTAGTACTTGAATTAAAGCGTTATCATGACCACCAGATTGGATCATATCAGAAAAGAAACCAGCGATGTTCTCTGAATCAACACCGTATTCGTTAACTAATTGTGCAGCAGGGAATAAGTAACCACTTGTTGAAGCAAGATCTGGGAAAGCCCAAACTTTTCCTTCTAAATCTTCAATAGATTGGATGTCTGAATCTGTACGAACTGTGTATTGAGCTTTATACGTTGAGCTACCGTGACGAATTGATTTTAATACAGCTTCAATGTTGTCATAACGGTCAGTAGCTAATACGTAACCGAATGCTGGGATGAAACCAATATGTACTTGGTCATTACCCATTGCTTCTACTAATGCTGTGTAGTTAGTCATAACTTCACCACGAACGGTTACACCTAACTCAGCCGAAAGACGGTCTGCAAGAGGAGCAACTGTGTCTGCGATGTTAGCTGAATCTTGAGAAGGAACAAATCCCATCACTAGTTCAGCAGGGTAATCCGCAGCTGGTGCTTCTTCAGTAGTTTCTGGTGTGTCTCCACCAGCAGTTTCTTCTGGAGCAGGAGTTTCATCAGCTGTTCCACAGCCAACTAGTGCAACACTCATTGCTACAGCTAATACAAATGAATAAATTTTCTTCATTTCTTTTTTCACCTCTGTAAGAAATTTGTAGTACTTTGTCATTATGCAACATAATTCAAAAAAAATCTATAGGTAGTACGAACATCTTTAAACTTTCTTAAAATAATTATTCGTATCTTAACGAAATTTACGTTAAATTTACAATAGAATGGTTTACTTCATCAGTGAAACCTGTATATTAGGTATTATATTTGTATGTTATCTTTTTTCTAATATAATTCTTTCGAGGTGAATATAATGAAACACATTTTTAAGGATAGTCAATTAATTGTCTTTGATTTGGATGGAACACTTTACGAAGGTACAGAGCACTTTGACTATTATGCGAGACATTTAATGAATAAACTGGCTAATGATGTTCAAGACACTTTTTATAAAGAATATGAACAAGCGAAATCTGGGAACCATGTCGTACAAATTGGTAAAGCCTATGATGTGAACCGCGATGTGCTTCTCTCCATTGATCCGATGAAGTTGACGGTAACGAAAGTGGAAGAGTGGGACGGCACGGTTTGGGGCGAGGAGCAGATAAAAACTTTCTTTCCTAATGAAGTCAACTTTGATTTTGAAAATATCGTAGCTATAGGAGATGGGTGGTGGCTTCCTTTTACTGTGGCTAAACATTACGGAATAGACGATTGTTACAGCAGCTATTTAGCAACTAAGGAATATATGGTCACTGAAGCATTTGAACTTCAAGCCATTCCTGGATTAAAAGAGTGGATCCTTGAATTACAAAACCAGGGGAAGACGACTGTATTACTTACAAATAGTGATAAAGAAGATGTGTTAAGGCTACTAAAAGAATTAGAACTTCTTGACGTATTTACACATATTGTTTCATCTGCAAGAAAGCCATCGTTTACGGTTGATATTTTCAGGCATTTAATGGATCAGTATGATGTGAAAGAAGAAGAGGTAATCTCTATTGGGGATAATTTTATTAATGAAATCGCCCCTGCCCTTTTACTTGGGATGAAAGCCATTTACATACAACCACATGAAACAGATCTTATGGAAACGAACACTCTTCAAATTGTCAATAAAATCTCAGAATGTTTTAAGTAAGGTAAGAATAGTAGAAAGCTAGAGACTCTATTTATTAAGTCTCTAGCTTTTTCTTTTTATAAAGTTCAGTAATCAGGTTTTGGTGCTGCGAATAGATTATAGCCATTAAGATTAAGAGGACACCCATCCATTGAAGAAGAGAGACATACTCTTTTAAAACAAGGACAGACATGATAACAGCTGTTGGTAATTCGGCAGCCCCGAGAATTGTTCCTAACCCTGTACCGATTTTGGGGACACCGACTGCAAATAAAATCGTCGGTAACACTAATCCAAAGAAACCTAATGGTAGAGCATAGATCCACAGACCTTCTTGTATTGCACCGCTTAAAATAAAAGTCGGCGGAAACAGAATTAGCGTTAAGATCATTGCACCTGTAATAAATAAGAAACTTCTCGTCATTGGATGAACAGATAACGCTACTTTTCCGCTTAAAAAAATAAACCACGCAAATGAAAAAGCCGCAATTAACCCGTAAATGAGACCTGTGAGTGTCACTTCGCTGGTTACTTGTAAAAGAGGTCCTGCTGCAAGTAATGTTCCAACCAAGATAATGGCTATGGATATTAATTTTGTTTTGGAAGGCCATTTACGATCAGTAACCGCTTCAATGAATACCCCAATCCAAGTAAATTGAAATAATAAAATGATGGCTAACGAAGCGGGGATGGTTTCTAAAGCTAAATAGTAAAAAATTCCTGTTAAACTCGTTGTCGTTCCGGCACCAAGTAATAGGAAGAAATGCTTCCGGGATACTTTTTGTTTTCTTATAAATAAGAATAAAAGTAATAATAAAAACCATCCGACCAGAAATTGACTGCTGATGACTT
Organism: Alkalihalobacterium chitinilyticum; assembly: GCF_029028005.1. Classification (GTDB taxonomy): domain Bacteria; phylum Bacillota; class Bacilli; order Bacillales; family Bacillaceae_F; genus Alkalihalobacterium; species Alkalihalobacterium chitinilyticum. The sequence goes on from NZ_JAOTPO010000002.1 coordinate 221,168, forward strand.
CACGGTGAATAAACCCTTGTTCATATGCAAGTTTCACAAAGGTCGATAGTATTCCATAGCTGCATGCTCCAATAAAGACGTATAACGAATATTTTAATTTCAATTGACTTAACTCCTTTTCATAACGGGTTAATCTTATCGAAGGCTGGAAAATTGATCAAGTAAAAAACTTCTTCATAAACCGAGTTGTAAAAAGAAATAATAGTGAAATGACTGAAAACTAGACCAAAAGTAATAATAAATACTACTACCATGTTGTAAAATAGTAGTTGTGTATTAGTCAGAATTTTTGTAAACTATTAGTTATAAAACTATTTTACTAAAGGATGTATATCTGAAGTGATCATGAATGATCATTCATTCATTTTTTATTTCAGCAAAGTTAAGGGGGCACTTATATGTCAATAATAGATAAAGAAGTATATGCCAAAAGGAATAAACTAGTATCTAACCTCCTTTGGGGAGCATTTTTACTTGGGTTAATAAGTAACTTCATTAGTGACGTACCTATGGGAGGAATTATTGCCTATACTGTCACAGGTATGTCTCTATCCATCTTTTTTTCAGTAATGGCCTACAAAAAATTGTTGCCGTATTCTTTACAATATTCTATTGCTGTTGGACTTGGTGTGTTAACTTTTGTCATGGGAGTAACCTCACCGAAACTATCGAATTATTTAATGGTTTACATAGGACTTGTATTTATAACGTTATTCCATAATTATCGCTCGATTGCCTTATCTGGAGGAATTGGGTTATTGTTGACGAATTATTTCTTCTTTACATTGAGAGACAGCATGTTTATTGGGCAAGAAAATAATATTCTCATTTCATTAAATGTTTTTGTCATTATTATTACGGGTGTTTTAATTGCTCAAGCTCGTATTGGTGAGAATATGCAAAAAGATGTTCAAACAAAAGGAGAAGAAGCATTACTGGGTAAACAAAAAGTAGATCAGTTGCTAGCAAAAGTGACGAATTCTGTGAACGTCATTACAGAGTTTAGTCAACAAGTGAAAACGAATATTGAAGCCACACAAAAAGTTTCAACTGACTTAACATCAACTTTTTCCGAAGTGGCTAGAGGAGTAGAAACACAAGCTTCAACTGTGAGTGATATTAATGAGTCAATGGGTGATAAGAATACTGCTGTTCAAAATGTTTCAACACTAACACAATCTGCCAAGAACATTGCGAATGAAACGCTCAACCATACGAATAGAGGCAACAAGCAAGTCAATGAGTTAAGTCGAACGATGGATAATGTTCAATCTGTGATTACTTCAGCAGCTGTAGTTATGAAGGAATTAAACGAACAAAGCCAAAAAATCAGTACCATCCTAACAACAATTAGCGATATTTCAAATCAAACCAACTTACTAGCACTGAATGCTTCGATTGAAGCGGCCAGAGCGGGTGAACATGGACGAGGTTTTGTTGTTGTCGCAAATGAAGTGAAACGTTTAGCTGAAGATTCACAACGGTCAACAAAAGAAATTGAAACGATATTACAAGACATTAAAACTAAAACAGAGAAAGTGACAGAAGAAGTTCAAAAAGGCGAAGAAATTGTTGGCGAAAGTATAAAAGTAACCGAAGATACAGAAGTAAGTTTTAATGAAATTTTAAGAAATACCGAAGAAGTGGTTTCTTTTAGTCAAAAATTAGAGGATATGGTGCTTCTTTTAGAAAATGCATCTAATAAGATTTCAGGTGAATTATCTGAAGTCACGAATGTGACACAAGAGTCGAGTGCAATGGTGGAAGAAGTATTTGCAAGTGTAGAAGAGCAGCACCAATATATAGTAGAAATTATTGATAGTTTTAAAGAGTTAGAAGGCTTAACAAAAGAATTAAATGCACTAGTCAATGAGTAAGAGAGAGGACCTTCCTTTCTCTTTTTAATTTTTTAGTTAGTTTTGGAAAGGTCTCTTGTGACTGCTTCCTCTTTACGAAAACTAAAGAATAACGAACAAGTAGTTTGAGATCCTTTTATTTTTGATAAAGTAGGTGCAGTTTCATATTTTATTCATAATTTCCTATTATTATATAGTGGTGTTTGATTGCTGAATGTCCTTTTTTTTTGTACTATTAAGAATAGAGTTTATGACGAATAAGCTTAATGAGGGTGAACGATGAAAAATAACATAAAACAAAACGAAAATCTTTTATTTGCAGCATGGGGCGTCTCATTGATCGCTACGATTGGCAGTTTGTATTTTTCGGAAATACTCAGTTTTATTCCGTGTGAACTCTGCTGGTATCAACGCATTTTCATGTATCCTATTGTTATCATACTAGGAATTGCTGTGGTCAAAAAGGATACAAAGCAAGCCTTATATTCTGCTGTATTTTCAGGGATTGGCTTAATCATTGCGTTTTATCATTATTTAGTGCAAAAAGTACCAGCGATGACAAAACTTGATTCGTGTGGGCTAATTCCGTGTGCAAGTCAATATATTAATTGGTTCGGGTTTATTACGATACCATTTTTAGCTTTAGTTGGTTTTACGATTATTTTTGTCATTAGCGTCGTTATATTAAAAACAAATCAGGGGAGATAGAAGCCGATGAAGAAAATCATTATTTTTTTAGTCGTCGTTGTCGGGATTTTTGCGGCTCTAGCAGTTGTCAATAATGCTTCAACGAGTAAAAAGGTTGAAGGAAATCCATATGGAAAGTCTAATCTTAACCAGTTAACAATCAATCAATTAGATGATCCTAATTATCAAAATATTATTTTACCGGACGAACTTACATCGTCTTTAGAAGATGGGGAAAGTATGACGGTGTACTTTTATCAGCCAACATGTCCTGCATGTGTAGAAGCATCTCCAATTATTGTACCGATGACTGCGGACATGGGAATAGATTTAAAACTATATAACCTTCTTGAGTTTAATGAAGGTTGGTCAGGGCACAATATCCAATCAACACCGACGATTGTTCATTATGAGAATGGACAAGAGCTTGGAAGAGTGGAAGGTTTATATTCAGAAGAAGAATATCGTTCTTGGTTTGAACAAGTGAAGGCTTTAAACTAAGGTGAAACAGGGGAGACTAACAGTAGACGTTAGTCTCTTTTTGTGGATTTCACAAACTCATCACAAATGTATGATACTTTAAAACGAAGAAACGATTACTGTAAAAATAGGTGATGAAAATGAAGAAAAAATTAATTATAGCTGTTTTGCTATTCGTGTTTGTCTCAACAGGCTGTCAACAACTTCACCTGACTCTACCAGATAAACAGCCGCTCGTAATGGTGACACATCTCAAGGATAAAAAGCTTAGTTTTGTTGATTTGGAGTCCTACGAGGTGGTTTATTCCGAAGAGTTTCCATTTGAGATTCATTCGCTTGAAACGATCGGACCGAATCAAGTGGCAATTGCCGGGAAGCTGGAGGAAGAAGTATTACTGGTAGATTTGCATTCAGGAAAAATAGAAACGTTACTTGAATTTGGTGCAGGAATCACGAGTATGAACGTGGATGCGCAAGAACAACTTTTATTTATTACAGACGCGAAAGAAAATCAATTACATGTTTATCAGTTAGAAAATAAACAAAAGCTCATCTCAATAGATGTTGAACCAAATCCAATTCAAGCTAATTTAGATGATAATGGAGAACTATTATTTGTCCTTAGCAGCGGAGAAACACCAACGATAACAGTCATTAATCGTTTAAATAATGAAGTAGAATTAACTTTCCCTGTGTTAGAGTTGCCAACTGATTTATTTTTTGACGGGAAATACCTATGGGTGGCCGGTCATGGGCACTTTACAAATTGGAATGAAAGCATTGAGGCATATGATCCGCTTACAGGTGAAAAAGTGAAAGAAGTTGATGTAGGTCTAATGCCAATCTTTATTTATGATGATGCGATAGGAGATCATTTTTACGTATTATGTCACGGCTCTAGCGATTTGTATGCAGTTGACCGTAACACGTATGAAGTTATGGAACGAGTTGTTGTCGGGGATAACCCGCATTATATGAGTGCCACGTTACAACACCTTTTTGTAACAGGTTTAGATGGTAATGTCTTATCAGTTATTGATCGTAAAAATTATGAAGTAGTAACGGAAATCGAATTGGCTGCTGGACCATTTGGAATTGCTATAGGAGAGTTTGAAAATGAGTAGAAAAACAATATTAGTGGTTGATGATGAAAAAGAATTAGTAGAGTTAGTTACTTCTTACTTAATAAAGGAAAGCTATCACGTATTAAAAGCTCATGATGGGGCCGAAATATTTCCTATTTTACAGCGAGAAAAAGTAGATTTAATTGTTCTAGACGTTATGATGCCGAAGATGGACGGCTATACAGCATGTGAAAAAATAAGGGAAAAATGGACAATGCCAATTATTATGCTAACGGCAAAAGGCGGTGAAATGGATCGCGTGCAAGGGTTAAAAATTGGCGCAGATGACTATGTTGTTAAGCCTTTCAGCCCTAAAGAATTAGTAGCTAGAATTGAAGCACAACTCCGGCGGATAGAACTAACGACGAAAAAGGCTTCTGCTATACGGTTTGGAGGTCTTGAAATTGATACTGAAGGAAGAACCGTTATGGCAGATGAACAAAACGTGACATTGACGAGAAAAGAGTATGATTTACTTTTATATCTTGTTGAACATGAAAAGATGGTATTTAGTCGGGAACAAATTCATGATTTCGTCTGGGGAATGGATTACGAAAAAGGAACGTTTCGAACCGTTGATACACATATTAAAACACTGCGTATCAAATTAGGAAAGTATGGAAATTGGCTTAAGACGGTTTGGGGTGTTGGATACAAATTTGATGGAGACAATGAATGAAGAAGGGCGGGTTAAAGCAACGGATCTGGATGTCCTTTATTCTCCTCATGTCCTTAACTGTAATAGCAACTTTTGTATTGACATATTTTTTGTACGAAAAGTTTTATGTTGAAAAACAGATCTCGTTATTACAACATCATGGACAAGCTGTTGCCACGCAATATGATCAGTTTTCAGAGGCTGAACTAATCGATCAAATCGCCTGGCTGGATACTGTGTTAGAAGCGAATGTTATTTATACGAAAGATCCCATGTTACTAAGTGGCGGACTTCCATTTGAGATTGAAATAGAAGAAACATTAATTACGTTTGAAGAGCGACAAGTGTTATTAGAAGGTGAAACACTTATACTAATCCGGGAACACCCAAGGTTTGCTCAAGATATTGTAGCAGTAGTTATCCCTATTCAGGGGAACAACGGACTAGAGGCGGCCCTCTTTTTATATATGCCTTTAGCTGCAGTGTATGAGCCGTTTGAGTCGATCCGCTTTATTCTCATTGGATTAGTGATGCTCACACTCATTTTTATTAGCGTAATTACTCGGAAAATTACAGGTTTTTTTATTCATCCGATTGAAAAAATGATGGAAGTCACAAACCAGATGGCAGATGGCGATTTTTCTAAACGTGCAAATATTAATAGAAAAGATGAACTGGGCCAATTAGCTACGTCTATTAATCGAATGTCGTATTCACTTGAACAAGTAGAGTCGAAGCGTAGAGAGTTCCTATCTAATGTTTCCCATGAACTGCGAACACCGATTAGTTATATGAAAGGATATACAGAGGCATTAGAAGAAGAGATGATATCGCAAGAAAAATATATTGATACAATGAAAAAAGAGACTGCCTATATTGGCAGGCTTGTACATGACTTGTTAGATTTAGCACAATTAGAAGGTGACTCTTATCCAATAACAAAAGTACCGTTGCCTTTCGCACAGCTTATTGAAGATGTGGTCGAAAAATTTGAATGGCATGCTAAAGAAAAGAAGATAAATATTCAAAAGAATTTAGATGAAGAGATTATTGTTGAAGGTGACGAAGACCGTTTAGTTCAAGTCATTTCCAATGTGTTGAATAATGCAATACGCTATAGTAGAGAACATGGATTAATTAATGTTGTTCTGTCTACAATTAACGATGAAGCCGTACTTGTAATTACCGATGAAGGGGAAGGAATTCCGGAAGAGGATGTAGAGAAAATTACTGAACGGTTTTATCGAGTAAATAAAGGACGGACACGTAGTGAAGGTGGAACAGGTTTAGGACTGGCCATTGTTCAACAACTAGTGAAACTGCATGATGGCAGACTGATGATCGATTCTGAAGTCGGAAAAGGTACAGCCGTTTCTATCGCCATCCCACTATTTGATTTTGAGTAATTACTGATAAAAACAGGTGAAACAAAGTGTCTAATTAAATGTTCAAAGATTTGTTTGAGAGATTTCAAAGTTTTATCACAAATTCAATATAACGTATATGAAGACGAAACAGTAATCTAAAGGTCTTTATATGATCATAGAAGGAGATATTAAAAATGAAAAAGAAATTAAGTATTATTGGTTCTGTTCTATTATTAGGACTTATGACAGCCTGCGGTCAAACAGGAGATGATGGACAAGCTAATGTAGCTAGTGGTCCATGTGAAAATCCACTTGTTCCGATTGAAGTTGATTTTACTTGGGACCCAGAAACAATAGTTAGTGATGAAAGTATCCAATTCACTGCTCATGTAACCCACGATGGATTTAATGTAGAACAGGCCGATGACGTTCAATTTGAAATATGGGAACATGCGAACCCAGATTACCACCATATGTTAGAAACTGAAAATCAAGGGGACGGTTTATACACATTAGACTGGACGTTCCCAGAAGAAGGCGTATATTATGCTTATTATCATGTGACAGCTTGTGCGATGCACCGTATGGAAAAGCAGATGGTGGTCGTAGGAGATGTGGATGTAGAAGCGATTACAGCTCAACCAGATACAGTAACAACTAAAATGGAAGGTCATGGTGAACACGGAGGGCATGATGAGCAAGATGAGCACCAAGATCACGAAGACCATGAAGGCGACGATGAGCATGAACACGATCATCATAATAACGATGAAGAAGAAGATGAACACAACCATTAATCATATTTAGAAAATGTTCTAAAAGCTTAGAGAACGAGTGATGTTCCCTAAGCTTTTTATGTTTTTAGTCTCTGGAACCTTTCTACTAGAAATCGTCAATTTATTAGTAATTATTTTATAGAATTTATTGATTCGACTATATTCTTAAGTGAGATTAGTTTATTATATGGTTAAGTAGGCTCTTTTAGTGTTACTTTTTTACTATGTATTATGGTATGATTTAATTGTTTACTATACTTAGATTTTTAGAATTTTAATGTGTTGTATCAAGTTTGTAGAACTGATGTTTATATAACAAAACTTCGTTAGACTAATATGTTGAGGTGAAGATAGTCTTGAGTACTTCAGAATACTTAGATGTGTTTATCGATGAGAGCCAAGAACACTTACAGTCATTAAATGACAACTTACTATTATTAGAGAATGAACCTGGCAATTTAGCTATTGTTGGGGAAATTTTTCGATCTGCACATACGTTAAAGGGTATGGCAGCAACGATGGGTTATGAAGATTTAGCTCATTTAACACATAGTATGGAAAATGTACTAGATTTAATAAGAAACCAAAAATTGGAAGCGACAACAGCTGTTTTAGATGTTGTCTTTGCAGCAGTAGATGACCTAGAAGCAATGGTTAATGACATCGCTTCAGGTGGAACAGGTAAGCGTGATGTTGCAAATGTAACAGAGTTACTAGATCAAATTGAAAAAGGTGGCGTACCTTCACAAGTTGCGGCTACTGTAGAAATGACAAATGTTGTTGAGGCTGAAGAAGGAACAGTCACAGCAGCTTTTGATGTTTCCTATGATCAGTTTGAGCTTACGGTTCTGACGCAATCGCAAGAACAAGGCTATCAATCGTATCAAGTAAAAATTTCTTTAGATGAGCGGACGATGCTAAAAGCTGCTCGTGTGTTCATGGTATTTGAAGTACTTGAACAAGTCGGTGAAATTATTAAATCGAATCCAAGTGCAGAAGACCTGGAAGAAGAAAAATTTGACTTAGAATTTGTCGTCACCTACATTTCCAAAATTGCTGGAGACGAGATTATTAAGCGAGTAAATAAAGTTTCAGAAATTGTTGATGTACAAGTTCATCAATTAAATCTGGAAGAATTAAAGAGAGCATCTTCTGATAAAGAAGCTGGTGTTGTTAAAGCAGAAGCTGAAATAGTGGATAAGCAAGAAGTTGTCCAACAAGTACAAGAAACGTCTGCGGAAGATAAAACAAATAAGAATGGAAGAAAATCCACTGACGGAAATAAAACCATTCGAGTAAATATTGAGCGACTAGATGTTTTAATGAACTTATTTGAAGAACTAGTCATTGATCGTGGGCGTCTAGAGCAAATTGCTAGTGATTTAAAAAATAATGAGTTGAATGAAACGGTTGAAAGAATGTCGCGGATCTCTGGTGATCTCCAAGAAATAATCTTAAATATGAGAATGATGCCAGTCGAGCAGGTGTTTAACCGCTTCCCGCGTATGGTTCGCAGCTTATCGAAAGATTTAAATAAAAAAGTTAATCTTCAAATCCATGGTGCTGAAACAGAGCTAGATCGAACGATTATCGATGAAATTGGAGACCCGCTCGTTCATTTAATCCGTAATTCGATTGACCATGGGATCGAGACTCCAGAAAAACGACGTGAATTAGGTAAACCAGAAGAAGGAACCGTCAACCTTAAAGCGTATCACAGTGGAAATAATGTGTTTATTGAGATTGAAGACGATGGAGCCGGTATTAATCGTGATAAAGTTTTAAATAAAGCACTGACTAATGGTGTCGTTACTGAAGAAGAAGCAAGTAAAATGACAGATCAGCAAATCTATGGCCTCTTATTTAGAGCTGGTTTTAGTACAGCTGATAAAGTGACTGATGTTTCAGGCCGAGGTGTAGGTCTTGATGTCGTTAGGTCTACTTTTGAATCATTAGGCGGTGTAGTAACCGTTGATTCAACGCTAGGTAAAGGATCTGTTTTCTCCATTCAATTACCGTTAACACTATCTATTATTGATGTTATGTTAATAGAAGTAAGCGATGAAAAATATGCAATCCCGCTGTCTTCGATAGTGGAGACGGCAATTGTCAACAAACAAGAAGTGTATAGTGCACATAATCAAAAAGTAATTGACTTCCGTGGGAAGGTAGTACCTCTCGTATTCCTTAAGGATATTTTTGAAGTTCCTGTAGAACAAGAGGAAGATGAAGAGTTTTATTCTTTAGTTATTGTTCATAAAGGCGATAAAATTGCAGGACTTGTTGTTGATTCTCTAATTGGACAACATGATATTGTGCTTAAGTCACTAGGAAACTATTTGACAAATGTATTTGCAATTTCAGGTGCAACTATTCTTGGAAATGGTCAAGTAGCTTTAATCGTCGATACAAATGCACTAATTAAGTAATTACAAGGATGGGAGGCAAACCCTGATGTCTGTTGAAAGTGCAGTAGGAAATGAATTAAAAGTCATTGTTTTTCAGTTGAAAGACGAAGAGTATGCGATTGAAGTAGAATATATTCAATCGATTGAGAGAATGCAACCTGTAACGCGTATTCCTAGAACATTTCATTTTATTACAGGTGTTATGAATTTACGCGGGGTTATTACTCCGATTATCGACTTAAGAAAACGATTCGGTATTGAGCCGAAAAAATCGGATGATGCTACACGAATTCTAGTCATCTCTAAAGATGATATTGAAATTGGTTTTATTGTAGACGGGGCTAATGATGTGATCGATATTCCTATAGAGAAAATCGAACCTACTCCTGAAGTAGTCGGCGGTGTAGAAGCAGACTATTTAAGGGGAGTCGTAAAGCTTGAAAACCGTTTATTTACATTATTAAACATAGATAAAGTAATTGCTAATGTTGATATTTTAAGCAAGGAAAAATAGTGTGAGGTGTTAAAATGACTTCTGTATTAGTTGTAGATGATGCTGCTTTTATGAGAATGATGATTAAAGACATTTTATCTAAAAATGATTTTAACGTTGTCGGTGAAGCTGCTAATGGTCAAGAAGCAGTAGAAAAATACAAAGAACTAAATCCAGATATTGTAACAATGGATATAACAATGCCTGAAAAAGACGGTATTGAAGCGTTACGCGACATCAAAAATATTAATCCAAATGCTAAAGTAATTATGTGTTCTGCGATGGGGCAACAAGCCATGGTTATCGATGCGATTCAATCGGGTGCCAAAGATTTTATCGTTAAACCATTTCAAGCGGACCGCGTAATTGAAGCTCTGCAAAAAGTTGCGAACTCATAGTAGCAATTAGAAGGAAAGTACTACTCATAAGAGAAGCTGACATCGAAAGTGATGTCAGCTTCTTTGTAATGTTATTAATAATACTCTTCGCATGTACTTAAGCATTTTTTTAGTTAATAATTTTTTTAAACTTCTCTAATTCTTCTGACGTACCTAATACAATTAATAGATCTCTTGATTTAAAGCGAAAGTCAGATTTAGGATTGCCAAAGAAATCTCTTTCCCGTTTTACAGCAACAATTGTAATACCGTATGTCCCTCTGACATTTAATTCAGCAATTGAATGATTTAGGAAAAGTGAAGAGGATCCTAATAAAATTTCTTCAACGTTATATTCATTTTCATGATCGTGAAAGATCGTTTCAATATATTCTATGCTGATTGGCTTCAATAAAGATAAGGCGAGCTTTTGTCCACCGATGCTGGCTGTGTTAACGACTTTGTCAGCACCTGCTCGATATAACTTCGCTTCAGATTCTTGTTTATTTGTTCGACAAATCACTTGTACGTTTGGATTAAGCCCTTTAGCTGTTAATGTAATAAACACATTGTCTGCATCATTGGGAAGAGTTGCTATTAATCCTTTAGCATGTTGGATTCCCGCATCAAGTAAAGTTTGATCTTCTCTGCTATCCCCTTTAATAAATAATCTTCCATGGTCAAGCTCCTGCTCGATCTTATCATCCATTTCAATTAGAACAAAATCAATTCCGACGTGTTCCAGTTGTTTAGCTACTTGTATGCCGACACGACCGTATCCGCAAATGATAATATGGTCTGTCAATTTTGATAACTTTTTTTCCATTTTACGCTTACCTACTTTATTAAATATTTTCCCTTCAATAACAAATGCTGCAATAACTGCAAGTATGTAAGTTGCCAGGCCGATTCCAATCGGAATGATGATAAAAGTAATAATTTTCCCACCTGGAGTTTCTGGTGAGATATCTCCATAACCAATCGTTAGTAAGGAGACTACCGTTAACCATAGCGCATCGTAGAAATGAAGTCTTTCTGTTAACATAAATCCTACCGCACCAATGAGTGTTACAATAGTCATTAAGAGCAGTGAATAAATTACGTTTTTTTTCAACATAAAAAAATGGCTCACTTTCACTAGTATAAACAAATTATACTATTAAAAAAGTCTTAGCTTAAAATTGAATTTGAAAGTTTTAGAAACAAATTGTGCATGGAAGTGGCTGTTTAAAAGGTTAATAAAAACAGAACGATATGATGTTTTATTAGATCTTCTAAGGGGAAAAAGGAGAAATATTTATTTATTAAATTTTTATTTGTGTGGTTGACAGGTAGTCTGACTTCATGTAACATCAACAAGGTAATTGAATAATGTTCCTCGTTAGGTGAGGCTCCTGTACGGAGATACGCTGCTGCCCAAAAATGTCCAAAGACGCCAATGGGTCAACAGGAACCATCGAATTAAGGTGGTTTTTAATGTAGCTGGTCATAGACCTATGCCGTACAGTGCTAAAGCTCTACGATTGAAGGAATGGTAATGAACATTTTTTTTGGTATGCTTATATAATAAGTATGCGTAATTTTTGTTGAATTAACACCTTCTCTCGTAGAAGGTGTTTTTTGTTTTATTACTAAATACATAAAAATGGGAGGTGTTGTGGAATGGATAGTAGTCCCGAACCTGATTCGACAAATTGTGGTTTATTAATACAGACAAAAGGAATAATACAAAAAAAAGGGAGAGCCCCACTTCACCCCCAAGTAGTAGTAGTATGGTGGAATTAGTTCTCCTCACAAGGAGGAAACGACCGTGGTTAGACTAAACGAACAAACACGAGAAGAATACGTAAACCATATTCTTCAAGTATTAAAAGAAAATGACAAAGAGCAATTTAGAGAGGCGTTTCTTGAATTACATCCAACAGATCAAATGGATATATTCTCTAACTTAGAGAAAGACCAACGCCAACTAGTTTATGTCTATCTTTCAGCGGCTGAATTTGCTGAGGTATTCCAAGAGTTAGAAATTGAGGATCAAAAAAGAATTGCACTTGAATTAGAAGATGACTTCATTGCAGAAATGTTTAACAACATGTATGCCGATGATGTAGCGGATTACCTTGCTGAAATTAAAGATGCCAAGGCGAAGGCCATCTTAAGTGCAATGGATAAAGAAGATGCTGATGACGTAAAAGAACTATTATCGTATCCGCCAGAAACCGCTGGTGCGATTATGACAAAAGAATATATTTCAATTAGAGCGACACAAACAGCAGCTGAAGTAGTTCAACTTCTACGTGAACAAGGCCCTGATGCTGAAACAGTTTATTATCTGTATGTCGTTGATGAGAAAGATAAATTAGTTGGGGTAATTTCGCTTCGTGACCTGATCATTGCACCAACCAATGAAAAAATTGAAAACATTATGAGTTCACGTGTTGTTTCGGTTGAAGCACATATGGACCAAGAAGAAGTAGCAAAATTAATTAAGAAATATGATTTCCTTGCGGCTCCTGTTGTTACAAGTACAAGCGAGTTAATTGGTATCGTCACAGTTGATGATGTTATGGACGTCTTAGAGGAAGAAGCAACAGAAGACTTAGGTGAAATCTCTGCAGTTAGAGGTGCAACAGATGTGAACGCAACTGCATTTACATCTGCTAGAAAACGTTCACCATGGATTATTTTATTAATGTTTTTCGGTCTTATAACAGCAGGTGTTATCGGTCAGTTTGAAGAAACGTTAGAAGAAATTGTTTTATTAGCGGTATTCATACCGTTAATTATGGACTCGGCTGGAAACACAGGTACACAGTCACTAGCAGTTATGGTTCGTGCATTAGCGACAGGTGCTCTAGAAAAGAAAGGTCTTTGGTCAACGATCAAGCGTGAATTTGGTACAGGATTAATGTTAGGTTTAATTTGTGCAGCTGTGTTAATGGTATTAGTCCCATTCATTTATGGAAGTTATATGCTAGCGTTTATCGTAGGTATTTCACTATTCTTTACATTAAGTGTTTCAACAATCATCGGGGCGGTTGTTCCTGTCATTATTAATAAATTAAAACTCGACCCGGCGATTGCTTCAGGGCCATTCATTACAACAGTAAACGATATTTTAGGTTTACTTATTTACTTCTCAATCGCAACATCTTTAATCAATTACCTATAATAAAAAAACCGGTGCCAGGCACCTTTAGCGAACTAAAGGTGCCTGGCACCGGTGTATGTACAGAGAATAATAAGCAAAAATATAGAGATGGGAGGTAGGTGTTGATGGTGCTGCCATATGAAGTATTTATCAAACTGTCGGTTGCTCTTATGCTTGGGCTTCTAATAGGGATTGATCGACAACTCAAACATAAACCTCTTGGATTAAAGACAAGCATGGTCATTTGTGTTGCTAGTTGCCTTATTACCATTGTATCTATTGAGTCGTTCCATCGTTATGCATCACCTACCTTTAACGCTATGGACCCAATGCGATTAGCAGCACAAATTGTTAGTGGTGTTGGTTTTTTAGGGGCCGGTGTTATCTTAAGAAGAAGTAATGATGTCATTTCTGGTTTAACGACAGCTGCGATGATTTGGGCAGCATCTGGTTTAGGAATTGCAATAGGAGCAGGGTTTTATGCGGAGGCCTTTTATGTAGTTATTCTATTGATTGCAGCGGTGAATATATTACCTCTATTTGTTAAGCGGTTGGGACCAAGCACATTAAGCAAACGTGATGTCGCTGTTAAAATCGTGATGGAACCAAACATGAAAATGACAGAGCTCCTGCAAGCGATTGAACGAAAAGGGGATAGCTTAAAGCAACAAAAAAAATATGAAATTGATATCCGAAATATAAAAATTAGAGATTTAGAAAATGGAAATCAACAAATTGATTTAACGATTTCAGCGCCTGAAAAGCAATACACGACTGAAATTTACTATTTATTTAAAAAAATCGATCATGTATTAACTGTCGACGTGGAACATTTATAAAGCAAAATGCTTATTGGGGAGCTTAGCCTTTAAGCGAAGGCAGAGGTGTAGTTGCCTTATCTCAATTTTTAATACTATTGACGAGTCGAAAATACTTTATTGCTTACAATGTATAAGTTATTAATGGGTAAAAAATAAGCCTCTGTGAGGGGAGGTACCAAATATGGTGATGCTTAATTTAAAAAACCGTGAAGAGTACACGTTCTATTTACATTTATATTTAAAACAAGAAAAGAAAGAAGAATTCCGTAGAGATTTCCTGGAACTTCATCCAACGGATCAAATTGAAATTTTTCAAGAGTTTAGTGAGATGAAACGGCAAGTAGTCTACAATTATTTAACCATAGAAGAATTTTCGGAGATTTTTGTTGGTTTGCCTGTGAAGCAACAAAAAATCGTTATTGCAGAATATGATGAACATCGTGTTTTAACGTTGTTAGAGGAACTATCAGCAGATGATGTAACCGATTTTTTAAGCGAAATACCTGATCATATTGCCAATTATTTTCTTGACCGTATGAATAAAACGGATGCGGATAACATTAAAAGGCTATTATCTTATCATGATGATACAGCAGGGTCCTTAATGACAACAGAATTTATTACCGCATTAGAAACGGAAACCGCACAAAGTATTCTTCAAAGGTTAAGGATAGAAGCAAAAGATGCAGAAACCATTTACTACATTTACGTTATTGATGAGAAAAGAACCTTAAAAGGTGTTCTGTCTTTAAGAGAATTAATCTTAGCTGAACCTGCAATAGCTGTTGAAAACCTGATGAAGAAGCAATTTATTTCTGTTTTGCCTACTACCGATCAAGAGCAAGTAGCTGATATTATTAAAGACTATGATTTAATTGCGGTGCCTGTTGTAACAGAAAAAGATGTCATTTTAGGAATTGTAACTGTAGATGATGTAATGGATATAGTTGAAGAAGAAACAACAGAAGATATTGAGGATTTAATGGCTACAAGGGGTTCGGTTGATATTGAAGTCAGTCCATTATTAGCGGCCAAACGTCGCCTGCCTTGGTTAATCATCTTGATGATACTTGGTATTGGTACAGCAAGTATCATCGGTCAATTTGAAAGCACCCTTGCTGAGATGGCCATTTTAGCAATATTTATTCCGCTAATTGCCGATATGGGAGGAAATACAGGTACTCAATCTTTAGCAGTTGTCGTTAGAAGTATTGCACTTGGTAGTTTAGAACAACATAATGTATTTCGTAAATTACTGAAAAGAGAAGCGATAACCGGACTGTTGATGGGAACTACATGTGGTATCATTGCTTTTTTTATCGCCTTACTTTTTGATATTAGTGGAATGTATTTTGGAATAATTGTTGGTATTTCTTTGTTTTGTACGATCGTTATTTCAACGATAACAGGGACGATTATTCCTTGGATCGTTCATCGTTTTAAAGTAGATCCAGCAGTTGCTTCAGGTCCATTTATTACGACTATTAATGATATTGTTGGATTGTTCATCTATTTCTCAATTGCAAGTTTGATGCTTCAATATTTGTGATTAGGAAAAGAGTAAGGGATGGTGCGTCGCACCATCTCTTTTTGTACTTTTGCTATATTTCATAAAGTTCTAGCTGAAGGAAGGGGTTAGCAAAGGGTATTGGCTGTACAGTCCTCCTAGATATTTCCTAAAGTGCGCACTAATCCACTGTATTGGTAACGGGATTACCTAAATCTATTTGCGGCAGCCACCAGCATGGCTGAATACACAAAATTCAATATCGCCCTAACTGTAAACAGCGCCAAATGACTTGGAATGAATGGAGATATTCCTACCGCCCCTTATTGTAAACTCTCAGCATCTACTTTAATTACCCCATTTAACGATTTGACGGCATAGTATATATCTGTCGTATAAAATTTTTTATGAGCAGATACAATACATGTGATAATCAGATCGTCCGCTTCTTCTTTTATCTTGACTTGTTTTATTCCAAAACTTTTTGCTTTAATTTCCTTGAGTAGTGTTGTTAAATCTGTCGTTTCTTTGATGTACAGTTTGACTTTAATTTCTTTTTCATTTAGTTTTTTGGGGCCTAGCTTATTAAAGAAATATGGGATTACTTTCATGCCTAAAATAATAAAAAATACACCAGTAAGAGCTTCGAAATAAAACCCCGCACCAATTGTTATCCCTAATGCTGCTGAGGCTAGGACTAGTGCAGCTGTAGTTAGTCCTGAAATGGCTTCATTGCTTCGGCGCAGAATGACACCAGCACCTAAAAAACCGATCCCGCTAATAATATAAGATGGTATACGACCGGGGTCCATTGGGCGTGAATATTCCTTAGAATATAAGAAAGCGGATTCAAACGATACTACGGTAAGTAAACAAGATATTACAGAGACAATTAGACAAGTTTTTAAGCCTAACGGTTTACCTTTTAGCTCTCGTTCTAATCCAATAACTAACCCAGCTATAGCGGCGAAACTTAACTTTATAAGTATTTCAAAATTAAATTCAGTGAGTAATATCTTCTTCACCTCCCCTAATACTTTTTAAAACTGACTATTATATAAATAATATAAAATAAGGAGAAAAATATGACCTTCCTCTAAAAAAAGTCTCATTCATCATTCTTGATCATCAATAAATTTGCACAAAAAAAGAACGAGCAAATTTATCGATTCGCTCATTCTTATTTACCATCTAAACTTTCGCAGGGACAAGTATTAATGGGCAAGGGGTTAAATGAGAAACGCTATAACTAACACTTCCTAAGGCTTGCCCAACAACAGGTCCCATACCACGCGTTCCCATTATAATGGCTTCTGCCTGTTGTTCTTTTGCTTCACTCGTAATTTCTATCGACGGCAAGCCAACTCGAATTTTAGTTTGGTACGAGATAGTTTCATCTTTAAGAATAGGTTCCACTTTCTGAAAAATTCGGTTCGCTTCATCTTCTTGAATTTGAATCATCTCTTTTTCTGAAAGCAAATGAGCTGTAGCCTCGTTATACTTGGGTTGGACATTTAATAGTAAAAGATTAGAGTTAAATGCTTTCGCTGTTTTTACAGCGTAATGAACAGCTTCAAGTGCATATGTAGAGCCGTCTACAGGTACGATAATTATGTTTTTGTCCACGTTAGAAACCCCTTTTTAATCATTAAGATAATTCAAGTTTATCATAATCAGATGATTAACAGATACGGTCATTTGTGAACAATTTACTTCACTCCATTTGCAAAACAGTTTGTAATGTATTCTGTTACTTGATTTTTTAAGTTGACATTTAAATAGTGGTTTTGTCCTTCATATCCGCGGCAAAAATAGTTGTAATGTGAAAAGGTTCCATCATTTTTTCCCGGATGAACCTGTAATTCATTTTGCTTCATATAACGCTTAATCACTCCTAATTCTTTACTGAGTTGATCAAGTACAGTCGTTGTAAGTGTTAGGTAGGAAGGTTGCAGCTTCAATGGTAATGCTTTTAGCCGCTCTAAATCTTTTTCTAACGCTTTTCGTGCAATTGTTAATAGCACATAATGATGTATCGCTTTTTGCTCATCTGTAGTAATCATCATAAGCTATCAAGCTCCAATCTGAGAACGTTCGTTTGTATTTATTATATGCAAACAAATGTTCCTTTACAACTATTAATTTCTGGAACAAAAAACCGAGGATGCAAAATTGAGCCCTCGGTTTTTTAATGTAATTTAGTTTTTAATTCCTGCAGACGCTGTTCCGCTCTGTGAACGTCCATTTGTAATTGAGTAATTAATTTTAAATTTGCATCCAAACTCGCTTGTTTCCGTACATATCCAAATACATTCGGTTTGTGGTGCTTTAATAGTGACATTACTTCAATTGTTGGTAATGAATGTTTGGGGTCTTTAGTACGTAAGAAATAACGAATAAATTTTAAAAAATCTGGGACAGATGCCCGAGTGTCAGGAGCTTGTTTGATGAGGTCTTCAAATATGTTAATGCTATCTAGTAAACCTTTTGGCGGGTTCATAATGATCACTCCTTATAGCCTTTTTCATTATAGACAGAAGGAGTTGATAATGAAAGAATAACAATTTGGTAATAAAACTAATTTATGTTTAAATGCTTAAGAAAATTGCGACTTGACGGTTTGACCTTTAAAATATAAGTATACAGCTATGAGGGAGGCGTAATTTAATTATGAAAGTTTTATTATCTGGATTTGAGCCATTTGGAGAGTTTAAAGTAAATCCAACGTTAGAGATGGTAAAAGAAGTTCAAGAGCTAGGTGTAGAAGGAGTAGAAATAGAAATAATCGGTTTGCCAGTCGTTTATGGAAAATGTGTAGATCAACTCTTAGCTAAAATGGAAGAAGTTAACCCTGATGTTGTTCTGTCTTGTGGACTTGCGTTTGGACGAGCTGCAATTACTCCCGAACGAATTGGAATTAACATCCAAGATACTGCAGGGGAGGGTGATAAAGGAGATAATCAGGGAGATAAGCCGGTAGACCGCTCGATTATTACGGAGGGGCCAGATGGATTGTTTACAACGCTGCCCATCAGACTAATGGTAGAACGATTAGTTCAAGAAGGGATCCCGGCACAAATTTCAAATACAGCCGGTACATATATTTGTAATAACACATTATATGGAATTTTACATCATATGCATAAGAAACAACTCCAGATAAAAGCTGGATTTGTTCACTTTCCTGCTACTCCAGATATGGTCGTAAACCGTCCAAATGTTCCAAGTATGTCCATGAGTGATCAAGTAAGAGGTTTAGCACTAATGATTGAAGCGATTCGCGATTCACAAACAAACTAACTGAATATGACCGCTTTCTTTGCACTCTATTATATTACTAATGCATTGCCGCATTGGATAAATAGGGTGCTTTTATTTACCCGAAAAAAAGGCTTATTTAAATCTTCGGAGAGGTTTAGAGGTGAATAAACTAGGGAAGACAGAATGTAATACCAATGAAAATTAAGATTAGATAAAATTGGTCAAAATTGGACATTAAAAATGTTTGAATTATTTGAAAATTTAATGTAAAATAAAAAAAAGGAGGTAACTTCTATGAACAAATTTGCCATTGATAAAAAGCTTATGAAACAAT
Source organism: Alkalihalobacterium chitinilyticum (assembly GCF_029028005.1). Lineage (GTDB taxonomy): Bacteria > Bacillota > Bacilli > Bacillales > Bacillaceae_F > Alkalihalobacterium > Alkalihalobacterium chitinilyticum. Next base: position 240,468 of record NZ_JAOTPO010000002.1, read on the forward strand.
TAGCCGCGATTCGTAATAAGAAGAAGCCTTCAGAAGAAATTCTGAATTCCCTGTATGCCCAAGCGATGCTTGAATATTCCATATACGAGTATCAGAAAAATGCAATTTGCAACCAAATTGATGAGGCACTAGAGGAAAAGGATGAAAAAAGATTTTTCGTATTATCAACACATTACAATGAGTTGTTGGATCGTTATCGTCCAGGAAAAACGTTGTTTGAAAAAGGGTATGAACTAAATATACAATTTGTTGATTAATTATAGCAGAGTGTCTTGTGCACTCTGCTTTTTTTGTTTTTTTTTATTAATAATTTGGTGAGGTAGCTACTGAGAAATAAAAATAGCACAGTTAAATTGACTGCAGTATCTTTTCAATTCCGCGGCGTGCACCGGATATATTTCTGGCGACAGGTCCAATTTCAAGTTCAGAAAGAGCACCAATGGCATACAACCCTTCATCCCATTGTAAGGAGTTGGACAATATCGGATAGCCACACGTACCACATCGCAGTTTGTGTTCTTCAATCGTTGAACTTAGCCATTCAATACCAGGCGGTGATTGATGAAAACCAGTTGCAAGAAGAATATGTTCACTTTTAACTGTATCACCAGACAGTAACTTAACTTCATTCATGGAGTCACTTATTTGCAGACCCTCCACTTCATCACGTAAAAAAGAGAGAGCGCCGCATTTTATTTGCTTACTAACTTTCGCTTTAAGGTCAAGGGGCAATGAACCTCTATGCCTGGCTTGACGAATTATATCCCGTCGTTTGTCATAACTCGAAACGGCTTGGAAGCGTCTCATTAATTTTGGACCTAGCCATCCTGGGTCCGAGTCAAACTGGTGGACTCGAAGGGAATGTCTTGAAATCTGAGTCACGTTTCCTGGAAGATGACGACTCCATTTGATGGAAGCATGAGCAGCAGTAATCCCACCACCGACAATCATTAAGGAATTAATAGTTTCTGGTACCTGGTGTTCACGGTCAAACACATGTGAAATAGACGCACCGTTTTCCTTAGCTGTAATCGCCCACTCAGGCCAGTATGGATGTTCACTTAATCCAATGGCTAATATTACATTTTTGCTTTCAAGCTGCTTCCCATCCTTTAGAACAACTTGCCAACTCTGGCTGTTTTTCTTTAATTGAACGACTCTTCCTTGAATCCAACTACTATATAGTCTAGTTTCTTGAAATAGATGCTCACAGTGAGTGTTAAAAAGATGTAAACCAGGTCGATCATAAGGTTTATAGAAAGCAGCGTAAGGCTTTCCGCTTGACGTTTTCGAAAACTTTTCGAGGTCAAAATGAGCGGGAGCCAGATGATGGATCGACGGGGAACGTAAATAAGGCATTTCAATAGTTGATGTACAATGATGCCACATTGTTAATGGCTTTTCATTTGGATCGATTATGGCTAAGTTTTCAATTGCAACTTTTTTCTGTTTTAAGAGATAAACCGCTGCGGTACAACCTTGAATACCACCGCCAATAATTAGCCAGTCAAACATGATGTAACCTCCAAAACTATAATCGTAATCATTACTATTTAATATACAAAAATACAGTTTATTATGCAATGTATTCTTTTATAATGGCCTAGAATATGGTACACTACAAATCGTAATAATTACGTTTTGTAGTGTAGTAAATAATTTTTTAGTGATAGTGAGGAGAAAGTGATGATCTTATCAGATAAGACGATATATGAAATGTTAAACAAAGGAGAGCTTTCGATAGAGCCTTTAGTGGATGGACAAGTGCAACCCGCTTCTGTGGACATTCGTTTAGGAACGCACTTTTTAAAAATTGATGAAAATGCCATCGAATCAATATCACTTGATAAAGAAGCGAAGTATATTGAATTTGAAAGCGATGAAGTCGTCATTCCACCAAACTCTTTTCTATTAGCTACAACGAAAGAATATATAAAGCTCCCAAATCATGTAACCGCATTTGTAGAAGGGCGAAGTTCCATTGGAAGGATGGGGTTATTCATTCAAAATGCCGGCTGGGTTGACCCAGGATTTGAAGGTGAAATTACTTTAGAGCTATATAATGCCAATCGACTTCCTATAAAATTGAAGTCTGGTCGTCGAATTTGTCAACTCGTTTTTGCACTAATGGATCAAGAAGCCAAAACCCCCTATCAAGGAAAATACCAAGGACAACGTCAAGCTGTTGGAAGTCGAATATATAAAGATATCGATTAGCGCTATTCAAAAACAGCGGGCCAAAGATAGGCCTGCTGTTTTTTGTTTCTAGTTGCCGCAGTGTTCAGTCGATGCAGATCTGTTTATCTTGCACACAATTTAGCTTCCTATGAGTTAAGTAAAATAGAGAAACTAGATTAAAGTACAGTTTTTCGTTGTTTTCCTAGCTTGAGTGGGGCGTCCAAACTTAACGGTTACTTGTTTTATGCAAATTTAGACTCTCTTTCCTTGACTTTGCCAGTAAGGGGCACGGAGTTCTGTTTTTAGTATTTTACCAGACGGATTTCGAGGCAAAGCTGAAACGAAGTCTACTGATTTCGGCTTCTTGTAACTAGCTAACCTGCCTTCACAGTAGGAGAGAATCTCTTCTTCGGTTAAAGAAACACCTTCTTTAGGGACGACAATCGCCTTCACAGACTCACCCCAAACCGGATCAGGGATACCGATAACAGCAACTTCTAAAATGCCTGCATGTGTATATAAAAACTCCTCAATTTCACGGGGATATATGTTAACACCGCCACTAATCAGCATATCTTTTTTTCGATCCACAATATAATAATAGCCGTCAGCGTCTTGGCGGGCCATATCGCCAACCGTAAAAAATTCACCATAAAAAGACTCTCGATTAGCTTCTTCATTTTGGTAATATCCATCTAATAAATAAGGAGCTCTAATATAAAGTTCACCAACTTCGCCAATAGCAACTGGATTTTTCTGTTCATCTAATAGCAAGCATTCTACTAGTGGAAACGGCTGTCCAACACAAGCATCTTTTTCTTTAATGTCTTTTGGCTTAATATTTAGCGTTATTGCGCTTTCTGTAGATCCATAGAATTCGTGAAGGTCAGTACCATTAAAATATTCTAGTATTTCATTTTTTGTTTGTGTAGGTAAGGGTGCTCCAGCCGAAATGAGTACACGCATAGTCTTGTGATTGTAGCTAGCTTTTGTTTCAGAAGGAAGGTTAAGAATAAAATTAAACATCGTCGGTGCCATAAAGGTATTAGTCACTTGATACTTTTCCGTTAATTGTAGAAATTCTTCGGCATCGAAGCTTTCTTGAATAACGACCGTACCCCCAACAAAGAGTTGCATCAGTAAGAATATCCATGGTGCTGCATGGTAGATCGGTCCAGCAACAATATGAATATCAGACTCATCAATTTTGTACTCATAAGCAGCAACTATTCCAGTAAGAACACGTGAACGATGTGAGATGACAACCGCTTTTGGTTTTCCAGTTGTCCCTGATGTATAGCCGTAATAAAAGGGATCGGTTTCGTCAATGTGTACTTGAGGTTCTTCTGAAGAACCAGACTGAAGGAATGCCTCATATTGATAGAATGGATAGTCGGCTTGACCATCTACGACAAGAAGTGTATCTAGAGCAGGAGTATAAGGGATAACGTTACGAACGATAGATTCATATTCACCAGTCGTTATGACAGCGCGGCATTCAGAATGGTTTAGAATATATTCAATATCCTTACTTAGTAAGCGGTAGTTAATGGGAACGAGGATGACACCAATTTTAGCTAGTGCACCAATGGTTTCAATATAACTAGAATGATTTTTCATCAGTACGGCGACTTTGTCACCTTTCTGAAATCCTCTTTTCGTAAAGGCATTTGCTAATTGATTTGTTCTTGTATTGAGTTCTTCGTATGTAAGTGTTTGATTGTGAAAGATGACAGCAGGTTTTTGGCAGAATTTAGAAGCATTTTGTTTGAAGAAAGAGCCGACAGTAAGCACAAACTCACATCCTTTTTAAACGATTATATAAACATTGTAACAAAATTCAGAAAATAACAAAATAAAAAAGGAAGGTCAAAATTGGTCAAAAAAGTAGTTGCCATTTATAGTCACTTGTTATATATTAAAATCAGTAAAAGGTCAAAGTTAGTCAAAGTCAAACATAAAAAATGACCACACTAAAAAGGAGTGATAAAAATGAAGTGTACAAAATGCCAAAGCCGTGAAGCGAATATTTTTTTACTAGTAGAAGTGAATGGTCAAAGAAAAGAATTAACGGTATGTTCTCCATGTTATGAGGAAATTCGTAAGGGAGCTAAAAGAGGTGCCATGTTTTCAACGTCTAACTTTGATTACGGTGCAAATAGCGACGGTGAGAATTGCTCAACAGGATCATGCAATGTCGAACCTGAAAAAACGAGTGTACTCAAACAATTTGGAAGAAACTTAACTGACATTGCTAAAACGGGAATGATTGATCCAGTAATAGGACGAGAAGATGAAATCGAACAAGTGACAGAAATCTTAAATCGCCGTAATAAAAATAACCCAGTCCTTATTGGGGAGCCTGGAGTCGGAAAAACAGCGATTGGTGAAGGTCTTGCCCTAAAGATTATTGAAGGAGATGTACCATCAAAATTACGAAATAAAGAAATCATATCACTGGATGTCGCTTCACTTATCTCAGGAACTTCTTATCGTGGACAGTTTGAAGAACGAATGAAGCAGCTTTTAGCTGAGTTAGAAGCAAACCAAAATACAGTTCTTTTTATTGATGAAATTCATCAGCTCGTTGGTGCAGGAAAGACAGAAGGTTCAATGGATGCAGGAAATATACTAAAACCTGCGTTAGCCCGCGGACAAATTCAAGTCATTGGAGCAACAACTCTTAAAGAGTACCGAGATATTGAAAAAGACGGCGCACTTGAAAGACGTTTTCAACCGATTATTGTCAATGAACCGTCTGTAGATGATGCGATTACGATATTAAAAGGATTAGCGCCAAAATATGAAGCTTACCACGGTGTAAAATACCCTGAAGAAGTCATTAAGACTTGCGTTGAACTATCACATCGTTTCATACAAGACCGCCAGCTACCAGATAAGGCCATCGATTTACTGGATGAATCAGGTTCAAAACGCAATTTAAAAGATGCGAACAATAAACAAGCAGATATTGAAGCAAGGCTAGAAGTTATTCAAAAGGAAAAAGTAAAAGCTGCTGAAAAAGAAGACTATGAAACAGCCGCGAAATTACGTCAAGAAGAACTACAATTAGAAGAAAAGCTGAAACATGCAGAAAACAATGACTCTGTGGTAACGGTTGAAGACATTCAACTTTTAATTGAAAAGAAAACGGGCATCCCTGTTCGAAAATTACAACAAAGTGAACAAGAAAAGCTAAGAAATTTACAAGTTCAACTCGCAAATAAAGTTATTGGTCAAGCCGAAGCTGTCGAAGCAGTAGCGAAAGCGATCCGAAGAAACCGTGCAGGCTTTAGTCGTTCAAATCGTCCGATTGCCTCTTTCATGTTCGTAGGTCAAACCGGGGTAGGAAAAACAGAGTTAACAAAAGTTTTGGCTGAAGAACTATTTGGAAATAGAGACGCTCTTATTCGATTAGATATGAGCGAGTATATGGAAAAACACACGGTTTCTAAATTGATTGGCTCACCACCAGGTTATGTAGGGCATGAAGAAGCGGGCCAGTTAACGGAACAAATTCGGAGAAAGCCTTATAGCATCGTTTTATTAGATGAAATGGAAAAAGCACATCCTGAAGTTCAACACCTCTTTTTACAAATTCTTGAAGATGGAAGACTTACAGACAGTCATGGGCGAACGGTGAGCTTTAAAGATACAGTTATTGTTATGACAAGTAATGCAAAACTTCTCGATCAGTACTTCAAACCGGAGTTTCTAAACCGAATTGACTCCACAGTTCACTTTAATAAGCTAGAAAAAGACCATCTAATGCAAATTGTTGATCTAATGCTCGAAGATGTGTATAAAAAAGCAGCAGAACAATCATTGAATATTGAAGTTACAAACGAAGCAAAAGAAATGATTGTAGAAAAAGGATACGATCCAAACTTTGGGGCTCGTCCTTTGAGAAGAGCAATCCAAGAAAAGATTGAAGATCTAATTGTCGATTTAATTATCGATGAGGAAGATGTAAAGGCTGTAAAAGTTGACGTAAAAGAAGAGCAGATTGTTGTGTGCAAAAAATAGAATTGGAATAGTAAAAAAATCGTATTGGATTACTCCAATACGATTTTTTATAGAGTTAACATGACTTGGTTGATTAAGCTCACTCTTACACTAGCTCCAAAGTGAGTATCATAATTAGAGGGGAAGCACCAACAGTCGTTGATGACCTCCAGTTTGAATGAAGAATAATTTGCTTTTAAGCTAACGACTATTTTATCAGTGCTTTCAGTTGCTCTAAGCCAACGAGCTCTTCCTTTTGCCAAGGAATGAGTACAGTTTGCTCAGCTAATTCTTCACTAACACGGTCGATCCACGTTAATTCAGAATTGGCGCGTTCAAAAAGAATAGGATCTCTTGTATCGGTACCATAGAAACTTTGATTAATGATCCACCATTTCGGAATGATATCTGCTCTCTTTAAATCAGCTTGAAGTCTAGAGGCTTCAAAAACTGGGGTTGCTTCTGGAAGTGTTACAAGAACTACCGTTGTTTCGTTTGGATCTTTTAATCGTGGTAATAGGGAACGAACCGATTCAGGCATGTCCCCGCTAGAACGTGTCACTTCACGATGATAGGATTCAGCAGCGTCTAATAGCAGTAAAGTATGACCAGTTGGTGCAGTGTCAACGACAACAAACGCATCTTGTCCCTTATGAACGACTTCTGCAAAGGCACGGAATACGGCAATTTCTTCGGTACAAGGAGATTCAAGGTCTTCTTTAATATAAGCGAGGCTATCTTCATCTAAATCATTTGCTACCTTGCTCAACACTTCTTGTTTATATTTCTCCACTTCGACTTGTGGATCAATTCGACTGACGGATAAATTTTCATAAGCAGTATGATTATTCAATATGAGTTGGATGTGAGCCGCTGGGTCGGTTGTGGTTAAATGAACTGGGAACCCTTTTTCAGCTAGACCAAGTGCGATAGCTGTAGCTGTCGTTGTCTTGCCAACTCCACCTTTACCCATTGTCATAATAACACCTTTCTCTTGTTTGGCAAGGCCTTCAATTAGTTCACTTAGCGGTGGAATAGCAGGCTTAGTACCTACTTCTCTTTTTAAAGTGTTTGGTGTTTCATTAGAAAATAACTTGGTTAACGAACTCATCCCTGTTAATGAAAATGGGACGAGTGGTAAATAAAAGGTCTCATGTTGAGCCATTTGTTCTGGCAGTGACTGTAATGCTTTTTGTTGCTTTGCATGTAATGCGTTAGCAATTAAATCATCTTCTTGTTTAGGTTGAAACACGCCATTGACGATAAATCTTTGATTACATATACCAATCTCCTTAAGCTCGATGGCAGCCCGAGAAGCTTCTTGTAATGAAGAATAATCTGGGCGGGCGACTAGGTAGATCGAAGTCTTGTCCTTATCAGATAAAACATTAACAGTTTGCTCATATAATGCCCTTTTTTCTTGTAGACCAGAAAGAGGACCCAAGCATGAAGCGCCGTGAGTACTCTCATCTAAAAAAGAACTCCAAGCCGTTGGCAATTGCAGTAATCGTAACGTATGTCCCGTTGGAGCCGTATCAAAAATAATATGATCAAAAGAGTTTGTTAGTTCACTGTTTGCAAGCACATTCGTAAACTCATCAAATGCTGCAATCTCGACTGTACATGCTCCAGACAATTGTTCCTCCATATTGGTAATCGCCGCTTCAGGTAACTTTCCACGATAGGGACCAATCACACTTTCACGATAAGTGGCAGCAGCCTGTTCAGGATCTAGGTTTGCTGCAAAAAGACCGGGGCAAGCTGAAAGTTCTAAAGGGTCTTGAGATAGTTCGGTTTCAAATACATCTTGCAGGTTGGAGGCAGGGTCAGTACTAATAATAAGAACTTTTTTGCCAGATTGTGCAAGATGAACAGCTGTAGCAGCAGCTGTCGTTGTTTTTCCAACACCACCTTTTCCGGTGAAAAACAAATATCTTGTATTGACAGCGACATTCGGCTGAAATGCTTCCATTTAAAAAACTCCTTTTTGATGAGCTTAATTATTTGATTTCTAAATCGATTTTAAATGATTTAGGTTTTGTAACGAATGTCTCGATTGGGAGCCCCGTCCATTCTGACAGCTCGGCTGCTGTAGGGTAGCTGCCTTTTTTCTTCAGCTCTCCATTAACGAGTGTAGCAGGTAAGGCATCGGTTCCTTCATCATCTAATAACTGGCTCACTACTTCGGTAGTTACATAAGGTTCGGCATTTTGAGATAAATTATAGCGAACAGCATCAATGTTGTTTTTTTGCAACGTATGAATATCTTTTGCAATTCGGATTAATTCAGGATCAACACTCGGTCCGCATACCCCAGTGGAACAACAGAGTGCTGGGTCAAAAATTTCAAGTTTTAACGACATATTTACATCTCCTTTACAAATAAATAAATTGACATATAAGTATATGCTTATATAATAATGGTTGTAGGTTAATTTTACAACGCTTGTATTGTGAAAAGTTTATGTCTTTATTTTCTCTAGAATTTCAATTGCTATTAAGGGAAAGGGGTACCGTTCATGAATGAATTATCTCAAGGGGTTGAAATAGATAAGCTAGCCAATGTTCTAAAGCTTTTAGGGGATAAAACAAGACTTACAATGATCGCACTCCTATTTGAAAGTGAATGCTGTGTGTGTGAGATGGTTGAAATTTTTGAAATGAGCCAACCGTCCATCAGTCAACATTTAAGGAAATTAAGAGATGCGGGATTAGTAAAGGAAAGAAGAAAAGGACAATGGATTTTTTATTCTTTAGATGAAACGAACACGTATTACCCTGTGATTGAAAGTTTGTTAAAGCACGTTCCATCACAAAGAGAGAAAATAGATCAATTGGAAGCGTGCGGATTACGTATTATTCAATGTGATTAACCATTTTAAAAGGAGAGAAGAAACGTGACACCCATTATTTTAGCAACAGTGATATTTCTATTCACGTTAACGCTAGTCATCTGGCAGCCGAGAGGGTTATCGATCGGGTGGTCAGCTTCGATCGGAGCAGCGTTAGCATTACTTGTTGGTGTCGTTGATTTTGGAGACGTATTAACAGTAACGGGCATTGTGTGGAATGCAACATTAACATTTATAGCGATTATTATTATTTCACTAATTCTCGATGAAATTGGATTTTTTGAATGGTCCGCGTTACATATGGCGAGATTTGCTGATGGTAACGGGGTCCGTATGTTCGTGTACGTAGCCTTGCTCGGATCATTGGTGGCCGCATTTTTTGCGAATGACGGAGCAGCACTTATTTTAACTCCAATTGTATTAGCGATGGTGCGGGCATTGAACTTCAAAGAAGCGATGATCTTACCGTTTATTATGGCGAGTGGATTTATTGCGGATTCAACGAGTTTACCTTTAATAGTAAGTAACCTTGTAAACATCGTCTCAGCCGATTTCTTTGGTATTGGCTTTGTAGAGTATGCAACTCGTATGGTCGTACCGAATTTGTTTTCACTTGCAGCAAGTATTATTGTTCTGTACTTGTATTTTAGAAAAGATATACCGAAACAGTATGATATGCATCAATTAAAGATCCCGCATGAAGCAATTAAAGATCATAAAATGTTTCGATTATCTTGGTTCGTCTTAGGACTTCTTTTAGTTGGTTATTTCGTAAGTGAATTTATTTCGTGGACGAATCCGGTGACTGGCCAAGTAGAACACTTCCCAGTTTCATTTATTGCAGGAGTTATTGCGATCTTCTTCTTAATTATGGCTAGAAGAAGTCCGGCCGTTAACACAACTTCTGTAATGAAAGGAGCACCGTGGACCATTGTTGTATTCTCAATCGGTATGTATGTCGTCGTTTATAGTTTACGAAATGTTGGACTAACAGATGTTTTAGCTCAAGTGTTAGATGCGAGTGCAGACCAAGGGTTGTTTGCAGCGACAATGTCAATGGGCTTTATTGCAGCGATCCTCTCATCCTTTATGAACAATATGCCAACGGTAATGATTAATGCGTTAGCGATTGCTGACACACAAGCGACAGGTGTATTGAGAGAAGCATTAATTTATGCAAATATAATTGGATCTGACCTTGGACCAAAGATTACCCCGATCGGTTCATTAGCAACGTTACTCTGGCTTCATGTTCTTGCTACAAAAGGAGTGAAAATTAGCTGGGGTTACTATTTTAAAGTAGGAATTGTCATTACAATACCTACATTGTTTATTACGTTACTAGGCTTGTACCTATGGTTATTACTAATAGGTTAAAGATATTTATAATTACACTAAAAATTTAAATTTAATTCTGAAGGAGTTTCAATCATGAGTAAACCAATTATCTATTTTCTTTGTACAGGGAATTCTTGTCGCAGCCAAATGGCAGAAGGTTTTGGAAAAAAATATTTAGGAGACAAGTGGGAAGTATATTCAGCTGGGATTGAGGCACACGGTGTTAACCCAAACGCAATCAAAGCAATGAAAGAAATCGATGTGGATATTACATCGCAAACTTCTGATATCATTGATCCTGAAATTCTTAATAAGGCAGATATGATTGTGACTCTTTGCGGTCATGCCAATGATGTATGCCCAGCGACACCGCCAAATAGAGAAAGAGTTCATTGGGGGTTTGATGATCCAGCTAAAGCAGAAGGAACGGAAGAAGAAAAGTGGGCTTTTTTCCAAAGAGTTCGTGATGAAATAGGCGAACGTATTCAGACGTTTGCAGAAACTGGAAAGTAATTATAGGAAAAACAACAAAAATAAGAAGCATCCTAACTTTTTGAAGAGTTTGGATGCTTTTTTATTCTTTGTTTATATCGTTTGAGAGGTTGCTCTTAACGGTGTCATTCATAAAATATACTCAGGATTACGTAAGATGAACGTAAGCATTTTGAAGAATTTTTTCTTTCATGACGTAAGTTTGAAAGACCATTTCAAGTGCAGTATCTTCACAGCCTACTTTTTCTTTCACATCTTCATACGTACCATGTAAAAATCGGTCCACTTCCAACAATTTTTTCATTTTCATAGCATTATAGCCCACAGTCATCACCTTTCCTTTATTATTCATAAATAAAATTAATTCCTTTACTTTTTGTAACTATTATTAGCATATGATGTCGAAATAGTCTATATATGTGATCAATATATTTGAAGAAAAATCCAATTAAAGACCACAAGAGAACATCAATAAGTATATGTATTATATATGTATTAGCTGTTAAAAGAAATGGTGAAAGGGTTTACAGTTTAAATTTATGTAAATTCGACACCAATTATGAAAAAAAGGGGCAATTGAAATATAAAGTTAATGTAAAAGTTATTTAAGGAAAACTTTAAAGCACAGAAGTTCTTCTAATTAAAAAAATGCGAATTTTTCCATAGACCACGCAAGAAATTATTTCAATATATCAATCGTATATATATAGGTAAAAATACTCAGTTAAACAAATCATTTAAAAAATTTAAACTTTTCACACAAAACTATTGAAAATTACAAAAACATAGTCGATAGTAGAATAAATGAAGCGATTTTAAAGGGGAAAGAAGTTGTTGTAGATTTTTGGATAGACATATAGAGGAGGTCGCTTAACTCAGTCGTTAGTCATTGGTATTCAATAATTAGGTCTAATGACTTGTGCTCATTGTCTTGAAAGGATTTTAAAACGATATTCTTGAAACCGCTTCATTTTTGGAGTGCTGTTAATAATAGGAAAATGAACACTAATGAGTTACAGCGCTATAGAGAGAATACATAAAAAAGCTGGGGGGACATCATGAAAAGTTTAAAAATGAAATTACTATTCGTCATGCTGCCGATCGTTGCAGTTGCATTAATCGTCGTAGCCTACATCAATCAGGATAAGGCAAAAGATTTCTTAGAAGTGGAATTTAATGAAAAATCAGAGATTAGTTTGGAGAATGCACAAAGATACATTAATCACTACTTTGAACAGCGAATTAGACAAGTTGAAGTAATGGCGAATACGGATACCTTAAAGTCTAATGACAGAGAAGATATTGTAAACTATATAATTTCAGAGTTTAATCGTACGAATGATTATGAAATGATTTTATATTCAGACCTGAAAGGAAATGCAATTTCACAAGGTCGAACGGAAGCTGACGTATCAAACCGTGATTATTTTATTGAAGTATTGGAAACCAATGAAACTGCAGTTTCAGAGCCAATCGTATCAAGGGCAAGCGGTCAACATGTAGTAGCCATTGCGGTTCCTGTTCATAATGGTCAAAGAAATGTTGGCGTAATTATAGCAACAATTCCAATCGGAGAAATTGTTCGATTAGTATCTGAATTACAAATAGGGGAAAATGGATATGCTTTTCTCGTTAACCACTTAGGAACAATTATCGCACATCCTAATCAAGAATTAATTGGTGAAGTAAACTTACTAGAAACAGATAATGAACAATTAGCTAGTATTGTTGCCTCCACCTTGCGAGGCGAACCTGGATCTGATCAGTTTATAGATAACGGGCTTGATAGTTTTGCCTACTATACGTTAATTCCAGCTACACAAATGGGGTTAATCATTTCCGCTCCCGTCAAAGAAATTACAGGTAATCTATCTTATTTAGCCATGCTTTCTTTTGTGACTACTGCAGTCGTACTGGGCTTTACGTTTATCATTATTATTATCTTTGCGAGAAGGTTAGTTACACCTATCCAAAGGCTTAGTGAACTAACGACAAAGGTTGCACAAGGAGATTTAACGATTGCTTCTGAATACGAGTCAAAAGATGAGGTCGGTACGCTTGGCTCCAACTTTAATGCTATGATCAAAAAAATTCAGGAACTATTATTACGTATCGAAAAAGTATCAACGACAGTAAAAACGTCGTCGGATGTAATGCTTATATCAAGTGAGGAAACGAAAAGTTCAGCTGAACAAGTAGCAGTAACGATTAATGAATTAGCATCGGGTACAACAGATATTGCAGATTCAGTTACGAATACGACAGATCGTATGAATACGATGCTGGATACGGTTAATAAAATTTCAAGTTATACAGATGATGTCATTGCAACATCATCTCAAAGTAAGGGTGTTGCTTTTAAAGGACAAGGTTCAGCAGAAGCTGCGATTGTCAGTATGAATGATATTCATCAATCCGTCGATCAAGCGAAAATGATCATTCGAAAACTAGACCAGCAATCGAGAGAGATTGGTAATATTATCGAAATAATTACAAACATTGCGGAACAAACGAACTTATTAGCACTCAATGCCTCTATTGAAGCAGCTAGAGCTGGTGAACAAGGTAAAGGCTTTGCTGTAGTTGCCAATGAAGTAAGAAAACTCGCTAATGAAACAAATGAGTCTGCAACTAGAATTGCAACGTTAATTCATGAAACCCAAGAAGAAAGCTCCCGTGCAGTTGAAGCGATTGAAGGCGGGTCTAATGTAGTACAAGACGGCAAAAAGACAGTACAAGAGGCCGGTGAAGCATTTCGTGAGATTGCAACTTATGTTGAGAGCGTATTGTCTAAAAACACACAAATTCACGATGCTGTTCAACAACTAACAACTATTGGCCAAGAGATTGGACAAGATATGGAAAGCATCTCTGCGGTTACCGAACAAGCTTCAGCAGGTGCACAGGAAGTAAGTGCCACAAGTTACGAGCAAGCAGAATCAGCACGAAAGATCGCGGGAGATGCACAAAGCTTAGCTGACTTGGCAGAAGAGTTACAAGATTTAATGAAACAGTTTAAAATCAATTAAATAGTTAGTAAACAAGAAAACAATTGATCCGCGCATAATAGACACATTAAAAGTAAAGAAAGACTTCCCTAAGAAACCCGGGAAGTCTTTTATCGGTTTCCGGGAAATCATTTGTTTGAAGCTTTAAATGTTTAAGAAGATTGTCTTGCTAAAAGGTTACAAATACATCAAACTTTTACCGTAATAAGCTAAAAAACTAAAAAAAATTAATGCGAAAAAATGAGCAGATCTAAAAACTATGTTAACTAATAAGTTGCAATTAGTTTATGAAGATTACCTTTTCCTGTAACTAGGCTTTACAAACGAATTAATGTTAACTCAATGAAATAATAAAGTTAACGATAATGGAGGGAGAACTAGTTTTAAACAATATCTTGACAAATCTCGTTAATTTTCTTAAAATTCAGGTATACAGACTGACTAGTCGGTCTCGATAAAAAGAAGGCTATATAAGCGGAAAAAGGGTGAGAGAATGTTTAAAAAGGTATTGATTGCCAACCGAGGAGAAATCGCTGTCCGAGTTATCCGTGCTTGTAGAGAATTAGGTATAGAGACAGTAGCTGTTTATTCAGAAGCAGATAAGGAAGCATTACACGTCCACTTAGCAGATGAAGCATATTGCATTGGACCACACCTTTCAAGTAAGAGTTACTTAAATATGATTAATCTATTAAGTGTTGCAGTGAATACTGGTGCAGATGCTATCCACCCAGGATACGGGTTCTTAGCAGAAAATGCTGATTTTGCTGAGAAATGTGCAGAGCACAATATCACATTTATCGGTCCTTCACCAGAAGCGATTAATAAAATGGGTGCAAAAGCAGTTGCTCGTGATACGATGCAAGCAGCAGGTGTTCCGATCGTACCTGGTACGGATGGAATAATTGATGATATTGACGATGCAATGGTTACTGCTAGAGATATCGGTTTCCCTGTTATGGTTAAAGCAACAGCAGGTGGCGGCGGTAAAGGAATGCGTGTAGCTCAGACTGAGGATGATTTAAAGAAGGCAGTTTCAATGGCTCAGCAAGAAGCTGAAACCGCTTTCGGTAACCCTGGTGTTTATTTAGAAAAATTTGTTGAAGAGCCTCGTCACGTTGAAATCCAAATTATTGGTGATAGTTTCGGAAATGTTGTCCACCTAGGAGAGCGAGACTGCTCTATTCAACGTCGTCATCAAAAATTAATTGAAGAAGCACCATCACCAGCACTTGATGAAGAACTACGTACAAAGATGGGTGAAGCCGCTTTAAAAGCAGCTCAAGCTGTTAACTACTGCGGTGCTGGGACGGTAGAATTTTTATTAGATAAACATAAAAACTTCTATTTCATGGAAATGAATACTCGTATTCAAGTTGAACATCCTGTATCTGAATTAGTAACAGGGGTAGACTTAATAAAGGAACAAATATTAGTAGCGAGTGGTGAAAAACTTTCATTTACTCAAGAAGACATTCAGATTGATGGATGGTCAATTGAATGCCGTATTAATGCGGAAAACCCGGACAAAAACTTTATGCCATCGCCAGGAACAATTGATATGTACTTACCACCAGGTGGATTAGGTGTTCGTGTTGATAGTGCCGTATATCCAGGATATACGATAACACCATTCTATGATTCAATGATTGCCAAGTTAATCGTTCATGGTCGAGACCGCGAGGAAGCGATCGCGAGAATGAAACGAGCACTTAATGAATTCGTTATAGATGGTGTTGAAACGACGATACCGTTTCACCTTCGACTATTAGAACATCCAGACTTTATTTCTGGTAACTTTGATACAAAGTTCTTAGAAAAAAATAAAGTTTAATATTTGCTTCCTAGGTCGGCCGTTAGAAATGGTAGGTGAATAGTAATGACACAATCAACTAAGGAGCGAATAACTGAAGCAGCTCTTCATTTATTTGAGGAAAATGGATTTCATGCAGTTACAGTTGATAAAATTGCAAAAGCGAGTGGCACTTCAAAGGGTGGTTTCTATCACAATTTTAAATCAAAAGACGAATTACTTTATACCATCCATGATTCATTTATTACGTATGTATTAGACAAAGCGGAAGAAGCCTACCAAACCTTTAATACTCCAGCTGAAATTTTATACGAAACTGTTAAATCTTTTGTAATGATGTTTGATATGTACAGACCACATGTTACGGTGTTTTATCAAGAAAGCTTATATTTAGCACCAGATTACTTTCAATCGATAAAACAAAAGCGTGATCGCTATAAAGAAATGATGTTTAAGGTTGTACAAGAAGGAATAGATAAAGGTGAATTTAGACCAGAACTTCCTGTACCTATTACGTCGATGGGGATTTTCGGGATGATTAACTGGACCTATAAATGGTATAAATCGAATGGGCGCTATTCCATTGAGGAAATAGCCTCCATTTATGCAGATTTTGTTATGCATTCAATACTTACAAAAGAAGCGCTTGAGAAACAAGAATATCAACGCTTTTTCTTAAAAAATCAATCAAACTAATACTAAGGAGTGTTTTACATGTTTAAAATTACTGATCTTAAAGAACTTATCCGTGCGGTTGACAAATCTACTATTACAGAATTAACAATTAAAGGTGAAGGAAAACAAGAAGTTACGATTAAACGTGGTACTACAACAGAATTCGTAGCACCAGCTGAAACAGTTGCACCAGCAGCACCAGCACCAACGCCTGCACCAGCAGCACCAGCTCCGGCAGCACCAGTTCAAGAAGAGAAACAACCAGAAGCAGTAGCACCAGTTGTAGAAGATGCAAACCTTCATAAGATTACTTCACCAATGGTAGGAACATTCTATTCTGCTCCATCACCTGACTCTGATCCATATGTAAAAGCTGGTGATAAAGTAACACAAGAAAGTGTTGTTTGTATCGTTGAAGCAATGAAGTTAATGAACGAATTAGAAGCAGAAATTAACGGTGAAATTGTTGAAGTATTAGTAGAAAACGGCCAATTAGTAGAGTATGGTCAACCTTTATTCCTCGTTAAACTATCGTAATAGCACAACATAAATACTGATCAGAATGGAGGAATAGACGATGGACATGTTTGATAAACTCGATATTATGGAAGAACGCCGCGAAAAGGTTAGACTTGGTGGTGGTGAAGATCGAATTGAAGCGCAACATGCAAAAGGCAAGTTAACGGCTCGTGAGCGTATCGACCTTCTTCTTGATGAGGATACATTTGTAGAAATTAATCCTTTCACAGAAACAAGAAGTGCTGAATTTGGTATGACGGAAGCACCTGGTGAAGGTGTTGTAACAGGGTACGGAAAAGTGGATGGT
This sequence comes from Alkalihalobacterium chitinilyticum, assembly GCF_029028005.1. Lineage (GTDB taxonomy): Bacteria > Bacillota > Bacilli > Bacillales > Bacillaceae_F > Alkalihalobacterium > Alkalihalobacterium chitinilyticum. Next base: position 257,655 of record NZ_JAOTPO010000002.1, read on the forward strand.
CGTCTCGTTTTCTTATTTGCTCAAGACTTTACCGTATTTGGCGGAGCTTTAGGTGAGATGCATGCTCAAAAAATCGCAAAAGTGATGGATTTAGCTGCTGAAAACGGTGCGCCGTTCATCGGTTTAAATGACTCAGGTGGAGCTCGTATTCAGGAAGGTGTACTTTCACTTGATGGATACGGTCATATCTTCTACCGAAATTCTATTTATTCTGGCGTTATTCCACAAATCTCAGTCATTATGGGACCTTGTGCAGGTGGAGCTGTGTATTCTCCTGCGATCACAGACTTTGTGTTCATGGTAGAAAAAACAAGTCAAATGTTTATTACAGGTCCAAAAGTTATTGAAAGTGTAACAGGAGCTAAAATTAATGCGGAAGATTTAGGTGGAGCTCGTGTTCACTCCTCAGTAAGTGGTAATGCTCATTTTACAGCATCTTCTGAAGAGGAAGTTTTACAAGAAGTTCGTAAATTAATCAGTTATTTACCACCGAATAACGAACAAAAACCACCAGTAGTAGAGCCGAAAGAGAAGAAGCCTTTAAATGAGCGCATCGATGAATTACTTGAAGTTGTTCCTGTTGATGGAACAAAGGTTTACGATGTTCGTAAGGTTCTTACTTTAATCCTTGATGACGGTGAGTTTATGGAAGTTCAGCCTAAGTTTGCGAAGAATATCGTAAATGGTTTTGGCCGTATTAACGGTGAAACAGTAGGGATTGTAGCAAACAATCCAAAAATGATGGCTGGTGGACTTGACATCGACTCCTCTGATAAATGTTCACGCTTCATTCGTTTCTGTGATTGCTTTAATATTCCTATCATTACGTTTGAAGATGTTAGTGGATTTATTCCAGGTGTTCAACAAGAACACGGCGGAATTATTCGTCACGGTGCAAAAATTTTATACGCCTATTCCGAAGCAACAGTACCAAAGATTACAGTCATTCTTCGTAAAGCTTTTGGTGGTGCGTATGTTGCACTGAACAGTAAAGCAATTGGAGCCGACCTTGTGTTTGCTTGGCCGAATGCTGAAATTGCGGTAATGGGTCCGGAAGGTGCGGCAAATATCATTTTCGCAAAGGAAATTCGTGAAAGTGATGACCCAGAAGCAACGAGAGCAGCAAAAATTCAAGAGTATCGCGAGCGTTTTGCTAATCCGTATGTTGCAGCGGCTAACGGAATTGTCGATGATGTTATCGATCCGCGTGATACGAGAAAGAGCTTAGCAAATGCACTAGATATGCTTAAAAATAAAAAGAAATCATTACCGAAGAAAAAACATGGAAACATCCCGCTATAAAAAAAGAGTGCGGGCAGGAGAGGGACCTGAAGTAGTTTATATATAATAGATAGAACACGTGGAGAGAGCCGACTCGGTCGGACGGAGTAAATCGTTTGATAGTATCATAATAAGAAGGGAGAGAGCGGTAAGTATTCTTTGGAGTGCTTACCGCAACTATTATGGAAGATAAAAAAGCATTAGAACCATTTTGGGAATTTCCAGTACCATCCTATGATGAATGGCGTCAAGTAACGGAAAAGTCGTTAAAAGGTGCTTCTTTTGAAAAAAAGTTAGTAACAAAAACGTATGAAGGAATTTCCTTGCAACCGATGTATCAGCAAAAAGATACACAAGATCTCCCTTTTATCGATTCGCTTCCTGGACAAAGTCCATTCTTAAGAGGAGCTGGGGCTGTCCCTTCTAAAGAAAAGGCATGGGAAATAAGCCAAGAGCTGACAACATCAACACCTAAACAGTTTAATCTTGTGGCAAAACATGATTTAGCTCGTGGCCAAACAGTCTTAAATATCGTTTTAGATGAGGTTACTAAAAAAGGACTGAACATAGAAGAAGCTAAACAAATGGTTGGTCAATCAGGATTAAATGTCACTAGCGTAGAAGACATGAAAACGGCAATTGAAGACATTGATTTAGCAAATATTCCAGTTCATATTCACGCTGGAGCTAATTCATTACCAGTCCTAGCTGTTCTTGTAGGTGCAGCGAAAAACAACAATATCGAAGTTTCACAACTACAAGGTGTTGTTGGAATGGACCCGATTGGACAGTTAGTTGAAAATGGTTCAATCGAATATTCTTTAGAAGAATGCTATAACGTGATGGCAGATACAGTGAAATGGTCAACTGAAAACGCACCGTCTCTTCAGACTGTACTTGTAGAAGGAACGCCATATCATAATGGTGGAAGCAGTGCTGTTGAAGAGTTGGCATTTTCTTTAGCTACTGGAGTTGAGTACTTACAGGCACTTACTTCTCGCGGGGTTTCAGTTAAGGATGCAGCGAAATCAATTCGTTTTGTGTTCTCAGTTGGCTCAGATTATTTTATGGAAATTAGTAAGCTGCGAGCAGCACGAATCCTTTGGTCTAAAATTGTAACGGCATTTGGCGGAGAAGAAAGTGATGGAAAGCTTACGATTCATGCACGAACATCTTCGTGGACGAAAACAAAATACGATCCGTATGTAAATATGCTTAGAACGACTTCAGAAGCATTTGCTGCTGCAGTTGGCGGTGCAAATAGTATCCATGTTAGTCCATTCGATGAGCCGATTCAAAAATCTACACCATTTTCTCGTAGGATTGCTCGTAATATCTCAATTATTTTACAAGAAGAGTCTCATATCGGACAAACGGCCGATCCAGCTGGAGGTTCTTGGTACGTTGAAGTGTTAACGAATGAGCTGGCAGAAAAAGCATGGGCACTTTTCCAACAAGTTGAACAAACAGGCGGGGTTATCGAGGCATTAAAAGCTGGAATGCCGCAACAAAAAGTGGCAGAAACGAAAACGAATCGTTTAAATAACATTTCACAACGAAAAGACATTTTTGTTGGGACAAATATGTACGCTAACACTACTGAAAAAGCAATTGATGTCGTACCAGAAGATGACACAAAGTACATCGAGCAATATGTGAGTGAAAAATTAAATGCTGCAGTAGTACCTGTTCAATTTACAGACGAATCAAATACGGTTGAACAAGCGCTTCAGTTTGCCCTTAACGGTGCATCGGTAGCTGATCTTGCAAGCGGTTTAGGGAAAACAGAAAGCAGTCTAGTGATTGAGCCGATCGTTGCTAGCAGAGGTGCAGAACTGTTTGAAGAACTTCGCCAAGCCAATGAACTGCATGCAAAAAAACAAGGTGAAACAGTTAAAGTATTCCTTGCAAACCTTGGACCAATTCCTAGCCATAAGGCTCGTGCAGATTTTACTGCAGGTTTCTTTGAGGTAGGCGGGTTTGAAGTGATCCGAAATAATGGCTTTATGACAAGTGCTGAAGCAGCTCAAGCAGCGGTTGACTCAAAGGCAAGTGTTGTTGTCATCTGTGGTAAGGATGAAAGCTATCAAGAACAAGCTGCTGATATTGCTCAATCTATAAAACAAGATAACAAAGAGGTTTCAGTAATGATTGCTGGTAAGCCGGCTGAGGAAGATGAAGTGAATTATCGTAATGCTGGTGTAGACGAATTCGTTCATCTTCGTTCCAACTGTTATGAAGTTTTACGTAAGCTTCAAGTTGAGAAAGGAGTTGTTAAAGGATGACGAAGCCAGATTTTACGAATATTTCTTTTACAGCAGACAAACCTGCTTCTAATTTAGACAACTGGCGCAAGCAAGCCGAACAGACGACAGGCGCTTCATTAGAAGAGTTAACGTTTCACACGACAGAAAAAATCGATGTGAAGCCTCTTTATACAAAAGAAGATACAGATGGAATGAAACACCTGGACTATGTAGCAGGGATCGCACCTTTCTTTAGAGGACCGTATCCAGCGATGTATAAAGCACGTCCTTGGACCGTTCGCCAATATGCAGGATTTTCAACTGCAGAAGAAAGTAATGCGTTTTACAGGCGTAACCTAGCAGCTGGACAAAAAGGTTTATCGATTGCCTTTGACTTAGCCACTCACCGCGGTTACGACTCAGATCACCCTCGTGTTGTAGGTGACGTAGGTAAAGCCGGGGTTGCTGTTGACTCGATCTTAGATATGAAGATCTTATTTGACGGTATTCCATTAGATCAAATGTCTGTTTCGATGACGATGAATGGTGCTGTTCTGCCTGTTATGGCTTTCTATATCGTTGCGGCTGAGGAGCAAGGGGTTAAGCAGGAGCTACTTTCTGGAACGATCCAAAATGATATTTTAAAAGAATATATGGTCCGTAATACGTATATTTACGGTCCTGAAATGTCAATGAAAATCATTGCAGACATCTTTGAATACACGTCCAAGTATATGCCTAAATTCAATAGTATTAGTATTTCGGGTTACCACATGCAAGAAGCTGGTGCTACAGCTGATATCGAATTAGGCTATACATTAGCAGACGGTTTGGAATACGTTAAGACGGGATTAAAAGCAGGTATTGATGTCGATAAATTCGCACCACGCTTATCGTTCTTCTGGGCAATCGGAATGAACTATTACATGGAGGTAGCTAAGATGAGAGCAGGACGACTCATCTGGGCGAAACTGATGAAACAGTTTAATCCGAAAAATGAGAAAGCATTAGCACTCCGTACTCATTCACAAACATCAGGATGGAGCTTAACGGAGCAAGATCCATTTAATAACGTAACACGAACTTGTATTGAAGCGATGGCTGCAGCATTAGGTCATACACAATCTTTACACACCAATGCATTAGATGAAGCGATCGCCTTACCAACAGATTTCTCAGCTCGAATCGCTCGTAATACGCAACTCTATCTTCAAGATGAAACAGGAATTACGAATGTATTAGATCCTTGGGGTGGTTCATATTACGTTGAGTCGTTAACAGCTGAACTCGTTCAAAAAGCATGGGCTCATATTCAAGAAATCGAAGAACTTGGCGGTATGTCAAAGGCGATTGAAACAGGCCTTCCGAAAATGCGTATTGAAGAAGCCGCAGCAAGACGTCAAGCTCATATTGACTCGGGTAAAGAATCGATTATCGGTGTAAACAAGTATCGACTAGAAAAAGAAGATCCAATTGAAATTCTTGATATTGATAATACGGCAGTTAGAGAAGCGCAAATCCGTCGACTTGAAAAATTAAGAGCTGAACGCGATCAAGCAAAAGTGGATGCTGCTTTAAATGCCATTACTCAAGCAGCGGAAACGGGTAAAGGAAACTTACTAGAGCTTTCGGTTGAAGCAGCTCGCGTGCGTGCCAGCTTAGGTGAAATTTCTGATGCGATTGAAAAAGTAGCAGGAAGACATAAGGCGGTGATTAGGTCGATTAGCGGAGTATATAGTTCAGAGTTTGGAGATGCAGAACAAGTAAAAGTTGTTCGTGAAATGACGGACGAGTTTGAAGAGCGCGAAGGACGCAGACCGAGAATTATGGTTGCTAAAATGGGCCAAGATGGACATGACCGAGGTGCAAAAGTTATTTCAACTGCATTTGCTGATTTAGGGTTTGACGTTGATATCGGACCGTTATTCCAAACGCCGGAAGAAGCAGCGTTACAAGCAGTTGAAAACGATGTACACGTATTAGGTGTAAGTTCGTTAGCAGCTGGTCATAAAACACTTTTACCACAAGTAGTTGCTGAGTTAGAACGTCTAGGACGCGGTGATATCGCAGTTGTAATTGGCGGGGTAATTCCAGCGCAAGATTACGATTACTTGAAAGAAAAAGGTGCTGCTGCTATTTTCGGACCTGGAACAGTCATTCCTGTAGCAGCGGAAAAAGTATTAGTAGAAGTAAATCGTAGACTCGGTTACGAGGATAGCAATGAGTAATGACAGATCTAGACCTGAATGGGCGACAGATCAAGCTGAAGGTTATGCGAGTCACTACCTAAAAGGAACTGAAGGGGGCCATGACGGTATGACAAGCAATAAAAAAACGGTGGCGGGGAGTACGTATCCTCGTCGCCGTCAGCTTTCTGTCGACGACTATGTAGAGGGAGTACTAGCAGGTAACCGCGCGATTATTGCTCAAGCCATTACTCTAGTTGAAAGTAACTCACAAAAGCATATCCAGCTCGGTCAAGAAGTGTTGAAAAAATTAATGCCGTATACGGGAAAATCCATTCGTATTGGTTTTACAGGTGTGCCTGGTGCAGGAAAAAGTACGCTCATTGAAGCATTCGGCACCATGTTATGTGACCAAGGACATAAGGTCGCTGTACTAGCTGTTGATCCATCTAGTAGTTTATCGAAGGGAAGTATCTTAGGAGATAAAACGAGGATGGAAAATCTCTCAAGAAATCAAAACGCTTACGTTCGTCCGTCTCCTGCTGGTGGAACATTAGGCGGGGTAGCTAGAAAAAGCCGTGAAACTTTACTAATATGTGAAGCAGCGGGCTATGACGTGATTATTGTTGAGACGGTAGGTGTTGGGCAGAGTGAAATCACCGTCCGTTCAATGGTAGACTTCTTTCTTGTGATTATGCTAACCGGGGCTGGTGATGAATTGCAAGGAATGAAGAAAGGCGTTATGGAAATTGCTGATGCCATTTTTATTAATAAAGCAGATGGAAGCAATAAGCAAGCGGCTTTAAACGCAAGAGCCGAATACAATCGGTTACTCCATTTTCTTCAACCGGCAACAAAAGGATGGGAAACACAAGCTTATACAGTCTCTGCTTTAACAGGTGAAGGTGTACCTAATATATGGGAAGTCATTCAAAAATACGAGCAGCAGACAAAATCCTCAGGTGTGTTCGATGAGCGTCGGAAACAACAAATGCTAGATTGGGTGAAGACGTTAATTGAAGATCAGTTAAAAACGCGCTTTTATCAAAATGAAAAAGTAAAAGAAAACTTTCCTTTAATTGAAAAACAGCTAATCAAGGGTCAAACGTCACCAACACTAGCTGTTCAGTCACTGCTCGAAATATATGATCAACAGAACTAAATAAAGGTTTAAGTCCATTTTTAGTTCATTCAAATGCGAGATGTCTCTTCCAAGAGATATCTCGCATTTTTTATTCCAGCATTTACGGCTAATCTAGTTAGGATATAGCAACTCAGTAATAAAATTTCTACTTTATCTTACGTAATTCGCTAAAAACACTGATGGTTTTTACTATATAAATAGGATAAAATACTTATATAAACCTTATTTTAGGTCATTAGTAACTGGAATTATGTACTAGTGAAAGGAACCATTTGATTAGTATGATTCTTAAGAGTAAGTGTTGATTTCAGATTTTAGAATATATCGCACAGAGCTTTCTTTAATAAAGTGTTAAAATTGGAGGATTATAAGATGACAGTATGTTCGAGTTGCTCTTCCTTTCCTGATCTTAGTGAGCAAGGAGCACTACTCATTTATTGCAAAATAGAAGCTGATTTTCTAGACTTAGAGAATCGTATAAAACAAAAGTATAAGGTTGAGTCAGATAAGCAAGTTTTAAAAATACGATATGATTCTTTTACAATGCTAGAACAAATCGTCAATGATATTGATCTGCTTTTACAAGGAAATTCAACCGGGATGTTTGGAAGCTGGATTGATGAGCAACTAGAAAAACAACCGGTTCTCTTTCCAACGATGACACCATTTGATCAACTGCACGAACGGATTCGCCATCGCGACTATGTAACCGTTATTAATCAGCGTAAGTTTACGCATCATATTCAGCCCATTATCCAAGTAAATGATGGGAAGGTCTTCGGATATGAATTTTTATTAAGACCGACAGATAATCATTTTCCATTCTTCCCTGGAGAACTATTTGCGTTTTCACAACGAGCAGGCTTGCAATCATTATTAGACAGTCAAGCAAGAATTGGTTCAATTGAAGTGAGTGCCAAGCTTTTACAAGAAGGACAGAAGCGATTTATAAATTTTTTACCTTCTTCAATCTATGATCCCAATCATTGTTTAAAGAGTACATTTAAAGTCGTAGAACAATTTAATGTAAATCCGAGTGACTTAGTTTTTGAAGTAGTTGAAACAGAGAAGATTAAAGACATTGATCATTTAAAGAAGATTTTCAGCACCTATAAACAGCATGGGGTTCATGTTGCATTAGATGATATTGGGACTGGTTATTCAACGATTGAAGTTCTAAAAGAGCTCAACCCTAACTTTGCTAAAATTGACCGTCATTTAGTCGATCATTGTGACATGGACAAAGAAAAGCAACAAAAATTAAAAGCGATCCAAGAAGTAGCAAACGCGAATGGGATCATCCTTTTAGCGGAAGGGATTGAAAGAAAAGAAGAATTAACGTACTGTAAAGAAATAGGAGTTGACCTTGCCCAAGGCTATTTAATTGCGAGACCTTCAGCTCATCCTATATCAAATACATTACTAACTAATAGTTAAGACTGATTGTTAATATGCGGTAAATAGTAAAAGAGGTGGAAATCATGTGATTTGATTTTCACCTCTTTTTTATGTTTTTAATTTTTTTCTGAGTTAATCAACAGCTTTATTAATAATGACGGTGTTCTTTTGTTGTGTTCTAATTGATACGGAATGATACGTATACTTTTGTAAAGTAGCAAATTTTACAATTTAGTGTCCTGATTTGCAGCGGCTTTATGATAAAATAAGAATATTCGAAAAAAGAGGAGGTTTTATGTGTTGAAAAAAAGAATACCGGTTGTACAAACAAAGTTTACTCCTCCAATTCTTAAGGAAACAAATATAGGGCGCCTTCACTTAATGAGAAAAATGCGAGAAATGGAAGGAAGTCGTGTAACTCTGATTCATTCAGGACCTGGCTATGGAAAGAGTACATCGCTTGCCACCTACTTAAAACATCAAGAAAAACGTTACTGTTGGTATTCAATTACAAAAGATGAAGATCATATCCATCCATTTATTATTCATATGATTTATTCGGTTCAACAACAATTTGGTGATTTTGGTCAGCGTTTATTAGACTATTTGGTGACAGAAAGTGTCCTCAACCTTGAAGAAGAAATTGATTATCTCGCTTCAGAATACGTAAATGAGTTAATGAAAATAAGAGAACCATTTATTATCGTGATTGATGACCTTCATCTTGTAGAGGCGAGTAAGCCAATAAAGAATTGGTTATTATTTATCATTCAGCACTTACCGAAGCATGTTCACCTTATGATTTCAAGCCGTATTCGGCCAACATGGGAAGTTTTCACAAAAATGATTGTTCATGGTGATTTGGTAGAGATCACAGAAAGTGAATTAGCCTTTACCAAAGATGAAGTGGAGGTTCTGTTTTCTGACTTTTATCAAATATCAATTAAAGATGAAGAAGTTGAACAAATCTATAGAAAAACAGAAGGTTGGATTATCGCCATACAAATGGTTTGGCAGCAAATGAAGTTTGTTGATCAAATAAGAGAAAATGAATGGGAAGCTGATACGAATGAAGAGTTGTTTCGCTATTTAGCATTGGAGGTATTTTCGAAACAGCAAAAGAACATACAGAACTTTTTATTAAAAACAAGTATTTTTGAAGACTTGAATCCTAACTTACTAGAAAAGATTTTAGAAATTAATAATGCAAGTGAGTTGTTAAATATCTTAGTTCAACAAAATTTATTTATCTATCAAGTTGGAAAAGATCAGTACAGATATCATGCCTTATTCAAGGATTTCTTACTACAGCAATTACACAAAGAGTATAGTTTGTATGAGTCACTTCATTATAAATTGGCGGAGTACTTTGAACAATGTGCGGAATACGAAAAAGCAATATACCATTATTCAGAAATTAAAAAATATGAAAGAGCAGCAAGGACCATCCAAGCACACGGTCTAGGTTTATTAGCCAATGGTAAGATTGATTTGTTGTCTAGTTTCATAGAGCATTTATCCGTCTCATTAAAAAATCAATATCCACTTATTTGGTTTATAGAGGGAGAAATTAGTCGCTATTTTTGCCATTACGAGAAAGCGCTTACAAATTATAACCAATTAATTCAAATTGCAAGTGAAGAAGATGATGTAGTATGTGAAAGTCTAGGAAATGAAGGAAAGGCAAAAATCTTCCTTGATACGATCCAACCAGCTAAAGCTGATGATTACTTAGCTCGGGCTATCTCTCTAATGGAAAAAAGCGATAAAAAGGAAATGAGAATCCTACATCTCTATAGTTTGATGGCAGAAAATCTCGTTAACTTAGGAAAAGCATATGAGGCCGAGAAATGGCTGAATAAGTGTAAACAGTTAGATTTTAATTATGAAAAAGAAGAATTAGAGTCTAGACTGTATTTACGAACGGGACGTCTTGAAAAAGCAAGGCAGTTACTTGAAAAATCAAAAGAAAAAACAGAAATTCTTAATGAATTATCACGATCCCACCGCGAAACAGATTTAATATTATCGATCGTTTACTCGTATATGGGGGAAGCGGAGCGTTCCAAGCGATTAGCTGAACAAGGGATATTAAGAGGAACCTCAAGAAAAGCGCCATTTGTTGAAGCGTGTGGTTGGATCAGGATGGGGCACGCTGTTCAAATCGAAAAGCGATATAATCCTGAATTAGCTGTTCATTGCTATGAGACAGCTTTAGAGTTAATGGATCAAATTAAGATGTCTAGAGGTAAGTCAGAAGCGTACTTAGGTCTTTGTTTGTTAAATGGAAAACTGGGGAAATACGATGCTTCTAAAAACGCAGGAATTATGGCATTGGAAGAACCGACAAGAGTAAAGGATGTATGGTTATCGTCTTATGTTCATTTAGCATTGGGAATAGCAGCATTTTATGAGGAAAAATTTATGGATGCTAAAAAAGAGCTTTTATTGAGCTGTGATGGGTTTAACAAGTGTGGATGCCGATTTGGAGAAACGGCTAGCTTATTTTGGTTAAGTAAACTCAGCTTTGCCAATAACGAGAAAGAAAACTTTCTTGCCTATATGAACGATTTTTTACAATGTATGAACCACTATCAATATGAATTTTTGTTGACTACCTCCTCTTTATACGGTCCAAAAGATGTACAAGAAGTAATCCCGATGCTATTAGAAGCTAAAAAACAAAACGTCCAAACCGATCAAATTTCATCAATACTTACGAGGCTCGGATATGAACAATTGACGTTCCATCCAGGTTATACAGTAAAGGTTCAGCTTTTTGGAGATTTTCAAATTTGGTTAGGTGATAAAAAAGTAGCAGATAAGATGTGGAAGCGGGAAAAGGCAAAAGAATTATTCCAGCTGTTCTTAACGAAGAAAGGGAGGATGCTTTCAAAAACGGAACTGATGTCGCATTTATGGGGAGAGGTTGAGGAAGAAGCAGCCAATCGAGACTTTAAGGTAGCGCTAAATGCACTAAATAAAGTTTTAGAGCCAGAGCGAAAACCGAGAGAAGTTCCTTTCTTTGTTATTCGTGAAGGAAGTATGTACGGGTTAAATGAAGAAGCGGCATTTGATATTGATTGTGTGGCTTTTCAAGAATTAGTTCTAGAAGGAATGGAGGAAACGGATGCTTTCCTAGCGAAAGATAAATTAAAACGCGGCTTAGAATTATATGTCGAAGAATTTTTACCATCTCGAAAGTATAACGATTGGTGCAGTGAAGAAAGAGAGCGCTATTCATTTTTATATTTGCGTGGGTCTGAAAAACTGGCACAGTTGTATGTAGCCGAAGAACAGTTTGATGAAACGATAGCTTTATGTGAGTCTATTCTTCTCATCGATCGTTGTTGGGAAGAAGCCTATCGATTATTAATGTATTGTTACTATCGAAAACATAACCGCTCATATGCATTGAGAATGTTTGAAAAGTGTAAAAGAAATCTAGAGGAAGAGCTTGGAGTAGAGCCGATGGAATCAACTCTTCGTATGCTAGATATTATCAAGGAACCGGAAAGCATAGACCAAATTGTATAATTAAACAGCAATGGGTGTAAGTGTATTAACAACATAACCGAAAAAAATGATTATATTTCCAGACAACACGCATAAATCAACCTTTGGGTCCGCTTCCGTTTTGAACAACATGAAAGAGGTGTCAATCATTATAGGATTGGTACCTCTTTTTGTTGTATCTCATCATGAACCGTCTAAGTTACCCAATACCATTCATACTAGTGCTTTTTTAGTTTTGTAACTGGAGTGCAACTGTTTACGATTACAGTGTAATTAAGCAATTAAACCTAAGGAGGAGGTGGATTATGAAAAACAAGAAAATTGAAGCCAATGGACTACAGTTCCACATCGTTGATTATGGGGGACAAGGTGAAGAAACTATTCTTTGTATACATGGATTAACAGCCAATGCTCGGTGCTGGGATGCTATTGCTGAACGGTTAATACATCGTTATCGTGTGTTAGCCATAGATCTGAGAGGCCGAGGTGATAGTGAAAAACCGCAATCGGGCTATTCTGTAAAACAACATGCAGAGGATATTAACAAGATTATTCAACAGTTAAATCTAGACCAAGTGATTTTAGTTGGACATTCATTAGGAGCAATGATTGGTGTTGTTTTCTCATCTATGTATCCCAAAATGGTTTCTTCACTCATTTTAATCGATGGAGGTGAAGACTTAAGACCTGAAGTTGTTGATCTACTGAAGCCTTCTATTGAACGAGTTGAAAAACAGTATGAAACATTTGCTGGCTATAAAGCGCAAGTAAGTGAGATTCCTTTCTTCAGCCCTTGGAATGATTACTTAGAACAGTATTTTTATGCTGATGTTACACATTGTGATGATGGTTCGGTTGTGTCGAAAACAAAAAAGAAAATTATTAATGAAGAACTAATCAACTTAACTAAACCGATGATTAACGATTGTCATGCTGCTATTCAAGTTCCGACATTAATATTGTGGGCGCCGAATTGTTTATTTCATCCAACGGCTTATTTAATAAGTAAAGACAATGGGATGAAACTGGCTCAAATGATAGACGGAGGAAAGTTTGTTGAAATTAGAGGAGCTAATCACTTTTCCATTTTATTTCACGAGTATCAACAGACAGCTTCTGAAATCCTCGATTACTTACACGAAGTAAGTGTAGGAAAGTTACATGCAACTAAAATGTAACTACTGTCATTCATACTACAATTAAAGGAATTTAATTTATCTTTTAAGGGGGAAACAGAATGGGAAAAAAGAGAATTTTTCTTAGTGTAATGAGTGTAATCCTTGGTTTATTTTTACTCACTGCTTGCGGGTCAAATGATACTAGTAGTGAACCAGAGGGAAATGTAGATCCTGAAGACATCGATACAGAAACGGAAGAAGTGGTTCGAGTAGGCGTCCTAACATCATTAACAGGAGCATTAGAGGCATACGGTGCTCAAACGGTGAAAGGATTTGAATTAGGACTCGAATATGCGACGAATGGAACGATGGAAGTGGCAGGCAAGAAGATAGAATACATTATTGAAGATACAGAGACACAGCCAGATGTAGCGGTTCAAAAGGCAACGAGATTACTTGAAGATTACAATGTGGACTTTATTATAGGATCTTCTTCTTCAGGTGATACGTTAGCGGTGTTACCACTAGTCGAAGAATATGAAAAGATTATGATTGTAGAGCCAGCGGTTGCAGATAGTATTACAGGTGCCAACTGGAATAAACACATCTTCCGTACTGGTCGAAGCTCATCTCAAGATGCAATTGCAGGTGCTGCGGCAATTGCGGGTGAAGGCGTAAAAATTGCGACATTAGCTCAAGATAATGCTTTCGGAAGAGACGGAGTTGGAGCTTTTGCAACGACAGCCAAAGAATTAGGAGCTGATGTTGTTCATGAAGAGTATGCAGATCCAGCAGGTGTAGACTTTGCTGCTAATATCCAACGCGTCATTAATGCTGAGCCTGATTATCTGTTTGTCATATGGGCAGGTGCCAACTCTCCTTGGGGTCAATTAGCTGATATGAGAATTCAGGATCGTGGAATTCAAATATCAACAGGAGCGCCGGATATTGCAGCTCTTCGCACAATGGATGCCGTTGTTGGTATGAAAGGGTTTACTGTTTACCACCACAGTCTGCCAAACAATGAAGTAAATGATTGGTTAGTAGAAGAACATCAGAAACGCTACAACGGTGAAATGCCAGATTTATTTACACCAGGTGGTTTCTCTGCAGCGATGGCTGTTGTTCAAGCGTTAGAAAATAGCAATGGCGAAACGGATTCAGACACATTAATCGAAACGATGCGAGGAATGACGTTTGATACCCCAAAAGGACCGATGACTTTCCGTTCAGAAGATCATCAAGCGATGCAAACGATGTATGCTATTACGTTAGAGCGTACAGATGAATATGATTACCCTGTACCAGTCATTATTAGGGAACTTTCACCGGACGAAACAGCACCACCCATTTTAAATTAAGTAAATATTCATACGAAGCTGACTCAACAGCAAAGCTTCAATTTCCTGCGTGCAGTACGATAGGAATTGACTTGGGGGAGTCAGCTTCACCCATCAAAGGAGGAAGGTGAGCGCAAGTGGATGTTATTTTAGAAACGAAAGATTTAACGATCGCTTTTGGAGGGCATGTAGCTGTAAATGAGGTTAATATTCAAATTGAACGAAATCAATTGAAGTCGATTATAGGACCGAATGGTGCAGGGAAAACAACGTTTTTTAATATGTTAAGCGGTCAATTAACGCCAACAAAAGGATCTGTCCATTTAAACGGTGAGGATATTACAGGGTTAACACCTACTGCACGGACTCGTTTAGGAATTGGTCGCTCCTTTCAAATTACGAATGTATTTCCGAACTTAACCTGTCATGAAAATGTTCGTCTTGCGGTTCAATCACAGGCAGGAGTCCGATATAACATGTTTAAGCATTTTAAGCACTATAAAGAAATTGATAGAAAAACGAATGAACTATTGAGTACGGTCTTACTTGAAAGTAAAGCTCAAGAATTAGCTGTTAACTTAGCGCATGGTGAAAAGAGAAAACTAGAAATTGCAATGCTTTTAGCGCTAGAATCAGAAGTTCTTTTGCTTGATGAGCCGACAGCCGGTATGTCGTTAGAAGAAGTACCCATGATTCTTGATGTTATCCGAAACATTCGTGACGAACGTAATCGAACAATCATTTTAATAGAACACAAGATGGATATGGTTTTAGATTTATCTGATAGTATTATGGTTCTTTTCCACGGTAGTCTGTTAGCAGACGGTGACCCGAAGGAAATTATGAAAAATGAACAAGTCCAATCTGCCTATTTGGGGGGGCTTCAAGATGACGCTTCTTAAAGTGGAACAAATTCAAACCTATATTCAACAATATCATATTTTACAAGGTGTTACTTTTGAAGTAAACGCAGGAGAAGTAACGGTTTTGCTAGGAAGAAATGGTGCTGGGAAGACAACAACACTTCGTTCCATTATGGGGTTAAATCCGATTAAAGAAGGGACGATCACCTACAAGGATCAAGAGATTCATAGTCTGCCTACTCATAAAATTGCCAACTTAGGAATTGGTTATGTACCTGAAGATCAAGGGATTTTTGGCACACTGACTGTCGAGGAAAATATTAAGGTTGCGATGAAAAAGAAAGATGATGAAACATTAGAAAGACTAGATTGGATCTTAAACTTATTTCCCGATTTAAAAAAGTTTTGGAAGAAAAACGGTGGGCACTTAAGTGGCGGTCAGAAGCAAATGCTGTCCATTGCGAGAGCTTATGTGAATGAAAACGATATGCTTCTCATTGATGAACCTAGTAAAGGGTTAGCCCCAATTATCGTCGAGAAAGTGATGGAGTCGATCCAACAAATGAAAGAAAAGACGACAGTAGTGCTGGTTGAACAAAACTTCATGATGGCTAGTACGATTGGAGATCGTTTTTATATTATCGATGATGGACATTCCGTACACAGTGGCGCAATGGAAGAGTTAAAACAGAATGAAGAGTTAAAGCGACAATACTTAGGGATTGCATAAAAGTAGTTGTTTGTTCTGTAGCTTATTGATGCAGACAGAGTCTTGTTGGTAGAAAGGAACTGATTTAAAGGAGGGACAACTGTTGGACTTATTAATTAGTATTACAATCAATGGATTGGCAACGGGAATGCTCATATTTTTATTAGCAGCAGGTCTAACGTTAATCTTTGGGTTAATGGATGTTTTAAACTTCGCTCACGGTGCTTTATTCCTTTGGGGAGCTTATGCAGGTATTTGGGCGTTCACTACAACTGAGAGTTACATTGTCGGTATTATCGCAGCCATAGTTGCGGGAGCAATATTAGGTTATTTACTAGAGCGGTTTATTATCAAACCTGTCTACGGAAACCACATCCAACAAATCCTCATTACGCTCGGTGCCATGCTTGTTTTAAGTGAACTCGTAAAGGTTGTTTGGGGGCCGAATATCATACATGCGCAAAGTCCAAGTTGGCTGCAAGGTAGTTGGGAAGTAGGAAATATCTATTTAATCAAATATCGTCTTTTCATTATTCTAATTGGTCTCATCGTCTTTTTCGGTTTATTATTCTTACTAAACAAAACCAAACTTGGATTAGTTGTAAGAGCTGGTGTTATTGATAAGGAAATGGTTCAGGCATTAGGAATTAACATTCGAAAGATTTTCTTATTTGTATTTATGCTCGGTTCAGGTATGGCTGGTTTAGCAGGACTATTGTTTGGTCCGTATTCCGGTGTGATCTATGCTGAAATTGGATTAGAGTACGGCATTCTAGCCTTTATCGTCGTCATCATCGGCGGGATGGGGAGTGTACTCGGTTCGATGACGGCAGCAGTACTAGTCGGTGTATTAGGTGCTTATGCAGCCTATTTTGTACCAGAGTTAGCTTTAGCTGTAAACTTCTTAATCATGCTGGCGATTTTAATCTTTAAGCCTTCAGGTCTCATGGGGACAAAGGAGGCGTTGAAATGAGTCGTCTAAAACAACTGTCACGATTTAAGCTGACGTTAGCTGTTTTAACTATTGGTTTATTCTTGTTTCCGTTCATTAATGATTCCAGAACCATGCTTATTATGTTAACGCAAATCTTTATTTTTGCTGCTTTTGCAATGAGTTACGATATTTTACTAGGATATTCAGGTATTGTTTCGTTTGGTCATGCGATGTTTTTTGGAATTGGCGCCTACACAGTCGGTATTTGTTTGAAAGCATTTGGTGCAACTATCCCAGTTGTTCTATTAGCTGTTTTAATTACTGTAATTTTTACAGCTGTCGTAAGTTACTTAGTTGGTATGTTAACGCTTCGTTTAAAAGGTCACTTTTTTGCAATGCTGACATTAGCTGTCTCGAGTTTGTTCGTTGTCGTTGCTGAAAAGTGGCGGTCAGTAACGATGGGGAATGACGGGTTTACGTTTACCATTCCAGATCTTTTTAGAGATCGAGTAAGTTTTTATATTATTTGTTTGGCTTTTATGGTGCTTATTTATTTACTTCTTAGACGTTTTACAGAGTCACCGATGGGCCGTGTATTGCAAGCAATAAGAGAAAACGAACCACGTGTAGAATCGCTTGGTTATCGCGTGATGCATTATAAGATTACAGCGAACGTCGTAGCAGGTGTTGTAGCTGGGTTGGCAGGTATTTTATATGGAATGAGCTTACGCTTTGTTAACACGGCAGTATTATCTGTTGAATTAACCTTAGACGCGCTCCTTATTACAATTATTGGCGGTGTTGGTACACTATTTGGATCAATTGTTGGAGCAGCACTCATCGAATTTGCGAAGCATGGCCTAATGGATTTAGCCAAAGTTCATTGGATTTTCGAAAGATGGATTATTTTGTTTGGGACGGTGTTTATTTTAGTTGTCATGTTCTTCCCAAAAGGCATTGTAGGCACCATTCAACATTGGTGGGCTAAATACCAGTATAAAAAAGGACTGCGAAAATCAATTCCAAAACAGTCTGGACTGGATAAGGATATTTAATATGTTTGCAGGAGTAGGAGAGTGTTTGTCGAATGAAAAAAGAAGTCGTCGGAATTGTAAGTACTGGAGTCTATATTCCAGATGAGTGGATGACGAGCACCGACATTGCTGAACAATCGGGGCTACCTGTAAAAGTCATTGAAGAAAAGATGGGCATTTCAAAAAAGCCTGTCCCGGGTAGTGGTGATCACACATGCCAGATGGGGATTTATGCAGCTAGAAAAGCATTGGAAAAAGGAAATATTGACCCAAAAGACATTGACTTAGTTATTTATATTGGTGAGGAGCACAAAGAATACCCGCTCTGGACAGCAGGTATTATGCTCCAGCGGGAAGTAGGGGCAACAAATGCTTGGGCATTTGACGTAGCATTGCGGTGTGGCACGACAATTATGGCCATGAAAGTAGCGAAGGATATGATGCTGGCAGACCCTTCTATCCAAACCGTTCTATTAGCAGGTGGTTACCGAAACGTTGATTTTATCGACTATACCAACCCTAGAACAAGGTTTATGTATAACCTGGCTGCTGGGGGAGGAGCCATCGTTTTACAAAAAGGCTATGACTCTAACAATCTACTAGATAGTCATATCATTACAGATGGATCGTTTTCAGAGGATGTCGTCGTTGTAGCAGGTGGAACAAAAACTCCAATTAGTCAAGAGGCGATTGAGGAAAGGCTCAACTATTTAGATGTGCTCGATCCAGATGGAATGAAACAACGTCTGGAAGAAAAATCGATGAAAAACTTTATCGAAGTCATTCAACGATCATTACAAAAAAGTGGCTGCGATCAAAAGGATATTAATTATCTCGGAATTTTGCACATGAAGAAATCAGCGCATGATTATGTGTTGCGTGAATTAGGCCTTACCGACGAACAATCGATTTATTTAGATGAGTTTGGTCATATTGGTCAAATCGATCAGATCCTGTCATTAGAGTTAGCCCTTGAGCAAGGGAAAATAAAAGACGGGGATGTCGTCGTCCTCGTCAGTGCAGGTATTGGCTATGCTTGGGGGGCAACTACGATCCGTTGGGGAAAAGCTAGCATGGAGGTGTAAACTAGTGGAGAACATCAAGTTACAATCGGTGAACATACCAAATGGAGAAACAATCACTTATCGTGAGAGAGCAGGCGGAGATGAGGTCATTCTTCTTATCCATGGAAATATGACTTCATCCAAACATTGGGACCTCTTACTTGAAACCCTACCACCGCAGTATAAACTGTATGCAGTCGATATGAGAGGGTTTGGTGGTTCCTCCTATCGTCAACCAATTGAATCCATTAAAGATTTCTCAGAAGACATTAAGAGTTTTATTGATGCTGTGGGTTTAAATAAGTTTTCAATTCTTGGTTGGTCTACAGGCGGCACGGTAGCGATGCGTTATGCTATTGATTATCCAGCCGATGTTCATAAGCTGGTGTTATTGTGTTCAGGCTCCACTCGGGGCTATCCGTTTATGAGTGTTGGTGAAACTGGAGAGTCTATTCGTTTAACAACGTTAGAAGAAATAAAAAAAGATTCTACAAAAACGATTCCAGTATCTCAAGCGTATGAACAACGAAATAAAGACTTTTTAAAAGCGGTATGGAATTCGTTGATTTATACCAACAACCAACCTGATGAGCAAAAATACGACGAGTATTTAGAAGATATGCTGACACAGCGAAACTTATCTGAAGTGTATCATGCATTAAATATTTTTAATATTAGTAATGTTCATAATGGAGTTGCTGAGGGATCTGGGGAAGCAAAAAAAATTACACATCCAACTCTTATTTTAGCCGGTGAAAATGACCTTGTGATTCCTCAACAAATGACAGAAGAAATAAAAGAAGACTTAAATGATCAAGCAGAACTGATGTATTTAAAAGGTTGTGGTCATTCTCCACTCATTGATGATTTAGATCAATTACAATTAGCGATAACGAATTTTCTACAGAAACATTAGGAGGATATAATCATGAGACTACAAGACAAAACAGCTATTATAACTGGTGCTGGAAATGGAATTGGTAAAGAAGCAGCTCTTACATTTAGCCGAGAGGGTGCAAATGTGGTCGTTGCAGATTTTGATGAAGCAGCTGCAGAAGCCGTTGTAGCCGAAATCAAAGAAAAGGGTGGCAACGGTATTGCGATAAAAGTAAATGTCGCGGACCAAGAAAGTGTAACTCAAATGGTACAAGAAGCGGTAAATTCTTTTGGAAGCGTCGATATTTTAGTGAATAATGCAGGTATCACAGCGGATGCCATGTTACACAAGTTAACTCCGGAAAATTGGCAAAAAGTCATTGATGTAAATTTAACAGGTGTATTTTATTGTACACAAGCTGTTATTCCTAAAATGGTGGAACAAGGAAAAGGAAAGATAATTACAACTTCAAGTGTTTCTGGCGTTTACGGAAATGTGGGTCAGACGAATTATGCGGCGACGAAAGCCGGTGTTGTTGGGATGACAAAGTCATGGGCGAAAGAATTTGGCGGTAAAGGAATTAATGTCAATGCAGTCGCTCCAGGATTTGTTGAAACGAGCATGGTAGCGAAAGTACCTGATAAAGTCATTGAAAAGCTTAAAATGACAATTCCACTTAACCGACTAGGTAAGCCTGCAGATATTGCAAACGCTTATTTATTTTTAGCTTCAGATGAATCTGACTATGTAAATGGAACCGTTATACATGTAGACGGCGGTATTATGATGTAATTAATAATGATCGTTGACAGTACTACTGTTAGCGGTCTTTTTAGTTTCAGAAGGAATGTAACTTAAGTGAAACCATCAAATGTTAATGTAGTAATGGAGAGGTTGAAGTAACATACTTAGAAATTATCACTTTTATAGAAGGCACTGAGAGATCTAAGAGTTAAAGTTTCTCACATAACCTTTGAAAGGAGTTAAATGTAAACGATTACAAAAAAGTGTTGGAAGGGGTTTTATTTAAGATGAAAAAAAAGTTTGTACTAAGTCTTTGGAGTTACTGCCTAATAACGTTTGGGGTATTGTTAGTTTTTTCTAGTCACGTTTTTGCTTCGAGTACATTTACGAGTCACTCATTTGGTGGGAAGACATACAAACTTTTTGTACCAAGTACTTATGATCCAGCAACTGAGACATCCTTAATGGTCATGTTACATGGGTGTACACAAGATGCAAATCAATTCTCGGTTGGAACAGAAATGAATATTGTAGCTGAAGAAAAAGGGTTTATCGTTCTATATCCAGAACAATCATCTAGTGCAAATTCGAGTAAATGTTGGAATTGGTTTGAGCCAGCTCATCAATCTAGAGGAAGTGGAGAGCCTGCTGTAATTGCTGGAATGGTTCAGCAAGTAAAAAATAATTATTCAATAGATCAAAGTCAAGTGTATGTTGCCGGGTTATCTGCAGGTGGAGCGATGAGTGTAATTATGGGAGCCACTTATCCAGATGTATTTTCTGGAGTAGGTGTTGGCGCTGGGCTGGAATACAAAGCAGCAACAAGCTCATTACAAGCTTGGACAGCTATGAGTAATGGTGGTCCTGATCCAATACGACAAGGAAGATTAGCTTATCAAGCAATGGGCCAATACGCACAAGTAATCCCAACCATGGTATTCCATGGAGATAGTGATTTTACAGTACAATCAATCAATGGTCACCAAGTAATTACACAATGGGCTAAAACAAATGACTTAGCTTATGATGGACAAGAAAATACGTACTTTTACGATGTTGCTGATGAAGTAATTCAAGGTCAAGTGTCTGGAGGAAGGAGTTATACACGGTCGATTTATCGTGACAATGCCGGTAATTTATTAATGGAAAAGTATATAGTAGATGGTATGGGCCATGCGTGGTCAGGAGGAAGTTCACAAGGAAGCTACACGGACCCAGCTGGCCCTAGAGCAAGTGAGTTAATGTGGGAGTTCTTCAATAGCTCTGAACATAAAGATCCAGAGGATGAACCAGGGGAAAATATTCCTTTAGTAACATCTGCAGAACCATCAGGAGGTACCTATACCGCTCCAGTACAAGTTACGCTTCATACAAACAGGGAAGCAACCACTTACTACACACTAGATGAATCACAACCGGATGAACATTCACAAGTGTATACTGGCCCTATACAAATAGAACAATCTACAACTTTAAAGTTCTATTCTGTCGATACGAATGGACTAGTTGAAGAGATACAGACAGAGTCATATATAATTGACGAAGGTTCTAGTGAGCATGTCACATTGACTTCTATCACACAGGAAGACGGTTTTGTCGGTCGCTTTTCTGCTGATGGACTAGGTATTAATGTCTTAAAGGTAGGAGATAAGGGGATGTTTAATACCGATACTTATCGAACGATCCTTTCCTTTAATACTTCATCGTTAAATAGTAATGATATTATCAAAGGAGCGGTAGTGCGTTTATACCGTAAATCATTAACAGGTAATATACGCAGTTTGGAAATTGACTTAAAATCGGGTTACTTTGGTTCATCCCCTACACTAGAGCAAACAGATTACGCAGCAACAGCAACGATCACTAACTTCATGACTGTTCAGGTACCATCAAATGATCAAGAGTACATTGATATTGAAATACCTAGCAATTACCTTGACCATATTAATAAAAATGATAGAACGCAATTTCGAATAAAAGCTAATACGACCGCATCTTTTACAAGCAACCTTCTAGAGATATATGGTAGTAGTAGTCAAGATTTTGCTCCTCAATTAATTCTATCATTGGAATAAGAAGAAAAATAATTTCATTATGAAAAATTTTTAGAAGGTTTCCTGTGTGAAACCTTCTTTATTTTATAATACTCAAAAATGTATGGTCACTTCTTAGTTTGATGTAACTAATTAAGTAAAGAAACGATAAAAGCAATTAACGGAATCGTTAATAGCGATAGAAGTGTCGAATACACAGTTGTAATAACGGCTAATTCTTCATCGTTGGAATATCGGGCAAATAAGACAGTGGCAAGCATAATCGTCGGCATCGCTGAAAGAATGATAACAATGTTACTAACCAAGTAATCTAACGGAAGTAAAGAGATAATGAGCATCGTTACAATCGGAATGATCAACAGGCGAACCCCGAGTGGAAACCATATTTGTTTGTAAAAGAGAAAGCCTCTTTTTTGAAAAAGCGGGGGTAACAACATTCCGATATATAACATCGCTAATGGTGCAGCAAGTGCTGATAACATGCTCGTTAATTGCCTCAAGAATTGGGGTGGTTCAACGCCGGTAATAACTGCTGTTAATCCAATAATGATGGCTAATAATGGAATGTTAATTAACGCCTTTAGCTGTGAAAACTGAAAGCGTTTTTCGGATTGAAGCATATAAATGACAACTGAAAATAAAACGATGTCTAAACCAGCATCAAAAATAGCTGCCAATAGTCCGCCAACAGGTCCAAAAATCGTGGCACAAAGCGGTATGCCAATAAATCCGGTATTCCCTAAAGCGGCTAAGATGGTCATCTTTTTGGCGAAAGTACTTTCAAACCGTAATAGTCTAGATAAGATCCACGCAAATAATAGAGCTCCTAAATGGAAAATGACCGATAACCCAAATATGATAACGACTTGATGTAACAATTGAGTTGTAACTTCTGTATTAAAAACTCCATTTAATATAATCGATGGTACAGCAATATTTAAAATGATCAGGATTAACACATGCTTAATTTCAGTAGTAATTTCCACTTTAAAAGCTAATGTTGCACCTATTGCAATAATTATTCCCATGACCATTATTGAGGTAGCGACAACGTATATATCCATCGTAGTTTCCTTTCGTAATTCACTTAGTAATAGTTTTATTGTAACTAAATCTACATATCTGTCAAAAAGAAGAAGATCAAATTCTATATTAATAGATAAATAGATCATTCATTTGTAACTCGCCTGCAACCACTCTCAAATAAGATCAAGATGTAAATGCTTATGATGAAGGAGGGTGGTAAGATGAGCTGGGAAACAGATTGGATTGCAAATCGAGCTCGTATTACCCCAGAGAGAATTGCGGTAGTCAATGGGGAAACGAATGAAAATTGGACTTACGAGCAATTAAATATACGTGCACAAAATCTTGCAAGCTCATTAGTGGAGCGAGGCATAGAGCCAGGAGATCGAGTAGCGCTTCTTTCTCCTAATCACGTTTGCTACTTTGATCTCCTATTCGCCTGTACGAAAATCGGTGCCATTTTTGTCCCGTTAAATTGGAGATTAGCAAGTCATGAACTCGCTTTTGTTTTAAATGATTGTCAGCCTAAAATACTCATTTTTGATGAAAAACTTGAGGGATTAATATCATCTTCATTTCAGAGTGTTGCTGTCAGACGTAACGGAAGTGAGTATAGCCAATGGTTATTAAAGCGGGGGAAAGATGAAGTCTGCAAGGTGAACTTTGATGCACCGCTAGCGATTATTTATACAGGAGGAACAACGGGCAAACCTAAAGGGGCTGTACTAACACATCGATCCGTCTTTTATAATGTGATTAACACGATTACAAGTTGGAACTTAAAAGGGGAAGATACAACGTTAACGTACTTACCGATGTTTCATACAGGTGGACTAAACGCGCTTTCTTTACCGCTTCTTCATATGGGCGGCAAAGTAGTCATTGTCGATCAATTCGATCCAATCGAAGCGGTTCGCATTTTAAATGAACATCGTTGTACGATCGCATTGTTTGTCCCCACAATGTACCATATGTTGATCCAAACCGAGGAGTTTAAAAATAATACATTTCCTACGATGCATACGTTTCTGTCAGGGGGGGCTCCTTGCTCATACAAGGTTTATGAAGCTTTTGCAAAGAAAGGTTTACAATTTAAAGAAGGGTATGGTTTGACAGAAGCGGGCCCGAACAACTTTTTTATTGATCCTAACGAAGTAAATAAAAAGCGAGGTTCCGTTGGAAAACCAATGCTTTATAATCAAGTTAGAATTATTAATGAAACAGGAAATGATGCACAACCTGGAGAAGTTGGCGAAATTATAATAAATGGATATCACGTATTCGATCATTATTGGAATCGTCCCGATGCTACTTCGGAAGCGGTCCGAAGCGGATGGCTGTATACAGGAGATTTAGGAAAGCGAGATGAGGATGGCTATTTTTATATCGTTGGTCGAAAAAAAGAAATGATTATAACCGGTGGAGAAAATGTATATCCTCTTGAAATCGAACATATTCTAGCTGAATATGAACAAGTCGCTGAAGTTGCAGTTGTTGGATTGCCTGATGAAAAATGGGGAGAAGTAGTCGCTGCGTTTATTGTCCCTAAACAGGAGGGTTCCATCACCGTTCAGGAAATCGAAAATCATTGCCGAAAATATTTAGGTGGTTATAAAATTCCGAGAAAAATTAGACTTGTTTCAGAACTTCCGAAAACACCTGTCGGGAAAATAGATAAAAAAGAGCTCGTTAAATCTTGTAGTTAAAAGTTGATTAGTAGTATTCTTCTCTAAAGGCTGTTCTTCAAACTCAGCAAAGAGGAAGGGTACTACCTGTTTGCTTTTTTCTTGTACAAAAAAATAGTAAATGACAAAACTCATACATATGAAGATTAAGCATTTTCTAATGGTATACTGAAAAAAATGCGGGGGGACGTAATGGAGGAATTGCTATGATTGATGCACATATCCATCTTTATCAATACACTGATATTGAAAAAAGAATACAACACTGGCAGAAGGAAGGGATCGAGTGCGTAGTCGCTGTTTCCAATAATTTAAAGTCTGCTTATGAAACGTTAGAGTTAAAACAACGGTACCCTGATTTTATTATGGCTGGTGTTGGATACCACCCTGAACAAAAGCCGATGAATCGGCGAGACATGACTGAGCTAGAAGAACTTATTTATTCAGAAAAAGAAGCAGTTTCGTTCATTGGGGAGGTTGGTCTGCCTTATTATATTTTGGACCAACTAACGGCGGATGAGCAAGGGTTACAACTAGAACAGTTTGCTAGGTGGGTGGAAGTTGCCAAACAAACCCAATTACCTTTAGCGGTTCACGCTGTACATTCACAAGCTGAACAAGCTCTTACACTACTTAAGAAGGTACCAGAAGTTCAAGCACACTTCCATTGGTTAAAGGCTCCGGAACAAGTCATAAAAGAGATTGTCGCAGCAGGACACTTCATTTCGGTTACACCAGAGATTTGTTACCGTGAGCGTGATCAAAAGTTAGCAGAAATGGTACCGATTACGCAATTATTAATCGAAACAGATGGACCTTGGCCATTTAATGGGCCATTTGAAAATGAAGAAACATCGCCGTTATTACTTAAACCTATTGCGGAGAAAATAGCAGATGTGAAACAAATCCCTCTAAGCAATGTTATTCAGCAAACGATTACGAATACGAATTCAATTTATAACCTAAAACAAAAACAGAAAAGAAAAAGCTGATTTCAAATGTGAAATCAGCTTGCTTTACTTTATTTTCCGCGCATGGACAACAAACCTGGCATCCTCAAAATCATAAGCACATGTAGAAAGGGTTAGTAACTGATCCTGATGTGTGAAGGGAACATCATTTGGTTGATATTGTGACTTATTTTGAACTAATTCAAGAAAATCAAGATATTCTTGATCAGAAGAAAAATCCGTAACGATATAATAAAAATCGGTAGCCGTAACGTATGCGGAAAAAATCTCCCATTCGGTCTCTTCTGTAAGTGTTTGAATGGTAATGGTACGATTATGTTCAAAAAAGTCTTCATCTTGATAATTTATTAACCCTTTAAACATTGAACCATCTCTCATATGGTGTCCATAAATAATTGAATGCCGGTCGGAAAGGTCTGGTGCATTTCGAAAATCCATAAAAATCGAGCCTGCATCTGATTTGGAATGTTGAAAGTTATGGTCAAGGTAGTAATCATTATCTTTTGTTTGAACGATCGGATAATCAATAGAAGTGTTTGGAACCGTAATCCATCCAACCGTATCTTCATTTATTTCTAGCAATGGCAGAAATCTTTCGCGTATTAGAGGTTGCTCTTGAGTTTCTAAGTGTCTATTGACCATTTCAGCTTTGGGCAAGGAGTCTGTGAACGTTTCTTGGACTGCTGCATACATCCGTTGATTTTCATAACTACCATAAAAGTAATCTAGGATATGAAACATTGAAAATATAAAGATTGAAACACTTATACCGATGATTATACGTCTAACATTCATATTAAGCATCCTAACTTTAGACAAAAGGGAGCTAATAGCTCCCTTTTGTTGAGATTAAGAAAGTATAAAATTCGAAGATGTCCAGCGCTTGTCGCCGATAAGCGGGCACCTTGCGCCTTTCACTGTCTAGCTTCAGGTGCCATCGGCTCAAGGTCGCTTCGGTCCATCAAGCGTGTCTAAAAAGCAAGACACTTATTGCTGGCCCTCCACCGCTTTTCGCCGATAAGCAGGCACCTTGCGCCTTTCTGATTAGACTCTAGCACTCTTTTCTTTTCTGATAAAGAATAATGCAACTGCACCAGCAAGGGCTGCTAATACAATATAGATAAGTACAGAATTATTACTCGTTTGTGGAATAGCAGGAGTTGCATCTCCAGCTTCTGCAGTACCTTCATTAGTACCATTATCAGTATCTCCACCTGGCAGTAACACAGCATCAATAACATGAATCACACCGTTTGAAGCCTCAACATCAGCAGTCACTACATTTGCATCATTTACTTGTACAGGGTTTAATGTAATTTTTACTTTTTCACCGTTTAATGTAGTTGCTTCCATACCATCTACAAGATCAGTAGACATTACTTTGCCTTCAACAACATGATATAAGAGAATATCTGCAAGATCTTCGTTAGCTAGTAATTCCTCAGCCGTTACACCTAACTCATCTAATAAAGCAGCAAACGCCTCGTCAGTAGGAGCGAATACCGTTAATGGACCTTCACCTTTAAGAGCATCCACTAATCCAGCCGCTTGTGCAGCAGCTAATAATGTTTCAAAGCTACCAGCAGCAGCTGCCGTTTCTACGATGTCAACTAAACTAGTCTCTTCTTCAGTAGCTTCTTCTTCAGTTCCATCTTCTTCTGCAGCTTCTTCATTACTTGCCGGAAGTAACACAGCATCAATAACATGGATCACACCGTTTGAAGCTTCAACGTCAGGAGTTACAACATTTACTCCATTTACTTGTACAGGGTTTAATGTAATTGTAATTTTCTCGCCGTTTAATGTAGTTGCCTCCATACCATCTACTAGATCAGTAGACATTACTTTGCCTTCAACAACATGATATAAAAGTATATCTGTAAGGTCTTCGCTAGCGAGTAATTCGTCAGCCGTTACACCTAACTCATCTAATAAATTTGCAAACGCCTCGTCAGTAGGAGCGAATACTGTGAAAGGACCTTCCGCTTTAAGAGCATCTACTAAATCCGCAGCTTGAACAGCGGCTACTAGTGTGTTGAAATCATCTGCAGCTACTGCTGTATCAACAATATCATCACCTTCATGATTGTCAGCTAGTACCCCCATTCCCATCGACATTGACATAAGTAACATAAAAACCAGTGACATGACAAAAACCTTTGATTTGTGCATTGTACATCCTCCTAATTTTCAGTTGTATAACTTCTACACAATGAATGTATAACAAATTTACAATACAGTAAAGGAATATGTCGCCATTTCTGAAAATTAAGACTAAGGACTTATGCCTAGTAAGGTCTCTGTTCCTATACATAAGTTTTGAAAAGTCGTACTAATAGCTGTATCCATTTTCATATTGTTACTAAGGAGAGTTGTTCAAGCTTTGTAGAAGAACTAGCATCTTATCTTACAGATTGTCCTTTGTTTAACTAGAAAAAGAATAGGAGAGAGAGCGCTATGAAAACATGTACAATCCTGTTACTACTCATATTAACTAACATTTTTGTCTTATCTGGGTGTACGAAAAGTGAGAAAATAATTGAGGAGAAGAAGGAAACAGCGATCGAGAAAATCGATAGTGCAGAAGAGACGAATACGACTGAAATTGTAATCTCACTGGATGAAAGTCATACCAATTTTTTAGAAATGGGAAAGATACTTGCCGATGATATCATTAATCCAAACCTAGAAAGTGTTAAAGGCTCTACGCATTCTTCCACGAGTTCTTTAACTTCGATATATGATCTTGTCAATGGTCATGCAGACTTAGCCTTAGTTAGAAATGATCTTGCCTACTATGCGAGTCATGGTCTTTATTTGTTTGAAGGGGATGTCCCAATAACGGGGTTCCATGGTGTAGCAACGTTATATTCTGAAGTTATACAAATCATCGCTCGACCTGAAAGTGGCATTCAAACAGTGGAAGACCTCAGTGGTAAGCGCGTAGCAGTTGGAGATAAGGACACTATTGTTGAAGTAAATGCTAAGCAAATTCTAAACAAACATGGAATTACATACGAGGATTTTGAAGAAAAGTACATGGATCGTACTGAAATAGCACAAAAACTTCAAAGTGGAACAATTGATGCAGCGTTTATTACAGCAGGATTAGGAATGGATGAAGATAAGTTGTTAAAAGAGCTCAGTGATGATATAAACTTCATTTCTATCACAGACGAAAAAATCCAAGAATTACAAGCGGAGTATCCATACTATGTTACTTACACCATTCCAAAAGACTTGTATGAAACAACTTCTGATGTAACGACATTAGCCGCTAAAGCTTTGCTAATTGTAAATTCAAGTGTCGATGATGACTTTGTTTTTGAGATGACGAGAGCGCTCTTTGAAAACCATGAACACTTTGACAATGATCGACTAAAGTTACATGTAACATTAGATGAAGTTTTAGAGGGAATGCCAATTGATGTTCACCCAGGCGCTGAACGTTATTATATTGAACAACAACTTATAAAAGAGGAGGACTAAAAGCATTTTTTTGCAATGTTATAGAAATGGAAAAGAAGTTGAACCATAAAGTTCAACCTCTTTTCTGTATTATCACTTACTTTATATTTTTACAAATAAATCCTTGTTGTTTCAACATTTCTGCAATG
The DNA here is from genome assembly GCF_029028005.1 of Alkalihalobacterium chitinilyticum. Lineage (GTDB taxonomy): Bacteria > Bacillota > Bacilli > Bacillales > Bacillaceae_F > Alkalihalobacterium > Alkalihalobacterium chitinilyticum. The sequence goes on from NZ_JAOTPO010000002.1 coordinate 287,462, forward strand.
TTGTCATAGTATGGCTTACTATAAAAAGAAGCCACTCGTGTAGACCAATTGGATGACATTTGTCCATTGGTTCGTTCTTTCATATATTGTTCCATTTGTTGATCATATGTATCTAAAATGCCTTTAAGGTCAGGATTATAGGTTTCCTCATGATATACTGCTTCTTTTGGAAAACGTGGCTTTTGACCAGGATCTTCTGCAGCATAGCCAATACATAAACCTGAAATCGGTATGACGTACTTAGGAAGATTTAGTAATTTAATCACTTCTAAAGAATGACGACGAACCCCACCAATGGGAACACAGCCTAATCCGAGTGACTCAGCAGCAGCGATAGCATTCCCCATCGCTAGACCAACATCGGTAGCACCAACTAATAGTGAGTCAATTTCCTCTTCAATTGCAAAGGATGTCCCTTCTTTTTCAGCCGCTAGAGAAGCACGATAAAAATCAGCACAAAAAATAAAAAAGACAGGAGTCTCATCTACATATTTTTGATTACCAACGAGTTCGGTCAATTTCTTTTTTGTTTGGTCATCTTTAACAGCGACGATCGAGACTTGCTGGCCGTTAATCCATGAGGGCGCGGCTTGAGCAGCTTCAACAATCGTTTCTAAGTGATTTTCACTTACAGGTTCATTCGTATAACTCCGGATCGATCTGTGGTTTTTTATGGTTTCAATAACTTGATTCACTGTATGTTTCCCTCCATTCTATTAGCACTAAGCATAAGGCTTTTAAAGGGGAAAATCAATGAACGCAACTTATATGGAAATTAGGCAGATTGTTTTACTCGCCGTTTTTCGAGCCATTTAGTTAAGGAAATATTCTGGACAATGATTACTGAAAAAATAACGCACACAACCCCAAGATATTGCCATAATGTTAAGATTTCGCTGTAAAATATCATCCCGATAAATGCAGCGACAACAGGCTCTAGTGTGGCGACAATGGATGCTTTTCCTGCTTCAACTTGCTTAAGCCCTTTCGTATAAAATATGAAAGCTAACACAGTTGGAAATAAACCTAAGCTACCCGCGTAAATCCACAACTTTACATCATTCAAGTGACCAATCCAAGTCCACACTTGACTTACAGGTAATGTGAATAAGGCTGCGAATAAGAAGGTGTAAATGGTCACTGTCATAGGATGATACTTTCTCAAGGCGAACTTTCCAAAGATACTGTACAAGCCGTAAAATAAACCGGAACCAAGACCGGCAATGATCCCTACAGTTGTCATTGTCATTGAACCATTTGGAAGGAGCTCAACAACAAGAATACATCCAAACAAAGTCAAAATTAATGACAGGACTTTCCGTGCAGTAAGCAGTTCTTTAAATAAAAAACGAGACAAAATCAGGACAAAAGCAGGGGCGGTGTAAAGTAAAATGGCGGCAACGGAAATGGATGTTTCTTGAATGGCGACAAAGAAGCACCAATTAAAAAAAACGATACTTATAATTCCTGTACCAATAAAAAGAGGACTGTCTTTCAATTGGACTCGAAGCCATTGGCGATTGACGAAAAGAGAATAGATTAGTAGAAAACTAACCGCACAACTAACACGTAATGTTACAACTTGAAGTGGTGTTAACCCGAGGCTATAAAGTTCTTGAACGAATAACCCAATTGTACCCCATAGAGCTGCCCCTGCAGCAATTGCTAAGTAGGCCCAGCGTATCAAAATTTTTCCTCTCCTTTATTAGAAAAAAAACGCCTTAAGATAAGGCGCCTTGTTCTAGTTTGTTTATTTCACATGTGTAATGTGTAGTATTGAGTTCTTTAGGGTTAAAGTAGGCGATAATTAACTGTTTGTTATCGACCACTTCTTTTGTTTGTAAATAATGGTCGAGGTCAAAAGCAATCACTTCAATCATTGTATGCTTATGAAGATCCTTTTCTGCCAAACTTAACGAACTAAATTGTTCAGAAACAGTATCTGGTGCGGTTGCAATCGACTTTAAATAATGAGATTGTTGTTCTTTAGTTAGCGAGAAATTCCACCACGTTGTTCTCGGTTTATGTTTATGACGTACAAAATAATCATAAACCATTAAACCGTGAATGACCTTAAGATTTTTTGTCTCCCTTGCTTGTAAAAATTCATATAAACGGCGGAATAAATCTTCAAGCTGATGACCAATCTTAGACCAGCCTTGCTTGTCCCAATAATCTCCAAACTGTTGGAAAAAGTCAAAAGCAGAATCAAATTCTTTAGTAACTAGATATTCGATCGTTTCATCCATACGATGGTCATTCCAATATTTTTCTAATACATCTTCCACTCGCTTAATACGAACGATGTCACTGAAAGGTAGGATTTTGTTTCCTAGTATTTCATATGGCGCATGTTCCATATATACATAGTCATGGTCTTCTGCTCTCAGACGTAATCCTGTTCCTCGTAACATTTTTAAAAATCCGAGTTGAAGTTCTTCAGGACGCAGGGCAAACACATCATTAAATGTCTTTTTAAAGGAGTCATAATTTTCATCAGGTAATCCCGCAATTAAGTCAAGATGTTGATCAATTTTCCCGCCTTCTTTGACGAGGGTTACCGTTCTGGAGAGTTTTTCAAAATTTTGCTTTCGTTTAACGAGTTCATTCGTTGCGTCATTTGTTGATTGAACACCAATTTCAAATCGGAAAATACCAGCCGGGGCGTTCTCGTTTAGAAACTCGAGAACTTCTGGACGCATGATATCAGCGGTTATTTCAAACTGAAACACACATCCTTCATGGTTATCAATGAGAAATTGAAAAATCTCAAGCGCATAATCCCGCTTAATATTAAAGGTTCGATCCACAAATTTAATTAACTTCGCACCACTCTTGATTAAGAACAGTAAATCCGATTTGACTCTCTCAATATCAAAATAACGAACGCCTACTTCAATAGAAGATAAACAAAATTGACAACTGAAAGGACAGCCGCGACTCGTCTCAAAATAGGTTACGCGTTTTGAAAGAGCAGGTAAATCTTCTTGAAAACGGTACGGGGAAGGAATTGCATTTAAGTCCGGCTTTGCACTTGGCGGGTTAACAATCTCTTTACCGTCTTTACGATAAGCAAGGCCAAACACCATATGAAATTTCTCTTCACCATTTAGTTCATCTAAAAGAAGTTTAAACGTTTCTTCCCCTTCGCCAACTACGATAAAGTCAGCATGAGGAATTCGCTCAAGCCAATAAGCTGTATCATAGGACACTTCAGGACCACCAAGGACGATCTTAATGTCTGGCATAATTTTTTTTAGCATCTCAACGACTTTAATGGTTTCTTCGATATTCCAAATATAGCAACTAAACCCGATCACGTCAGGTTTTCTTTGATAAAGATCTGTAACGATATTCATGACAGGATCTTTTATTGTAAATTCAACCATTTCAACCGGATATTCAGGCTCAGCATAAGCTTTCAGACAGCGAAGCGCTAGACATGTGTGGATATACTTCGCGTTTAATGTTGTAAGAACGACTTTCATTTCTTTTACCTCTATTCTATATATCAAATAATATGGAAGAGCATCGTGCACTCAAGTTTTAGCATGTGATAATAACAAGATCCACAATTAATGGAAAAAAATAGCTCTCATGCTCATTGTTTTACTTATGAGGAGTATTTTATACGTTAAGTATGATACCATATTTTCTATGGATAATTATATAGATAGGATTTGATATTATGGTGTTTTTATTTCCATCTTGGCTTTTCATAGTTTTAGGTGTTTTTCTAGTAGCAATCCTTTGTGGTCTTTTTTCTTTTTTTGTATCGAAATGGTTGAAAAAGAAAGAGGTAAAAGATAAAAGATTTGAGAATATCGCCGCCTTTGTAATTGTTATTATCGTTATCGTAAGTGCTTGGTTTGTCAAAGAAAACATGTTTGTAACCGCGTTTGAAGGAAGTATGATTGTAACAGAAGAAAAGGAAGTAGAAGTGAATTACTCCAGTGCAGAATTTTTTACGTTTAGTGATTTTATCATTATTGACTATCTTTTCACTCAAATGAACTATGGGGAAGAATTTGAAATAGGTAATACCGAGGTGGGGAATGTACGTGTGGCTGTAGAAATAAATGATTACAAGCCACTTTTGCAATATATGAAAGAATACGAAGATGTTGATTTTGACCGATTTGGGCAGCATTATTTCCCGTTTGATCTATATTTTGAGCGTGAACATCGCGGGATCATCAGAGACATCATACAGCAACAAGACCAAAATAATTCCTGTGAGCAATTAATGCCTACGTTAGAGCAAGAATTAGAAAAAATAGAAGAAGAATATTTTGAATATGAAATAGCCTGTACGAAAGACCGAGGATGACATTAGTCATCCTTGTTTTTTTTATTATAAGGAGAATACAGTAACCAACAACTGGCGGGGATCGTGAGCGGTATAGGGAAAAATTAGGAGAAAGCGTGAACGAAAAGCGTGGAATAGTGAGCGGAAGAGGAAGAAACAAGAAGAATACACCAACCAAATGCTCGGTTGGTGCACAAACCAGTTTTGATAGGTGAGGAAGATTTCGGCCTTGGCTCAGCACCACTGACACCCAATTTTTATGGATTAGTTTTAGTAGACATAACATATATAAATATTAGCGAATGAACAAGTAGTAAATGAGAAATGGCATCACACTGACAATGAGCATGAGACGAAAAAGGTGAAGAGTGACAACAGTCGGAACTGAGACGGGATATTTCTCAGCAAGGACAATCATTTCAGTCATTCCAGCCGGAGCCGAACTACATACCGCAGTTAATGTATCGAATTTAAGAACCTTTTTTAGGAATAGTGCTAATAATAATGCCCCGCTTATTTGCAATAAAGGTAGCAGGAGAGCGGGTAGCCAAACAGTAGATAGAATAGAAAACGTCTCTTGACTAAAGGTAAGTCCGATGCTTCCTCCTAGCAACATTTGTATGATTCGTTTGGCCTTCTTAGGCAGTGGAGGAAGCTTATTTGTTTTTATTTGTACGATCGCAATCATTAATAAGGAACCTAATAAGGGTCCTAAAGGAAACGATGTCATGAAACCAAGCCAGCCGCCTATTAAAGCTAACATACTAGTGATGACCCAACGTTTCATAAGGCGAGCCTCCTTTTTGTATTTCTTTACGATACAGGTAATCGAGTAATATTGGGAAAAGCGTCATCACACTCAGAACTCGAATGAGATGAAGCATAATAACGACTGGAGCATGTAATGAGAGTGTTTTAGCGATCGTTGCCATTTCTATCATTCCACCTGGTGCAGCGGATAATATAGAAACACTTTGTTCAAAAGGTGATAGTGTCGCAATTAGTATTCCACTACCGATAGTAATAAAAAAGACACTAAATGTAACAGCTACCAGACTGGTCGCTAATTGACGTAATTGATATACAGATAGTTTCATAAATGTTAGTCCTACCATTAATCCAAGCATGACTTGAAGAATAAAAGCCATAGGTAAGGTCGTTTCTAATGTTAGAACATGGAATGTTTTGGCAAAACCAACAGCAAACATCGCACCTATTATTGTTCCGACCGGAAGCTTCAATTTTTGTCCGATTGTTCCACCAATAATTGATAAAGCAATAAAAAGTATAAATTGCAATACATCCATTCTTAATCGATCCTTTTCAACGGTGTTATCTTTTCCTACTCTATTGAAGTGAAAAGTGATTTGCAAGAACAATTTGATCTTGATGTGAGATAGAGACTAAGGGAAGTCGTATATGAAACAGCAAGATCATAAGGAATAGGCTTAAACAAAGCTATTCTGAAAAACAGTATAAACAACAGATATATAAAATATTCGTAGACAAAATAGAGAAAAAATCTTGTTTGTTCAATCTTTTAATACGTATTCGCGCAAACGCTTTAAACCGGTAAAAAAAGTTGTTTACAATTCATTGATAAATATACTATGATAATACATAACTATTAGAAAATTATAAAAATTATAGGGGGAAACAAAGATGAAAAAGTGGATGAAATTTGTCGGGACTGCGGCTGTCGGTCTAATGGCGCTAACTGCATGTGGTGGGCAGCAAAGTAGTGCACCAGCTGAACCAGAAGAAAGTAATGCTGGAGAAGAAGCACCAGCAGAAGAGGAAATTACGTTTAAAATTGGGGCAACTCAAATCGTAGAGCATCCATCACTAGATGCTGCTTACGAAGGCTTCCAAAAAGCGCTAGAAGATGCTGGACTTTCTGTATCCTATGATTTCCAAAGTGCACAAGGTGACCAAAACAACGTTCATACGATTGCAAATAACTTTGTTGCGAATAATGTAGATCTAATCTTTACAAATTCAACAGTAAGTACATTAGGTGCATTAAATGCTACTAACGAAATTCCAATCGTCTTTGCTTCAGTTTCAGACCCAGTTGCAGCGGGACTTGTAACTGCATTAGACGAGCCGGGTGAAAACATTACAGGTGTTATCGATCTACATCCTGAATTTACACAAAAAACTGTACAATTCATTGAAGAACACTTTGAAGGGGCAACAGTAGGTATCATTATTGACTCAGGTGAGCAAAACTCAATCGCTCAATTAGAAGCGGTAAAAGCAGCTATGGAAGGTACTAGCCTTACTCTAGTAGAGCGAAGTGTAGATTCTTCAGCTGTAGTAGCTGAGGCAGCTCGTTCATTGGCTGACCGCGTAGATGTTTTCCTAATGACAACAGATAACACAGTCGTTCAAGGTCTTGGTGCTTTAGTTGGCGTAGCTAATGACTATGATATTCCGTTAATTGTAGGTGATCCTGAGTCATTAGAAGGCGGTGGATTTGCAACTTATGGAGTTGACTTCTTCTCCATTGGTTACCGTGCAGGTGAAATGGCAGTACAAATTCTAAAAGGGGAAAAAGTACCTTCTGAAATTAATGTAGAAATTCCACCAGAACTTACACTGCTTATCAATAAAAAAGCTGCTGAAGAACAAGGGGTGGAGTGGAACGATCAATGGGAAGAAACTGCTGAAGTAATTAATAATTAATAAAAAAATAGAAATAGTGTGTGTTCAAAAAGGAGGACAAAAAGATCCGAGAAGTTCGAGGAAGCGCAGTCTCCGAGCATAAAGCTGGTTGCTCCGTAAGCATAATCCTCGCACGCCGGAAAAGTGTACTTCTTTTCCAAGGACTGGAGCGTATGGTGTTAATACGTGAAGAGCGGAAGAGCAAGCTGACGAAGTAATTCGACAGATATTTTTCCCGGACTTTTTGAACAACCTCTTATAAAGGCGGGACTGGCTCAAGATGTATCCACTATAGGATTAGCTTTGAGTCAGTCACGTTACTAGAGAAGAAATAATAGTTAGAGAGGAAGAGGTCACCATGTTTATCGCAATATTCGGCTCAATTGAATCTGGAATCATTTATGCACTTATGGCACTAGGGGTCTACCTCACCTTTCGCATCCTTGATTTCCCCGACCTGACTGTAGACGGGAGCTTTGTGACAGGAGCAGCAGTTGCTGCTATGATGATTATCAATGGATATTCTCCAATCATCGCAACATTAGCCGCTGTTATTGCTGGTTTTATTGCTGGTTGTGTCACAGGGATTCTTCATACGAAAGGTAAAATTAATCCGTTGCTGTCCGGTATATTAATGATGATCGCTCTTTATTCCATTAATTTAAGAATTATGGGGCGACCGAATTTACCATTGTTAAATGAAACGACACTTGTCAAACAGCTAACTGCGTTTTGGCAAAACCTCGGATTTGACCAATTTTTTAATGGCATTATAACGTTTTTAGGCGTACCACAGCTTCCACGTACATGGGCAGTCGTATTCTTTGCCCTTATCGTTACGTTAACTGTAAAAGTTTTATTGGACCTATTCTTAAAAACAGAAGTTGGTTTAGCACTTAGAGCAACAGGGGATAACAAACGAATGATTCGCAGTTTCTCAGCCAATACCGACTATTTAATCATTCTAGGTTTAGGTATTTCAAATGGACTAGTTGCTTTATCTGGAGCTTTAATTGCTCAATATGGCGGCTTTGCCGATGTTGGGATGGGTATTGGGATGATTATTATAGGACTTGCATCCGTAATTATCGGTGAAGCTCTATTCGGAACAAAGACAATTGCTCGAACAACGTTAGCGGTTATAGGTGGAGCCATCATCTATCGAATCGTTTTAACACTAGCGCTAAGAGTCGAGTTTTTAGAAACAGGAGATATGAAATTAATTACGGCTGTTATTGTAGTTGCAGCACTCGTTACCCCGAAAATACTTGCTGCTCGTAGAGAAAAACGGCGACGATTAAAGAAGCGTGCCGAACTTTCACAAATAGGGGGGAATGGAAATGTTGCATCTTAATAACATTAGCATTACCTTCAACGAAGGTACGCTGGATGAAAAAAAAGCTTTACAAAATATTAATCTAGAATTAAATTCGGGAGACTTTATTACGGTGATCGGGAGTAATGGAGCTGGGAAGTCCACTTTGATGAATACCATTTCTGGAACACTATCCCCAGATGTCGGTGACGTTGTCATTGACGGTAAACCTGTTACACACTTACCTGAATACAAACGCTCTACATTAATTGGCCGTGTCTTCCAAGACCCTATGGCAGGAACGGCGCCAACGATGACAATTCAAGAAAACTTAGCGATGGCTTATTCACGTAATAAAAAAAGGTCGCTTCGATTTGGAGTAACGAAAAAAAGAAAAGACATGTTTCGGGAGTATTTAGCAACGTTAAATTTAGGTTTAGAAGATCGCCTTACAGCAAAAGTAGGATTGTTGTCTGGTGGAGAGCGCCAAGCATTGTCTCTTTTAATGGCTACTTTTACTGAACCGAAAATTCTTTTGTTAGATGAACACACAGCTGCGCTTGATCCTTCAAGAGCTGAACTTATTACCCGTCTGACAGGGGAGATTGTCAGTAACTTTAATTTAACTACTTTAATGGTTACTCATAATATGCAACAAGCGTTAGACTTAGGGAATCGACTCATTATGATGGATAAAGGGCAAATTATCTTTGATGTGCAAGGAGAAGATAAACAAAATCTAACGATTGAAAAGCTATTAAACGAGTTCCAACGTATCCGTGGAGAGCAAATGGCAAGTGATAGAGCTGTCCTTGGGTAAATAATTGATTTTAGAAAAATTATCTTGGTTTCATTCTTACGGGAGCGCAGACACTTTAGAGTCGGCTCTCTTTTCATTTAATATTACTAAAATATAAGCATATTTATTTAAACTTATTTAGTATAATAGTCTGGTGTTATTATTACTAAATGAGGTTGAGTCTATGTTAACTAGGAAATTAGTTTTGTATATTATTTCTATTATTATTTTGTTTTGTTCAGGGTGCTCTATTTTAGGTAACAATGTTGAAGCTACTGAGGAAAGTAACATCTTATCTAAGAATGAAGGAGAAGAGACTTTAGATGCTGTAAAATTGCTTTCTGAACCAGATAGAAGCGGTTATCCATTAAGCAAAATTGAAGGAAGTCATAATGTTGATGAAAACTTTATAAAAGAGAATAGGTCTAATCATCAAGTAGAAATACCAAGTGAGGTAAAGCTGAAGCAAGTTGCTTTGACTTTTGATGACGGGCCTCACCGAGATGTCACGCCATTAATATTAGATGCTCTTAAAGAGAAGGGTGCACAAGCAACTTTTTTTGTAATTGGAAGTAGTGTTGATTTATATCCTGACATTATGATGCGTATAGTAGAAGAGGGTCATGAGATTGGAAATCATACATGGGGTCATACGGACTTAACCAAATTAACTAGAAGTGAAATTAAGGACGAAATTCATTTAACACAACAAGCAATTGAACGAACGACAGGAGTTACTCCAACTCTTATGCGGCCACCTTTTGGTACGTATAATCAATTGATGACAGAAATGATACCGTTGCCTATTATCATGTGGTCGATTGATTCGCGGGATTGGAAAACGCGTCATAAAGAAACAATTACTCAGGATGTGCTAAGTGATGTAGAAGATGGTTCTATTGTTTTATTTCACGATATTTATTACTCTACTTATGAAGCATTAATTGAAATAATCAATCATCTTGAAGTAGAAGGGTATGACTTTGTAACAGTCACGCAATTACTTCAAGAAAGTGATGATACTGAAACCTTACAATCAGGTAAAGTTTATTCCGTTAAAAGAAAGATGTAAGTGAAAACCTAATGTTTTGAGATATAAACAAAATTTATAGAGTAGGTGGTTACTGTGAGATTTGTTACATTCGAATATAAAGGGCAACAAAGTATAGGCTTGCTAAATGACGATCAAACGAGAGTTATTGATCTTGCCAGCGTGTTAAATGAAAAAGGAAGTACTATTAACATTCCAAGTACGCTACTGGAAGCAATTGACCTAGGGGAAACTTTTATCGATGAAGTTACATCTAGTTTTCAATGGCTTGAAAAAAGAAACATCGAGGATTATTCGTTCTATCTAAAAGATCCTGAATTGAGGTTATTAGCTCCCATTCCTAGACCGAGCAAAAATATTTTTTGCGTAGGTAAAAATTATGCAGCACATGCGATCGAAATGGGAAGTGCTGCTGATATCCCTGAACATTTATTAATGTTTACGAAAGCGCCAACTACTGTAATTGGGACAGAAGAAACCGTCTTCAATCATGCACATATAACGAGTCAATTGGATTATGAAGGCGAAATTGCTGTCATCATTGGAAAGAAGGGTACGGCTATAAAGGAAGAAGAAGCGTATGATTACATATTTGGCTATACACTTCTTAACGATATTACTGCAAGAGACCTTCAAAAGAAGCATAAACAATTCTTTCTTGGAAAAAGTTTAGATACGACTTGCCCTATGGGGCCATGGATTACTCACTCGAGCCTAGTAAAGGACAGTGTGCTAAAAATAGAAACGAAAGTAAATGGAGAATTGAGACAAAAAGGAAGTATAGACCAGATGATATTCTCTATTCCGACAATTCTTTCGGTTATTTCCCAAGGAATGACGTTAGAGCCTGGTGATATTATTGCAACGGGTACTCCATCAGGTGTAGGAAGTGGATTTAGTCCACCTAAATACTTGAAGTCTGGTGATGAAATAGAAATTCGTGTAGATGAATTAGGTGTCTTAACAAATACAATTCAATGACGTTAATAGAAGGCTAAGTCCAGCTAGTCAGACCCATACTCTTTTGTAATTCAATTTTCAAAAGGAAGGAGGGGCTGACTAAGGATTTAGCCTATTTAAATGTTATCGTTATTGGAAAGTCCCAAAGTTGATCTTGGAGACGGTGTCTTTTGATTTTTATAGTGAATGGGTCGGGAATTTCCATAGCAAATTCATAATTCGCTATTAGAGAATGATTGAATTTACCAACTTCTGTAGAAGTGAAAACAGGATAGACTTCTTCACCTGAATGGATCATAGTCGTTTCCAGACCTTGAATTTGATGCACATCTTCAATATAGAGAGTCAATTTCTTGCCTTCCGTTTGAACTTTAGCTATGTTTAAATCATTTAACATGTTATGTTCGCTGTTATGGTTCAAATTTTCAAACAGGATAGACTGGCGGTAATAAAGAGGTTTGGCATAGAATATCACTGACAATTCCTTACTATCTTTGTCTAATTCGGGTTGGAAGTATTGTTTGAAATAAACTTTATTTTCAGGAAAAGGTTCCCCAGCATCGTTGGTCGAGATAATTTCTGTTTTAATACTTTCATATTGATTCCCTAAGTCATCCTCAAGGACTCGTTGTAAAGCAAATGAGAAATGACTTTCATCAATTGGAAACGGACCAATCGGTATAACTTCAAAAGACAGATAGAACCCATTATCATCATTTAAAAGGGTACTAGAGTGGCCGTCATATGTGACTGAGAGATGTTGATTTTCAAAATGTGAAGGAGAGGCCGTTGATTTAGATGCATTCGTTGGATTCCCTAAGTTACAACCACTTAGGATGAATATCAGAATAAATAGAAAAGAATAAATCCGAAGTTTCATGACACACACCTCTCACAATAAAGATAGTTCTATTCTATCATTTTCTGCTTTTGTCGAATAGTAAATAAATAATAGAAAAAAGGCTGACAGTTTTTGTCAGCCTTTTAAAGATGTCTAGCTTCATGGACGCTAGCGCTTTTCTTACTTATTTAACGAGTTCTTTACCTTTTTTTGCTTGTGGTACATCAGGTAGTTCATTAACAGAGACAACTTTATCCGTTCTCTTTGTTGGTTTGGTCCAATACTGCTCGTTTCCAGGTAGATCATCAAACCAAGCAGCATCCTTAGGACAGTCTAGGACCATAAATTTGCCATACTCATTGTCACGTGATTGGTGGTATTTTAAGTAGGCTTTTCCATTTTCAATTGCTAAAATTTCGATTTTACCTGAAGTATGACTCATTGATAAGCGAACTCGTTTACCTAAACCAGATGTACGAGCTTTTGCGCCTTCAACGATATTATATACTTCCTCGAGTGATAATACGAAATCTTTGTTTCCTGCAACCGGGCGGTTTACAAAGAAATAGTATGGTGTTACACCAGCCCAAGATAGCTTATCTAGTAATTCACCTAAAACGACTGGGTCATCGTTAATTCCTCTTAATACTGGAGTTTGGTTGACTACAATGGCACCCGCATCATGAAGAGCTTGGAATCCTTTTCTCGCTTCATCTGTAATTTCTACTGGGTGGTTAATATGTGCCATAATATAAATCCGTTTTTCTGGTGTTGAGAATTCACGAATTAAATTTAATAATTCTTCGTCTTCGTAGATACGCATCGGGTTAAATACTGGTAATTTAGAACCGATACGGATAATTTTTACGTGATCAATTGCACGTAGTTTTTCTAAAATATAACGAAGTTTTTTCGTCGCAAGAATTAACGGGTCTCCACCAGTAAGTAGAACATTATTAATCTCTGGAGTATTCGCAATGTATTCTAACCCTGGATCTACATCAGACATCGCTTCTTTAACATCGTTACGGAATAAACGCTTCCGGAAACAATATCGGCAATACGCTCCGCAAACCTCAGAACAGATAAGTAGTGCTGTTGTTTTATATTTATGCTGACACCCAGGAACTGCGTAGTTGGTGTCTTCATCGGAAGCATCCCAGCGCCCATACTCATCTAATTCGTTCTCGTTCGGTATGACCAACTTCCGTATAGGATCGTTCGGATTATTCCAATCAATTAAACTTAAGTAGTACTCATTAACTCTGAAAACAAACTTATCAGTAATTTGTTTAAGTTTTTCTCTTTCCTCTTTTGGAATTTGCTCAAGTTTGTCTATGTTCATAATGTACTTTGGCTGAGCCACAACTATCAACCTCCAATATTCGTATTCTAGCAATATTATAGCAAGGGGAGTAGAAAAACGTCAAAAAAGAAAGAAATGATTAGAAATATAAATGAAATGAAGGATTTAATTCAAATAATATAAAGGAAATGCTTTTAATGATAGTTGACATTCATTTAAATTAATAGATGATAGATGAAAGTGAAATTTCATTTGGAGTGGGGTAGTGGCATTATTGTGTTGGAGTACAAAATAAAATAGGCTAAATTTCAGGCCCAAATGTAATCGGATTGTTCAAGTTTGAATTTTTTACTTCATAATATATAGAAATGAATAAAATAATTCATATTCTTTTGAAGAAGTATATAATTATGAAATGTACCCTTCATTTTTAAAAAGTCGTGAAGTGAAAAAATACATTGGGGGAAAATACCTTGGCTATTAGAAGAGTGGATCAACATCCAATTGTTGAACTGTCAAAGAAGACAAAAAAGTCTTACGAGTTTTTTGAGCAGTCCAAAGAGGTAATGCCAGGTGGAGTGACTGCTAACATCAAGTACTTTGCACCTTATCCAATCGTGATGGAAAAGGCAAATGGTGCATATGTTACTGATTTAGACGGAAATGTGTATATTGATTATTTACTATCTTACGGGGCACTTATGCTCGGACATGGGGATACAAGAATTAATGAAGCTGTTATTGAACAATTAGATAAAAATGGAACCAATCTGTTTGGAACTCCACACAGTCTTGAAATAAAAATGGGAAAGAAAATAAAAGAACATTACCCAAGTATTGAATTATTGCGTTATACCAATTCAGGTACTGAAGCTACACAACTTGCCTTAAGACTTGCGGCAGCATATACAGGAAAGAATAAAATAGCTAAATTTGAAGGGCACTATCATGGTGGCTATGATCAAGTTTTGTTAAGTGTAAATCCTTCTCTAAAAGATGCAGGAGACGCTAAGAACCCAAAGGCAGTTATGGAGTCGAAAGGGATGGATACCTTTCATCAAACAAATACGATTATTCTTCCATTTAATGATTTTAAAGCATGTGAAAAGATTTTAAGGGCAAATAAGGATGAAATAGGAGCACTTGTTTTAGAACCTGCTCAAGGTGGATTTATGTTAGCAGAAAAGGACTTTGTCCATCAACTTAGAGATTTAACCGAACAATTAGGGATTGTATTCATATTTGATGAGGTTAAAACAGGTTATCGACTAGCACTTGGTGGTGCACAACAGTTGTTTAATGTAAAACCTGACTTAACTACATTAGGAAAAGTGGTCGGTGGGGGATATCCAATTGGTATTGTCGGAGGAAAGAAAGAAATTATGATGGAGAGCGCTCCAACCATTGCAGCGGATGTTTTCGATACGAGCCAAAGTAAGAACTCTTCAGCTAAAGATGTTCTGTTCCATAGTGGAACCTATAATGGACATCCAACCATTTTAGCTGCAGGACTAAGAACCATTGAAATTTTAGAAAAAGAATTGGATCGTGTAATTTTGTTAACCGATGAATTAAAAATGCGGTTAGAGAAGTTATTTAAATCCTATAATATTCCAATGAAAGCGGTTGGCACGGGTTCCATATTTAGTGTAATATTGACTGAGAAAGATAAAATTCTAAATTATCGAGACCTTCAAAAAACCGATCTAACGACAAGAAAAGAGATCGATTTTTATTTACTAGCGGAAGGGATTTATACGAAACCATTAAATCGCTATAGTTTGTCAACTGCTCATACGATGAAGGAAGTAGAAATGACGATTTTTGCTTATGAAAAAGTATTGAAAAGGTTGTACGGAGGACCTCGGTACTCAAAGGGATGAGGTTTATGCTTCAGAGTGATGTGTACCAAAGGATTGTAGATAGTCTCGACAAAATGAGTAAATCTCAGAAAAAGATCGCAAATTACATTATTAATAATACGGAAACGGCACCGTTTTTAACTGCTTCTAAATTAGCTAAAAATGCGGGAGTAGGCGAAGCAACAGTCATTCGCTTTGCCGTTTTTATTAACTATAAAGGATATCCAGATTTTCAGCGACATTTACAAGACGCACTAAAGAGGAAATGGACATCAGCTGAAGTGTTTATGAAAACGACCGATGAAAAAGATGCACCTGAAAACTCTCTAAAAGAAGTGTTATCTGATGATATCCAAAATCTTAAGAATACATTACATCAAATCAGTCCTGAAAATTTTGAGCAAGCAGTACAAGAAATTAAGAAGGCAAATCGAATTTATATCATTGCCTATCGAAGTGCAACGAGTTTAGGAATGTTTCTACAATTTTATTTAGATCTTATTTTACAAAATACAGAGATGATTAATCAATCTGATGGGATGAGTGAACATTTATTAGATATAAAAAAAGATGATTTAGTCATCGGTTTTGGATTTTCTCGCTATACAAAGCGAACGGTTGAGGCACTAAAATATGTTAAGCAACGCGAGGCCAAAACAATTGTAATTACTGACCATCTGATGTCGCCACTTGTTCCATATGGGGATATAACACTTATTACAGCAACAGAGATCAATTCATTTATAGACTCATTTTCCGCACCATTCAGTGTGATAAGTGCACTGATCACTGCCGTCACACGTTCAGACCACGAAAAAGTTGAGAAACGTTTAAATCAACTTGAAGAGTTATGGGATAACTTCGATGTATTTTATGATGAATAAAGAAGAAGAGGCTGCTAGAAAGTTACTGTATGCTTGCATACACAGTACTTTTTAAACAGCCTCTTTCTTATGAAAAGATAAGAAAGTATAAAATTCGAAGATGTCAAGCTTCAGGTGCCATCAACTCGAGGTCGCTTCGGTCCACCAAACGTGTCTAAAGGGCAAGACACTAATGGCTGGCCCTCCAGCGCTTGTCGCCGATAAGCAGGCACCTTGCGCTTTTCTTTGTCTAGCTTCAGCTTCAGCGCCCAGCGACTAGCGAGACTTCGCCCTCCTCCTTACGATAAGTCAACATCGGCTCACTAGCGATCACCGTGTTTCCTTTATCTCATACGGTGGGCTCCAGTCCGAACGTCGCTAAACAGGGCGCTTGCGCTTTTCTTATTTATGATTGAGTGTTCGTAACTGTTGTTTTCTTACGAAGTGTTTGTATAACAGTAATCGCAGCGAGAAGTCCGATACCACCGAATGAAACCATTAAGTTTCCAGGGTAGATAAGCATAATTCCAGCAACAAATAGTGCAAGTCTTTCAATAAGCTTTGGATTTGTAATATAGTAATTCATCATACCGGCACTAATGGCCATCATCCCAATAAAGGCGGTCACTAATGGCGGTAATAATGTCGTAAATGTAGCATCTTGTAACACAAGGACAGGATTATAAACAAAGGCGTAAGGTATGATAAACGCCGCGATAGCAAGCTTTAAGGCGGTCACCCCGGACTTCATTGGATTCGCTCTGGCAATACCGGCTCCAGCATAGGCAGCTAGACAAACTGGAGGTGTAATATCAGCAACGATTCCGAAGTAAAAGACAAACATATGGGCAGCAATATCCGGTACTCCAAACATGATTAGAGCCGGTGCAGCCATCGATGCCGTTACTACGTAGTTTGCAGTCGTTGGAAGGCCCATCCCAAGTAAAATACATGCTAACATCGTAAAGAATAGTATTAAGAAAAATGATCCGCCAGCAAGGTCTAAAATACCACCAGCAATTTTACCGCCAAGTCCAGTCATTGTTACGATACCAACGACGATTCCTGCACTAGCACAGGCTGCAATTACAGGAAGGGCGACGCGGGCACCTTGTTCTAATACGTAAAGTATTTTCCAGAAGCCAAGTCGAGTATCTTTGCGGAAAAAGCTGACAATAAATGCGGTTGCTATACCAGCAAGTCCGGCAAATGTCGGCGTATAGCCGGCTAATAAGATACCGATAATGGCGACTAGCGGTAATATCAAGTCCAGCTTTTTTAATAAACCTTTAATAGGTGGAAGTTGTTCTTTTGGTAATCCTAAAATATTGTGTTTCTTAGCTTCAAAGTGAACACCCATCATAACACCAGAGAAATATAATAGTGCGGGAATAATTGCTATAATAATAATTTGACTATACGGCGTACCTGTATATTCAGCCATAATAAATGCAGCCGCACCCATTATTGGCGGCATAATTTGCCCGCCTGTAGAAGCACTAGCTTCTGATGCTGCAGCAAATTCTGGTCTAAAACCAGCACGTTTCATCATCGGAATTGTAAATGAACCAGAGGCAACGGTATTCGCTACACTACTACCAGTAACCATACCTTGAAGTGCACTGGCTGTTACTGCAGCTTTTCCGGTTCCACCTGTATATTTACCTGTAGCTCTAAATGCTAAATCATTGAAGAATTTCCCAATTCCTGTATGAACAAGCATGACCCCGAAAAATAAGAATAAAAAGATAAACGTAGATGAAATTTGAATTGGTGTACCGAAAATCGCACTTGAGCTAAAATACATTCTTACCGATAAAACAGACCAATCAAATCCTGCGTGCCCAAAATGAGGAATTCCCTGCCCCCATACACCATAAGCAAGTGCAGCTGAAGCAATAATGACAATTGGTAATCCAACAGCACGCCTAGTTCCTTCAAGGACTAATACAATCCCTAGCGTAGCAACGATAATGTCAATCGTTTCAAACCCAAAGACTATGGCTCGAGTTGTTAAGCGTTCGTAGTTCCATACGAGATAAAAGTTTACGTACAAGGCCAGTCCTGCAAGGACAATGTCGTACCAAGCAACTCCAGGTCGTTGAATTAATGTTCGTTTTACAGGGTAAAGAAGAAAGATTAGAGCAAGACCGGCACCAACATGAATAGCTCCTTGTATCATCGAACGATAAGGACCGACGAAGGCAGTATATAAATGGAAGAACGTCATTGAAATGGCAATAACTGCTACAATCCAACCCCATTTGCCAAGAGCTTGCCTATAAGCTGATTCTTTATCATATTTAGCCAGAAGTTCTTGTTCTTTTTCTAACTCTTTATTGTTATTTTCTGCCAAGGAAGTCACCACCTTATAAATAAATTTCTCGACGAAAGGGTAGGAACGTTCCTGCCTTTTCGTCGAGAATTTCATGATATTGTCGAGTAAGAAAAATAAAGTGAAACTTTTCTTAGTAGTTTCCTCATTTTCAATAAGTATTATTAAAGATTTAAAGCCAAGAAGGAGGATGACACCGTTTGATTTGTGTCATCCTCTTTCAGGGCATTTGTTATTAGTTTAACCCAGCTTCTTCAAAGTAACGCTCAGTACCTGGGTGAAGCGGTAAACCTTCAGCTCCATTTAATGCATTTTCTTTTGTTAAATGTTGTCCTTGCGCGTGTGTAATGTCTCCAGCATTTTCAAATAATGCTTTTGTAATTTCATAACCTAATTCCTCGCTAATTTGCGAAGTTGAACCAACTAATACAGCATAAGCTGTAACAGTTTGTACAGACTCATTTAAGAATGGATATGCATCAGCAGGGATTTCATATCCTAAGTAACCACTGTCAGCTTCAATTTGAGCTAGTTGCTCATCATCAATTGAAAGAATTTTAACATCACGTTGAATAGCTAATTCCTCAACAGCAGAAGCAGGTAATCCTAAAAGACCGAATGATGCATCAATTTGTCCGTTTTGTAGACGATCTCTTGCGTCCCCAAAACCTTCTTCAAATGAGTCATAGTCTCCATCTTCGATACCGTAAGCTGCAAGAATTGCTTTAGCTGCCGCTTGTGTACCACTACCAGGAGGTCCAATGGCAACACGTTTTCCTTCTAGGTCTGCAATTGAATCAATCCCAGTTCCATCAACCGTAATAATTTGCATTACTTCAGGATAGATGTGTCCCATGAAACCGAAGTTTTCAACGTTCATACCTTCAAATTCACCTTGACCATTTAAAGCATCAAGTGCTGGAAGGTGAACCGTCATTCCAAGTTGAATTTCTCCTCGAGCGATACGAGCTAAGTTATCAACACTAGCTCCTGTTTCAATGGCACTTACATTAAATCCTTCAACATCAACATTCGCATTTAGTACTGTTGCGATTTCAGTACCAAGTGGATAGTATGTACCACCTGTACTACCTGTTCCTAGTTGTAAATCTGTTCTGAAGTCTTCTGTAACTTCTGGTGTATCTTCAGCTGCACCTTCTCCAGCTCCTTCTCCACCTTCGTCTGCTGCTCCACATGCTGCAAAAACTAACATGGCTAACAGAGTCACAAATAGAAATAGCATTTTTTTCATTTGCATCATAGAAAAGCCCCCTTTTATAATATTTAGCAAATCATTAATAATATATATATATGATGGGTATTCTGTCAAATTTCTTTAGAATTACTAAATTTAAGGAATTTTTAGAAAATTATATATTTATAGCAATAAATGCCTTGTTTTAGCTTAAAACAGGTACTGGTTATATAAATAGAGTGTTTCAAAATCATAACAATAAAAAATACGGTAGAAATTATACTACCGTATTTTAAAGTCACTATTTATTCATTTAATTTCTCAATTTGGTTCGGATCCATAGCTTGAATTGGGACATTAGTATCTATATGTCCAAATAACATATCTCTAATTTCACCTTCGATTAATATTTGTGTTTCATTATAGCCAAATTGCTTCATAAGAAGTGCTACTTGCTGAAGTAACATTTGTTCAGGACCTGACCCTACATTGGTCTCAAGAAACTCTTTTGAAAATGAAACGTGAGCGACCCCGTCCACTTCTGTCACATAATCTACTTTAACGGTAGATGGTACTAATGAGACTAGTTCCTGGTTCGAAGGGCCGGCAATCCAAGCTTCTAGCGTTTTAACAGAAACTTCGTCTTTTGCAGCTTCAACTGTCGTCTCTACTTTATACATATCCTCAACTTGAGTATCAGCAAAATATAATTCAACTGGATGAAATGTTTCTTCTGTTACTGCTTCTGTAGTTTCCTCATCATTTGTTTCCTGATCTTCTGTAACGGGTTCAACTACTACTTCTTCTTCAGCTGCTATTTCTTCTTGTTCAATTAGTTCTTCATTGTGATCTGAGTCAATTCCACTGCCGCTTTCCTCAGGCTCAACCGGACCTTCACCTTGTCCACAAGCTGTTAAAACGAGTGCAGTAAGGATCGATACAAGCAATAATTGTAATGACTTTTTCATGTAAATCCCCCTAGTTATTAGAAGTAAGTAGAGTAAATCCTGGTTTACTACTTCTGATACATTGACTTTGTTAGTCCATAAATAAAGCCAATTTTTCTCTATTTTACAATAAAGGGGCTAAAATTCAATCCTTTTATTCGAACAAATCCAAATGTTTTGGGGCACAGTATTTTTTATGCTTTATGCAATTGATATGTAGCGCTGGGCACAAGTGCTTAGAATTTACTAGTTTTGAAAAAGAGGAAATACGTATTGAACAAGAAACCAAAGAAACCCAAAAAAGATAACAATATAAGCAAAGTATTTAATGAAAGTGGCGACAACCATACTAGCATTTTCTTTTTTCTCAATGTTTCTCTTTTGTACATCAACATTTTTATTCATCATAATCCCTCCAAGCTCTTTTAATGCTTACTAAGCTTGTTACCCCATAAAAGACAGTATAAAACAAATCTTAATACATATCGTAGAATGGTTTAAATTATTTTATAAAGAGAAATATAGTGGTAAGTTGCTAAATCTATCCGTATAAGTGATATAATGGTTATTGTTATTACTATTTTTCATATGGGGTGAGAATATGCCTCGTGGCAAATTTTTCTACTTTTGTTATGGAGTTATTTTAGTTTTTTTAATTATCTTCTTAGGGTCGAAAGTACAATTTATTTTTAGACCGATTGTGGTCCTTGTACAGACATTATTTGCACCCATTATTATTGCAGGTGTGTTGTATTATTTGTCTCGTCCGTTTGTCAACTTACTGTCGAGATGGATACCAAGAGGAATTTCAATATTAATTTTATACTTAAGTGCCATTTCTATTGTCACAATACTCGTATTATTAATTGGTCCTGAACTACAGCGTCAGTTTAACAGCTTAGTACGAAATATGCCTTTATTTGTTAACGAAATCCGAGATCTCCTTATTCTTTTACAAGAAAATGAATGGGTTGCAAGGTTTCAGCAAAATGAAAATTATACGGTAGAAGAATTAACTTCAAGATTGGCTGAATACTTAAATGAGATTGTTGCAGCTATTGGAACAAATGTCGCTGCTTTTATCGGATTTATTACGAACATCCTAATAATTATGATCATTATACCGTTTGTATTGTTCTATATGTTAAAAGAAGGAGAGAAGGCACCACAACAAGTGTTACGTTTATTACCTGGGAAGCAGCAACAGGAAGGGCGACACATTTTAAGTGATATGGACACGGCATTGAGTTCTTATATACAAGGGCAGATTATAGTTAGTATTTGTGTTGGGGTGTTATGTTATATTGGTTTTCTCATTATCGGGATTGATTATCCGCTTGTGTTAGCATTAATTGCCATGTTCACCAATGTTATTCCTTTTGTTGGACCTTGGATTGGAACAATACCGAGTGTTATTGTAGCCATTTTTCATTCACCTTTAATGGTATTCCTCGTTATTATCGTCATTGTAATAGTTCAACAAGTGGAAAGTAATTTAATCTCACCGCAAGTTATGGGCAGAAAATTGTCCGTCCATCCGCTAACGATTATATTACTTTTATTAGTGGCTAGTCGTTTTGCTGGCTTATTAGGATTAATATTAGCTGTACCAACCTACGCAGTCGGAAAAGTAATTGTCAGTCATACTTACCGATTATGGAAGCTGAAAAGGTATCCGATTGAGTAAAGAGATACTACGTGGTAAAATAATCTAATTCTAACGGTGAGGTGATTTCATGTCATACGAAGTTGATGGTATCAAACAGGTTGAATTTAATGAATTGCAGGAAATTATAAATGAAGGAAAGTCAGAACCAATCGTTATTGATGTTCGTGAACCCGAAGAATATGTGGAAGGGCATATCGCAAATATTCCTCTGATTCCGATGCATAACTTACCAGCTTTAATAGATGAATTTGACAAGGAGAAAGAGTATCTTTTCGTTTGCCGCAGCGGCAATAGAAGTCAAAATGTAGCGCACTTTTTTAAAGATCGCGGTTTTGAAAAAGTATCTAATTATGCAGGTGGAATGCTTGCTTGGCAAGGTGAGCTTGCAACAGGAATGGAACGTGTCGTCTCTGATGTGAAAGAACTATATAAATAATAAAGAAGAAGGATGACATATAGGAGTCATCCTTTCTTTATTGTCTATTGGCTTACAGGTGATCTGTCTTTTTAGAGTATTGTCTTTTACCGTGTTCTGCATTTTTCTCACGTAGGGTGTTCTTTTGTTGTCGTTTGGCATTGTTATCTTTTTTCTTTTTATCATCGTCTTTTGTCACAGACATTTAATTCACTCCCTCAATATTGATTCTTTTTTATTGTATCCACGCGATATGAATTCATCCGAATGTTTAACGATTCATCGTGTGGGTATTAGAAAAGTAATAAATCACTAGGAGGGATCATTAATGATTGGAAAGGTTATGACGACAGCAGTAGCAGCAGGTGCAATAGGAACAGTCATCTACGCATTAAACGATAAAAGTAAACGAGACAAGGCTAAAAATAAGCTGCAGAAAAAACGGTCTGCAAACTCAGTTGAGATTGATAAAAATGCCGGACACCCAGACCCTTATGATATAAATGATAACACGATGGTAAGTGAAGGAGCCTTATATGCGGTGCAACGGTACAATGAAGAAGTTGATGATTATAAAAAGAAAAAGCGTTCCCACCATAATTAGAGCTGAGTGATTTCAGCTCTTTTTGTTTCTCCTTTCGATTGAGATGCGGTAAAATGAATGAAAGTATATTAGAATAAATTTTCTAAATGGAGGTTACCATGTACTCAATTGTCCGTGAAACAATAGCTTCAATACCAACATTACATGTAGCAAAAGCCGAAAACTTTCATCACAACTTACCGCTAATTTTATTTCAGCACGGCTATACAAGTGCAAAAGAACATAACCTTCATTATGCGTATTTATTAGCAGAAAAGGGCTTCCGCGTGGTCTTGCCAGATGCGATCCATCACGGCGAACGCGAAAATAATATTCCATATGAACAAAGAGAATTACTATTTTGGGATATAGTATTGAGAAGTATAGAAGAAATTGGGCAGCTTAAGGAAGAACTTGATAACAGGGGGCTCATCCAAAGAGATAAGATAGCACTAGCCGGGACATCGATGGGGGGAATTGTAACCTTCGGTGCGTTAACACAATATGACTGGATCGAGGCCGGCATATCTTTGATGGGCTGTCCCAATTATGAAGACCTGGCCAAGACGCATATGAGCCTACTGGAAAAACAAAATAAAGTAAGCGATCAGTTGTTAAGTCAAATTCAAGAGAAAATTAATATTTTAACCGATTATGATCTGAGCAAGCAATTAGATAAAATCCGTCATAAACCATTGTTCATTTGGCACGGCGAAAAGGATGATGTTGTTCCGTATTCAATGACGAAGCAATTTATTGCGAGAGTAGAACAGACATTACCTGAAGAGGAAAGAAACCTAACCTTTATGAGCGATTCATTAGCTGATCATAAAGTGTCCAGAGAAGGGCTGTTATCACTAGTTGAGTGGCTTGACTTGCAAATGATACGTACAAAGGACAAAGCTCGCTGATTTCGGTGAGCTTTATCTTTGTTTTGTGTTTAATATATACAGTAAAAGTTAAAACTACAAGTAGCAATTAGAAGTAGGTGGATGAATGGAAATTGCAAAACAATTAATTGTAAATGTCGTAGGTGCAGTTTTAATTGCAGTAGCATTAAACGTCTTTTTAATTCCAGCGAATGTGTTCGCCAGCGGTTTTACAGGGGTAGCTCAGCTTATCGCAACTGTCGTCCCATTATCAACGGGGATCCTTTTATTACTCTTAAATATACCAGTAGCAGTGTTAGGCTGGATTAAAATTGGAAAAGCTTTTACTCTCTATAGTTTTATAAATGTAGTACTTACAACGTTTTTTCTTGAAATCATTCCTATCATTGAAATTTCAACAGATCTTCTCTTAAACGCTGTTTTTGGAGGTGTGATCCTTGCGCTTGGTGCGGGGGTTACTTTAAAAGTTGGAGCTTCTTCCGGGGGATTGGATATTATTGCTCTTATTTTATCGCGGAAGAGTGATCGTCCCGTCGGTATTTACTTCTTTGTATTAAATGCGTTAATCGTTATAACTTCAGGATTATTATTTGATTGGGAAAGAGCACTCTATACACTTGTCACTTTATATGTAAGTTCACGGGTTATAGATGCGATATATACACGTCATGTGAAGCTGACCGCTTTTATTATTACGAAAAATGCTGATAAACTAAAAGACGCCATACATACCCAAATAACTAGAGGAATTACCCGGGTACCTGCTAAAGGCGGGTATTCACAAGAAGAAAAAGAGATGTTAATGATTGTTATTACGAGATATGAATTGTATGAGTTAAAGAAAGTCATTCAAGAAGTAGATCCAAATGCTTTTACAAACATTGTTGAAACTGCAGGCATATTCGGCTTATTTAGAAAAGAAGGTTAGAAAGGGTGTTGAATATGAAGAAAATCCTTTGCATATGGTTAATCATGATGATAGCCCTAGTCGGCTGTGGTACGTCTGATGAAGTAACGGAAACAATTAGTGAAGGAGAACAAGGGGGAGAAGAAGTGAGCACACTAGCAACCTCATTAAGAGTAGATAAAGAAGAAGATCAATTAGCTTTTACATTGTCACTTACAAATAAAGGGGATGAAACAGTAACTTTAGAGTTTCCAACGGGGCAGCTGTTTGACTTTATCGTCGTCAATGAAAAAAGTGAAGTCGTTTATAAATATTCAGAAGGAATGATGTTCACTCAGGCCATTGTTCAAAAACAATTAGGTGCAAATGAAACGATGACATTTACGGATGAGTGGGATTTAATGATGAATGGCGAGAGAGTTCCACCTGGTCGTTATCGAGTACTCGGTGAACTGCCAATTATGACGGTCAATGGCAGTGAGGCTTTTAGAGAACAATTCCTAGTCGAAGAAGATGTTATTATAGAATGAGCAGGAAATGAAGTAACTTTAAGCTTAACACTTTCCTAAAAAAACAATGTTGAATAAATGTCTTCAAGTTTCTAACATAATGAACGAGTAAGAGGGGGTTGCGGCTCTCTCTTTTTTCATTTTTTGGTAACAGGGACAACAGGGACTGTCTATGGATTTAACTTTGGAGGTGAGGAGAAAAAACGAAAAGAGAAAGCAGTAATTTGTATACTTTTGTCGAATTATCAGAAATTTCAAACAAGGTGTTGACACTATGTGCTAATTTATTTTAAAGTTGACTTAGAAAAGGACATACCAACCGGTTAGTAAGTATTTCCATTTACTGAAAGCGTTTACGTATGAGAGGAGGGCTACAGAATACTGAAGTAGTGGAAATGAGGTTTTTTATTTTTATCCTAAGATATTTTATTTTGCAATTAGTATTCAGAAAATTATGAAACTAGTTGCGGTATCGAGCTACTGCTTTAATGTAGTTCGATATCGGTACAAGAAATTTACCTATAGGATAAATAATAAAGAAATTCCCAACAGCAGAACTAATCTTAATCTATTAATCTAGGAGGAATAACATGGGGAAAAAGCGTACATACGGCGGTATTCAGCCAGGTATTAAGTGGGGACCTTTTACGTTAAGATTACCAGGAGTACATGCTCCAATCTCTTGGCCGGAGGCTATACAGGGGGCATTTTTATCTTTAGCTACAGGTGGAGCTTTAGCACCTTTAATGATGAATTTCTTTGACATTCCGTTTGAAGTCGCATGGTCAATTTTAACGATTCAATTATTCTGGGTATGGTCACAGACCATTTTATTCGGTGATGCATATGCAGCAGGGTGGATAACCCCAGCTTTACCTCTCGTTTTAGTATTCTTAGGAGGATTTACACCGGGACCTGAAGCCGTACAGGCAATGATTGCAATAACATTGGTTGTTTCGTTCTTATTCATTTTCTTTGCCATAACCGGTCTGGGGGAAAAGTTCAATCAGCTTGTACCTAACGCATTAAAAGCGGGGATTATTCTTGGGGCAGCGATCGCAGCCTTTATGTCGGAAATCGACCGAGTTCAAACTTTACCATTTACGTTAATTACGTCATGGGTTGTCGTATTAGTACTCATGTTTTCTATCCCGTTTGGTAAACTACCAAACACAAAAGCAAAACTTTTAGTTATGTCTAACGCCATGCTTGTCAGCTTCATTGCTGCAGGTATTGTCGGAACGTTGACAGGAGAACTTACGTTTAACATTGAATGGGGTTTCTTTATCCCACAATTTGGTGAATTACTTGCAACGGTTTCACCATGGGGTGTTGGAATGCCATCATGGTCCATCATTTTGGCAGCAATCCCGATCTCCATTATGGTTTACGTTCTAGTATTTGGTGACTTGCTAGTTGCAGATACACTTTTAAAAGAGGCTTCTAAAGTAAGACCAGACGAAAAAGTAGACGTCAATCACACTCGTACTCACTGGGCATTAGCTATTCGTAACCTAGGTCAAATGTTCACCGGCGGGGTGCTAATTCCACTTCACGGTCCAATGTGGACAGGAATTCAAGTCTTCATTATGGAGCGGTACAAAACGGGAAGAAAAGCAATGGATTCCATTTTTTCAGGTACAATGAGCTGGTACTTGTTCGCACTTCCATTAGGATTTTTAATGCCGATCATCGGGATTATCGTGCCATTACTACCAGTTGCTTTATCTTTAACTCTACTATTAACTGGTTTTGCGTGTGCATATGTAGCTATGTCGATGGTTAATGACAATACGACTCGCGGCTATGCACTAGCGATCGGAATGCTTACTGCTTTTGTTGGTCCAGCATGGGGTATTGGAGCAGGACTTGTCCTGTACTTCCTATTAATCGGTAAAAATAATCAAACACCTGCTCAAGACCAATCTGAAGAACATAAAGCTTCTTAAATTAACCTATTTAGGAGGATACTGATTTCGATCAGTATCCTTTTTATTTTCAATATTATATATTCTGCAAATTAAGAAAGATAAAGCAAGGGGATATGGGGCGGGCTTAGTTGGCTGGGTGAGCCCTAAGGTTGAGTTATGAAAGTCAAAAAAAGCGCGGTCACATTAAAAAGAATGTTGACCGCACCCACTATAGCTTATCTTTATTTATTCCCATTCTCTTTTTGCTGCCGTTTGAACAGCCTCAAGTAATTCGCGCCATTCTCTCCCGAGGTCTTCTGGCTGAACTTCTTTTTGTTCTGTTTTAGTTGAATGAATGTCAATAACTTCGGCTTTTCCTCTCCAATATTCAGTAAATGTTGGCGGTAATTTAGTTTTCATGAGGGTTCACTCCACTCAAGTAAAGATTTTAATTCATTCGTTGATAGTTCAGAAATACTCTGGTCATTAACTGACAACACATCGTCAGAAAGTGACTGTTTCTTCGCTAGCAGCCTGTCGATCTTTTCTTCAATCGTTCCTTTCGATACTAACTTGTGCACTGTTACTTTTTCAGTTTGGCCTAGGCGATAAGCTCGGTCAGTTGCTTGATTTTCAACTGCTGGATTCCACCATCTGTCATAATGCACGACGTGGTTTGCAGCGGTTAAATTCAGCCCAACTCCACCAGCCCGTAAAGATAAGATAAAGATGGGTATTTCTTTATTTGTCTTAAATTCTGTAATTAGTTTCTCACGTTCAGCTCGCGATAAACCACCATGCAGGAATGGGACTTTTATATTTAGTTGTTCCGACAATCCGTCCTGTAATAACTCACCCATTTCACGATATTGTGTAAAGATTAACATTTTTTCTCCGGTGTCCATAATTTGATCAACAAGAGTGAACAGTAAATCCCATTTCTCCGACCGATGATGAAGCTGGCCGCGATCTTTTAAAAATTGAGAGGGATGGTTACAAATTTGTTTGAGTTTCGTAATGCTGCTCAAAATCGTTGCTCGTCGTTCAATTGAATTTTTTTCATCAATTGAAGTTAGTAATTGATTGACGACAGCTTGATAAAGGGAAGCTTGTTCAGCAGTTAACCCAACGATATACGTTTGTTCAGTTTTATCGGGTAATTGAAGCTCTAAAGCTTCGTCCGATTTTTTTCTTCTTAATAAAAAAGGTGAGATGAGCAATCGTAACTGTTCCATTTTTTTCTCGTTTGGAGAATTGTTCTCAATTTCTCTAATAAAAGCTCGCTGAAATTGTTGGAAGTTTCCTAAATATTTATCATTGAGCATATCCATGATGGACCAAAGCTCTTTTAGTTTGTTTTCAATCGGCGTACCTGTTAGTGCCATTCTGTGTTTAGCTTTAATGCGTTTAATGGCCTTTCGTTGTTTGGTCTCCACATTTTTGATTTGTTGTGCTTCATCGAGAATTAACCCGTTCCAAAGTGTATTTGAAAAAATATCTTCGTCACGAAAAGCAAGTGCATAGGAAGTAATGATTATATCATACTCCCACTCCTTCACATCCTCTTCTGTAAGTCGTTCATTACCGTGGTGAACAAATACGGATAAGTGGGGAGCAAATCGCTTTAATTCCTCTTCCCAGTTTCCGATTAGTGATGTTGGACAAATGATGAGAAAGGGTGACGAAGATCCATTTTCTGTACGATGCTCGAATACGGCTAACATATAAGCAATCGTTTGAATAGACTTTCCTAGCCCCATATCATCAGCTAAACAAGCTCCAAATCCGACACTTCGCATATGAACTAACCATGACATTCCTTCTAATTGATAAGGTCTAAGTTCGCCTTTTAAAGTAGAAGGAGGAAGTATGGATGGAATTTGTTTATTCAAGGTCGCATGAATAGCACTAGACAGTTTCTCGCTCCATTGAATTGAAATAGAAAGTCCTTCATTTTCTTCGTTATCTTCTACCAAATATGATTTCCACGTTTCAAGAAGAGAAGTTTCATTATCTTTTTTTCGATCTAAGTAGGTCTTTAAATGCTTTGCTTCCTTAGGATCCCAATACAGCCATTTTCCGTTCCACTTTATAAAAGGTGTTTTCAAATCAACTAGTTTCGTAAACTGTTCATGTGTTAACTTTTCACCATTAAGGACAATTTCAAAGTTAAAGTCACTTATGTTTTGCCAATTAAATAATGACTCAATAGAGCTTGAAAATTCAGCAGGCCTATCGCTGACGTGAACATTGGTTTGAAAGTGATTTGGTCTCTTTTTGAGCCAGTTTGGAACAACCACACCGATACCTAGACCACGCAATTGATCATATTGATTAGTTAACAAGTTGTATATGACATCTTTAGAAACTTTTGACGATGGATTCGTAATTGATAAGGAAGATAGTTCAGGAATGAGTTGAATGATTTCTGAAATATCCTCTTTAAGTCGTGTAATAGGATTCATCCTCCAAGGGTGATGCCCCCCATGCAAATCTTCTAATGAAATAATAATAGAAGGATCTTTTCGGTCTTGCAAGAAGAGCAAGACCGTCCAGTTTTCTTCTTTTTCGTTTTGTATCGGTTCTTCAATTACTAGGGTTGTCTGAAAAGGTACAGCTGGTATTGCACCGAGTTCCTCAAGAAATGTCTTATCGTCCGTAGCTGGTCCCGCTTTATTTAATAAGTAGTGTTTAGAAATATGAAGTTGTTCAAATGCTTTTTGAACAGCTGGATATCTGGTAATTAAATGTTGAATAAAGTCACTGCAAATTTCGTTTGCTAGTTCTTTAAACGAGTAGGTCTTTGGCTGTGAATGGTGAACATGCAAGCCAGACTCCATTAAAGAAAGAGAAACAGGGGGGATCGTTCCTTCCCAATCACTCCAATTCCAGTTCGTTAATTCCCAAGAGCCAGTTCGTGTTAGTATGACCTTGCCGTTAATAATTTTTGATTGTATCGTTGAAAAAACAGTTAACCAATAGGTAAAGTCATGAGCCAAAGTTATTTTTGGCAGGCTGCTCCAGTTTTTCATAAGTTCAACATAGCGGGGTAAGTCTTTCTTATGAATGACAACTCCCTCAAGCGGGAATACAAATTCAGTGGCTGTTGTGTTCGCCTGATATACGAGTGTTTCATCGATTTCACTATAAAACACACGTTCTTCAACTGGTGCTTTCAATGATGCTTTTTTCATTTGTACAAATGTCCCATAAAACGTATCAGGATCATTTTGAAAAAGGGTTAACTTCAACTCAAATGGTGAATATAAAAAGGGATATTGGAAGTTTAAGTAGTCTTTGTATTTTTTATGTTGTTTTTGTTCGCCCCATATAAAAAACAAGTCACCTAACCACCCGCCATGAATAAGGACGTTATTTGGATTATAATTACTCATCAATCGTTTTCATCTCCTGGATTAGCGCACGATACGTCTTATATGTTTGATTAAAGAGGGTGATATATTGGTTAAAACGTTCACGTTGGTCCATTAACTCATATAATTTCTTCAACTTTTTCATATAGAAAACAGCTTCAGAATAGTGAGAGCGTGTTTTTTTCTCGACTAATCGGACGATAAATTGGTGGTAAATTCGGATAGTCTCACTTGGAACTTGTTTTTCCAGCCCTGCTAGTAACTGTTGTTTTTCTTCGCTTAATTGAAATGGAAGATGCTCTTTGTTTAAAAAATAATCGATAGCCACATCCCACCGTCTTTCATATTGAAGAATTTGCGTCCATAAATTTTGTATCGGCGGATAGGCTAGTTGATCATTTAGGCTTTCTTGGACTTTATTAAATAAAAGGTTTCGTTCAGACTCTTCTAGTGAAGCAGATAAATCTTTATAGGATGCAAGCGCAGGACGGGTCATCCATTTGTTTAATTGACTCGAAAAATTGGAAGACTTACTTTTTTTCCTCTCTAATGTATGATAAAAAGGCTGGAGGCTGCCGAATGCCCCGTTCCAACTCGTTGAAAAGAGGTCAAACCATCTTTGCATCGTATCCCATTCCTGACGATGGTTTAGTAAAGTGAAATGAAAGTATAAATCATTGGCGGCTAGTCTCTGTTTATGAGTTCTTAGGTAAGTAAGAGATCCAACACCATCTTGGCAAATTAATGCTAATAAACTTGTAATCATGGATAAGTGAAAAGATGCATTGTGTTTTTCATGCAGTTGTTTGAAATATGAATAATAGGAATGAACCCACTGTTCTTGTTCATTTTGTATGAACCATTTTGCAAGCATTTCGGCCCAACTGGAACTTCCAACGTCCATATATCTCGTGTACAAAAGGACAAAAGCTTCAGTAATTGCTTGTTTTTCTTCTAACGATAGTTCACATTGCTGTTCTTCTAGTATTCCATTGACGCGATTGCCAAGTATCGATAAAAATTGTTCGAATCTCCGCTCAAACGAATCATACGTCGTAAACTTTATTCCTAATGATAACAGTCCGTTCATGATCATCAGAGCTTTATCGACAAAAGACAGGGGTTCATAACTTTGCATTAGGAGTTTATCAATCGTTTGATTTACTAGTTCAGAAATTTGTACATCCTTTAAGTAATTGGATGCAGCTATTTTTTTATATAAATCAAGGATATCACTTTCAAGGTCGTCTATTTCATAATTATCATATGGTTTTAAATTAAGCATTTATATCAACCCTTTTAGTTAACTAATTATTAGGATGGTCAAAACCACTTCAATATAACAATAGTAACAAAAAAGCTTGTAAGATGCCTAAAAATAAAGAAGGAATTACCTAAAGAATAAAGAATGAAAACATATGATGATTTTAATATGAATAGAGAGGAGAGTGTAGAATGAGTATACGTAACAAGATGCACATTGAACGTTTGTTGGAGTCTTTTTGTGATTGGGCTGAATATGACTCTATTCAATTTAAAAATTATTTTGTATTTGCTGATAAAGAACGTGGTGGAATGATTACATTAATGAAAGCTGAAGGTCGCTGGTCTATTCACGGAAAAGGTGATAAATATTGTGATCTCGCAGAAACGATCCTAGAAGATGATGATGTAAAAAAACTATTATGGAAACATCGTGCAGCCGTTAATCGAGCAATTAAAGAGCTTCAAGAAAATAAACAGTTAATCTTAAACTGAACTACTGTTCTTTTAACATAGAAGTAAAGAGGTAGAAGAATTGATTACATTCCTTCTATCTCTTTATTAAGTTGTTGTAATTGCAACTAGCTAAAGCGCAAAAATATGGGGGAATAAGTATGTGGTATGAAACGAGTTTAACAAAAATATTAAATATAAGACTGCCAATCATTCAAGCGGGTATGGCTGGCGGGCCGACTACACCGGAATTGGTCGCAACCGTTTCGAATCAAGGGGGACTCGGAACACTAGGTGCTGGTTATATGACACCTGAAGATATGAGAAAAGCGATACATAACATCAGGCTATTAACGGATCAACCGTTTGCAGTTAATTTATTCATACCGGAAACCGTCAAGCTGGAAGAACAAAAAGTATTAGAGATGCGTCATACTTTGCAACCATTTTATGATGAGTTAGGCATCGAACAACCGAAACTGCCAACTGAGTGGGGGGGCCAGTTCCAACAACAAATGGAAGTAATAATAGAAGAGAAGGTTCCTGTGTTTTCCTTTACTTTTGGAACTTTAGACCATCATTGGATCGAAAAATTAAAAGTAAATGGCACAATAGTTATCGGAACAGCAACTACTGTAAAAGAAGCAAAGTTATTAGAAGAAATAAAAGTAGATGCGATTGTTGCTCAGGGGAGTGAAGCAGGTGGTCATCGCGGAACGTTTGCTTGCCAGGCTGAAGATGCAATGATTGGGACTATGGCACTTGTTCCGCAAATGGTTGATGCGGTTAACGTTCCTGTAATAGCGGCCGGTGGAATTATGGATGGAAGGGGCTTAATAGCCTGTCTATCGCTTGGTGCCAGTGGCGTTCAAATGGGAACTGTATTTTTGCCAGCTATAGAAAGTGGAGCCAACCCTTTATATAAAAAGTCACTCATGGAAGCAACGGAAGAGGAGACAACAGTTACAATAAAATTTTCAGGGAAGGCTGCAAGAGGACTAAAAAATGCTTACATTGAGCGTTTGAGCGATGTACCAAACGTACAAGTTCCTGATTATCCAATACAAAATGCACTAACTCAACCGTTGCGGAAAGAGGCAGCTAACCAAAGAAAGGGTGAGTGGTTGTCGATGTGGGCGGGACAAGGGTTGCGACTTGCTCAATCTGAAAGCGCTGAACAAATTATTCAACGAGTAATGGGACAAGCCAGTCAAACTGTACAAAAATTAAAGAACATAGAAAAAGACTGATGGTTATCCGTCAGTCTTAAAAGTTTTATAGATACTATTTAAAAGAACATAGAAATGATGGTTAATATTCCAATACTGCTAAGCACAACAACGATTAAATTTGCACCTAAATAAGCAATGACAGCTGCTGTAATACCGCCGATAATACCAAACATGATATTTTCATGTACGGTTAATATACCTGGAAATATTAAAGCGCCTAAAGCTGCATAAGGGACATTTCGCAAGATGGCCTGCAGCTTCGGTGGAATTTTATTGGCATCAAGAAACACAAGCGGTAACATTCTAGGAATGTAGGTTACTAGAGCCATCCCAGCAATAATAAGAAGAATACTAGTCTCCATTACTGTTTGACACCCCTTCCGCTTTTCCGACAATGAGTTCAATTACAATACAAGAGGTTAATGTTGCCAATATGATCGCCCAACCACTCGGGATGAATTGAGATAATATAAGATTAAGAATTGCAGCAAAGACAGCTAAAGAGACGACCTTCCGATGCTTTTTCAACGAAGGCATTAATAAAGCGATAAACATGGCATATAAAGCAATCGCCATACTTTGTTGCAATGTTTCAGGAAGGATTGAACCGACAAGATACCCTAGTGCGGAATTAATAACCCAACTACCATAGGCAATAGAAGCTACGCCGACGATAAAGCCGGTTTTAACAGTACCTTCTTGGGTTGTCGTAACTGCAAATACTTCATCTGTAATTCCAAATGAGTACAATGCTTTTTTTATCGGATGTTCGTGTTCTACTTTTTCACTTACAGCAGCACTCATGAGCAGGTGACGAATATTAACGATAAACGTCGTAAATATGATTTCAAGAGCACCTGTACCAATTGCAATTAAATTAAGCGCCATATATTGTGCGGCTCCAGCAAATACAAACATACTCATCGCAACGGTCTCTGTAAAACCTAAGCCAGTACTTTTTGCTAAAAGACCGAATGTAATGGCTGCTGGTGTATAACCGATGGCTATTCCAATACCGGCGAAAATCCCCTTCATAAAAGAGTTGTTTGGCTGATTAGCGCTTACTAATGTTGCCATTCTATTCCCTCACTTCTAGAATAATATAATTGTAGGTTTTATTTAGGATGGTAAAGCATGTGAATAACAAGCAGTGATCTGTACGTTATGATATACTGAATTGTAAACTATAATATACATAATTTCAAGGAGAATTTTTCCAGATGAGTAAAGTGAATTTAAATCAAATTATAGGTAAAAGGTTAAAGCAAATAAGGGCGGAAAGAGGGTTGAGTCTAGATAAGCTTGCTCAGTTAACAGAAGTTAGTAAGCCAATGCTTGGACAAATTGAACGCGGTGAATCCAACCCTACCGTTAGTACACTATGGAAGATTGCAAATGGTTTAAAAGTACCGTTTACAACGTTCATAGAGGAAGAAAAACCGTTTATACAAAAAGTAAATCGAAGAGAAATTGAGCCGTTAATCGAGGAAAAAGGAGTTGTACAAGTTTACCCGCTGTTTCCGAAGGAGTATCAAAAACCTTTCGAAATATTTTCTCTTATTCTCCAACCGGGTTGTAATCATCAATCTGACCCTCATGCTTATGGAGTAGAGGAATATATATTCATTGAGAAGGGAACGATGGAACTTAAAATTGCTGAAGAAACGTTTACAGTAGGCGAGGGTGAGGGAATTCGCTTTTCTGCCCATTATAAGCATAATTACGCTAATAAAGGCGAAGAAGATGCGATAGCTACAATGATTATTTATTATTCACTGTAACAAGCTATCGTGCCCTTTGTTTTGTTAGTTGAGAAATATTAGTTGTAATTATGTTGATCATGCTGTATAACAAATGTATAACGTTTGTTATTATAGGGGGCGGAAGCTATGTTCGATTGGTTAATCGAAAAATCAAAAATTACGTTAATGCTTTTATTCTTTTTAACACTGGTAGGCTTAATTACTTTCTTTCAATTGCCGCAACGTGAAATACCCGAGATTTCACTGCCTGTAGCTTCGATTTCAACGATTTATCCTGGGGCTGATCCAGAGACAGTCGAGCGATCGATAACCGTACCGATTGAGGAAGAATTAGATAAAATAGAAGGGATTAATAAACACACATCGATTTCAGCAGCTAGTGTTTCTACAATCGTCATAGAATTAGATGAAGGAATGGATCAAGAAAAGGTTTTATCAAAAGTCAGTCAATCAATAGCAAATATCTCAGGTTCATTTCCTGAAGGCGCCTTATCTTCTTCTATTAGTGATGATCGAGCGTTAGGTGCGTTATCTTCGTACCATCTCGTTACAGATGGGAGTTACGAAGAGTTGTATGCTTTGCAGCCGCAAATCGCGGATTGGCAAAGAACAATTGAGTCGGTTCCAGGAATAAAAGGAACGGTAGTAAAAGGAGTACCGGTTCAAGAGTTACTTATAACACTTGAACAAGAAAAGATGAATGAAAACGGTATATTCCTTCCAAGTATTTTGGCAGCATTAGAAGGTGAATTTGATCAAGTTCCACTGGGGAAACAGGAACGCAACGGTAGTATAACCCAATTAAAGCTGCCAGTAGTAAAAGATGTTGATCAACTCAGTCAATTGGTTGTAGGGTTTTCAAATGAAGGAGACCCAATTGCGTTGAATGAACTTGGTCAAGTTGAACTTCGGTATGAAAAACCAACAGATATTATTACGTATGAAGGAAAACGAGCGATCTCATTTACAGTTATTCCCGAGAAAGGAATTGATGTACCTTCTCTTCACCGAACGATTGATGAAAGAGTATCTGAGTTAAGTGAAAGTCTTCCAGCTTCTGTGTCGGTCGATCTTTTTTATACTCAAGATAATATTGTCACAGAAATTTTCACTGATTTAGCAATTTCATTTGCAATCGCTGTTGGTGTGGTCATCATTGTAACGCTGTTAGGATTAAACTTTGCTTCAGCTGTTATTGTTGCGCTAGCAATTCCAACTTCTATTTTATTAGGGTTAATTCCATTACCTTATTTAGGGGTAGATTTAAATCAAATATCAATTATTGGATTTATTATAGCGTTAGGGATCTTAGTCGATGATGCGATCGTTGTAAATGATAACATTGAACGTCGATATAAACTCGGTGACTCGCCGCTAGAAGGGGCTTTAAATGGTACGAGAGAAGTCAGAGTCTCCATTATCACATCAACGTTAGCGATTGTTTTTACATTTTTACCACTTGTCTTTATTACCGGAAGCGGCGGTGATTTTATTCGTGCACTACCAAGTGTACTCATTACTACCATTATTGCTTCCACCATCATCTCGCTAACACTAGTACCTATTTATCGTGTATGGCGTCAGAAAAAGCGAAAAAGGGTTGAAAAGTTTGATAATGGTTTACTTGGCAAACCTATTGACCGGCTTGCCGACTGGTATGCAGATAAGGTCCTCGGAAACATTGTACGAAAACCTTTACGAATTGGAATATTGGGTCTTATCTTATGTACAGCTGTATACGGTTTGGTTCCGTTTATTCCGGTTGTCTTTTTTCCAAGTGCAGATCGTCAAGAAGTGACAGTTGATGTGATCGCGCCCGTTCAAATGACGATCGAACAGACAGATGAACTGTTAGCATCAATCGAGGAGCGAATGAGGGAAGATCAATCAGTTATTGAAGTATCTCGCTTTACAGGTACGGGACTTCCGCCATTATTCGGTTCAGTGTTAACAGGACCTGGTGAAAATACAGGGCAATTACTCGTACGTGTCGATAAAGAAGAGCAGTCAGCAGAAGAAACAATTAGTAAGTGGAGTGACATATTACAAGAGGAGTATCCATCAGTTGAAACAAAGTTAACAACAATTGAGGCAGGTCCACCAGTCGGTGCGCCAATTGCTATTAAAGTATCAGGTAAGGAAATTGAAACACTTCTTGAAATCACTGGTGATTTAAGAAGCTCCATTGCTCAAATGGAAGAAACACGGATTGTTGTTGATGATGTCGGTCAGCCTTGGCCAACAACTGTATTGGACCCCGACCGTAGTAAATTAGATGAATACGGAATTACAATGAAAGAAATCAGTCAACAAATTCGTTTAGTAACAGAAGGTATTCCAGTAGGTCAATTTGACGATAGTTTCAATTATTATGATATGAGGCTAATCATTGAGGGGGCTGCTACAAATGGTGATCTCGATTTATCTGAGCTTTTTGTTCCAGTTGAAACAGCCCAAGGACCGCCTGCTTTCATTGGTTTCGATGAGTTGTTAACTGAGAAATATTCAGAAGAAATACAACGCATCCCGCATGAGAACGGGGAAAGAACAGTAACTTTAAGAGTTTATCCAAGAGAAGATATGAAAACATCACTAGAAGCAAAAATTGATGACGTTATTGAAGGCTATTCATTGAGTGAAGATTATTCGATAATTGTCGGCGGGGAAACTGAAGCTAGAAGTGATTTCTTTATTGAAGTAGGAAAACTTTTCATTGTAGTTGTCTTTCTTATCTATATCGTAATGGCTTTTCAATTCTATTCTTTATCTACGCCAATACTGGTGATGAGTACGGTGTATCTGGCCATTTCAGGTGCTGTCATTGGTCTGTTCATCACTCAAACAGGATTAGGTTTTATGGCGATGATGGGGGTTGTTTCGTTAGCTGGTATCGTAGTTCGTAATTCTATTGTTCTTATTGAATTTATCGAACAGAGAATTAGAGCTGGTTCGTCATTAAAAGAAGCAGTTATTGAGGCGGGGAGAGCAAGATTACGTCCAATTTTACTAACGGCTTTAACGGCAATTGGGGCACTAGTTCCGATAGCACTTAGCGGCGATGTGTTGTTTACACCGTTAGCGATTTCGATCATTTCAGGAATATTCTTCTCGACGTTTTTTACCTTACTTTTAGTGCCTGCACTATACGCAGCTATAGCTAAGCGTAAAATGAAAAAACTTGCGAGGGGAAGTTAAAAAAGAGCACTGAGAAGCTTTGATGGAAATAGAGGCTGACTGAAATATGTGTTCCTCCTATTAAAGATAGTTCCTACATTTATGTAGCAGCTATCGTTGTTTAAGAGGAATCTGACACATACTAAGAGTCAGCCTCTTTTTTTGTTCCATGGAATGTAATGAACGTAAAGGTAAGTTTAAATGAAAAAACCTTGGAAGTGAAGTTCTAACAAACGTTGCTGATCTAAGGGTGTATATACTAGCTTATAAAAGTTGAGATACTTCTTCTTTGCGGTTAAGTAATTTCCTCAGTCGTTTTTTATGGTTTTTTATTTTTTGTTCATCGTTTTCTTGAATTGCCTCATGTAATTCCATCAGTTCGTAATCAATCTCCATTTTTGTAATGTTGTAAACCGTTTGAGGCTCTAGATTATGACCATACTCCCTATATTCTACAATTGAACCATTCCTATTCATAATAATTTTTTCACTCCCATCAATTTCGATAATAGACTGAATACTCCCCGTCTTATAACTAGTGATGTAATGGGGGCCCCCAGTACCAGTGAACTTTTTTACTACTCCATTCCCATTGAACCGAGAGATGATGACTTCGAGTGCTTCCACAATGATTTCGTCATTTACAGTCAAGTAGTCGACATCCAATGTAAGAAAATCATTGTTACGGATGAATGGTATTTCGTAAAGTGTTTCATGGTTGTCAATAATGAGTAAGATCGTATCGTCTTCATACCGCCAGAAGAGTGAGAAATTTTCATTCATCATTTTTTTAATAAACTGATGGAGTGCATGCTTGGACAGTTCCACATGAAGGTTGCTAAATTCTGCTTCGTAGTAATAATAAGACACGGGCCACACTCCTTTATCGCTGTCATGACTGAGATTTCTAAAGGTTGCTACTATACTATGAACAACGAAAATAAAAAAGAAGTAAAAAATAAAACTGTTGAATTTGAATTCAACAGTTCTAAAACCTAAACCCGTATCGTTTTGAAATAATGTCATAAAAGCCTAAAGAATTATATAAAGCCTTGGTTGCTTCATTATTAATTCCTGTTTCTAACTCAATTCCTTTAATATCTTCATTTTCTGACCAATAAATGATTTTGAGCAGGAGCTTTTTGGCAATTCCGCGATTTCTGTATTCCTTATGAACATATAAGTCGTTTAACCATATATAATGGCCGCCTTTTGTAATACTAATTCCAATATTAAAAAATGCAGCACCGATAATTGCCCCCTCCAATTCTGCTACAAAAATATGTGCAGAAGAACCTTCTTGGAGAGCAAGATTAATAGCCTCTAAAAGTAGATCATAAGCATCCTCTTTACCCAAAGTCTCCATTTGTCCCATTAGAAGATCGGCGATACGAATGCGTAAAGATTGATCTGCATCTGTTGGAACTTCAAAAATTTTCATAAACCCTAGTCCCCCTATTCAAGACAAGTATATTCAATACTAGTCTATAAATTACTACTAGTTCACATCTTTTAAACGATTCTCCATTTAATAGATTAACATAAAACTTATAGAGGGGGTAGGGTAATAAGTCGAATCTTGTTAGTTAAAATGGATTTAATTTACATTTAGCTGCTTTAATAATGAAGATGTGATAGTCTGGTGTCATTTTACCCAGAAAATGATCTAAACAGTATTGAGATGTGGAAGTGAAAAGTTGTTTATCATTATAATATGAAAAAACCTCACTTATATCAGGGGAAACCAAGATTAAGTGAGGTTCTGACTAGTTTTTACTGATATTCATTATCAATTTGGTTAAGTGACTGTTGAATTTCTTCTAATTGCTCTTTTTGAGCTGTCGTTGAATTGGCAAAAGCTGAGAGTAAATTATTTCTAGCTTTTTCAACCTGAATTTGAGCAGCTTGCATTTCTTCTGGTGTAACAGCGTGCTGCGTCATTTGCTCGGCTAATTCAACAGCAGTTCTAGCTTCTTGTAACAGTTGATTACTCATCGCAGTCCCTGCCTGTGTTACGATTTGTTTTTTCAGCCTCAGCCATTGTTGTTACGTTATTGTAGCGTTCATTATTCGGTTGAACAGCATCTTTGCCTTGTTGAATTTCGCGCTTTGATCGTGATCGTTTACTCATGTGTGTTTGCTCCTTTTTAAAAGATTGAAGAGAGAAATACTTCTCACGCAATCATATTTTTTCCGAGGAGCACGCGTCTTATGTAGTTTTAAGGTTAAGCTTTTCTTCCAGATAGATGGCGATACCATCTTCTTCATTACTTAACGTAATTTCGTTTGCAATCGATTTTAATTGAGATATGCCGTTTTTCATCGCAACACCGGTGCCAGCAAATTCAATCATCTCAAGGTCATTATCCTCATCACCGAATGCGATAATCCTTTCCTTCGGTATGTGGTAATAATCCGCAATTCGTTTCAGACCAATTGCTTTATTCATTCCTGCACGGATAATTTCAATAATGTTCCATGGAGCACCCCAAGATCGCTGATCAACCACTTCCGCATGAGCTTCATCTAATAAATTTCGAAGGTCATTAACATGCTCATCTTTCGGATGGACAAGTACAGATGTTGGATCATCTTGAAGGATTTTAAGTAAATTTCCATAATCAACAGGGTTTTGTCCTAATGTAAAATTTTCAATAAAAACTTCATCGTAATAACGAAGGTAATAATCATCGATGACTTCTACCATAATATTATTGACCCTGAATGCTTCACACGTTTCAATAATCGTCTTTGCTGTTTTCACATCTAAGGGAGTATGAAAGTAACCAAACGAATGATCTAAAGGGTGATGAACAAATGCCCCATTAAAATTTACGATTGGTGTTGTAAGTGCTAATTCATTATAATATTGTACACTCGCCCTGTATGGTCTTCCTGTTGAGATACAGACAATATGTCCTTGAGCTTTCGCTAACTCAATCGTTTGTTTCGTTCGTTCTGAAATTGTTTTATCGTCCTTTAATAGTGTCCCATCTAGGTCAAGGGCAATTAAATGAGTATTGCTCATAATATAGCTCCTTTATGTTCAAAATATTGTTAGAAATTAGCCATCACTTTACAGCTTAGGAAAAGCAGTAAAGTGTGCTATAGTTATTAACGAGAGTATCATATATCTTCTATTTAAACTATCTATGGTTATTTTATTCCCTATAATTTAATTTGAAATGCACTCGATAGGAGGAAGGCAAAGTGTTACAACAATTATTTACAAACTTTGGTTTTCGTGCGCTATGGACACCAGAGCTCATCATTATATTAATTTTAGTCGGTTTTCTTTATTTTAGACTTGTCGGCAAATGGAGAAACCGCTTTGTAGGGTCAGAGCCTGTATCAACCAGCCAAAAAACGTATTTCATCCTTGGTTTGTTTGCTCTTTATCTTGGTTGGGGAAGCCCTTTATATGTTGCTGGCCACTTAATGATTAGCTTCCATATGGCCCAAATGGTTTTTGCTTACTTTATAGCAGTACCTTTATTTATTTTAGGGATGCCTAAATGGGTTTTTCGTGCCATTATTCAAAAAGCAAAAGGCACCATCTTTGCAAGAGTAGGGAAGTTATTTTTTAACCCGCTTATTGGCGTGCTATTTTTCAATTTTCTTTTCTCTGTTTATCATTTACCAAACATCTTTGATTTCTTAATGAAAAACATCGTTCTTCATAGTGGTTATGAAATGCTGTTGTTTGTTGCTGCAACACTAATGTGGTGGCATATGATTTCACCGATACCGAGCAAGGCGCAGCTTTCAGATTTACGCAGAATGGGTTATATCTTTGCTAATGGTATTTTAATTACACCAGCTTGTGCACTAATTATCTTCGCGCCGACAGCTATGTATAGTGTATATACCGATCCAAATACATGGGCAACAGTAATGGCGTTTTGTTTACCTGCAGGTGCTGAAATTCCATACAATTTATTTTCGAGTGGTGCCAATCCATTTTCACCGATTAACCCCAGATCTGATCAGCAGTTAGCAGGGATATTGATGAAAATCATGCAGGAAATTACGTACGGGTTTACACTAGGTTATGTATTTAAGCAATGGATTAAGAAAGAAAAGCAATCTGAAGGACCTTCAATCAGTGATATTCCAGCTACTCATACGATTAAAAATTAATTTATAGTATTTTGTCAATGAGTGGGGAGTAACGTCCTCACTTATTGAAGTTTTATTATAGGAGTTGTTATTATGAAACGTCATTTTAAACATCTATTTCAACAATGTAAGATACTCTTACCAGTACTAGCATTTGCTGTTCTCCTGAGTGGGTGTGGTTGGATCTATCACACGGACAAGAAGGATGCCAGTGTTGTAGATCTTACTCCAGCTGAATTATCAATTATCCCTTTTACAGCTGTGAACCAATCTGAAGAAACGGTCACAAATGAAGATTTACAAGGTACCATGTGGATTGCGAATATGATTTTCGTACGCTGCCCGACTGTTTGTAATTTAATGACACCGAATTTTAGAGTCTTGCAATATGCCCTTGAAGAAGAAGGCTTAGACGTAAAGATGGTATCATTTACGGTTGATCCTGAATTTGACACCCCTGAACGATTAAACAAGTATGGTGAAAATAATGATGCTGATTTTTCACGCTGGATGTTTTTAACTGGATTTTCAGAAGAGGAAATTACAGAGATCGCCAAACAATCTTTCCAAACGATCGTTCAGCCATTACCAGACGGTGAGGATATTATGCATGGGACGAGTTTCTATTTAGTGGATGAAGAAGGAAATGTTATTCGATCGTACGATGGTTTAAAAGCAGACCCAGAACCGATTATCAATGATATAAAACGATACTTACAACAATAATTTACAAGGGCATTGACGGCTCAAATTCTAAACGCTACCTTATAAACTATTAACTTGCTATCATTAAGAGATTTATATTTATTAAAAGAACGTGTAGAGAATTTCTACACGTTTTTTTGTGCTTCTGTATAAATTATGAAAAAGAATAGAAGTGTATGATGATAAATCGGCAAGAAATGTCCGAGTTCATCATACTTTTTGTTGTTAGTATAGGATAAATAAAAACAAGTGTAAGAAAATTCAACTAAAAATAAAAATACAGTTGCATTTATTTTTATTCATAATTATAATAATACACAACGTGAAGAATATGGAATTGGTTGAAAATTTTTAAACAATTTTTTGGAGGAGGAGAACCAATGAAAGCAGCAATTATCGGAGCAACAGGTTACGGCGGAGCAGATCTAATCCGGCTATTACATAATCATCCAGAGGTTGAGTTACGTTCTGTTCACTCTTCCTCACAACAAGGAATTAAGATAAGTGAAAGTTACCCGCATCTGCAAGGCATCACAGATTTAGTTTTACAAGACATTGACCCGTTACTAATTAAACAGCAGGCAGACGTTGTATTTTTATCTACACCACCAGGAGTATCAAGGGACATTTCCGGTCAACTGTTAGAGGCGGGGCTGAAAGTCATTGATTTATCTGGCGATCTAAGGTTAGTCGATGGAAAAGTCTA
Organism: Alkalihalobacterium chitinilyticum; assembly: GCF_029028005.1. Lineage (GTDB taxonomy): Bacteria > Bacillota > Bacilli > Bacillales > Bacillaceae_F > Alkalihalobacterium > Alkalihalobacterium chitinilyticum. Next base: position 331,584 of record NZ_JAOTPO010000002.1, read on the forward strand.
CGAACAATGGTATGGAATTGATGCGGCAAATGCTAGTCTACTAGAAAAAGCAGTATATGGTTTACCAGAATGGGAAAAAGAAAAGATACAATCAGCTGAATTAATATCCAATCCAGGGTGTTATCCAACAGCAACACTACTAGGGTTATTACCACTTGTGAAAAATGATTTAATTGATAATAAAAGCATTATCATTGATGCTAAGTCAGCAGTCTCAGGTGCAGGCAGGTCACCTTCACCGGTTACTCACTTTAGTGAAATGAATGATAATTTTAAAATATACAAAGTCAATCAACATAAACATATCCCTGAAATTGAGCAAGGATTAAATGTTTATGGAAGTGAGGTTCCGTTTGTTACATTTAGTACACATCTTGTACCAATGACAAGAGGGATCATGTCTACTATTTATATGAATAGTGCGAACAGCCAATTAACCGAAAAAGAGCTGCGCGACCTCTTTGAAGAAACCTATAAGAATGCACCGTTTGTCAGAGTTAGAAAAACAGGGGAATACCCATCGACAAAAGAAGTATACGGTACTAATTACTGTGATATTGGTGTGACATATGATGACCGAACGGGGAGAATAACGGTTGTTTCAGTCATTGATAATTTAATGAAAGGCGCGGCAGGTCAGGCAATTCAAAACTTAAATATAATGAACGGATTTGAGGAGACTTCAGGATTAAACTATATCCCGACATACCCTTAAGCCATTGGAATAACGAGAGGTGGATTACAGAATGAATACGTTAAGTAATAAAGTGGAAACAGTGACTGCAGTTGACGGTGGAACAGTTATTACACCAAAAGGATTTTCAGCAGCAGGAGTGTATACAGCTGTTAAAAAGAGACGACTCGATTTAGGAGCAATCATTTGTGAAGTACCTGCTAGCAGTGCAGCTGTTTATACATTAAATAAAGTTCAAGCAGCGCCATTAAAAGTAACAAAAGAAAGCATTGCCACTGAAGGAAAGCTTAGAGCTGTAATTGTAAATAGCGGAAATGCGAATGCCTGTACAGGAAAAAAAGGGTTGGAAGACGCATACGAAATGCGTCAACTTGGAGCAGAGAAGTTTTCAATACCTGTTCATCAGGTAGCCGTCACTTCAACTGGAGTGATTGGCGAATTTTTACAGATGGATAAGATTAGAAAAGGGATAGCAGAACTAGAGCCTGAAGCATCATTTGAGGGTGCGAATCGTTTTAATGAGGCTATTTTAACAACAGATACCGTAAAGAAACATGCGTGTTATAAGACGCTTGTCGATGGGAAGGAAATTACGATTGGCGGCGTGGCAAAAGGGTCCGGAATGATCCATCCGAATATGGCGACAATGCTTGGTTTTGTAACAACAGATGCAAACATTGAACCAAAAGATTTACAAAAAGCATTATCGTATGTTACAGACAAAACGTTTAATCGAATTACTGTTGATGGAGATACGTCAACAAATGATATGGTCGTTGTTATGGCTAGCGGCTTAGCGAATAACGATCCGTTGACTGAAGAGCACCCAAATTGGTCAGATTTTCTCACAGCACTAGAGAAGACGTGTGAAGGATTATCGAAAAAGATTGCTCGTGATGGTGAAGGCGCAACGAAATTAATTGAAGTTGAAGTGAAGGGTGCTAAAAGTGACGAGGAAGCGGGGAAGGTTGCAAAGCAAATCGTAGGGTCCGACTTAGTCAAGTCAGCTATCTTCGGAACGGATGCAAACTGGGGACGTATTATTTGTGCAATAGGTTACAGTGGTGCTGACATTGATCCAGAAACAATAGATATTGCGTTAGGGCCGATTGAAACATTGAAGATGAGTCAACCAGTTTCGTTTTCTGAAGAGGAAGCAACGGCTTACTTAAACAATGAACATATTATTATAAAAGTAGATTTACATGTCGGCGATGGTTTTGGTAAAGCTTGGGGTTGTGATTTAACGTATGATTACGTCAGAATAAATGCAGGTTATCGTACGTAAGCGATAACGATGAGGGGAGAACTATGAAAGAGATTGTCGTTGTTAAATGTGGAGGTAGTACAATCGGGGAACTTTCAGATGAGTTTTTTCTTAGTATTAAATCTTTAAAAGATGCAGGAAAAGCACCAGTGATCGTCCATGGAGGTGGCCCTGAGATTAATAAGCTATTAACAGTAATGAAAATAGAAAGTGAATTTATTAACGGTTTACGCAAAACAACAAAAGATGTTTTAGATACGGCAGAGATGGTTCTTTGCGGAAAAGTTAACAAAAATTTAGTGGTTAAATTACAAGCTGCTGGATTAAACAGTATTGGATTATCAGGATGTGACGGGAAGTTAATGACAGCTGCACCAATTGATAAAGAAAAGCTTGGATTTGTCGGAGAACCTGTCTCAATAAATAAGGGAATGCTTGAACAGCTTATCGAAAACGACTTAGTTCCTGTTATCGCACCGATAGGAATAGGAGAAGACGGAGAACGTTACAACATTAATGCCGATACTGCGGCTGGAGTGATTGCAGACGCTTTAAATGCCAAACAGCTGTTGTTTGTAACCGATGTGCCTGGTATTTTAAAAAATGGAACTTTACTTGAACAAGTGACAACAGAAGAGGTTGAGCATTTAATTGAGACTGGGACGATCTACGGTGGCATGATTCCGAAAGTGAAAGCAGCCATAAAAAGTCTGCAAGGAAAGATTGAAGCGGTGATGATTGTCAATGGAAAAGGAACTTCATTAACGAAGCACGGCTCAATCGTTGGGACGAAAGTTATTAAAGAAAAGGTGGCTTTAACATGAGTTCTATTTTTCCAACGTACGCTAGATGGGATGTAACTGTCCAAAAAGCAGAAGGTGCAATATTAATTGATACGAACGAAAAAGAATATTTAGATTTTACCTCTGGAATTGGTGTATGTAATTTAGGTCATAACCATCCAGTCGTTCATCAAAAAGTAAAAGAACAGTTAGATCAAGTGTGGCACGTTTCTAATTTATTTCATATACCTACTCAAGAGCAAGCAGCACAAATGCTAACGGAACACTCTTGCGGCGATTATGTTTTTTTCTGTAATAGCGGGGCTGAAGGAAATGAAGGAGCGATCAAACTCGCTAGAAAATATACAGGAAAGTGGAAGATCATATCTTTTAAACAGTCTTTTCACGGACGTACATTCGGATCGATGTCTGCAACAGGACAAGAAAAAATCCATGAAGGTTATGGACCGTTACTTCCGCAGTTTGAATATGCCGTATTCAATGACATTGGATCAGTTAAAAGTTTAATAGATGACAAAGTGGCTGCCGTTATGATTGAAGTCATTCAAGGAGAAGGTGGAGTTCACCCTGCAGATCCACAATTTATGGCAGAACTTCAACAGCTTTGCATAGATCATGACCTATTATTGATTGTGGATGAAGTACAGACAGGTATCGGAAGAACGGGGAAAGCGTTCGCTTATGAGCACTATAATCTTTCACCGGATATTATCGTTTCAGCGAAAGGACTAGGAAACGGTTTTCCAATCGGTGCAGTTATCGGAAAAGAAAAACTAAAGGAAGCTTTTGGACCAGGAAGCCACGGGTCAACCTACGGTGGGAATCCATTAGCAACTGCAGCAGCGTGTGCGGTTATGTCACAAGTGTTCCAACCGGAATTTCTTCAGGAAGTAGAATTAAAAGGCAACTATTTTAAAAAATTATTAAATGAAAAATTAACCTCTTCTAATTTTGTTAAAGAAATTAAAGGTAAAGGATTAATGATTGGTATTGAATGTGACGGTGAAGTCGGAACGTTGATAACAAAGATGCGTGAAAAGGGATTTCTTGCACTAAGTGCTGGTCCAACTGTTATCCGGTTATTACCGCCGTTAACAGTGACGAATGAGCAACTAGAACAAGCAGCAACAGTTCTAGCTGAAGTGTTATAAAGAAGGACTAGAATTAGAGGGAAATAGAATTTTTTTTACAGATAATTGAATAAAAATACTTTAACAGAAATAAATATACGGACATTGAGTGTGCTGAGGAGGAAAAGGAATGAAAGGCTATTTAGTGCTCTCCACAGGGGAAACATTCGAAGGAGAATGGATCGGCACGGAAGCGGATGTGTATGGAGAAGTCGTTTTTTTTACGGGAATGACTGGGTATCAAGAGGTAATAACCGACCCTTCATTTAAAGGTCAAATTGTTGTATTTACGTATCCGCTGATCGGCAATTACGGAGTGAATGATATAGATAATGAGAGTCTTCAACCTCAAGTTTCAGGTGTAATTATGAGTGAATGTAATTCAAGTGGTTTCCATTATGAATCAAAATCCTCATTCCAAGACAATTGCCAGCAATCGAGTATTCCTATGCTAACTGGAGTTGATACGCGGGCAGTTGTTAAACGTATCCGTGAACTTGGTGATATGGGAGCGATTTTAACGACAGATCTAAGTCGAGTGAACTTTGAACAATATGAGCCGATTGAAAACTTAAACCTTGTAAAAGAAGTTTCTACTCAAGAGATTGTTACTTATGGTGAAGGGGATTCACATGTCGTTCTTCTTGATTTCGGATTTAAAAAATCAATTGTGGATACTTTGCTGAAATATGACTGCAAAGTGACGGTCGTACCTTATGATACAACGTATGAAACAATCGCAGGTTTGAAACCTGACGGCATTTTATTATCCAATGGTCCCGGTAACCCCAAACAGATGGCAACTCAACTCCATGATATCAAAAAACTTGCAATGGACTATCCAACTTTCGGCATTTGTTTAGGACATCAACTGTTAGCGTTAGCATTCGGGGCTGATACAGAGAAGCTTCGCTTCGGTCATCGCGGTGCGAATCAACCTGTCCAAGATTTATATTCGAAAAGAGTATATATGACGTCACAAAATCACAGTTATGTAGTGAAAGATGCTTCATTACAAGGGACGGGATTAATTGCACGATATAAAAACATTAATGATGGTTCAGTTGAAGGGCTTATTCATACAGAGTTACCAGTAGCGTCTGTACAATTCCATCCTGAGGCACACCCTGGACCGTCTGATAGTGAAGAAATTTTTTCGGTTTTCATAACAGAAATGAGCAGCAAGAGGAGAGAAAAAGCTTATGCCTAAAATTACGTCGATATCGTCAGTGCTTGTAATCGGCTCAGGTCCAATTGTCATCGGGCAAGCAGCAGAGTTTGATTATGCAGGTACACAAGCATGTCTCGCACTAAAAGAAGAAGGAATCCGCGTTATTCTCGTAAATAACAATCCAGCAACTGTTATGACTGACGAAGCGTGTGCAGACGTAGTTTATTTCGAACCGCTTACAGTTGAGAGTATTGAGAAAATAATTCAAAAAGAAAAGCCAGATGGTCTATTAGCAACACTAGGTGGTCAAACTGGACTGAATTTAGCACTAGCTCTTCATAAAGCAGCGATCTTAGAAAAGTATAATGTTCAACTATTAGGTACACCTATTGCTTCTATTATGAAAGGAGAAGACAGGGAAGAGTTTCGCAGCTTAATGAATGAGCTGAACGAGCCTGTTCCTGAAAGTCAAATCGTTTCAACAGAAAAGGATGCTGTATCGTTTGCCAATTCTGTCGGATACCCGATTATTATCCGCCCAGCTTATACGTTAGGTGGTGCTGGAGGCGGTATCGCGGCAGATGAAAATGAGCTTCGGTATATCGTAAAAGGTGGTCTTGCTGCCAGCCCGATAACGCAATGCTTAATCGAACGAAGTATTGCAGGATTTAAGGAAATTGAATATGAAGTCATGCGTGATGATAACGATACGTGCATAACCGTCTGTAATATGGAAAATATTGATCCAGTCGGTATTCACACAGGTGACTCCATCGTTGTAGCTCCTTCACAAACGTTAACAGATGTTGAATACCAGATGCTTAGATCTGCTTCAGTTAAAATCATTCGAGCATTAGGTATCGTTGGGGGATGTAATATTCAATTCGCACTGGATCCTGAAAGTAAACAGTATTACTTAATCGAAGTAAATCCGCGTGTCAGCAGGTCATCAGCACTTGCATCAAAAGCAACCGGGTATCCGATTGCTCGTATGGCGGCGAAGTTAAGTATAGGTTATCATCTTCACGAACTTCTTAATCCAGTAACTGGACACACATACGCAAGCTTTGAACCTGCCCTTGACTATGTCGTCGTAAAATTTCCCCGATGGCCGTTTGATAAATTTGTCAATGCTGACCGACGCTTAGGAACCCAAATGAAGGCAACCGGTGAAGTAATGGCGATTGAAAGAAATTTAGAAAGCGGGATCCAAAAGGCGGTTCGATCTTTAGAAATAAAAGCAGATGGCTTGCTTTTACCGGCTCTAAAAAAATGGTCGGATGCTGAGTTGTGGGAAGTTGTAGAAAAGGCAGATGATCGCCGTTTCTTTTCCATATTAGAATTGTTACGTCGTGGAATTACGATTGACAGTATACATGAAAGAACAAAGATTAATTTATACTTTTTAAATAGTTTTAAGCAACTTATAGAGATTGAAGAAGAAATTAGCAAGACATCTTTAAGTGAAGTCCAAGAAGATGAGCTTATCAAATATAAACGCTACGGTTTTTCTGATGAATGGATAAGTAAAGTTTGGAATGTATCTTTACACGACGTTCGAATGAAGAGGAAAGCATTCGGTATTTTCCCTTCTTATAAAATGGTGGATACGTGTGCAGCTGAGTTTACAGCGAATACAGCTTATTATTATTCGAGCTGGCATGGTGAACATGATGTTGATGTCTCAAGTACAAAGAAGAAAATATTAATTGTGGGTTCAGGACCTATTCGCATAGGGCAAGGAATAGAATTCGATTATTGCTCGGTTCATGGTGCGATTAGTTTAAAAAATCTCGGCTATGAAGCCATCATTATGAATAATAACCCTGAAACAGTAAGTACGGATTATGAAATGGCAGATCGATTATACTTTGAACCGCTAACTGTTGAGGATGTTTTAAATGTGGTGGAACTAGAAAATGTAGAAGGTGTCATCGTACAGTTAGGCGGCCAAACTGCAATTTCTCTTGTTCAAGGGCTGGAGGAAGCTGGAGTTCAGCTTTATGGAACGACGATGGATACGATAGACCAACTTGAAGACCGAAAACGTTTTTATGATTTTATGAAACGTGTCAATGTCCCGCATATCCCAGGTGTTACAGCTTACGATGAAGTTGGATTGCTGGAGCATTCGGTGAAAATCGGCTATCCGGTTTTACTGCGTCCATCTTATGTTATTGGTGGCCAAGGAATGGTGATTGTCACAAGTCGTGAAGAAATGATCGATTATATTAATTCAGAAGATCAAGCGATTGTCTTTCCAATCTTAATCGATGCTTATTATCCTGGCATTGAAATTGAAGTGGATGCTTTGACAGACGGGGATGATATTTTAATTCCAGGCATGTTTGAACATATTGAAAAAGCAGGTGTTCATTCAGGAGACAGTATGGCAGTGACACCGCCATTTTCATTAGCTGAACAAGTAAAGCAGCTGGTATATGACTATACAAAAAAGATTGCTGCAGGTATGGATTTTAAAGGCATTTTCAATATTCAGTTTGTTCATTATGAAAATCAACTCTATGTAATTGAAATAAATCCGCGTGCATCAAGAACCGTTCCGATCTTAAGTAAAGTAACAGGATTGAACATGGTGGATGTAACTGTAAAGCTTTTATTAGGTCAATCGTTACGAAGTCTCGGCTTACCGACAGGGTACCTGCCTGAAACAAATTACTACACTGTGAAAGCACCGATCTTCTCATACAGTAAACTTTCCGGTTTAGATCCGATACTTGAAGCTGAAATGAAATCGACTGGAGAATTAATCAGTATCGGTAATACTGTTGAAGAGGCAATGAAGAAAGCATTTGCTTGGAGTGAGGGACATATTCCACCTGTATATCGTCAAAAAGGAACGATGTTTGTTGACGTTGCTGTGGAAGAACTGGCGGAATTCCAACCTCTTGCGCAAAAGATTATCGAACTAGGTTTTACAATTGTTGAAGAAAAACAACTTCCTTTCCAAGAGTGGGTGGAGCAGGATGATGCAGCAGCTTATATTAGTATTCCAAAAAAGGGTTATAAAACATGGAAAGAACAAAGGCAGCAAGCATTAAAGCACAGGGTTTCGGTCATTACAGAGACGACAACGCTAGCGATGATGTTAAATAGTATAAATGGAAAAGCGGACGAGGTAATTTCCATTCAAGAATGGATGCACCGTACAAAATCAAGTGTATAAGGATGTGATCGTATGCTTCAATATGAAACGAAAATCGATGCTAATCAACTAAAAGGAAAAGATTTTTTGACAATACTTGATTTTAGTTCGGATGAAATTTTTTACTTATTAGAATTGGCAAGTCAAATGAAGAGAGAGCAAAAAGAAGGAAAGAGTTCGAATGTTTTACAAGGAAAATCCTTAGGAATGATCTTTGAAAATGCTTCGACAAGAACTCGTGTTTCCTTTGAAGTTGGTATGACCCAGCTAGGAGGACATGCATTATTTTTAAGTCCTCGTGATCTACAGATTGGGCGTGGAGAACCTATTTCGGATACAGCACAAGTTTTATCACGATATGTTGATGCGATCATGGTACGAACGAATAGTCATGAAAAAGTAGAAGAACTAGCAAAATATTCAACAGTTCCTGTTATCAATGCGCTGACAGACTATTACCACCCATGCCAAGCATTAGCGGATTTATTAACGATTTATGAACAAAAGGGCACGTTTAAAGGAAATAAGCTCGTATACGTTGGAGACGGGAATAACGTTGCACATTCCCTCGTTATTGGTGCTGCAAAAGTTGGGATGGATGTTGCAGTAGCAACACCGGCAGGGTACGAAATGAACCAAGACATCGTCGAGAAAGCGTTTGAAGTAGCTAAGTCAACAGGTTCAACGATTAAAATCACGAATGATCCTGTTGAAGCTGTAACAAATGCTGATATTATCTATACTGATGTTTGGGCAAGTATGGGTTATGAATCAGAGCAAAAAGACCGTGAGCTAGCGTTTGGACCCTATCAAGTAAATAGTGAATTAGTAAGCCATGCAAAGAACGATTATATATTCTTACACTGTCTTCCTGCCCACCGTGGAGAAGAAGTAACAGCAGATATTATCGATGGTCAACATTCTGTCGTTTTTGATGAAGCCGAAAATCGTTTACACGTTCAAAAGGCAATTCTTGCATCGGTAATTAAGTAATATCAGTGCTCATGCATACTGTTAGTTTTACCGGATCTTATGGAATCAATTCTAAATGAATTCAATCCTCAAGAAGATAAGTAAATGAAAAGCGTAACGGATTAAGCAGTCCGTTACGCTTTTTTTATTCCCAAAGAGATCTTTTAGTAAAAAACGCTAATTTATAACACGGTACGTAAAACAAACAGCAAGTGGTTATATTAAAAATGTACATTGAAAAGGGGTGAAAATGATGGGACAAAACCACCAATTTGTACCTGGACAAAAAGTTCCGAATAACGGTATATACGTTGAAATAGGGGAAACAGGAAGCATGGTACAAAATCCAAAGTCAATAAAATTAAAAGCTGGAGATACGTTCCCTCAAGCATCAAACCAAAACAGAAAATGGATGCCAAAACGTAAGCCATAGGCTAGAACAGGTGACTTAATTATTTAGACCATTAGTGAGAGTGGGAAAATATTGAGTCACCGCTATCAATTTTAAGAACACAAAAATAAAACATAAAATTTACAATAGGAGCATTTTATTAAGGATTATACATATGAATAATAAGAAGTAGGGACATAGCGTGGAGGGTTTTATGGAAGAGTTAAAAGCTGAATTAGATGCGTTATTAAATCAAAGCGAAAGTAATTTAACGGAAACAGGGAAGAATCGTTTAGAGATACTTTTACAAGAAGTAATCAGTGAAGAAGAGTAGCCTCATAACCAATCTTGACGTTCTGTTATTGCATTTCTCGAAAGATTGCATAAATTAAATAGAGCGGCTTCGAGAAATTAATTCATGAGGATGAGGAAAAAATGAGCGTAAGCGAACGGTTTTTTTGTATCCATGAACAGTGGAGTGTTGTCCATTTACCAGAAAAACCGAATGGATTTGCAATCCTTTTAATAGGCGATACGGACCATTATGTAAATGAAAAAACGTCATTGTGGATGCAACATCCAGAACGTTTAAAGTTTATAGATACGTTAAGAAATGAAGGATATACGATCTTTACTTCAAATTTCTATGGAAGGCATTGGGGGAGTAAAAAAGCTTGTGAGTTAGCAGAAAACCTATACTATTATATTTTAAAACGTGAAATATTAAATCCTCATATCCATATTATTGCAGAAGGAATGGGAGCACTTTTAGCACTGAAACTTTTTGAAAAAATGAAGAATAACATTCGTTCCACTATTATGATTAACCCGTGCTTACACCTTTATCGTTATTATAAAAATGAACGAAACAATCGTTTGTTTTATAAGCGTTTACTCACTGAACTGTCTGCTGCACATCAAATCGAAAAAGAATTAGTCGAGGAAAAAGTTTTAAAGAAAAATAATGCATGGAAGTTTCACAATAATATCCCCCTGTATATATTTCATGAAACAAGTTTCCGAAAGTATAGGTTTGAGGAACACAGTAAACGGTATGAAAAGTATCGATTACAAGAAAAGAGTCCTATCAATTTAAAATTATATTTACCTGGAAAATCAATTTCATATTTTAGTAAGCCCATATTCTCATTTTTACGTAAATATGAACAAAAATTATCAAGTCCTCTCTGATGGCTTTCATTAGAGAGGATTTGTTCAAAGATAGAAAGTATAAAATTCGGTGATGTCTAGCTCTAGGCGCCATCGGCTCGAGGTCGCTTCGGTCCATCAAACGTGTCCGAACCCAGGACACTAATTGCGGGCCCTCCAGCGCTGGTCGCCGATAAGCAGGCGCCTTGCGCTTTTCGGTGATGTCTAGCTCCAGGCGCCATCGGCTCGAGGTCGCTTCGGTCCATCAAACGTGTCCGAACCCAGGACACTAATTGCTGGACCTCGAGCGCTGGTCGCCGATAAGCAGGCACCTTGCGCTTTTCGGTGATGTCTAGCTCCGGTGCTCAGCATCCAGTAGTCGTGCACTTTTCCTTTACGGTCAGCCGTAAAAAGCGTGAAACATTGCGCTTTTCTTAAAGAATGGAGGAATTATATGAAAAAAGCAATCGTAACAGGAGCCCTTGGGTTTATTGGTGTTCACTTGTGTTCTAGATTAATAGAAGAAGGGATTGAAGTCTTTGGGATCGATTCTTTGATTAATGATACACAACAAAGACAAGGGGAGGAAAGGTTGCTTCATATTGGAAGAAATTCTTTATTCCATTATATTCAACAACCGATAGAAGCTGTCGATTTTGCTTCTATGTTAGAAGAAGATACCGTGGTATTTCATCTAGCAGCATCTACTCAAACTGATCATCAGTGGAATCGTTTAAGAGAGACGATCTATCACAATGTGGAGGCTACCCAGCATCTCATTAAAGCTGTAACTGGTAAAGGAAGAATTGTTTATAGTTCCACGGTTCAGGTGTACGGGGAACGTACGGGAATGATTACAGAACGAACACCATCTAATCCTATTAACCCATACGGTCTGACGAAGATGGCAGGAGAATCACTATTAATCCAGGAGAGTAAAAAAAGTGATCTGGATGTTGTTATCGTTAGATTACCAACTGTATATGGTCCCCTGCAACGCGAAGATATGACTTTTCACCAGCTGTTAGAAGCAAAAATCCAGAACAAACCTTTTCCAGAAATTGTTGATCGGTCAACTTATGATATATTATATATTGAAGATGTTGTTGAAGGTTTACTATTGGCAGGAAGAACAAAGTTTGTGAATGAAGTTTATAATTTCTCATCAGGGAAAAAAAGGCAGTGGTTTAAAGGAAAAGAAATGATCACGGGAATTAAAGATAAAGGCTGGAAAAATGCTAGAGAAGAAGTGTTCATTTCCAATCAAAAAAGTTTGGATAAATTAGGCTTTAACCCATGTACAACGGTTGAGGAAGGAATAAAGAAACAAGAAGAATATTTAAAGAAACGATTAAATCGAAAACAATAGATTTAGCAATAGGACAATTTTGGTACATTCGTTAGCTTTCCTTCTATTAAAATATTAGGTAAAATTGAAGTAGAATAAAATAATGGGGGAAACAATTGAACACAAAAACAGTTATTATAGGTTTTTTGCTTTTCTCAATAACTACAATTGCTAGTTTTCTCCTCATAGATTATATGACTGATATAAACGATGGAATTGTAGTTATTATTTCTTTAGCAGTTGGATTTTTAATTGAATATTTATATCGTAAGAAAACGATCTAGAAAGGATTATAGCAAGTCATTAACATACTATACTATGAAAATGATTAAGTTATTGACTTAAGGTGACTACATTATGAAAAAAACGCGGTTCATTTTATTACTACTTGTCGTTTTAATTATAAGCGGTTGTGCTAGCAACACAACAACTTCTAATTTACAAAAGGTTGGATTATTACTTGAAGATACGATTGATGATAAAGGTTGGAATTTCAAAGGATATCAAGGGTTGTTAAAAATTCATTCTGAACTTAATGTTGACGTTTATTTTAAAGAAGAAATTGACTCACTTCCTAAAGTACTAGAAGCGGTAAAAGAGTACCAAGAACAAGGTGTTAATTTAATCTTTGGTCATGGTCGTGTATACAGTGATTATTTTAGTGAGATTAATAGTAAGTACCCTGATATTCATTTTGTTAGTTTTAACGGAACAGTATCTGGGGACAATGTAACTAGCTTACACTTCAACAGTCATGCGATGGGCTTTTTTGCAGGGATGGTCGCAGCCGAGATGACGCAGTCAAACAAAATCGGTGTAATTGCCGCATTTTCTTGGCAACCTGAAATCGAGGGGTTTATAGAAGGAGCAAAATTTCAAAATAACAAAATCGATGTGAGTGTTGATTATGTTAAAGATTGGGCAGATGTCGATACAGCATTGCATCTTTTAGCAAAGATGCATGAGAATGGTATTGATGTGTATTACCCAGCGGGTGACGGTTTTCATATTCCTGTCATTGAGGAGATCAAGAAAAATGGCCAATTCGCTATAGGCTTTGTAAGTGATCAATCAGATCTAGGAGACTCCACCGTTTTAACGAGTACCGTTCAGCATGTGGATCATTTATATCAGGTCGTAGCAGAGCGTTTTAATCGCGGTGAATTAGATACCGGAAATCTCTTTTATGATTTTGAGGATGAAGTAATTACGTTAGGTGAATTTAGTTCGATTATCCCTGAAGAATTTCAAGCTGAAATTCATTCAGCGATTGAGAGCTATGTAAATACAGGTAAATTACCTATAGAAGACTAATGGACGAGGTGAATAATAATATGAATGTAAATCCAGAGTTACAAATGAAATTTATGCAAATTGCCATGAAGTATATGCCTGAAGGAAAAGCGATGCTTGACGAAAAAGGGATCGAGTTGAATATGGATGATCTTCAACCGATGGTAAACATGCTTGTAAAAGTAATGAATGAAGCATACGAACTAGGTAAAGAAGAAAGCAACAAATAAAAATTTGCATAAATTGGACATGCTCATTCGAGAGGGCGAGTACATAGGATAAGTAGTGAAAACACACAAGAAGGAGTTTTGTCTCATGAACTACTATCCGATGTATAGAGATGGTTCAGGGTATGGTCATGGTCACCATCGTCATTTCCCTGTACTGCCGTTTTTAGCTGGATTAGCAGTAAGTCCTTTCTTATTTGGTGGATTAGGCGGTGGTGGTTTTGCCGGTCCTCATTATGGTCCACAATATGGCCCTGGCTTTGGACCACAATACGGCCCACAATTTGGCCCAAGTTACGGTCCACAGTACGGTCCTGGTTTCGGTCCACAATACGGCCCTGGCGGACAATTCGGCGGGGGTTTCTGGTAATAAATAAATAATTAGAGTAAAAGGCTGGCGCTATTAAAAAGTGTCATGTCCCTCAGAAGGTAGTTAAGCTGAGGGACACGACACTTTAGCGTCAGCCTTTTCTTATTTTTTATTTGAGAAAAAGGATTGAAGATTTGAAAGCATGGGTGAAAGTTTTGAGAGATATGGACCGACCACTTGAGCAATTTGGATGATATGTTCTAATTGACTAGTTTCTTGATTGGACATTTGCTCAGTATTGGGATTAGTTGAATCAGATAATTCTGGGTTAGGTGACTCGTCGTTTTCCGGAGCTACTTGTTGTTCGTTCTCTGTCATTGACCCTGGTGGTGGCCCAAACATAAGCTGATCAAAGAAATCACCTTGGGGTTCAGGTGCTTTTTTATTTTGTTCCATTCTGAAATTCCTCCTTACCTAAGAAATCCATACAAACAATTCCTAATTTTATTGAACATCCCCTTATAGTAATAAATATGCTAGTACATAATGAATAGTGTTTAGTGCAAACGCCCTTTTCCTTAGATGTAGTGTATAAGAATTATAGACATCACCATATTTTTGAGATAAAATTAGTACTAGGTCATAATAATTGATATAAAATGAAAATGTGAATATACGTTTGCCATCTGTTAAGGGGGAAGGAAAATGGGAAAAGAAATAAATGCTGGAATATTAGGTATGGGCAGTTTTGTTGGCGACCGTGTCATGACGAATGCAGATCTTGAAAAAATTCTGGATACAACGGATGAATGGATCAAAACAAGAACAGGCATTGAAGAAAGACGTTTTGCTTCTGAAGAAATGAACACTTCTCATATGGCACTTGAAGCTGCCAAAGAAGCGATTGAGGACTCTGGTGTGACACCGGAAGAAATTGATTTAATTTTAGTAGCAACGGTAACTCCTGATATGCCATTTCCTTCTGTTTCGGCAATGATTCAAGAACAATTAGGTGCAAAAAACGCTGCAGCTATGGATATTAGTGCAGCTTGTGCTGGATTTATATATGGAATTGTTACGGCACAACAATTTATCCAAACAGAAGCGTACAAGCATATACTTGTTGTAGGGGTAGAAAAGTTATCGAAGGTTACTGACATGTCAGATCGAAATACAGCTGTGCTTTTCGGTGATGGTGCAGGAGCTGCAGTGTTAGGACCTGTTTCAGAAGGCAGAGGTATTTTGTCGTTTGAGCTAGGTGCTGATGGCAGTGGAGCCATGCACATTCATCAAAAAGAATACATTCATATGAATGGACGGGAAGTATTTAAATTTGCTGTTCGTCAAATGGGTGAATCTTCATTGAGAGTATTAGAAAAAGCGGGATTAACGAAAGAAGATGTTGACTTCTTAGTCCCACATCAAGCTAATATTCGTATTATGGAAGCTTCTAGAGAAAGGTTAGAACTTCCAATCGAAAAAATGTCAGTCACAGTCAATAAATATGGAAATACGTCATCTTCGTCTATTCCAATCGCACTTGTAGAAGAATTGAAAGCTGGTAAAATTAAGGATGATAATGTAGTAGTCCTGGTTGGGTTTGGTGCTGGTCTTGTATGGGGAGCAGTCGCAATCCGTTGGGGTCGATAATCTTTCAGATTTTGAATATACGTACTAAATGACGTTATTAAAGGAGAGAGAGAAGAAAATGAAAAGACGAGTAGTAATTACAGGTTTAGGAACAGTTTCACCCATTGGTTGTGATGTTGCGACAATGTGGGATAATGCGATTTCTGGTGTATCAGGGGTTGGACCACTAACACGGGTAGATGCATCAAAATTCCCTATGAAAGTAGCAGCGGAAGTCTCTGACTTTGATCCTACTCAATTCATGGATAAAAAAGAAGCTCGTAAGATGGACCGTTTTACTCAATTTGCAGTTGCAGCTTCGTTAATGGCACTTGAAGATGCAGATTTAAAAATTACAGATGAAATCGCACCGCGAGTAGGCGTATGGATTGGTTCGGGTATCGGCGGTATGGAAACGTATGAACAACAATTTCGTACATTTGAGGAGAAAGGCTACCGCCGTGTTAGTCCATTTTTCGTTCCAATGATGATCCCAGACATGGCATCAGGACAAGTTTCGATTGTTACAGGTGCAAAAGGCATTAATTCTTGTACCGTAACGGCTTGTGCTTCGGGTACGAACTCAATAGGAGATGCATTTAAAGTCATTCAGCGTGGAGATGCTGATTTTATGATAACAGGCGGGGCAGAAGCGCCAATTACAGATATGGCTGTAGCAGGGTTTAGTGCGGCAAAAGCGATTTCAACAAGTGAAGATCCGAAGACTGCTTCAAGACCTTTTGACTTAAACCGTGACGGATTTGTTATGGGTGAAGGCGCGGGTATCTTAATTTTAGAATCCCTTGAATCGGCACAACAACGCGGGGCTAAAATTTATGCTGAAATTGTTGGTTACGGGGCAACCGGTGATGCCTACCATGTGACAGCGCCTGCTCCAGAAGGTGAAGGCGGTGTAAGAGCTATGCGTCAAGCGATTGAGGACGCAGGTCTTCAACCAGAGGATTTTGATTATATGAACGCACATGGTACAAGTACACCATATAATGATAAGTTTGAAACGATGGCAATAAAGACAGTATTTGGGGACCATGCTCAAAACCTTGCCATTAGTTCAACAAAATCAATGACTGGTCATCTCTTAGGTGCAGCTGGTGCTGTAGAGGCTATTCTTACAGCAAAAGCAATTGCGGAAAGTATTATTCCTCCAACGATCAATTATGAAACACCAGACCCAGAATGTGATTTAGATTACGTACCAAATGAGGCAAGAAAAACCGAAGTTAGAGCAGCGATTAGTAACTCCTTAGGCTTTGGCGGACACAATGCGTGTATCGTTCTAAAAAAATACGCTGAATAAAACCGAACCGGTAGCAGGTACCTTTAGTTGACTAAAGGACCTGCTACCATTTTTTATAGATTATGTTTTCATTCATCGTGATTGAAGTCAAAAAAGTCATGTAGAGCTTCTTTATTCTTTTCTATATCTAGTTCTAAGACGAGGCCAGCGTGCGAGTATCGCTTGTCATTGAAACTGTTCTCAACAGGTATCGTTAATGTTTCTATGTCACCAACGGGATTGAGAAAAAAGTCTTTACTAAGACTTAACATTTTTCTTGTATTAAGGTTCGTATCGATATATGGTTCAACCGATCCGAATAACTGTGGAATTTTTGTAACACCCCGAATGGTTGAGATCTCATCTTTCAATAAAGACAAAACCTCTTGCTGCCTGCGCACTCGTCCAAAGTCATTTTCACTGTCATCACGAAAGCGAACATATTTTAACACATCTTTTCCGTGGACAGTATGCGTTCCAGGTTGAAAATCCATTTTCATTGATGACTTAACCATTCTATTTTCTACGTTAATCTCAACACCTTGTGGAGCAATTGTATCGACGACACGTTCAAATCCTTCGAAATTAACCATCGCATAATAATGAAGGTCTATGTCAAAATTCTCCTTAATTGTTCTCCGTAATAATTCTGGTCCACCAAGAAAAAATGAGGCATTTATTTTATTATCCTGATATTCAGGGATCTTAACATAACTGTCTCGCATAATGGAAGCTATTTTTACAGTACCGTTATTAGGATGATATTGAGCAATCATAATTGTATCCGTTCTTGAACGATCTCCTACAGGCTTATCTACTCCAATCAATAAGATATGGATGGGTTCATTTTTCTTTTGTTGTTCCGCTTGAAAAATAATGGGTTCGTTCTCTATTTTTGGGTCAATTGTTGATGTTTCTTCTAATGTTTGCAAGGAATGTTTTCTTGCTGTTTCATAACCAATTTTTCCATAAGCCAAAAATCCAATTAATAGGAGGAAAGAAAGTGAAGTAATAATTGCAAACCTTCTTTTCCGTTTATAACGTTTCTTTCGATTTCGTTCATCCAAACGTGAGCTCATATACTGCACGCGCCCTCCTTTCATGTGGATGTGTTCAATAGGAAGAATAAAAAAGTGAAACAATAATAACAATTGAGTAAAAACGAAATAATAAAACTAATTTCAATTAAATTGACGGTAAGTTCTTTGTTCAGTAAAGTAATAACTCTGAAGTAATTATAGTATTTGTTGATTTTCATTACGTATTAAAAATTTTTTATGTGAGTTGTTGGAGGATTTATGAATATTACTAACATGTATGAACAGAAACGGAAAGCATCGAGTGATGAGGCAATCGCTGTCATTCAGCCAAAAGCTGATATCATTGTCCCTTTAGCTGTTGGAGAACCACCGGGTTTATTAGATTCACTGCCAAGAGCAGAGCACTTAGACGGAAATCGTTTATTTCAAATGCTTTCTTTAAGGCCGGTATTAAATGTAGATAAAAACAAAGTAAAAATTGTTTCGATGTTTTTAAACAAGGACGAACGAAGAGCCTTTTATGATCATGAGATTGATCTGTTACCAAATCATTTTTCAGATTTACCATATATTTTAAATGAAATGACAACTAACCGTGTGTTAATGGTTACAACATCACCAATGGATGAAAACGGGTATTTTTCACTTGGAACGAATTGTGATTATATTCCTTATCTAATTAATGGAAATTCAACAATAATTGTAGAAGTTAATGAACAGATGCCAAGAACATTCGGAAAAAATCAAATTCATATCAGTCATGTTGATGCCATTTATGAAAATCATCAACCGTTACCTGAAACACCAACAATTCCACTTCGTGATGAAGATAAAATTATTGGTAACTCGATTGCGGACTTAATAAAAAATGGTGATACATTACAAATTGGATTTGGTGCAATTCCTAATGCGATTATGAACGACCTTAAAGCGTATCAAGATTTAACGATATTTACAGAAATGATCCCAGACCAAGTTGTAGACCTTTTTGAAAGCGGGGCAGTGACGAATCGCTCAAATCCACTTGCTCCTGGGAAGATGACAGCAACTTTTGCGTATGGTACAAAACGACTGTATGATTTCATGCATGAAAACAAAGATGTTTTTATGCTGCCAGTTGATGAAACGAATGATGTACGTCATATTGCGAGTATTGACCGAATGGTTACGATCAATGCAACTGTTGAAGTAGATTTTCTTGGTCAATGTAATTCAGAAACAATTGGTGGACGCTATTATTCATCGACAGGTGGTCAAGGGGATTTTGGGATTGGAGCTAGAATGGCGAAAGAAGGACGCGGCGTTATTTGTTTACACTCTACTGCTAAAAATGGTGAGATTTCAAAGATTGTTCCAACCTTACCAAGAGGTGCAGTTGTGACGACTTCAAAAAATGATGTCGATTATGTAGTGACAGAGTTTGGAGTTGCAAAATTAAGAGGAAAAACGATTCGTGAACGAACTCAAAATTTAATTAATATCGCTCATCCGAAATTCAGAGAGGAATTAACTTTTGAAGCAAAGAAGATGGGCTTTTTACTTTAAAAGAAATTAGAGGCTGATATTGAATCAGCCTCTTCTTATAGGAAGTTTTTTAACGAAAATTCTCGACCATACTAAATATACAATTAAAGGAAGAGGTGTATTCATTAGGCCCCAAATCCCCCAAAACCAGCGATTATGGCCTCGTTTTCTAGCATCGATAAATAACCACGTACTTTGAATGATCAGTAAAGCAGCGATTAAGAGCCAATGGTAAATCGTCAAGTCTTGTAAATCATTCATTTTTGAATCCCCTTTCTTAGGGGAGGTTTCAACCGATAGAAGAAATAGCCGGATACACAAACAATAATTGCTATTTGTCCAAGAAAGGTAATAAAAAAGAAGTTGGCATAACCCCATAAAGCGCACGACACGATGACAAGAGCAAT
The DNA here is from genome assembly GCF_029028005.1 of Alkalihalobacterium chitinilyticum. Classification (GTDB taxonomy): domain Bacteria; phylum Bacillota; class Bacilli; order Bacillales; family Bacillaceae_F; genus Alkalihalobacterium; species Alkalihalobacterium chitinilyticum. Next base: position 351,402 of record NZ_JAOTPO010000002.1, read on the forward strand.
TCCCCAAAAAAGGAGTAACTCTTGATAGAGCTTTTTCTTTTGCTCAGACTGTACGGTTTCAACGAGCTGTTCAAGTTCAAGAATAGAAGGTGGAGTAACGTCGACATTGTGTTCAAGCTTTAATAACGAATTACGCACATCTTTTTCAAACTGCTCTAATTCTTTATTATTATTAGGGTGTTTCATCTTTACTCAACTCCTTCCTAAGCTGTTGAAGAGCACTATGAACTCTTGATTTTACCGTACCTTCCGGGATAGAAAGAAGACGGCTGATTTCTTCGTACGAATAGCCATAATAATGTTTCAAAATAATTGGAACACGGAATTCCTCGGACAATTGATACAATTGTTCTATTGTTTCAAGCCAATTCGTATCTTGAACGGTGTAGGATTTTTTCATGAGTTCACCATATTGCTGTTCTTTTAACCATTTGTTTTCTGTCTTTTTTTTTCGCACGGAATCAATAAATAGGTTAGTTCCAATTTGGATGAGCCAAGTTGAAAATTTTGCTTTTCCATTATATTGATGTATTTTTTCAATGCATTTAATCATCGTTTCTTGGGTGAGGTCCTCTGCGAGAGCAGGTTGCAATGTCACTTTGATCAAATAATGCTTTAAAAAAGAGTAGTGTTGTTGTAAAAGCATAGCTAGAGCCTTTTTATTGCCTTTCTTAGCTTCTTTAATTAATTGGTCTTCTCCCATGAAAGGTGCTCCTTTTTGAATTCGGAAAGAAAACAAGTTGTTTTACTTCTTATACGAATAACAAGTTCGTTTCGTTCATTTTATTTTTTCATGAAGCCATTTGAATGCTTGTTCCTTAGTTTGAACTTGATCATTTAAAACGGCGATTTCCAGGTCTAATAGTACAGATGAGAATAAGGGACCTGGTTTAAGGCCTGAGTTTTTCAAATCTTCGCCTGTTAAATAAGTTGGAAGATTTTCACGGGCTTGTAAATAGTTTAAAACACGTTCATCGTCTCGAAGTTCATTTGTAATAAAAAATACGATAGACTCCGCCGAATAAGGTTTGAGCAGTTGGTGCAGTTCACCCATATCAGAAGAGTGTTTCCAAGGATCCTGGGCCTTTAAATCTGAAATTTCTTTCAGCAATTTATTATCCTTTTTTGTTAGAGCAAAACGTTGAGCGCCTTTTAGGTCGTTTTCATAGTAAAACGGGATTAAGAAGTACATAAACCAACTTGGTTTCTGGTCAAGTGTTTTATAGGAATGCTTGTTCTTGTAAAATTCCTCTAGCCGTTGACCGTGCGTAAAGCACTGGGTTAGATGAGATCCTTGGATGCCGAATTGCTGCCAAAACTGAAGCTCGAATAGTCGCTTTAGAGCCTGTGAAGGATAATCTTCAGTAAAAAGCTTTTCCAATTCATGGTTAATTCTAGTTGCTGATAGAGCCTTCATTTTATCTATTGATATGAGTGCTAACTCTTTCGTATGGTCGTCCATTGAAAATTGAAAACGGGTTTCAAAACGAGCAGCTCGTAAAATTCGAGTCGGGTCTTCAATAAAACTTAAATTATATAAGACTTTAATCGTTTTCTCTTCAAGGTGTGTTTTGCCTTGAAACGGATCAACGAGATGACCAAACTTTTTTTGATCTAAACAGATAGCCATCGCATTAATCGTAAAATCCCGACGGTATAAATCTTCCTTTAATGTTGAGTGCTCAACGTCAGGTAAGGCAGCTGGATGGTCATAATACTCGAGTCTTGAAGAAGTTATATCGATTTTAAGTCCTGTTGGGTGAGTCCAGGTTGCAGTTCCAAAGTCTTCATGTGTTTTGACTTCACCACCGTAGTCCTTAACTAATTGATGAGAGAAGCCGATGCCGTCTCCTTCTACAACAATATCGATATCGTCGTTTGGACGGCCTAAAATGATATCTCGAACGATACCGCCAATTAAAAAAACCGAAGTATTCGAATTTGTAGCTGTAGTCCCAATTTCTTTTAATAATTGAAACACTGCTTCTGGTAATTGATTTTTCATTTTTGCCCGCAAGTTGTTGTGCAATTCATTGATCGCAGATTGCTGTAAGTCTTCTTTTAACGCTTGATTATGTAAAATTTCAATGACGTTTGTACGCGATAATATTCCAACTAGTTTTCCTTGATCGACAACAGGTAATCGACCGACATCATGCTTTATCATGATCGTCTGAATCTCTTCTAAAGAAGTATCAGGGTGAATAGAAATCACTTTAGAACTCATATATGCTTTGACAGGTGCGTGTCCTAAACCATGATGTGTTGCTTTATCTAAATCACGACGAGAGATAATGCCAACTAGTTCGTCGTCTTTTACAATCGGAAAACCCGTATGTCCATACCGGTACATCAAGTTCGCAGCTTCTTCGATCGTCATTTCTGGAGGAATTGATTTAACAGGACTTGCCATGATAACACGAGCTGTAATAGCGGGCTTGAGTATTTGTTCCAATTTGCTGATGACTTGTGGAACGACAGCATCTAAATCTACTTTCTTTAGTGTTGCTGATGCTGCTTTTTCGTGTCCGCCGCCACCCCATTCGGTAACGAGAGGAAGAAAGTTAATTCGGTCAGAGCTGGCTCTTCCAACGATATAAACTCGCTTTTGCATTTCAACAATCGTTAGAACAGCGTCAGCACCAGTAGTTTCTAATAACTTTCTCGTTAGTGTTGATAAGCCGCCTTGAAACTTTTTCTGTTGATAGGAACTGACTATAATGTTTAAGCCGTCCATTTCATATTCCGTAGACTGCAAAAGGAGTTGGTTAAATATTTCTTGTTGTTGTTGAAATAACATTTGATCCGAAAAGCGTTGAATGATTTCTAAATTCATTCCTTGATCCATTAGGAAGCTTGCTGCTGCCAGGTCTCTTGAAGTCGTGTTCGAATAAGTAAATGACCCTGTGTCTGTATAAATACCTAAACCAAAAACAGTCGCTTCAAAAGAAGAAACAGGTAACGATCGTTTTCTTATTTCTTCAATTAATAAAGTTACTGTTGCGCCAACCAGTTCAATTGAACCATTCAGGCTTTTAACATCATCATCTTGAGGCGGATGATGATCATAGACTGTAATTTGGACATTTTCTGTATTGAGCTCATTTGCATAATTTCCTGTTCTCTCTAGTGAAGCAACGTCTACTAAAATCAGCTCTGTAACGTCGGACCAGTCGATGAGATGATCTTGAATTAAGTCGATACTATCACGGTATATCGCTAAAAATTGATTGACGGCAGCATTTTGTTTATCAGAAACGACTAGTTTTGCATTTGGATAAAGCTTCTTAGCGGCTAGCATCGATGCTAAAGCATCAAAATCTGTATTTACGTGTGAAATAATGATTTGCAATGGTTTATCCTCCCCGGAATTGGAAATCTATGCTACCAAATGGGCATATTAAGTCTCTTCTTCAATGATGAGACCTTTATATTCGAATGGTTTCGCTTCGTAAGGGTTGTTCTGTTCATTATTTATGCGAATTTTGGTCAATGATTTATAACTTTCGATGATCAACTGTCTGAATTGAATAAGTAATTCTTCAAAGTTAGACTCATCGTTTCGAATAAAGTTTACAAACCTTTTAGGCTCAAAATATAGATAACCTAATTCATCTTCTTTAATTCCTAACTGCTTCATTTCCAAGTGAAATGTTTGTAACGTTTGTCGGACATTTATGACATGCTGGCCGCTGACCGCTTGATCGAAAGAATAGAGGGCTTTGAGTGCCTGGTTATACTTTGAAATTAAATTATCTGTATGTTTAACAATCTTTTGTTGATGACTATCCAGGTCGTTTATTGCAGCAAGTAACTCTTGTTCACGATGATAAAAAGTTTTAAACTCCTTCTTTAGCTCATTGAGCTTTTCATAGTAACGGTCATACGAATCTAGATAATTCTCTGAAGGTTGTTCACTGTTATTTTTCCCTTTTTCGACAGGTGCTAACGGTTCTATCTTACTAACATGTTGTGCACTCATTCGATTCACGTAGTTTGCACGAATTCGATTAGCACGTAAAGAAGAAATTCTTGTAATTCGGTTCATCATTTTCTCCCCCTCTATTCATTTTATCGAAATATTGGGGCAATCGTTGAAGCAAAAAAGAAAAAAATGAGAAAACTTAAGGAGCTGCGAGGGACAGCTCCTTAAATTTGTTGTTCAGATAAACGAAATCGATCATTCCATTTAGTCGCTAATTGCAAAAAGACGATGTTTAAGATTAGTATGATAAAACCGATGAATAACAAAACAAAATTACTCAAAAAAAGTAACCCTGTTAATTGGCTGACGACTAGTGCAACAATCGGAAGAACAATGATACTGCCAAGCTGATACGCTTCTTGATACCCTTTTACTTTAGCTGAGATAATAATATTAAACAAAATGACTAGTAAACTTAGTAATGGTGTAATCCAAATAATTAGAATAACCCATTCCCACGTAGGAAAAATCATCTGATCAAACAAAGGATAGGCAATGATATTTGTAACGATACCATATAAGATGGCTGTAAAAAAAGTAATAGCCACAGCAGGAATAAACGCTGATAGTATTTTTCCAATAAATATAGTTTTCATTGAGATTGGGGCAAAAAGTAAACTTTCTAATGTTTTGCGTTCTTTTTCACCGACAAAACTATTAGCTGAAATCACACTTGAAGCCATTGCTGGAATGAGCATAAAAAATGGTGTAAATCCATAGAGCATGAAAAAATAAATGAGTTGGTGGTTGAGAGTAGGGAGGACTTCAAGTGATTCTCTTAACCCTCCTTCAGGAAGGTCCTGAATAACGTTTACAATCATATCTGTGTTTCCAACCATGGATAAATCAAAAAATCTAGCCGTGATCAGTAAGGCGCTAGGAAGGACAACGCCCAAAATGAGCGGAACAATAAGCATCGGTAACCAGATTTGAATGTTTGACGTAATAGCTCTCATATCTTTAATGGCAATGGACCACATCGCTTGTTTATTCATGGCGATTACTCCTTCTAATTGTAAAGTACAATGATTCTAGATTATTGTTTAATATTTCAGCAGAATACAGCTTTCCTCGATCAGTAATTTGTTTTAAGACTTGAGAGACGGTTTCAAGGTCAGGAAGGGAAACTTGAATTCCGTCGATTTCTTTAGTAAATGGAATTTGTAAGTCCGTTAGCAAAGAAAGCGGAAAATCACCGGTAAGCTTTAACTGAATTTCGTGTAGGTACTTTTTCTCCAACTGTTGTTTTGTGCCTTCTTCAATTTTTTTACCTTCTTCAATAAAAATATAACGGTCACAAACGGTTTCCAACTGTTCAAGGACGTGAGAGCAAATGACAATGGTCGTATTTTCCTCTTGATTTAATCGTTTTAGATAGGAAAGAACGAGACGAATACCATCTGGATCGAGTCCATTTGTTGGCTCATCAAGAAATAAGATCTTCGGCCGATGAAGTAGAACTTTTGCTAGACCAAGCCGCTTTTTCATCCCTGTACTATACGTTCCAACTTTACGATCAATAAAAGGCTCCAAATGAAAAAGATGAATTAATTCTTCTATCCTTTTCTGATCTACATTTGGATAGAGAGAAGCAAAAAATATTAAGTTAGCACGTCCTGTCATCTCTTCATACAAACCGGCATTTTCTGTCATTGTCCCACAAAAGGATCGGACGTCATCACCATTTTCATTTGGAGAGAAGCCGTTAATTTGTATCACGCCGCCATTCGTACTAATAATACCGTTCATTAAGCGGATTAATGTTGTTTTACCGGAACCATTGGGGCCAATCAGGCCAACAATTTGCCCCTTCGCAATAGAAAAGCTTATGTTCTCTATTACCTTGTGAGTTCCAAATGTTTTATTTAACTGTTCAACTAAAATCATAAATTATTCACCACCTATATCTTATGTACAACTAATACGATCACAGGGGTCAAAACGTTCACTGCAAACGAAAATTTTTTACGATGACTTGTAACTTTGCTATAAGTGAATACGTCAAATATATTAAAGGAATTGAATGAAGGAGTGTTTTCCATGAAAAAGCTATGGTCATTATTTCTTGTTATCGCCTTGCTATTCGTCGGCTGCGGGCAAAGTGAAGAGACCAACATGTCCGTAATGACAGGATTAATTGTAGAAAAAGAGGGAAATCGGATATTGGTGATTGAAAATGTGACGAAAGATCAACTTGATTCACTTGATTTAGATGAAGTACTTAACCAAGGATATGAAGCGATTTGGTTTGAGGTTGAGGACCAAGAGTTATTTGAAAATTTATACGTAGGAGATAAAGTAGCAGTAGAATATGACATTGTTCTAGAATCATACCCTGGACAATCTAAAGCGGTTAGTATTACAAAATTGGATAAATAATAAAGAAGAATAAAAATGGAAGCGTTAATCTATTGATATATTACTAATTAGATAAGCACTAAAGAGATTAGTTTGCAGAAATTCATAAAAAATACATTCTTCCAGTATAAAGTAAACATAAGGGATTGGATTAGATCTTTATTTCATCATGGAACATAGTTGGAGGAAATTAAAATGACATTCGTCGCTGCATTGCTTCAAGAACCACTGCTATTATTGTTTGTTATATTATTCTTAGGATCATGGTTTGGGCAATTAAGTATAAAAGGTTTGCGTTTAGGAACAGCAGGAGTGCTTCTTGTAGCGATGGTATTTGGTCACTTTGGATATGAGGTGTCACAGGTTGTCCAAAATTTTGGACTTAGTTTATTTATTGTTGCTGTAGGTCTACAAGCAGGACCTCGTTTTTTTAGAATGATGCGTACAAATGGCTTGATATTCGGGATAATCGCTTTACTGGTTGTCTTCGTTTCTGTAATAACAACAATTATCGTATCAAAAGTATTTAATCTGTCACCAGCACTAAGTGTAGGTTTAATGACAGGCGCTTTAACAAGTACCCCGGGACTGGCAGCTGCCCTTCAAGCAACCAATGACCCACTTGCTTCAGTTGGGTACGGGATTGCCTATCCTTTTGGTGTTTTAGCAGTTGTGTTATTTGTTCAGTTATTACCAAGATTAAAAAAAATTGATCTTGTTCAAGATTTAAATGAGGCTAATAATCCAGTTCGTAATAATAAATCTCCTGAAGTAATGACCATAGAAGTCACTAATACGCAAATTAATAAAAAAACATTAAGTGAATTGAAGTTTCCAAAAGTTAGTTCTGTTGTGATTAGTCGTGTAATTCGTAACCAACGAACAATTATTGCGCTTAACGATACCGTTTTATTAACAGGAGATAAACTCGTTACGGTAGGGGAAAAAACAGACCTTGAAAAGTTCTGTCAACATGTAGGTAAAAAAGTAGAGATAGATCTTAGCAATGCAGATAATATTAAACTTCGTAAAGTCATGGTTGCATCGGATGATCTGGTTGGGAAAAGTATAAGAGAATTACGCTTACGCAGAGATTATGGTATCACTGTTACTCGTATTGAGCGGAACGGGATTGAGCTTAACCAAAGTCCAAGAATGCGTTTAGAACGTGGAGACGTCTTAACAATCGTAAGTAGTGAGGATCGATTAGATAATGTTGAAAAGCTATTCACTAGAAGAAGATTAACAGTTACAAACGTACATATTTTTTCTCTAAGTATTATTTTAATCCTCGGTATTTTAGTCGGAATGATACCATTTTATCTACCTGGTCTAGGTACGATTACACTAGGTGTTGCGGGTGGTCCGTTATTTGTTGCGTTGATCATTGGACACTTCGGTAAGTTAGGACCGATACAAGCACGGTATTATGAACCTGCTAATGCCGTCATACGGGATCTTGGGCTCGTCCTGTTTTTAGCGGGGGCTGGAACAACTGCGGGACAAGGCCTAGTAGAAGTCATTCAAACCGAAGGGCTAAGACTTGTATTAGGGGGAACTGTGATTACATTAACTCCGATCATTTTAGGCTATTTTATTGCGAGAAGCTTATTTAAGTTAAGTGTTATCCATTCGTTAGGTGCTCTTTGCGGAGGAATGACAAGCACTCCAGGGTTAGGTGCTGTCAATCAACTCATTGACTCTAATGACCCTGCGATAGCTTATGCAGCAGCGTATCCTTTTGCACTTATATTTGTTGCAATTGCATCTCAGTTAATTATCTTTTTCTTATAATAGGTACAGGCGCATTGGAGGAAAAATAAATCCAATGCGCCTTTATAATCGCTTATCTTGCAAATACGTGATTACCAATTGTTATTGTATGCTGACGAGTAGCAATCCAATGGTTTGTTGCGATACGTGGATTATAGAAGAATAGAGACCCTGAGCCTTGTCCTCTGAATGCTAAAGCTTCATTAACAGCACGAATAGATTGAGCGTCAGCTGCTCGATTAATTCGTCCGTTTTGTACCGGTGAGAACGCGTAATGTCCATTAGAAACTTCGTTAATAACGCCACGAACAGTGTTAGGGAAATCTTTATGATCTACACGATTTAATACAACAGTTGCAACTGCGACTTTCCCCGCATACGGTTCACCTTCAGCTTCAGCACGAACTAAGCGTGCCATTAAATCTCTATCACTAGCAGAAACACTGGCAGGGATCGTTAATCTTTCTCCAGCAAAAATCGTATTTGAAGTCTTATTGTTTGCTCTTTTAATAGAAGTGATAGGAACACCATAATGGTTTCCAATCGTCCATAAACTTTCTCCAGATCGTACGGTGTGAGTTGAATTTGCATCTGCAGTTGATGTAAACCCAAATACTAATAAAGTAACAGTAACGATAAAACTAGATAACCAAATTCTTTTTTTCATGTTGTAATTCCTCCTCTTGTTCTAGCAAGCTCTCAACATAGGCTAACAAGAATTAGAGTCAATTACCTTAGGAGATCTTTTCCAATTGGTGGAGACCTCTTAAAAAACCTTTATAGGACAAGTGTTTGAGAGTAATATTACGAATCTATTACCAATTGTGTAATTGTCTCTAAAGTTTCAGAAAACTGAGAGAAACAAAAACATTGAAAGTACAGGGAATTCTTTTATTTATATAGAATGATAGCACTGTGGGAAATTATGAAATCCGTAAAAATGGGAAAAGGTGACATCGACTTTACCTTTTTATATGCTACATTGAAGTAGTCGAAGGCTCTTCGTCTAAAACAAAGTAAATGGAGGAATTACAGTGAAAAAAATACTAACAACATCATTTGCAGCCCTTCTAATGACAAGCTTGTTTGCAACAGGTGCATATGCTTCTACTGAGAAGCAAACAAAAGGAACAACTAACTATCAGGTTCAAGTTTACTCTAATACTATGAATCAAGAGCTATTTGATAATCTATTAAAAGACCTTAAATCGAATCGAGACCTTCAATCGATAATAGAAAGAATTCAAGCGACATATCCAAATGTAAAAGTGGAACCTGTTAAAAGAGAACCGCTTCAACAAAATCAAAACGATACAGACCCGTCAAAAGAGACGATAAAAGTTGAGCAACCGGAAAGGGAACAACCAAAAGAGGCCAAACCTGATCAATCTAAAGTGAATACACCGACAACACAACAAACTAATCAATCGCAGCCGACTCAATCAAGTGAACAAGTCCAATCAGGAATTACAGCTGAGGAACAACAAATGGTCAACTTAGTTAATGAAGAACGTGCTAAAGTCGGGCTGCCTGCTTTAAAGGTAAATACAGATCTGACGAAGGTTGCACGCGTAAAGGCACAAGATATGATTGATCACAATTACTTTGCTCATCAGTCACCGACATACGGCTCTCCTTTTGATATGTTACAACACTATGGCGTTTCATATAGAACAGCAGGAGAAAATTTAGCTGGAAATCAAACGGTAGAGGCCGCACACCGAGCATTAATGAACTCAAGCGGACACCGAGCTAACATCCTAAACCATCAATATACTGAAGTAGGAATTGGGATTATTAATGGCGGACCGTATGGGAAAATGTTCGTTCAATTATTTAAGGGATGACAATATAGTAAGTAAAAATAGTTTAGAAGGCTGACATTTATGAGTCAGTCTTCTTTTGTTGTAATCAAAGTGTCATCATAAATTAACACAAAAATCTCTTTTTTTTTACTATACTAAAACTTAGGTAAAAGGAGGGAATGTATGCTAAGGAAAATTAGTGGTGTGTTGATCTTATATATATCTTTATACTTATTAGGAAATGGAACAGTTAACGCTTCTGTTAAAGTTGATTTCTCGGAAGATCTTTTTAGTGAGGCTGTTATATTAATAGATGGAAAGTCTGGTAAAGTACTTTATGAAAAAAATAGTGAGCAGCAAATGTATCCTGCCAGCATTACAAAAATTATTACCGGTATTCTTGCGATAGAGCAAGCTGATTTATCTGATACTGTTACTATAAGTAAAAACGCACGTGAAGTAATTGGCACCCGTGTATACCTGTTAGAAGGAGAAGAAGTCGAGTTAAAAAAGCTCGTCCAAGGCCTTTTAATAAGTTCAGGAAATGATGCGGGATTAGCTATAGCTGAACACATTTCAGAAAATGAAATGAACTTTGCAAGGAAAATGAACCAATTTGTGCGCGAAAAAGTTGGAGTAGATAACACGAATTTCACTAACCCGCATGGTTTATTCGATGAGGAACATTACACGACTGCATACGATATGGCGAAGATCGCCAAATATGCGATGAAAAATGATACGTTCCGAGAAATTGTCAGTACGAAAGAGTTGCCTTGGATCGGCGAAGGTTGGGAAACAACGATTTATAATCATAACCGGATGCTCTGGAATTATGAAGGAGCTACTGGAATAAAAAATGGTTATGTTCAAAAATCAGGTTACACGCTAGTTACTTCTGTTCAGCAAGGAGAAACAGAATTAATCGCAGTTACATTAAATGCACCGTCATCTAAACATGCGTATCGTGATATGCACCGGTTATTTGATTATGGATTTGATAACTTTGACACGAAGCTTATTGCCAAAGATCAAGTATTTCAAGATCCTTTTGGAAGCAAGTATACGTTAGCTGATGATCTGTATGTAACGGTGAAAAAAGGCGATGCACTATTTTTAGATGTAAGTATTTATGGGTATTTAAAAGTAGTAGGAAAAAATAATCAATTAGTAGGAATTCGTGGTTTACAAAGAATGGAAGAGCAAGTTGCGAAAAGAACTCCCGAGTTTTTAGCAAGTATAGAACGCCGGTGAGTAAAGCAAAGACTAAGGTTGCTGGGAATTAAGCTCCAGAAACAATGTAAAGTAAAAAGTAAATCCACGCTCGATCTAACCAACAGGATAAATTGCAAAAAGACTTGAGATACAAAATCTCAAGTCTTTTTGCTGAAGAAATTTGGGCGATGCGTTTTCTTGGATGGTTCTAGTTTCCAAAATGATCCCCTTTACTTAAAAGCTTGCAGGCAGAAAAGGGTGTTTTTCAGTAATTGATACTTTTACGCAATATTTTCAGTTTAGTATAACCACTGTGCAATTGAGTAAAAGATAGGGATACCTAAAGTTAAGTTGAATGGGAATGTAATCCCGAGTGCTAACCCTAAATAAATCGAAGGATTTGCATCTGGAACCGATGTGCTCATAGCTGCTGGTGCTGCAATATAAGAGGCACTTGCTGCCAATACGCCCATAAGTGTTGCTCCACCAACTGATAAACCACAAGCCATTCCTACAAATACACCTAAAACTCCATAAATAATCGGCATGAATATAGCAAAAGAAAGTAATTTTAAGCCATGTTTACGAACAACGGCTAACCGCTGTCCAGCGATAAGACCCATATTTAATAGGAACAATGTCAGCATACTTGGGTACAAATCAATAAATAGAGGTTGAATTAACGGTTTTCCGTCTAATCCAATGATCATCCCAATGACTAAACTTCCCGCTAGCAACAAAATACTTTTACCTAAGAAACATTCACGTAGTTGCTCTTTGCTTAACTTAAACGAAAAGGAAGGTGCAACAATACCAACTTTACGAACCGATGCTTCTTCAGTATTTCGACCCTTTAAAAATTCAAGTAAAACAAGTGCTATTAAAATTGCAGGTATTTCCATTAACACAACCATAGCATTCATAAACGCTTCATAATTGACTGCTCGGTTTTCTAGAAAAGCTGCAGCTGCACCATATGTAACAATACTTACAGATCCATAAGTCGCAGCTAAAGCGATTGCATTTTTGGTATCCAGTTTAACAACTTTTCTTAAGTAAATTAAAGTAAGGATCGGAGTAAGAGTACCTAAAAATATTGTACCTAGTATTGGCTTCGTAACTTCTGTAATTGAAAACTGTGAAAGTTCAATCCCGCCTTTTAAACCAATCGCAATTAATAAATATAAACTCAATGTTTCCCCAAGAGCTTTAGGAAACGTGAAATTAGAGCCAAGGGCAACCGCTACCATACCGAGGACAAAGAAGAGTACAGCCGGGTTTAGTAAATTTTCTATAACCATTTGTAACATGATGTTCTTCACTCCTTACTGTTTCATGATTTAGGGCAACTATTTAAACAGAAAAAGACCAGCCTTGTAGGTTTCAACATACAGGCTGGTCTATCATTTCCGTATCAATTGATATTGAAATAAATCTCCCAAAATATTAAATTATTGATCTAGTTTGGCTTCTAAGTCTTCAGCCAAAGTAAACACGATGATTCGCTCACCGCTTCTAGTGCTTATATCGGTATGGAAGCACCTAGCTTCGACACCTGTTATTTCATGAATGATCTTTTTTAAGTCAGCACTTCCCGTTTCTATCAGTTCTGATCGATTGCGTTTGACGGCTAACATACCCGTTTCAGATTGTGTTAACGCTTGTTCAGCAGGTGTTAGAATACCTTGTAGTTGAATAATTAGTAGATTTCTTAGAATGTCAGTTTTAACTTGAACAGAACCTCTACCTAAGTATTCTTTTTCCCATTGCGTTAATGTTTTGCTAATCTCAGATTCAAGAAGTCCTTTCTTCTTACTCATAGCACCCACCTCCATCTCCTAAGTATAGCAAAAATTACGTAAAAAAACGGTATATCTCTTTAAAAAGAAATATACCGATTATTTCGAACCATTACTTATCTTTAACACGTAGGTTCTCATTTCACCTCTGCGAAATACTCACAGCGATGCACTGCTAACCCTTTATGAAAAATAAGCAAGTATTTTAAACAATTCGGTTTAAAATTTTCAGTTAATTTCATTATATAGCCTATGGCGAAAAAGTGTCAATAAAAACTTTTTATACCAAAATTTACAGTGAAATTAAAAGACTTTATGGTATCTTTATATGTAATAGGTTGATTTTGATTTTGAGTTTCAATTTTAAAGATGGTTTTTAAGTTTTTTTCTGCAAGGCTTTTTTATTTTTAATACAAAGTTTATACGTATATACCGTAAAGTTTCGAATAAATAACATGTATACGGAAAAAATGGAAATAAAATTATAACTATATAGTTGAACGTTTATTTACGGTGTGTCTAGTTTGGTATTGTCGGGAGCGTGACGTCATGTATGTATTTATTGTTAACCCTATTTCTGGAAATGGAAGAGGGGAGATCGTTTGGAAATCGATTGAAAAAATATTACGTAATAAAAAAGTTAACTTTAAGGCCCATCTGACCAGTGATAAGGCTCATGCAGCCGAAATTGTTAGATCAATAAACCCTGACTCAGTAACGGCAGTTGTTGTTGTAGGTGGAGATGGAACGGTACATGAAGTAGTGAATGGGCTACAACACAAGAAAATTCCATTAGGAATTATTCCAGCAGGGACGGGCAATGACTATGCTCGTTCAATGTCTATTCCTAAAAATTTTGAACATGCACTTGAAAGAATACTATCTGGTGAGAAGAAAAAAATTGATATACTCCATATTGGAGAACGTATATGTATGACAGTCATTGGCATCGGCTTTGATGGAAAAGTCGCACAGTTAGCTAATGAGTCTAAATCAAAAAAAATATTAAATAGTCTCGGACTTGGAAAGTTTATTTATTTAATTATCGTATTAAAACTATTATTTAAATATAAACCAACAAAAGTTACAGTAGAGCTTGACGATGTCACATATGAATATGAAAAAGTCTGGTTAATCGCCGTGGCTAATTTACCATACTATGGCGGCGGGATGTACATTTGTCCTCATGCGATAAGTGATGATGGAGTTTTTGATGTATGTATCGTGAATAACGTCTCAAAGTTTAAGATCCTGCAAATCTTCCCTAAAGTTTTTCTAGGCCAGCATATTAATCATCCTGCGGTAACGGTTTTAAAAGGAAAAAATATAAAAGTCATTTCTGATATTCCCGTGATTATCCATGGGGATGGTGAAATCATTGGGGAAACCCCTATAGAAGTTACAGTAAAAAAAGATGTCTTAGATATCGTCTAACTTAATAAAAGCAGGCGATTTAAGACTTTAAACCTTGAATAAATTGATGAAATTGCTTTAAAGAAATGGTAAGGATGGCTTCAGACGTATTTTGGTCTGGAGCCATTTTTACTTCATTGAAATAGGTTTGGATTTCTTCAAGCTGTTCAACTTGTTCTTTAAATAACTTATAAGGAATAAAGCGGGTTTCAATTCCTAGATGCTCGGCTTGTTCGTTTAAGTTTTTTATACTTTCTTCAATCGCTTCTATTTGTCTATAGTATTTTTCGAATTGTTTTTCTCGCTCTGTTTTCATATACGGATCTCCTTTCACTTACTTTCTTTTTTTACATAAGATGTAGATGATGTCAATAGTTTTAGGGCAAACACCTTCGCAAGCTTTAAGTGAATGCATACAATGGTAATGTGAAGAAAGGAAGAGTTTATATGGGAACAGTTGCAACTGACCGATGGATTAAAGGGTTTATTGAAGCATCAAGCAAAGCTTCTTATAGATACAATAACTGGAATGTTCAAATGGAAACGATCATTGAACCAGTTTCACGTCATTTTTATGATCTGCCTCTTCACAGTCTTCACCGTTCGTTACTTGAACAGGGGATGTTTTCACCAGATCAAGACGTGAAGTCAATTTATATGCACATGAAAAAACTAAAAATGTGGGCATATGTTCAAAAAGTATATCTTGAACTGAAACAAGAATGGGAAGGGCCAGACGTCAAAGTCATTCTCTTACCAGGCAATGAAGCTAATGAAGTTATTATGAACGATTTAGGCGGAAAAATGGGCATTGGGTTTCAAGATAAAGTGATATTGTTTGTAACGACCAAAACGAATCATTTTGATCTTAGAACACTTCTTACACATGAATATAACCATAGTTGTCGTTTAATGCACTTAAGCAAACGAGAACCTGAATTAACGTTACTTGACTCTCTCATTATCGAAGGAATGGCTGAATATGCGGTCAAAGTAATATGCGGGGAACGAGCACTTGGAAAATGGCACAATCAATTCACGAAAGAAAAGCTCCAGTCCTTATGGGATCATTTCTATAAAGAAAGAATCCGAGTTAAAGGTAAGCATTATCACCGTCCATTTCTATTCGGAAGCGAGTCTTTAGGTATCCCTTTATGGTCGGGGTATGCTATGGGCTTTGAAATGGTCCGCTCGATGATGGAACAGAAACCGGATAGTATACAAAAGTTACTTTCACTAGACTCAGAAATAATCTTAAAACATTCCGTTTTCAAAGATTAAGTTGCCCTCTTTTTAGTTTGTAAAGAGGGTTTTTTCTATTAACAGCCAATATAAAAAAGAGAACAGTTAGGTACGGTACGGACGAGCACCTATTAGAAGAAGGGAGGAGATGCGAATTTTTAGGGTGTTTTCTTTATTAGTCGGATTTGGCTTGGCTGTAGCTGGTGGAGTCAGTTTACTTGCATATTTAAATTTATTAACCGCTGGATATGATTTCGTGACGTATCTCCGTTTTATTTCAACAAGAATTGAACTTTATATGGTAATCATCGGTGCAATTATCATTACCTTATCTATATATTGGCCAACCCATCGAAAAAAGTAGCATAATTTTTATTTGGAATGAATATAGTACTTGTGGAATAAATTGCCTAACCTCTGACTATACTGATGGTACAAGCACATATACGTGAGGGGGCGATTTTGTTGGTCCACATTCGGGATGTTTGGATTAATTGGTTCGAAGGTGAAGAAAATGGTTACAATGTGTGTGATTTTTATGAATGGAGAACTGATGACAGGATTGAAGTGCTAGATCAAGCGATTGTTGTCAAGGTATCTCAACAATTATTTAGTTACATTGAAAATAATCTTGCAGATTTACCAGAAAATTTGTTAGAAGACGTCCATCGAAAAAGTTATCTGAGAAAAAATATGTCGCGTATTCAACTTGATTATTGCTTTATAGCAACTGATGGAGAACGTATTATCGCAGTCGATACGATCGGATATAAAACACCGATCCGTAAAAGCAGACTAACACCTAGACAAGAACAAATCGTCTTAGAATTAATTGAGTCAGAAACTATGGAAGTATATGATCTTGAGGATGTTGAATTTCAAAAAGAGTACCATATCTTATCTCCTAATCCTGAAGAGATGAGAGGATTGACGAGGAAAGAACGTCAATTAAAGCAATTGCTTTTTATGGCACTCGATCAACTCTATTCGACTGGAAATGCAGCTGAAATTAGATACTGGTTTACGGAGTGGGAACCTGCAAAATACATGGAAATTCAAGCAATGAGTTTCGAAGAAGTTTGGGAAGGCCTTTTTGAAGAAGTGAGAAACGGCTGGTCACAGAGACACTATCATCTTTGCGAGGCTATTGTGAAAGGACAACCCTTCTTTGAAAAACTGTGGGAGCTTGAGCATGGTGAAAGCGTAAAGTAATGTTACATAAAGTAAAAAGGAGGACACTTTGTTCTCCTTTTTTAGTTCAAACTAAGATATTGAGGACAGCATGAGCGAAACTGACTTCTAAGATGATAAAATAATTAGTACTGAACAAGCTGAGACTGAACACTTCTTGGGTAATCTTGTAAGAAGTGGTACAGAAAGAGAGCGGACTGGATCAATTCTTCCTAATCCTGTAAAAGCGGGCCGGAAAGAGCGTTTATAAACCCAAATCTTCCTAATTCTGTAAAAAGTGGGCCGGAAAGAGCGTTTATAAACCCTGATTTTCCTAATCCTGTAAAAAGCGGGTCAGAAAGAGCGTTTATAACCCCGGATCTTCCTAATCCTGTAAAAAGGGGGCCGGAAAGAGCGTTTATAACCCCGGATCTTCCTAATCCTGTAAAAAGTGGGCCGGAAAGAGCGTTTATAACCCCGAATTTTCCTAATCCTGTAAAAAGCGGGTCAGAAAGAGCGTTTATAACCCCGGATTTTCCTAATCCTGTAAAAAGCAGGTCAGAAAGAGCGTTTATAAACCCAGATATTACTAATTATGTAAAAAATAGCTGGAACTAGCAACTTATATCCTCATTTTTTTCTAATGTTGTAAAAATGGAGCCGGATTAAGATTTAATAGGTAACCAGGTTTTTACCAGTAGGTTATTGCTCCTAACCCGGGATTTTTATCAGTTTTATCAATGAACCTAAATTTCACTTAAATTGTGAGCATTTTTGGAAACGTTCTTTCAGACATTTACACGATAGTTTTTGTTCTCTATAATATAATAGTAGATCTCTATAGAACTGTGTATGGATGTTCTAAATCTTTTGTAGGAGGGATAGTCGTGGATGGATTTGTACACTTTCTAATGCAACTTCTTACAGTTGTAGTAGTAGTTGGAACATTTGGAGTTTCTTTCTTAGTTGGTGCGATTTGGAAGAAGCAAAAAGGATATTAATGCAATCATACATTATAAGTGCGTGTTCAAAAAGGAGGACAAACTTTTTGAACATCCTCTATAAGAAAACAAGGAGCAGAGGGTTCTCTGCTCCTTGTTTTTTTAACGTCTTTTTCTTCCTAATCCCATGGCGCGTTCTGCTTTAGCGAGCATTTTTGTGGCTGCACGGTTTGCTTTTTCTGCTCCATGATCTAAGATGTCATCTAATTCAGGCGAATGAATTAATTCTTCATATCGTTCACGGATTGGGTTCAATGTCTCTACAACAACTTTTGCTAAATCTTCCTTAAATTCTCCATATCCACTGCCTTCATACATCGAAGTAATCTCTTCATATGATTTGCCGGAACATAGCGAATAGATCGACATTAAGTTTGCAATAGCTGGCTTATTTTCTTTGTCATAATGAACGGAATTATCCGAGTCTGTTACTGAACTTTTCATTTTCTTGATGATGGTTTTCTCATCATCAAGCATTGAAATATAGCTCTTTGCATTCGGGTTCGATTTACTCATTTTTTTAGAAGGGTCATTTAAGGACATAATACGAGCGCCGACTTTAGGAATTTGAACTTCAGGAACCGTAAAGATATCGTTATATTTTTTGTTAAAGCGTTCGGCTAAGTCTCTAGTTAATTCTAAGTGTTGCTTTTGATCCTCACCTACAGGTACGATATCGGTTTGATAAAGAAGAATATCAGCAGCCATCAATGGAGGATATGTAAGTAACGCAGCTGATACGGCTTCTTTTCCATCTGATTTATCTTTAAATTGTGTCATTCGTTCAAGCTCACCGATGTAGGAAACACATTGCATGATCCACCCCAATTGTGCATGGGCAGGAACTTCAGATTGAATGAATAATGTTGATTTTTCAGGATCAATACCTGCAGCAATATAAAGCGCTGCTAAACTTTTTATATTCTTTCGTAATTCCGCTTTATCTTGTGGCACTGTAATTGCATGCTGATCTACGATACAAAAGAAACAATTGTGATCGTCTTGCAATTCAACAAAATGCTTCATTGCTCCTAAGTAATTTCCTAATGTTAACGTCCCACTCGGTTGAATACCAGAGAAAACAGTCTTCATCTATCTCTTCCTTTCCAAAAAACGTATGTATACACCATCTTATCGAATTATGACGTAAGAGTAAATAACATTACTCATATTAAGATATTATCAAGAATTTGTAATAGGGTATGTTTTCTTTTCTTTTACGAATAATATTTTAATAAAGGTTGTTGAAAGAGAAGTTTATCGACTATTTTAGTTGAGGGAAAGAGGGAAAACAGGATGAAGGCCAGACCATTAATTTTTTCAGCTTCAATTGGACAAGGTCATCAACAAGCGGCTAAAGCTCTGTGCACGGAGCTTGAAAAAAAAGGGTATGCACCAAAGATCATTGATACCTTTTATAACCTGAGCCCGCTATTGCATCATTGTATTGTGAAGAGCTATCTTAACTTATTAAAATTAGGTCCTTCAGTTTGGAGGAAGATTTATTTTAATGCGGAAAAGCAATCATACTTCCTGTACATTGATCGATTTAGCACATTATTTACGGACCGGCTTCATAAAATGATTGCAGAAGAAGAGAATGTCCCATTTATTATTTCAACACATCCGTTTGTTACGCCATTTCTGACAACTGTAAAGAAAAAAAGGAATATTAATATCCCGATCTATTATGTAATCACTGATTTTTTAATGCACCCAGCTTATTTAAGAGAAGGCGTTGACCTTTATTTTACAGCGGATCCAACATCTTTTCATTTTGCTAAAAAGAATAACTATCCAGTTGATCGCTTTTGTTTAACAGGGATTCCTGTACCAGGTCATCCCGCATTTACATCAACGAAATCCAAAAGCCGTGAGCTTCTAGGATTGGATGAGAATAAAAAAATGGTCTTGATTGCTGGCGGCGGATTTGGTCTTGCCAAGTATGTAAAGGTAATCCGAGCGCTGGAAAAAAGTAATGAAGAATTAACAATTATATGTATGACGGGGACGAATACTAAAGCAGCAAGAAAAATTGAAAGTTACAAAAGTAAGCATCATCTAAGAGTCCTTCCATTTACCGATCGTTTCTTAGACTATTTACGCGCTAGTGACGTGGTGATTTCAAAGTCAGGTGGCTTAACGATGTCAGAAGCGCTAATTTGTGAAACACCAATTATTATCTATAAACCTGTTCCGGGCCATGAGGAACATAATGCACAATATTTAGTTGAAAAAGGGGCAGCAGTAAAAATACAGGATGATGATGAATTACCGTTGATTATTAAAAGAGTTTTATTTCAGAAGAAGCTTAGTGAAGAAATGCGACATTCGGCTAGAAAGATTAAGAAACCTACAGCTGCTGAAAAAATAGTAGAGGAGATGATTTTAGCATTAGAGCAAAAGCAACAAGCGGTCAGATAACAGAACTACCGCTTTCGTTTCTTTTTCCATAGGTGGGTTGAAAATATACCTATCGTAATGAGAAGTAAGACAAAAAACAATAAATCATTTGTGTAATTTAGTTGGTTGGCAATAATAACATAAATTCCTAAAATAATGGTCATAGTAAGTGCTGCAAGTTGAAGGATATTCATAACTAACCTCATTTTCATTAGACGTATAAATTAGTATAACAGACAAAAAACGCTTCGTAAAAAGGGGTGAAGTGATGCAACATCGAAAAAATGCAATATATAGCTGTCTTTTATTTTTTCTGTTATTTGGTGTTGCCTATTTATATGAAGGGTCACATCACATTTTTAAACAGGTTGATGAAACAGTAGCTGCGACTTCAAAAGTTGGGGCATTTGAAAATGAAACAGCACCAAACTTTGAATTATTAAACTTAGAAGGAAAAAAAGTCTCATTGGAAGATTACCGGGGTCAAAAAGTAATATTAAATTTCTTTGCAACATGGTGTCCGCCATGTCAGGAAGAGATGCCTCTATTAGTTAATTTAGATGAACAGTTAAAGGATAAAAATATAGTTATGCTTGGTGTAAATATGACGAGTCAAGAGAGAAACGCAAACGATGTTCGACCGTTTTTATCGCAATACAAAGCTCAATATGATGTAGTATTTGATGTAGACGGGAAAGTGATGAAGAATTACCATATTATTGGGATCCCAACAACTTTTCTAGTGAACGAAAGAGGTATCATCGAAAAAAGAATTAATGGGATAGTCACGCCGAATCACATTCCTGTTTTGCTTGGGAAAGAATAGATTTGATGAAGGGCACCCCAAGGCAGATCTTCAAGTGGCGTGTCCTTCATATGATGGCATGGATGTGTTTAATTTAATAATTGTATTACAATTTAAATTTAAATAGGTTGGGGTAAATTCAAGGAAACCCAACCTTTTTTGTGTGCTTTTTATATTGTTATTTATGTTGCACAATTCCATCCTTATTTTAAACTGTTATATCAGATTTTCTCCAAATTATCGCAACTCCCTAGGGTTGGACTACTGGAATTATTATTTAATGAACAAAAATAAGATAAGATGAGACTAAGTAAATAATAATTAACAGGACCGATGGAAAAGCATACGAAGTCGCTGAATGATAGTTCTTTCTTAATAATGAATAAAGTACGATCACAGAAAGAACGGCAACAGCTGCAGCGGTGATTTGGTTTACAGGTGAAACAAAAGAAAGAACAGCACCTTTTTGGTATAACACATCAGTACCTACCAGGATCAACATGTTAAAGAGATTACTACCGAGAATCGAACCAATTGCTAAATTATAATTTCGTAATTGGATAGCAATTAATACAGCAATCGCTTCTGGCAACGATGTCGTAGCAGCAATGAGAAAGCTTCCTACAAAGCTGGACCCAAGCCCTGTAATAACAGCAATCCGGTCACCAGTAATGGTTAAAAAGGAACCCGAGACTAAAATAACAACAGCTGCAATAATAAAACCATAGATGGCTCTTTTTAATGAAATGGCTGATGTATTAAGTTTATTCTCCTCTTCAACTTCGGGTTCTTCATATCCTAACGTATCTTTTTTCGCTCGACTGGTGAGCACATACATACCAGCAGCATATATTGTTACTATTATGAGTGTATCAATTCCTACTCCAAGAAGAGTAATATTTAGTCTTAATGTCAAGGCTAAAAGCGTTGTTACAGCTAGTAATAATCCAATGCTTGCAGTGTAAAAATGTTCTCCGGAAGCACCTTTAAAAATTTGTTTTCTTCGATAATATAAATCAAAACTAGCTAAAATTAACAAGTTGAACATATTACTTCCAAGAACATTACCAACTGCAATATCCGGGTTATCAAGGACAATCGCTGTAATGCTTGTTGTTACTTCTGGGAGTGAAGTAGCTCCTGCTAAAAAAATCGTACCAACTAACATCCCGCCTAATGCTGTTTTTTCACTTAAAGCGTCAGCATATGTGGAAAGCTTGATGGCACAGATGACTGTGATCACTGCACATAGGATAAAAATTATAAATACCATAAATCGTTTCCCCTCTCTATATTTCCACACAAAAAAGACCCTTTTATGAGAGTTTACCCGAAAATTAAACACTCATAAAAAGGTCTTGCGTACTTTGTTTAAGTAATTCAGAACAAAGCTCAATGAACCGAGTGGAAGACCACCGTAATGACGACTCATTAACCTTGAAAGGTCGCTACTCCCCTTTTTAGGGCATATGTGATTATGTACAATTTATCATACGATTCATTTCATAGTCAATAAGAAAATCTTTGGCTTAACCACCAAAGATTTTTCAGACAGACTTCCTATATATATGCTCAACAATATGTGCATCAACTAAAGCATCTAAATGTTTAATTTGTTGTAAAGCTTTTTCATTACTTATTTGGCGATAATGATGTTGTCCGTTTGGTTCCTCATCTAGTTCGTCAGCAAGTGCTACGACTTTTTGTAAATTATTTCTCTCCAGCTGTCCATCAGGCAGGTACGAGTCGGTATGGAGAAGTACAGCTAAAGCAATCTGCTTTGCTTTTCGCGGATCTTCACCGAGTCGAACTAACAATTTATGAGCTCGCTCTGCACCTTTAATCGCGTGAATGTCATTTTCTTTATAAAGTTCAAAATCCCATTCGCCATCTTTATACCATGTGTAGTGTCCGATATCATGAAGAAAGGCGGCTTTCGTTGCTAAGTCGGGATTAACATCATATTTTATTGAAAGCTTGAGGGCATTATAGGCAGTTGCAATTGCATGTGCTAAACCAGAACGCTTTACATACTTTTGAGTTATAGGGTGACTATAAATTTCTAGTAGTGTAACATTTCTCATTTTCCTTTCCCTCCTCATGTTAGATCTTCTCTTACATATTCAAGGTATTTTTTCTATTATATTGAGGAAGGACTCGTTTTGCAACCATAAAAAGTTTATTGGACAAAAAAACAAGATATACCACAAAATGCATCATTAGTTCTATTATGGTAGTTCTTATGGTCAGGCTGGATGATTAACGATATAATTTCCTTGGAGGAGATATTTATGTACATTTCAGTAAAAGAGCTGGCAGAATATTTAAGTTTGCCCGAAGAGTATTTAATTGAACAAATTCGAAGAGGAAATGTAAAAGCGATCTTTGACGGACAACAGTATCTAGTGAATAAGGACCAATTCGAATGGCATAAACAACAGCTGGAATTAAAGTTTGAAGAGCTAAGAAGAGAAGCATTGGAAGATATCCCAGAAGATATTGATGTTAAAGACGAGGATTAAGACATACATATAAAAAAAGGACAAATCCTAACTGTAAAGGCATGAAAGGCGTGAGATGATGGGGAAAAAATTAATAAAGCTCCTTTTTATTAAAGTGGTTGTTTTTTCATTTTTTGTAACTGTTCAAGAAGTACACGCTGAAGGGAACGAGGGTAAATCGGTTCAATATCATTCGGCAAAGGAAATCGTAAAAAAAGATTTGGAATTTCCAGACCGCATGGCACGCTTTGTTTTTGATTCAGGTTTTACGTTTCAATATCCTGACGCTGTTAGAGGAATATATGTGACTGGAAATTCAGCAGGTGGAGAGAGGATGAACAGTTTATTGGAATTAATCGATTCCACGGAACTGAATGCAATGGTTATCGATATAAAAGATGATCATGGTTATTTAACGTACAAACCTGAAGATGACTCACCGTTTTATTACATTTCACAAAACTATATTAAAAACACAGAAGATTTAATGAAAACATTGGAAGAAAAGCAAATTTATCCAATCGCTCGAATTGTTGTTTTTAAAGACACTGTATTAGCAGAAAAGAAACCAGAACTATCTTTTAAGACGGCTGACGGAAAAGTATGGAAAAATCGTCGCGGTGAGGCATTTGTTAATCCGTTTTTAAAAGAAGTGTGGGATTATAATGTAGCGATCGCTGAAAAAGCAGCAAAGATGGGCTTCAAAGAAATTCAATTTGATTATGTCCGCTTTCCCGAAGGATTTGAGCGCCGAGATGAGGATTTAAAGTATAGTGTCGGGGAGTATGAAGGCGGGGACGGAGATAACGTACAAAAGCGAGTAACGGCAGTAGCAGATTTTGTTGCCTACGCGAGGGAACAATTAGCACCTTACGATGTTGATGTATCCGTCGATATCTTTGGCTACGCAGCCACAATTCCTGAAGCTCCAGGCATTGGACAGAACTTTTTGAAGATCTCTGAAAATGTCGATGTTATCTCTTCGATGATTTATCCAAGTCACTGGACCTCGTACTTTGGAATTGATAAGCCAGACCTATATCCATACGAGCTCGTTGACGCCTATGCAAAGGTCGAAAATGAATTATTAGGCCAATTAGACACGCCTCCTGTTTCGAGGCCTTGGATCCAAGATTTTACTGCTAGCTGGTTGGGAGCGGGCAATTATAAAAGCTACGGTAAAGATGAAGTGGAAGCGCAGATCAAAGCATTAAATGACAATGGAATAAACGAATATCTTTTGTGGAATGCAAGTAATCGTTATACGCAAGGTGTCAATTATACGCCATAAAGTAAAGGGTGACCGAAATGTTTCGGTCACCCTTTTAAATAGCATTACTTTCTAATTGTCTAGTTCCAGCGACCATCGGCTCGAGGTCGCTTCGGTCCAATGAATTGTCCAAAACCAGGACACTTCAATTGGCCCTCCAGCGCTTGTCGCCGATAAGCAGACCGCTTCCACTTTTCATGTCTAGTTCCAGTGGCCAGCGCCTAGTGGACTTCGCTCTCCTCCTTACGATAAGTCAACATCGGCTCCTTGCGTCACCGTGTATCCTTTATCTCATACGGAGGGCTCCAGTCCATACGTCGCTAAACGGCCACTTCCACTTTTCTTACCTACCGCCGACTTTTTTCCAGCCGGATTGGATGCTTGACGATTTGGTTTTGAATTTATCGACATTTCCTCGTCCAAATATTTTCATTCCAAATACGTTTGTAATTGTACCCATTAATGCAGTTAAACCGATGATACAAAGTGCAAGTAAAATAAAGTCGATAACTAAGTTAGCCATCTTCCATCCTCCTATTGATGATTGCCTCTTACCATTTATTGTACAGAAGGGAAGCGAAAAATGAAAGGGATTTCAAAAAAAGGAGACCGCTTTAATTGTTCAGTTCTTTACTGTACTAACAAAAAGGGAAAGATTGCTATCATCTTTGAGGAAAACAAGGGATTTATATAAGAAAGAGATGAGAGACCCAATAATGATTAAATATTATTAAATGTTGGCAATAACCTCCTGTTAGTGCCGTTTATCGTTGTAACATTCTTGCATATAATAAAGAGACTAAAGACAAATGGAGGTCATAGTCAAGTGAATTGGTATGAGAAACTAAATCAGTACTTTCCAATTGAAGAAATGAAATCAAAGGAACACATGGAGTTGCTACTAGCCGAAAAATCGGATATTTATTTTAAAGATGAGAGTAAAGAGCACGTTCTCATGTATGTTGAAATGGAAGATTTTGTTTTTATCGACTACTTGTTCGTGTCTAAAGATGCAAGGGGAAAAGGAACAGGAAAAAAATTAATTGACCAATTGAAAAAGAAAGGAAAACCGATTATTCTGGAAGTAGAACCAATTGACTATGAAGATACAGACACACAAAAAAGACAGCGGTTCTATGCAAGAGAAGGTTTTAAACATGCTGAATCCATTGGTTACCGTCGACGTTCACTTGCAACAAACGAAATTAACGAACTTGAGATCTTATATTGGTCGCCAACGGATGAGTCGGAAGAAAATATTTATGAAAAAATGAAGAAAACGTATGAAACGATTCACACTTACAAAGATAAGCAATTGTATGGTCAGTCTTATAGTCCGGTCGATGATGTACTAACCTTTGATGAAGAGGTAGTTGAACAACAAGAACAAATCTAATTTGCTATGTAAGGTGGTGAGAACGATGAAGGGCAGAGAGAAAAGCAAAAGAAGAAAACGTGAACTAATAAAAGAAATGCTCCGGAATAAATTAAGGAACTTAAAAGAAGCTCCCAAGCGCAGACCCACCACCAATACGAAAACAATTGCATAGTAAAGTATTTGAAAGCAGACTCAAGTCATTTTGTTGAGATCTGCTTTTTTTTCTACCTTTTTCTAAAAGATTGTTGGTTTAAGCTATTAGACAATGCAAAAGCTTCGTTCTTACATTATAACGTATAGAACGAAGCTTTAGATAAACGGTCCAACTGCCACAAAAAATCTTACATATTATGTTTGCATTTCTTGCTTTTTTAACAGCTTCTTTTGCTTTCGTAAATCAAACGCGTAATAAATGACAGGAATTAGAATTAACGTTATAAACGTAGAAAAGCTTAGTCCAAATACGATGACGGTTGCCATAGGCTGCTGTATCTCGGTTCCTTCTCCAAAACCTAACGTGAGCGGTATGAGACCGAGTATCGTTGTTAATGCCGTCATTAATATTGGTCGTAAACGGGTAGGGCCTGCTTCAACGATGGCATCATAACTAGAAAGCCCTTTTTGTTTCAATGTATTAATATAATCAATTAATACGATTGCATTATTAACAACAATCCCGGTTAATATTAAAATTCCTACTAACGAACCTACGCCGAATGGCTGAAAGGTTACTAATAGACCAAATACGATTCCAATGAGTGTAACCGGTACACTAAACATTATAATAAAAGGATAAAACAGTGATTCAAACCGAGCAGCCATTACCATATAAACTAGAACGACAGCTAGAGCAATCGCACCAGCTAACTTAAAGAAAGCATCATTCATTTGCTCATTTTGTCCGCCGAAACTTATTCGATAGCCTGTAGGTAATACAGGAGCAAGTTCTTCCTTTAACACGTCTTGAATATCATTAACGACACTGCCCAAATCCCTGTTTAGTATAGACGCTGTTACCGTTACTTCACGAAGGCGGTCAGCACGTCGAATGGTGCTTGGTCCTTGATCTCTGGCAATGGTAGCTACTGCTTCAAGCGGAATCCGTTCACCTGTTGGAGTATCAATCAGCAGTTGACTCAATTCTTCAACAGAAGCCGTATATCGTTCTTCGACGACCAGCCTCACATCGAGTTCATCTCCACCTCTTGCTAAGCGTGTCGCTACCATCCCCCTCGTAGC
The DNA here is from genome assembly GCF_029028005.1 of Alkalihalobacterium chitinilyticum. Taxonomy (GTDB): domain Bacteria; phylum Bacillota; class Bacilli; order Bacillales; family Bacillaceae_F; genus Alkalihalobacterium; species Alkalihalobacterium chitinilyticum. Next base: position 378,759 of record NZ_JAOTPO010000002.1, read on the forward strand.
ATTATTAACTGCACTAGCAATTTGGGCACTGCCAACCCCGTAGTTAGCCGCTCGTTCTCTATCAACCGTAACCGTAATTTCAGGACTGCCAACAGTAAAGTTAGAAGACGGCTCTCTGACACCTTCAACCGTTGAAATTAAACGAATGACTTCGTTAGATAACTGATTTAATGTCTGTAAATCACGACCCTTTACCGTAATGGAAATTGGGTTTTCAGTAAATCCTGTATCACTTGCAGAAACGGAAATTTCGGCACCGGGAATATCCTGCAGCAGATTTCTGATATCCTCAGCGACAATCAAATCGCTTTTTGCTCGTTTGTTAGGTTCTTTTAGTAAAATACTATAAGAGGCCCGGTTCGTTTGTGTGCCTGCACCAATTGTAAAATTATCAGTCCCGCCAACAGTAACATAGATTAAATCAATTTCTGGAATTTCCTGTATTCGTTCTTCAATTTCGTTGGCTACTTCTTGAGTACTTTCAAGTGAACTCCCAGCAGGCAGCCGCGTGTCAATGCTTATAAAACTTTGATCTTGAGCAGGAAGAAATTCAGTTCCTATAAAAGGAATACCTGCAAAGGATATCGCAAATAAAGCAAAAGTACCAATGATAACGGTTTTGGGACGCTTAAGAGACTTCGTTAAAACTTTTTTATAAAATGCGGACAGCCTTTGAAACCCTTGCTGAAAAAATGACGAATCTTCATTGACCTTCATAAAAGTGGATGAGAGTAAAGGGACAATGATTAGTGCAGTAAATAAAGATGCAAATAGGGAAAAGGCCACCGTTAGAGCGAGTGGTTTAAATAATTGAGCCGCTAGCCCATCCACAAATATAATCGGTAAAAAGACGACAATAGTAGTGAGCGTCGAAGCAATGATTGCACCGCCGATTTCAGTTGTACCTTCAATGGCAGCGTCTTTAATTGACATGCCTTTTTGACGGAGCCGATAAATGTTTTCCAAGATAACGATGGCATTGTCGACCATCATCCCAACCCCGAGTGCGAGTCCCCCGAGTGTTAGAACATTTAAGGTTTGACCGCTAAAATACATAAATAAAAAAGTTGTGATAATTGATATCGGAATTGAAAAGCCGATAATCATCGTACTCCGTAAATTACGTAAAAAAAGGTAAAGAACGGTACCAGCTAAAATGCTTCCGAGCACGATATTCCATGCAACAGCACGGATTGATTGTTCAATAAAGCGACTTTGATCAAATATTGTTCGGATTTCTACTCCATCTGGCAGAAGATCTTCTAATTCTTCTAATTGCCGGTTGATATTACGTGCGACAGCAACAGTGTTTGTTCCGGAAGCTTTTAGAACAGAAATTCCTACACTTGGTTGTCCATTTAAATAACTTGCTTGAGTCGTTGGCTTTAATGTTTCAACGACATGGACGATATCGGATAATGGTAATATTCCTTCCCTTGTTGGGACTGGCAGCGATTTTATATCGTAGATTGATGTAAACTGTCCTGTTATTCGAATAGGTAAATTCAAGTTAAAATCTTGAAGTTGCCCACCAGGAAGGTTTAAATTTTCACTAGCGATGATTTGTTGCAGTTCAGTTAACGTTAATCCGTACGCGGTTAAGCGATTAGGGTCAACATGAAGTTGAATTTCTTGTTCAGCACCACCTTCAATTTGAACCGAAGCGACTCCATCCACTGAGTCCAGCAGCGGACTGATGTCATTTTCAGCTAGTTTTCTAGCTTCAATAATATTTCCATCTGGTGCACTTACAGCTAGCTGCACAATAGGAAGGAGGCTTGGGTCAAATCGAAGGACTTGTGGAGTTGGCACTTCATTTGGCAAGCCTTCTCGAATCATATCAATCCGTTCACGCATATTAAGAGTAGCAAAATCCATATCCGTGCCCCAATCGAAGGCGACAAGAATTAGAGCTCCACCCGTTCTTGATGTAGAAGAAACAGACTCAACGCTAGGAAGGCTGGACATCATCTCTTCGATAGGTTGTGTAATAAGTTGTTCAATTTCTTCAGGCCCGGCTCCTTCATAGGAGGCTGTGACGGCAACGATAGGAAAACTAAGCTCAGGAAATAAGTCTACAGATAAATCCCGTAATGAAACGATGCCCAGTATGAGAACCAGGCAAATAACCATCCCCATCGCAACGGGTCTAAGAACAGATAGTTTCGCAATCTTCATATTGTGTTTCACTCGTTTCGTATCGTAATTTGTGCACCTTCCGTAAGACGCTCTTTTCCAGTCGTTACGACGGTATCATTCACTTTAATTCCTTCAAGAACTTCAATAAGATTACCTTCCCTTGAACCTAATTCAACCGCTTGTCTGACAACAGTAGCATCATTAACTTTAAAAACAAAGGCTTCATTATCTTCATATAAAATACTGTCTATCGGAAGGACGACCGCTTCATCAATTGTTCCTAAATCAACGATCCCTGTCGTACGCATGCCGCCTTTAATGGTTCGTTCAGGGTTATCTATTTCTGCTTCGACCGTAAAAGAATTGGTTTGCGGATTAACAACAGGAGAAACCGTTGTAATTGAATTTTCATAAGTTTCGTTTATTCCATTAATTGTTATGGATACTTCCATACCGGGGGTGATTTTTGAAATTTGAAAGCTGTTTGCAGAAAAAACAGCCACAACAGGGTCTAAATTAACAATAACGGCAAGTGGAGCATTAGGTACCGCCATTTGACCAACTGTTACGTCCATTTGCGCAATTACGCCAGAAATGGGTGCATGAAGTTTTGTGGCTTGTACACCTTGTTCAGCTTGCCTGACATTATGTTTAGCTGTTTCCAATTGTATTTCTAACTCGGTCGTATTAATTCGAGGAACTTGTTGTATGGAACCGGCAGCTTGAGAAAGTTCAGCTTGTTTAAGGCTCAGTTCAAGTGAATTACGAATAAATTCAAGTAGGGCTGTATCTGCATTTTCTTCATCAAGGTTTTCAATTACAGTTCTCGTAGCATTTAACGATTGTTCAAGTTCTTGTTGAAGTGCTTGAAGTCTTTGTACTTCGTTTTGGGCCGTTCGATTTAACTCATTGGCTTGATTAAGAGCCTTATCAAGTTCAGTTACTGCTTTTTTAGCTTGATTAACTTGTTCTCTTGCTAATTCTGCATCTAGAGTAATTAATAAATCTCCCTTGCTGACTTCTTCACCGACTTTTTTATGTACTTCTTTTACTTCAAGAGGTGCAACTGTAAATAGTGGCACTTGTTCTTTTGGTAACATTTGACCATTTAATTCAAGAGACTGACGTATTTTTGATTGCTTTGCTTGTTCAACAGAAACTAATAATGATTGTCTTTCTGCACTATCACTCGTAATATCATCTGTTGCACAACCTGTAATTAATAGTAATAGAAAAAAAATTAAAGAGAATATTAAATGCTTCGTTTTATACACCGACAGTCACCCCTAATACTAATTCTTAACAACGATTTAAAAGTATTTATAGAGGATGTTCAAAAAGTCCGGGAAAAATCTCTGGCAGTAGATGATCTTCGACTAAGCCCCCCACGTCCTGTGGGAACGTCGAAGTCACCACATCCTGTGGAAGCTCGTTGGTTTGTTGCTGCGTTCCTCACGTATTAAAAGCATACGCTGCGGTACTCGCAGTACTCGCAACTGCACCGCCTCGAACTTCTTGGATCTTTTTGTCCTCCTTTTTGAACACACACTTATATAATTCAAATTACTATATATTGTTAGACTGAATAAATAAGAATACTTTAATATGATGTGACAATCATGTGACAACTATGTTATTTTCATGTCATTTTTCTATAAATGAAGGAAGCTTGGTTAAAAAAAGGGAAGTTTATTTTTGAAGACAGGAGGGAAAAGACTTTTATTAAGAGGAATGTTTCTAACATGAGCATGTTGTATAATTTGTGTTCATAATATTTTCAATAGGGGTATTCAAATTAGAATTATTATTGTATAATGCTTTATGTAAGGAAAAATTTATTGTAATGATGTTGATATACATTGTTGAAGGGAGATGTCCATTTATGGTAACCCTATTAACATCGCCGAGTTGTACATCTTGTAGAAAAGCGAAAGCTTGGTTAGAAGAACATAATATTCCGTTTCAGGAAAGAAATATTTTTGCTGCACCGTTAACCGTGGATGAAGTAAAAGAGGTCGTTAGAATGACGGAAGACGGGACAGATGAAATCATTTCTACCCGCTCTAAAGTTTTTCAAGATCTTGATGTTGAGCTAGAAGCATTGCCACTGCAAACTTTATTTAAGTTAATTAGTGAAAACCCAGGATTACTTCGTCGTCCAATTATTTTTGATGATAAACGATTACAAGTTGGATATAACGAGGCAGAAATTCGTCGCTTCTTACCAAGAAAAGTAAGAAATTTCCATTTAATGGAAGCGCAAAAGATGGTCAACTAAATGTAAAAAGAGGCTGATAGATTGTTCAGCCTCTTTTTGTATTCCCTATAATCAGTATCTAGTTGAGAAATTGGTAAGAAAACCGTGTCGTTTAAAATAACCAGCCAGGAGTACGCCGATAATAATAGATAATTGAAAAATAACCGTAACGATAGGGTGACTTTCAAATAATGGGGCTAATTTTTCCTCGTGGGTAATCATTCTGCCGGCAGTAAATGCAAGGATGCCTGCACCGATATAGATCACGAATGGAAACCGTTCAAAAATGACCAAGATGAGCTTGCTTCCTAAAATAATAATCGGTACTGAAATGATTAATCCAAGAATAACAAGAGAAGGATAGCCATGTGCTGCACCAGCAACAGCAATTACATTGTCTACACCCATGATAAAATCAGCAATAATAATGGCTTTTATGGCACTTAATATACTCGTCCCGCTATGTACATTATGTTCGTTATTCATTTGTGAAATAAGGTCGTAGGCAATATAAATTAATAATGCTCCACCGATAGCCAATAATAACGGTATTTTTAGAAGTTGAACGGCTACTAGGGTTAATGCTATTCGAATAACTAAAGCAAGTCCTATTCCTAATACAATCGCTTTGTTTCGTTGCTCTTTTGGAAGGTTTCTACAAGCTAGAGCAACAACAATGGCGTTATCACCGCCTAAAATAATATCGATACCAATGATAGTTAAGAGAGAAATTAAAAAATCAATATCCATTTAAATAATCATCCTTATCTGTTTCATTGACAAAACAAACCGTAATCACTCATAATAAATAGTTAATAATAAGCATAGCCTGATATTAAGGTTAGAAGGTTGTCTTATTGCTAGTCTATACGTCATAGTTAAAGTTCAGAACATAAATCTAAACGGGCTGACGTACAATTCTAAAAAAAAATAAAATTGTCCCGTTTTTAATTTCCAATTCCGTTGATTTTGTCATACAATAGAAGTAATATAGATAAACTCTAACTTACAATACACCCTCAATGAGTAGTTTGAAATTTAGTTAGGATTACGTCGTTTGGTAGCTATGAATATCAATTAGAAGAAGCTCTTCTATTGATAATGTCTGGAGGGAGAGAGTTATGGAAATCGAAAGAGTAAATGAATCGACGATTAAGTTTTACATTACGTATAACGATATTGAGTCCCGAGGTTTCGACCGGGATGAAATTTGGTATAACAGAGAAAGAGGCGAAGAACTCTTTTTTGAAATGATGAGTGAGGCACATGATCGAGAAGAATTTGAGCTTGAAGGTCCGTTGTGGATCCAAGTACAAGCTTTAGATAAAGGGTTAGAGATTGTCGTGACAAGAGGACAAATTTCAGATGGTCATGTCAAATTAGAAATTCCTTTCTCAAATGATAAAATGACTGACCTTCCAGTAGATCAAAATATTGTTGAAATGCTGGATGCTCAGTTTGGTAATGGAGAGTCTGAGGATGGCTTAGAAGAAGACTATAATGAGCTGTTAGAACTCGTTATTGGCTTTGCAGACTTCGAAGACTTAATTGCCTTAAGTCATAGTTTTGTTCCTGAAGGAATGGAAAATGAACTTTATCATTACGAGGGGAAATATTATCTTCATGTCGTATTTAACGACGAACGTTATGATGAGGATGAACAAGATGACATGTTAAGTCAAATTCTAGAATTTGGCTATGAATCTGAAATGACGATTTATCGCATTCAAGAATACGGCAAGTTAGTAATGAAAGACTGTGCATTAACAACTGTACGTAACTACTTTAATTTAAACCACTCCCAAACTAAAGAGTGATCGTAGTTTAGAGTTTAGTGAGGCCGACTCATAAGTGTCTTCTCTTCTCGCATATCATGCTATAGAAGTTCATTCTATGTATGACATGTGGTTAGATGATACTTAATATAAGAGTCAGCCTCTTTTTTATTAAAGGAGAATGCTATGAAAACTAGGTTAAATGTTATTGCTTTTTTATTGTTACTTATCGGTGTTCTTTATTTGTTTAGAGATTACTGGGAAGGTTGGATTGTCGGGGCATTTAGTATTTTATTTTCTATGTCTGTCTTATTTATTGCAATTGTAATCTTTTTTGAAAATCGACACCCAACTAAGACGCTGACATGGTTAATGGTATTAGGTGTATTCCCAGTCGTTGGATTTTTCTTTTATCTTTTATTTGGTCAAAATTATCGCAAAAAGCGTTCCTTTATACAAAAGGCGATTCAAGATGAACAAGCGTTTGAAAATATTGAAGGAAACCGACAAATTGATGAAGCTCGTCTCGAAAAAATGGGCGGACATCAACAATTATTATTTCGATTAGCTCATCGGCTAGGAAATAATCCGATTTCTTTTTCTACAGAAACTAAAGTTCTAACGGATGGTAAAGAAACTTTCGCTCATATTTTACAAACATTGAAAATGGCTAAACAGCACATTCACCTCGTTTACTATATTGTACGACACGATGAGGTAGGGCAAGAAATAAAGGATATATTAATTGCAAAAGCGAAAGAAGGAGTAAAGGTCCGCTTTTTATATGACGCGGTTGGAAGTTGGAAGCTATCTAAAAAATATATACAGGAGTTACGGGAAGCCGGAGTAGAAATGCGCCCTTTTGCTCCCGTTAAATTACCATATTTTACTCATAAAATTAATTACCGCAACCATCGCAAAATTGTTGTCATTGATGGCCATGTTGGCTTTGTCGGGGGACTTAACATTGGTGATGAATATTTAGGAAGAGATCAATATTTCGGGTATTGGCGAGATACGCATTTATATGTCAGGGGAGAGGCTGTACGAACACTACAGCTTATCTTTTTAAAAGACTGGTATTATGTAACAAAGGAAGCTGTTCTCGATCCAGAGTATTTCTCGCCTGTACTAGTTGAACGAAATGATGAGGGTGGCGTACAAATGATTGCCAGCGGGCCAGATACGCGCTGGGAAGTTATTAAAAAGTTGTTCTTCTCGATGATCTCTTCTGCTAAAAAATCGATATGGATTGCCTCACCCTATTTTATACCAGATGATGATATTTTAAGTGCTTTAAAAATAGCTGCCTTAAGTGGAGTAGATGTACGAATTTTAGTACCCAATCGTCCTGATAAACGGATTGTGTTTTACGCATCTCGTTCGTACTTCCCTGAACTCCTTGAAGCAGGGGTGAAAATCTATGAGTATAATCGCGGCTTTATGCATAGTAAGTTGATAATAGTTGATAATGAAATTGCTTCAATTGGCACAGCAAATATGGATATGCGAAGTTTTCATCTGAATTTTGAAGTCAATGCCTATTTATATCGTACAAAAAGTGTGACAACACTAGTTAGTGATTATATCTTTGATTTGGAACACTCGAATCAAATGGATTTGGAACTGTTCAAGAAGCGGTCGGTTATAAATCGATTGATGGAATCAACGTGTCGATTGTTAAGCCCGCTGTTATGAAAGACTTTCTTTGTTAAGAGAGTCTTTTTATTTGTAAAGTTTTATAAAGACAGGAGGAATTGAGCATGCATAGTAGAAACTAAAAACTGAATTTTATTTTAAAGGAGGAAAGCTTTTGCTCGTTGCATATACAGAAGATCGAAAACGAATTAGTTTAATCCGAGGATGGGAGAAAGAACAGTTAGAAAAGCTTCGTCTCAATCACCGGTTTGTCTGTCCTGTCTGTAAGGCGCCAGTGAGACTCAAGCTAGGTACAAAACGAAGGTGGCATTTTTCTCACTATGGTGAAGTAAAGTGTTCTATTGAATTAGAAGCTGAATCTGATTATCATTTGCTAGGTAAGGAACAACTTTATGACTGGATCATTTCTCAACATATTCAAGCCCTCCTTGAGCCGTATTTATCCTCTATTCATCAAAGACCTGATATTCTCGTTCATTATGACGGACGATACTACGCGATCGAATATCAGTGTTCACCTATTCCCTTAACTGCTTTTGAAAAAAGAACAAATGGATATCTGCAAGAAGACATAACTCCCATTTGGATTTTTGGCGGTAATCGCATGACACGTAAATCCTCATCACTCTTCTCATTATCTCCCATTGAATGGGCAGCCTTACAGCCACATGTTAAGTTGAATAACTTCTTGCACTATTACTGTTCCGATATCAGTCAATTTTTCTCCTTAATGAACAGTAAGTCACTGTCATCCCAATCTGCGTTATCGCATCTCGTTACAAGCAAAATACGAGAAACCCCTTTTCAAACGATCATTAAAGGCGAATTCTCACTGGAACAACCCTCGAACGAATTATGGCTCACGATTAAAAAGAAATGGCGCTATAGCGTTACACCTTATCCGAATAGGGCACAGCAGTTTTTTCGTGAATACTGCTTACAACAAAATATTTCCCACTACCTATACCCAATCGAAGCCGGTTGGCCGACTAAAAATCATCAATGGATGGAGACTTCACCTCATATTTGGCAGACGTTGATCCTCATTTACCTTTCCACTTACCCGATTCAAACCCATTTTACGTTTAAAGATGTTTACCGTTTTATAAAAGAGTTAATAGAAAGAGGAGTATGCAGTACACGAACACTAACTTATTACGATGGACACTATTCGTATGCAATTATGTCTTATTTACAATTATTAATTCAGTGTGGTGTGATTCGTAGAACAAACACGAAAGAATTTATTAGAGTGAAAAATGTCCAATATCCGCAGTCAATCGATGAAGCAATCGTTAGAGATGAAGCATTTGCAAACCGTTTTAAAATTAATTAAATATTAATGTGTAAATAAAGGAATGTTATTATCTATATAGAACGTATATTAAGTAGAATGTAAATTATCCTTTAATAGTGGGTCCACCCTTTTAAAAAGGAAATAGAGAGATACTGGAGGTTTATGATTATGGCAAAAGCAACAAAATCACTACCAAAACGTGAGGAAATTGCAAAAGAGTTAACTTGGGATCTAGAAGCCATTTTTGCAACAGATGGAGACTGGGAAACAGAATTTGGAAGAGTAAACAGTGACTTACCAAAGTTAGCTCAATACAAAGGAAAATTAGGAGAAACAGCAGAACAGTTGTATCAGGCGTTGAAACAACAAGATGACATTTCAATGAGATTGCATCAGTTATATACATATGCACATATGCGTTATGACCAAGATACGACCAACTCTTTTTATCAAGGGTTAAATGATCGTGCGCAAGGGTTAGCTGCAAAAGCAGGACAAACGGCATCATTTATGACACCAGAAATTATGTCAATCCCAGAAGATACCCTTAATCAATTTGTAGAAGAACATGAAGGGTTAAGACTATATAAGCATGCATTAGAAGAATTAAATAAAAGCCGACCGCATGTTTTAACAGAGGCAGAAGAAGCTATCCTTGCTCAAGCAGCAGAAGCACTTAGTACACCAAGTTCTACATTTGGAAGCTTAAACAATGCGGACCTTAAATTCCCGACAGTGACGGATGAAAAAGGAGAAGAGATTGAAGTCACTCATGGACGCTTCATCCGTTTTTTAGAGTCACCTGATCAAAGAGTTAGAAGAGATGCTTTTAAAGCTGTATATGAAACGTATGATAAATTTAAAAACACATTTGCAAGTACGTTAAGCGGGCAAGTAAAGAAAGATATTTTTTATGCAAACGTACGTAAATATGAGTCTGCCAGACAAGCGGCTCTTAGTAAAAACCATATTCCTGAAGTCGTGTATGATCAGTTAGTGTCAACAATCAATGATCACTTACATTTACTTCATCGTTACGTAGCATTACGCAAAAAGGTGTTAGGTGTAGAAGAGCTTCATATGTATGACTTGTATACACCGCTCGTGAAAGACGTGAAGATGGAAGTTCCTTACGAAGAAGCTAAAGAACTAGTTCTAAAAGGTGTTGCTCCTCTTGGCGAAGAATACGTAAATATCATTAAAGAAGGTTACGAGAAACGGTGGATTGACGTAGAAGAGAATGTTGGTAAGCGCAGTGGTGCTTATTCTTCAGGGGCATACGGGACAATGCCGTACATCTTAATGAACTGGCAAGATAATGTGAACAATTTATTTACATTGGCACATGAAATTGGGCATTCTTGTCACAGCTACTACACGAGAGAAAATCAACCGTACCCTTATGGAGACTATACGATTTTTGTGGCGGAAGTAGCTTCTACATTGAATGAAGCATTACTGAATGATTATTTATTAAAAACAACAGATGATAAGAAGAAAAAACTTTATCTGTTAAATCATTTCTTAGAAGGTTTCCGAGGTACTGTGTTCAGACAAACGATGTTCGCAGAGTTTGAGCAATTAATTCACGAGAAATCGGCAGCGGGTGAGGCTTTAACTCCAGAATTATTAACAAAGACCTACTATGATTTAAATGTAAAATACTTCGGGAATGAAATTACCATAGACGAAGAAATTGGTTTAGAGTGGGCACGTATCCCGCATTTCTATTACAATTTCTATGTATACCAATATGCAACAGGCTATAGTGCAGCAACCGCGTTATCTAAACAGATTTTAGAAGAAGGACAGCCAGCTGTAGATCGCTATTTGGAATTCTTAAAAGCTGGAAGTTCGGATTATCCAATTCAAGTACTGCAAAAAGCAGGAGTAGATATGACTTCTGCAGATCCAATTAAACAAGCTTGTGCAGTATTCGAACAAACATTAACTGAAATGGAAAAACTGCTTGAAAACGAATAATAAATAGGGGAAGCTGATTCCATATGGAGTCAGCTTTCCTTTCTTTGATAGATCACAAGAAGTTATTTATGTAAAATATATAGTGCACTGCAAAAACGACGATTAATAAAGGCAGGTACATATGAAAAAGAGAGAATCAAAATTAGAATTTGCATCATTTTATAATCTTTTGAAAAAAAGTAATCCACCAATCCTTCTATTGACGTTTGCGATCATCATTAGTCTTATTGAAACGGCAGCAAGTCTAATTGTTCCGTTATTTACTCGAGATTTTGTTGACCAATTTTCAGCGGGTAACCTTGAAGGTAAAATGATCGGATTATTAGTGGGGGCTTTCTTTTTGCAAGCCATTGCTGGAGGTGTATCTTACTATCTATTAGCATATTCAGGACAAACGATTGTCGCTAATTTACGTAGACGGCTCTGGAACCATATGCTTCATCTACCTATTCCGTACTATGATAACCATCGAACAGGAGAAACGATCAGTAGAATAACGAATGATACAAATGTAGTCATGACCTTAATTACGAGACATGTCGTAACTGCAATCTCTGGCTTTATTTCAATTATTGGAGCCGTTATTATTTTATTACTACTAGATTGGCGAATGACGCTTGTGATGTTGTCAGCTGTGCCTATTATGCTGCTCGTTATTATTCCGATTGGGAATAAGATGTATAGAATTGCAAAAGGAACACAAAAAGAAATGGCTAACTTCACAAATGTATTGTCTGAAGTTTTGGCAGATATTCGTTTGATCAAAGCATACCGAGCGGAAGAAGGCGAGGAGAAAAAGGGAGAAGAACGGATAAAAGGTCTTTTTCAATTTGGGATTAAAGAAGCTAAAATACAAGCTGTTCTAAGTCCTTTGATCATGTTAGCTTTAATGGGAATGTTAGTAGTGATTATAGGGTACGGCGGGGTAAGAGTTGCGAACGGTGCCTTATCCGCTGGGGATTTAGTTGCTTTTATCCTTTACTTATTTTTAATCATTATCCCTGTCAGTCAGTTTGCAAGCTTCTTCGCTGAATTACAAAAAGCGATGGGAGCGACTGAAAGAATTCAAGGAATTTTACAACACGATGGTGAGGACCTAGCAATTGGGCAGGAACTCGATGCAGGAGAGAAGGCCATTACTTTTGATGTAGTTCATTTTTCATATGAGAATAAAGAGGATGTATTAAAAGGGGTTTCATTGACGATCTCTCCAGGAAAAATTACAGCTATTGTTGGCCCGAGTGGAAGTGGAAAGACAACAATCTTTTCTATGATCGAACGGTTCTATAAGCCGAGTAAGGGTACGATCTCATTTGCAGATGAAAATATCGAGGCGATCTCGTTAAGTGACTGGAGAAGACAATTAGCCTATGTTTCTCAGGAAAGTCCACTGATGCCAGGAACGATAAAAGAAAATTTAATGTTAGGAATTAAACACGACGTATCGGAAGAAGAATTGTTTCATGCATTAGAACTTGCGAATTCCAAGGAATTTATTATGGACTTACCAGAAGGAGTGAATACAGAAGTCGGGGAACGAGGGATTAAGTTGTCCGGGGGGCAACGTCAAAGGATCGCGATAGCCCGAGCGCTACTAAGGAAAGCTCCCATTTTAATGTTGGACGAAGCAACATCAAGCTTAGACAGTAATTCGGAATTTGAAGTGCAGAAAGCATTAAAATATGCGATGAATGGAAGAACAACGATCGTGATTGCCCATCGACTTTCAACGGTGGTGAAAGCCGATCAAATCGTATTCCTTGAGCACGGAAAAGTAACAGGAACGGGTACTCATGCGGAATTAATGGGGAGTCACCCGTTATATAAAAAGTTAGTAGAGCAACAATTTATCTCAAATTAACACAACGTCCAAGTGTTTTTACTAGTTAACGAAATCCGCGAAATCGATTTCGTTGATTATAAACAGATACTGTAAAGACAACCGATATAAATAAGGCAGGTGCTGCAAGGAACAACGGAAACACATTCATTAAACCTAACATCAATAAGTAGAAACTAACAATAATTAAGAGAACACCAATTGTAAGCAAGATTTTTTTCATGAAACTCACCTCTACTGTTATCAACCTTCCTATAAGATAGTATGTGATTGTTCTGTTAGACATGCTATTTATATGAAAACTTGGTAGGAAGAATAAACAAATACTAGAAAAAATGTGACGATGTTTCGAACGATAAATCAAAGGGTTTTATTCAGGTGCTGAATATGTTAAATTAATTATTGTAAAATAATTAGTGTTAAACATTTTCTCCCCCTATTAAAAAGAGGCTGACATAAATGTCAGCCTCTTTATTTTTATTCGAATGTTCAACTTTAAGTAAACTCCGCTCTTTTTTCACGATAAGTTACTTTTGTTTGTCATATCTAATCCGCAATGTATCTCCAGAAAGTACCATACTTCACAGGCACTCGTTCGACTTGCTGTTTTAACATTAATCGCTTGAGCTGTTTTTCAGCTTCCTGCATTGAAATATTAAAGACAACGGCTACTTCTTTAGTTGCAACGAAATTATAGCAAGATAAGAATTCTTCCAGTGAAGTCGATGTGGAAGGTTCTGGTAAAAAACCGAGTAGCTGTTCAATAATTTCAACATAAACTTCATACGGGTAGAACCCTGTTACTTTTAATCCTTCTTCCTCAATGTTGTCATTAAAAAAGACAAAGGTAGGAGAGTAATCTACCCCAAGCTCTTTTGTCATTTTTACATCACATTGAAGAGCTTTTACTGCGCCTTCTGAATGTAGATCACGAATAAACTCATCAACATCTAATCCAGCCGACTCAGCACATTCAATTAAGACCTCTTCTTTAGTAATGTTCCGTTTACTCAAAAATAGAAATTCTCTTAATTTTCTTAGGAATTTGAGCCCTGCAAATTGACCTTGCATTTCTGCAGCTTTTATTGCAATTGAAGCCGTGTAAGGGGAAGTGATTGGGTCTTCAAACCACACATCTCCATCACAACTCATGCCGGTACGGCTTGCAGTTTTTTCCCATATATTTGCAATTTCCTCTAATATTTTTGTTTCCTCTATTTTGGATTGTTTCTTATTCCAAAGTTCAAGTGAGCCGGCAACAAAATACCGTATTTTAAAGTACTTTCCATATTCAACTTGCATCTTTTTTAATAGCGGTTCAAAAGCCCAACATTGAGGACATAATGGATCAATAAATATATAGATTTCTAACGGCTTTTTCTTGCAAGGGTTCGATTCTTGGGATACGGATGGTTCTTCAATAGGACCACAAAAGCCTCGAATATGATCACAGCTAGTCTGATTTTCTTTTGAAGTCATTGAGAGTCCTCCCTTCCTATTCCGTATCGTGCGGATGATTAACCATATGATGTGCTGTAAAGGTAAGACGACTAAAGATTTGCTCTCGGACGGGTCCATCTAAACCAACTTCGTCCATCGCTTCTTTCATGCAAGCTAACCAAGCGGAAGCACCAGTTGGAGTAATTTTAAAAGGCATATGTCTGGCTCTTAACATAGGGTGGCCATGTTCATCAGAGTATAACGTTGGTCCTCCAAGAAACTGTGTTAAAAATTGTTTTTGTTTTCTTGCCGTTTCTGTTAAATCATCTGGAAAAATCGGTGCAAGCTCAGGATGTCGGCTTACTTTATCATAAAAGGTATCCACTAGTTTGCTTAAAAGCTCAGCGCCACCTATTGCGTCATATGGTGTTTGATGTTCTGACATAGTAATCTCCTTTAAGAGGCTGTTTTAGTAACTAATTACTTAAACCCATTTTAGCAATGGTGTGTACGAACATCAAATAATCTGATTTGGAATTCTATCATGTTGTAACTATGGGGTTTTTAACCATAAAAAAATGCCTGAAAATTAATTTTCCAAGCAATTTAAATTCCTACTGTATTCATTTAAGCATTTAAGAAAGTATTCATTACTTTTGGTACATAATTTTGTGTTTCTCTAAATGGTGGAATACCGCCATATTTATCTACGTTTCCAGGACCAGCATTATATGCGGCTAACGCTAGACGAGTATCTCCATTATAGCGGTTTAGCATTTGCCGTAAATATTTAGCACCGCCTTCGATATTTTGCTGCGGATCATAAACGTTGGTCACACCTAATGATCTTGCAGTTGCAGGCATAAGTTGCATTAGTCCGCCAGCTCCAGCACGACTCGTTGCATTTGAGTTAAAGTTAGACTCATGCTTAATGACAGCAACAATGAGCTTAGGATCTAGGTTATATTTTTGCGCAGCTTCGTTAATCCACTGTTTATAATTATCAACACGTGAATTTCCCGTTTCCTTTAACGGTTTAACAGCTTCAGTTGATACGGGATGTTGTGGTTCAAACTTTGGCATGTCTAATTTGGCCATCGGATGTAAAAACAGATCCATATTCCGTTGATTTTGATTTAATTTGATTTTCATTTTACCCATTTCTTCTTGTATGAATTCTGAAAATAAAGATTGAAAAGGGGAATTACCAGTTGCGGAACTTGGTCCTCTAAATTGTCTAATTGCATTCATTTCTGAAATTTGTTGGAACATCATAATGTTCATATACGGCACCTCGGACTGAATAGAATACTAAAATCTAGTTTATAGTACACTACAAAAATAGACAATATCCGATTTTTGGATATCATATAATTAGAAGCTTTGTAGCTCCTGTTTTCTTTCAAAAAATCGTATAATTTTATTTTTCGTTGGTCTTTTTGGTATATCGTGTTGTTGCAGTAGTCTTTCAAACAAAGAATTGACGGCTTCTATACTTGTTCCTTCAATTTCGAGTTCATAGTCCATCATATCGAAATATTGACTAATATCCAGAACAACTAATTGGTTTTTATAAGAGACCTCAGCTCGGGAAGTAGTGAGTGATCCTAAACAAGTAAATGGATCAAGGGGAACATTTAATGCTATAATATCCTCTTTCACTTCACCTTCAGGAAGCTTACCTGTTTCAATCATCCGGTCGGCTTCTTCTTTCGAAACACTTTGATTAGTTTCCATTAAACCTACTTCATTCGGCTGCTTTAAGGTCATAACATACTGTCCATTTTTTTCGCGAATACGCAATGCTGATTTTTTTCCCTTTAAAGCGAAATCATTGGTTTCAAAATAATGATTAGTTTGCGAGACAAACTGATTGTCCTTTATTGAAAAGTAGCGTTGTAAACGATGAAGTTCATCTTTAGTTAAGAGGTTTTTTGCTTCAATTTCTATTTCCCGAGTCATTAATCTAACTCCTTACTATTTAAGTTTTATATATTAGGTTGCAGTATAAAAGAATTTAATTGGTATTTACACCCCCTCATTATGTCATAGATGGTAATAAGGAACAATGTGGTGACGTAATGGATTTATATTCTTGTCAATGTGTAACTTATGGTAAGATAGTTACGTAATAATAAGTGGTATTAGGAGGTCCCGAGTATGAAACCTATAGAAATAAACCAAGTTTCAACAAAAGAGGATAAAATAATTTTACATACCTCGCAACCTTTGTTAAAAGAAGAAGCTTCAACATTAAAGGCTGCTGGAAGAATGTTAGCAGATTCAGACCAATTGTCATTCATTTACCTTTTAGAAGATGATCAACGGTATCGTCATGTAAGTATTCCAGAATTTTTATGGACTGAGTTATATTCAGAACTGAAGGAAAAAGAAAACGTGTATATCGAATTACTTCCAGACGAAGAGCTGCACTGTAATTCCTTTAAAGATGAGTTTCAATACCTGTTGGAAAATATTCAAGACAACAGTAATTATGGCGATAAAATGGTAGAAGCTGTTGGAAGAATTATTACAAAATAATCAACATAGCTTTAATAAGTGGTTGATTATTGAAGATAGGTTGGTGGTTGCATGTACAATTGGGACACATTTTTGATCCCATATAAGCAAGCCGTTGAAGAATTAAAGATAAAATTTAAAGGTATTCGTGAACAATATCAAAAATCATCTAAACATACACCTATTGAATTTGTAACGGGCAGGGTAAAGCCTGTTGCAAGTATTATTGATAAAGCCAAACGTAAAAATATGCCACTTACACGGATTGAAGAAGACATGCAAGACTTGGCCGGAATTCGTATTGTTTGTCAGTTTGTAGAAGATATTAATACTATTATTGATTTCATTCGACGTCGTACAGATTTTGAAATCTTAGAAGAACGTGACTACATACATCAGAAAAAAGACAGTGGCTATAGATCTTATCATATGGTATTAAAGTATCCCGTAGAAACGATCGCAGGAAAAAAACAAATTTATGTCGAATTACAAATCAGGACACTTGCTATGAACTTCTGGGCTACAATTGAACATTCGTTAAATTATAAATACAGCGGGGAAATTCCAGAAGACATTAAACAAAGATTACAGCGTGCTGCTGAAGCGGCATTCCTATTAGATGAAGAAATGTCGGAAATCCGTGAAGAAGTTCAAGAAGCACAGAGAATTTTTTCTAAGAAACATGATCGAGTTAGTAATTAATAAATCTTTAAAGATGGAGTCTGATGTTATGAAATTTACCGTGACTTCTAGAGGGGATAACGTATCTAATGCGCTTCAACAAAGAATTAAAACCTATCTAGTAGAGTTTGGATTAACTTTTGATGATGAAAACCCAGAGATTGTCATTACGGTCGGCGGGGACGGTACCTTACTTCATGCTTTCCATACATATAAACATCGGTTAGAAGATACATCGTTTGTTGGAATTCATACGGGGCATTTAGGCTTTTATGCGGATTGGATGCCGGAAGAAGTAGAAAAATTAGTTATCCATATTGCGAAAACACCTTTTCAAATTGTGGAGTATCCTCTGTTAGAAGTTGTTTTAAGGCATTACGGAGAAAATAAATCTGAGCGTTTGCTTGCACTTAATGAATGTACTGTGAAAAGTCCCGAAGAGTCGCTCGTTTGTAACGTTGAAATTAAAGGTGAAAAGTTTGAAACGTTTCGCGGCGATGGACTGTGTATTTCTACACCATCTGGCAGTACAGCATACAATAAAGCACTAGGCGGGGCAATATTGCATCCCTCACTTGCATGCATTCAATTAGCTGAAATGGCTTCTATTAATAATAGAGTCTACCGAACGGTGGGGTCACCGCTCGTTTTACCACAGCACCATACGTGTCTTTTAAAACCTCAAAACTATGTGAAACTGCAAATTACAATCGATCATTTCTCGTGGAGCCATCAAAAGGTGAAGTCGATACAATGCCGGGTTGCTGAAGAAAAAATAAAGTTTGCAAGGTTCCGTCCATTTCCATTTTGGAAGCGTGTAAGAGAATCGTTCATTGGAGACTAAAAAGTCATGACTGGATTACAACTTCAATGGCTTGTCGGAGACGATTGGGACGGGAAACTGTTACGGGAATTTTTAAAAGAAGAAAAAAAATTGTCAAAACGAGCCTTAGCGGATATAAAATTTGCTGGAGGCTCCATTTTTGTCAATGGAGAATTTGCTACCGTTCGGAAAACATTGCAAATGAATGATGAAGTAGAAATTATTTTTCCAGCCGAAGTGAGAAGCGGCAGTATTGTTCCGGAGAAGATAGGTCTTGATATCTTATATGAAGATGCGCATCTTCTAGTCGTGAATAAGCCAGCTGGTATGCCGACAATCCCTTCAAGAGATCATGTAAGCGGGACACTGGCAAATGCGGTCTTATATTATTATGATCAACATGGGATTTCGTCAACGTTTCATGCCGTCAACCGGCTCGATAAAGATACTTCGGGGATTGTTGTGATTGCTAAACACCGCTTTGCCCATGACTTAATGGCAAAAGAACAACAAAATGGCGGGATCCATAGAGAATACATAGCGATAACACATGGGATCATCACGACTCAAAAAGGAACGATAAACGCACCGATCGGTAGGAAAACGGATAGTATTATCGAAAGAGAAGTCCGTTCAGATGGACAAAAGGCTATTACCCATTTCCGAGTTCTTTCACGAACTGCTGAGGAAACAGTAGTCCGAGTTAAACTGGAAACAGGGAGAACTCACCAAATACGCGTTCACTTTTCAAATCTGGGACATCCATTAATTGGTGACGACTTATACGGCGGTGAACGTACAAAAATCGAAAGACAAGCGTTGCATAGCTTTTACTGTTCTTTTTTACATCCTCTTACATTGGAAAAAGTCAGTTTAGAAGCGCCACTACCACCTGATATGAAGAATTGGATTGAATAAAAAACCTCACCTTCTCATAATTCAATGAGTAGGTGAGGCTGCTTTTATAGAGGATGTTCAAAAAGTCCGGGAAAAATCTCTGTCAAATTTCTTTGTCAGCTTGCTCTTCCACGCTTCACGTATTAACACCATACGCTCCAGTGCTCAGAGACTGCGCTTCCTCGAACTTTTCGGATCTTTTTGTCCTCCTTTTTGAACACTTACTAGAAAAATTAATTGGTTTCTAGTTCAACATTTGTGATTGTAAATCGAGTGATATCATCGCCCGCTTCATCAAAAATAACAACTTCGACAGCTTCTGTTAACTCTTCTTCAGCAAAGGTTTGTTCTACTTCAAATGATTCCCCAATAAAAAAACCGCTGTTTGCTCCAATTTTAAAGGCTTCTGGAACTTGACTTTCATTAACAAAGACAAGTGTTTCTTGTCCAAATGCTTCAACTAATTCTTCGTTTAGTAATTCAAACTTCGCAAATAAATTAGGAGAAGATAAGTTACTCGTATTTTCAAGGCGGACGTAGAAAGTCAGCAAGTTTCTGTCCTCATCCATAATGATTCTGCTTTGTTCCATATCCCCTTGAATTTCTAATTGGGGACCACAACTCGCAAGGACAAAAAGTGTTAAAGAAAGGAGGATTAGTTTTAAAAAATGCATTATTTTTCACCTTCTTAAAATTACTCAATTGTATCGTCAAACTTTCGGAATTTCTCTCCAACGTAAGGCATTGTTGAAGGAACAGAAATGGTTTCTAATTCAGGGTAACGCAGTGCCGTTAGTTTTCCACCGAAAACACAACCGGTATCAATATTTACGGTATGATGAATAAATCGTGGTTCGGCAACTGGCGTGTGCCCGTACACAACCCAAGCTTCACCTGAGTATTTCTTTGCCCAATCTCTTCTTACAGGTGAACCATCCGGATGTTTTTCGCCCGTAATATCTCCATATAGGACAAACGTTTTTACTTTTTTATCCTGTCTGCCTATGTAATCCTGTCTAATACCAGCATGAGCAATCACGAGCCTTCCTTCATCTAATACAGCATACAAGTCAGAGTTTTCGACGAGTTTCCGAAACTTCGAGCTTATTGAATTATAATCTTTGCGAGATAACTGTTCAAGTTCTGCGACTGTCGTTTCTAAACCGTGAGTCGTTTGGACATTCCGACCAAGAAAATAACGATAAAGTTTATCACAGTGGTTTCCAGGTACATAATGAGCAAGCTGTCGGTTAACGAGCTCATAAACGACTTCTATGACTTTAATAGAATAAGGCCCTCGATCTGTTAAATCGCCAACAAAAGCAAGCTTTCTCCGGTTTGGATGAAGCGGAATGCCCTCTTGCCACTCATAGCCAAGCTTTTCAGTTAGTTGGACGAATTCATCATAACAACCATGAATATCACCAATAATATCTATAGACATAATAGTTTCCTCCAATGTAAAAGTATAGTATTATAAAAACTTGTTCTTCTGCATAGTACAAGCCAAATACCCATAAAATGAGGGGAATATGGTGTCCTATATTAGTTGGTTTTTGTACCATTGATTGAACATGGAACATTACATATGAAAACAATCGATTAAAAAGGAGGGAGCCATGAATATTTTAGAAAATCCAATATCAAATCCAGTCTTAATCTTTGCAATTGCTATGGTAGTATTCCTGTTAGCTCCCATAATAATGGCGAGAATAAAAGTACCTGGTCTTATTGGGTTAATCTTTGCAGGTGTCATTATTGGACCTAAAGGTTTGGGCATTCTTGATCGTGACCCGACAATTATATTATTAGGAACTGTTGGACTTTTATATATTATTTTTATCGCAGGACTAGAAATTGATTTAGAAGGCTTCAAAAAATATCGTCAACGAAGTATTGTGTTCGGTTCACTCTCGTTCACTATACCATTTATTTTTGGGACGTCTCTAGGATTATTGCTTCAATACTCAGTTCCAGCAGCGATTTTATTAGGTTCTTTGTTAGGCTCGCACACTTTACTCGCATACCCGATTGCTAGTCGCCTAGGGATATCAAAAAATAAAAGTGTAACAACGACTGTCGGTGGAACGATTATGACTGATACGTCAGCGTTACTTATTCTCGCGATCATAGCAGCGTCGATGGAAGGGGAATTAAATCTAGCCTTCTGGTTTACGATGATCTTGTCATTAGTCCTTTATGTTGGGATTGTATTCCTCATTATCCCAACGCTGGCACGTTACTTTTTCCGTTCGATGAGCAGTGAAGGCACGTTGGATTATATTTTTGTCATGGCCGTTTTGTTTGTGACAGCTTTTTTCGCAACGGTAGCCGGGTTAGAACCAATCATTGGTGCGTTCCTAGCTGGATTAGCGTTGAACCGTTTTATATTAGAACATAGTCCGTTAATGAACCGGATTAAATTTGTTGGTAACGCGATCTTTATTCCTTTCTTCTTATTATCTGTCGGTATGCTGATGGATATAAGAGTACTATTGAGTGAACCTAGTGCTTGGATCTTGGCAGCTGCTATTGTTTTGTTTGTGCAACTGGGTAAGTTTTTAGCAGCATGGGTAAGTGGAAAACTCTACAAATATTCAAAAGATGAAGTACGACTAATGTTCGGTTTATCTGTTCCGCAAGCGGCAGCAACCCTTGCAGCAACCCTAGTCGGCTTTGACTTAGGCTTATTTGATCAAGCGACAGTCAATGGTGTAATTGTGATGATCCTTGTGACTTGCATGGTTGGACCGTATACCGTTGAAAAGTATGGACGGAGACTGGCGTTATTAGAAGAACAACAACCGTATGAACCGAGTAGTGCACCAGACCGTATTTTAGTTCCATTGGCCAATCCAAATTCAGTAGAAAATTTATTGAATTTATCATTTAGTCTTCGAGGAAATAGTACAGAACCGATCTATCCGTTAACGGTTGCTAGGGAACAAAATGGTCGATCGGCAGAAAAAGTAGCTGAAGCTGAAAAAATGTTAGGCAAAGCACTGACTTATGCGTCGGGAGCCAACATTCCCGTCCATTTGTTAACACGTGTTGATCCAAACGTATCTTCAGGAATAATTAGAGCGATAGAAGAAACGAGAATTACAAAGATTGTTATCGGTTGGAATGGTAAGTTATCAACGCCCCAGAAAATTTTTGGTGGGGTACTCGATCAGTTACTCAATCTGACCAATGAGATGGTTTTAGTATCTATGCTTGGCCATCCATTAAATACGACGAAACGCATCGTACTTATTCTGCCTTCGGGTGTCGATCATAAATCAGGGTATTATGAGGGTGTAAAGACAATTAAAGAAATGGCCAATAACATTGGTGCCAAATTATCAGTTCTAATCATTAAAGATGATAGTAAGTACTACAAGAAATCATTTGAACAAATGAAACCGGATGTTTCCATGAAATTTGCGAACGTAAAGACTTGGAATGAGTTGATTGATAATTATCTATTAATGCTCAAAAAAGATGACTTAGTCGTTGTATTAAGTGCTAGAAGAGGAACGATTGCGTGGCATCCAAAGTTAGAAGAAATCCCAAGAATCTTAGCGAAGTCTATCCCTGAAAGCTTTATTATTTTATTCCCGCCAGAACGAGATAAAGTAGATTTACGTGGTTCAAGAGGAACGGATGTACCAAGAACTCTACTTCCGAGAAGGGAATTTGATGATTAATTTTCGGATCTTTTCTCATAGATGGATACTCTTGTTTTATGACCTTAAGCTAAGCGGGGGCTTGGCCCTTGACGATTTGCGTGAAGCTTTTGAAACGGTCCAAAAGCAACAAAGTATATGAAAACAACAACAATTTTTAAACCTCCTATTATTAGGAGGTTTTTTGTTGGTGATAATAATACCAAACATTTACAGAAAAGAGGGAAAAGCATATGGAGATGGAACCAACCGTCATTTGTCCTAAATGTAAACTTGAAAAACCATTAAATCACTTATTAACAGCCCAATCGAACCAAAATGTCATTTTTGAATGTGAAAACTGTCATTTTATTAAACGGAATATTATGACAAAAAAAGGGTAATACCGATTGATGAAGAATATTAACAGGGAAACCTGTACCAACATCTGAAAAACGTGATATACTTATACTATTGGTACCTAGTACTAATAGTAAGTATACATTATTTGAGGAAGTTACTATTAAATAGTTCTAATATAGTAGGAGGGGATTGGAAAATATGAATTTATCATTAGAAGGTCGTACATACGTCATTATGGGGGTTGCGAATAAACGAAGTATCGCTTGGGGGATTTCTCAATCGCTATCAAAAGCTGGAGCCCGTTTAATTTTTACTTACGCTGGGGAACGCTTGGAAAAGAACGTTCGTGATTTAGCAGCAACGTTAGAGCGCGATGATTATTTAGTTCTCCCGTGTGACGTAACAAATGATGAGGAAATTGATAAAACGTTTGCCAGCATAAAGGAACAAGTAGGAGTCATTCATGGACTGGCTCATTGTATTGGATTTGCAAATAAAGATGAGCTGGACGGCGAATATTTAAATACAACTCGTGATGGGTTCTTACTCGCGCAAAATATTAGCTCATATTCTTTAACAGCGGTTGCAAAAGCAGCGCGTCCATTAATGACAGAAGGCGGAAGTATTGTAACTCTTACTTACTTAGGTGGAGAACGTGTCGTGAAGAACTATAATGTGATGGGCGTTGCCAAAGCGTCATTGGATGCAAGTGTAAAATATTTAGCCAATGACTTAGGGAAAGACGGTATCCGCGTTAACTCGATTTCTGCAGGCCCAATTCGTACATTAGCAGCCAAAGGAATTTCTGGCTTTAATGATGTTCTAAAAGAAATTGAAGAACGTGCACCGCTTCGCCGTACAACAACACAAGAAGAAGTTGGAGATACTGCACTATTCTTAATGAGTGACTTAGCCCGTGGGATTACTGGTGAGATGATCCACGTAGACTGCGGATATAATATCTTAGCGTTATCATAAAGGAAGGAGAGGAACTTAGTTGAAGTTCCTCTTCTCATTTTGTTTTCTGTATGTTTTTCGTTAGGCACTTTATTAGAGGCTGACTCGAAGGTTACATTTAGTGACTGGCTCGAGTCGGCCTTTTGTGTTTTAACGATTGGCCGCGCATTTAGGAAAAAGCTGAGAGGAATTATTAAGCGAAATAATGGAATGGTGAGCGTTAGAGGGAAAAATTAGGAGAAATCGTGAACGAAAGGCGCGGAATCGTGAGCAGTAGAGGGAAAAATTAGGAGAAAGCGTGAACGAAAAGCCGTGGATCGTGAGCAGTAGAGGGAAAAATTAGGAGGAAGCGTGAACAGGAAGCGCGGAATCGTAAGCAGTAGAGGGAAAATTAGGAGAAATCGTGAACGAAAAGCCGTGGATCGTGAGCGACAGCGGGAAAAATTAGGAGAAATCGTGAACGAAAGGCGCAGAATCGTGAGCAGTAGAGGGAAAAATTAGGAGGAAGCGTGAACGAAACGCGCGGAATCGTGAGCGGTAGAGGGAAAAATTAGGAGAAAGCGTGAACGAAAAGCCGTGAATCGTGAGCAGTAGAGGGAAAAATTAGGAGAAATCGTGAACGAAAGGCCGTGGATCGTGAGCGGTAGAGGGAAAAATTAGGAGAAAGCGTGAACGAAAGGCTGTGGATCGTGAGCGGTAAAGGGAAAAATTAGGAGAAAGCATGAACGAAAAGCGCGGAATCGTGAGCAGTAGAGGAAAAAACTAGGAGAACGCGTGAATGAAAAGCCGTGGATCGTGAGCAGTAGAGGGAAAAACTAGGAGGAAGGGAGGAAGCGTTAACCAATAGCACAGAATGCGGCCGATACAATTAGAAACAGCCTCTTCCGCTAAGAAGAGGCTACTTCTAATACTGGCTAAATTTATTCTCTTGCTCCATATGTAAAGTGTGCATATATCTCTAAGGACGAGCTGAAAAAAAATCTTTAGCATCGCGTGAGTAACGGAGATTTCCATACAAAAACATAATGTGGCTAGGCACATATTTAGATTAAGTACATATTTTGTTAGCAGATTAACTACAAGGATGGATGAAAATGATAAGTCCTTTTGAATTCATTTTGTTACTGGTAGCATCTTTTCGTTTAGCACACTTAATTGTATTGGATGAAATAATGGCACCGTTTAGAAAACCATTTCACAAAATCACAACAGAAACATTACCAGATGGAACGACAGCATCTTTTCTAGAAGTAAAAGGTAGCGGGATCAGAAAGTTTATCGGTGAATTAATCGCTTGTTATTGGTGCACAGGAATTTGGACAGCAGCACTTCTATATTTTGGATTTATCTATTTTCCAATTGTGTTTCTCCCAGTCGTTATCATCTTGGCGATCGCTGGGGCCGGCTCTGTAATTGAAGCCATTGTCCAAAAGATCATGCATTCATAGTTATAATCACGCTAGGCATGACTTCTGTTTAATTAATATTCAATGGTTGACAGCATAGCATACTGAGGTTTAAAGGAAAAAGCTT
The DNA here is from genome assembly GCF_029028005.1 of Alkalihalobacterium chitinilyticum. Classification (GTDB taxonomy): domain Bacteria; phylum Bacillota; class Bacilli; order Bacillales; family Bacillaceae_F; genus Alkalihalobacterium; species Alkalihalobacterium chitinilyticum. The sequence goes on from NZ_JAOTPO010000002.1 coordinate 404,570, forward strand.
AAAACGTCAAAAATATGGAGGGAATGAAGGTGAGAAAGGAAGTATTAGTAACTGGTGGTGCAGGTTTTATTGGGGCTAACTTCATACAATACCTTCTTGACCATACATCCTACCACATAACCAATATTGACTCTCTCACACATTCAGCCAATCCAGAAGCCCTTATGCAATTTTCAAAATCACCTTATTATAGGTTTTATCTATTAGACTTACGTAATCAAGACCAATTAAATGAGGTTTTTGATCGTCAATATGACGTAATCATTCACTTTGCAGCCCTAACAGACGTAAATGAAAAAAAGTACTCACCTATCGAATATTATGACGTAAATGTGTTAGGTACGATGAACTTATTAGAGAAGGTAAGGCAAGGTTACGCTGGGAAGTTCATTTATGTTTCAACGGGAAAAGTTTATGGTGGACTAGAAGAAAAAGAGCGTCCTAGTACAGAAGAAACGGTGATCAATCCTAATAATAGTTACGTAGAAAGTAAAGTAAGCGGTGAAATGATAGTACGTTCGTATATAAATGCTTACCAAATACCTGCGATTATCACACGGTGCAGTAATAATTATGGACCATACCAACAAAAACAAAAATTAATTCCAACCGTTATTTTAAATGCATTAGAGGAAAAAGAAATCCCGGTATATGGTGATGGTGAACATGTTCGTGATTGGATATTTGTAAAGGATCATTGTAGAGCGATTCATACAGTTCTAGAACATGGAAAATTAGGAGAAGTCTACAACATTAGCGGTGGACGGGAGCGCTCCACTTTGGATGTCGTAAAACTCATCCTCGATTATATGAATAAAAGTCACCAGTTGATACGACACGTAGAGGATCGTGAAGAAGGCGACCGGCGTTATGCCTTGAATTGGGAGAAGGCAAACTTTACATTAAGCTGGAAACCAGAAATGTCTTTTTATAATGGCTTAGTAAAGACCATCGAGTGGTACACATCAAAACAACTTCAACAAACTTAATATTCCTAGTAGCTGGCAATGCCTATTATCAGTAAAAGAAAAGCGAAAGGACTCAAGGTAATTTTAGTTACCACCTGAGTTTTTTCGCTTTTTTTGTTTTTGTAGGTATTTGTCCATTTCTAAAATGCCGCTAAGGAATACATTAATTATTATATTAGACAATGAGGAGGTAAATAAATGGAAAAAGAACAGCTAATTACCCCTTGGGATGTAGAAGAAGCTGAACGACAAGATACATTCTATGTACCAGAATATGTTGTTAACATGGCGTATGAAGTGATTAAACACTACGATATGAAGGTCAGCCATATGGAAGTTATTACAACGAAGGCTGATAAAGGTGGACTAATCTGGAAAATAGAAACCGATAAAGGTCCGAGAAGCTTAAAATTGTTACATCGTAGACCAACGAGAAGTTTATTTAGTCTAGGTGCTCAAGAATATTTAGTAAAAGAAAAAAAGGCCAGAGTCCCGCAAATCATACCGACAAAAGACGATAAACTTTACGTAGAAATGGGTGGAAAACTTTGGTTTGTTGCAGAGTGGATTGAGTCACTGTTCCAAGTAACCAAAGACTTAGAAGGTGCTAAAGAACTTTGTTATGCCATTGGAGAGTTTCATAAGTTATCTAAAGGATACACACCGCCACCTGGAGCAGAAAATGCATCAAGACTGTACCGTTGGCCAAAGACCTATAACAAAATTGTTAAAAAAATGACGTGGTTAAGAGATATAGCAACGGTTTATGATGAGATGCCAGCAAGCGGAACAGTACTATCTGTTATCGATACGTTTGAAGAGCAAGCCGTTAAAGCTTTTGAAAGGTTAGAGAGCTCGGTTTATTATAATTTAGTAAAAAAAGGAAATAAAGAGTGGGGACTTGTTCACCAAGATTATGGTTGGTCCAACGGGCAAAAAGGTGACGGCGGCATGTGGATCATTGACCTTGATGGTGTAGCTTATGATTTACCTATACGTGATCTACAAAAATTAATGACAGGAACGATGGATGATTTAGGTGGATGGGATGTCCATTGGATAAAAGAGATGATTTCCGCCTACCACGAGGCTAATCCTATAGACGACCAACTGTACGAAATATTAATGATTGATCTAGCATTACCAAACTTGTTTTATAAAAATGTAAAAGAAATGGTCTATGAGCCAACTGTCTTTATGGATGAAGAACTTAAGAATTTAGTGCAAAGAATTGTAGATATAGATAAAACAAAATGGCCTGTTTTAGAAGAACTAGCTGACAATAGCTGGCTTGGGGGAAAAGGTAAGTGAGAGTTTTAATCATATGTACTGAAAAACTACCAGTTCCTCCTGTTCGTGGCGGGGCGATTCAAACGTATATTGCAGGTGCAGTTCCTTTTTTGAGTAAAAAACATGAAATTACAATTCTCGGAAGAAATGATGAGTCATTACCTGATAAAGAGACAAAAGAGGGCATACATTATGTCCGGATACCAGGTGGACTCCTTGAAACATACCGACAAGGCGTTGTTGACTATTTAAAGTCTAGCTCCAAGTTTGACTTAATTCACATTTTTAACCGACCGCGTCTTGTTGCCCCAGTCCGTGAATGTGTACCGAATGCCCGCATCATATTAAGCATGCACAATGATATGTTTAAACCGCAAAAGATCGACTATGAAGAAGGAATCCTTGCCATAGAAGAAGTCGATAAGATCATCACAATCAGTAATTATATTGGGGAGGAGATTACAAAATTATTTCCTCAAGCCGAGTCGAAATTAAAAACCATATATTCTGGCGTTGACTTGGAGCAATTTGTCCCTATTTCGTCATCAAAAGCGAAAAAGATTAGAAAAAAAATTCGAAACGAAAACAATTTAAAAGGTAAAAAAGTCATTTTATTCGCAGGCAGATTATCGGCTAACAAAGGTGCTGATGTACTGATTAAAGCAATGAATACCCTGGCAAAAAAACACTCCAATATTGCACTCGTTCTCATGGGAAGCAAGTGGTTTAGTGATAATAGAATCACAGACTATATTGCGTTTGTTCGTACGTTAGCAGAGCGCTCTCCTGTTCCTGTTATTACAACAGGATTTGTAACACCCGATAAAATTCATGAGTGGTTTGCAGCCGCAGACATTTTCGTCTGTCCTTCGCAGTGGCAAGAACCACTAGCGAGAGTCCACTATGAAGCAATGGCCACAGGATTACCGATTGTAACAACAGCAAGAGGAGGCAACCCGGAAGTCATTGAGGTGAATAAAAACGGGCTTATAGTTGAAAAACCACGTGATCCTGAACAATTTGCTGATCATTTATCAGATCTGCTGTCTAATCCAGAAAAGTGTAAAGAAATGGGGAAGTACGGACGTAAGCTAGCAGAAGAAAAATACAGCTGGAACCGTGTCGTGACAGACATTCTTGGGGTTTGGAGTGAGGTTGAGACAGGGGTTTCTGTTGATAGAACATTAAATAACGCAGAAAAGCCAATAGTGGATGAAGTTCATCAAGAAAAAGAAGAAGTAGACGTCAAACCCAATTTAAAAAAGAAACGACTTGTTGTTCGTATCACAAAAGGAAAGGAAAAAGGAAAAGTAATAGAGTTAGAAAAAGAAGAGATACAAGGAAACGTTAAAACTGAGGAACTGAAAGAGGCTCAATTGGATGGGAAGACTAATAAAGCGAAAGAACTTCACCGAGCTGGAGAAGAGAAAGAGCGTGTGTTAGAAAGATTACAAATAGCAGAAGTGGTTGAAGCCGATGTGGCTGAGGCTCCAATAGATGATGAGACAGATGAGATGGTCAAAATTGAGGAAACGGAAGAATTTCAAAAGCAAGAGGTTGAGGTTAAGGCAATACCTCAAGAAGAAATGATAGAAGACGTAGAAACCGTAGAAACCGTAGAAACCGTTGCAGAAGCTTCAGAAGTTAGAGTAGTAGAAGGTATAGAAGAAGTAGATGAACCCAAAGAAGTAGAATCAGCAGAAACCGTAGAGATCGTCAACACTCTAGAAGTTGAGGGCACTGAAAAACCAGACATAGCTGAAGTAAAGATGGATTTGGGGTTAAAAGAGCTAATCGCCGAATTAATAAAAATAAAAGAAGTTAATCAACTAATTGATGAAAATGGGAGTAAACGGGATTGATTAAGAGTAGTTGTGCTTATCATCCGCCAGCTCCTCCATGGATAGTAAAGTGAGTTAATAGGTACTGAGTAACAAAAGAGGTTGGCTTTGATTATTCATCAAAGTCAATCTCTTATTTTATTTTTTTTATATGTTTAGATTAAAAGTTATTCAATCTATTCAATGGATAATAGACTAGTCCTTAAGCATTTGACTGTTTGTCTATTGTGCTCACATCTTCAATTAAAAATTCCAAAATAATATTGATATTAATCGTTAAATTTATTACTTCTTCTAGTTTTTTGATCAATTGTAAACGTTCTTCGATCGCAAGGTTGTCTTGATTGATACTAAAGCATACAGCGTTTATCGCATTCGCTAGAGCATTTTCAATATTCGCTACTGAAGTGATTAATTCATCCAGACTCTCATTAGATACTTGAGGAAATTCTTGTTGGTGAGTAAATTCCGGTTGATGATGAGATATTGGCTGAGATTCTGGCTGATGGGAAGATTTCGGTAAAGGTACTGTATGCTTATTTGCAGGTTTCTTATATGTCCTTTTTTTCTTTGTATGGAAATTCGATACATAACATGTAGTGCTGTATAGACTCACGGCAGACCACTCCTTTGACCAATATAATATACAGTATTACAAAAGGGTTTGAGCAGTATAGGTAGTTGTTGAAGGCGAACATGGATTTTCTAATAAGGTAAGTAATCTAATACAAAATTAGTGGTTCATCTATATTAAATACAGATATCTGTTTATACCCTTTCTACTAGACGAGCATACAATACTATGATTTATAGTTTGAAGGAGGTATGTTCATTTTGGAGAAAAAAGAGTTACAAAGACTAAAAGAAGAAAGGCAAAGAAAGCATAAAGAGGCTGATCGAGTTCGTGCAGCCGACGTTAGACCTCTGCAAGCGACACCGCTCGAATTAGCAAGTGCTATTGTTTCTCCTGCAACTCTAACCTGTTTAACAGATGCTGCTTTAGATGCTGTTAGCCCCCTGCAAGCGGAAGTTTTTACTTTCCCGCTTCAAGGATTTCCGACTAATGGGGATGCTTTTGCTGTATTAAGTAGTGGAATAGCGGGGGAAGCAAATGAAAGTAATATTTTTTGTAGTACCTGTTTTGAAAGTGAAACTGGTCCTGTAGGATTTGATACGGTTTCATTAAATTTAACGTTTAATCTTCCACAAAATCCCGGGAATTTAATTTTTAACTGGAAATTCGCTACTAGAGAATTTCCACCGACTTTTTTCAATGACTACTTTGATGTTCTTGTTAATGGTACTTCAATTACTGACTTTCCAATTACGGTCAATAACGCAGTGTTGTCTCTGCCAGCAGCAAATGATGTTTGTTATTCAAGAATTACACCAACAATTCAAACGGCTACATTTGATCTTTCTCCTTTTGCAGGGCAAACAATTACAGTCACTTTCCGAGTTTCAGATGTTGGAGACTGTGTCCTTGATACTGCTGCTTTTATTGATAACGTAAGGATTGAAGGGTGTGAAGCAAGAATAGCTGTTGATGATGCAGTGGCCGACATGGAACAGGCACTATCAGAGGCGTTAAATGCTTGTACAACACCACCCGCTTTCAGTATAGAAGAATGTTTATTAGCAATAACTAATAAAGAAATAGTGTTACAGTCTTTTCTTGAAACATCAAGAGATATAGCTGTTCCCCCTGCGTTCATATTAGCCGCTGCTGAAGTAGAACGAGCGTTAGCAGCTGCCTTAAGAGCTTGTATAGCACAAGGAGGAGACATAGAAAGATGTGTCACGTTAATTACGAAAAAAGAAACGGTTTTACAATTTTTGATGGATACATTACGAGACCCATTAATTTCCCAAAACGTTAAGGCTTCAGTTGTGTCTATGGAACAATCGTTAGCAGCTGCCTTAAGGGCTTGTATCGACGTAGGTGGAGATGTAGAAAGATGCATCCGATTGCTTACTAAAAAGGAAATTGTTTTACAATCCTTATTAAGAACAGCCAGAACGTGTATTGAAAGGACCACAACCTTTAGCAATACTGCGCCTATAGCTATTCCAGAAACGGGTACTGCCGGACCTGCAGCACCGTACCCTTCACCCATTGTCGTTTCTGGTCTAACAGGACCCATTATAAAAGTGACAGTAACGTTTAATAATTTTTCGCATACATTCCCAGCAGATATTGCAGCTATGTTAGTTGGACCTAGAGGTCAAGATACAATCTTAATGGCTCAAGCTGGTAGCGGTGCTAACATTGAAGATGTTACGCTAACATTTGACGATGATGCAGCGGAACCACTACCAATTCCTATTGTCTCAGGAACCTATCAACCGACTAATAATGGAATTAGTGTACCATTTCCATCTCCTGCACCCACTCCAACTACTAATGATGCATTGAGCGTCTATATTGGTACAGATCCAAATGGGACTTGGGAACTTTATATTAACGATCAGTTCCTTGGTGACACAGGTATTATGGCTGGTGGCTGGGAATTGCATATCACGACTTGTGAGCCAGTAGGTACAAATAATTTCAATACAACACAGTCAAATTGTAACGAGGAAAGAGTCCAGCAATTGCTGCAAGAATTCCATGCCTCTCATCCAACAAAAGAAGATCAAAAAGGCAGGAAAGAAAAACTGAAGAGGCTTCAGGAAAGATTAGGGGGTACGATTTGACGGAGTGTAACAATTAAGGTGGCTAATAAATATAAAGCAAAGGGATTGACATGAAGAATGTTTCATAGTCAATCCCTATTAACAATTTATTTTTTCATTCCCTTAATTAATACTTGAATTACTTCAGGTCGACTAAATTGTGGTGGGGGGGTAACACCGTTTCGTAACATTTCTCGTACTTTTGTTCCCGATAAGTGAAGGTGGTCTTCTTTTGGATGTGGACATGTTTTGCTAGAAGCCATGTTTCCGCATGTTGTACAATAAAAACTATGTTCAAAACATAGGATGTTAATGCCGATGTCTTCAGGCTTAAATTGCTTAAAAATTTCTTGGGCATCATACGTTCCGTAATAATCTCCAACCCCTGCATGGTCACGTCCAACGATAAAATGGGTACATCCGTAATTTTTTCTAACAAGGGCATGAAATATCGCTTCTTTCGGTCCAGCATATCGCATCGCAGCTGGGAATACCGATAAAAATACTCGTTCGTCTGGATAATAATTTTTTAATAGAACTTCATAGCTTTCCATTCTAACGTCAGCTGCAATATCATCTGATTTCGTTTCTCCTACAAGCGGATTGAGAAATAGTCCATCGACTGTTTCAAGAGCGCATTTTTGAATATATTCATGTGCTCTATGAACGGGGTTTCTCGTCTGGAATCCGACAACGGTTTTCCATCCTTTCTGTTCAAATGCTTTCCTCGTTTCCATAGGAGAATTGAAGTAAGACGAGAAACTATTATTTTTTGGTGGAAGTTTGGTTAAGGTGATAGGTCCAGCTACATAAACATTAGGTCGATCCAATAATTTTTTTACGCCTGGATGTTTCGTATCAGTTGTTTGATAAACGAGTTTAGCTTCTAATAATTTGTCTGGAACGTATATTTCTTGCACTTTTAGTACCCCGTAAACTGTATTCTTATAGGTTAATTTAATATTCTCTCCTAAATTTAAATGTTTTGCTACATTTTCATGCACAGGTAAAGTAACAGGGATACTCCAAACGAAGCCATTTTTTAGTTTCATATTATATAAAATAGATTTATAATCTTCTTTGCCAAGAAAACCAGTTAATGGACTAAATGCCCCATTTGCAATTAACTCCATATCAGACAACGCCATACTATCAATTTCAATTTCACTTGTAAGTGATGAATGGTCATAGTTTAAATCTATCTTATTAACAAGAAGTCCACCGTGGGGAATACTAAGTGTCAAAATTGTCACTCCTCTTCTCTCAAGTGTATTTTATTTTTAAGATATGATTGAATTTCTTGTACACATTCTTTTACAGACATAACTGTTGTATCAATCGTAATCTCTGGATTTTGTGGTTCTTCATATGGTTGGCTGATTCCAGTAAACTGTTTAATTTCTCCAAGGCGTGCCCTTTTATATAACCCTTTAGGATCACGTTTTTCACATTCCTGCAGTGAACATTTTACGTATACTTCAACAAATTCTTCAGGTTCGAAAAGTATCCTGGCCTGCTCGCGATCAGCTGCATAAGGTGATATGAGTGCAGCAAGCACGACTACACCAGCATCAACAAACAATTTGCCAACTTCAGCTGTGCGTCTTACATTTTCTTTTCGATCTTCTTCAGTAAATGTAAGGTTCCGATTGATTCCATGCCGGAGGTTGTCACCATCTAATAAATATACACTGCTACCGTCTTTATACAATTCGTGTTGAAGTGCGTTAGCGATAGTTGACTTTCCAGAACCAGATAGTCCTGTGAACCAGATCATTAAGCTTTTATGGCCATGTAGTTTTTGCCGATCTTCTTTCGTTATATCAGACTGATGCCATACAATATTTGAAGTTTCATTTTTGTTGTCTTCCATTTTTAAAGCTCCCTTCTTCTTAAATAACTTCCTGTTTATCCCCATATAAATACAGATAGAAGAACAGTAGTAATCATGCAAAGAAGACTAAGTGGAAAGCCTACTCTAAAAAAGTCAGTAAATTGGTATCCACCAGGTCCGTAAACTAATAAATTGGTTTGATAGCCTATCGGGGTAATAAAACTACAGGAGGCAGCAATAGCGATTATCATTGAAAATAGTTCAGGGTTATACCCTAGTTGAATAGCTAATGAGTATCCAATTGGAAAAATGAGAGCGGCGGCAGCAATATTGCTAATAATTTCTGTTAGGACTAAAGTTGAAAAGTATAATATAAAGCAAAGGATAATCAGGTTTATTTGATTTTCAAAGTTTAATAAGCTCGTTAAAAAAGTCGGTAAACCAGCGTTTTCTACTGCCTTTGCAATTCCAATGGCTGAAGCGATAAGAACTAAAATTCCCCAATCTATCGCTTTTTTTGCTTCTGACGTTGTTATCGATTTGGTTATTGTTAAAATGATCATTCCGAGTAAGGCTGCTTGAAGGATAGAAACGATTTGAAAAGCAGCTAAAGCAATGACAAAGATTACGGTTGGAATAATGATCTTGGATTTACCACTGCTAATTGGTTCGTCGGTTTCGACCCCAGATACAAGGTAAAAATCACGAGAATTTGACCAAGTTTTAATAAAATCCTGTCCAGCTAAAAGCAGAAGTGTGTCACCCGGTCTAATAGTCATATTTCCAATTCCGGAAGTAATATGCTGATTATTTCTTCGAATAGCAACAATAGCAGAGTTATACTGTGCTCTAAAATTTGAATTCTTTATCTTTTTACTAACTAACGGAGAAGAGTGAGAAACTACAACTTCAACTAGATTAGACTTGTTGTGTTGCGCCATACTGCTTGTTCCTTCCTTTACAGTGGGGAGTTCTAATCCTTTTAAGTTAAGCAATTTTAAGATGCTTTCTACATTCCCAGAAAAAATAAGTGAGTCATTTTCTTGGATCATTTCATAATTAGAAACTGGTGTAATTGTACTATTGTTACGAATGATTTGTACTAAAAAAATATCATGTAATGCTCTTAAATTTACGTCCTTTACTGCTTTACCAATCCATAACGAATTACTGATTACTTTAACTTCGACTGTGTAATCTTTTCGTATTGATTGATAAGCTTCGATCAAGTCTTTGTTATTAGGTAGTTTTTTTTGACCATAAAAAATCATATAGAATAGGCTGACTATAAATAATGGGATACCAATTAGTGAGAATTGAAACATTGAAAATCCTGGATGTCCATTTTGCTGTAGCAGTCCATGAATGAGTAAATTTGTTGAAGTTCCAATTAATGTAACGGTTCCTCCAATGATTGCGGCATAAGAGAGTGGAATTAAAAGCTTAGAAGGTGATATTTTGTGTTGAATTCCCCATTTATGAACGATAGGAGTTAGCATAGCTACAATCGGTGTATTGTTCATAAAAGCTGATAGGAAAGATACTGGAAACATGATTTTAATGAGGACGATTGAAAACTTTTTATTTTTCCCTAAGATACGTGTTAAGAGCTTAGGAACAATACCGCATTTTTGTACAGCGAAGGCAATAACCATTAGTAGGGCAATAGTATGGACGGCTGGGTTCGCAAAACCTTGAAATGCCTCATCGATAGAGAGTACTCCTAATACAATAAGTAAAGAGAAAGCTGTAAAAACAGTTAGTTCGGGTGTAAGCCACTCTTTGATAAGACTCAGGAACATTAGAAATAAAACAATACTGACGGTAATTCCAGCAAAGGACATAATAACACTCCACATTCATTTATACATATAGTTTATTTAGTATGTAAAAGTTGGTGTATTTGTCCCGACTAGCGCCTATATTGAAAAAAATGCGTGAGGATAAAAGCGCAAATATATCAACAATATGTTTTGAAACGAATTTATATTAAAGCTGTAACGCTACTTTAAAGAGGAAAAAAAGGTTTAGGAAGTGTAACCCTAAACCCTACTGAAATTTAGATGGCTGGGTTAATTTTGTCTCGGCTTCCTTTAATGTTTGATAAGCCGCTTCTATCCGTTTAACCGTATGTTTATATTGAAAATTTTCTTCAGTCAATAGACGTCCATTTTTAGCGATTTCTGAAGCTTCGAGAGGGTTAGATAAATAGTAATCAATCGCTTCAACAAATGCATTTAGTTGATTGTAATTGTCGATTACGTAACCATTTTGCATATGAGTAATAACTTCTGGATTCCCGCCTCGGTTTGTTGTAATAATCGGAAGACCAGCAGCCATTGCTTCATAATGAACTCTTGCTAGCGGTTCCTCCCATTGTGAACTGCATACAAATAGATCTGCTATAAGGAAAAACTTTGGAATTTCCTGTGCAGGAATAAATCTCGTAAATATGACCTTATCTTTGAGTGGCTTTGCTAGTTGATGGAGGTAATGAACATAATGATTTATTGAATTGTCACTAAACCACTTTCCACCAGCAATGACCAAAACGGTATCAGGATGTATTTTTAGCAGATTTTTCATCGATTGAATGAGAAGGTGTGGTCCCTTCGATTTACAAAGTCGTCCCGCAAATAAAATGACTTTTTTATTCTCAACCCCATATTTTTGACGATAATGTTGTCGTATGGGTTGGATATGAGAAGCCCATAACGGTGAAAATTCATCTATGTTGACACCAGAGTAGGCAACGGTTGTTTTTTCTTGAGCTTCTGGAAACCTATTAATCACTTTTCCCTTAATAAACTCACTAATTGTAAAAATATGGTCGCAAGCTTTGACTACCTTATTTCCTAAATCCATAGAAATTTTTTCTTCACGCATTACATCGTTATGGAGGCTAAGAATAAACTTACTTTTAGGAGCAACTTCTTTATAATGGAGAAGGGCTTTTGGGCGATTGAATACTTGAATAATATCAAATTGTGATTTAGCTAAATACCTTTTTACTTCCCGTATATAATATTTATACTGTACTCGAATAAAGTGAATGTTATTCTTTGTTTCAAAAGTTGGTAAAGTAGAATCAGCCACTGAAAAGATGGTAATTTCATTTTTTTTACTTAACAGTGGCACAATTCCATCAACTAATACTTGAATGGCTCCACCTTTTATTGCAGGAGAAGGAAGATTTTCAGTACAAATAAAAGCAATTTTCATCAATCCACCTCCCCGTACAGTATTTTGAGATCATTAATTTCTTTTTGCAACCCTGCTTTTAATGTAGTCTTAGGTTGGTAATGGAGAATTTTTTGCGCTTTAGAAATATCTGCCCATGTATGTTTCGGTTCCCCGCGTGTAGTACCGGTTATTTGTATGTTAGCTTTTTTTTGTAAAAGTTCTTCAAGGATTGAAATAGTGTCTAACACTGAAGCTCGTTCTGTACCACCAATGTTAATCGTTTCACCAATAACTGAATTATTCGTATAAAGGACGGCTGCTGTTCCCTTTACACAATCAGAAATAAATGTAAAGTCTCGCGTTTGTTTTCCATCCCCGTAAACTTGAATAGGTTCGTTTAAAAGCATCCTTTTAATAAAGCGGTGGAAGGCCATATCAGGTCGTTGCCTTGGTCCATAGACAGTAAAATACCTTAAAATAACAATCGGAATACTATCATTTTCTTGGTAAACTTTACACAAGTACTCTCCAGTTAGTTTCGTTACACCATAGGGCGATAAGGGTGCACAGCTTGAATCTTCTGAAACCTTTCCTGTTTTATCACCGTAAGCAGAGGAAGTGGAAGCATAAATGAATTTTTTTATAGGTAATGTACGGCATGCCTCTAACAACCGCTGAGTCACATTGATATTATAGTCAACATAGGTTTTGAAGTCTTCACCCCAGCTTGATCTCACCCCAGGCATTCCTGCCAAATGATAAATAACATCGACGTCGCTTAAATAATCAGTCCAATTAATATAGAGTAAATCTTCTTTTACAAATTGGAAGCGTGGATGGTTCAGGAGGTTCTTTAGATTACGTAGTTTTATAGAATGGTTTGTAAATCCTAAAAAACCATCGACACCAATGACATCATTTGTTTTATCAGATAATAGATATTCACAGAGGTGTGAACCGATAAACCCAGCTGCCCCAGTTACTAAAATTTTCACAATTGCCCCACCCCTAGATAGTGAAGATCAAGATGTCTAACCGTCCTTGGATCAATGATATTACGGCCGTCTAGAACGACGTTTCCTTTCATTTCTTTTTGGACCTTTGACCAGTCTGCTGACTTAAATTCATTCCATTCAGTGGCAACGATTAGAATATCTGATTGTTTAACAGAATCATAAGCGTTCGAATGACAGATAATTTCAGGATGTTCGAACTTAACAACAGGATCGTAAGCTTGAATGGTTGCACCTTCTTCTAGTAATTTTTCTATTAAGCGAATTGAAGCTGAATAGCGAATATCATCGGTATTAGGTTTAAAAGAGAGTCCCCAAACGGTAATTTTTTTACAAGAAAGGTCAGGTACCACCGTTTTTAATTTGTTAACATAAATATCAATTTGCGTGTCATTAACCTTTTGTACAGAGGTTATTAATTCAGGTTGAATGTCCTTCTTTTTTGCTGCATACACAAGCCCTTCTAAGTCCTTTGGAAAACATGAGCCACCGTACCCTAATCCTGATCTTAGGAAAAGCGGGCCAATCCTTGGGTCAGTCCCAAGTCCTAAAGCAACATCTGATACATTCACTTCATATGCATCACAAATTCGGGCCATTTCATTGATAAACGAAATCTTCGTAGCTAAAAACGCATTAGAAGCATATTTAATCATTTCTGCACCCGATAAACTTGTCACAATATAAGGTGCATTTACGCCTTTATAGATTTTTTGTATTACTTGAAGTGGTTCCGGTCTTTTTACTCCGATCACTATCTTGTCTGGTTCGAACATATCTTTTACAGCTGTCCCTTCCCTAAGAAACTCAGGATTTGAAACGACATCAAATAGATCAGGCTCCACGTTTTTTTCTAATAAGAGTTGATGAATATTTTCATTTGTTCCAGGAGGTACTGTACTTTTTATAATAATTGTTTTATGAGAAGTTATTGACGTTACTATTTTATCAATTACTGATTCAACATAGGAGAGGTCAGGGCTACCGTCCTTTAAAGAGGGGGTGCCAACTGTAATGAAAATTATTGGATTTTTAGAAATCTTTTCTTCTACTTTAGTAGAAAAAGTTAAATGGTTATTTTCTAAGTTTTTTACAATTAATTCTTCTAAGCCGGGTTCGAAAATAGGAACATTGCCACTTTTTAACCTTTCAATTCTTACTTCGTTTATATCAACACAATCAACATGATGGCCACAGTCTGACAAAACAGCTGCAGTTGTTAACCCTACATATCCTGCTCCAACGACACAAATATTCATTCCATATCTCCTTCCAGTTGCAAATCCGAAATTCTAATCAAAGGCTTATATATCGTATTACTGGAACAGGGGAAAGCGTGACGATCTCCTATCCAATTCATTAAAAATAGGTATTGCCCTAGCTGCGTTAGTTATGTTTTTAATACAAATTCCAATGAACTAATTAATTGGTTTAAACATTAATGAAGTTTGTCTCATAACATATATACAAAGCTAAAGATAAAAACTTTGGATTGGAGGGGGATAAGTTAAATGGTTTCAATTATTACTTGTACAAAAAGGCCAGAGAGAATAAATGATATATTCGAAAATTATGGTCGGCAAGTGGTAAAGGAGAAAGAATTAATTATTGTGCTGAATTATGATGAAACAGATATAAAAAAATGGCAGGAAAAAGCGAAACAATATTCAAACGTATTTATCTTTCAACTCCCAGCATATATGAGGTTAGGAGCTTGTTTGAATTATGCAATAGAGAAATCAAATTATGAATGCATTGCAAAATTTGATGATGATGATTACTATGCGCCTCATTATTTAACAGAGGCACTTAAGGCAATTTATGAAACTAATTCTGATATGGTGGGGAAAAAAAACTTTTATGCATACATGAAAAATAAAAAAGCGCTTGTGCTCCATACGATGGGACAACAAACCCTTGCTGGTCCTACTTTAGTATTTAAAAAAAGTATATTTAATAAAGTGAAATTTTCCAACAAGATTAAAGCAGGGTCTGATCAGAAATTCCAAAGAGATTGTCTAAAGTATGGGTATAAACTCCACTCAACAAGTCAGTACAATTTTACCTTGATAAGGACAGACTCTAAAGGACATACGTGGAAAATCAGCGATGAAGAATTTTTAAGAATTTCTGAATTAGTGACTTATACAGAGGATTATGAAGATTATGTCAAAAAAGATTTTTGATGTTGTTAACTGAGTTAAAACTGAAGATGATATGAAACTTTGAGAAAAAGAGAGGGGTAAACGTGTTAGATGAAGTCTCGGTGTTAATTCCTTTTAAACCAAGTAGTGGCATTAGAAGTAAACTTTTTGAGTGGGTATTAAGTTACTATGAAAATGTATTACCAGATGTAGAGATATGTATAGGGGAGAATGATGAAGAACCCTTTAATAAATCAAAAGCAATTAATACAGCCGCCGCAAAAGCAACAAAAAATATTTTTGTAGTAGTCGATTCCGATATTGTATATAATCCACAAATAATAAAGAAATCTGTTCAATTACTTGAGAGTCATGCGTGGGTAATTCCTTATAATAGGTGTTTAGATATTACTGCAAGGAGTACTGAAAAACTATTAAATTCGCATCCTCAATGGCCTTTTCCCTTAGAAATAGAGTATAAAGAACGTTTTAACAAAAGCGCTTATGAGTCAGTAGGAGGTATGAATATTTTGTTCCGTAAAGATTTTAATATAGTTAAAGGGTTTGATGAGCGATTTAAGGGTTGGGGTAGAGAGGATGACGCATTTAAAAATGCCATGAATACGTTATGTGGACCCTATAAAAGAATTGAAGATGAGTATATATACCATTTATGGCATCCCAAAGTGGGAATGAAGGGTAATCCACATTTTTCTTATAATCAACAACTATATAGACAATACGTTCGATGTAATGGAAAAGTAAAGAGAATGCAGGCTTTAATTAATAGTCGATAAATGGTCAATTATTTTGTGGTTAGACGGACAAGGTATTTATAACTTTAATGAAGGGAGTTTTCCTTGTGATATCAATTATCACTTGTACAATCAGGCAAGAAAATATAAATCTTGTGTTTGAGAACTATGATCGACAGATTTTAAAAGAAAAGGAGCTAATAATTATACTTAATAGAGACGAAATGGATATAAATAAGTGGCAGGAAAAAGCAAAACAGTATAAGAATGTGTCTGTTTATAAACTACCAAGTGGTGTTCATTTAGGAGAATGTTTAAATTTTGGAATAGAAAGGTCAAGGTATGATTACATTGCCAAGTTTGATGATGATGACTACTATGCCCCTTATTATCTAAAAGAAGCATTAGGAGCTCTTAAAGAAACAAACGCAGACATTGTAGGAAAGCATGCTTTTTTTGCATATATCGAAAGGACAAAATCCTTAGTAATTCGGTTTAAGGGACAAAATAAATTTGTTGGTGCAGTTGCTGGTCCAACATTAGTTTTCAAAAAGAATATAACAAAACATATAAAATTCAGAAATATAACATTAGGTGAAGATCAACAGTTTCAGAAAGATTGTAGAAAAAAAGGTTTTAAAATCTATGCGACGAGCCATTACAATTTCGTGCTTATAAGAAAAGATATCCAAGGTCACACTTGGAAAATAGATGAGAGTGAATTTTTAAAGCAAAGCAAGGTTGTCACAAGGACAGATAATTATCAGAACTTTGTTAGTAAGGACATATGACTGTGTTTTATTATTTATTACCTTTAAGCAGAAAAGAAATGGGTGATATATATGACACCGAGTTTTAAAAATAATGAGTTAATAATTAAAAATAGTGATGAAACCTTAGACAAAATATTGGAATCCAATTGTTCTGTAAGTAGGTTCGGAGACGGGGAATTTAATGTTATGCTAGGCGGCAGTATAAATTTCCAAAAGCATTCTGTTATTTTAAAGGATCGACTTTTTGAAATAATTAACAGCCAACATTCTAATCACATTGTTTGCATTCCGTATGTATTTAAAAGTCTGAGAGGTCTTACACCCAAATCAAAGGACTATTGGAGAAAATACATGAATTCAAAATACAATGAAATAAAAACTCTTCTTAACTCTAATAACGAATACTATGACTCCCTAGTGACAAGAGTTTATATCGATCATTTAGATAAAAGTAAATCATTGGAGCGATTTAAAAAATTTAAAAAAATATGGGACGGAAAAAATATTGTAATTGTTGAAGGTTCAAAAACTAGGTTCGGTAGGGGAAATAATTTATTAGAGAATAGTAGGTCAATAAAAAGAATAATTTGTCCTGCGGAAAGTGCATTTTCTAAATATCAGGATATTGTTACAGAAGTAAAAAAACAAAGTAGAGAGGATTTAATATTAATTTCACTTGGACCTACCGCTACAGTATTAGCTTATGATTTGGCGAAAAGTGGGTTCCAAGCAATAGATATTGGTCACATTGACATTGAATACGAATGGTTTTTGCAAGGTACTAACGACAAAATACCTATAAAGAATAAATATGTTAATGAAGTAAAAGGGGGAAGACGGGTCGATTTTAAAAGGGATATAGAATATGAGGAACAGATTGTAAAAAGAATTGAAGAATAAGAAATCATCTAGATATTTTAAAGTTCCCAAATCACCCCTATTTTCGGTAGGACAACTTTCTTTCTCATTTCTACAAGAATAGAGTACTACCATAGTGAAATTTCTCTAGTCATAAAGGGTGTGAAAAAATGAAAGGAGTTATTCTAGCTGGAGGTAGAGGTACTCGACTAAAGCCTTTTACAAAAATAATTAATAAGCATCTTCTTCCAATTGGTCCATATCCGATGGTTTATTGGTCAATCCAGAAGCTAAAAGAGATAGGAATAACAGATATATTAATAGTAACCAATGAAGAACACTTAAGGTCTTTTGAAACATTATTTGATCAAGGACAGGAATTACAAGTGAATTTAAGTTACAAAGTTCAAAGAGCAGCCGATGGAATAGCAGATGGTGTGTCATATGCAAGATCGTTTGTGAAAGATGAGAAGTTTGTTACTTTACTTGGTGATAATATCTTTGAAGATTCACTGGCGCCATATATTAACCGTTTTAAGAAGCAAATAGGTGGGGCGAGAGTTTTATTAAAGAAGGTTCCTAACCCATCTCGATACGGAGTAGCCCTATTAAATGAAGAAGATAACTCTATACGATCGATCATAGAAAAACCAGTAAAAAAAATTTCTCAATATTGTGTAACAGGTATATACATGTTCGATAACCAAGTATTTAAATATATTGATTCAATTCATCCATCAAGCCGAGGCGAGCTAGAGATTACAGATGTTAATAATTTGTATATAAAAGAAAAACAACTACAGTATGATATTCTAAATGGCTGGTGGATAGACGCAGGTACACATGAATCACTATATAAAGCGAATAAATTAGTATTCCGAAGTTTGGAAGACAAGTCGCTGATAAAGGGGGGAGGAATGTGAGGAAACACCTTCTAATTACTGGTGGAGCTGGGTTTATCGGATCAAACTTCATTGAATATATGTTAAAGAATTCAGATTATGCTATTACGAATATAGATGTCCTAACATATGCAGGAGACTTAGATAATACGCTCGGCTTTGAATGTTATCCTAATTACCGTTTTATTCAATGCGATATAAGTAATAACAATCAATTAAAGGATGTCTTTGATCAAAGTTACGATTGTATAATAAATTTTGCTGCAGAATCGCATGTAGATCGAAGTATTGAAAATGCACACCCCTTCCTAACAACAAATATTTATGGGACTTTAAATCTGCTTGAATTTGTGCTGAATAGAAAAGCAAAAAAGATGATACAAATATCCACAGATGAAGTTTACGGGTCTCTAGAACAAAACAACCTTCCCTTTACAGAAAAATCTTCACTTTATCCCAATAATCCATATTCAGCTAGCAAAGCAAGTGCTGATTTATTGGTTCGATCCTTTTATCAAACTCACCAACTACCACTAATTATTACTAGGTGCAGCAATAATTATGGACCAAAACAGCATATTGAAAAGTTTATTCCTAAAGTAATTACAAATGTTCTAAATGATCAAAACATTCCGTTGTATGGTGATGGACAACATGTTAGAGATTGGTTATTTGTTGTGGATCATTGTCGCGCTATTCACAAGGTCTTAGAACATGGTGAAATAGGTGAAATATATAACATTGGTGGAGGGTACCAACGAACAAATGAAGAAGTCATTTCTTTTATCCTCGATTATTTAGGCAAAGATAAACGTTTAATTAAATATGTAGAAGATCGTAAGGGACATGACAGAAGATATTCAATTAATTGGGGAAAAATTCATAAGGAATTAGGGTGGAAGCCTGAAATCTCCTTTGTAGAAGGTTTAACAACTACGATTGAATGGTATATGAATAAATTAACTCAACAGAAGTAGGTGACTAATTAGTGCGGATTTTAATTACGGGTGCTAATGGCCAGCTAGGAAAAGAGTTAACACGAGAGGCAAAACAAGTATCAGAAGTTACAGCATTAGGAAAAGAGATGCTTGATATAACTAATGTTTCAGAAGTAAAAGAAACAGTGAATAATATTAAACCAGATATCATCGTTCACTCAGCGGCTTATACAGCTGTAGACAATTGTGAGTATGAAAAAAAGAAAGCATTTGAGGTTAATAGTTTAGGTACGTTTAATGTAGCTAAAGCAGCGGATCATGTGGGAGCAAGTATCGTCTATCTTAGTAGCGATTACATTTTCAGTGGTGAGAAGACGACGCCTTATATTGAAAGAGACGAACCAAATCCGAAGAATATATATGGTATGAGCAAATGGCTCGGAGAACAACTGATTCAATCGTCAACGAGTAAATTTCATATTGTTAGAACGTCTTGGTTATTTGGGAGTGGTGGCGAGAATTTTGTAAAAACGATCCTCAAACTAGCGAAGCAAAATAAAGAGATTAAAGTAGTTAATGACCAAGTTGGGTCACCAACATATACAAAAGATTTAGCTGGTGTCATTATGCAGTTAATTTATAAAAAATTTGGTATTTATCATGTTAGTAACATGGGGTGTTGTACGTGGTATATGTTTGCAAAACATATTTTAAAACAAGCAGGTTATGATCCAGGTCTTATTCAACCAACAACGACTCAAGAGTTTGGGGCGAGAGCAACTAGACCAGCCTATTCCGCTTTGGGTCACGAATCACTACAACGTGAAGGTATTCCTGACCCTAGGGGATGGCAAGAGGCTGTTAATGAATTCATAAGGGAGGAGTTAAATCGTGATTGAAGGTGTCAAGGTAAAAAAACTTCTTAAACACTGTGATGATCGCGGTTTTTTTGCTGAACTAGTGAGAGATGACGAGGATTTGTTAGAACGTTTTGGGCAAGCTTCCTGGTCTATGAGTTATCCAGGGGTTATAAAAGCATTCCATTATCATGAAGAACAAGATGATGTATGGTTCTTTCCTGCTGGAAACGCTCAAGTTGTTCTTCATGACCTTCGAAAGGACTCCAATACAGTTGGTGAAACAGATGTTATATACATGGGTGAAGATAACCCTATCGTTTTACTCATACCAAAGGGCGTGGCACATGGTTATCGAGTATTAGGGCAAAAGCCGGCTACAATCATTTACTTTACTACGAAGTCCTATAATTCTAAAAATCCAGATGAAAAACGAATTCCTTATGATGATCCAACCATTGGATTTAATTGGGAAACAAAGAACCGATAAAGGTCAACTAAATAGATTAGATCAATATAAAAAGGGAGATTGTAATGAACCAAAAGAAAAATAAGTATTTTTTAATCAGTATGGTTAAAAATGAAGCAGATATTATAGAGTCATTTGTAAGATATCATCTAAATATATTCGATGGTATTGTTATTTTAGATAACAAAAGTACGGACAATACTTGGATAATTCTTGAGAAGTTAAAAAAAGAAGGTTTGCCTTTGACTATTATCCAAGATGATAGTTTAGAATTTATAAAAGGAAAGAAAACAACGAAAATGTTATATGAAACATTAAATAGATATAACCCCGATATAATTTTTATACTGGATGCAGATGAATTTTTAGTATCTTCAAACCATCAAGATCATCCAAGGGACTTTATTGATCAACTTACACAAGTTAAGGTGTACTATCTTCAAAGAGAAAATTACTATCCGCATTACACCGATAATATGGGCGAATTATTTGTACCAAGAAGGATCACATATAAGAGTAATGAAAACCCTGCACCAAAAGTAGTCTTCACTAAAGAAATTATGAATAGATATCCAATTAATGTTCGTCAAGGAAACCATGGAATATTACCAAAGGAAAAAAGTTTACAGAGGGAAACTTTAAGGAAAATTAAGATTGCTCATTATTCAATACGTTCCGATGACCACTTTAAATCAAAGGCTGTCATTGGCTGGATTGCAAACTTATCTAGACACGATCGAACAGAAGGAGCATCTCGCCGATGGGCAAAGTGGTTTGAGAAAATTAAAAATAAACCTAATTTCACATTAAATCACATGTTAGCTAAAAAAAAGCTATATCACCATCCCATTAACTTATCATTTTGTAAGGATTTAGAAATTAGGTATACAAAGAAAGATGAAGTTTGTTTTATGAGAAATTTTCTAAGCTATTGTGAATTACTAGCTATTGAACAAGCTAGACTAAGAAATGAGCTTTTAAACAAGAAGAAGTGAAATGATGTTTTTAATTAAAACATCATTATCTATAGAGACCTTTATTAATAGATGATTAATCCCCGAATAGAAGGCACTATAAATAGTGATATATTCGGGTTTTTTAATTTAAGTTGATATTTAACTAGTTATAGGTACAATCAATTCAAGTTTTTTTACATAAATTAGATATAAAAGCAGCAGGAATTTAAACTGAACTTTCCTGGTTCTCTATGTTTAATAATAACGCTACTCTTGAAACATTTATATTTATATAAACGTGAAGTAAAGTAACAGTTTTTTTATAGTTCAAAGGTATTTTAGGTGTCAGCTAAATTTTTTAGTTGGCGTTAAGTTGTATCAGTCATAATAGAAATTGAGGTGTAAAAATTGTTAGAGTTTTTACGTTTTTCTGGAAAAGAGTCAATAGTTATTGATCCTTTGATAAAAGAAGTAAAAAATTCCTTCACCTATGAATTTTGGGTAAAACCTTTAACCGAGCATAAAAATTCAATTCAAACTTTCATAAAAAACTCTGGAATGACAGGCCAAAACTATGTGATAGGTCCAGTACATGGCGGTACACACAGTATTGCGGGAGCTGGGATCTCAGTTGGTAAAAATGGTGTTACAGTATTTGAACATACACACAATTATTTACCTGCAACCTTAGTATATGATGGAGAAATTCATAAATGGACACACGTCGCAGTTGTATATAAAGATAAAAGACCTTTTTTATATATAAACGGTAAATTGGTCAAAAGTGGGCTTAAAAGCCTGAAGAATGAAGTATATGCATCGGGGATTATTGGAGGACTTCAACCTTATGGTTACTTTAATGGACTATTAGGTGAGTTGAGAATTTGGAGTTACCCTAGGAGTCAATATGAGATTAATAAGGATATGAACAAAAGTATAACTGGTGAAGTACAAGGTTTATATGGGTGTTGGAGTATATCTGGTAATGATTTCATTGAAGTAGGACGTTCCAAAACTAAGAGTCATGATATTAAACTCGTAAAAGAAGATATACAAATAAGTCAGGCTGCTAAATCCGTTATGAAACAAACAGACGTTGAAACAATTGATGTAATTGTTTGTGTACACAATGCACTAGCAGATGTAATGGAATGTTTAGAATCATTAATGGTAAAAAAAACAATACCATTTAATTTAATAATAGTTGATGATGGGAGTGATAATGCTACAAAATCCTATCTGAAACACTTTGCAAATAAATACAATGTCCAATTAGTAAGGAATCGGGTAGCACAGGGATATACTAAGGCAGCAAACAAAGGATTAAAGCTATCAAGGTCTAATTATTCTGTATTATTAAATAGCGATACAATTGTTACTCAACATTGGTTGGAAAAGCTTATTCAATGTATGGAATCTGAAAAACACGTAGGTATTGTAGGTCCAGTATCTAATGCTGCAACATGGCAATCTGTACCTAAGGTTACTGATGGAACAGGTTGGGCAACTAATCCGTTAGATCTAACCGTAGAGGAACAATCTAGAATTGTTGAAAAGGCATCGACTAAAAGCTATCCTGAAGTTCCTTTGTTAAACGGATTTTGTTTAATGATAAAAAGAGATGTTTTGAATAGGATAGGATATTTTGATGAAGTAAATTTTGAGCATGGGTATGGTGAAGAAAATGATTTTTGTTTACGTGCTACTAGTGCAGGGTTTAAGCTGAAAGTTTCTGAAAATTGTTTTATCTACCATAAAAAATCAAAGAGTTATACGGAAGCTAAAAAAAGTATATTAAAAAAACGTGCAAATAATTCTTTAAACAAGAAATTTAGCTTAGAAGAAATTAAAAAGGCAACTGACGCTTTGAAGTTAAATGAGAAACTTCAATTATTAAGAAGCAACGTTCTTCAAGGTATAAATAAAAAAATACCGGAAAATAATAATCCGTTAGTATTATTTGTTCTCCCAGTAAAAGGAGGGAATGGAGGGGTACATTCCATCATTCAAGAAACCATTGGGCTGCAAAAAATAAATATAAATGCAAAAATAGCAATAAAAGGTAAGTTAAAGAAAGAGTACCTTGAAAATTACCCAGAAGCCAAAGACTATTTTCTATATTTTAAGGATGAAGAGGAGCTAATTAGGATTTCTCAACATTTTGATATCGTAGTTGCAACCATTTTCTCTTCTGTATCACTTGTCAAGAATATTATAGATAAATATCCGTATATTAAATCTGCGTACTATATCCAAGATTACGAGCCTTGGTTTTTCACAACAGACCATCCATCATATCTTCAAGCCATTGAGTCTTATGAATTATTACCCAACATTTATGCATATGCTAAAACGAATTGGATTTGTAATATCGTAAAGAAAAACCATGGCCTGAATGTTCATAAAATACAACCTAGTTTAGACCAATCACTATTTAATTCAGGTTTTGAAAGAGTGGTAGATAATAAACAAGTCCGTATTTCCGCAATGGTTAGACCAAAGACGCCAAGAAGATCACCTAAAGAGACAGTAGAAGTCTTAAAAGAAATAAAAGAAATGTATGGGGATAAAGTGGAAATCTCTACATTTGGTTGTACAAATGATGAGTTAAAAAAGTTAGAAGACTCGGATCGTTCGCTCTTTAAAAACTATGGGGTCCTTAAAAGGCACCAAGTCGCAACGCTGTTGAAAGGGACAGATATTTTTATTGATTTATCTTCGTATCAGGCTTTTGGACGTACTGGATTAGAAGCGATGGCTGTTGGGTGTTGTGTAATACTGCCTGTTATTGGTGGTACGGATGAATACGCAGTTCACAATGAAAATAGTTATCTAGTCAATGTTCAACATAGAGAAAAGGTTATTGAATATATTTGCAGGTTAATAGATGACCATGAAATTCGCCAATATTTTTCTCAAAAAGCTATAAGAAGTGCAAGACGTTATTCTATTGAAGAAGCAGCGATATCTGCAGCTAATTTCTTTTTAGAAATAGTACGGAGTGAGAGTCATTAAACTTTATTTATAGGATAAACTTTTTCCTTTAGGAGTGAAAGTATAATGAATTTACCTAATTTTCTCATCATTGGTGCACAAAAGTGTGGAACAACTTGGCTTTACGATATGTTAAATCAACATCCTGAAGTATATATGGCAAAAAAGAAGGAACTAGAATTTTTCAGTTACTCAAAAAATAACTTAGGGGATATCAAAAATTACACAAGTAATTTTCTAGATGCTAATGGGAAGACGGCTATAGGAGAGGCGACACCAAGTTATTTTTGGAATGCAAATAACTATTCTAAATGGAATTTTAAACCCAATGGGTTTGAAAAGGATATTCCAAAACAAGTCCATGAGACTTTAGGATCCTCAACTAAACTTGTACTATTGCTCCGTAACCCAATTGAGAGGGCAGTCTCAGCGTACTTCCACCATTGTAAGAAAAATAGAATTTCATTTCAGAATGACTTGCTAGATGTCGGGAAGTATCATGGTATTATTCATATGGGGTTTTATTATGAACATTTAGTAAAGTGGTTTGAATTTTTTAACCCAGAGAATTTTTTAATTATTATCTACGAAACGGATATAAAAGAAAACAGTAAGGAAACATTGAAAAGAACCTTTAATTTTTTAAACGTGACAAATACGTTCATGCCTATAAACCATATGACAGAAATTCATAAAGGTATGAGTAGAGTAAAAATTGATAATAACTACTACGTATCTATTGATAGTAAAAGTGGTATTAAACATCAACAGTTAGTAGTTAATAAACAAACAAGAAAAAAACTTAAGGAAATTTATAGTGAAGATATACTAAAACTCTCAAATCTATTAAACAAAGAGTTAGTTACACTATGGCAGTAAATATATAATTATTCCTATCAATTAACCTACTAAGAAATAAAGATATGATAAAAATTTTTACTTTGAGGGGGATAATATGAAAGGACTAGATAAACCTACACTAGGAATATGTGTTGGACGTAAAGAGAATAAAAAAAGAAAAGCTTTTCTGCTCATGGTCAGGAGAAGGTTGGTTGAGTATAAAAATAACCATTTCAAGGATGTAATTGTTTTTACAATGGATAAATTATCCCTTAGTAATTTCACGGTAACAGGAGAACGTTTTCACTGGTCAAATGAAGAAATAATGAAGGAAACAGGTACGTATCCTTTACCAGATGTTGTTTATATACAAAGTGAATTTCATTTTGATGAACTGCAAGCACTCGAAAAGGTGTTGCCGGGAAAAGTTTTTAATAACCATTTTTATACAAAGTATGAATGTATAGAAATTCTGTCAAAAAATAATTATCTTCGGCCACATATACCAGAAACTAGTTTACTAGGGAACTTAGATGACCTCCATACCTATACAAAAAAATTTAATCAGTTCTATCTTAAACCAGTTAAAGGACATAGTGGTGAGGGGATCTATTATATAGAATTATTAGGGAATGGAAATGTTAATTGTGTTGGTAAAAGAGAAAAATTTATATTCGATAACTGTTCCAATTTAGTAGAATGGTTTCAACAATACTTTCAACCCAATATATATATGGTACAAGAAGCAATAACTACAAAAAAATGGAAAGAAGATAAATCCACCGATATCCGTTTAAATATGAACAAAAATGGTAATGGAGTGTGGGAAGTTAGTTTTTTAGTTGGAAGAATAGCAATGAATAAAGTATTTGTAGCTGCAGGAGCTGGAAACAATGTATTAATTTATATAGATCACTTATTAAAGCAATTATTTTCTGATAAAAGCCATGAGATAATAAAAAAATCAATTATAGATCTGGGTTATAGTATTTGTAAAACCTTTGATAAAACAAAATATAATATGGGCGATCTGGGTATTGATTTAGGCATGGATAACCAGGGAAAGTTATGGATCTTTGAAGTTAATCACCTTCCTCACCCTTTTCATAAATTAAATGATAAGTCTTTGACTTTGCCATTTGAATACGCTTATTTTTTAACACAAAAGAAAGGTAACTTTAAAGAAATATTAAAAAATCTAGTGAAGTAAAGTAAAAAAAGTGTTGAAATGGAGGATTATCTCTATTTCTTTTTTTTGTATTAATTTTTTCATATATCATCAGTGGTCTTGAATAATCCCTAATATATTACTTAGGCGGTGAAGAAAAGTTTCACTTTTTATTACCCTGTTTCTAGCATTTGAAGCAATTCTGTTTCTTTCTTCTTCGTTTATAAGATAGTAGTCAATTTTTTGTAATAAGTCTGTACAATCCTCAAAAGCAATAATTTCATCTCCTTCAACAAAATGTTTTCCAAGATCAGGTTTATTATCAATAAGCTGAAAGGCTCTACATCCCGCTATATCAAAGGTTCGATTATTTAAACTTTGATTGTAAACTCCTTGATTATTTCGATTATATTTAAACTTAGAAGAGCGGTGAGTGTTTAATATAATTTTAGACTGATTATAAATAGAAGCTACAGTACATGGCTCAATCCAATAATCAATGACGTTGTAATTATGAGTTGTTTTGTAGTCTCCAAGTGATTGAAGCCATGTATTTCCTGCAGTAAGAATCGAATAAGAGGTGTGGTCGAGTAAAAATTTTATAGTTTTTATACGCTCAGGGTAAGGAAATCCTACTAAGCTAATATCATATTTATACTTTTGGTTCGTTTGAGGTGGGGAGTATATAACAGGATCTGTTCCAAGTGGCAGATAATAAACATTATGATGTCCGTATTTTTTGTACAATGGAACACAGGATGATTCGATGGTGAATATATATTTGAAGTAATGGATTATTTTTATGGTTTTGTCAGTGTAATAAGGGTCTTCGGTTAGCCATATAGCCGTCGTACATTTCTGTTCTTTGATCCAGTTAAGAAATGAATTCCGGATATTAAATCGTGCCATAGTCAGTATTATATCGGGTTGAAAAGAAGAGACGAGTGTGTTAAGTGTATCAATGTTAGTGTAATCAGAACACGTTCTTACTCCGTGGTTTAATTGAAGTAAACCATCAATGATGGCATGGTCAAAGTAATGATAGAGACTATTATTGACAGTAGGAATATAGAGTATTTTCATAACTATATACACTCCTTAAGTTAGTCCAAGTAAAGAAGACCCCAAAGAGGGGATAACCACCTTTTTGGGATCACATGGTTAAAAATTAATAATGATTTTATTAAGAGCTCCTACCCCTTGGCGTAGTTCGTTAAAATATACAAATCCTTCAATAATCACTGAATTTTTTTCAGCAGGTTTTTTTAGTGTTAAATCAAAGTTTGAGAAAAATAACTTGTCACCTGATGCTAATTCTTCACAATCAATGGGTTTCAACCAATACTCTCCTGACTGTTTCACTCTTTCTTTCCGTTCGGAGTTAAGGTGTTGCCACTCCATCGAATTGCTAGCGTCAACAATCATTTCATTTCGTAAAGTTCCTTCGATTTTGCCACCTAATTTCCCGCTTTCAGCTGGCTTAAGACGAATACAAATAACTGGCGTATGCAATGTTTCTTGACTTATATTTTCGATAATAAAATTCCCTATAATAAGTACTTCCTTTTCTGCTTCTTCCATTTCGGGGAGAACAACTGAGTAATTAAAAAATGCTTGGCTTTTTAATTGTTGTTGAACATCATCGGTCATTTAACTACCTCCTTATTTCCATTACCTAATTCATATGTATGTAATTAGAGCCGCATATATTTATATAGCTGAAAATAAGTAGCTAGTTGGGAGAGAGTATATAAATAATAATTTCTTATGTAATTTCCACATATGCCCTGGACATATGTCATGTACTATTTTTCGTAAATGAATATACATATAGTAAAGAGGGAGAAGAAGATAAAAAAAGAGGAGAGCATCTCCTCTTGAAATGGTTTTTTATTAATAATCGTCAGGTACAGGAAAGATTTCTGGGCATTGTGGTGGAAACTGAAGTGGCGGACAAGTAAACGGTACTTCAGATCGAGGTTGACAGAATTCCGCTTCGATTTCAAGCTTTACGATTGCTTCCATTTGAATGTTTTGGCACATGTTAATGGAAACATCGATTTGTTGGAAAGTCGGATCTCCTTCTTCATCTTCCTCACAAATTAAATTCACATCACACTCGAAGTCAGTAATTTCGCATTGTAAAAATGTCCCTTCTGGAGCACATAAGAAAAACTTTTCAGCGACAGCGAATGATTGAGGAGCAGATGTACACACTACAGTTCCAGAGGCATTTCTAATTTGGAGAATATAATAACCTTTTTTAAGCACTTTAACTCTTTGAAGTGTTAGTACTTCACCATCTGGAAGAGTAATATTTACATCTTGTCGTCCATGAGGTTGTGTTATTTCTTTACAAATGATGGCACCAGGTGCTAATGGATTTACTGGGTTACCGTGGGCATCAGTTAGAATACACTCAATAGACAATTTCCCCATTTCCGCTAATTCGGCACAAGGATCTACACAATCAGCACCATTGCATTTGAACTTTAACGTCTTTAATGCTTCATGGCCTGTGAATGATTGAAGAGGGACATCTGCTTGACGAGTTACCCAATCATACACTTTTGGTACTTTGATACAAAGTGTTTCTTTTTCATCTTTTTTGGACTTAAACAAAATGATCAATCCTTTCAATTGTTGTTTAGGTAAAATGTCTAATTTATAGTATGAACTTTAGATTTATATGTGCCAGTCTATATTTTCGAATAAATTCGTAGATAAAAAAGTAGTTAGTAAAAAATTTAATAGGTAAATGCAACGACAAAATTGCCCATCAAAGAAAAAAGAGGGTGGCGGCCCTCTTTTTCACTACATTAAGATGGAAAGATTTCTGGACATTGTGGTGGAACATGGTGTGGCGGACACTCAAACGGCAGCTCCTGACGTGGTTGACAGAAATCTGCAGTTATTTCTAGTTTTACTAAAGCTTCCATTTGAATATTTTGGCACATGTTAATAGATACATCGATTTGTTGAAACTCTGAATCTCCCTTATCATCTTTATCACAAATTAAATGCGCATCACATTCAAAATCAGTAATTTCGCATTGTAAATATGTTCCTTCAGGAGCACATAAGAAGAATTTTTCAGCAACAGCAAAATGTTGAGGTGCGGATGTATAGACAACCGTGCCCGCCGCATTTGTCACTTGAACGACAAAATAGCCTTTTTTCAATACCTTTACTTTTTGTAGTGTCACCACTTCACCATCTGGAAGCGTAATTTCTACCTCTTGTCGGCCATGTGTTTGAGGAATTTCAGTACATAGTATTGAACCATGTTTTAATGGATCAACAGGATGACCAGCAGAGTCTGTCACGATACAATTGATTGATAATGCCCCCATACCATCTAATTCAGCACAAGGATCCAAGTATTTTCCATTAAAATTCAGTTGCTTTAAACCTTTCTCCCCTGTGAAAGCTTGAAGCGGTACATCCACTTGACGAGTCACCCAGTCATATACTTTTGGTACTTTAATACAAAGGGTTTCTTGGCGTCCCTCAATTGGTTTAATCTCCATATTTTATTTTTCTCCTTTCGAGCATTGTTATAGGGTTCCTTCCCACTTTTATACTATGTAAATGCCCTTTTTTGGTGATGAGAAATTTTTAAAATAGTATTAGATCCCTTGTGATTAGGTCCAGCAGCCATAATATTCAATTTGAGTAATTGTTTGATAGTAACCGTAGCTGATCCAAAAGAGGATGAGATATTTTATAACTGGAATGACTCCCGCCTCTTTTTTTGAATATAAAACTAAAATGGATGATTGTCCTTTACAGAACTGAATGGTCTTCATATTATATATTATCTTGATAGAAAGAGAGGTGAGATAAATGGTAAACGGAAATATTTGCCCTCAAACACAAGAAATTAATGGTGTTCTATTTGAATTTTTATCGACTCAAGAGAATATCGCAGCTGGTATTCTTCAATACCGAGTAACTAATTTTAGAACTGGTCCTGGAAGCGGACTTAGTCACTTTACGGTAGATTTACCATTGTGTCCGTTTGATGAATTTCCTGAAACTTTACCAGGTCGAGTAACAAGAAATGGGATGACTACTGATACTATTTATGAAGTAGAGGAAGTCGATCCAACTACTGGCTGTAGAGGTGTAAAGAATCTAGATGAAGATGGACTAGAAGGAGACGGAGATAGTGCAATATACACAATCTTCTTACCAGAAGGGTTCATCTATGAATTATGTGAGGTTTCTATGTGCTGGTTCGGTGCAGGAGTAGCTCATGGTCCTGAACCAATTTGTGGTATATGCTGTGCAGTTAAGTAATACAATCAAACATTAAAAGGAAGTGTTACCTAAAAGATCTTTAGGTGACACTTCCTTCTGTTTTTATCCTCATTTTTAGTTTAAATAATACTAATTTTGGTGGTTTGCTTTAACAAAAAATCCATGTAAGTCAGTAGACTGAACCGACTTGCATGGATTTGATATATTTTCCTCTAGTTAAGTATTACCAGGGAAAACGTCTGGGCATTGTGGAGGTACAGGTAGTGGTGGGCATTCAAATGGAATTTCTTGACGAGGTTGACAGAAATCTGCGGTAATTTCTAATTTTACAAGTGCTTCCATTTGAATGTTTTGACACATACTAATAGCGACTTCTACTTGATTAAACGTACCATCGTCATTACAACAAAGAACAGCCTCACATTGAAAATCGGTGATTTCACATTGTAATTTAGTTCCTGTTGGCGCACAAAGGAAGAATTTTTCTACTGTTGCGAATGGTTGGGGGTCAGAATAACAAACTCCGCCTTTTCCATTGGATACTTTAATGATAAAGAAGCCTTTTTTTAAGACTTTTACTTTTTGTAAAGTCACTGTATCTCCGGTTGGTAAAGTAAATTCAAAGCTTTCACGGTTTCTTGGGTCAGTTATCTCTTTACAGATTAATCCCCCTGGTGCTTCAGGATCAACAGGTTTTCCTGCAGCATCAGTAATAATACATTCAACATTTAAAGTATGACAATCAATTCCAAGCTTAGAATCGCCTTTGTGGCAATCTAAAATTAAACATGGGTCAGCATCAGGTATATAGCCGTCTTTACATTCGAAATTTAACTCATCTAAACCAATAAGACCATTAAAAGATCGATGAATATCAGCTTGGCGAGTTACCCAATCATACACTTTGGGTACTTTGATACATAGTGTTTCTTGGCCACCGCGAATTGGATTAACTTTCAATACACTCATCCTTTCAGAATATAAATAATTGGGTTTTTACCACACTGTATTGTATGTATCCCGGTTTATTTTGTATAGGTACATGCACAGTCTTCTCGGTATGAATCCAATTTTTTTTGATGAAAAAGAGAAACAAATTAATCATTTGCCCATATACATGATACAGATGGATAATTTTTGCCTGCTTTTGGGTTGGTTGCTTTAAGGATAATGGTTACTCAGTTTGCTTGAAAGGAGAGATTGTGGTGAGCCGTCAAATGAAAAGTGAGTTTAATAACGTACAACAAAAACAAATGTTAATACATTTAAAGTCGGAACTGTCACGCTATCAAATGAATGAGGAACGGTATGAGCAGGCAGTTGAGAAGTTAAGAAAGGAAAAGAAAGAAATACAGAGAGCTCTAAATGATAAAATCAATCAATTAAATGAAATTACAGAAGAAAGTCGTGAATTTAGTAGTGAGAAATTAGCATTATTATCTCGACTAGAGGAATTAGGAAAGGTAAAAGTTGAGCTCGAACAAACGGTTTCTAATTATGAAACTGAGAAAATTCAATTAGCTGAACAGTTAGAAGAATTAAAAGCACTCTTAGATCAAGGCCAACAACCGCTGTTAGAAGAAATAGCTTTTCTAAAAAGTGAAAATACCGAACTTCAACAAGCTCTAGAGGAGAAGACGGATATAATTAATGAAGCAGAAGCGTTAAAACAGAACTATATACAAGAAAACGAGGCATTAGCAAATGAAAATGAACAGATGATCCAACAATTAGAATCAATGGAAGGTTTACATCGCACTTATGAACAAGAGATTAGTAGTATTACAAAATCAAACGAGCAACTTCACAGTGAAATTGCAACTTTAAAAGAGAAGATGAATGATGATCAAGTGGACATCATCGAAAAATATGAACAACTGAAACTAGAAAAAAGGAAATTGGAGCAGGAACTTGAGGAAACAACTGCTGGTCAAGAGAAATTACACGAGGAAATGCAAGCTTATTATTTAGAAAGGAAAGCGTTTGAACAACAATTTCAGAATTTGGAAGCAGACGTTACAAAATACGAAGAGACTATAAAAGAGCAGAAGATCAATATCCAACAGTTACACGAAGCATCGGAACGAAACCAAGAAGAACTTTATGAACAGATAGAACAACTAAAGGCACACCTTCAAGAACGTGAGGAAGAGATAAATTTATATAAAATGAGGGAGGCTGAGGGTCAAAAACAAGCTAACAGTGAAATAGAAGATATAACTAATAAATACCGTAAATTACAGCAAGAGGTTCAAGAGCAATTTTCTTATATTGACCAATTAGAAGCTGAACAGAATGTGATTGTACAGCAAAAAGAGGAAGCAGATGAACAGCTGAAGCTGTATTTATCAGAAAAAGAAACATTAATTCAGCAAATGAGTGAACTTGAAGGTAAGTTACAAGATTATCAAGAAAATTTGAGTCAGCACCATCCAAACGAAGAAGTAGAAAAGCTAAAGCATGAAAAAGCACAACTACAACTAAAATATGAGCAACAGATAGAAAAAATGACTGAAGTTGAGAATCAAGCAGGGGGACTGAAAAATCTTCAGGAGAAGTGTAGAGAAACGGTAATGGAAAATGAAAGGCTAGTAAAGGAAAACAACTCTTTAAGTAGTCAAATGGAACGACTTGAACAACAAAATAACAGTATTCATGAGCATTTAAAGTACTATGAAAGTTTAAATGAAGAGATGAAACAAGAAGTTAAGAACTTAAAGAAAGAAATGACTGACATTCAAGCAGAGTTAAAAGACAATACTCAAGAAAGGAACCGATTAACCCAGGAACTCGAAAAACAAATTACACAATTGAAGGAATCAAGAGAAAATCAAACAAAACACAGTGAACAGCTTAAAGAGTACAAGGAATTATTACTGGAATCTGAAAAGAATTTAAATAAAATACAACAGGAATACCAAAGACTCGAAATTCAATTGGAAAAACAAACAGCAGATTTAGTACGGTTGAAGGAACAAAGAGATGAATATTTAAATGATAAAAAATTATTAGCTAACCTGCTGCAAAATCAAACGAGTAAACCTAATTTGCAAATGGATAAACAGGTGGAACCTAATAGTATTCCTCAGAAAACGAATACACCAATTGAAGAAAAGACAGTAAGACAATTGGATGAAACAACTAGCAACTCATGGTTCCTTAGAAACTTAAGAGATCAAAATTCAATGAAAAACAAGGGTAATGCTAAACCACAGTCCACACCGAACCGAACGACAGGAGATACCTTTTTATCGTTTAATAAACGATTGCAGCAACAACCTTCAACAGACCAACAGGATGCTGGAAAAGCACCTGATCAGTGAAAAAGATGATGAGCATCAACAGTAATAAAGTTTTTCACTTAAAAACAGAAGTATATAAGCAGATGGTTGAACACTGCATAAGTGAGGCACCGATAGAAGCTTGTGGGTTCATATCTGGAAAAGGTCAAGTTGGTCTTACTTGTTGGCCAGTACCTAATGAAAAGGAAAGTCCAGTTCGATTTGCCATTTCAGAAGATGTCTTGAAAGATACGTTTAATAAGATTGAGAAAAAAGGAGAACAATTAACAGGTATTTTTCACTCCCACCCAACAACAAGAGCGTACCCATCTTTTAATGATATTAAAAATCATACTTATCCTACCGTTGTATATATTATTATTTCTTTATTAAAAAAGGAGCCTGTTGTTAATTGCTTTTATATTAATAAAAATAGGGAAGTGACTACGCTCATTCTAAAATTAATTTAACTACCTTATCCTTATTACACATTATTCTAAAGAGTTCCTCCAAAAATTGAGGAAGGGTAGTTAGAATTCTATCTTCTTTTTTAAGGTAACGAAAGTGCGGAAACACCTTTCATACCATTTGCATACAATACTTTAGAAGTCAGACTAACTTCTTTAATACAGTCCAGTTTGGGTAATATATATCCTGTATCTAAAGACACACTCCATTGAAAAGGCTGTTTTCTCTTAATTTTTTGAGAACAGAGCCGTTAGAAGATAGTCTTACAAAAGGAGGAGGGAACATTTTGAAGGCAAAGAAAAAACGGATTTCCCCTGGAACATACCAGAGCAGCGGTCATGTTCACATGAGTCAAAAACAAGGTATTAAAGACCAAACACCATATAAAATTTATTCTTCGAACCATAATAATCAAGGTCGTCCTAATAGTGGAGGCTGTGGCTGCGGTAATAAAAAATAAAGGTTCTAAAGTCAGGAAAGATGTAGTTGTTCTCATTAAACAACTGCATCTTTTTTTCTTCGTTCTGTTAAAAAAGTCTAAATCAAGGTTGTCCAAATAACTAACAAACCTCTTAGGATTATGTTTAAGGGTGATTTCATCAATTTTAATGTCAAAGTAAACTTTGGTTTCTTGTCCTATTACCAAAAACTCACCTTCTGCATTTTATATACTGTACAACGTTGTACAACAAAAAAATTTAGAAAGGTGGATGTATATGGGTTTTTACAAAAAAGGTAAGCATCATCATGATAAGAGCTGTAAAACAGCTGATTATTCAAAGACATTGCGCTGTGACAATGAGAAATACGGTTACGAAACTACGGGTTACGCGGTTGTACCAGTAGTTGTAGCCGACGAATGGATCCAAGTAGACGTGGAGGCAGTTGAAAGATTACCGAAACCAGCAAAAGAAATTAAAAGAATTCGAAAAAATGTACACTTAACACAATGTAAATTAGTACAATCACAATTTTCTAATCCAGAGTCTCCAGCCTATGGTTCTTATGGGGATACCAATGGTAATGGGTGTTGTCCGTTTTACCCAGGAAAGTATAAACTATATATTGAAGGGTTTGTTCGTAAAAATATAGAATACGTTCCAAGCTGTTCTGGTGCTGTTGAACATCATACAGTAGACACACCGTTCCACTGTGTTGTAAAACCTGATGTTTATGGCTTTGATCCTACTAAGCTTAGTGTGAAAAATGGTATCTATGAACTAGTGTATAATGATAAAAAAGGAATGGGAATGGATTCAAAAGTACAAGGATTTGCAACTTATGAATACTTCAATGATATGCCTTTCTGTAAATTAGAATGGGCAGGGGTAACAGAACTAGATATTGCTGAAGATTGGAAAAAAGGCTGTAATGTATTCAGAACAGTTAGAGAAAAAATGATTGTCGAAATGCGCTTAAAAGTATTACAAATGCAACAAAAAGATATTAATAATGGTAATGATACACCAAAAGGCTGATTTCTGTAATGGAGGATGTTGACTTATAGTCAACATCCTTTTTTCTGGGAGAAAGTGTTATTTAATTTAAGTTTTTGTATAAGTTAATGACTTGAAGTGTTAATAATGGATCCTTGAAACATCTTTAACGTATTAAAATCGTTTGCAGCAATAACTTTATGTTTATGCGGGCGAACTTTTTTAGGACTGGGTTGAATATCGTTTTCCGTGACAAATTGCCCTTTTTTGGCTAAAAAAACATTCACTTGATTGTGGCAATCTGTAATTATTTTTTTAATTTCTTGTTTTTCTGCTTTCGACAGTTGGCTTTTTGGGTCAATGTTATTTTGTTTTAATACAGTTGAAATAAACTTCTCCACTAATTTCTTAGTAGAAGTATCATTTGATTTCATAAATAGTCCCTCCCTCTACCTTAGTATGGTTGCCTACTATACGGTATGCATGACTATCTATTAAGTGTAGGCGTTTCAACTAGATTTGGGTATTTATATCAAATAGTCTTCTGCCTTTTTTTTGTAGGACAACTTTCTTTTCCTAAGTGGACGAATATTTTAGTAAAAGGAACAAGTTCTAAAGGGGGAGTAATATGAGAGTAAAAAAAGCTATTATTCCAGCAGCAGGATATGGTACGAGAAGTCTCCCGATAACGAAAGTTCTACCAAAGGAAATGTTTCCCATTAATAATAAACCAGCCATTCATTATGTCGTTGAAGAAGCTGTCGCCGCTGGAATAGAGGAGATACTGATTGTCGTTTCTAGAAATAAAAATATGATTATTGATTATTTTGATCGTTCTCTTGAATTGGAAGCATTTCTAGTGGAAATGAATAAACAGCACTTATTAGATAAGTTATCGGTTCCCAATGTACACATCCAATTTGTCCGTCAACCTTTTGCAAGGGGGTTAGGCGATGCAATTGCAGTGGGGTCTTCTTTTATTAACAATGAGCCTTTTGCCGTTCTTTTACCAGATGATATCTTTATTGAGAAGAAGATAAGCTTAAGGCAATTAATAAATGTTTATGAAAAAACCAGTAGTAGTGTAATAGGAGTACAGCAAGTAAAAAAAGAATTTCTAAAGAATTATGGAGTTATAAAAGAGAAAGAGATATCACCCGGGCTGCATGAAATTATAGATATTGTTGAAAAACCAAGAAAATCACCACCTTCTAATTTAGCTGTTGTCGGTCGGTATGTTCTACATCCCGATATTTTTATGTTTTTAAAACAAGTAAAACTAGGTATTGGTGGAGAAATACAGTTAACTGATGCTTTAAAAGATATGTTACAACAAAGAAAATGTTATGGATATGAAGTTTCTGGAGAACGTTATGATATTGGATCTAACAAAGATTACTATAGGCTATTAAAGAAAATGAATGGAGAATTGGATTAAGTCAGCTTTTCATTAATTGGTTGTCCTATGTTATCCAATTTGTTCTTTTAAATCTTACTAAAACTAGTTATTTTCAAGGCTATTAACCATACCTAAATCTTTTTTAAGAATACGATAACTACTAGCTAGGTTAGTATCGTATTCTTTTTTTGTTGGAAAGGGGAAAAGAGATAATGAAAGTTTTAATGATTTGTACAGAAAAACTCCCTGTCCCCCCAGTGAGAGGTGGCGCTATTCAAACATATATAGCAGGAGTTTCTGATAAATTATCAAGCCATTATGAGTTAACGATTCTTGGAAGAGATGACTTAAGCTTACCTAATGAAGAGAAAATAAAAAATGTTAAGTATGTTCGAGTCCCGGGAGGACTGTTCGAAATTTATAAAGAAGGTGTGATTGACTACCTAAAAACAAATACATTTGATGTCATTCACATTTTTAATCGGCCACGTTTAGTAACGAGTGTGAGGGAGGTTGCTCCAAACTCCAGGCTCGTATTAAGTATGCATAACGATATGTTTAAGCCTGAAAAAATCGATCACGAAGAAGCGGAGAAGGCTATTGAACAGTTGGATAAGATTATAACAGTTAGTGATTATATTGGAAGAACGATCGCTGAACCTTTCCCGCAAGCAGCATCTAAGTTGAAAACTATCTATTCAGGAGTAGATATTGAGCGATTTGCACATCCTCATTCAGACCAAGCTCGTAAAATGCGTAAACAAATCCGCCAAGAACATAATCTAGAAGATAAAAAGATTATCTTGTTTACGGGCAGACTTTCTGCGAATAAGGGTGCGGATATTTTAGTAAAAGCAATG
Organism: Alkalihalobacterium chitinilyticum; assembly: GCF_029028005.1. GTDB lineage: Bacteria > Bacillota > Bacilli > Bacillales > Bacillaceae_F > Alkalihalobacterium > Alkalihalobacterium chitinilyticum. The sequence goes on from NZ_JAOTPO010000002.1 coordinate 442,736, forward strand.
CCGAAGTTAGCGGAAAAGCATCCAGATATTGCTCTAGTGATTGTAGGAAGTAAATGGTTTAGTCAAGATGATATTACCGATTATGTCGCGTATGTTCGAGCTCTTGCTAATCGATTACCAATACCAGTTATAACAACGGGCTTTGTTGCCCCTGATCAAATCCAATATTGGTTTGCTGCAGCGGATATTTTCGTTTGTCCGTCTCAATGGCAGGAACCACTTGCACGTGTTCATTATGAAGCGATGGCGTCAGGGCGCCCAATCGTAACAACAGCTCGTGGTGGAAATCCAGAAGTAATAGAGGAAAAAGAAAACGGTATTGTTATCCAGAATCCAGAAGACCCACAAGAATTTGCTGATCAAATCTCATTCTTGCTCTCAAGTCCTAACTCAGCAAAGAAAATGGGGGAGTACGGACGTAGCCTTGCAGAAAAGAACTATACGTGGTCACGTGTAGCAGACGATATTCTTTCTGTTTGGAATGAGATTGAGAATAAGATAAAGAACAATATTTCCGTTAATGCTCTTGAAGAAGATGTAAGTAATACAGAAATGACAGAAATAGAAGAGGATATGGAAAGTGCAGAAGCGATGGAAGCAAAAGAAGATATGGAAACTGCAGAAACGACAGAAGCCGAAGAAGATATGGGAAACTTAGATATGACAGAACCAGAAGAAGATATAAGAAACACAGAAGCAACAGAAGTAGAAGAAGATATGGATAATACAGAATCGACAGAAACAGAAGAAGATGGGGATAACGAAGAGTCGATAGACGGAAGAGAAAGTGCAAAGGTAGATCCTTCCAGTACTGTGGAAATTTTAGAGGAAAATCCTGAAATGGAAGAAGTAGAGGAAAGAACTAAGGCTGAAGTAGAACCGAATTCACAAAAGACGAAATCGAAAAAAGAGAGAATACGAGAAATCTTATTCTCTGAACTAACCAAGAGCAATCAATACATTAAGTCATTAATGTCGGCAGCAGAAGAGAAAATGGAGAACTCTAAAGATAGTAGTGAAAATGAGATGAAAAATATCATCAAAAGTGTAGTAGCAGGTGTTGAAGAGCAATTCGATTCAGAGCAAAAACAGGAGGAAGTTCAAGAACAAGAGGAAAAATTAGAGAAGCCATCCAATTTAGTAGAAGCAGTCAACGATATTACAACAGCAAAACTTTTTATGAACGTAGTGGATTTTAATAGAAACAAAAAGAGACGTAAAAAAAGCTCATAACCTCTTGAATATATTTAAATGAAGTTAACTTAGTGAGTTAACTTCATTTTTTTCAAAAAAATCTAAAACACCTACTCAAATACCTATACCGATACAGCGGAATAACCATACAGTATATCAGTGCACTAAAAACTAATTAATTTAACTTAGGGAGGATTCATATGAAAAGTAAATTACATGAATTAACTATTGAACTTGAGCTTCAAGGGGACACATTCTATGAGCTAGAATTTGATGGTGAAGTTGGGGAGTTAACGATTCATAAAAAAACAGACGCTGGTGAGGAAGTAGTAAGCAGCGCTGGATCAGTTATTAACCCCAACTTTATGGATGATTTATCTATTTCATCTGATATGTCTGAAGAGAAGTTAATCAAGAAAATTTTAAAAGCTTTAGGTAATGATTCTTTTATCGAATTAGATGTTGAGATCTCATTCTTAGATGGAACAGAAGTAGAGTTTAAAATCGAAAATGAAGGCAATGAAGTAGACGAAGACGACGATGAGGACGAAGACGAAGACGATGATGATGAAGACGAAGACGATGATGATGACGACGAAGACGATGATGATGAAGACGAAGACGATGATGATGACGACGATGAAGACGAAGACGAAGACGATGATGACGATGATGACGATGATGACGATGACGATGATGACGAAGATGAAGATGAAGACGACGATTAATGTAAGTGGTGCCAAGTACCTTTAGTATACTAAAGGTGCCTGGCACCCATATTTCTTTTCTTTCATTTCTTTTTTTATTCTTTACATTCTCTTTTGCTTTTTTCTACCGCAAAAATCTTGACCGAATGGCTTTTTTGCCACGGCGCATGGAAGGGACGGAAATATATAGTGCTTCTTTGGCACGGGTCATCGCCACATACATCAGTCTTCTTTCTTCTTCCATCGGTTCATCGTTCCCGTCACGCCATGCATCAAGTGCGTAGTCGTGGGGAAGTCCTCCATCAACAGCACCGATCACATACACCTGTTTGAATTCCAATCCTTTGGAACGATGGATCGTCATTAATTGAATCGCTTCACCGGTCATTGTATTTTTATTAGAAACTATTTCTTTATGCTTATGAATGATATGGTCAACATACTCAAGAAATTCAGGCACAGACGGATGGGATTGAGCTGCGACTCGTAAGTCTCTTACGTCATCTGAGCCTTTATCCATCGCATTCCCCTCATTGCCTTGCTTTTTCAAGTAATCGGTTAACCCCATTTCTTTTTCAATAAAATCAATAGCGTCAACAGGTTTTAACGAAGGGATTTTTGAGAATAGAGGAACAATCGTTTTTAGTTTCTTTAATTGAAATGCCGGCAGCTGTGTTAATTTCGTAAGAGCTTCCACTAAAGAACAATCCTCGATTATACTTAAAGCTTTTAAATCCCGCAGTACATCTTGTTTTAAAAATAAAGCGCCGATCAAGTCACTCATCGCATCAGTATGATTTGGGTTAATCGATAATTGCATATAAGCTAAAATCTTTCTAACAGTTTTACGTTGATAGAAAGAATCTCCTTCTTGTTCAACGATAAATGGCAAGCTCGTATGAACGAGGCGTTCGAATAAGGCACGAGTCGATACGTTCGTTCGATAAAGAATAGCAAAATCGGAAGGGCTTGCGCCTTGTGCTATTCGCTCTTTCAAGTCTTCTACAATGATTGTCGCCTCTAGTTCTTCATCAAAGGGAAAGAAAACAAGTGGCATGAAATCGCTGTTAGATAGCGCTGAAAGTTGTTTATCGTAGCGATGTTTGTTTTTGGAGATGACATAGCTTGCTGAACTTACGATCGAATGAACGGAGCGATAATTTTTAGCGAGAATAACCGTCTTAGTTGCGGGATACTCTTTTTTGAAATTTAAAATATAGGACGGGTTGCTTCCTCGAAAGGAATAAATCGATTGGTCATCATCACCGACTACACATAAGTTATTTTGCGGCTGAGCTAACAACTGGACGATTTGGTATTGAACTTTATTAATATCTTGAAATTCATCGACTGAAATATAGGAAAACCGTTCTTGATACTTTTCTAGGAGATTACGATTTTCTGATAAAAAATAATAACAGCCAATGAGCATGTCATCAAAATCAAATAATTGTTCTTTTTCTTTTATTTCTTCGTAATGCTTGTATATATGTAATGTTCGCTCCTCAAAGATGTCTTTCGGCTCAACTTGATCAGGAATGATTAAGTTGTTTTTCCACCAGCCGATTTGTGTGAGAGCTTGATCGTAAGCAAACTCTTTTTCTTCAAGTCCTAGTTCACGCCCCACTTGCTTTGCAATTCTTTCTTTCTGCCATTCCCATTTTAATAAACGGTCTTGGTGCCAGCGGTTAGGGTCATGGTGCAAGAGCATCTTATAGAAAATACTGTGAAACGTTCCGACGAGAAGCTGCCTAATCTCTGATGGCTTAAGGTTTGGGTATTGCAGCATTCTTTCCTTCATTTCTCGCGCAGCTTTAGCAGTAAATGTAACGAGTAACAATCGATTAGAAGGAATTTGTTTTTCGGTCATCATATAAGCCGCTCTTGCGGTTAGTACTCTTGTTTTCCCGCTTCCTGCACCAGCTAAAATAAGTAGCGGTCCTTCAGTTGTCGTAACAGCTTCCCATTGATATGGATCTAATTTGAAGCCTTCTTGTGACAACTCCTGATAATAGGTGTGACTAATTTCACCAGTGGTATCATTCTGCTCCTGAAAATTGGAGATACGGCAAACAATTTCAGGCTTTTTCCAGTTAATTTCGGCTGGCTTAGTTGAAGATTGACTTGATATTGTTCGCCGGTCAGGTAACCGGAAACCAACTGTTGTTTTATTAGGGCTGCTAGAGATTAACTCTTCTTTCTTTTTATCTAGAAGAGACGTAACTGCGGTTTCACATTCTTCATCATCGGCTACATGAACAAAGTGAGGCGGGTGTTGAATGCTTACTGAAAAAGACATTTTCTCACCACAGTGAGGACATGTTAACCTTCCGCGTTTACTATCTCGATAAAGTTGTTGATATTGACTGGCATCTATATTTGCTAACTGAACAAGGCGTTCATTCCAAAATGCGACTTCCACTCCAGGTTCCTCCTTAAAATGAACGGACAATAACTAAAATAGCATTGTAGCACAAAACATAATAAAGGAAAACAACATAATAGGAACCGATAAACTAAAAACCAGCTCGCAAAATAATTGCAAAAGTTAACTTCAACATCAAAAAAGTAGGAATATCTCCAGAAGTAGTTACATATAATAGTAAGAATATTCTGTATAAAAATAAAGGGGGAGACGCTTTGGGATATGTACCTCCACATCATAATATTGTAGCAGTTCATTATGGAAATCGAATGAAAGTTAGACAAGCATCCATTAGAAGAAAGGAAAAAGTACAAAAGGTAAAGCTGCCGGACTTAATGGAGCATTATAAGAAAGAGAAGGACTTTGAGAGCGGTCATTTTACTCTCTATACGAATTCGAGACGTATGGAAAACCAATTTTCCCAAAAAGGTTTACTATTCGATCAACGGGCCTAAAGATAGGCCTGTTTTTTTGGGTTGAAGAAAATCGATTTTACAAACACTAAATTGAAACAACAGAACGGGAGGAATGAATATGGTCTCTTTTCTAATTCTTGGAATACTTGTTACAATAGGATCAGGTGTTATTTTTTACATAGGTTTATCAGTTGAAAACCAATTTTTATTCGGCCCTTTTATTGGCTTAGTTGTTGGAATAAATTTTATTTTTATGGCGATTGTACGAATGTACCAACGAAAGAGGAGATAAGAAGATGGAACTGAACCAAATTAATGAACAATGCTTCTATTTTAAAGGATCAGTTAATATCGGCTATATAAAAAATGAAGAAGAAGGTATTTTAATTGATGCTGGTCTCGATGACTCAGCTGTAAAAAAAGTAATCAAGCAATTAGATGAAAAAGGGTGGCCCTTAACTCATTTGTTTATTACACATGCTCATGCTGATCATTTTGGAGGAGCGGCTTACTTAAAAAAGAAAAAAGAAGTCAAGATTTCTGCGCCTGAATTAGAGTCAGCCATTCTCACCTTTCCGATTTTAGAGCCTATTTACTTACAAAATGGGAATTACCCTTTTAAAGAATTGAGGAATAAATTTGTTGAGGGTAAACCGGTAACCGTTGATGAAACGTGTACGGAAGGTCCTTACAGCATTGGTTCGCTTAACGTAACCTTACATAATGTCTCAGGTCATAGTTACCATATGTTAGCTGTACAAGTCGATGATGTATTGTATGCTGCAGACAGCTATTTTGATGAAAAGACGTTAGTTAAACACAATATCCCATATGTAGTCGATGGGACTGAAACCCTTCGCTCGTTGCACAAACTCTTAAGTATGGATGTTAAAGGTGCGGTTCCGGGACACGGGGAATATGAAGAGAGCTTTAAAGATACAGTTCAAAAAAACATCTTGTATCATCAAAAGGTTGAAGAAGACCTGTTAAAGATTATTTCCCGAGAAAAGTCGACATCTTTAGATACGGTCATTGCTGAAATGTGTCAGTTCTGTGGAGTGAAAATTGATAATATGACGTCGTGGGCGTTGTTTCGAACAGCCGTCTGTGCTTATCTAAAAAAAGTAGTAGAAGAAGGACAAGTGCAAATCATATTCGATAACAATTATCTATCGTATAGAAGAACGTAAGGAGAAGACATGGGTAAAGCTACTGTAGGAACGTGTGAATTATGTGAACGAGAAGCGGTTGAAAGAACTGTGCATCACTTGACTCCAAGAGAGGAAGGGGGAGTGAATTTGCCAACGGCACTTCTTTGCCTTCCTTGCCATCGACAAATTCACGTCATGTATTCTAATCGAGAGTTAGCGATTAGATTAAATACGATTGAAAAGCTAAAGGACGATGAGGAAATAAAAAAATATTTAAAATACATAAAGAAACAACCAGCTTCTAAATCCGTACCTGTACGCAAAACGAGAAAAAGACGTTAGCCTGTTCGTTTTTTAATTGTAATTTTGGTTGGCTTTCGCGGTTCACTATTTTCATCTATTGTTAGCTCAGATGTACAATTCGGACATTTCGTTGCTTTAAACGGAATATTGGAAAAACAAAAAGGGCACATCTTCTGTTTCATATGATCTAAAGGATCACCAGAAGGACGTCGAATACGATTGACTTGTCTGACAAATAAAAACAATACGAAAGCAACAATCATAAAATGTATCGCATGGTTCAAGAATACCCCGTAATTAATGGTCGGCACACCGGCTTCCCTAGCTTCTGATAGAGTGTTGTAATGGTTGGAGGTAAGATTAATATAGAGACTTGAGAAATCCACCTTCCCGACTAATAATCCAAAGGGTGGCATTAAAACATCATCCACAAACGATTGAACAATCTTCGCAAATGTTGTACCAATAATGACCCCAACACTCATATCAATTACATTTCCTCTCATTGCAAACTCTTTGAATTCAGTAAAGATCTTCATTTATGCTCCCACCTCAGAAGGTTGTCTTTATGAGATGTTATGCAGTTATTTTTGTAAGAATGACGATATAGACAATTGTTTATGTATAAAAAATATGATCGGCTTGTGATAAGCTAGGTAGCATAATAGAGATATGAAAAAGGCAGCTGACGTTAAAAATATCAGCTGCTTTTTAAAAGTTATTTTTATTTTAAAAGTGTTTAGGACTTAGTCATCGTTACATGAGGAATCCCGGCATCGAGAAATTCACCAGAAACGGTTTCATAATTGAGAGATTTATAAAATTTTTCTGCTTGTGTTTGTGCATTTAGCTTAAACTTTGTCAATCCATTTTGACGCCCAACGGCTTCAATCTCTTCCATTAATAACTTACCAATTCCTTTAGTACGATAACTCTTCAGGATGCAAATTCTTTCTACTTTTCCATACCCATCAACGACTCTTAATCTTCCAGCACCGACCGGTTTATTATCGTCATAAACGACAAAATGAGTAGCTTCTTTTTCAAATTGATCAATTTCTTCTTCTTCAGGTACTTTTTGTTCTTCAACAAATACAGTAGTTCGTACAGAATAAGCATCCTGTAATTGGGCTTCATTGTCAACGACGATAACTTTCAAATTTAACAATCCTTTCCTAAGTGAAATGTTTCATGTACGGTCCAAGATCCGTTTTCTAACTGATAAAGCAGCGGACGCGATCAACTGTTTCTTCATGGTTAATCGAATGCATTTTTAGTTGTCCAAGAACATCAAAATGCTCTTGATTCGTTAAGTTTTGCGCAATCGTTACATGCGGGGTAAACTTTTGAGTCACCTCTTCTTTAATAACATCTTCATGTAATAAGTGATGTAACTGTTCTAATGAAGGATTAGAACGAATTTTAAAAAAGATTTTGTTCGTTTTCGGAAAAAACGAGTCAATTTTATAAACATGAATAGTAAATGGTGAAATCGTTGATGTAACACTTCTTATATATTGAATACAGCTATCCAATTTTTCATCAACAATTTCAAATGGATTTTTTATCGTGACGTGGGGAGGGATTAATGAATAATGTGAATCATACCTTTTTCGGTAAGAATTGGCTTGGTCCTGTAAAGCTTTTGATGGAAACACCGCAATTCCATATTTCATAAAATCGTCCTCCTATTTCAAAATTTATTTATGAAACATATAAAGTAGCGCAGACTTAATATCAGGTTGCCAAAACGTCCAACGATGGTCGCCCTTAAATTCATGATAATGATAAGTCATTCCCATATTAACTAGTAATTTATTCATTTCGCGGTTAGGCGTAAGAAAATCTTTTTGTTTTCCATTGGTTGTTTCTACGTTCGTTTCTTCACTGCCTATCACGTGATAAATTTTTAAATGGGGAGCTTTTACCGAAGACAGTTCTTTCAAAACGGTTTGATTGACATAAGGAGATTGTAATATGACCTGACCAAATGTATTTGGGTAATGCAGAGCTGTCATTAAAGAAATCGTTGCGGCTAATGAGTCACCGATAAGTGTTCGTCCTGCTGCGAGTGAAAACGTTTGAAAATGATCTTCTGCATAGGGAACAAGCTCCTCTGCTAAAAAACGAATATAAGCATCCGCTTGCGCTCCGTCTGGATGATACATCTCTCTTCGTTCCTGTACATTTTCATATGGGACCCCAATAATGATAACGTCTTCAATTTCATTACTAGAAATAAGTTCTTCAGCTTGACGAGCGATACGACCGAGTTGAAAGTAATCTTTACCGTCCTGAGCTATGAGCAAATGATAGCTGTATAAAGGTGAGTAGTTAGGTGGTAAATAGATCATAAGGGGAAGTTCTTTTTTTAAGTATTTGCTGTAAATTTGATCTTCTTTAATTGTTCCGAATAATTGTTTGCTCATTGTTATTCAACCTTTCACATTGTCCAGATTTTCATCGTGATGATGTTATTATTCTAACATATATGCAGAAAATTCGGTTTCAAAACGAACTATTTTACGAAACGTGTAGAATTTTTTTATATGAAATGCCCAAGCGCCCGTTTAGCGAAGTCGTAATTGCCACTCCAAGTGCTCCCTTTCCTAACTTATGTTAAAATATTTACAGTAGTTTGAAAAAAGATCTTTTGCGAGAAAAGCATATGTACTAGTTATGTTAAAAATAGTCATTAGTAACTGAGGGGGAAGCGAAATGAAAGTACCAGTTCCATCAAATGTTGTTGAACAAGCTGCAAGAACAAAATTAACAGAACGAGGTGTATCGATCGAGGATATTGCCCAAATCGTGTACGATCTCCAAGTGAAGTTTTATAGTGGTTTGACAATGGAAGACTGTTTAGAAAGTGTTGATGCTGTATTATATAAGCGTGAAATACAACATGCAATCCTTGTCGGAATCGAATTAGACGAGCTGGCAGAAAGAGGTCAGTTATCGGAACCTTTACTGTCTATCATTAAGTCAGATGAAGGACTTTTCGGTGTAGATGAAACAATTGCCTTAGGTTCTGTATTTGGTTTTGGAAGTATTGCAGTGACAACATTCGGCTATTTAGATAAAGCGAAGATGGGAATTATTAAAGAATTAGATGAGATTAAAGTAGAGACTCATACTTTTTTAGACGACCTCGTTGCGAGTATCGCAGCTAGTGCTGCTGCGAGATTGGCTCACAGGCTGCGGGACCGAGATGAAAATCGAAGCCGTCAGGAAATAGAAAAACTAGATATGGAAGATAAAATCGGCTAAATAGATAGAAGGTCTATAGAAGAGTTGTCCTTGCCGGAGAGAAAAAGCTGTTGAAGAAATTCCCATTTTTTTATGAAAGAGTAAACTTTTGTATGAAATTTGGATAGAATAAAAATAAATCAGTGAAAGGCAAGGGAATGGTATGGGAAAAAGTCCACGGTGGATTTATTGGAAACAGACATTTCAATCTAAATTTCAAGCAGGATGTTTAAAAGCAAAGCTTGAAGATAACTGGCACAATGGCTATGAAATTGGACCATGTGTGGAAATAAAAAAGTTAAAAACGAATAAGTATGTTGTTCGATACACATATGATGAGATGTCAGAAGGTTCCTGACATCTCTTTTTTCACCTAGAGAATAACGTGTAGAAAGTTATAGAAATACATAGACAAAAAAATAGTTGCTGATCAACTATTTTCTGTCTAATGAGTTATAGAGTATATCTTTTTACTTTTTCCCAATCATTTTTTCAGGGCGGACAATCTCATCAAATTTTTCCCCAGATAATAAACCGCTTGCAATAGCAGCTTCACGAAGAGTAGACCCTTCTTCATGCGCTTTTTTAGCAATCTTAGCCGCATTTTCATAGCCGATATGAGGATTCAGTGCAGTGACGAGCATGAGCGACCTAGAAAGCAGGTTTTCAATAACGTCAGTATTCGCTTCAATTCCAACCAGACATTTATCGTTAAACGAATGGATAGCATCGGCTAGCAGTTTAACAGATTGTAAATAGTTATAAATAATGACAGGCTTAAATACATTCAATTCAAAATTACCTTGACTAGCAGCAAAGCCAATGGTTGCGTCATTTCCCATCACTTGTGCAACAACCATCGTTAAAGCTTCACTTTGAGTTGGATTTACTTTCCCAGGCATAATAGAACTCCCTGGTTCATTCGCAGGAATGGTAATCTCCCCAATTCCAGACCGAGGGCCGCTTGCCAACCAACGGATATCATTTGCAATTTTCATCAAATCTGCTGCAAGTGCCTTTAATGCACCATGGGCATAAACGAGTTCGTCATGACTGGTTAAGGCGTGGAATTTATTTTTAGCTGAAGTAAATGAAATGTTCGTTATCTTACTGATTTCTTTTGCTACTTTATTTCCAAAATCAGGGTGAGCGTTAATTCCCGTACCAACAGCTGTTCCACCTATGGCTAATTCTTTCATATGTTCTAAGCTTTCGATGATCATTCGCTCAGTTTTCTCAAGCATTCGCAGCCATCCGCTTACTTCTTGACCTAATGTTAAAGGAGTTGCATCCTGTAAATGCGTCCGTCCAATTTTTATTATATTATCGTATTCTTTCACTTTTCTTTCCATTGTTGTTTTCATTTTCTCAATTGCTGGGAGTAATAATTTATTTACTTCTTCAACTGCAGCAATATGCATTGCTGTTGGAAATGTATCATTGGAACTTTGGGATCTGTTCACATCATCATTGGGGTGAACCCAGTCTTTACTGCCTTTTTGGGCTAGTAATTGATTGGCTTCATGAGCAATCACTTCGTTTATGTTCATATTAGATTGGGTTCCGCTTCCTGTTTGCCAAACGGCTAATGGAAAATGTGTATCAAATTTACCTTCAATGATTTGAACAGCTACAGCAACAATTGCCTCTTTTTTTTCTGCCGCAAGATTATTAATTTCATGGTTAACGATTGCAGCAGATTTTTTTAGAATGGCAAAAGCGTGCATTACTTGAAGCGGCATTTTTTCGTTACCGATCTTAAAATTTTCTAAACTTCTTTGTGTTTGTGCTCCCCATGATTTATCATTCGGTACTGACACTTCTCCTAACGTATCTTTTTCAATTCGAAACTCCATTGTTCATTCCTCCAAACATCTTAATATCCTTAGCTTTATATATTTTCTGTTAATAAATACCTAATACCCGCTATAATATGTATCTTTCTACTTTTTTAAAACAATAAACGGTTTGATAACGCGATGGTACTTGGATACAAATAGTGTATCTAATATATTATCCTAGGGAACGTGAAGAAGGCATGATCTGACTACTAGAGGAGGAAGGATGTTGAGGGGATAGATTGTAAAAAGAATGCGACCATAAGAGGAAAAAAATAGGAGAAGTTGGGCCATAAAAGAGAATTACGCGACCAAAAGAGGAAGAAAATAGGAGAAGTTGAGCCATAAAAGAGAATTATGCGACCAAAAAAGGAAGAAACCAGGAGAAGTTGGGCCATAAAAAGATTTACGTGACCAAAAGAGGAAGAAACTAGGAGAAGTTAAGCCATAAAAGAGAATTGCGCGACCAAAAGAGTAAGAAAATAGACCGAGCATAACGAATGATCGTTTCAAATTTCCCCACCTAGTATTGAATGATATTTCCAACATTGCAAATAATAACTTCATTGTAAAAAAAGCTGTTCATTCTGGGATCTAATTAATGAGGTGGGGAAAATGAATATACTTTGGGGAATTTTTGGAGTGATTGTAATATTTACTATCGCTTTTTTACTCTCAGCAAAGCGAAAAGCAATCAACTTAAGAACGGTTCTAGGTGGATTTGCTATCCAACTTTTATTTGCCATTCTCGTACTGAAAGTTCCTGTAGGGAGAGAAGTTTTAAATTGGCTGACGCAAGGGGTCGGAAGTATTATTGATTATGCTAATGCGGGCATCGGCTTTGTGTTTGGTGAAATGTTTGTTGAAGAAAACGGCATTTTTATGTTTGCGATCAATGTCCTCTCGGTTATTATTTTCTTTTCATCCCTAATTTCCGTTCTATATTATTTAAATATTATGCAGTGGGTCATTAAAATAATTGGTGGTGCTTTATCGAAACTGTTAGGTACTAGCAAGTCTGAATCAATGAGTGCTGCAGCCAACATTTTTGTTGGACAAACAGAAGCACCACTTGTTATCCGTCCCTATATATCAAAAATGACTCAATCCGAGTTATTTGCTGTTATGACAGGTGGTTTGGCTTCTGTTGCTGGATCTGTCCTCGTCGGTTATGCATTGCTCGGTGTTCCGCTGGAATACTTGTTAGCCGCCAGTTTTATGGCAGCTCCTGCTGGGCTTGTGATGGCTAAAATGATTGTGCCCGAGACGAACCCAGAAGATATTACAGGTGAATTTACGATGGAAAAAGATAAAGAGTCTGCAAATGTGATTGATGCTGCTGCTAGAGGTGCAAGTGTGGGGTTAACTTTAGCACTAAATATCGCCGCTATGTTACTAGCCTTTGTTGCCTTAATTGCACTGATTAATGGAATACTCGGTGTGATAGGGGGGATCTTCGGAGTAACGGCACTTACCCTGGAAGGAATTTTAGGATTTCTTTTTGCTCCTTTAGCATTTGCGATCGGTGTACCGTGGCATGAAGCCGTTACAGCTGGGGGCTTTATTGGGCAAAAGCTAGTCGTCAATGAATTTGTAGCGTACCTTTCATTCGCCCCGCAAATTGAGAATTTATCGGAAAAAACAGTGGCAGTTGTCAGCTTTGCGCTTTGTGGATTTGCTAACTTTTCCTCATTAGCAATTTTATTAGGCGGGCTAGGAAACTTAGCTCCTGACCGGCGAAGTGATATTGCAAAACTAGGTTTACGTGCAGTAGCAGCGGGGATGTTGGCCTCGTTATTAAGCGGTGCAGTGGCAGGAATGTTATTTTAATTGGATAAGGTCAGGTCCTCTTCAACAAATGAAGAGGACCTTTTTATTGTTGATCTTAACATTGTAAAAAAAATGAGTTACTTTCAATATATCTATTGACACATGCTGGAATATTTTATATTGTATTAAGTGTAATACATTAAGTAGTACACATAATACAATTAGTGCAACCTATAAGGTGGTGAATGCATGCTTTTACGAATTGATCCAAAAAGTAATGTTCCATTGTATGAACAAATCATTATGCAAATTAAAGAACTTAGGGCAAAGGGAATCATACAGGCGAATGAGAAGCTTCCATCGGTACGAGAATTAAGTTCGCAGATCGTTATTAATCCGAACACTGTCAGTAAAGCCTATAAGGAGCTTGAGAGACAAGGGATTATTGTAACGATCCGGGGAAAGGGAACGTTTATAGCGGAAGGAGAATCAATTGAAGCGTCTGAAAAGGAGAGAGAAAAAATGAAGAAATCTCTAGAACAGCTAGTTATAGATAGTGTGTATTTAGGGATAACGAAAGAAGAACTGCAACAGTGGATAGATGAATTATTTAAAGACTTAGGTGGTGACTCAGATGATAGAAATTAAACAGTTATCTAAATCAATTCATAATCACCAAGTTTTATCGGATATTAACTTTGAATTAAAGCCTGGTAATATTATTGGATTGATCGGTCGAAATGGTGCTGGTAAAACAACTCTTTTACGACTTCTAGTTGGGATTCTTTTACCCTCAAGAGGGGATGTACTACTAGAAGGGAAAAGTATATATCAGTTTCCGGAAGTTAAAAAGGAAATTGTGTTTGTTCCAGATTCTCCTGAAGCGTTGAAAAGTTATTCGACCCAGGAAATTGTAAAGTTGTATAAACAAATATATCCGAATTTTGATGAAACATATTTTTATGAGTTACTAGACCGCTTTTCTTTACCGAAGACGAGAAGAGTTGGAAATTACTCCAAAGGAATGAAGGCACTTTTTGCACTGGTCTTAGCTTTTTCTACGCGGGCAAAATATATCTTATTAGATGAACCTACCGATGGTCTTGATGTCATTATTAAAAAGAAAATCCTGCGCTATATAATTGAAGAAGTGGCCGAACAACAAGTTTCCGTCATCATTTCATCACATCGCTTAGATGAACTGGAGTTTATGGCCGATCAAATTATCGTTATTAAAGACGGCACCATTGAATCCAACTATGATCTAGATGAAATGAAACAATCTTATCGAAAAGTTCAAGTCGTGTTTAAAGAATACTTACCAGATGAATTGAAAAATTACGTGAATGTACTCAGCCAAACGGGAAGAGTTTACACGTTGTTAATTGACGGGGATTTAGCGGAAAAAGAGGCGGAAATCAAAAAGTATGAACCGTTGTTATACGAAGAACTTTCTGTCGTTTTAGAAGATATTTTCGTAGCGAAGCTCGGAGGTGAGGATTTTGCTGAATAAAGCGTTATGGATGAAAGAATTTAAACAAACAAAGGCTTTGATTTTCGGTTTACTTTTACTCTTCTTTTTTGATTTTCCTATTCGAGTTTCACTTAGTTTAGAAAGTTGGAAAACACTAGAGGAACAGGCTGCAATCAATCCAGACATGTATGGGCATGTGATTGTAAATGATTACATGGTTCGTTCCTTGTTTTTTGGAGGATTTGCAACGTTTTTAGGATTAATACTTATCGTCTTATTAGCTGGAATTATGATTGGATCCGAACGAAATACTCGTAAGAATGACTTTTCGTTTGCTCTGCCATATAAACGAAGTGACATGTTTTTAACGAAATGGTTGATTGGATTTGTGACAATCACAACTTTTTATACAATCAATTATTTTGCGGCTTATTTCTTAGTAGCAACTTCAAATTATAGTCACTTTTTAGAGCAGTTTTCTCATGTTCAACTTTTTATTACACCACTCTTAGGTTTTATTACGTTGTTTAGCTTTGCTATGTTAATTGGAACAATTGCTGGAGAAATGATTTCACAAATGGCATTGACTTTCATATTTACATTCTTTCCGTTTGGGTTTTACTTCTTGCTACAAGGGTTTTGGATGGTTCATACGAATGGGTATTTACCAGAGCCTGAAGCACTGACTTATCTTGTATGGCCGATTTATAGTATCGACACCTATTCTTCCAAACCATTACTTATCCCTATTGCCGCAACAATCATTTTCACAATTATTGCAACGCGGTTGTATATGGTAAATAAAGCCGAACATAATGGTGAATTCCTTATTTTTAAGGGGTTACAGCCGATTTTTAAGGTGGGAATTATCGTTTGTTTTTCTTTGCTGGGCGGCATGTTAATTTCTAGCTTGACGCCATACACGAATGGTAATATACTGACTATCGTGTTCTATTGGATAGGGTTTCTCGTATTTGCTTACCTGTCTTATAGATTAACGACAAGGTTATTAACAATGAACGTCACAGTTAAGAATAAATAAAAAGGTGAGAAAAGATGAAGAGAGTTTTTTGGTTGTATATTGTGTTGCTTTTTTTCCTAGCTTTTTGTTTCGTATATATCGAAAATATGAACCTACCATCTTAGATGGTAGGTTTTAATTTGAGTTGTAGAAAATTTTAGTACTTTTAACTTTATTTGTTTTCGAGTTATATATAAGTTCAATTTCTTCAATGGGTTCTTCAATGAATAAGTTATAATTTGGAAAGCTGATTTTAGCTTGGTGGAGCTTTTCAATCGATATCTTTTTACCTGCATAAAGTTCTGGAGGTTGTCCCATATCAGTTCCAACTATACCTGCTTTAATGGTTTCAAGGGCTTCAACTTTTCCGCCGCGAATTACAGCATTTTGTCTGTTGAATACTATATCTTTACCCGCAAAAAGCGTTGTGTTAATAATACCTTCTTTTTTGATAGTGATCTTTCCATTTGTTTTAATCTGAGACGATGTAGCGGAATAAAAATCAATATTACTTTCTTCTAAAATAATCGACTCCATCTGCTGCATCAATTCATTAATGGCATATTGAATACTATGCAAAGACTGTTCAGATGTTATGGATAAGATGGATTGATTGTCCTTAAATTTGGCTAACGCATTTAAGATAATTTTCAGTTGAGGTGGAAAGGAAATCTGATGTTCAGCCATTTCCTGAATGGTTTTGTATAGTTCAAATACTTTATCGCGAATATTTTTAAACTTAGAGTCAACAAGGGTTGAAAGAACATAGCCAAAATCCATTGAAATGCCTTTTAATTCCATTGCTTGTTGTAATTGTTTCAACGCTTCCCACAACTGTTTAATGGACAGAGATAAATCTTGTGTAATTTTATACACACGACTATAAAATAAACCAAATTGCCCAGCATTTATTTTACTATTCATTACATTTCCTAAAATAATAACGTGCTGAGAGGCAGTAACTGAAGCATGATACACACTTCCGTACACGAAAATGCTTCCTGAGCTCTCTACCGTCATATGGTCTTTAATATTACCGCGAATGATAATATCTCCGCTGAAAAATATATTACCTGTTGACATATCAACGTCACCATTGACTTCGTATGTTTCTAGGATGTTTATATGTTTTACATAATGGCCGGTTACAGATGGGCGCCCTTGTTGTAGAGCAATTACTTTTCCGTCATCGGTAATTTTTATGGCAGGTTTAGCACGGACATCCAGTCGTTTTGCCTTTTTTGGCAATAAGGTTTGACCGAGTACATTATATCCTTCTTTTCCTTCTTTCGGCGGATGAACTTGAGCTATTACAGCCCCAGCTTCTGCAATCGGAATTTTAAGACGGTTCTTAAAGTCAACTTTACCGTTTACTTCTTCTATGACTTCTTCAACCTCGTTTTTAAAGAACTTCTCTACAAATCCATCTCTTGATGGAATGAGGGGGAGTCCTTCAGCAACTAGGATCCGATTAAAGGTTGGTTGCATTAACTCCTGCATAATCGCAGAAGTTTTGACTTCAATTTTTACTCCATACTTTGTGATATCCTCCAGTATTTTTGAGCTGACTTCTTCAACGTGACAAGGTTTATGGCATGGTTCCACTTCAAGTTTGAAACGTAAACTGCGTTTTTTATCTTTTAAGCGGTACTTTGTAAAAAGTTCAGGAAATACTTGTAAGTAAACGTTTAATTTATCTTCACTAATTGTAATTTGATAAGGTTTCTTTATTTTAACCGTCCACTCAATGGTATCTTTTTCAAACACAGCGATTTCTTTTTTGAGGACCTTGCCATTTACGGTCATGTAAATGTTCTCATTAGGAACAAGTACAGGTTGGCGTCCATTGGCATTAGGATTAATAATAAACAACTGGTGGTCCCTTACTTCAATAAAACCATCATCCTTTAGGATATGGTGTTCAGTTGGTTCGCTTTCAGTAGTCGTATCTATCGTTTCATACTTGCTGAAGTTTTCAATTTGTATATCTCTAATTAACTCTATAATGTCATTTTGTTTTTTGTTCATTCTGCATCACCTAAGAAATTAATAATTTAATTATATAGTATAAAAGTCTTACGAAACTACATGAAAATAGAAAAAGATCTCGCAATTTTATTTAGGATCAGAGTTTGTTAGTTGAACATAACTTCAATGATAGGAACAAATATCTTAAGAGATAGTCTAAAAATCATAAAAAAGCTGACAGGGATTGTTGTCAGCTTCGTTAGTGTACATTATTTAAATAAACTTTTATATTCCCCGTAACCTTCTTTTTCTAGATCGTCTTTATGAATAAATCTTAATGCTGCAGAATTTATACAATAGCGTAATCCAGTCGGCTTTGGCCCGTCCTCGAAAACATGACCGAGATGGGAATCAGAATTTTTACTTCTAACTTCGATACGCCTCATTCCATGACTAGTATCCATCTCTTCAGCTAGTTTGTTTTGATGAAGTGGTTTCGAAAAACTAGGCCAGCCACAGCCGGCATCAAATTTATCAAATGAACTAAATAATGGTTCACCAGAAACGATGTCTATATAAATTCCTTCTTCCTTATTATTCCAGTATTCGTTATGAAAAGGAGGTTCGGTGCCATTATTTTGAGTTACCTCGTATTGCATCGGCGTTAAAGTTTTCTTAAGTGTTTCAGGGTCTTTTTTAACCGACCAATGTTCTTTAATAAAGTGGTCACGACCTGAGCCTTTTCTGTACGTCATATATCTAAACGGATTTTTCTTATAAAAATCTTGATGGTAATCTTCTGCTGGATAAAACGGTACAGCAGGTTGAATTTCAGTAACAATCGGCTTTGAAAATCGACCGTTTTCTTCAAGGGCCTTTTTAGAGCTTTCCGCAATCCTTTTTTGCTCTTCAGTATGATAAAAAATCACAGTCTTATAGGAGTGGCCTCGATCATGAAATTGTCCGCCTGGATCAGTAGGGTCAATTTGCTGCCAAAAGATATTGACTAATTTTTCGTATGGAAAAATGGTTGGATCATATGTGATTTGTACAGCTTCATAATGTCCTGTTGTTTCACTGCAAACTTCTTCGTACGTAGGGTTTTCTTTATGCCCCCCTGTATATCCAGAGACAACTTTTTCTATACCAGGTAATTCGTCAAATGGTGTAACCATGCACCAGAAACACCCACCGGCAAATGTAGCGACTTCGAATGTATTATTTACCAAAATGATACCTCCTTCAAATAAACCTTTTATGTATGTAGTATACAAACAAAATGAAAAGAAAAACAAAGATAATGCCTGCGTTACTTACATATTCCCCCAAAACAATTGAATTCGATGAAACCAAACATTTTTTTTGTACGTATATAATCAGTAAGTAGTATTTAAGGAGTGAAGGTAATGGCAAAAGACAAAAAGAAAAAGAAAAAATCGGAAAGTGGATGGTCGTATTACGTATTTGAGATATTTCTAGAAGTTCTTTTCTATTTGCCGAAAATGATTATTCGGCTCATTAAACATTGGTCGTAAAAATTGTTAATTTGGATTTGTAAATACAAAATACAAACTTTGTAAAAAACGTTAAACTTGTTGAAATGTTACATACCTTCTTCTTCAAATCGTTTCAAGTCATTTTTATGACCGATGACAATCAATATATCGTTAAGTTCAATCATTTCTGATGGAAAGGGTGAAATATTGATATCGTTGCCTCGCTTGATGGCAAGAATAGTACAGCCATACTTTGCTCGAACGTTTAATTGGTCGAGTGACTTATTCGAAACTTTCTCTGTAGCAATCACTTCGATGATACTGTATTCATCCGATAATTCGATATAGTCGACTATCTTTTCTGAAACGAGATGTTGAGCAATCCGAATGCCCATATCTTGCTCCGGGTGTACGATCCGGTCGGCGCCAATTTTCTCTAATACACGGTGGTGATAATAATTCTGAGCTTTTACCCAGACATTAGACACTCCCAACTCTTTAAGAATGAGTGTACAAAGGATACTAGATTGAATATTATCACCAATGGCAACAATCACATAATCAAAGTTACGGATCCCAAGTGAATGTAATGCACTTTCATCTGTTCCGCTTGCAATGACACTATGAGTTGAATGATCTGTCATGTTATTGACTTTTTCCTCGTTGTTATCAATCGCAAGAACGTCATGTCCGAGTTTGTAAAGTTCCTTACACACGCTACTCCCAAATCGCCCAAGACCGATAACGGCAAATTGTTTTCTCATCTATAACTTTCCTCTTCGTTTAATTTTTTTCCTCTTAGTTAATGAAGTTCCTTTAAGTACAGTTTATTAATGTTAGTATGTGTCACCTTCTCCAAATTATATTAATAAACAAGCCAGTTTAAGAAACTTCCTAATAAATCATGCAATGATCTCTACAGTAGTAATATTTTTGACAATAATCCTGATCCCCAACTATTCGTAAATAATTGTAATATCAAAAAAAGTAATTGATAATATTATGGTTTAAAAAAATCATATCCGGGAAATAAAAAGAGGTCGAAACACCTGTAATATGGACATTCTATTACCTTATAAACTCGATAGAAGAATGTCGATTGCTTTAATTGACATTTATATAGTGATATAATTTTTGTTGCTTTGTGCTAGGAGGGGTTGTAGGAAAGAGAAAGCAGACTCATCTTGTATAAATGGAAAAAAGGTGAGGAAACGTAAGAGAAACCGATAAATGTAACCACATACGGTAATAATTAGGTTTTGTTAACTTCTTAAACAATTTATAGCTGCGGATCGTCATGTAGCAGTTATTAAGATGAAGTTTTTTGAAATTGAAGGGAGGGACCTTACGTTCAAGCATGACTTGATCGTAAGGGGAACATGGAAAAGTATACGTACAATACTAAAAAGCCAGGCAGTGTTTTTGTCATATCAGCTGTTTTAGTAAGTTTATTTGTTTTATGGGGTGTATTCGCACCTGGTGGATTAGAAGAAACAGCAAGTGATTTATTAGCAACAACCATCCAAAACTTCGGTTGGTTCTACATGATTGTTACAGCGATCTTTATTGCATTTGTTTTATTTTTAGCGATTAGTCCATTCGGTAAAATGAAACTGGGAAAGCCGGATGATAAACCGGAGTATTCCTATTATACATGGATCGGAATGTTATTTTCAGCTGGTATCGGTGTCGGGTTTGTTTTCTGGGGAGTTGCTGAGCCAGTTCTTTATTATATGGACCCACCGTATGGGGTTACTCCAGAAACGGTGGAAGCAGCTAATATGGGTTTGCGTTATGCAGTGTATCATTGGGCATTACACCCGTGGGCGATCTTTGGTTTAGTTGCTTTAACATTAGCATACGTTCAATATCGTAAAGATCAGCCAGCCCTCATTAGTTCTGCGTTTTATCCTATTTTAGGTAACCGTATTAACGGTTGGTTTGGTCGCGGTATCGATATTTTAGCCGTTCTAGCTACTTCTACAGGTGTCGCAACAACTTTTGGTTTAAGTGCGATGCAAATTACAGGAGGACTATCCTACTTAACACCAATTCCAAATAATACATCGACACAGCTAGTTGTTATCCTTATCGTGACTATATTATTTATGTTTTCAGCTGGGACTGGATTAAATAAAGGAATTCGAATTTTAAGTATAACGAACTTAACCATTGCTGCTATTCTCTTATTATTTATGATTATCTTCGGCCCAACACTTTTTATTGCTGAAGGAGTTGTAACGACATTAGGTGGATATATCTCCAATATTATCCCAATGAGTTTAACGATGACTCCATTTGCTGACAGTGTATGGTTAGGGGCATATACCATTTTCTTCTGGGCTTGGCATATTTCATGGGCTCCTTTTATGGGTCTATTTATAGCCAGAATTTCAAGAGGACGAACGATACGTGAGTTCGTCTTTGGCGTCCTATTTGTACCATCGCTTCTTGGGTTAATTTGGTTTACAGCTTTCGGTGGAACAGCACTGCACCTGCAACGAGAGACAGGAAGCAACATTGCTGAAATCGTCATGAATAATGTCGAAGTAGCGTTATTTGCAACGCTTGCCGAGTTACCGTTAGGTGCTGTAATGAGTGTTCTGTCTGTGTTGCTAATTATTATTTTCTTCATTACTTCTGCAGACTCGGCTTCATATGTATTAGGAGCTATGACTTCTAGAGGAAGCTTAGCGCCTGCATTGTATGTTAAGTTGATCTGGGGCTTATTAATTGCAGCAACAGCAAGTGTTCTCTTATTAAGCGGGGGCTTACAAGGTTTACAGACGGCTTCCATTATTGCTGCTCTCCCGTTTGCTGTCATTATGCTGACCATGGCTGTCTCGATGTTTTTAATGATTAGTAAAGACTATCGAGCCATAACAAAAAAGAAACGTACGAAACAAATTGAAACGATTAAAGAGGAAGTTCGGGAAGAAATGAAAGAAGACATCTACGATGAACTAAAAGAAGAGATGCTAGAAGAAGTTAGAGATGAAATTAAAGAAGAAGTTCTGGAAGAGTTTAAGGAAGAAATATATGAAGAAATGAAAGAGGAAATTCTAGAAGAAATTGAAACAGATGAAGGGAATTCTAAGAAAGAATAATGAGCTAAGAGACTGACATACCGTTAGTCTCTATTTCTTTTGAACTTATAATAATTAGTTAAGTTCGTTTGTCATTGAGTTCTATTTATAGCCTTTTGGTGACCTTTACCATGTAAATATGAATTTTATATGAATAAGTTAGATTTCGAAAGAAAAGGGGAGAAAACCGGGGATAAACTTGGATGAAATACGCTTACATGGATGTTTGAGTATTTTAGAAATCGTGATACAATGCACTTCGTTATGTGCGGACCTGATTTTCTAAGGAAGGAAAATCAACAATCTAAAGATAGAGGTGTAAAATGAATATCGAGACAATAAAAAATGAATGGTTTGGTAATGTGAGAGGAGATGTACTTGCTGGGATAGTAGTAGCACTTGCCCTTATTCCAGAAGCGATTGCGTTCTCCATTATCGCTGGTGTTGACCCAATGGTTGGGTTGTATGCCTCTTTTTGTATTGCTGTTGTCATTGCATTTGTCGGTGGACGACCAGGGATGATTTCCGCAGCAACAGGAGCCATGGCATTATTAATGGTTACACTTGTGGCAGAGCACGGGCTTCAATATTTATTAGCAGCTACAATTTTAACGGGTATTATACAAATCTTATTTGGTGTTTTTAAACTAGCTCGCTACATGAAGTTTATCCCTCGTTCGGTAATGATCGGATTTGTAAATGCATTAGCTATTTTAATTTTTATGGCCCAGTTAGAACAATTCGTTGATGCGACTTGGGTCATGTATGCACTAGTTGTAGCAACATTAGTTATTATTTATGTTTTACCGAGATTTACAAAGGCAGTTCCTTCTACATTAATAGCGATTATAGTCATTACTACTTTCGTTATTTTAACAGGAACAGGTGTTAGAACGGTAGGAGACATGGGTGAATTAACTCAAGCTCTTCCGATGTTCTTAATTCCGCAAATTCCGTTAACATTAGAAACATTAATGATTATATTCCCATATGCTTTAGCGTTAGCTATTGTAGGTCTTCTAGAGTCTTTATTAACTGCTCAAATTGTAGATGATATGACAGACACAGAAAGTGATAAAAATAAAGAAAGTCGTGGACAAGGTATTGCAAATATAGTTACGGGCTTCTTCGGCGGAATGGCCGGCTGTGCGATGATTGGTCAATCGGTTATTAACGTGAAGTCGGGAGGTCGTGGAAGATTATCAGCATTAGTTGCCGGTGTGTTCCTCATGATCCTAATTGTAGCTTTAGGAAACCTTGTGGTACAAATACCAATGGCGGCTCTTGTCGGGGTCATGATTATGGTTTCGATTAGTACGTTTGATTGGAACTCTGTACGAACGTTGCATAAAGTACCGAGAACAGATGCAGCTGTTATGGTCGTTACAGTTGGAACGGTTGTCATTACTCATAACCTAGCAATTGGTGTATTCGCAGGGGTACTGCTAAGTGCGATTTTCTTCGCAGGAAAAATTTCGAAAGTTAAAGTTTCAGCAGAAGTCATTAATCAAAAGAAAACGTACTATGTGCAAGGACAAATTTTCTTTGCTTCTGTGACTGACTTCGTTGCTGCATTTGACTATAAAGAAAATATGACAGAAGTTATTATTGATTTAAGTCAATCTCACTTATGGGACGACTCAGCTGTTGGAGCGATCGATAAAATTAAATATAAATTCGAACAAAATGATATCGATGTGAAGTTCATCGGACTAAATAAAGATAGTACAAACTTAATGAACAAAATTGGTGGCATGTCTTCAGGCCATTAGAGATCTTTAAGCGTAGGGTCATCCTTTTATGGATGGCCTATTTTTTTACAACAAAGGCTGACAACCTGTGAGTATGTGTTATAACAACCACGTTATCGTTTAAGGGCATGTGGGATATCTAACAAGCTATGGGAGAGGAATAGAAAACAGTGCCAGCCTCTTGAATGAGTATGATTAAAAGGGTGTTATGAAACTGCAGAAAACTATGTGGAACTCGAAATGTAAAGAAGTAATCACCACATATCATCATACAAACGTCGATCGGCTAATACGGTATCAATTGGGCATTCTTCAGCATCACGACCATATTGCCATGCCCAAACATTCGCTTCACATGGCGGTTTGGCTGGTGTAAAGCGTTGGGGGCGATTTTGTTTCGTCGTCGTTCCAGGTTCTGGTTCTGCACTCCAGAGGACAGACTGGACTTTTACTCGTTCACTATTCTCGACAGCAGTACAATATGCATCACTAAAAGGTCCTTCAAGAGGATCATGGTAAAAACCAGGTTTATAACCACTTGGATAAAAGGCATCTACCCATCCGCGGATCCACGCTTCATCAACATCAAAGAAATTTTCGATATTGGCAAAAATTCGAACTCTGGTGGGGAAGCCAAGTCTTCTTGCATGGAATATTGCATTGGCAGCTGTAATTTCACCGGTACGGTATCCAACCGCTTCTAAAAATTCATTATAAATGGGCATGACTCTAATTCCGTTCCCTCTTAAACGTTGAATTTCTTCTGATGTTAACCCATCACTTACATTCGGTATCGTTGTTAAGTATCTGCCCCAATATTCGGGCTTACCAAAGTTTTCAAGGACGCAATCATATAAGGCAGGAGTTACGGCCGCTGCTGAATCAACACCCCAAATACTTCTCGCCATCTAATCACTCCTCACTTGTTATGCGGATTTACAATTGAAGAACATCTATTTTATATCATATCGTTGGAAGTGTTGTACTATGACTAGTGAAGTGTTGTGATGTTTTGATAAGAATAATTACAGAAAAGAAAAAAGCCTGACCATAAATGTCAGCGCTTTAATTGGGAAATTTGATGAAACAATTAATAATTATTGTTGTATAAAGGAACTATGATTTGAAAAGTAGTACCTGAACCGACTTTGCTATCAACAAGAATAGAGCCTTCCATATTTGAAATAATGCTAAAACATACCATCATTCCAAGACCGGTTCCTTTAGACTTTGTCGTATAAAAAGGTTTTCCAAGACGATCTAACTCTTCTTTTGACATTCCAATACCCGTATCCATTATCTCGATAACTGCCTTGTCCTTTTTAACAGATGTTGAAACATGCAAGGTTCCGCCATTAGGCATGGCTTCTATCGCATTTTTAAAAATATTGATTAAGCATTGCTGAAGCTTGCCTACATTTCCATAGATGACCGGTTCGTCTTCAAAGGTGCTGTTTACACAGATAGAATTCAAATTAGCAAAAGGGGTAATAACTTCAATCGCTGCACTAGCAACCTGATTCACCTGAATGACTTCCTCTTCTTCTTTTTGAGGTTTAGCTAATGAGAGGTAATCAGTAATTATAAACTGGGCGCGATCTAATTCTTTAAGCATAATAGAATAATAATTTCTGTTTTTGGGATCTACTTTTTCATCACTTTGGAACATTTGAATAAACCCTCGCACTACCGTCATCGGGTTTCGGATTTCATGAGCAATGGAGGCTGCTAGTTCACTGACTAATTTCATTTGTTCCATACCTTCCATTTCCCTTTTTAAAACCATATGGCGTTGATGGTGCTCTATAAAATAAATGGCTCCCCATATCGTAAAGGTAATAAATAAAATTGCTAATGTATAATAATGAAAAATTTCAGCTATTTCTACTGAACTATAAATATGTAACAGGAGTAAGCCTGAAGCAACGATAATCATTGCAAATAAAGAAGAAAGAATTGTTCCGTATAATAATCTCTGTTTAAAGCTTCCTTTTCGGTAGAATGGAAGAAGATAGATCATAGTAATAAAAATAATACATTCGATAATCAAAAATGCGAACAGGCCATAATTAATACCGAGAAATAAACGAGAAAGAATGATAAGGATACTCGTTACTATTCCAGCAGGTAAGCCGCCGTATAGGTAACTAAGAATTAAAGGAACAGCCCGCATATCGATTAAGAAAAGGTTATTCCCTATTAAAAACGGAAACAACATACAAAAAAAGGCAGGGATACTGAAAATAATGCCAATAAGAAGCGGTTGTATGCTAAATTTATATTGTTGAAGCCTTTCAACTAAGAAAAATTGATAGAAAAAAATAGTGACTATAATAAATAAAAAATTGAGTAGAAGTTCCTCGATACCCACATGCTGTCCCTCCTTGCTGAAAAGGAAAAAATACTTACCTTTTTATTAATAATATACCTTTTTCTGGCTGTTATCTATGATATTTTGTAGTGCTGATTAAATTATTTTTGTATTCCAAATATAGCAATTAATCTAATACAGTTTCCTGATGTAGAAATACTAGAAAGATAGGGGAAAAAGGGGAGTTAGGATTAACATAAAAAAAGGAACTTCACTATTTATGAAGAACTTTTTTAAGGAGTTGACATGGCAGTCTATATGTAGTATATTTATTTTGTCGCTAATAAAACTTACTTATGATCCGTTAGCTCAGCTGGGAGAGCGCCACCTTGACAGGGTGGAGGTCGAGGGTTCGAGCCCCCCACGGGTCACCATACATATGAAGCTTAAACCCCTTGCGTAGCAAGGGGTTTTGTTGTTTTTTCAGTTCCACTACTTGACCACAATTTCCTCTTCAAACTTGCTTTGACCACATTTTGACCACATTAATTTTTATATCAGTTTATACCAATTAATTCTGTATAAAGAGTAGAATTTCAACTAAGAAAGTCTTAAGTCTTTAATGCATAGTGGACGGATACTGCGCGACAAATGTGTCATTATTTAAGTAACGGAAGCGATCCAAGAAGTAATAAAAAAATCAACCCTGTATCAATGATTACTTGGTAATCTAAGATACAGGGTTGATTT
This sequence comes from Alkalihalobacterium chitinilyticum, assembly GCF_029028005.1. Classification (GTDB taxonomy): domain Bacteria; phylum Bacillota; class Bacilli; order Bacillales; family Bacillaceae_F; genus Alkalihalobacterium; species Alkalihalobacterium chitinilyticum. Next base: position 469,646 of record NZ_JAOTPO010000002.1, read on the forward strand.
TTTAATTCAATGACTAACTGTTACTATAAATATTTAATTTAATCACCACTGTTCAATCATTCGCACAATTCTTCGTCCATTTCGTCTAACAGCTCTATGATTTTTCTCATTTCATTTGCAGCATGTTCTTTAGTATATATTTCGTCATATTCCAAAAAACTAAGCAACCGTATACATTTTAATTTCACTTCTACAATGCCCCATTTGTCAGATATGTTCTTCATTTATATTTCCTCCTTTCAAGAAAGTCATAATTAGAATAGTCGATTAGGTAATTTATATATACATGAGTTCCGTTTAGTAGATAGAAATCCTTACTTTTTTTTAATTGTGATAAAAAGGTTATGAAAGATATTAGACATAATTTAACTTTAATGGATTTTTATAATGAAAGAGAAAGACAAAAACACAGATTTATTTGTTACAACGATACTGGTAACGAAATATAATTTTTTAAGGCGGTCACTTCAAAATTGATCGTTTTTCGTATTTGACGGAAACTGTGTAACAAATATCTTCATTTTTAAGTTAGGAAAGTGATATAAGATTGGGAATGATGAGAGGCCTAAGTGGTCTCTTTTTCTGTTACAAGCCACAAAGCAATAAAGAAATTTGATATGGTGGAATTGGAATTTCTTTAAGTCAAGCGTCTATTCATGGTTCAAATGGTGGAAGGATTTTTTATTGGAAAAAAGTAGTTTGTGAGATAAACTTTTAATATAAGGAAATATATGGAGGATTGCAATGAATTTACAAGAGGGCATTGATTTATACATTCAAGCAATGAAAGATATACAAAAATCAATAAACCAACTTCAAGGAGAAAGGTTCTTAAAGAACCACCAAAAGACCTTGCTTTTTAGTCTTTTAGAGACAATCTCCAATGGAGTTTACGGAGATAGATACCGTAATACAGATAGGTTCAAAAGATTCATAATGGAGTTTTGTGAATGGGAAGACGCAGAAAGAGTGAGCCTTCAACAATTGGTATTACTTCTTGAGAATACACAAGAACATGAGTTTCAAAGATTAAAGAAACACGTTTCTAAAGGAATAGATCGTTACCCACCTGCAAGTGCAACTCCATTTAGTTGTGATTCTTCATTAAAGGAAATAAAAGACTTAATGCCTAAAGGTATTACTTCAATCATGGGTGTGGATATACACACTCTTACTCATGTAAACCTCTTGTGGAAATATCGTAATAGTTTAGTACATGAAGCAAGATCAATTGGTGCTCAAGAGTTGTTTGATCATGTTGACTATCCACATTATGTTCATTTCACAATGTTAGAAAAAGACGGTCAATGGGAAGTGTGGAAAATCTCTTACCCTATCCAATTCTTCAATAATCTCATTGAAAAAGCATTGGTAAGTGTGAGAGAGAAATTGATTGAAATGGAACATGATCCACGCAGTAATTATGACTTTGGAGAACTTTGGGTGAAGTCAAAGCAAATGAAATAGAAGGGGATAAGACAATGGACTTAATTTTAAAATATTTTGCCGGTCCTTTAATAGCTGCTGCACTCACGACTTTTTTCGTTTGGTTAAAAGAAAGTAAGAGTGAGAAAAAACAAACATTTACAAAAGTAACCTATGAGCAACTTACAAAGGTGTACAATAAATTGTTCATTCTTTATTACAAATACAATCATCTTGGAAATCAAAGAGGTTGAAAAAACCTATGACGTTACACCAGACGGGAAAGAATTAACACGTCCTGTACCCTCAATTGAGGGTTTCGATCCTTGGAACAAGTTAATTAAGGGGTTCAATAGACAGACAAGTTTATTTTAAAAAAACTACAAAATTATTTACCAACTCTACTACTATTGATGATTATGTTAAGGTAAAAAGAGAAGGGGGCTTTAAAATGAGAGTTCACTATATTGAAGGTACATTAGAAGAAATTAAAGAAAACAAAAGAAGTTATAGTGTTGACAATCTATATGTGCGAATTGGTGAAAAAATAAAGTTAGGTTTAACATTGTGCGAAGTAGTTGATATTGTACACTACCCTGATGAGTTTGGCGAATATAGAGTAGATGTTTTTGTGAAAGTAATAAAAAAACTCCCTGAAACATTTTGGGATAGAAACTTATTGGATATATTTAAAAAGAAATGAAGCACAGATTGTGAAAAGTACTTATACTAACGGGAGCTTATTTTGAAGAAGGAAACCGTAAAAGAAACAGAAGCAATTGCTGCGCAGCATTCCTGTAGTGCGTTAATTTTGACTTTGAAAAAAATAGAGCCCCTCAGTAAGATATGAGTATAGACACCACTCTAAAACTCAACCTTAAGGAGGAAGCTCTTATATGAAGTTTAAAAT
>NZ_JAOTPO010000030.1 GCF_029028005.1 Alkalihalobacterium chitinilyticum
CCTCGAGCTTCCTTCAGATTCCACGTCACCATGGACACCCTTGCTTTTGGCTATGTACTTACCGCTACAAGGTCGTACTCGGGACTTTCACCCGTTAGAGTTCGCCCATGCTGGGCGAACAAAAAACACATGAGATTTTTTGAGAACCTCATGTGTTTTCACCTTCGTTTTTCAGTTATTGTAAATTTTTATTAATTTTATCTAGTACCCGTAAAAAGACGGTTAAATCATCTTTAGGTATTCCATCTGAAATTTGTTGTATTGTTTTTTGGGCTTGCTCAATGAGGCCAATTTGCATCTTTTTTCCTTCAGAAGTCAGAAAAATTAGGTTGGTTCTTCCATCAACAGGGTGCTGCACTCGTTTAACTAATCCTCGCTTTACCAGGTTATTTATCAACCTTGAAACACTCGGTTGATCTTTATCCGTTAATGACGCCAATTGTTGTTGTGTCAGCCCGTCTTCTTCCCATAAGCGGATCATAATCGACCACTGGTCATGTGTAACAGGATAATCGTTATCTTTAAAATTTTTATTTAATCGATTAATAACGAGTCGACCTGTGTTAGCAATTCTATATCCGATCGATTCTTGCAAAACGTACTTTCGATAGTCCATATTGATCCCCTATTCATTCGCTCATTTAATACTTTGATCGTACAATAAGGACACGAGTTGTTCAAGTTTTTACTTAACACTGGATTATAACAGTTCGACCACCTGATTTAGTAATTGTTGACCAGTGATTACGGCTTCACCGCCACCCTGAGCTAATGCGTCGTTTCCACCGCCTTTACCATTGACTAATGGTAATGTTTGTCTAATTATGCTATTCATACTTACTTCACTCGCGGCTCCTCGGCCAAATACGAATTGAAGCTTGTCTTCATTTTCTGCAACTAGGAATACATTAATATCATTTCTTTTAGATGTCAGCAGTCGAACTAACTTTTGCAACTCTTGAATCGTGCGCCCTTGAAAAACCCTGCTTAAAATGGGCACCCCATTTTGAAGGTTGGTGTTATCAAGGAGTTCCGTCACCTCATAATTTAATAGCCTTTCACGAGACTCTTCTAACGATTTTTGGAGGTCTTTTTCATGGTCTAGTAAACGATTGACAGCGGATACCATATCTTGTTCAGGTGCACTCAGCAATTGAGTTAACTGACTAACTATTTTGTGCTTGGCTCGAAATTGAGTCAATACGCGTTCTCCACACACAAACTGAACTCTAATCTTCTTTTTTTGACGTTCCCAATTTAAAATTTGGATTGCTCGTACGTCTCCTGTTGTTTTGGGATGGGTTCCACCACACCCGTTGTAATCCAATTCAGGTATAATAACAAGGCGGATATCACTTTGAACGGTTGGTACTTTCCTTAATGGATATTGCCTTAACTCCGATTCGGTTACCCATTTTGTTTCAACCGAACGATTTTCAAGAATGACTTGATTAGCTAGACACTCCACCTCAATAATTTGTTCTTCAGTAAGTTGATCAATATCTAAATCAATCGTGACAAACTCTGTTCCTAAATGAAAGCTTACAGTTGGAATATGAAACAACTCTTCAAAACAAGCAGATAAAATATGCTGGCCCAAATGTTGCTGCATATGATCAAAACGACGCTGCCAATTAATGATACCGAAGACTTCATCGACACCATCTAAAGGCTTTTCTATGTAATGACGAACTTCTCCATCGATTTCTTCAACATTTATAACAGGTACATCATTTAACGTTCCTACATCATGTGGCTGTCCCCCGCCTGTAGGATAAAATGCAGTTTCAGTTAAAACGGCATATACGTTTCCTTTTTCATCTTTCTCTTGCTTTATAAGCTGTGTTGTAAATGATTGAATATACGCATCACTGTAATATAATCGTTCTACCAAACAAAACACTCCTTATGAACTCTCAACTTGATACACTTAGTTCGATTAGTCCTTACTATATATTATATAGAGAAAACTAGTCGATTGGCGAGCCTTTAAGCGAAGACAGCTATGTATTTGTACTTTTACTGCATGCCTTATCTTGTGTACTAACGTCGAATGCACTTTAATATCAATTAATTGTACCTTAACATGCAAAAAAGTGTGACCGCATATGAACAACGGCCACACTAATTGATTATGATTTAGTTTGTTTGAGCAGCAAATTTTGCTTTCGCTTCGATACGACGACGGTGCAAGATTGGTTCTGTATAACCACTTGGTTGCTCAATTCCTTTAAAGACAAGCTCGCACGCTGCTTGGAATGCAACCGAGTTATCAAAATCAGGTGCCATTGGACGATACTCTGCATCTCCTGCGTTTTGCTCATCCACTACTGCAGCCATACGCTTCATTGTTTCTAATACTTGTTCTTCTGTACAAATGCCGTGGTGAAGCCAGTTCGCTACATGCTGACTGGAAATACGTAATGTTGCACGGTCTTCCATTAATCCAACATTATTAATGTCAGGAACTTTCGAACAACCAACACCTTGCTCTACCCAACGGACAACATAACCTAAAATACCTTGTGCATTATTATCAAGTTCTTTTTGAACATCTTCAGCACTCCATTGCGGATTTGACTCTATAGGAATTTGTAAGATTTGGTCCTGTAAGTTTGTAATGCTATTTTTTAACTCATTCTGAATAGAAGTCACTTCAACTTCGTGGTAATGAAGAGCATGTAAAGTTGCTGCAGTTGGTGACGGTACCCATGCTGTATTAGCACCGGCTTTAAGTTGACCGCTTTTTTGCTTCAACATTTCTGCCATTAAGTCTGGCATTGCCCACATCCCTTTACCAATTTGCGCACGTCCTTGCAGGCCACACGCAAGACCAACATTTACGTTTGACTTTTCATACGATTGTAACCATGTAGAAGACTTCATATCGTTTTTACGAATCATTGGACCTGCTTCCATTGATGTATGCATTTCATCTCCCGTACGATCAAGGAAACCTGTATTAATGAACACAACGCGTTCTTTTACTTCATTAATACAATTTTTTAAGTTTAGAGATGTACGACGTTCTTCATCCATAACCCCAATTTTTAACGTATGGCGCTCAAGACCAAGTAAGTCTTCGATACGGTTAAATAGTTTGTTAGAGAATGCAACCTCTTTAGAACCGTGCATCTTTGGTTTAACGATATAAATGGAACCGTTTGTTGAATTCGATAGTTTACCATTTTTCAATAAGTCATGCTTTGCTATTAAACTAGTAACTAACCCATCTAAAATACCTTCTGGTACTTCTTGACCATTCGCATCAAGTACTGCGTTGTTTGTCATTAGATGACCAACGTTACGAACGAACATAAGCGAACGACCACGTAAAGTTAATGTATTCCCAGAAAGAGCTGTATACGAACGATCTGAATTCAGTTCTCGAGTAACCGTTTGATTTCCTTTTGCAAATGTTACTGATAAATCACCTTTCATTAGACCTAACCAGTTACGGTATACCTCAACTTTGTCTTCTGCATCTACTGCAGCTACGGAGTCTTCACAATCCATAATCGTTGTAAGTGCAGATTCCATTAGGACATCTTTTACACCAGCTTGATCAGATTTGCCAATTGGGTGATCACGATCAATTTGAATTTCGAAATGCATACCATTATTCACTAACAAAATAGTTGATGGATCTTCAGGATGTCCTTGATAACCTACTAACTTTGTTTCATCTTGAAGTTCAGATGTTTTTCCACCACTATGTAAAACAACTAATTTATTATTTTTAATTGAGTAATTTTCAACATCTTTATGAGATGCACCTACTAATGGCGCTGATTGATCAAGAAAGTTTTTAGCAAACGAAATAACTTTTTCACCACGAACCGGGTTATAGCCTTTTCCTTTCTCAGCTCCATTTTCTTCAGAAATAGAATCCGTCCCATAAAGTGCATCATATAAACTGCCCCAACGTGCATTTGCTGCATTTAATGCATATCTTGCATTATTAACTGGCACAACTAATTGCGGGCCCGCTTGAAGCGTGATTTCATCGTCAACGTTATCCGTTGTAATCTCGAAATCCTCTACTTCAGATTCAAGGTATCCGATCTCTTGTAAAAATGATTTATATGCATCAAAAGAAAAGTCTTTATTTTCTTTATGCCAAGTACTGATTGCTGATTGCAATTCCTCACGGCGTTGTAATAATTCCTTATTTTCTGGTGCAAATTCAGTAATTAATGTTTCTAAATTTGACCAAAATTGCTCACTAGTAAGCCCGCTTCCAGGCAGCGCTTCAGAATTAATAAAGTCATAGAGTACAGAAGCCACTTGAAGATTTCCTACTTGTAAATAGTCTTTCATATTTATTGCCTCCTTCATAAGATCACATTGTACATTTAGTCAAAACAGCTTCATTAAAACTGTTATATAACATTACGAACTTATTATATAACATATAAAACAAAAAAGAAACAATTCTGAAAAAACTAACCGATAAATTTCAAAATGTACCTTTCGAAAAATCGATGTATAAAAACGGCTGCTAGGGTGACCAGACATTGCTATAATACAGAAACATTAAGACACCCCAATATGGAAATATAGCGACATCTAATGGGGTTTAGAACCTCAGATACCTTTTATGGTAATATTTCATCCTAAGTTTGGTTTTAGAACACCTTTCTACCTTTTTATGGGAATATTTCACTCTAAGTCTCTCTTTAGAACATAATTCTTCCTCTTTAGGGTAATATCTCACTCTAAGTCTCTCTTCAGATCATCATTCTTCCTCTTTTTAAACGATGTTACGACCTTATACATTCCTTGTACCTTCCACTATAGAAGATTAGAGATAATATACATCCATTAGGAAAAACCGTCTTTTAATCAGACGGTTTTTCTATGCTTTTTCTTTTATGACCTGTTGTTGAAGCTTTTTAATTGCGAGGCGATATTCTTTTACCTGTTCCTTAGATATCTCGTTATGTCCGTACCTTACTTTTTGGTAGGTTGAAGTTATGATCTTTTTAATATCTTGATCTGCGTCTATAGGACGAAACCACTCCTCGATTGTTTGCCCTGGCTTTCTTCCCATACCTTTTTTAGCAAGATTCCTATCTAAATCAAACAACATACGCCTAATCTCGTTTTTCGGCTTTTTTCGTCGCCAAAATGGTTTAGGTTGGTTATTGCCCTGTGTGTTTATAGTATCAATTACTAAAGTGCTCGAACCGTCTTGCAATATAGGCCTTAATTTTTTCTTTACAATGATAGAAATGATCCAAACGACAAGACCAATCCCAACAATTGCTAAAAAAATATTTCCAATAATTGAAGCTAAATCAAAAATGGGAAACTCTCTTATTTCCTCTAGAGGGTCGACGAGTTCACTACTTCCAGCTTCTCCTTCTCGCTCAATCATCTTTGGATCATAAAAGCTTAATAAATAAAAAAATGGATAGGCAATTAAATAAAACAAATAGACAATAGCTCGAATGATATAAGATAAAACGATGTTCAATACAGGGAATAACAACCATCCTAAAGCAGCTACCCCTCCTAAAAGAACTAAAACTCCAATCTGCCACTTAACGCCATCGCTAGTTTTTCTATCGGCTTCTTTACTTTCAAGGGTGAATTGAAATAACTTAATGGAAACCACTAAGAGAAATTGAATGACAATGATTAAAATAAAAACATCTCTATTTTCCAAAGTAAAAAAGTGTAAGAAATAAAGTAATCCAATTACAAATGTACTTAAAAAGATATTCCATGGCTCATTCGTTTCTTCTACGACTGAAAGAACTCGCCAAAATATATAGGCTACAATTAAGAAAGCCAATAGATAATGAACACCGAAAAGAATTGCTATTATGGAAACAAGCGGAATACAAAGCATCCCTAACTTTTTATTTTTTGTTTTAAATAACACAAGTATATAAGTGACAACAGCTAGTATCATTAAGACAGCAGAAGTCAATGGCAGATATTCACCGTGAATGATGTAGAGGGGAAGAATAATCAAATATAGCAAAAGTACTTCGATACTAAATTGAAGAAAATGAATGACTTTACGTTCCTTGAGCTTCATCTACTTCACCCCCAATAGATAAAACTTGACCAAAATCTTCATTAGAAGCAACACGATAAACCGTCGCTCCCGCTAGTTCCCACTGCTTGTAATTATGCTTTACTTCTTGATTTACAGCGCCAAAGTGAAGATAAAACAATTGCTCTTTCGTATTAGAGTGAACATAGTGAAGCATCTCTTGACAATCAGTAAGTACCGTACTCTTACTCACTCTTGCTAATAATTCAAGTGCTTTTAAGAGATGATCCTTTCCTGTTCCGGTTGGTAAATGAATAAATGGTCCGCTTGGCCCTCTCATATTAATAAACAACTCAAATGAGATTTGATTTTCAATGGCGAATTGACACGTATATGCGACATGGCTTAGCACTTGTTCTAGGTTTTCAATGGATTGACGCTTAAATTCTGTACTTTGAATATTTACTATTAGACACCATTTCGAAATCGTCGTTCTTTCATATACTTTTGTTTGTAGTGATTGGGTCCTGGCGCTAGCTTTCCAATTAATCCGGTTAAATGGGTCGCCTGAAGTGTAGTCTCGAGTCCCCATGGCCATCATCATATCTTCATGGAGTGATTGATTTCTCGGGTGTTCCCCTTGGTTATGTTGCAGAATTTGCTGTAGACCACGGACAGGAATTAAGGAAGGATATACGATAAGCTCTCCCCTAAATTGACCTCGATACCCTAGTCGAACTTTCCCTAGATGCATCATATCTGAAATTGTGTATTCGATTGTTCTTAACTGAACAATTCCTCGTTTACATGCTTTTACATTCGTATGATGGACCACTTTTTGCTGACCTAATACAACGACTGGAGATGAATAGACCCCTTGCTTATTCGTTGGCTGATTAATCATTGTTACCGCATCATCCGGGTCATAAAGGAAAAGGGTTAACTCCCCTTGAGTAATTGGCATTTTCGTAATGTTTTCTAACGGGATTTTAAGCGTTCCTTCGTCTTCTGGAAACATGCGGACAGTAACTTTTTCACCAGGTATAGATATTGTATTACTTAAATATTTTAAATAGTAATGGTTAAGCAGCAGGAGCATGATAAACAGCAAAAAAACACCAAATAGAATGGCTGATTTTGAATAAATTAAAATGACAAATAAGATAGGTAAGGACCATAACAAGTAATTATATAGCTTAGGAACAATATATTGCTCGGTCCAACTCATGATCGATCAGATCCTGCTTCAACAGGAACTTCGACTTTAGCTAATATCTCTTCTAGTGCATCTTGTTTCGTTTTTCGCATCGAACCTTCTATTGAAAGAACCAGTCGGTGAGCAAGAACATACCGAGCCATTTCTTTGACGTCTTGTGGTGTCACATAATCACGACTAGATACATAAGCTTTAGCTTGTGATGCTCGCATTAAAGCAATTGTTCCACGTGGACTCACACCAACTTCAACATATGGTGAACTTCTCGTTTCCTTAATGATATGTAAAATATACATTTCTACTTCGTCTGTCATCTTCACTTTTTTAATGTTTTGCTGCATTTCCTTAATATCATCTAACGTTAAAACGACCTCTAGTGAATCAATAGGCTCATTTTCACGATACATCTTCAGCATTTGTTGTTCTTCTAGCAAATCCGGATAGCCGACTTTTATTAGAAGTAAAAAGCGATCCATTTGGGCTTCTGGCAGGGCGAATGTACCTTGTTGAGAGTCAATCGGATTTTGAGTAGCGATTACAATAAATGGTGAAGGTATTGGAAGGGTTTCTCCATCAATCGTTACTTGCCTTTCTTCCATTACTTCAAGTAAGCTCGCTTGTGTTCTCGGCGTTGCTCGATTGATTTCATCAGCTAATAAAATATTTGTCATGACAGGACCAGGCCTTAATTCAAAAGCTTGTTCCTTTGGATTAAAAAATTGGATACCTGTCACATCACTTGGTAACACGTCTGGTGTAAATTGAACTCGTCGGAAGGTGGCATCAAGACATTTTGCCATCGACTTTGCTAACATCGTTTTCCCTGTACCAGGTACATCTTCTAGGAGTACATGCCCTCTACTTAATATAGCGATCACCATTAATTCAGTCATTTCTTCTTTCCCAACCAACACTTTGCCAATTGAGGATTTCAGCTCGTTTATTTTTTCTAATCTATTCATTTAGCTCCTCCTTTTAGTGAAAACAATACAATACTTCCTTCTATTAAAAAAAAGTGGTAATAACATCATCATTTCCACCTAGCTCATATTATACTAATCCTTCCTTCTATAGTTTCAATTTTTTCATCTTTTCGACATATTTTAAAAAATCTTATAAAATTTCTTACAACCCCTCAATAAGTTACAGTTCTATACTACCCCTCCTTTATTACCATTAACTTCAAAAGTGTATTTTCGAAATCTTTTAAATGTAGTAGTTTTTGTCCTATATTATCCTCAAATATTTCGAAATCCGAATTTACAACTTTAATTATAAATCTTAACATCAATTTCGACATGGAAACCTCAAGTCTTTTGCACTAACTTTTTTTAGCAGGATGTCAAATTATCTGTCATTTAGGAATATTCTATTGTTTTGGAAAATTAAAAAGGTTATTAACTTAATGTAACGAATTTTTTAAAATACTGTGGGAAATCGTGTGAAATTCGGAGGTGAACATAAGAAAAATTGCTACTATCCACTAAAAACTCAATAAGGGGTGTTTTATTATATGAGTCGTAAGCTTAAAACGCTTGTCGTTTATTCACTAATTTTCGTATTGGCACTTTCAAGTTTTAGCACTTTTGGTTCATCAGTTAATGCTAGTCAATCTTCATCAAATTTTGCAAATATCCAACTTGACTTTGATGGAAGCTCTTCTGAAATAACAACAGTAATCGTAGAGTTAGAAGAAGAGTCAATCGTTGAAGCAAAACATAAAGGAAAAAAACAAACAAAACAAAATTTAAAAGCAGAACGTCAATCAATCATTGCAGCTATTGAAAATGTGACGAGTTCTGCGGACGTTAACCAAGAATATGATTATGTATTCTCTGGATTTTCAATTGAAATTGCAGAAAACGAGATTGCTAATCTTGCTGCAGTACCAGGCGTAAAAGCGATTTATGCCAACCAAACGTATCAAGTCACTTCAGTAGATGAAGGTGAACTGTTAGATCCTGAAACATTCAGCCCTGCAATGATGGATAGTGCACCACATATTCAATCGGATCTGGCTTGGGATGCTGGTTTCACTGGTAAAGGTGTGACTGTAGCTATCATAGATACGGGTGTTGACTATACTCATCCAGACCTTGTTCACGCTTTTGGCGATTACAAAGGTTATGATTTTGTAGATGGAAATAAAGATCCACAAGAAACACCTCCTGGAGACCCACGCGGTCGTTCAACTAACCACGGTACACATGTTGCTGGTACAGTTGCAGCAAATGGTGAGATTAAAGGGGTAGCTCCTGACGCAACACTACTTGCATATCGTGTATTAGGTCCAGGTGGAAGTGGAACAACTGAAAATGTTATTGCTGGTATCGAGCGTGCTGTACAAGATGGTGCAGACGTAATGAACCTTTCATTAGGTAATACACTAAACAATCCTGACTTCGCTACAAGTATTGCACTTGACTGGGCAATGGCTGAAGGGGTAGTAGCTGTAACATCAAACGGTAATAGTGGTCCAACCAACTGGACAGTTGGTTCACCTGGGACTTCTCGTGAGGCGATTTCTGTAGGTGCAACACAACTTCCTTACAACTTATTTAGTGCAGAAATCTTTACTTCTGAAGGTGTAGATTACCCTTCAGCAAAAGTAATGGGCTTCCCAACTGAAGAAGCGTTGCTTGGATTAAACGATAAAGAATATGAATTTGTACATGTTGGTCTTGGTGCAGCTACTGATTTTGTAGGAAAAGACTTAGAAGGAAAAATCGCTTTAATTAGCCGTGGGGAATTTGCATTTGTTGATAAAGCAACAAACGCAAAAAATGCAGGTGCAGTCGGTGCGATCATTTATAATAACGTAGCTGGAGAGCAACCTGATGTCCCGGGCATGGCTGTTCCTACTATTAAAACTACTTTAGCAGATGGTCAAAAACTTTTAGCAGAACTTGAAGCTGGTAACAATAAAATTTCTTTTAATATCAAGTTTGATAGATTAGTAGGAGAAACTATGGCTTCATTCTCATCTCGTGGACCAGTTATGAATACGTGGATGATTAAGCCAGACGTTTCTGCTCCTGGTGTAGCAATTGTAAGTACAGTTCCTACACATAACCCTAATAATCCACACGGTTATGCTTCTTTACAAGGAACAAGTATGTCAGCTCCTCACGTTGCGGGTGCAGCTGCACTTATTTTAGAAGCACACCCAGAGTGGAGTGTAGAATTTGTTAAAGCCGCTTTAATGAACACTGCGGAAGACTTATATGATGCAAACGGAAAACTTTATCCACATAATAGCCAAGGAGCTGGAAGTATCCGTGTACTTGATGCAATTAATGCTGAAGTATTAGCAACACCTGGAAGTCATTCTTTTGGTATCTTCACAAATGAGGAAGACAAAGAAGTAAAGCGTCAAAGCTTTACCATTCATAATCTTTCTGATGAAAGAAAAAGATTTACAGTTGAATTTACAGGTCATGAAGGAATTAAAGTACAAACAAGTAATAACTTACAAGTACAACCTGGACGTACACAAAACTTAAACTTTGGGGTTCAAGTTGATGTAGCTAATCTTAAACCTGGATACCACGAAGGTACTTTCCTAATCAGTGACGGAACACAAACAATTAAAGTTCCGACAATCATCTTTGTACAAGAGCCTGATTACCCAATGCTTAACTCTCTAAGCCTTGCCTTGTCTGGTGGTAACCTAGTTGGAACTGTAAATGTTCCTGGTGGCGCTGCAGAATTTAACTTAAGAATTCGTAACGCGGATACAGGTGAATTACTAGCTGAGCCTGCAAAAGCAACAAACATCGCACCTGGTATCCATAGCTTTAGCTGGAATATGACGATCGATGGCCAACCACTTACACCAGGTCGTTATCAAATTAACGCTTATGCTAAGACAGGTAACAATGAAATGGAATTACAAGGTGGCGTATTAACAATCACCCCTTAAAAGAATAAGATATTATGGACAAAAACGATGTGTCTATAGTAGACACATCGTTTTTTATGATTTAAAAATGGAATCGTTCTACTGCTTTATTTTCGAATAACCTCTCCCATAATCACTGCTAACAACTCAACATTGGCACCTTCATTATATAGATTTCCTTCAATTGGGCCTCGGATTGAAGCTTGTGAGTGCTTTTTTAAGTTTAGATCACCTTTTACCCTAGCCAGTAAATCTAGCTTGGCACCTGCTAATACCGTTACATTCCCCACAACCTCACCTAGCAACATCGTATCTGCCTCGATGATTACCTCTCCAAATTGTTTTTCACTCACAATTTTCAATCGTACGACCCCCTTTTAGTTTCTATTACGTATACGACTTATTTTGTTAGGAGGTTTCATGTTTTACAAATGTTCTTCTAATTTGGTCCTCCTAATTTCTTTCTACTTTCTCGATCACTCAACTAATCGACTAGATTTTGATTTTTCATAGGTTTTCTCAATTCTTGCGGCCAGCTTCGGTTTTAACAAGAAACCGATCATAAGTGCGAGTAACCAGAACCCTCCTAGTATTAATAAGTTCTTCCAAACTAGAATGGCAATTGCACCACCTACTGCTTCACGTAATAGATTAATAGCGTAAGAAAAAGGCATAAATGGATGTACCATTTGGAAAAACGGTGGAGCTACTTCAATTGGAAAAGTGCCTCCTCCACTCGATAGCTGCAACACAAGCAGAACGATCGCTAATGCTTTTCCGATATTTCCAAGAATGGATGCAAGTGTATATACCATCGTCATAAAAACGACCGCGATAATGACCGAAAATAAGATTAATAACCCAGGATGTGCTGCGTAAATTCCCAGTATTGTTAAATTTCCAATACTGACAATTAGTCCTTGTAATACTCCAACAATTAAAAATAGAAACATCCTTCCAAAGTAAATTTGACGTAAGGTATACTCTTCACGCCGATCAGCAGCATGTAAGTTTGTGCTTATCAAATTCGATAATAACAGTGCTCCAACCCAAAGACTTAACGTTGTATAAAATGGAGCATTGGCTGAACCATAGTTTGGAATCGGGAACAACTCGTCTTCAATTAAATCCACAGGACTAGCAAAAAATTCACTTTCTTCATCTAAATCATTTCGAAGCAACAAAATCATTTCATTGATCCTGTCATCCTCTTCAATCATACGGAGTCGATCAGCGGCGTCACTAATGTTCTCTTCAACTTCCGGAAGTTGAGTGCGGCCAAATTCAGCAAGTTCGCCTACCGATCGCTGAATATCTGGTAAGTGTTCTGCAATAGAATGAGCTACCCTCAAATAATCTTCTTCTACACCCGGCAAGTCTTCTCTAATTAACCTCGACATACCAATTACGTTCTTTTCAAGTGCGGGTAAATCATTTCGGATAAAATGACCTAAATTTTCTATAACATCAATAACGAGTGGGAGATCTCTTTGAATTTTTTCCGTTAATTCATTTATTCTTCGTTCTACTTCAGGTAACCGATCAATCCATTGAGCAATATTTTCTTCTCCTTCAACCGCTATGATTTCAGCATGGATTAATACCTCTTCGACCGACTTGAGATCAGCGTAAACTTCATCCAATGAATGAATATTATCGTTCAATTTAGTTTCAATGCTACTTATTGCATGTTCAATACGATCAGCTCCGTCCCCCTTTAATGAGTGATGGAGTTCTTTAGATAGACGTTCTACTTCTTGTACACTTTCTCTAGTCGATGTTATTTTATCAATTCCAATACTTTCTCCTGCTTCCATTCTTTCAATAACTATTTGTACATCGTTTTGAAGTGATTCCATTGCTTCTTTTGTTCGAGTCAATTGATCGATAACAGTAAGAAGCCCGTCATCTTGTGAAGACTCGTATAAAAGAGTGTACATCGTAATACTGTTTTCTAGTAATCTAATATGAGTATTTAACTCATCATATAGTACATTTAATCTTTCTAGTACTTGTTGTTCTGCTTGTTCGTCTTCAAGCATAGCTATTACTTGGTCAATAGAAGCCGTCGTTTGACTGAAGAAAAGTACCTGTTGCGCAAGTACATCTATTACAAAAATAGAAGATTTTTGTGCTTCATCTAAATAGTTATCGAGTGCAACCATATATTCTTCTATCGATTCAGCTCTTTGTTCAACGCTAGGAACTACCTCTTGTGCATTTTTTATAGTTTCTTGTGCTAACTGAACAGCTTCTAATGCTTCTTCTAAGTGTTCCGCTATATTAGAATAATGATCGTTTATACTATCTAATTCACTTACTGCATTTTCAATTTCTGGGATTGCTGCTTCTAACTGAAGTATTCCTTCTCCTAATTTATAGATTTGAGGAAATTCATTTTCAATTCGAACAATGTGCTCCGCTCCCTGTCTAATTTGGGGAATGAACTCTTCTAGAGCTAACAATTGATCGACATGTTCCTCAACCTTATACCAATTATCATCAATATCAATTATCCACTGAGCAAATTCATTCACTTCAGGGAAACGTTGCTCTAAATCATAGATCACTTGTTTAACTCTTCGCAGTGTTGGGAGTTCTTCTTCCAACCTCAAACCCAACCTGTCAAACTCTTGAAATAATGTTTTTGATGTTTCAGCAACAAACTGATCATTGATTGCTTTTACGATCGTGGACGCTCCAGCTGAAGTCATCTTAGGAGCAATTGCATTAATTTTTTCATTAACTTGATAAGAGACTTGAGCTTGAATTGGCTCTCCTGTAAGAACTTGAGCTAGGTCTTCTGAAAAATGAGGATCTATAAAAATACTCGCATAATAGTCCCCGTATTCAACCCCTTTTTCTGCCTCTTCCCTTGAAACAAAAGCCCAGCCTAAATTATCGTTATTCTTTAAATTATCAACTAATTCTGCCCCTATATTTATAGCTTCACCGTCAATCTCAGTTCCTTGGTCCTCATTTACAACTGCTACCTGTATTCCTTGGGTATTTGCATAAGGATCCCAAGCTGCCCCTAAGTTAAACCATGCGTAAAGCGACGGTAAGATGGCTAATCCAATTAAAAGAATGCCGACAAGTGGGACCCGCTTAATATTTAAAAGGTCTTGTTTGAAAATATTCCATATATTCTCCATTAGCTTCCTCCTTTATTGCTGCGTCTTAATCACTCTCTAATTGTCACTCAAACAAAAGACCAATCTGATCCAAACTCTAATTTCACTCATTAGTTCCTTAAAACGTCCTCATTATAAAATATCAGTATGAACTGTCTATGAACTGATTGCTCAATATGGGTTGTACAAGAGACTATTAAATACTATATGAGAATAACAGTTTCAACATTCCATATTAGTAAGAAAAACCTGAACCAAAATAGATGATATGAATATTATGTATAATGAACGATCCATTACTTACTGTAAATGACAGAAACTTTTAGAAAAGAACGTGCTCTAACACAATAAAAAATAAGGGGAATAAACTCAGATTTTCAGGCTTTTCCCTGATAAATTTGTAGACTTGCCCCATGTTATGATGTATCCAAGGGAGTAAATCTAATATAGAGAACTAGACTACTGTACTAGGCAACAGGAAAAGGCTTTAAAGAACGTAAATAGAGAATGGAGCCTTATATTCGGCTCCTGTTCTGTTACCTAGTACAGAAAGAAAATAGATAGAGAAGTTTTGAACTTAAAGAATACACCTCATCTTCACTTTCAATTTTGAGGTGATAAAAAGCTAGATGATCAGATCTAGCGAAAAGAGGAGATAAGTATGTTAAAAGAAACTATTTTAGTTTGTATTAGTCATCCAATTCATGCAGAAAAATTAATTCAACGAGGAAAAGCATTAGCTAAAGCATTTGATGGGGAATGTTTAGTCCTTTCTGTGGATACGAAAGCGTATGATAAACTTAATTTTAGTCAACTACAAACAAAATACCTTTTTGAAAGCTTAGCCAAAAAATATGAGGTAAAATTAATTACTAGAAATACAGACGCTAAAAATATCGCCTCTGCTATTGCGGAAACTGCACTTGAGAAGAATGTTACACAAATTGTAATTGGTCAATCTATTCAAACAAAAGTCCAATTATGGACAAAGGAACCTATTATCAATAATTTATTAAAAAAGATCACTGGAATAGATATTCATATTGTAGAAGTAAACAGGGATTTTTATTATGAGGGCGACTCATACGAAAGAGGAAATCATGCTCACTTAATAGAGGAAGACGGGCACTATATTCTATCATTTGATAGTTTAACTAATGATCACTTAAAAGGGATTTTCTTTAAAGAACATTCTACTGATTTCTCAAACGGCTTCTTTGTTATTGCAGAACCTACTGAGCTCAAAGTTATTCGTATACACGAGGGTATTGCGCAAAAAGATGAAGTACTTGCTAATACTAAAATCTAATTGTACTACATACAACCAGCCTAGGTTTTATACAACCTAAGTTGGTTGTTTTTATATGCTTTACACTTTAAAGACCTATTATCGATTAATAACTTCGCCTCTTACACCACGGATAAGTTCAATTCTAGCTCCTTCATTATAAAGATTGCCATTGATTTGACCTCTTATGGATGCTACTGAGAACTTCTTCAATGTAACATCTCCTGTGACCTTTGCTTCTAGATCTAACTTAGCTCCAGGTAACACAATCACATTGCCATTCACTTCTCCCATTAGCATCGTATCGGTTTCAATAACGACTGTTCCTGTTTGATTGACCGTAGATAAATTCATAAAAAGCTCCCCCTCAAAGATCCTTATTTTTACTAGTTGATTTTTCGATTTCTTTTGTAGTGAATTGTTCTGTATATCATTAACCGCATCGTTTGGTATGGCCAACTGTTAGAAACTTCCAAAAACTCTGTCTTTAATGTAATAATACTTTTATAACCAGATTATTGTTATCAGGAGAAATCCTGAATTAATTAAAAAAACTCCCTGAATTATTGTTGGAAAAATCAGGTGAAAGATTATTAATCTTGGAACTATTGGTGAAAGCAGACAATCGTACTATTGTTTTTCATAAAACCAAAGGATCAAAATAAAAAAACGACCTAGATTTAGATCGTCTTTTCCAGTAACTTTTAAACAAAGTCCTTCTATTTTTCTGCTTAGTAAAGTGAAAATCTTTATTTCTAATCTAATTGGGCATAACCCAAATGATTTCTTGAATCCTAACAAAAAAAGAAGAATCATTAGTTGATAACACGATGTGATCAGGCTTCACATCGGTTAAATTTCCACGAATACTGCCGCGACTTGTTTCTACTACAAGTTCTTTTCCCTTTACAGATTGTAACACTTGAACGACATATGGGTCATAAAGCGTAATCATTTGTTGTTGCACAGTTTGGTGGTTTTGATGCTGGTGATGATTTCTCGTATAGTCGATGCCATTGTAATACATTGCTTCCCCTCCCAATCGGTTTAAACAATGTATCATATGCCTAGAGTCCGTTTTGTTGTGGGCGAATATCATGACATAACCTGATGAATACAAATCAAATAAAAAAGGCCTGGAATTCAGACCTTTTCAACCTATAAGCATAAATTAGGATTAAACTACCCGAAACCCTATAGACGATCTCTATAAAAAAGCAAAAAGTTCTTCCAACAATAATTCAGGTACTTCTTCTGGAATAAAGTGACCACAAGGCAGCGATTTTCCTTTTACATTGTTGGCAAACTTCTTCCACTCTTCTAAGGGCTCAAAGCATTTATCAACAACACCGTTCTCTCCCCACAGCACTAATGTCTCACATTCTATCTGTCGATTTGCTGCAAGGTCATCTCGTTCATGAACGAGGTCTATACTTGCCCCTGCCCGGTAGTCTTCACACATCGCGTGGATTGCATTTGGTATCTGGAAACAACGGAGATATTCTTCGTAGGCTTCCATACTAAAAGGTGACTCACTAATTGATTGATATCGTGCAAGCTTAATTAGATTCGTCTCTAGAAAATAGGATGGATCTTGAGAGATTAATTCTTCCGGATACGGAGCTACTTGAATTAAGAAAAACCAATGATAATAATATCGTGCAAAGATCATATCCGTTTTTTCGTACATGAGAAGTGTCGGGACCACATCGAGTGCGACAAACTTTTTTACTCGCTCAGGGTGATCCAAAGCTAGACGATACCCTACCCTCGCTCCGCGGTCATGACCGACCAAATAAAATTCATCAAAACCTAACTCTCTCATCACTTCTACTTGATCCTCAGCCATTACTCGCTTGGAATAATTACTATGATCTGAATTTCCTTTAGGTTTACTACTATCTCCATATCCACGTAGGTCAGTAGCCACCACAGTAAATCGGTCTGCTAATTGATCGATTACTTTATGCCACATCACGTGCGTTTGAGGATAACCATGCAGTAATAAGAGCGGTGGACCTGAACCCCCTTTTACTCCATTAATCGTAACACCGTTCGTATGTACCTTAAACTTTTCGTAGTGGTTTAGCATAACACCCTCCTAAATTAAAATTTGCACATAATTTAATTATTGAATTTTCTGATAATATTTTCAACAAATACTTATACACAAATAACAACAATCTTAGACAAGCCTCATACTACGAGCACCTTTGAACACGAGTTATGATTACAGTTTAATTATAGTTTTTTCTCTGGTTACTTGTTTCTCCTAGTTTTTTCCTCTAGCGCACGCCATTGACTGCAGACAGGTTCTTTTTTTGATTATTAAGTTTGTACATAGATGTGTTGTTTTATATCTGTTTTTAACTTTGCCCTGTTTCATGTATAACGCTCATTTCAAGAGGTCAACCTAACTTGGTGGTATTCACACATATAAAATATGTGATTCTGTTGATCTAAATATAGGAGTGGACATGGTGGATAATGTTTTTGATTATGAAGATATACAATTAATTCCGGCAAAAAGTGTGGTAAAAAGCCGGTCGGAGTGTGATACATCCGTAACCTTTGGAAGCCGAACTTTCAAATTACCTGTAGTGCCTGCCAATATGCAGACCATTATTGACGGGAAGATTGCGATATACTTAGCTGAAAATGGATATTTTTATATTATGCACCGTTTTCAACCTGAAAAGCGTATAGATTTTATCAAAGATATGAAATCAAAGGATTTATACGCATCCATAAGTGTAGGCGTCAAAGAGGATGAATATCGTTTCGTACAACAACTAGCTGATCAACAGTTAGTACCTGATTACATTACGATTGATATTGCCCATGGTCATTCTAACGCTGTCATTGAGATGATTCAGCATATCAAGAAGCTCATACCTGAAAGCTTTGTCATTGCTGGAAATGTCGGTACACCTGAAGCTGTTAGAGAGTTGGAACACGCTGGGGCGGATGCAACCAAAGTAGGCATCGGTCCAGGTAAAGTTTGTATTACGAAGATTAAAACGGGGTTTGGGACAGGCGGTTGGCAATTAGCTGCCTTACGTTGGTGTGCAAAAGCCGCCTCTAAACCTGTAATCGCTGATGGTGGTATACGCACACATGGTGATATTGCTAAATCCATTCGATTTGGGGCTGCAATGGTTATGATTGGCTCACTCTTTGCCGGTCATGAAGAATCTCCAGGAGAAACAATGGAAATAGAAGGAAAGCTATGCAAGGAATACTTTGGATCAGCTTCAGAGTTCCAAAAAGGCGAAAAGAAAAATGTAGAAGGTAAGAAAATGTACGTTGAACATAAAGGTTCTCTCGGAGACACCTTAAAAGAAATGGCAGAAGATCTTCAGTCTTCTATTTCTTATGCGGGCGGTACCAAATTAGACGCCATTCGCCATGTTGATTATGTGGTTGTCAAAAACTCTATTTTTAATGGGGATAAAATTTACTAATAATACCTAATATTTGTTTATTTTCAACATAAAACGCCTTAAAATTTACAATTTGTGTCTATAATAAAATAAATAGGTGTTTTCACTTGACTAGCAAACATTTCTTATATAATAATATTTACTGTATTAGAATTATTATAGATAACTTTTTATCCTATTAATAATTCATAAAAAAATCATATATCAAATTTTAGGAGGAAGATTAATTATGTCATTAATCGGAACTGAAGTTAAACCATTTAGCGCAAAGGCATTCAAAGATGGAGAATTTATCGATGTAACTAACGAAAGCATTAAAGGTAAATGGAGCGTATTCTGCTTCTACCCTGCAGACTTCACATTCGTATGTCCTACAGAGCTTGAAGACCTTCAAAACGAATATGCTACTTTAAAAGAGCTTGGTGCAGAAGTATACTCTGTTTCAACAGATACACACTTTACACATAAAGGCTGGCACGACAGCTCAGAAACAATCGGAAAAATTACTTACGCAATGATCGGTGACCCTTCTCAAACGATCTCTCGTAACTTTGAAGTTTTAGATGAAGAGTCTGGTCTTGCAGATCGTGGTACTTTCATCATCGATCCAGACGGTGTCATCCAAACAGTTGAAATCAATGCTGGTGGTATCGGCCGTGATGCAAGTATTCTTGTTAATAAAATTAAAGCAGCACAATATGTTCGCAACAATCCAGGTGAAGTTTGCCCGGCTAAATGGCAAGAAGGCGGAGAAACGCTTAAGCCTAGCCTAGACCTTGTTGGAAAAATCTAAGGAGTGTCCTAAATGGTACTTGATGCTGAAATTAAGTCACAGTTAAATCAATACCTACAACTAATGGAAGGCGATATACTGCTAAAAGTTAGTTTAGGTTCCGATAAAGTATCAAATGAGATGGAAGCATTAGTCAACGAACTTACTTCTATGTCATCTAAAATCAGTGTCCGTAAAACAGACTTAGAAAGAACACCAAGCTTCAGCGTCAATCGTGTCGGCCAAGAAACAGGCGTCACTTTTGCAGGTGTTCCTCTAGGGCACGAATTCACTTCATTAGTGCTCGCACTTCTACAAGTTAGTGGAAGACCACCAAAGGTGGACCAAAGCGTCATTGAGCAAGTAAAAAACATAAGTGGAGAATACCACTTTGAAACGTATGTCAGCCTGAGCTGCCATAACTGCCCTGATGTTGTACAAGCTCTTAACATGATGAGTGTACTAAATCCTGGCATTACTCACACAATGATTGATGGTGCAGCATTTAAAGATGAAGTCGAAAGTAAAAATGTTATGTCTGTTCCGGCTATTTTCCTAAACGGTGAATTCTTCGGCGGCGGTCGTATGACACTCGAGGAAATTCTTGCGAAAATGGGCAGTGGTCCTGATGCATCTGAGTTTTCAGATAAAGATCCTTATGATGTACTTGTTGTTGGGGGCGGTCCAGCGGGTGCGAGTGCTGCCATTTATGCGGCTCGTAAAGGTATCCGCACAGGTATCGTTGCTGAACGTTTCGGTGGACAAGTTTTAGATACAATGAGTATTGAAAACTTTATCAGTGTAAAACACACCGAAGGCCCTAAACTTGTAGCAAGTCTTGAAGAGCACGTGAAAGAATACGGAATTGATATCATGAATTTACAACGTGCTAAAGGATTAGAGAAAAAAGATCTCTTTGAACTAGAACTAGAAAACGGTGCTATTCTTAAGAGTAAGACTGTCATTATTTCAACAGGTGCTCGTTGGCGTAATGTTGGCGTACCTGGTGAACAAGAATTCAAAAACAAGGGTGTAGCATACTGCCCTCATTGTGACGGTCCATTGTTCGAAGGAAGAGACGTAGCAGTTATTGGCGGCGGAAACTCTGGTATTGAGGCAGCGATTGATCTCGCAGGTATTGTTAACCATGTAACTGTCCTCGAGTTTAACCCAGAGTTAAAAGCAGATGCTGTCTTACAAGACCGTCTACACAGCCTTCCGAATGTAACGGTCTTAACGAACGTTCAAACGAAGGAAATTACAGGTACAGACACGGTCAACGGTATTACTTACATGGACCGTGAGACAGAAGAAGAAAAACATGTTGAATTACAAGGTGTTTTTGTTCAAATTGGACTTGTACCAAATACCGATTGGTTAGAAGGCATGGTTGAACGTAACCGCATTGGTGAAATCGTTACTGATAAGCATGGAGCTACAACATTACCAGGTTTATTTGCAGCTGGTGATTGTACAGATAATCCATACAACCAGATCATCATTTCAATGGGATCAGGTGCTAATGCCGCTTTAGGTGCGTTCGATTACTTAATTCGAAATTAAATTAATGTGTGTAGTATGATTTCAGGCTTTGGTTATACTACCCCACTAAGAAAGTCGCTTACTATTTTTATGGTAGTTAAGCGGCTTTTTTTAGTGAGTAATAATTTTGTCTAAAAAAACGGTAAATTGGGATTTCAATAACAACTTATAATAGTAACATTTCTATGAGAAATACTCATATTTCTCATACGATAAAAAAGTACTCATTCCTCAAACTAATATGCACTTTCTTTTAAATTTAACTCCCAATTAGTAACTTCCCTTTCATCTACCACAACCTCATATGCTTTCCCAACCTGAGCTATCTCAACATTACCTAAAAACGCCTGTTTTGCCTCAGATAAGATGTCTTCTAAATTCCCATGGTGTGGCAGGTGGGTTAAGATTAATTGATCGACGCCTGCTTTTTGAGCGAGTTCTCCCGCTTGGCGACCACTCATATGTCCTTTTACTTTACCGATGTGTCTGTCGTATAAGTTGGCTTCGCTTACTAATATCGTTGCGCCTTTTGCAAATGACACCAGGTCTTCACACCACTCGGTATCGGCAGTAAACACAATGGACACATCACCGTGTTCAAACTTCATCGCTAAGCAGTGAGCGGGATGGATTGTCGGGCAGAATGTTACTTTCCATGGCCCTAATATTAACGTTTTCGTTTCTTCAATTGGGATGCCCCTCGTATAGTTCATGAATGATAATTTAGAAAAAGCTTCTTCATCTTTAGCGTGGCCAAATATCGGCAATTCCTTTTTTCGGTTCCCTAGTTGTGATTGCACTAACATGGCATACTGCAAGCAGCCGATATCCGCAATATGGTCAAAATGATAGTGACTAATCATAACCGCATCTAACTGTTCTAACGGTAGGTAGTTTTGTAGCGAAGAAAGAACCCCACTGCCACAATCGATTAAACATGAAAAATCATCTAACTTTAATAAAAATGACGAGGTTCCTGAATTAGCCTTTGGATAACCACCCCATACTCCTAATGGAATCAGTTTTATCATATTTATACCTCTTTTCTTTCCTTCTAGTTATAGCACGGAAGATAATAACTCTTTCGTATAGCTATGTTTCGGTTGATTAAATAACTCCTCACTTCGTTGCTCTTCCACGATCTCACCGTTTTTTAAAACAACCACACGATCGGCTATCGAACGAACAACTCCTAAGTCATGTGAAATAAATAAGTAGGATAATCCATACTTTTTCTGAAGCGATTGAAGTAACTGAATAATGGTGGCTTGTACGGAAACATCTAGAGCTGATACGGCCTCATCACAAATAATTAAAGGTGGTTTCAACGAAATGGCTCTTGCAATAGCAAGACGTTGACACTGCCCTCCACTTAAATTTTTGGCTTTTGAGTGTGAGAGTGAAGACGGTAAACCGACATCTTCTAGCAGCTGTATGATCATTTCTTGTTCTTCTTTTTTTGTCTTCGTTAGCTTGTGGATCTTGATCGGTTCTCTTAATATGTCATATACGGTCATCCTCGGATTTACTGAACTATGAGGGTTTTGAAAAACAAACTGGACCGATTTTCGGAAATACGTTCTTTCCTCGTTCTTCAAATCGTTTATACATTTCCCGTTGAAATAAACGGTTGAATCAGGAATGGAACGCAAACCTCCAATACATTCACCTAACGTGGTTTTGCCGCTTCCACTCTCTCCCACTAAAGCCACTGTTTCATTTGTATTAATTTCTAAATTTATATTGTTTAATATCGTTGCATGGGACTTTTTTTGAAATAAACTTTTTCTAGGCAGCGGGTAACTCTTTTCTAATCCATTAATTCGAATAAGAGGCTTCCGTTCGTATTCGCGGTCTTCGTTTGAGACTGTGTAAATCATGCAAATCTCTCCGTTTCTTTTTGCATTTCACGGTGAATTAAAGGAGCATGACAAGCACACCTTCTCTTTTCTAACTCCTCATGGATGTACATAGAGGGTTGTAATAAGTGACATGCTTCAACTGCATAATGACACCTTTCCCTATAAATACACCCCGTTCCTCTTTCTTCAAACGTCGGGACCTTTCCTGGAATGCCTTGAACCGATTTCTTTTCCTTCACACTTGGTACAGCATGTAATAAAGCTTCAGTATAAGGATGCAATGGTGATGATAAAACAGCTTGACTTGGTCCTTTTTCCAGCGGGAGGCCACCATATAAAACAAAAAGAGAATCGGATATGTATTCTATGACATGGATATCATGACTGATAAACAAGATGGCAATTCCTAACTCATCTCTTAGCTTCAACAATAGATCTAAAATCTGTTTACAAATCGTAGCATCCAGAGCCGTCGTTGGCTCATCTGCAATAATCACTTTTGGATGATTAATAATCGCAATTCCTATCATTACTCGTTGTTTCATCCCACCACTTAACTCATGAGGGTAACTATCAAATACTTTCGCTGCGTCCCTAATGCCGACTTGATCTAAGACTTCGACTACCCGTTCTTTCCCTTTTTTCTTTGAAACCTTGTGATGAACCAAGTACGTATCGAGCATTTGAGGGCCTATTTTCATGACAGGGTTTAAATTCTCGGTCGTATTTTGCATGATCACTGATATTTCTTTTCCGTACCAACGTCGCCATTCATTTTTAGTCAGATTTAATAAGGATTTTCCTTCAAATAAAATGTCCCCTTGTGAGACAAATGCTTGGGATGGTAGGATATCTAGTATTGCTTTAGCCGTCATTGATTTTCCAGAACCTGACTCACCGATCATTCCTAAGATTTCGCCACGTTGCAATTCAAAGTTTACGGATTCAACAATTGTAACGGACTGGTTATTACGTTTAAGATCAACGGATACATCTTTAAGCTCCAACATTAACTGGCATCCCCTTCCATTTCTCGTAATCCATCTCCCATTAAGTTAAAGCCCATAACAGCAATTAATATCGCCACGCCTGAAATCACAGGATACCACGGTGCCATGGAGAGGAAACTTTGAGACTCACTCAACATATTCCCCCAACTCGGGTGAGGTGGTTGTACGCCTAAACCTAAAAATGACAAAGCCGCTTCAGCTAAAATAGCTCCACCCATACTCGTCGTCACTTGGATGACGATCCTCGGCAGCGCTGATGGGATCATATGAATGAATAAAATCCGCTTTCTACTCGCACCATAAGTTCTCGCTGCTTTTACATGACCATATTCATTCGCTTCTAGAATAAATCCATACATCAGTCTGGCAAAGAGCGGAATATTAAACAAAGCTATGGCGATTAGGGCATTGATGGCTCCTACACCTAAGGCCACGACTATTGTTAAAGCCAGTAATAAATTAGGAAAAGAGAACATGCCATCCATCGTTCTCATGATGAGTGTACTGACGATACCTTTTGTACTTCCGGCAATAGCCCCTAACAAACACCCGATGATCATGCCGATCGATACAGCCCCAACACTTACAGCTAACGCAATACCTGAAGCATGAAGGATTCTACTAAAAATATCTCGTCCAAATTGGTCTGTACCGAGCCAATGTGTCATGGATGGACTATCAAAACGATTAGAGATATTCATTGCATTAGGATCAGGTACAAACGGTAACTGTGATAGAACCGCCATACATACGAGTACAAGAAATAAACTTAAACCGAATACAAATGACCGCACCTTATTGTCCCTCCTTTACAGCGTGTAACTTAATTCGAGGGTCCATATACGAATAAAGTAAGTCGACCACTAAATTTACGATAATGACAATCATAGACATCACCACAACCAGCCCTTGAATAAGCATTAAATCCCGCTGTTGAACAGCAATTAATAAAAGTCTTCCCAGCCCTGGGATCGCAAAGATATTTTCAATGATGATGACTCCAGACACTAGGCTCATCACTTGCATCCCCATTAAGGTCAGTGGTCCGATCATTCCTTTTTTCAACGCATATTTAAAATAGATCTGGAAAGGAGATAAACCTTTTGTTCTAGCAAACGTAATATAATCTTCTTTTAAGACCGATAGTAGTGACCCGCGGATCATACGGATTAAAACAGCTGCTTCCACGATAGCCAGCGATATAGAGGGTAAGAGGACTGATTTCAAGTGTGGTCCAATACCTTCTGAAATAGGTACATATCCACTTGGCGGAAAAATAGGAAAGTAGACTGCAAACACTAATACAAGCAGGATCGCAAACCAAAAGGCTGGTACCGCCAAACCTACTTGAACACTTCCTTGTATCAGGCGATCGACAATACTATTCTTTTTTACTGCTGCTAACACACCTAAAGGAAACGCAAAAATGAGTGTTAGAATAAAAGCATAGAAAGCAAGCGATAGACTAATCCAAAGTCTTTCAAGAATTAACTCTTGAACGGGCTGACCATATAACATCGAGTTACCAAAGTCACCTTGGAACATGTTGATTAACCATTCACCATACTGTAAATACCAAGGGCGATCAAGACCTAAGTGGGCCCGGAGCTTCTCAGCTGTATCGTGAGAAGCCTCCGTTCCTAACATGACATGCACAGCATCCCCAGGTAACCACATAAGAACCATAAACGTAATGAGTGAAACAATAAAGATTAATATGAAGGAAGAGCTTAATCGTCTTAGAATGTAAAAAACCATGGAAAACCTTCCTTTTTCATCTATTTTTCAAAGTAGATATTTTTCAATTCAATAATGTCAATTGGAAATACTTCTAGTCCTTTGACTTCAGACTTAACTGCCATTAACGTGTATGGAGCTTGAATATAAACAGCGGGCACTTCTGTTGCTAGTGTTTGTTGAACGAAGTCATAATGACTCTTTCTTTCTTGCTCATCTTGAACGGTCTTTGCTGTTTTGATTGCTGAATCTACTTCTTCATTCACATAGTTAAAGTAGTTTTCTCCTGACTCGATTTGGTATCTAGCTAACATCGCATCTGGGTCTAGTCTTCCAGTATGAGCGATAATCGTCATATCGTATTCTCTGTTCGTATACACGTTTTCTAACCAACTTCCCCACTCTACCATTTCAATTTTTGCATCAATTCCAATTTGTTTTAATTGATCCGCAATGATTTGACCAGCATCGACATGAATTCGAAACGTTTCAGGAAGAGCTAATGATACAGTGAACCCGTCAGAATATCCTGCTTCTTCTAGTAACTGTTTCGCTTCTTCTACATTGTTAGATAAAACATTCTTTAAGTCGATGAAATAAGGGCTCGTTGGTGCCATATGGCTTCCAATCTCTTCACCAAATCCCCAGTTTGCACAAGTAATGACTTCTTCTTTATTAATCGCTAAAGAGATGGCTTGTCTGACACGAATATCATTTAACGGTTCACGTTCATTGTTCATGGCTAAAACTTGAACATTATTTTGTGGAGACATAAATACCTCCAGGTTTGCATTTCTCTCAATCTGGTCTACATTTTCTCCACCAATTCCACCGATATCAATTTGTCCTGCTTCTAGATTTGCTAATAGAGTTGAAGTTTCAGGAATGATTTCCATTGTTACCTTTTGAATTTGCGGCTTTTTCTCACCATGGTAACCATCAAATCTCGTTAACACTACAGCTTGCTGAGGATTCCACTTCTCAAGTTGATAGGGTCCAGATCCGATTGGTGTGCTTTTTAATTCTTCACCAGCCCCCTCTGGTACAACTGCCGTCCAAGGCATAGCTAATGAGGAAACGAATGTAGCATCTTGATTCGTCAGCGTAAATTTAACCGTTTGCTCATCTTCTTTGCTCACTTCTTCAATATTGGCATAATCATTTGCCCTTGGGCTTTCTTCACTTAAAAGTCGCTCAAACGAGTAAACGACATCGCTAGCCGAAAGGGACTCTCCATTATGAAACGTAACCCCTTCTTTGATGGTAAAAGTCCACTCTAATCCATCTTCGCTAAAGTTCCAGCTCGTTGATAATCTTGGAATAAGTTCCCCATCAGGAGTTACTCCGATTAACGTATCAAAAATATTGTTGGACACTTGGAAAGTAGAGGCTGATACGGTCCGGTGCGGATCCAGTCCGTCTACATCATTAGCAATGGCATAAACTAAATGATGGTCCTCTTCGTTGTTTGCTTCTTCTGTTGAAAGTTCCGTGTCTTTATTTTCACTTGACTGTTCTGTTTCAGTCGATGACTCACTCGCATTACAAGCAAATAAAACCAAACTTAGTAAAGTAACCAGACATGCTAGAAAAAAAGAATTTTTACGTTTCATATATAAAGCCTCCTCAATATTTTTGATTAAATGACACACCATTTTCTAAAGAGCTCTTCTTGCTTTTTCAAATTACTTTTTACTTGTTCTGGAGCTTGACGGCCGATTTCTTGAATTAATAATTGGCTTACTAATAATGGCGTAACATAAGAGTCGAAGAAACCAATCGATTGAGTATTCGCTAATAGGGCAACATCTGCTATTGGATAGAACGGTGAAATTGGAGTATCGGTAAAAACAATACTTGTTGCACCATTTTCCTTTGCTTGCTCAACAGCTTGCCACGTTACCTTACAATAACGTGGAAACCCGACGGCAATAATAAGATCCTCTTCAGTTATGTAGGCTAACTTTTCACTAAGTTCCCCACCAGCAGGAAGAAGTTGCGTATCACCTAATATGAGGTTGAGTAAATAGCTTAAGGATGTGGAGACGGATAAACCAGCACGCCAACCTACAACATAACGTTTTTTAGAATTTATGATACATGTTGCTGCTTGCTGGATCGCTTCTTCTAACTCACTAGTAAAAGATCCTCTTAAGTTGACACATTCCAATTGAACAGCCTGTTGAATCCACGATAGGTCATTCGTGGTCTCATTGGCATATTCAAAACGTAAAACGGTTCGATCTGTAATAAAGCTTTCTTGCAGGTGACTTTTCATATCTTGAAACCCTTTATAGCCCAAAACATGGACCAAACGGTGGACGGTCGCTTCACTGACCAATGCCTCCTCGCCCACTTTTTTTGCTGTTGATAATGCCGTTTGTTGAAGATTTCTCCTCATCCATTCAGCTGCCTTTTTTTGCGATGGACTTAGCTTTTTATACTGTCGATCAATTCGTTCTTCTAGTGTCTTATCCGTTTGTTCACCTTGAATAACTAATGTCATGAAGTATTTCACCTTCTTGCAGTAAGCTAACGAGCGAGTCTGTCTTTTCAATTACGGGTATAGAACCTAATTCCTCAATACCCAGACGACCGAAGCGATTAATTAAGATAGATTGAGCACCAATCTTTTTTGAACCGACTACATCATCGTAGTAATTATCACCAACATAAAGCAGCTCCTCCGGTTTGCAATTCATCTTCTCTATTAAACTTGTAAAGATGCGAGGGTCCGGTTTTTCAATTCCTTGTTCTGAAGAAACGATGATTTCTTCAAAATAACGATCTAAGCTTAATTGACTAAGAACATCCCTACAGCTTTCATCCCAATTGGACAGCAAGGCGAGTCGGTATCCTTTGTTTTGTAATTCTTCTAGTACAGTTTGGCTCCACGGAAAAGGTGACCAACCTTTGCGCTGGCTCTTGAAAAACTCATACTGTCTCTCAATATCAAATCTGCATTGAAGGTGATAATTAACCACACCTAAATACCATGGAAAGTACGTTTCAGCCCGTTTCCCTAGCGCTCCTGGATACTGACGCATAAATGTTTTATCAGCTAAATGAAAAGCTATTTCTACTTCTCTTCGTCTTAACTCGGTTTTGTTTTCTTTTGCAAATGCTAAGTACGTATCTTCACGATGGTTAAAAGCTAGAGTATAGCCAAGATCAAAACCAATCACTTTTACTTCACCTAACATTTAATCCCTCCCTTTTGTGTGATTGACTTCTTTCAAAATCAATCAATTTGTAGTCTTAACTACAACACCTAGTGTATAAATGAATTGTAAAACTAGTATTAAGCTAGTTTTGAAAAATGCTAATTATTAGTAAAGGATAAATTAATAAAAGGACTCCATCGTTGGTAAATCAACAGATGTGAAAGTTGACCTAACAGGTAAGATGATCGGAATAATTAAAAAAAGGAACGAAAAGATGACATTGGAGTGAAACTAGGGGGTACTTACGATGGTTTATTGCATGATCATATATACAGGCTTAAAGAAAACTATTTTCTTTAAGCCTTTTTGATTATTATTAAATTTTTTAACTACCTATAGCTTTTAATATCGAGGTATTAAAAGAATAATAAATTCTGTCGTAATTTTACGAACGATTATTATAGTATAATCACTCTAGCAATGTTAATATTTTGAATATTAAGAAATTTAATACAAGGAGTGATGAAATGACTAGTTTTAAAAGATTACCTTTAGTAATGCTACTGTTCATTCTGATGGTTATGTCATTAGCTACTAGCGTTACTGCACAGCAACAGCAAATAGGCCCTCCTGATCATAGTGGGTCTTTTGATTTCGATGGTTACACCAGAACCTTCGATTATTATATACCAAGTTCTTATAATGAAAAGAAATCCGTTCCTCTAATGATCTCTTTCCACGGAAGAGGTAGTAATGCTGAGGGACAAAGATTTTTATCCGGATTTGAAGCAGTTGCAGAAAAAGAAGGATTTATCGTGGCTTTTCCAAATAGCACAGCATTAGGTCACGAAACACTTCTAGGTCATCGTTTTCAGTGGAACGATGGAAGAATTGATACGCCTCAATTCAATGCTGGCGTAGATGATGTTGCCTTTACTGATGCGCTTATAGACTATTTCGAAGGAAAATATAACATCGATCCGAGTCGTATCTATGCAAGCGGTATGTCTAACGGATCTATATTTGCCAATCGCTTAGCTGTAGAATTATCCGATCGTATTGCAGGTATTGGTGCAGTAACAGGTCCTCTAGCATTTCCGATAGCCCAACAAACTCCAAAAGGGCCTGTTACCGTAGTACTTTTCATGGGTGTTGAAGACCCTATCGTTCCTTATGACGGTGTTCAAAATTACCTTCTAAGTACAGATGCTACTATCGATTATTGGGTCAAAGCAAACAACACGGTTAAGAAACCTAGGGTTACCTACTTACCTCAAACCGAACCAGGAGACCCAACCAAAATCCGTAGAGAAGTTTATAGTGGCGGCAAACACGGCACTCAAGTAATCCTCTACAAAATGGAAGGCACGGGTCACACTTGGCCAAGTGGACCACAATACGCTGAAATTAAAGATATCGGTCTAGTATCTCACCACATTAACGGCTCTCAAGTTATCTGGGATGAACTGAAAACACATCGACTTCCGGGCGCCAAGGCTCAAGGAAAACAAAAGTAATTATTTTTAGCTAAAAAAAGAACTGAGCATGTATCTTATAGTAAAGATACATGCTCTTTTTACTGACAATGTAAAAACTATTCTAGTATTTATTTTTTTACACTTCTAATCATCCATATCCATATTAAGTATAGCAACTGCCTTCTCGCAATGATCTAATGCATTGATATTCAACATACTATCTAGGGCATCTACTAACTTCTTCCGTTTTTTATAATATCTAAGCTGCGTTTCATCAAAGTAATATTGAATGATCGGATCCCAGGATCGAGTGGCTTGGCCGACCTCAACTAATACTTCGTCTGGTAAACCAAAAAGAACTTTTTATAGTGGACTACTTAGTTCTTTCTCTCTTACAAAATATCCAATTTGTCTTTTTAGACGATACTCAGCATCTAGGCGTATTTTCCCAACACCTGAGCTAGTAATGCCTAGTGGTTTTGCAATTTGACTATATGTAAGAACTTCTCCTGTAACTCCGTATACTAAGTCTAAAACTCCTATTTGTCTTTCAGTTAAAATTTCTTTGAAATGGTGATATACATTTATAAATCTCTTATATTCTTCCGTTTCTCTTCTTTTAAACAATTGATAGCAAGGTCGTCTGCGTCTAGTTATTCGCTGATAAGAATGGCTATTTCTCATTCCAATCATTTCTAAATAAAATAGAGCATCTTCTTTTGTGATTTGTTGTTCTTCCACTACTTCTCACCTCATGAGAGTCATATGATTAAATTTTACCACCGTTTCACGACTGCAAATCAAATCTTCTTCAATTAAATAATACTCTTAAGCTCTTCATCGTAACTTATATATAACGGGTGGCGTGGGAAACCTTGTTTCGTTTGTCCTAAACAATACAAATCGTAACCCGCAAAAAGGTTTGGAATGTCCTTGTGTCGTTGATGAATGGTGCAATTTTCACCCCACGCAATGACAATCAATGATGCCGAATCAAGTGCACGAGTAAGGTATTTTTCATTTTCCGGCCCGATCGCATCTGCTTTGGGTAAGTATTTTAATTCCTCGTATTTGGTTGCTCGGTAAGCAAATAAGTTAACGATTTCAAGGGAGCCACATCCCCACTTTTGCGCGAATTTAATACATCTTTTAGTTGTAGTATCGTCTTCTTCAGCATTTGCTGTACTCGGATTGAGCATTACAAAAACAACCAGTTGAGAAATTAAGCCAAAACTTAGTTGATAGCCTAGGTACTTATACAGAGGAAATTGCTCACCATGTCGATGATAAGACGGCCGCTTTGAATAAACGAGTGTTTGACATTGAGACGGTGGTACAGCGGATTAGTAGGCAGTGATTGTGTTTCATTTCCTTTAAAACGTTATTTATATTTCTAGGTAATGCGCTGGATGAGTAGTAATTACAAGCTAGTTAACATTGTATTTTGTATTCATATCCTCTACAAGTCAAAATTATAATTAGCATAGAAGAACGGACAGGTTAGTACCTGTCCGTTCTAGCTTTATTGTCCACTAAAGGCCACATAAGTATCGCAAAGTTACTACAAATAGATTTTGTGTTAATGCGCAGTATCGTTGTACTCCCTCTGTTAGATTAATATATCTCTTAAATACTCGCTTATTCGCAGGATTTCAAACCACTAGTAAGAACTATGACGGATAAATGGAATGAGTTTTGAGAATAAAGGCTACATGAAGGCA
>NZ_JAOTPO010000031.1 GCF_029028005.1 Alkalihalobacterium chitinilyticum
AGAAGGCGAAGTGGTAACTTCAACTGAAGAAGTGAAACGACACAAAAATCTAGGCATTGAAGCTAGACAATAATAAAGCGTTGAATTCATCTAGCCATTATCCAGTTTTGAGAGAACCACTCTCAATTTAATAAGGATTTATTAAAATCCAGTAAAATTGTTAGAAGCGAGAAGTTCGAGGTGACAAGCTCACGAGTAGCGGAATGTACGTTTAAAGGGTACATGAGCAACGCAAAGAGCGCAGTCAACGAAGAAATTCGAAGCTTATCACAATTTTAATAGTCTAGTGGCGATAGCGAAGAGGCCACACCCGTTCCCATGCCGAACACGGAAGTTAAGCTCTTCAGCGCCGATGGTAGTTGGGGGCTTCCCCCTGTGAGAGTAGGACGTCGCTAGGCAAAAAGCACAATCCAAATGGGTTGTGCTTTTTTAGTATGAAAAAAGGGTGAGTAAGCTTCAGGCGGTGAAGAGCTTTGGCTCGAAGAGGCAAATGCTTCGAAGGATCAGCCGATGGAAACATCATGTGAAAAGTTCGAAGCAAGGCATCAAGTCCCCCTGTGAGAGGAAACCTTTCTTTTCGTAGAACGACATGAGGGGCATCGAAGGTGAGGCTTCATGGACCACTTCCCCGTAGGAAAGAAAGGTTTAGAGGGACGTCGCTAGGCAAAAAGCACAATCCAAATGGGTAGTGCTTTTTTTAGATTCACTTTGTTTATCATTAGTTAAAATTTCTTTTCAAAGGGCTGAGTAGATACTCCTTTATGTATTAAGAGGACTGAGAAGCCCTTATTTATGTTCCAAATGCCCTTTTAATTTATTTTGCGGACTCACAGGCCCTTATTGCATGAAAATTCCGTGAATATCACATAATTTTATGTAAATAAGAGCCTCCCAGTCCTCATAAGTCTTTAAAACATTGGTTTATATAAAAATAAGAGCCTCTTAGTCCGTGAAACAATAGACGAACATTATAATACATGAAACGTCATCAGAAGCAAAAGTACTTAGTTAAGTACATAAGGGAATTTTTGCTTTAGAGTGCATTGTCAGAAAGTTCGAAGCGATGCATCGACTCCCAGCAAGAGGAAACCAAACGGGTTGCTCTTTTGTATAAAACGGATGAGTGAATGCGGTCGTGGGGAAGAGCGGAGAAGTGAAAAGGAAGGTCATGTTACGTTATTTGAATAGAAGACCTTCCTCTCACAACTAACCTTTTTATATCAAAAAGGAAAGAAAAACGGCAGCAACAAGACCGCAATTAAGCCGATGAGGAGTTGTAAAGGTATACCTACTCTTACGAAGTCAAGAAATGTATATTTCCCTGCGGCCATAACCATAGCGTTAGGAGGTGTAGCTACAGGTGTAGCAAATGCCATACTCGAAGAAAAGGCAACGGCCATTACCATAGGAAAAGGGCTCACTCCTAATTGTTCGGCTGTTAAAATAGCAACTGGAAATAACAAAACGGCTGTAGCAGTGTTACTAATAAATTGACTAAACACTGAAGTAATAGCATACAGACCTGCAAGGACAGCAATAGGTCCAATCGCTCCTAAACTTTGGATGAGGCCTTCAGACATAAAGGTTACCCCGCCTGTCTTTTCTAATGCTGTAGCCATTGGAAGCATACAGGCAATAAGAATGACAGTTTGCCAGTTAATAGCATGGTACGCCTGATCTGTTTGTCTCACACACCCTGTAAATACCATAAGTAAGGCAGCAACGACAATGGCGACAACTGCAGGAACCCATTCAAACACCATCGCAAGTAACATGAAAAATAGGATGACACCTGCAATCCTACTTTTTTTAGTAGTATTTGCTGGATCCGTATCCTCAGCAGACGATTTGAGTACAACGGTATCATTCTTTTCAGCGGAAAGAAGATTGATATCTTTCCACTTCCCATGAACGAGAATCGAATCTCCATAAAGCAATTTTTCGTCAGCAGTCGCCTTTTTGGCTGGTCTAAATTGATGCTTCATTGCTAATACCGATAATCCGTACTTTTCTCTAAAATTAACTTCCTTAATGGTCTGATTAAGTAATCTTGATTGTGGCGTTAGAATGACTTCAGCTAAATGAGAATCCTCAAGTTGATAGGCTTCTCCTTTATATAAAGTCATTCCGGTCTCATTACATAATTTTATAACGGCATCTTCTTCACCAAATATAAGAAAAGTATCTCCAGCTTCAACTACATAGCTAGGCTCTACCGTTATTCTTTGAGATTGTGTACGTCCCGCAAGGTTTAATAGGGAAGATGCCCCTTCTTTAATTAATTCTAGAACGGTAATATGATACGTACTTGGTAAGTGAAGCTGTTTGATCGTATGGCCTATGATGCTGCTTTCTTGAGGTACTTTCACAGAAAAAATGAAATTTGTTATTCCGTATTGATCAACTAGCTCAGCTGCATCAAACGTACCTGATGTACCATCTTTATTATCAACAGGTTTATCGAGCATTCTTCGCCCAATAAACCATAAATAAAGAATGCCTCCTAAGAGCATAATTAGTCCAATCGGTGTGAACGAGAAGAAGTTAAGTGCACCATATCCAGCATCATGCAAGCTCTGACTTGCGATTAAGTTTGGTGCTGTACCAATTAGTGTTAAAGCCCCGCCCATACTACTAGCAAAAGCTAGAGGAATTAAAAGCTTTCCAGGGTGAAGTTGCATTTGCCTGCACAAACTAACAACAATAGGCAGGAGAATAGCGACCGTTCCAGTATTACTTATAAAGCCGCTCAAAACAGCTACTAAAGCAAGCATAAAAATGGTTAGTTTCAATTCACTATTACCTGTACTTTTAACTAATAAATCTCCGGCTTTTTGAGCTAGTCCACTTTGAAAAACACCTGCTCCAACAATAAATAAAGCGGCAACCATGATG
Organism: Alkalihalobacterium chitinilyticum; assembly: GCF_029028005.1. Lineage (GTDB taxonomy): Bacteria > Bacillota > Bacilli > Bacillales > Bacillaceae_F > Alkalihalobacterium > Alkalihalobacterium chitinilyticum. Next base: position 2,896 of record NZ_JAOTPO010000031.1, read on the forward strand.
ACTACGCTATTAGAAAAGCCAGCAAATGCTTCTGGTACATCAATTAAACCTGTTAATAATAAAGCTAAAAGAGAACTAATAGCAACTAAATCTGCTCTGAAACGTGGAATAAGAAAGCAGATGGTAGTTATGATTAAAATTAGAAAGACCAATTGCATATCTGTAATCATATTTGTATCCTTTCAACTGTGTCATCCAATAGAAATACACTTCTATTTCTAATAAGAATAAGAAGCTTAAACAGTTTAATAATTGCTAAGTATTTAAGTTACATCCAGCTATCATGGAACTCGCATTATTATTGTGTACATTAGACGAGATATTATAATTATAGAAACATGTAATATGTATTCATGTAAGAATCAGTTAGCTAATGATTGATTCCATAAAAAGAGGAAGGCAACGATATGCGCCTTCCTCTTTTACTAAATGTAATTATCTTAAAATGTAATTATCTTCTAATGTTTAATAAAGCACGTTCAGCGTTTACGATACCATGTCCATAAATCTCGTCATATCCTCTTTTACCAGCATCAACTGCTGTTTGTTGAAGACGAGTTTGTACTTGGTTTGGAGAAGGTTTTTTACCTGTTACCGCTAACTGTTGAGCGATGTACGCTGCTGCTACACCTGAAACTTGAGGAGCAGCCATTGAAGTACCACCCTTCCAACCATAGCCGTTACCAAATAAAGCTTTAGCTTCTGGACCACGGCCGGTGTTAAAGTTCATGTAAGTTGGAACTGCACTTAATACTAAGTATTTACTTCCACCAAGTCTATCTGGTCCTAAATCTCCACCAGGTGCACCTAAGTCAATCGCGCCATTTCCATAGTTAGAATAGAACGCTAAACGATCTTCCGTTCCAAAGCCACCACCAGTAGCGGAAACTGTAATTACCCCAGGCATTTGTGCTGGTACGAAGAATACAGCACCACGCGCTTCCCAACCGTCATTTCGGTTAGCATTTTGCCAATCTGCAACTTTTGCAGGGCTTTTTAAATCTTGTTCGGAGTTACCAGCAGAAGAGACAACTGTAGCTCCTTGGTTTACTGCGTAGCGAATGGCACGATTATAAGCAACATAGTCTGCAGCACTGTTTCCACCGCGAATTTTTTCACCAGTCTCGGGATCTGTGTAGAACCATTGACCAAGTAAACGTGTACCACCTAAGCTCATGTTGATTACATCAGCACCATCGTTAGCAGCTGCAATAATGGCATCAGTAATCCAAATTTGTTGTGCGCCACCTGTTGCACCAAACACGCGATAAGAACGTAATGTTACTCCTGGAGCCACACCTTTCATATTGCCGTCTGCTCCAATTGTACCAGCTACGTGAGTACCATGACTGTTATAATCCCAAGAGTCTGTTACACCTTCTGTACCAGGTACGAATGTTCTTGAACCTTCTAAATCTACATTATTTTTTAAATCTGGATGATCAAAGTCAAAACCACTATCAATAACGGCAACGACTACTTCATCAATATTATTTGTTAAAAGATCATGGCTAGCTCCATTATTCGTTACTTGCTCAATGTCCCATTGATAGCCAGACTCCCAAATGTTTTCAATTGGAGCTGCTGAAGCAACTTCTTCACTAGCAACCTCAAATTCAGGTAAATCAAGCGTTACTTCTTGAGAAGGTCCGATTGATAATACATGACGATTGTTCATCATTTCTTTTAGGAAAGTAGCAGGTGTATTTGTTGTAACCTCAATGACTCCAATTTGAGGAACCTCATAAGTAACTTCTCCACCAGCATTTGAAATGATTTGTTCTACGTTATTTGGTAGATTTTCAGATTTGAACACGACTAGTAAACGTTCCGAATTTGAATTAACCTCAGTTTTTCCATTTGCTAATGCACTAAAGCTAAATGAAGAGAGGACTAGTACAAGAGTAAGGAAACCGATAATAGATTTCTTGAGTGTGTTATGCATCATAAAACTCCTTCCTGTTACGTTTTTTTTAATAAAAGATTTGATCTATTACGTTTTCCTAAATAAAATTTAATTCTTACCTCCTTTTTCTCATCTATGTGTCAATGATAGAGTAACTAAAAAGGTATTTCGAATAGCGTAAGACCTAATTTTCAGAATAATTAATTAGATAGACGTTCCTATATCTTTTATTGAAAAAATGTTATTAATAGGTAAATTTTTATATATATAATTGAATAATTCGTAAAATTAGCTTAATTTTCGTAAAAAATATAACAGAATATTATTAGATTTTGAATTCTAGGAGTGGAGCGTCTTTAAATTCTATACCTAAGTCGTGATATTAAAGGAGTGTTTATATTGCGTTTATACAGACTAGTATCCAAATAAAGTGTATATACTAAGGAGAATTAATTATAGTAGATTAAGTCTATGTTCTCATTTGACTACTTCTCACTAATCTTTACAAAAATAGGGATTTATCTTAATACTTCTCTCTTATAGTAAATTTGTAAATATGAAGGGAGAGATTTAAATGAAAAAGTGGTTGAAAAGGTCAGCAATGTTAGTTGTAGGTTTAGGTTTGGTCACACAGTTATTTGGACCTAGTCAGTCGTTAGCGGCAAGTCAGTCAAGTTTTCCAGCTCCAGAACAAAAAATTGTAAACGTTGCTCATCGTGGAGCATCTGGACATGCTCCTGAACATACGATGCTTGCATACGAACTCGGTTTAAAAATGAAAGCAGATTACATTGAAATTGATCTGCAAATGACGAAAGACGGTACTTTAATTGCCATGCATGACACAACGGTTAATCGGACGACCAATGGAAAAGGGGCGGTAAAAGATTTAACAATTGAAGAAATTAAATCTCTAGATGCCGGTTCGTGGTTTAATACTAGAAACCCAGGGAAGGCCAAGGAAGAATATGTTGGACTTGAGGTGCCGACGTTAGAAGAGATTTTTCAGCGGTTCGGCAGAAGCACAAATTATTATATTGAGACAAAATCACCAGCTTTATATCCTGGAATGGAAGAAACGTTACTAGAGTTAATGGATGCCTACAAATTAACAGGTGTAAACGGTCGTTCAAGCAATGTTATTATTCAATCCTTTCATCCAGACAGCTTACTTATAATCAATGAAATGAACCCAAATATACCGCTTGTTCAACTTATTTCTACTCCCTTACTTGGAGAGGCAGCGGAAGCACAGTTAAATAGTATTAAACAATATGCGATTGGGGTGGGACCAAACTTAAATCGTATTAACCAAGATTATGTTGAGCGTGTTAGAAATAATGGTTTACACATTCACCCGTACACTGTGAACACAGAAGAAAATATGAGGAAAGCATTAGACTTGGGAGTGACGGGGATTTTTACAGATTATCCCGACCTATTTGATCAAGTCATTAAAGATTTTAAAAGAAAGAAATAACGTCGAAGAAGTAAAAGTGAATCAGAATACTAGTCGAAAAACAGGATAGTGGTAGAAAACGAAATAAGCCAGTTCACCCATACTTATGGTGGACTGGCTTTCTATTATAATTAAGGAGACTCATTTGTCTTTTTTTTCGTTTACACCTGTAAGTTAATTATCGTTATTTGACAGGTATTCTAAAATCCCTTCTAAATGAGCTGTTTTAAGAAGCAGTTTTTCGTGATCATATAAAATGAAACTAGATGATCGATAATTAATTGATTAGAATCGTCTGTTAGTACATCCGTATATGCCGATTGAAACTTCTCATTTGTCCAAACATTGAACTTATAATCATGAAAATTACATTTCAATTATATCCCAAATTTGGTATAGAGCTAGAAGAAAAATTATATACCATATCTATAGACAAAAAATTTTATTTCGATAATCTAAACTATTTCCATATGAATTAGATGCGATAGTGAAAAAAAAATGGTACTCTACTATTATGTCTTTATTTTACTTGAATATGATTTTCTTATAAAACTAGGTATAAAAAATAGATTAATGAGATGAAAGGGATATTTATATGGCCTATACAAAAGAGCAAAATGGTGTTTTTCCAGCAGTATGTCCACTTGACTGTCCTGATCAATGTGGTCTTCTGTTGCAAAAAAAAGACGGAAAAATTATTAAAGTTGCTGGTGATCCCGATCATCCAGTGACACAAGGAAACATTTGTAACAAAGTTCGTCATATGACCGACCGAATTTATGACCCGAAACGATTAGAGTATCCTCTAAAGCGAGTAGGTCGTAAAGGGGAAGGGAAGTTTGAACGAATTAGCTGGGAAGAGGCAATTAAAGCAATTAAGGATCGCTGGACTCATCTGATTGATAGTGAAGGCCCTGAAAGCATTCTTCCTTATGGGTTTTATGGAAACATGGGAAGAATTAGTGCGGAAGGAATGGACCGCCGCTTTTTCAATCGATTAGGTGTAAGTATTCAGGATCAAACGATTTGTTCGGCAGCTGGATCCAAAGGGTATAGTTATACAATGGGTGGTAGCTTCGGGACTGATCCTGAGGAGACGATCGATACGAAATTATTTATTTTCTGGGGTGTAAATGCAGTTAGTACGAATATGCATCAAGTGGCACTCGCACAGAAGGCAAGAAAAAATGGAGCGAAAATCGTCGTAATAGATGTGCATAAAAATCAAACAGGGCGCTTAGCCGACTGGTTCATTCCCATTTTACCTGGTACCGACGGGGCACTGGCGCTAGGAATTATGCATATTTTATATTCTGAGAACATGATTGATGATGAGTTTTTAAAGAATTATACAGTAGGATACAAAGAATTAGGAAATCACGTAGAGAAGTACGACCCTAACACGGTATCTAGTATTACTGGAGTTCCTGTTGAGGATATATATAAACTTGCACGAATGTATGGTCAGACGTCCCCTTCGTTTATCCGGATCGGAAACGGTTTACAGCATCATGATAACGGGGGGATGGCGGTTCGGACAATTGCGTGTCTGCCTGCCTTAACTGGACAATGGGTGGTAAGAGGTGGCGGTGCAATTAAAGGAAATGGTGCCTTTTTAAATCATAATGTAAAAGCTCTCCAACGCCCTGAACTAAGACAGAATAAAAACGCTCGTGTTATTAATATGAACTTGATCGGGCAAGCATTATTGGAGACGAACCAACCAATTCGATCTATGTATGTTTATAACAGTAATCCTGCAGTAGTTACACCAGAAGGGAATAAAGTTCGTCAAGGGTTGGTAAGAGATGATTTATTTTTAATTGTTCATGACTTGTTTTTAACAGAGACGGCGATGTATGCAGATATTGTATTACCAGCGACTTCTTCGTTTGAGAATACAGATTTTTATACGTCATATTGGCACCATTATATGCAAATCCAGCAGCCTGTTATCGCACCGTACGGGGAAAGTAAATCAAATCCTGATGTGTTTCGATTATTCGCTAAGGCTTTTGGGTTTCAAGAGGAAGCATTCAAGGATACAGATGAACAATTAATTCGTCAGTCAATTGACGATGTAGATAATCCGTACGTAAAGGACATCAACTATGAATTACTTATTGAAAAACAATATGTAAAGGCAGATAGAAGAATTAATTTATTAAATAATCTTCCAACACCAAGTGGAAAAATTGAACTGTATTCCGAACAAATGGAACGAGATGGATATCCAGGACTGCCAACGTATACGCCAATTGTAAATGATGGTGATTTGCCATTTTTATTTATTCCAGCACCGAATCATAACTTTTTAAATTCAACGTTTTCCAACAATGAAAAGCATATTTCTTTAGAAAAATATCCACGATTGCATTTGAATAGCAAAGATGCAGAAAAACGCTCCATTGAAGATGGTGATACTGTTCGAGTTTGGAATGACCGTGGCGAATGCGAACTGATTGCATCAGTTGGAGAAAATGTTTTACCAGGTGTAGTCGTTAGTCAGGGATTATGGGCTGATTTGCCAGGAAAAAAATACTTCGTTAATTCACTCGCACCCGATCGAGTAGCAGACATGGGTGGGGGAGCAACATTTTTCTCTGGACGCGTAGACATCGAGAAAATATAAAATCTTTGAGTAAGAGAGCATCTTTAATGTAGATGCTCTTTTACTCTGTTCTTGAAAAGGTTGAATAGAATGGCATTACAGATTGATACTAACAATTAAAAACCTTTGGAAAGGAGAACTATATGAATAAGGAAGAACTAAAAGAAGCAATGAAGGACAAAATTGCCAATGTAAGAAGCGGTAAGGTGGAAAGCGAGACTTTTAATATTAGTAGACCTCCTGAAGATTTTGGCGATGCAGTTGAACTCTTTTATAATGAGCAAGAAAAATGTTTTAAAGCTGTCGTTTTTGACCCGCAAACAAATACCATTTTTAGTGAAGAAATGATGGAAGATGAAAACGAAGTCAGTTCGTTTATTGTAAAGACAGTAAAATGATAATGATTTTTTACGTAGCGCCAATCGTGCTGCGTATTTTTTTATGTGGCGAATTAAACATGAAAAATTAATTAATATTATCTTAATAAAGAAATTAAAGGGAAGAAACAACTAGAGGCGAATTCATAATAGTAATTATATATGAGAGGAAGAGACGTATGGCGAATATAGCAACAAATCAACAGAAGAAGCGACGTTGGTTATCTGTAATGATTACAATTATTGTAGTAATCATAGGTGTGTGGATGATTCTAAATTTTTTACCTGTACAAGAACGAGCAGCGAAGCCATTTTTTGAAAGTGAGCGACCAATGGTGATTGCACATCAAGGTGGAGAGCATTTGGCGCCTTCTAATACAATCGTGGCATTTGAACAGGCTAGGCAATTAGGTGTGGACGTCATCGAGTTCGATGTCCATATTACGAAAGATGAACAACTTGTTGCTATTCACGATTCAACGGTTGATCGTACAACGGATGGTGAGGGGAGTGTGGCTGAACTCACTTTAGAAGAAATTCAACAGCTTGATGCAGGATATTACTTCCAAGACCTAGATGGTGAATACAGTTTTAGAGGAAAAGGGATAACGATACCTACAGTAGAAGAAATTTTTGACAACTTTTCTGAAATGAAGATGGTTATCGAGTTGAAAGCAACAAACCCACCAAGTAGTCATCAGGTAATGAGCGAATTGTTATGGGAACTTCTTCAACGGTATGAGCTTGAGGAACGTGTATTAATTGCCTCATTTGATCACTCTATTATTGAAGCGTTCGATGAGTTGGCAGATGGAAGAGTAGCAATAAGTGGAGGCCGAGAAGAGATTACTAACTTTGTAGTTTTTAATAAGTTGTTTTTGAACGGACTCTATAGACCGAATGTAGATGCCGTACAAATTCCAACAGAAGAAAGCATCTTTGACTTAACCAGCTCCAGATTGATTAAAGCAGCGCATCGAAAAGGAATGGAAGTTCATTACTGGACAATCAATGATGAAGAAACGATGAAACTGCTGCTAGATCAAGGGGCAGATGGTATTATCACAGATCGACCTGATTTATTATTAAATCTGTTAGAAAACCAATAATCGCTATGTGAAATGTGTAAAAAGTACCTGGCACCAAGTATTATGGGTGCCAGGTACCACTTTTTATTATGTACATTAAACAGACGTTTGTCTTGAAGTGAATTCAGACTTTAACAAAGAGAATACGACCGTGTCATGGTATTGAGTCCCGTCGAAATCGGTTTGTCTTAATGTACCTTCTCTTTTAAATCCATAATTCATTAGTAATTTTTCAGAGCCTTTATTTTTGGCAAAGATGTCCCCAACGATGCGGTTTAATCCTAGTGTATTGAAGCCATACGGGAGCACACTTGCTAGTATTTCTGACATCACACCGCGCCTTTGGAAGTCTCTCCGAATAACAACACCCATCTCCGTTTTCTTATGCCACAAGTTTAACTTATGAAAGCGAAACATTCCAACGATTTCATCACTTTGTTTGTGAATGATTACCCAAGGAATTTCTTTTTCTTCTCTAAAATTCTCAAGGCTTGTTTCAATGGTTGCCTGGAGCTCATGTTCTGATTTTACGGGGTGTGGCGTTATAAACTTCATCGTTTCGGAGTTACTCATAAATGCAAATAAGTCAGTAACGTCTTCATTAGTCATTCCTCGAAGGAAGTAGTTTTCCGTTTCTAGCGTCGGGATCTCGCTTAAAGTACGTTCGGTCATTTTACCCCTCAATTCTATGATTTTTTAAAGTTATATATACAATTTATATTCGGAATAAAACTAATGTATTTTAGAAAAACAATAATGGAATATTTCTGAAGAGAAATTGCTTGGCGTAACATCTGATAATCTAAGAAAGTTAAATAGTTCTTACGATATCAAGAAGAAAGAGCTTTCTTTAAAGCACTACCAATCTGATCAATCGCATGTTTTCCTTGATCTATAATGCCTGCCATCCAGAAGAAACCGTGTATCATTCCATCATACCTTGTGACTTCAACTGGAATGCCGGATTCTTTAAGTCGGTTAGCATAGGCTTCACCTTCATCACGTAGCGGGTCATACTGTGCTGTAATTACTAAAGCAGGCGGTAAACCTGTCAAATCTTCTGCTAGAAGGGGCGAAGCGTAAGGTAATTCCTTTTCATTTTCCCTTATATACTGTTGAGCGAACCAGTCCATCGCTCCTTTGGTTAAAAAGTATCCTTCACCATTTTCGCGATGGGATAATGTATTATTAGCGAAGTTAGTGGCTGGGTAGATGAGTACTTGAAAAGAAATAGTGGGACCACCTCGCTCTTTAGCCATCAATGTTACAACAGCAGCTAAATTTCCACCTGCACTATCCCCACCTACCGCAATCCGACTTGGGTCACCGTTATAACGGGTAATATTTTCGGCTACCCATTTAGTAGCGGTATAACAATCCTCAGTTGCCGTAGGAAAGCGATGTTCAGGGGCAAGCCGGTAATCGACAGAAACGACTATGGCTTCCGCGCGATTTGTTACAGCTCTTAGTGGTGGATCAACCACTTCTATATCTCCAATAACCCAACCGCCACCATGAAAATATATGAAGACAGGGAATGGACCGTCGCCTTCAGGTGTATAAATACGAATGTTAATTTCACCGCCGTCAACAGGAACAGAAGTGTTTTCTAGTTTAGCTACTTGTTCAGGAATTCCACCTAAAAATTTAAACTTTTGAGCGTTTGCGCGATTTTCCTCCACGGAAAGTTCATTTACAGGTGGAGTTTTTGCAGTGGCCAGTTGGTCTAAAAAGAATTTGGCTTGCGAATCTAATGTCATCTTCAATTCCTCCAATTTATATATTAGTGTACGATTTTAAAAAATATGTAAAAATAAATAATCTAGTATTATAAACGAGAAAAATGATACGGAAAAATATTCTTCTCGAATAATTCTTATTACCTATATTGAACCACACTTTATTGGAAAATTCTAAAAAAATCTTGATTTTTTCAAGGAGTTTTCAAAGAAATATAGAATTTAATAAAGATAGAAAGCAAAGTATAGATTATTATTTCAAAAAAGAGGGTGAGAACGTGGCAAGTAGAAACAGACAAATTTTACTAGCACAACGACCAAATGGATTACCAGATCAATCAACATATAGCTTTGTAGAAACGGAGATTCCTTCATTAGAACCAAATGAAGTTCTCGTAAAAGCTCAATATTTATCGGTAGATCCTTATATGCGAGGAAAGATGAGTGATGCGAAATCATATACAGCGCCATTTGAACTGAACAAACCTCTCCAAGGTGGAGTAGTTGGTACTGTAATTGAATCAAAACATACTAAATTTAACCCAGGTGATACCGTAACGGGACTCCTTGATTGGGCAGATTATACGGCTATTGATGGGAATCAAATTCGAAAAATAGATCCTAATCGCGCGCCTATTACCACTGCTCTTTATGTTACAGGAATGCCAGGTTTAACAGCGTACTTTGGATTACTCAATATTGGTCAACCAAAAGAAGGAGAAACTGTTGTAGTTTCTGGTGCAGCTGGAGCTGTCGGTATGATCGTGGGTCAAATTGCTAAGATCAAAGGATGTCGTGTTGTTGGTATCGCTGGTTCTGATGAAAAAAATGCGTATTTAACAGAGGAATTAGGCTTTGATGCGGCTATTAATTATAAAACGACTGATAACATTCGCAAAGCATTAAAAGAAGCCTGTCCGAATGGAATTGATGTGTACTTTGATAACGTAGGCGGGGAAATTTCAGATGCTGTATTCTCACTATTAAATTTTCACGCTCGTATCGCACTTTGTGGTCAAATTGCACACTACAATGATACACAAATTGAAATGGGCCCGCGTTTCTTAGGGAATTTCCTAAAGCGAAGTGTTCTGCTAAAAGGATTTATCGTTTCAGACTATGCAGATCAATATAGAGAAGGCGTTAGTGATTTAGCAAAATGGTTAAGTGAAGGCAAAATTAAATATAAGGAAAATATCGTTGAAGGATTAGAGAATGCACCAGATGCGTTTCTAGGATTATTTAGAGGTGATAACCTCGGTAAGCAACTCGTTAAAATCAGTTAGTTTCTAAGTGATTTTAATTATTGCAAATTAGATAAATAAACTATGAAGTGTGAGGATGATTAAGAATGTCAAGTCTACTACCTGTAAATATTACAGAACAAGTCGAGTTGCCAGTCATAGCCGCACCGATGTTTTTAGTTTCCGGGCCGGAAATGGTCATAGAAGGGTGTAAAGCTGGAATTATTGGGACATTCCCATTATTAAATGCTCGTACTGGAGAAATATTAGAAGACTGGATGAATCAAATCAATGCAGAGTTAGACCAAGCAAGAAAAGAAGAGCCAAACCGAAAAATTGCCCCGTGGGGAGTTAATCTCATTATTCACCGTTCCAATAAACGATTTGAAACGGATTTAGAATTATTAAAGAAATATCAGCCACCAATTGTTATTACTTCACTAGGAAACCCTGCTGAAGTAGTGAAAGTTGTTCATGAATATGGTGGTCTTGTGTTTTCAGATGTTATTTCCACGAAACATGCCAAGAAAGCAGCAACTTGTGGGGTTGACGGGTTAATTCTTGTTTGTAATCGAGCAGGAGGGCATGGCGGTACGATTAACCCAGTTGCCTTTGTAGCTGAGGTCAAGCAATTTTGGAATGGAATTACGATCTTAGCAGGTTGTCTCTCGAGCGGAAGAGATGTACTTGCGGCACAAGTACTTGGAGCAGATTTCGCTTATATGGGTACTCGTTTTATTGCTACAACAGAAGCAATGGCGAGTGAAGGGTATAAGGAAATGTTAGTAGAATCAGATGTGGATGATATTCTTTATACCGATGCAATTAGCGGAGTTAATGCAAACTTCCTTATTCCTAGTCTACAAAAAGCCGGTCTTGATCTAGATAATTTACAAAGACCTGATAAAATAGATGTAGCTCACGCTGATCACCATGAAAACGAAGCAAAAGCATGGAAGGATGTATGGTCAGCTGGACAAGGAGTTGGAGCGATTAAGAACGTTCAACCGATTGCAGAAGTTGTTCGTGAAATGAAAGAAGAGTACCAGCAAGCGGTACAGATGGTAACTAGCAATTCGTCAATTTCAAAAGTTTAAAGTAAAAATGAGTTTTCAAAGTAGAGTTATTTTTAACTCTACTTTTTTCTCATATTTTTGGTTTGCTGGATTATAATTAAAGCGCTTTCATAACCCGGCAAACCAACTTAACGTTTAATAAGAAGTTGTGAAATTGAGTTCCTCTTTAATATTATACTTTTTAATTTTTTGATAGAGTGTGGTTCTACTTACACCTAACAATCTTGCTGCTTTTGTACGGTTACCTTCACATTGTAGGAGGGCTTGAATGATTACTTGTTTTTCGGTTTGGTCCATTGAGCGTTGTCGGTTAATTGGTAAGTCAGCTTCATTTTTGGGTAGGGAAGCCACAGGTTCTGCTAATACATCACAACTGTCCAGGATCTCTTTAGGAAGATGGTGCACTTCAATTTTTGTTTTTTGACAGTAATGATAGGCACGTTCAAGAACATTTTCTAATTGTCTAATATTACCTGGCCAATGATAATTTTGAAAAACTTGAATGACTTTTGGGGTAACACCGAAGATTTTTTTATTTGTTTTGAGGTTAATCTTCTTAACAAAATGATTACAAAGGATAGGTATATCATCGATGCGATCCCGTAAAGAAGGAATATTTAAGTGAATGACATGAATCCGGTAGTAAAGATCTTCTCTGAATTTACCTTCTTTTACAAGGGTTACAAGGTCTTTATTCGTTGCCGAAATAATACGAACGGCTACTTTCGTCGTTTTCGTTGCTCCAATTCTTTCAAACTCTTGTTCCTGTAAAACTCTTAATAGCTTTACTTGTAGAGCTAAAGGCATATCGCCAATCTCATCTAAAAATAAAGTTCCATTATGAGCTAATTCAAATTTTCCTGGTTTCCCACCTTTTTTAGCACCAGTGAAAGCTCCTTCCACATAACCAAAGAATTCCGACTCTAATAGTTCCTCTGGAATAGCAGCACAATTGACTTTAATAAAAGCGCCTTCTCTTCCCGAAGCAGTATGAATACCTTCAGCGATAAGCTCTTTTCCTGTCCCGCTTTCACCAGTTATTAATATTGTTGAAAATGATTTTGCAGCTATCGTGGCTTCTTTTTTGAATTTTTGCATTGCATCATTATTTGTAATTACATGGGCAAAAGGATCGTTTTCTTTTGAAATTCGGATTAATTCTCCGCGGTAGAAGGAAATCTCATGTTCTAAATGTTCCATGTGTAAAAGCATATCTTTCCAAGCATCTAGTTGACGGAAAATTATCTTAAAGATGGCACCTAATTTTTGGCCGTTTTGATAAATGGGCATTTGAGCTACTATACAGTTTTTATGATTTATATTGATGAGTTCGCCTTCGTTTTTTTTATTCAGGGTTAGACTTTGATGTGAGGGAATTTGTTGTGCAATTTCTGTAATGGGGAAACCGATAATTTCATTTTGTTTTTCGAAGTGTAATAAGTCTAGAAAGCCCTGGTTTGACAGGGTAATAACTCCATTATTGTCGGTTACGACGACACCGTCATAGGCCAATTCAAGGGCACTATCTAATATTTTTTTCAATTTGATTGTTGTTTCTAATTCATTAGCAATACTTTCATATGAAGTGACATCTCTTAGCACTACCATGGCACCAGATATTTGGTTAAATTCCCGAATAGGGATAAAAGAGGCAATAACTGTTAACTCACGATAACGAATTCGCTTAGCTTCTTGAATTTCTCCCGTCTTCAATGTTTCTATTAACCATTTTTTAAATGGAGGCAACACTCGGTCTATGGATGTGCCATTTAATGTGTTCTTATTTAGACCTAGTAATGATAAAGATGTTTTATTGAACATTGTAATCTTGAGAGAAGGATCTACTAATATAACTGCATCCTGTAAATTTTCTATAAGAGATGTCAATCTATTCAGCGTATTTTCAAGGGCTGTCATGTGGGAGGTAACAAGGTCAGACTTTGACATAATGCCATATATCTTTCCTGTCTCGTCGAGAACAACAGCTTGACTGACATTTCCTGCAATCATAATCTCTCTAGCTTCTGTTAAATGCTGATCTTTATTAATGGTGACGACACTTTCATTGATGAACGGTTGGATAGAGTCATCCATTGAAAAATCTTGTAACAATGCACGATGGATTGAATGCTTATGTACGATGCCCACTAGTTTACTTTCTCTCGTGATACAACCGATATCTACTCGATGATGAAGAAAAGCAGCAATTGTTTCGCGAATTGTGCTTTCAGGAGATAGATTAATATAATCAACGGTTGTAAAGTTTTTTACGATCAATAAGACCACCCCTAAAAACAGAAAATTCAGTAATATTAATATACTTATGATTATAGCAATACTGAGAAAAAATTACAATAAACTGTTGTTCATTTAAGTGAACAGTTGTTAAGTAATTGTTCACTCAAATGAACAATTGTCCTTTATGGTGTCCAGCTATCTTAAAAAGTTTGCTGTCATTTAGCTACTTTAATTTTGGCACATAACTTGCAATGTTAAAGATGACTGTCAAATTATCAATTCACAAAGAGGTGTGACTATGAACTACGAAACCATTTTATATGAAGTATCAGGAAATGTTGCTAAAATCACTTTAAATTTACCTGAAATGAGAAATCCCTTAACAGAGAAATCTGCAAATGAATTACTATTAGCAATTAGAAAAGCAGACGATGATTCTGCTATTAGAGCAATTGTTCTTACAGGTGCAGGAAAAGCGTTTTCTGCCGGGGGCAATCTAAAGGAGTTTAAGAAAAACCTAGAAAAAAAAGCACCTGAACTTTATTTTGAGGGAAAAGCAAGTACTGAACTCTTCAAAGTAGGTGCTGAAATTAAGACACCCCTCATTGCTTCAGTAAATGGTCCTGCTTTAGGTGGGGGAACGGGGCTTGTTGCGATGAGTCATCTAGCAATTGCATCAACAGAAGTGAAATTAGGTCTAACTGAATTAAAGCTTGGTTTAGTTCCATTTGTGATAATGCCTTGGGTACGCCGGGCTATTGGAGACCGTAATATGATGGAATTAATGTTAACAGCAGAAATTATTTCAGCACAACAAGCGAAGGATTTAAATTTAGTTCACCGAGTAGTGGAGCATGATGAACTTGATGCTGAAACAATGAAACTAGCAAAGCAAGTCGCATCATTTAGCCCGTTAGCTGTTCAATTAAGCTTAGATGCTTTTTATACGACGGAACAAATGGATTTAATGAAGTCTTTTGATTATTTAACCAACCTGCGCCTCGTTTCTTTTATGAGTGAAGACTTACGTGAAGGTGCCACAGCATTTTTAGAGAAGCGACGTCCCAACTGGACAGGAAAATAAAAATATATTTTGTTATAAAAAGGAGAGGTAATGATGATAGAAATTCAAGCTTCGATGAGTGGGAACGTTTGGAAGGTAGAAGTCAAGGAAAACGATGTCGTCAAAGAAGGGGATGTTTTAGTGATATTAGAGTCGATGAAAATGGAAATCCCCATAGAAGCTACTCATGACGGTATTGTAGCCTCCATAAAAGTGGCAGAAGGTGACTTTGTTCAAGAAGACGATGTAATCGCGACGATTAATAATTCTTAATTAATGTGGGGGTGAAAGTAGAATGAAAACGGTACGCATAGGAGCTGCCCAAGGTTTTTATGGAGATACGATTGAACCTGCTATAGCAACTGCAAAAAAAGGAAATGTTCAATACATTTGCTTTGATGCATTAGCAGAACTAACGATGGCCATTTTAGTCAAAGACAAGAAAAAGAATGAAAATGCAGGTTATACAAAGGATATTTCGATGCAAATGAAAGCCCTCCTTCCATACGTAAAGGAAAAAGGAATTAAGCTTTTAACGAATGCAGGTGGAATTAATCCCGTGGGAGCCCAGCAGGAAGTCCTTAAGGTTGCAAGAGACCTCGGAATTAAAAATTTAAAAGTTGCTGTTGTAACGGGTGATAACGTGCTTGATCGCGTTGAGGAATTCCAAGAAAAAGGAGTAGCCCTAACCCATCTAGAAACGGGTGAAACTATTGAAAAAGTGAAAAGTAAGCTTGAATTTGCAAACGCTTACATAGGTGCACAGCCGATCGTTGAAGCCCTAAGGTTAGGTGCGGATATCGTAATCACAGGAAGAACGACAGACACAGCACAATTTCTAGCCCCGTTGATTTATGAGTTTAATTGGAGTGAAGACGACTGGGATCGACTGGCTAGTGGTGTATTTATGGGGCATCTACTCGAATGTTCAGCACAATCAACTGGTGGAAATTTCAGTGGAAAATGGTGGGAAATTGAGGGGTTTGATCAAATAGGTTATCCGATTGCTGAAGTTTCGGAAGATGGTGAGTTTGTAGTAAGTAAGGTAGAGGACCGTGGAGGACTAGTAACTGTCGATACTGTAAAAGAACAGATGTTATATGAGATCCACGACCCTTCAGCTTATATTACACCTGATGTTGTCGTTGATTTAACAAATGTAAAACTAGAAAATATCGGACCAAATGAAGTAAAAGTAACTGGAACGAAAGGAAAACCGAAGCCAAATACATTGAAAGCAGTTATGGGTTATGAAAATGGATACGTAGGTCAAGTGATTGTTGGATTCACCTGGCCGGATGCAATGTTAAAAGCTAAAAAGGTTGATGAAATCATTCGAACACAAATGGAACGAATGCAATGGAACTACGATGAGGTAAGAACTGATTTTCTAGGATACAACTCTTTGCATGGTCCATTAGCACATGATCATGCTGATGAACTGAATGAAGTATTTCTAAGAATGGCAGTTAGAGCCAAAACGAAACCAGAAGCAGCTCGCTTTAGTCGGTTATTTCCACCGCTTGCCTTAAATGGTCCACCGACGATGAGTGGCTTTACTGGAAATGCAGCTCCGAGGGCTCTAATCGGCATGTGGTCAGCATTAATACCACGTGAAATGGTAGAGGAGCATCTGAAGGTAGAAATTGAGGAGGTGTAAAGAATGGTCAAAGTAAAACTAAAGGAAATTGCACAATCTAGGTCAGGTGACAAAGGAAATACAGTCAATGTTGCCTTATTTGCACCAAATCAAGAAATCTATAACATTTTCCTTACTGAAGTAACCCCAGAAAAAGTTAAGGAACATTTTAATGGCCTAGTAGAAGGGGAAGTTGTTCGATTTGAAATGCCAAATATTTTTGCTTTGAACTTTGTCTGTAGTGAAGCGTTAAACGGAGGAGGTTCTTCCTCTATCCGATTAGATAATTTAGGGAAGTGTTTTGGTTCCAATTTATTACGAATGGAAATTGAAGTCGATGAACAACTCGTGTTAGAAACTATTAAATGAGGTGAACAATATGCCATATGAGCCATATTTTACGGAAGAACATGATGAACTACGTAAAACAGTACGCAAATTTGTGGAAAAAGAAATTGCGCCGTTTGTAGATGAATGGGAAGAAGCAGGAGAGTTTTCAAGAGAGTTATTTACTAGGATGGGAGAACTCGGTTACCTAGGTTTACACTACCCTGAAGAAGTTGGTGGGCAAGGAGGAGACTACTTCACTTCTATTGTGTTAGCAGAAGAGATGAATAAATGCGGTTGCGGTGGTGTACCAATGGCTATAGCTGTACAAACAGATATGGCAACCCCTCCAATATATAAATTTGGTACAAAAGATCAGCATGAACGCTTTCTAACTCCAGCTATTAGAGGAGAAAAAATCGCTGCAATCGGAATTACAGAACCTGATCACGGTTCAGACGTGCAAGGCATTCGAACGAGAGCAAGACGTGATGGAGATGAATGGGTAATAAATGGCACAAAAACTTATATTACAAATGGAACGAGAGCTGATTTTGTCACTCTAGTAACGAGGACTTCAGATGACCCTGGACCAAAAGGGATTAGTCTCTTTTTAGTTGAAACGGACCGTCCTGGTTTTTCAGTTAGTAAAAAGCTAGATAAAGTTGGGATGAGATCTTCTGATACAGCAGAGCTTATCTTTGATAATGTGCGGGTTCCGCATAAAAATCTGCTAGGAGAAGAAGGGAAGGGTTTCTACCAAATCATGTGGCAGCTCCAAGGTGAGCGAATGGTGGGTGCAGCAGGAGCAATTGGTGGAGCAGAGTACGCTTATGAACATGCTCTACATTATGCCAAATCCAGAAAAGCATTTGACCAACCGATTGGTAACTTCCAAGTGATTGCTCATTTATTAGCGGAGATGAAATCCGAAATTGAAATTTGCAGAGAGTTAACGTATTCAACTGCTTATCGATTTTCTAAAGGAGAGGTTCCTGCTAAGGAAATTTCAATGACAAAACTTGCAGCAGTTCAGATGGCTCATTGGGTATCTGACCGTGCTCTACAAATATATGGTGGAAATGGTTATATGAACGAGTATCCAATTGAACGAAACTGGAGAGATAGTCGTTTGCCACGTATCGGTGGAGGAGCAGATGAAATCATGAAGGAAATTATCGCTAAACAAATCGGCTTATGAGAAAGGGAGGGACAATAATGTCTCATTGGATATTTACTGAAGAACATGAAATGTTTCGAAAAGCAGTAAGTAAGTTTGTTGAAAAAGAAGTGAAACCTAATGTGGAACAGTGGGAAAAAGATGGAGAAGTGCCGAGAAGCTTGTATCAACGAATGGGTGAACTTGGCTACTTAGGAATTAAGTTTCCAGAACAATACGGTGGCGGTGGATTGGATATTATTACTGAAGCCGTTTTAATTGAAGAGCTCGCTAAATGTGGTTCTGGTGGTATTGGTGCATCATTAGGAGCACATACAGGCATAGCGATGACGAATATTTGGAAATATGGAAATGATGAGCAAAAGCAAAAATACCTTGTACCTGGTATTAAGGGAGATGCAATTTCAGCATTAGCCATTACTGAAACAGGCGGTGGTTCGGACGTATCTGCAATGAAGACGACTGCAAAAAAAGATGGGGATGGCTATATTCTAAATGGTTCGAAGACGTTTATCACGAACGGAGTCAATGCTGATTATGTCATCGTTGCAGCCAAAACTCAGGAAGAACCCGTTCATAAAAATATAAGTCTATTTATTGTTGAAACTAGTTCTGAAGGGTATTCCGTGGGAAAAAAATTAAAAAAATTAGGTTGGAGATCGTCGGATACTGGAGAACTATTCTTTGATAACGTCCGTGTACCTAAGGAAAACTTAATCGGTGAAGAAAACAATGGCTTTCAATACATCATGCAAAATTTTCAGTTTGAAAGAATTAGTATGGCGCTAGGAAGTGTAGGTCTTGGAGAACTGGCTTTGGAAGATACGAAGAAATATAGTAAAGAAAGAATTCAATTTGGTCAACCACTTTCTAATTTCCAAGTACTTCGCCATAAAATGGTTGACATGGCTGTTGACATTGAAAAAGCTAGAAGCATAGCGTACCGCGCCTTGTATTTGTACGATAAAGGTGAAGATTGTGTAACAGAAGCTACAATGGCAAAAGCATTTACTGCTGAAATGATTCGCAGAGTAACGGACCAAGCAGTTCAAATTCATGGTGGAAACGGTTATATGATGGAGTATTCTGTTCAACGCTACTGGCGCGATGCTAGAATTCAATCCATCGGCGGTGGGACGACTCAAATTATGAATGAAATTTTAACGAAACGATTAGGAATCCTATCTTAATCATCTTTCAATCTAAAATAATAGCTACTTAATTTATATTAATCTAAAAACAAGGATGGTGTTTGCTGTGGAACGTGAACGTAAAGTACTTGCAGAAAAAGAACGAATTGAAAAAGGTGGACCTGACCATGAAAAGATAAAGAAACTTGGTAAATTATTTGTTCGCGATCGTCTGAAGCTTTACTTCGATGATGAGCAACCATTCTATGAAACAGGACTTTTTGCGAATAATCTAAATGAACGACTACCAGCCGACGGTGTAGTAGCTGGAACGGGAAAAATTGACGATCGGATTGCTTATTTTATTGCTAGTGACTTTACAGTTAAAGCAGGATCTATGGGGAAATATCATAGTGAAAAAGTTCTAAGAATCCAAGAGTCTGCTATTCGAGGAAAGCGTCCGCTAATTTATCTTATCGATTCCTCAGGTGGCCGTATAGATGAGGCTGGTGGTTATCACGTTGAAAAATATTCGGGCGGAAAGATCTTTTATAACCATAGTGTACTTTCAGGTCGAGTACCACAAATAGCTGTTCTTTATGGTCCATGTTTTGCTGGAACGGCTTATATGCCAGTGTTTTCTGATTTTGTTGTCATGGTTGATAAAATTTCTGGAATGGCGATCGCCTCTCCACGAATGGTACAAATGGCAACGGGCCAAAAAGTAGATGTTGAGGAGCTCGGTGGTGCGACAATGCATACGTCCAAGAGTGGTTCAGCAGACTTTATTGCCAAGTCCGAAGAAGAGGCAGCCCAGATTGTTAAAAAACTGCTAACGTACTTACCTGATAACTTTGAAGCTAAGTTACCAGAATTTCCATCCGTAGAGCCGACTCGAGATTCGAAAGAAATCGATAATATCATTCCGCAAGAGCCTAACCGTGCATATGATGTTCGCAAATTAATTGAGTCAATTGTAGATGGTGATAGTTTCTTAGAAATTAAAGCGAACTTTGCTAAAGAGTTAGTAACGGGCTTTGCGAGATTGAATGGAAAGACTGTTGGAATTGTAGCGAACCAACCAATGCAAAAAGGTGGGGCGATCTTCCCAGAGTCTGCAGATAAGGGTGCTAAATTTGTCTGGACTTGTGACGCTTACAACATTCCATTGCTCTACTTATGTGATACACCTGGATTTATGGTTGGAACAAAAGTAGAACAAGAAGGAATTTTGCGTAAAGGTCGTAACTTTATTTTTGCAAGTTCATGTGCCAATGTTCCAAAAATTTGTGTCATAGTCAGAAAAGCTTACGGCGCAGGAATTTATGCGATGGCAGGTCCTGCATATGAGCCAGATACAACAATTGCACTTCCTTCGGCCGAAATTGCAATTATGGGTCCTGAAGCAGCTATTAATGCTGTATATTACAATAAAATTCGTGCTGTTGAAGATCCACAAGAACGAGAAGAATTGGTTAAAAAATTACGTGATGAATATCGTGCTGGTTACGATACGTTCAAACTTGCAGGGGAACTAGTCGTTGATGATTTAATAGTTCCTAGTGAACTTAGAAAAGAGCTTATCAGTCGTTATGAAACATTTGAAAATAAAGATTTCCCATTACCAGCAAGAAAGCACTCTACGATTCTTAGTTAATAGATAGGTTATGTACCTATTAAAATAAATAAAGATTTGTTGACGTTGGGTTCATCTAGCTAATTTGGATTCCAAGCGATGAGACCGATCTAACAACATTTATAAACACAACCTAAAATAAAAGGGAGTTGATCAAAATGACAAAAGGAATAGGAAATTGGCTAAAAAAATATAGCGAGTTTGATCCAGATAAGCTCGCTCTCGTTTTCAAAGATAAACGGTTTACCTATAGTGAGTTGAATGAACGAGTAAATCAATTAGCACATGCTTTTGTTTCTTTAGGAGTTAGAAAAGGCGACCGAGTCGATGCTTTATTACTAAATACAAATGAAGCGTTAGAATCGATGTTTGCTTGTGCAAAAATTGGCGCCATTTTTGTACCGATCAATTTCCGTTTGAGTGTAGATGAAGTCTTATATATTGTGAACGACTCGGGGGCGAATCATTTTATTTATGATGAGCGATTAAGACCTGTAGTTGATGCACTCAGGCAAAAAGAGTCAAAGTTAATAGATTATATTCATGTAGGAAGCAATCCACATGAAGAAGATTATGAATATGAGCATTTAATTGAAGGCTCTTCTACTGAAGAACCAGGTTATGATATTAGTTTAGATGATATACATTTAATGATGTATACATCAGGTACAACCGGGCGTCCAAAAGGGGCGATGCTGAGTCATGGTAATACTCAATGGAATGCAATTAACTGCATTAATTTTATGCCTACCCATAATACAGACATTACCTTAACTGTAGCTCCATTATTTCATATCGGTGGAATGAGTGTTTTTACTACACCACTCTTCTACAAAGGTGGAACAGTTATTTTAGATGATAATTTTGACCCGAAGAGTGTTATGCAAAAAATTCAAGAAGAGAAAATTACTGGTCTCTTCTTCGTTCCTGCGATGTGGCAAGCTCTTACAACAGTTGATAAATTCGATGATTACGATATTTCCTCTCTACGGTTTTGTGTATCTGGAGGAGCTCCTTGTCCAATTACGATCATTGAATATTTTCAGGCTCGAGGCATTCCATTCTATGAGGGCTTCGGTTTAACGGAAACTGCACCTTTTGTTAGTTTACTAGATGCTAAAAATTCTATCCGTAAAAATGGCTCGGTTGGAAAGGCACCTGTTCATACGGATGTTAGAATTGTCGACCCCAATGACCGTGATGTTCCACCTGGAGAAGTTGGTGAACTGATCGTGAGAGGACCGAATGTGATGGTTGGTTATTGGAACAAACCTGAAGCGACGAAGGAAGCAATAAAAGACGGTTGGTTTTATACAGGAGATCTTGCAAAGTTTGATGATGAAGGATTTATTTATATTGTCGACCGTAAAAAAGACATGATAATTACAGGCGGCGAAAATGTGTATCCGATTGAAGTAGAACAAGTTCTTTATCGTCACCCCAATATAAGAGAGGCTGCAATTATTGGTTACCCAGATGAAAAGTGGGGTGAGTCTATCAAAGCAGTTATCTCACTAAAAGATGCGAGTAGTCCATTTACAATAGAGGACATTCAACAATTTTTAGACGGAAAAATTGCTAGATATAAAATGCCAAAGAAAATAGAAGTTGTTGATGCGTTACCTAGAAATGCAACAGGTAAAATCTTAAAAACAGTTTTAAGAAAAGAAGCTTAAGTAGATTTGGAGAAGGGAGGTAAGGGTGAATTGTTTGATAAATTTTTTGAAGATTTTGAAATAGGTCAAAAGTGGAAATCGCGAGCGAGAACAATTACGGAAACAGATATTGTGATGTTCTCTGCTTTTAGCGGTGATTGGTATCCTCTTCACACAGATATTGAGTATGCTAAAACAACTTTGTTTAAACAGCGCATCGCACACGGAATGTTAGTTTTATCAGTTGGGACAGGGCTTACAAGAATGGAGCCTGAAATTATCGTCGCCAATTATGGTGTAGATAAGCTGCGTTTTATTCAACCAGTATTTATTAATGACACGATCCATGTCGAACTTGAAGTGCTAGACCTTCAAGATAAAGGCAATGGAACTGGCGTTGTTACTACCAAACAACAGATTGTTAAACAAAATGGAGATCCAGCAATTGTTGGAATTTCCAAAGCATTAATAAATAAAAAAGCTCAATAAAGGGAGGAATTTGAATGCAAAGTATCGTAAACCGTGTAGCCATTGGCGATATTCTTCGCCGGAATGCTGCGAGATTTCCTGATAAGGTAGCTATTATTGATGGAGGAAAGAGAATCACGTATCGAGAATTAGATCAGTTATCGAATCAATTTGCTAACTATTTATTAAGTTCAGGTTATACCAAAGGGGATACCATTTTAACGATTTGCATGAACTCCTGGGAATATGTTGTTATTTACAATGGAATTGCTAAAGCGGGTCTAATCTGGGTTCCGATTAATCCTGGTATTTCTATTAATGAGAAGCTTTATATCTTAGATCAAGTCGAAGCTAAGTTAATCATGGGTGATGCACCTTTAATTCAAAATGATATCGAAACATTTAAAAAGAGTTGCCAAAATATTCTTGCAGTCCGTGGGAGTTTAGGAGATACAAATACATTCTTACTTGCACTTGAAGACCAATCTGAAGTTGAGCCAGAAGTTGAAATTGAAGATCGAGATGTTGCACAAATTATGTTTACCAGTGGGACAACAGGTAATCCAAAAGGAGTAATGACAAGTCATTTAGCTGTATATATCGCAAGCTTAGGGAATATCATAGAAAGCAACTTTCAAGAAGACGAAAAGACTTTGACGATGATGCCACTGTTCCATTGTGCGCAACATACGTTTACCGTGTCTGCTCTTCATCGTGGAGCAACCTCTGTAGTAATTAGTGGTTTTGAACCAGAAGCATTAATGAAAACCATTGAAGATCACCAAATTACAAATATGTTTGCTCTACCGATTATGTACAAAGCATTATTATATCATCCGAATCGACCGAAATATGACTTAAGTTCTCTAAGAAGATGTACTTACGCTATGGCACCTATGGACCGTCAAACATTAGAAAAGTGTATTCACGAATTTAAAGCTGAATTTGCTTTAGGAACTGGCCAAACAGAAATTTATCCAGCAACGATGACATTTAGACCAGAAGAACAATTACGTCGTTTCGGATCCTATTGGGGAACATCTAATCTAATTAACGATACAGCTATTATGGATGATGATGGAAATATTTTGGAGAAAGGTCAAGTAGGTGAAATTGTTCATCGTGGCCCTAACGTTATGAACGGCTACTTTAGAAATGAAGAAGAGACAGCGAAAAGCAGAGCGTTTGGCTGGCATCATACTGGAGATTTAGGGTATTGGGATGAAGATGGTCAACTAGTCTTTGTTGATCGTAAAAAAGATATTATTAAAACAGGTGGAGAAAATGTCGCTTCAATTAAAGTCGAAGGTGTACTTCTTACGCATAAGGATGTTGCTAATGCTGTAGCTGTTGGTTTACCACATGAACGATGGTCAGAAGCGGTTACTGCATTTGTTGTGTTAAATCCAGGCAGTCAGGCAACAGAAGAAGACATTATTAACTATTGTAAGGAACACCTAGGAGGATTTCAGGTTCCTAAATCAGTGGTGATTTTAGAACAATTACCACTGACTGCAACGGGTAAAATTCAAAAACATGTATTACGAAGACAATATACTAACCATTATCAAATTACGAACTAAGCAATAAAATGTAAGCGTTATCATATCAGTAGAGCGGATGATAAAATAGGAACCATTTGCCTGTATTTTAATTACACGTAAATGGTTCTGCTTTTTTAGGTGATCTAGAAGGGTGACTAAGAGAGTTAAAGTCAACAGATAGCAGTAAAAATAAGGATCTGTAAACTATGTTGTTAACAAATAATTTATTGAGTGAAGGATAAAGAAGAGGGGTATAAATGGATAATATTCAAGAAGATTATGATTGGAAGTATATAGTGGATGAATTATATCAATATTTGCGATTAAAAACCACTCCTATTGGGATGAAACTATTTGAGAATAAAGAAGAGATGGAGGTTATACCCAAAATTCGTCGTCCAAGAGATATTCATACTGCAGATCAAATCGTTGCTCAAGCAGCACGTCTAGGTTGGACGGTCGGTATTACTGCAGAAGACCTCGTTGGACCACAGTGTCAAGTTGTACTTGGGTTGCACCCTCGTAATGAACAATGGCTCTCTGGTAAAGATATGGCGGGAGTTTGGTTTGAAAACGAGTTAGCTTCTTCACGTCATCAACAAGAGATGGATGTCGTTCCGCATGGACGGTATGAGGCAATGGCTGTTTCACCCTTAGCAGTAGGACGGTTAACACCTCCTGATATATGCATGATATATGCTACACCTGGGCAGATGATCCTTTTTATCAATGGTTTACAGTGGAAAGATTACGAGAAGTTTGATTGGAGTGTCGTTGGGGAATCTTCTTGTGCAGATTCATGGGGGCGTGCTCTTGCTACACGAAAGCCAAGCTTATCTATTCCTTGTTATGCAGAGCGAAGGTATGGGGGAGTTTTAGATGATGAGCTATTGATGGCACTACCACCAGCTGATCTTGTGAAAGCTTTAGAAGGTTTAAAGGGACTCCATCAAACTGGTCTTCGCTATCCAATTCCCCAATACGGTATACAAATGGATGCGCGCTCGGGTCTTCAAGTTAGCTACGGTAAAGGAAAGTAAAAGAAGTGATCTTATAATCAATTAGATTTATAACGGTAGGATACTAACCACTTGTAATTGACCTATTATTTGGTCGTTAGGCAAGTGGTTTTATTTTTTTGTTTGTAAGTAAGTCCATCGTGTAGTGATATTAGTGTTTCTTGTAGTTTTACTTATATTGTCACTATATAAAAGAGTAAAATATAGTACAATATGAAAAGAGCAAAGTCACTTGCTTGACGAATGAAACTGGTTTAACACATGTTTGCTTCTATTTACTTATAAAGTTTTGCTTTTAATGGTAAGATATAAGTAGTTATTATACGTATTTCATAGAGAATAGCTTATGTAAGGAGGCTTAATAATGGCTCAACAAAAATGTGAAAGTTGTGGGCACGAAATTACGAGAAAAGAAATTACAAAATCATTATTAAAAGGATTTAGCCCAATAACTTGCAGTAATTGTGGCAAAGTCCACTTAGTGCAACAGATTTCAAAATTAATTATTGCTATGTTAGTTACATTTCCGATTGTATTCTTCTTATTATTATTATCCACAGCCATTGGGTTATCAGGACTTCAAACAACTGTAGTCGGTGTAATTCTGCTCGCGATAACTCTGTTTGCTTCACCTTTTATTGCAAGATGCGAACCAGCTGAAAATCAACAGATGTAGAAAGATTAGAAAAAATAGTAATATACAAATTAAAAAGCCAAAAACGATCCAAGATACTTGGATCGTTTTTTTTGTTCGCCCAGCATGGGCGAACTCTAACGGGTGAAAGTCCCGAGTACGACCTTGTAGCGGTAAGTACATAGCCAAAAGCAAGGGTGTCCATGGTGACGTGGAATCTGAAGGAAGCTCGAGGC
>NZ_JAOTPO010000032.1 GCF_029028005.1 Alkalihalobacterium chitinilyticum
AGATGAGATTTCCCATTACGTTAAGTAAGTAAGACCCCTTAGAGATGATGAGGTTGATAGGTCTCGGGTGGAAGCGTGGCGACACGTGGAGCTGAGAGATACTAATCGGTCGAGGACTTATCCAAATGAATAAAGCGTTGAATTCATCTAGCCATTATCCAGTTTTGAGAGAACCACTCTCAATTTAATAAGGATTTATTAAAATACAGTAAAATTGTTAGAAGCGAGAAGTTCGAGGCGACAAGCTCACGAGTAGCGAAATGTACGTTTAAAGGGTACATGAGCAACGCAGAGAGCGCAGTCAACGAAGAAATTCGAAGCTTATCACAATTTTAAAAGTCTAGTGGCGATAGCGAAGAGGTCACACCCGTTCCCATGCCGAACACGGAAGTTAAGCTCTTCAGCGCCGATGGTAGTTGGGGGCTTCCCCCTGTGAGAGTAGGACGTCGCTAGGCACAAAGCACAATCCAATGGATTGTGCTTTTTTAGTATGAAAAAAGGATGAATAAGCTTCAGGCGGTGAAGAGCTTTGGCTCGAAGAGGCCACCCCTTCGAAGGATCAGCCGATGGAAGCATCGTGTGAAGGGGACGAAGCTTGGCAACATGTCGCCCTGTGAGAGGAAACCTTTCTTTTCGTAGAACAACATGAGGGGGCATCGAAGATGAGACTTCATGGATCACGTCCCCGTAGGAAAGAAAGGTTTAAAGGGAAGTCGCTAGGTACAAAGCACAATCCAATGGGTTGTGCTTTTGTTTATTATTTTTTTAAAATTTCTTTCAAAGGGCTGAGTAGGTACTCTTTAGGTATTAAGAGGACTCAGAAGCCCTTATTTGTGTTCCAAATGCCCTTTTAATTGATTTAGGGGACTCACAGGCCCTTATTGCAAGAAATCTTCGTGCATATCACATGGTTTTATGTAAATAAGAGCTTCTCAGTCCTCATAAGTGATCAAAACTATGATTTTAGTAAAAATAAGGGCCTCACAGACCGCGAAACGATAGACGAACATTATAATACATGAAACGTCATCAGAAGCAAAAGAAATTTAGAAAAACTTAAGAAGTAGCCACTTTATAGAGCATCATGTTAAAGGGATAAGAGGAGGTATTACCTTAAGGGTAGCAGGCACCTTTAGTACTTTACTGATTTAAGGTGCCTGCTACCTCTCCCCCGAGGAAAGTGCTTATGTTTTTGAGGCATTGGCAATTTGTTTATCAATAAGTAAGAAAAGAAGTAACGGTACTTTGTCGGTTGCGATTGATAAAAAGTCATAGATAAATGGGTAGTCATGTTCTGGATAGTGGTGAAATAATTCTCCCCACCATTCTGTTTCGTATCTGCAAATCATACTGAGATTATAAAGTATTAAATAATGAGCGATCACTTCTGGAATGTCTAGTAAATCACTTTTATATGGTGATAAATAGTAATTTTCATTTCCATCATATAAGAAGGGGTGACATTGTATGGAACTAATGCAGGTGTCCATACTTATTGAAAAGTGATCGTTGGTTTGATGTTCTAGAATAGGTTTGAATGATTGCTTTGACCGTTCAGAAATATAGGAACAAAAGCTAGAAAGTCCAAATTGGTATTCATCTAATATTTTATTCGGCAACTTCACAGCTTTATGTGAAATCTGCACTAAAAAAGGGTTCTTTTTCCATTCTATTTGTGTAAATAATGAATGTACTTCCCAAACTTGTCGAAGTAAAAGTCTCATTTTGTATTTTTCACTCGAAAAATGTTTCACATGAAACATTTTATTAGAAAAGTGTGTCAATAATCCGTTCTTTTGAATTTTCACTTCATCGTCTAGAAAGATATATTGGCTTTTCTTTCGTTTTCTAGTTGTTACTCCGTGTGCAAGTACTTGGCTTGTTTCCGGGTAATGGGGATCGCTTAATAATAAACAAGCCTTCATGAGCTGCACCATTCCATAAAAGAGGAGCACAGGCTTTATTTCTATAGGTGATGTTTGAACTTGCGAGAAATACTTTTCTCCATGTTCGAGATAATAGATAAAAGGATAGGTGTTTTGAAATGCTAACACTTCACCATCTTTGAACCCTTTTGCTTCATAACAAGATTTCAAAATCAATTGCGTATAATTTGTGGAGCGAAATGGCAGAACCTTATTCCAAATGTTATTTTGAAGTTTCATAAAATCAGTACCCTTTCTATGTAAAGATTGGTATGATTATTTTTAGAAAAATCGGATTACTTTTGCTTTCTTGACAGTAGTTTAACCAATTGTTAAGCTACAAATAATATTTACAGGAAATTCTCAATCATAAACTTATTTATTTGGAGAGGCAGGGAATTATTGTGTGGGAAAATAAGTTTGCTAAAGAAGGATTAACGTTTGATGATGTTTTGCTTGTTCCTCAAAAGTCGGAGATTCTTCCTAAAGATGTATCAGTTCAAACACAACTAACACCAAAGTTAAAGCTTAATATGCCGATTATCAGTGCTGGAATGGACACTGTAACTGAAGCGAGTATGGCTATTGCGATTGCTCGTGAAGGTGGACTTGGAATTATACATAAAAACATGTCCATCGAAGAACAAGCTGAGCAAGTTGACCGAGTGAAACGTTCTGAAAGTGGAGTTATTACGAATCCATTTTACTTAACACCGGATCGTCAAGTGTTTGATGCAGAACATTTAATGGGTAAGTATCGTATTTCTGGTGTGCCAATTGTAGATGAAAACCAGAAACTAGTCGGTATTTTAACAAACCGTGACTTACGTTTTATTGAAGACTATTCGATTCAAATTGATGATGTCATGACAAAAGAGGACCTTGTCACGGCTTCTGTTGGAACAACATTACAAGAAGCAGAAAAGATTTTACAAAAATATAAAATCGAAAAACTTCCCCTTGTAGATGATGAAGGAATTTTAAAAGGTCTTATTACCATTAAAGATATTGAAAAGGTAATTGAGTTCCCGAATTCAGCGAAAGACAGTCAAGGACGACTAGCGGTGGGAGCTGCTGTCGGGGTTACTGCAGACACGATGATCCGCGTTAAGGCTCTTGTTGAAGCTGGAGTTGACATTATCGTAATTGATACGGCGCACGGTCACTCAAAAGGTGTATTAGAAAAAGTACGTGAAGTTCGAAATGAGTATCCTGATCTTGATATCGTAGCAGGAAATGTCGCTACCGCTGAAGCTACTCGTGATTTAATTGAAGCAGGAGCTAGTGTTGTAAAAGTGGGAATTGGGCCAGGTTCAATATGTACTACTCGTATTATTGCTGGAATTGGGGTACCTCAAGTAACAGCTGTATACGACTGTGCAACTGAAGCAAGAAAACATGGCGTTTCCATTATTGCTGACGGAGGTATTAAATACTCAGGCGATATTGTTAAAGCTTTAGCTGCAGGCGGACATGCCGTTATGTTAGGAAGTCTTTTAGCTGGGGTATCTGAAAGTCCAGGAGAGCGTGAAATCTACCAAGGACGCCAATTTAAAGTGTACAGAGGTATGGGTTCAATTGGTGCAATGGAAAAAGGAAGTAAAGATCGTTATTTCCAAGAAAATAACCAAAAGTTAGTGCCAGAAGGAATCGAAGGTCGTATCCCTTATAAAGGACCTTTGAGTGATACTATTCATCAATTAATTGGTGGAATTAGAGCTGGAATGGGGTACTGTGGAACAAAGACAATTACTGAGTTAAGAGAAAATGGTCAATTTATCCGTATAACAGGTGCCGGTTTAAGAGAAAGTCACCCGCATGATGTACAAATTACGAAAGAAGCACCAAATTACTCGATTCAGTCCTAAGAAAAATTGTTCAAAACCCTTAACATAACTGTAATAGATAGGTAATTTACCTATCTATTTTTTTATGATTAGATATGTTACAATACCGTTTGTGTAATGAATTAGGAGGAGTGGTTGTTAATGTTTTCTAGATATAAAAAAGTAGTTAGTTATACGCTGCTTTGTGCAATTGTATTTGTAACTTTTTTTGGTTCCATCCAAAAAGTTGAAGCGAGTATAGATTTAATAGCAGAATCTGCTATTTTAGTAGATGCCCATACCGGGAAAGTGTTGGTGGAAAAAAATGCTGATGTGATGTTGCCGCCAGCAAGTATGTCTAAAATGATGACGGAATATCTCGTTTTAGAGGCAATTCATAACGGAACAATTGCTTGGGACCAAACAGTTCCAATCTCTAGTTTTATTAGTAACATGTCTCACCAAGCAGGTTCTTCTAATGTATTTTTAGATCCGGATGAAGCGTACACTGTAAAAGATTTATATGAAGCAATGGCGATTGAATCTGGAAATGCTGCAACGATTGCATTATCTGAATTAATTGCTGGTGGTTCGTATGCTCGGTTTGTTGAACGTATGAATGAAAAAGCAGCAGAAATGGAACTTGGAGAGTATAGCTTTGTGAACTCAACAGGATTGCCGAACCGCTCTTATCGGGGTCAGCATGTTGCAGGAACAGAAAATGATGAAAATCGCTTGTCAGCACGTGCAACTGCAAAGTTAGCTTTTCATTTAATTAATGATTTTCCAGAAATGTTAGATACGGCGAGTATACCAATGATGAGATTTCAAGGTGAAGTTTTAACGGGAGTAGATTCGCAAGCTTGTTTAAATGATTGGACATGCATGAGAAACTGGAATGAGATGTTACCTGGCTTAAAGCATGAATATCAAGGCATGTTAGGACTCAAAACCGGATATACTAACGAGGCAGGTTACTGCTTTACGGGTGTAGCTGAGCGAAATGGAGTTACCTTGATTTCAGTAGTTATGCGATTAAAGGATTTAGATGATAGATTTACTGAAACCCAGCGTCTCATGGATTATGGATTTAATAACTTCGTGCAGCACGAAGTACATCTTGAAGATTTATTTGAAGAAGGTGTTGCGACGATCCCAGTAGTAAATGGAAAAGTACGTGAAGTGAAAATTTCAGCAAGTGAACCTTTAAAAGTTTTAGTCAAATCAGGTGAGGAAGAAGCTCTTGAACCTCTACTAGAAATAGACCCTGCTTTAATGACAGATGACGGTGAATTAAAGGCACCAATTGAACAAGGTGAAG
Organism: Alkalihalobacterium chitinilyticum; assembly: GCF_029028005.1. Classification (GTDB taxonomy): domain Bacteria; phylum Bacillota; class Bacilli; order Bacillales; family Bacillaceae_F; genus Alkalihalobacterium; species Alkalihalobacterium chitinilyticum. Next base: position 5,073 of record NZ_JAOTPO010000032.1, read on the forward strand.
TCATCGGTACATTGTCTGCAGTTAATAAAAGTGATACAGAGTATGGACACCTCTTCGGTCATGAATTGCCTCATGAAATCGTTTTTGTTGAGACAGCAGAAGATGTGGAACGTGCAGGCTTCTTTAGCAGAGGAATGCGCGGGATTGGCGGATTTTTCTCAAATGTATGGACGAGTGTTGCTGATACAGTAAAAGGTTGGTTTAACTAAATCCAACCTTCTTTATCTCTTTCATTTGCTTTACTTTAGAAAAGTGGTACAATAATTACTGAAAATTTATTATATTGTGCGCGTGTTGCTAGGTAGAATTACATAGCTACGATATACAACAACACGAAAAGCTTTAGAGAATCGTATAGGAGGAATTACTAATGGTACAAACGGGAACAGATCGTGTAAAACGTGGAATGGCAGAAATGCAAAAAGGCGGCGTCATTATGGACGTTATTAATGCAGAGCAAGCAAAAATAGCTGAAGCAGCTGGTGCAGTTGCGGTAATGGCATTAGAACGTGTACCTGCAGATATTCGTGCAGCAGGTGGAGTATCTCGTATGGCTGACCCAACAATTGTTGAAGAAGTAATGGGTGCAGTTTCTATTCCAGTAATGGCAAAGTGCCGTATCGGTCATATTGTTGAAGCTCGTATATTAGAAGCTCTAGGAGTAGACTATATTGATGAAAGTGAAGTTTTAACTCCTGCGGATGAAGTATATCACTTAAACAAAAACGAGTATACTGTACCTTTCGTATGTGGAGCTCGTGATATCGGTGAAGCATCTCGTCGTATTGGTGAAGGCGCAGCAATGCTTCGTACAAAAGGTGAGCCAGGAACAGGGAACATTGTAGAAGCTGTTCGTCACATGCGTATGATACAGTCACAAATTCGCAAAGTTGTTTCTATGTCAACGGATGAGTTAATGACCGAAGCTAAAAATACTGGTGCTCCATATGAGGTCCTTCTTCAAATTCAAAGAGAAGGTAAACTGCCTGTAGTTAACTTTGCAGCTGGCGGTGTGGCGACTCCTGCAGATGCTGCATTAATGATGCAGTTAGGCGCAGACGGAGTTTTCGTTGGTTCAGGGATCTTCAAGTCAGATAATCCTGAAAAGTTTGCTCGCGCAATCGTTAGAGCAACAACACACTTCCAAGATTATGCGTTAATTGCTGAACTTTCTAAAGATCTAGGATCAGCTATGAAAGGGATTGAAATTTCATCTTTAAATCCTTCAGAGCGTATGCAAGAGCGCGGCTGGTAATTCCAACTGTTACTTGTAGAAAGGAAACTTTACTATGATTAAAATTGGAGTGCTTGCTCTTCAAGGTGCAGTACGTGAACATGTGAAATGTTTGGCTGCTCCTGATGTAGAAACTGTCATTATTAAAAAGGTTGAACAATTAGAAAATATTGATGGTCTTGTTTTTCCAGGTGGAGAAAGTACGACGATGCGCAGGCTGATTGATGAATATGGTTTCTTTGAAGCCTTAAAGGAATTCGGGGCAAAAGGTAAACCAATCTTCGGTACATGTGCTGGTCTTATTCTAATGTCTAAACATATTGTTGGACAACCTGAAGGGCATTTAGGATTTATGGATATGACAGTGCAAAGAAATGCATTTGGTAGACAACGAGAAAGCTTTGAAACCGATTTAATTGTTACAGGAATCGGTGATGATGTCCGTGCAGTCTTTATTCGTGCACCGCTCATCGTAGATGTTGACGAGAATGTAGAAATTCTTTCAAAGTTTAATGAAGAAATTGTTGTTGCAAGACAAGGGCATTATCTAGCGTGTTCATTCCATCCTGAGTTAACAGATGATCACCGTTTTCATCAGTATTTCGTAGACATTGTACGTGAATCAATCAATACAAAAGTACAAGCTTAATCATATAGATATTTAAAGCGTCGAAGGGATTTAAGTAACAATCATGATTTGTCATCAGAGAGTCGGTGGTTGGTGTGAACCGATCAAATGTGATTGTGAATTCTGCCCCCTGAGTGAAATGTCAAAGACGAGCTCTTGAAGCATTTCCGGTAACAGCCGTTAACTGTTTAAGAGGTGTTCATAATTTCTTGTGCAACGTAATCATGAACGCAAAAAGGGTGGCAACGCGGGTGCTCTCGTCCCTTAGTTATAGGGACGAGGGCTTTTTGCGTTCTCTCATTTATTTTTCAAAGAGAGACTAAATTTACGTGTTTTGCACCTCATTTTCTTACTCCTAGGTATAAACTTTCAAAAGTTAAGGAAATAGTGAATAATGGAATATAGATATGTTATGGGAGGTTTAAAAGATGCTCGATATTAAATTATTGCGAAAAGATTTTGATGGTATAAAGAAAAAATTAGAAATGCGCGGCGAGGAATTATCAGGTATTGATCAATTTCAAGAGTTGGATGAAAAAAGAAGGTCTATTATTGTAGAAGTTGAAGAGTTAAAAAGTAAGAGAAATGCGGTATCACAAGAAGTTGCGCAGTTAAAACGCGAGAAAAAAGATGCAGATGATCTCATTTTACAAATGCGTAACGTTTCTGATCAAGTTAAGCAACTTGATGAGCAATTACGTACACTTGAAGAACAATTAGATCATCTATTACTAACCATTCCCAATGTGCCTCATGAGTCAGTTCCTGTCGGTAATAGTGAAGATGATAATGTCGCTGCTAGACATTGGGGGGAGAAACCCGACTTTTCATTCGAACCAAAACCACACTGGGACCTGGCAACTGAGTTAGATATATTAGACTTTGAACGAGCAGCAAAAGTAACGGGAAGTCGTTTTGTCTTTTATAAGGGACTAGGAGCAAGGTTGGAACGTGCTTTAATAAACTTCATGATGGATTTACATGAGGACCAACATGGATATGAAGAGATTTTACCGCCATATATGGTTAATCGTTCAAGTATGATTGGAACAGGTCAGCTTCCAAAGTTTGAAGAAGACGCATTTAAAATTCGCGAAGAGGACTACTTCTTAATCCCAACAGCTGAAGTCCCAGTTACGAATTTACATCGAGATGAAATTCTATCAGTTGACCAGTTGCCAATTGCATATACGGCATTTAGTGCCTGCTTCCGTTCAGAAGCCGGTTCTGCTGGGAGAGATACAAGAGGACTTATACGACAGCACCAGTTTAATAAAGTAGAACTTGTACGTTTTGTTAAACCGGAAGATTCTTATGATGAATTAGAAAAACTAACGGGACATGCTGAAAAAGTATTGCAGCTTTTAAACCTTCCATACCGAGTGATGAGCATGTGTACAGCAGATCTAGGCTTTACTGCTGCGAAAAAATACGATTTAGAAGTCTGGATACCTAGCTACGGCACATACCGAGAGATTTCTTCTTGTAGTAATTTCGAGGACTTTCAAGCAAGACGAGCAAATATTCGCTTTAAAAGAGACGCGAAAGGAAAAACTGAGTATGTTCATACATTAAATGGATCGGGACTAGCATTAGGTCGAACTGTTGCAGCTATATTGGAAAACTACCAACAAGAAGATGGCAGTGTCATCATTCCAGAAGTACTTCGTCCATACATGGCAAATAAAACAGTAATAAAACCAAAATAATGTAAATTTTAGGTCAAGCTATGATAAAGCTTGGCCTTTTTCTTTTACAAAAATTTAAAATAAGTTTTATTAGAAAAGCACCAGAAATAGGAATAGAAAATATTAGTTTTGCATATTCGTAAAAAAAAACATGTGTTTTTTCTAATTTCGAAATAGAACTTTTTTTAAAATTTAGTTTTTGTAAGGGCTTCCAATCGCCTGGTATTACTAGTTTGTAAGATTTTATACTATAAAAAAATTAAAAAATAAAAAAACGAATATTGCAATTGTATACGATATTACTTATAATGACCTTATTGAATTAAAAGTTTTTACGAAATTTACAGAAATATTAATTTAATAGTGTAGGTTTTCGTAAAGATTTTTAAGTGGACTTATTTGAAAACGTAAAGTGATGTGGTAGCGTGAGTAAATTAGATACTATGGATTTTGCTATATTAGGATATTTACAGGAAAATGGCAAAAGATCTTATACTGAGATTGCTAAATTGTTGGACGTAAGTGAAGGCACAATTCGAACAAGAATTAACCGCATGCTAAAAGAAAATGTGTTTGAGTTTGTAATTCATACTAACCCAAATAAAGTAGGTTTAAACGTTCAAGCGATTATTGGAATTTCAACCAAGTTGGGAAGTCAGGAAAAAATTGCAGATCAACTAAATCAGTATTCAGAAGTACGCTTTGTCGGTGCTTTCTCAGGAAGACACGATTTAATCATACAAGCCTACTTTAAAAACAACGAAGATTTAGTTCATTTTGTAAATAAAGAGTTGGCTAAAATGGACGGTATAATAAGTGCTGACGTTAATATAGAGTTAAAGCAATATAAAGACTCATTTTCTTACGTACAAGAAAAAAATGCTTAGTTTATTTGGAAGTAACTATCACAAAAAATAAATCGCAGCAAGAAAAATTGCAGAGTAGATTGAGGTGCAAGAATGGATAAAAACGTTCTCTTAGAAGTAAAAGGATTAAAAACGCAATTCTTTATGGACGATGGTAAGGTTGCAAAAGCTGTCGATGGAGTAGACTTTGAGATTCGCAAAGGTGAAACACTTGCTCTTGTAGGAGAATCAGGTAGTGGAAAAAGTATTACATCTCTATCGATTATGCAACTAATTCAATCACCGCCAGGAAAAATTGTAGCAGGGTCTATTGAATTAGAAGGAAAAGACCTACTGAAGTTATCAGAAAAAGAAATGACAAATGTTCGCGGTAATGATATCGGGATGATTTTCCAAGAGCCGATGACTTCATTAAACCCAGTGTTCACAATTGGTAATCAAATTGCGGAACCATTAATGAAGCATAAGAAAATGAAGAAAAAAGAAGCGTATGCTAAAGCACTAGAACTATTGAAGCTAGTAGGTTTCCCGCGTGCTGAGGAAATTATCAATGAATATCCTCACCAACTTTCTGGTGGTATGAGACAGCGTGCTATGATTGCAATGGCACTTTCCTGTAATCCGAAGCTGTTAATTGCTGACGAGCCTACTACTGCACTTGATGTTACCATTCAAGCACAGATCCTAGACTTGATGATAGATATGAAAGAAGAGTTTGGTTCATCAATTTTAATGATTACACATGACTTAGGTGTTGTAGCAGAAACAGCTGATCGTGTAATGGTTATGTACGGTGGACAAATTGTAGAAAGTGCGGATGTAAAAGAGTTATTTACAGATCCGAAGCACCCTTATACAGTAGGTCTATTAGCTAGTATGCCGCAAATTGATGACGATAAAGAACGTTTAGAAGCAATTCCTGGGATGGTTCCACCAGCCCATAATTTCCCACAAGGTTGTCGCTTTGCTCCACGTTGTAAACATGCTATGGAAAAGTGTACAAACGACGTACCAGAACTTTATGAAGCAGGACCAGGACATAAAGTACGTTGTGTTCTTTATGACGGAAAGGAGTAAATGATGTCTAACAAAGAGAATTTACAACAAGACCGAGAGAAATTAGTAGAGGTAAAAAACTTAAAAAAATACTTTCCAATCAAAGGCGGCATCCTTGGTCGTCAAGTCGGGAATGTAAAAGCTGTTGATGATATTAGTTTTGATATCTATAAAGGTGAAACATTAGGTATCGTTGGAGAGTCAGGATCAGGTAAATCAACAATGGGCCGTGTTTTACTTCGTTTACTAGATCCAACTTCAGGGACGGTCAAGTTTGATGGGCAAGATATATCCACAATAAGCCAACGAAAACTTCGACCATTACGTAAAGATATGCAAATGGTATTCCAAGATCCATATGCATCTCTTAACCCGCGTATGAGTGTCGGACAATTAATTGAAGAGCCAATGTTGGTCCAAAATACGCTATCTTCACAAGAGCGTAAAGATATGGTTGTTGAACTATTAGGTAAAGTAGGCTTACCACCTGAAGCACGTATGAAGTATCCGCATGAATTTTCAGGTGGACAACGTCAACGTATCGGTATTGCTAGATCTTTATCAACAAAACCAAAGTTTATTATCGGTGATGAACCTGTATCTGCACTTGATGTATCGGTTCAATCACAAGTATTGAATATTATGGATGATTTACAAGATGAATATGGATTAACGTACCTATTCATTGCCCATGATCTAAGTGTTGTAAAACACATTAGTGATCGTGTAGCTGTTATGTATCTAGGTAGAATAGCTGAAATTGCACCTAAGCATTCATTGTATGACAAACCGCTTCACCCATATACACAAGCGTTATTGTCTGCTGTACCATCAACGAAAGTTCACGCAAAGAGAGAAAAAATTAAGCTTTCTGGTGATTTGCCGAGTCCGTCAAATCCACCAACAGGCTGTTCGTTCCATACGAGATGTCCTCAAGCACATGATCGTTGTAAAGCTGAACGCCCTGATTTAACTCACATGGGAGACGGCCATTACGTGGCATGTCATTTGTATACAGAGCCAGAACCAAAGATTGAGCCAAAAGAAGTTTAATACATGCTTTTACCTTTTTGGGAGGTGATTGTTCAATAGAGAAGTGTTTGAAAGATAGCTTCACACAGTTATTTTATGTATTAAAGACATTTTCAGGGGGGAAAACAAAATGAAGAAAAGTTTAACATTAATGTTAGCTGGTGCTTTATCACTAGGTACGATCCTTGCTGCTTGTGGTGGTGGCGGAGAAGAAGCACCAACAACTGATCCAACAGAAGATACTGAGCAAGGTGAAGAGCAAGCTGCAGGTGAGCCACAAGAAGGCGGTACATTAAATGCTGCTATGTTCTCAGCTCCAGCTGGTCAATTTAACCCAATCTTCTATTCTGACTCTTATGAGGCAAACATCTTAGACCTCACACATGAAGCTCTAATCTCTTTAGATGAGGAGTTACAATGGATTCCATCACTTGCTAAAGAGTGGGAATTTAATGATGATTTTACTGAATTAACTTATTTCTTAAATGAAGATGTTAAATGGCATGATGGTGAACACTTTACTGCAGATGACGTAGTATTCACATATACTGCAATCGCTGACCCTGATTATACGGCTGCTGGTGGAGTACGTGTTGACTACGTAAACCAATTAGTTGGCTATGAAGAGTATGTAGCTGGTGAAGCTGATACTTTAGCAGGTGTTGAAGCAGTAGATGAGTTCACTGTTAAATTCACATTCAAAGAGCCAAGTATTACTGCAAACCAATATACTAGTTTCTCAATCATTCCTAAGCACGTATTTGAAGATGTAGCTGTAAAAGATATGCCTGAGCATGCAGCTTCTCGTAATGCTGGTAATGTAGTTGGTACTGGTCCATTCAAATTAACTGATATTCTAGAAGGGCAACAATATATCTTAGAGCGTAACGAAGATTACTGGCAAGGTAAGCCTTACCTTGATCGTGTAGTTTGGAAAGTAGTTAACCAAGACGTAATGCTTGGTCAACTTCAAAACGAAGAGCTTCACATGGTAGGTCTTCCTGGTGGAGTACCAGCAGCTGACGCTCAAGATGTAGAAGCAATGCCAAACGTAACATTAGTTCAAGACCAAGACTTTGGTTACCAATACATGGGCTTCAAGCTTCACCATTCAGCTGGTGAGCAAAGTGATTGGACTGACAAGTCTGGATGGGTTCCTAACGAAAAGTTACAAGATGTTAACTTACGTCAAGCAATCGCATTCGCTGTTAACCGTCAAGGTTTCGTAGATGGTCTATTATATGGTTCTGGTACTGTATTAAATGCTCCATTCCCAGAAGCATCATGGGCATTTGATCCAGAAGCAGTAAATCAATATGATTTCAACCCTGAAAGAGCTATTGAAATCTTAGACGAAGCTGGATATGAAGATGTTAACGGAGACGGTTTCCGTGAAGATCTAAATGGTAATGAACTTACATTAAACCTTGACTACCCAACAGGTAACCAAGTTCGTGAGCGTACAGCTCCAATCATTAAAGAAAATTTAGAAGCTGTAGGTCTTCGTGTAAACATGCGTAGCCCTCGTGAAGCTGCTGCTCACTTCGAGTTAGTTGAGAAAAACAACACGGATTGGGATCTTTATTTAGCTGGATGGGGACTTTCAACTGGTGATCCAGATCCATCTGGAATTCACAGATCAACTGCTCCATACAACTATTTACGTTGGGATAACGCAGAAAGTGATGAGTTATTATCAAAAGCATTACAAACTCCAGAAGCGTTTGACCTAGAATACCGTCAACAAGTATACCGTGACTGGGCAAATCTTTATTCACAAGAGCTTCCAGCATTACCGTTATACAGTGCTAACGTAAACGTTGCATTTAACACTAAGTTCCACGGTTGGACTGTAAAACCTCGTAATGTAAATGCTGACTCGCATTTATGGTGGTTAGAACAATAATTTTCTTTTAGTAGAAGTACATGGGTGCATGGTCTAGACCTGCTATGCACCCCCTTTTACTGAGTAGGAGGAGGACAATCATGTATAAGTACATCATTCGAAGGGTCTTGCAATTTATACCTATGCTTTTTATCGTCACAGTTGTTATTTTTGCATTAGCGTATGCAGCACCTGGAGACCCGTTATCTGGTGAAATATTAGATCCAAATATTCCGGCTGAAGTGTTGGAAGAGCGAAGAGAAGCATTAGGGTTAAATGACCCCGTACCAGTTCAATATTGGAATTGGTTATCTTCTGTAGCAGTAGGTGATTTTGGACAATCCATGCACTATACAGGACGTTCAGTAAGTGAACTCATTAGTTCACGTTTAATGAACACGTTATATCTATCTTTATTCGCACTTTTTATAACGATCGTAGTTGCGATTCCAATTGGAATTTATTCTGCGAGAAAACCATATTCTTTGCTTGACTATAGTGCAACTACATTTGCTTTTCTCGGTCTTGCAACTCCTAACTTCTTTGCAGCCTTAATTGGTATTTACGTGTTTTCATTCCAGTTAGGTTGGTTCCCGTCTCAAGGAACAGTTTCAACGATCGGTTTGACAGGTTTCGAATTATTCTTTGATAAATTGAGACACTTAGTTTTACCTGGATTTACTCTTGGGTTAGCAAGTACTGCTATTTACATGCGTTATATGAGAACTGAAATGATGGAAGTTATGGGTAGTGACTTTATTCGTACAGCAAAGGCGAAAGGTTTAGGGCCAAGACCTGTACTATATAAGCACACTCTTCGAAATGCATTAATTCCGATTATTACGCTACTCGGTTTTGAATTTGGAACATTATTAAGTGGTGCCGTTATTACTGAAGCGGTATTTAACTATCCTGGATTAGGAACACTGTTTTTAAATTCTATTATGAATAGAGATTATCCGGTTATTATGGCGATCAATTTACTTTTAGCGGTAACGATCCTTATTGGTAACTTACTTGCTGATATTTTCTATGCTGTAGTAGATCCAAGAATACGTTACGATTGAGGTGAGCGCGATGAATAATACAACTAATGTTGAACAAACTCAAAAACCTGCAAAAAGTGCGAGCCCTTTACAGCTTGCAATGCGTCGCTTCCTTCGTAATAAACTTGCAGTTGCTGGGATTTTTATATTAATATTCTTTGTTTTAATAGCACTTTTTGCACCTTTTTTAACTACTCATGATCCTACCAAGTCTAATCTTATGAATGTAATGGCAAAACCAAGTGCAGAACACTGGTTAGGAACGGATAGTTCTGGACGAGATAACTTTGCACGAATGGTTTATGGATCACGGATTTCACTAACTGTTGGGGTCGCAGCCATGGCCTTTACGTTATTGATTGGTGTTGTGTTAGGTTCGTTAGCAGGTTATTATGGCGGTAAAATTGATAGTTTAATTATGAGGGCTGCAGACCTAATGCTCATATTCCCATTCTTACTATTAGTTCTTACAATTATGGCTATATTAGAAAGAATAAGTGTACCTATCTTTATAACAATCATAGCACTAACGACATGGCCGAATATAACGAGGATTTTACGTGGTACTTTCCTATCTTTACGAGAAAAGGAATTTATACTAGGTGCTCGTTCAATTGGTTGTTCAGATTTTCGTATCATTGTAAAGCACTTCCTGCCTAATGCAGTTGGTCCAATTATTGTTAATGCGACATTAATGATGGCAACAATGATCATTATAGAGTCAGGTTTAAGTTTTATTGGTTTCGGTATTCCTCAACCAACTCCAACTTGGGGTAACATGGTTACTGAAGCGAGAAGTTTACGTGTATTAACTCAGCATCCAGAAGCATGGGTTCCGCCTGGTTTGGCTATACTATTTACAGTACTAGCAATTAACTTTATTGGTGATGGACTACGAGATGCATTTGATCCGAAGACGAAACGCTAAAAAAATCCCTGCATATGCAGGGATTTTTTTCAACTTCATGAATAATAACTTGTTACTGAATAATACTTTCTAATAGAATGTAGCAGAGAGGAATGTACGTACGAATGAGAGGTAATAAATGGAACAATCAGTTGAAGAAGAGCGAGCTTGATGCTATGGAAAAAACATTTCTTCGGTGGATCAGTGTCAAAAGACTAGAAGAAGATATACATCAGCGTGGGAAGGAAAGGCCTTAATACATATGAACTGTGAATATACAGATGAATACTTTATGCAACTAGCGATTGAAGAAGCAAAGAAAGCTATGAATTTGGATGAAGTACCAATTGGGGCTGTCATTGTGAAAGAAGATCGTGTCATTGCTTCTGCTTTTAATTTAAGAGAAAAGACTCAACAGGCAAATGCGCATGCGGAAATGCTCGCGATTGAAAAAGCGTGTGAACAGTTAAAAAGTTGGAGGTTGCTAGACTGCACGTTATACGTAACGTTGGAGCCGTGTCCGATGTGTGCTGGTGCAATTGTGCAGTCACGTGTAAAACGTGTTGTATATGGTGCAGTTGACCCTAAAGCAGGTTGTGCCGGCACTTTTTATAATCTATTAAATGATGAACGTTTTAACCATCAAGCAGAAGTAACAAAAGGTGTACTTGAAGTACAATGTGCTCAATTGCTCAAAGATTTTTTTAAAGCTTTGAGACAAAAACAAAAGATTAATAAATAACAGTTCAATAAATGTGTTATAATAAAATTAGCAATTAGTTACGTCTTTTCATTACCAAGGAAATAAAATCCACCCGAAGAAATGTATTACTATTGCATTCTTTATTAAAAACCTCTATACTAGGTTATGCGTCACATAAGAGGCGCACTTAAAAATGTTATTAAATTTGTCGTGCTAGGTGGGGAGGTAGCGGTGCCCTGTACTCGCAATCCGCTGTAGCGAGGCTGAATCCCTTCTCGAGGTCTTGTTGTCGTGAGGTCTGACCTAAGTAAGTGGTGTTGACGTTTGGGTTCTGCGCAACGGAAACCCATGAACCCTGTCAGGTCCGGAAGGAAGCAGCAGTAAGTGGCCCCTTCCGTGTGCCGCAGAGTCGCCTGGGCTGAGCTAACTGCTTAGGTAACGCTTGGGGCAACTTGATCGAAGGAAGGTGCACGGCTTTAAATTTATATATGATATGTAAAACAGCTTTTTATAAGCTGTTTTTTTATTTGTCTTTTGAAAAAACAAGTGTAGTTAAGGTATAATGAAGTCAATAGTGACCGAGGAGGAGAAGTCGTTGGGATATCAAGCACTATATCGTGTATGGCGCCCACAGCAATTGGGAGATATTGCGGGACAAGAACATATAACGAAAACGCTACAAAATGCGTTAGTACATAATAAATTTTCCCATGCGTATCTCTTCACAGGACCTAGAGGAACAGGGAAAACCAGTGCTGCCAAAATTGTAGCAAAAGCAATCAATTGTGAACAAGCGCCAGTCCCTGAACCGTGTAATGAGTGTAAGTCGTGTAAAGGAATTACGGACGGATCAATAGTAGATGTTATTGAAATTGATGCGGCTTCAAATAATGGTGTTGATGAAATACGAGATATTCGTGATAAAGTAAAATTTGCACCAAATGAAGTTCGTTATAAGGTTTATATTATTGATGAAGTTCATATGCTTTCAACAGGTGCTTTTAATGCGCTCCTAAAGACATTAGAGGAGCCGCCAAAGCATGTTATCTTTATTTTAGCAACAACAGAGCCTCATAAAATCCCTTTAACGATTATCTCGCGTTGTCAGCGTTTTGATTTTAAAAGAATCTCAAATGAATCTCTAGTAGGACGAATGAAATTTATCGTCAGTCATTACGATACGGAAGTAAATGAAGATGCTCTTCAGATGGTAGCACGCGCTTCCGATGGAGGAATGCGTGATGCGCTCAGTTTACTAGATCAAGCGATGTCCTATTCAGAAGGAACGGTAACACTTGAAAACGTTCTTTCAATTACAGGGGCCGTGTCGCAAAACTTTTTAACTGAAATTGTTAATGCAATTCAAGAAAAAGACTCTGTTAAAGCATTAAAATCCGTTAATATGCTTCTTTCTGAGGGGAAAGACCCACAACGTTTTATAGAAGACTTAATCTATTACTATCGAGATATTCTGTTATATCAAACGGCTCCTTCGCTTGAGGCGATGTTAGAAAGAGCTAAAGTCGATGATGCTTTCAAGAAGTTAACAACAGATATATCACCTGCTTCTATTTATGAGTGGCTACACTTATTAAGTGAAACCCAGCAAGCAATGAAGTGGGCGACACAAGGAAAGATCTTTTTAGAACTGGCGATTGTTAAGCTATGCCAGTCTTCTGCATCACCAGCAGTAGAAAATGTTGAAAATGAAAAGGTTATTTCTTTACAAAATAGGTTAGAAAGTTTAGAGAAAGAATTAAAAGACTTAAAATCAGGACAAGTGATAACTGCACCTAGCGAAAAGCGGAGCGAGGGAAGTAAACCATTGCAGCGGAGAAGTTCCGCATCTGTTGGGAGTAAAGGAGTACCCCCTCAAATAAAAGAAGTCTTAAAGAAGGCAACAAAACAAGATTTACAATTGGTGAGCAGTCAATGGGGACAGGTAATGGACCAAATAAAGCAGCATAGTGTTCCTGCGCAGGCTTGGTTAAGTGACTGTAAACCGGTTGCTGCTTCAAGTGAGCATATTGTTCTGGCGTTTCAAAATGAAATGCATAGAGATATGATTGAAACCAAATTTCGATCTAATGTAGAAACTGTTCTTCAACAAGTTTATCAAAAACAAATCGGATTCTTTTCTATTTTATCGATTCAATGGGATAAAATAAAAGAAGACTTCTTGAAGGAACAACGTGGTGGTGCATCTGAGCCAGAAGAAGATCCGATTGTTGAAGAAGCCATTAAATTAGTGGGTTCAGATTTAATAGAAATTGTAGAAAGTAAATAATATTTGGAGGTAAGGAAAAATGAAAAACATGGGACAAATGATGAAACAAGTACAAAAAATGCAAAAACAAATGATGCAAGCACAGGAAGAGCTAAAGGAAAAAACGGTTGAAGCAACAGCAGGCGGCGGAATGGTTACTGTTGTAGCAAGTGGAGATAAACGTATCCTAGATATTAAAATTTCAGAAGAGGTTGTCGATCCTGACGATGTAGATATGCTACAAGATTTAGTATTAGCAGCAATGAATGAAGCACTGAAAAAAGTAGATGAATTAGTTGAACAGGATATGGGTAAATACACAAAAGGAATGAACATGCCAGGATTGTTTTAATGGAATGTAGTACCTAAGGGGAGGTCAACTATTTGCAATATCCTGAACCTATAGCAAAATTAATGGAAGGCTTTATGAGATTGCCAGGCATCGGCCCAAAAACAGCCAGTCGTCTGGCCTTTTTTGTTCTAGATATGAAAGAGGACGATGTCTTAGATTTTGCAAAAGCCTTAGTCAATGCAAAACGAAATCTAACTTATTGTTCTGTCTGCCATAATATTACGGATACCGATCCGTGTCGTATATGTGAGGATACGAAAAGAGACCGTTCGATCATTTGCGTTGTTCAAGATGCAAAAGATGTCATTGCAATGGAGAAAATGAAAGAATACTTCGGTTTATACCACGTCTTACAGGGAGCGATTTCGCCAATGGATGGGATAGGTCCCGAAGATATAAAAATTCCCGAACTTTTAAAGCGACTGCAGGATGAAACGGTACAAGAAATTATCATTGCAACGAACCCTAATATTGAAGGTGAAGCAACTGCAATGTATATATCTCGTTTAGTTAAACCTACAGGAATAAAAGTGACTCGTATTGCTCACGGGCTTCCTGTTGGAGGAGATTTAGAATATGCAGATGAAGTTACATTATCAAAGGCCATTGAAGGAAGACGAGAGTTGTAATTTTTTCTTTGATTGGAGCGAGCGGTATGTTCTTTAAGAAAAAACATCGTATTCGTAAAGAAGAAAACGAGAGACTTTTAATATTAATTGATGAGATGAAGCAAAAGCTGACAAATCAACAGTTGCTCGTAAAAAAAAGTTTAGATCCTTCACCAATGGTTCTCAATGAACTAAAAGTGACTGAAGCTAAATATATGTTTTTGTTACGAGAAGCGAGAATACGACAAACAACAAAGAGCGATAAGGATTAATATCCTATCGTTCTTTTTTCATAGCTTGTTTCATATATGTAGTAATAGAAACTTGGACAAGAATGAATTAGTGTTGGTTAGAATTTAGAAACGGTAAGAAAGGAGAAGGTAAAAGTGGATCCTATTTTAATTGTTGCCTTAATTGGCGGACTTATTTTTCTGCTATTAATAGTAGGAGCTCCTATCAAACCATTGAGGTTTGCAGGTCAGGCAGCAGTAAAGTTGATGATTGGAGCACTATTTCTATTCTTTTTGAATGCATTTGGGTCCCTAATTGACTATCATATACCCATCAACATAATAACGGCATCAGTTTCAGGGTTGTTAGGTATCCCAGGTGTCCTGTTGTTAGTTGCAATTGAACAATTTGTTTTATAGAATGGATGAGGGAAATAAAATCCCTCATTTTTTTGTGAAAAAAATGTTGCATAATATATTTATACATGGTATATTATTTCTTGTCGCTAACGAGTGACTCAAATTAATTAAGATAACTTGTTGACATTTCGTTATCAACTTGTTATGATAGTTAAGTCGCCATTGAGTGACAACAAAAAAGTTCTTTGAAAACTGAACAAAAAGCCAAGCGAAATAAATGAGATACATGATATCTCGTCAATGTTTTAAAAACGTCACGTTTGTGACAATGAGCTATATCAAACACTTTTATGGAGAGTTTGATCCTGGCTCAGGACGAACGCTGGCGGCGTGCCTAATACATGCAAGTCGAGCGGACCTTATAAGAGCTTGCTCTTATAAGGTTAGCGGCGGACG
>NZ_JAOTPO010000033.1 GCF_029028005.1 Alkalihalobacterium chitinilyticum
AGAAGGCGAAGTGGTAACTTCAACTGAAGAAGTGAAACGACACAAAAATCTAGGCATTGAAGCTAGACAATAATAAAGCGTTGAATTCATCTAGCCATTATCCAGTTTTGAGAGAACCACTCTCAATGTGAACTCAGATAACCAAAGGGTCATCTGATGTTCAATATAGTCTAGTGGCGATAGCGAAGAGGCCACACCCGTTCCCATGCCGAACACGGAAGTTAAGCTCTTCAGCGCCGATGGTAGTTGGGGGCTTCCCCCTGTGAGAGTAGGACGTCGCTAGGCATAAAGCACAATCCAAATGGGTTGTGCTTTTTTAGATTCACTTTGTTTATCATTGTTTAGATTTCTTTTCAGAGGGCTGAGTAGATACTCCTTTATGTATTGAGAGGACTCAGAAGCCCTTATAAGTGTACAAAATGCCATTTTGTTGGATTTAGCGGACTCACAGGCTCTTATTTTATGAAATTCCGTCAATATCACATGATTTTATGTAAATAAGAGCCTCTCAGTCCTCATAAGTCATAAAAACGATGATCTTTGTATAAATAAGGGCCTCTCAGACCGCGAAACAATAGGCGAACATCTTCTCAATGATACCCGCCTTTTAGGAGCTATAGTAATTAGTTTAAAACACAAGGGACTTCACTAGGCAAAATCACAATCCAAACGGATTGTGATTTTTTTAGTATGTAAAACGCTTTTAATTCAAATCATGTAGCATAATAAGAATATCTAAGGCAGTACATTCTATTCATACACGCAAACTATTAAAGGGGAGATCCGACATGACTAAGTCCCAAAAAGAAACATTGTTTAAAAGTGGTGAGGATATCAATGATAAGCGCAAAGGTTATTACGGAATGGAGCCAGAGCAGAGTCTTCTTTCGGTTAGTTTTGCAACAACTGAAAATGAATATTTAAATGAACATTACCAAGAGGATCCAAAAGAAGATCAAGAGGAGTAACTCGTTATTAATGCTTGGTTTCATAAAAAACATGCTCAGCCTCAATAGACTCACCAATATGAAGAATACCATAGGAAAAGTGGGTTTGTTTGCGTTTATCTGTCGCAGATCCAGGATTAAATAACAGCACGTTTTCTGCTCTTTTTAGGATAGGAATATGGGAGTGTCCGAAAATGATGCAATCCACATGATCTTCTTTAAATGCAGCAAGTGCTCGCTTTTCCGTTGTTAATTTTTGTCCATGGCCATGAACTACACCGATTTTAAAGCCGTTAATTGATAAAATCAGCTTTTCTTTAAAGTGACTTTTAATGTCTGGACCATCAACGTTACCAGAAACACCTACAACCCTTGCATATTTAGATAACTCTTCAAACACTGAGATTGTCTGCCAATCTCCTGCATGAATGATTAGATCAGCTGTTTTAAGGTCTCTAAGCAATCGCGTCGGAAAATCTTTAGCTTTTCTTGGTATATGAGTATCAGATACAACTACAATTTTCATTGGTATAACTCCTTCAGGAAATCGTTACCTTAATAATAATACATAATCTTTTCTTTTAAAATACTACTGACTTGTCGGAATAAAAAGCGTATTCATTGCACTTTACGGTCGAATAATTTTATAGTTAAACAAGAAAGGAGTGAGTTAAGGTATGACAGTGAACAGCGAACGATCGATCTTAAAAAAGTGGGATGTTACTCATCAAGTTAGAGGAGCAGGTCACACCCAAGGCTGGGTATTGGAACCGGGGCATTGGTATGATTTTGATCCATTTCTGTTAATGGCAGAAGATTGGTTTAAAAAGGGGACATTTGGATTTCATCCTCACAAAGGAATGGAGACTGTTACATATGTTATCGATGGCGAGTTGGAGCATAAAGACAGTCATGGTGGCGAAGGATTGTTAAAAGCAGGAGATGTTCAATGGATGACTGCAGGACAAGGCATTAGTCATATTGAGGACCCAGTGGTAGGAAGTAAAGTACATAGTTTGCAGTTGTGGGTTAACCTTTCGAAGGTAAATAAATCAGCTAGTCCACGCTACCAAGATCTATATAAAAGAAATATGCCAGAAATTAAAGAAGAAGGGGCTGTTATCCGGTTATTTTCAGGTTCCTATGGCAAGTATCAAGCTGAAACTTTAAATTATACTCCTGTAACAATGATTGATTTTGAAGTTTCATTAGAGAAAACAATAATGCCAGATATTCCAAAAAGTTATAACGGTTTTATTTATATTCTTGAAGGCAGCGGACTTTTTGGTAAAGAAGAAATAAAAGGTGTAAAAAACCAAGTGATATGGTTAGGACAAAGTGATAAGCGAGAAGGAGACTCAGACGTCATCCGAATTAAGAGCACAAGTGAAAAATTACATGGAATTCTTTTGGCAGGTGAACCAATTAAGGAGCAAGTTGTAGCACACGGGCCGTTTGTCATGAATACAGAAGAAGAAATAAGGCAAGCATTTTCCGATTATCACAATGGAAAGTTTCAATAAAGGAAATAATCCATACCATTTTTAAATCAGTTTAAACTCCTCTTTTATGATTTGAGGGGTTATTTTTTTGCCAAGTAATTAGTTAAATCTCGATATTTACCATCAATATTTAACTCCAAAAAAGAAAAAGAATAAGGTAGGAAATTAATCAATTAAAGGAGCTAATACTTATGAAAAGACAACATCTGTTGATTACTATTATTGCTTTATTACTTCTCTTTTTGGGGGCTTGTGGCCAATATGGTGGTAATGTTTTTGAAGCCGATCAAGGAGATGCAATTGAAGGTGACAATGTTAGATATGGGCAAGTATCGAGCCAAGTAACAACAATTCCAAGTGACGAATATCCTCACACGAAAGCAGTTCAAGTTCAACATGCTAAGTATGAATTTATTATCGATGGTCAAGGACAGCAGACACCTGGTCAGGAACGCGCTGTTCAATTTACACAAGAAGATATAGAACGTCTTTTACCAGAAGACATTACAAGACATCTTCCCGAAGGACGACAATTAACACGAGAGGATATTGCAAGACTTTTACCGGAAGGAGTTCAGTTATCGCCAGAAGACATTCAACGCCGTTTGCGTGAAGGTGTTGCACAACGTCCAGGTACGCAGCAGCCTGCACCACAACAACCAGGGGCAGCACCGCAACAGCCAGAGGCAACACCACAACAACCAGAGGCAGCGCCACAAGAGCCGACAGAGCAACCTCAAGAAGAACCTGCTGATGAAACACCAGCTCAACCTGAACAACGTGCAGAAGGTATAAGTGAAATTGAACAACAAGTTATTGATTTAACGAATGCTGAAAGAAGAAGAGCAGGACTTTCTGATTTACAGGCAGATACTTCATTAAGTAATGTAGCACGTGCTAAATCAAATGATATGCAAGAAAATAACTATTTTTCACATACGAGTCCAACTTATGGTTCGCCATTTGATATGATTCGTGACTTCGGTGTAGATTATAATGCAGCAGCTGAAAACATTGCTCAAGGACAACAATCTGCAGAACAAGTCGTACAAGCATGGATGAATAGTGAAGGTCATCGCGCAAACATTATGAATGGAAACTTCACGCATATTGGTGTTGGACATAATGGAAACGGGAACTACTGGACGCAAATGTTTATTAGCAGATAGTTGATTTAATATAATATAACGTGTAAAAGTAGTGGACCCATTTCGGTTCACTATTTTTATTTTTTAAAATTAGTCAAAATGATTAGTAATATAGATATAGTAGGCATTCAGTTCATTTTGTGGATGGATACAAAACATTCTTCCTATATAATAAAAAGATGATTGATTATAGGGGGAAATTATGGGTAAGTTTGGATATATGTTAATTGGATCTTTGTTTACATTAATTCTTTCATTCAGTTATCTTGTATTAGCGGATAGTTTTCATGCAGACCCTTATTCTAAGGAGACTTCAACAACGATAATGAGTGAAGAGGAGTACGACACACTTCACGGCAATGAAAAAGGTGAATTAGAAAAAGCGGTTGTGATTCAAGAAGAACCGGTAATTATAGCAGTAAACCATCAAAAAGAGCAGTCTAATGTTAGTAATGAAAATAAAAATGAGGGTGCTTTAACTCCTCAAGATGATAATCAAGAAGTTATAAAAGAAGATATAGACGTTTTCGAATCAAAGCAAGCTGTCTCAGCAAAACAAGGAGAACTTTCAGCCTTTTTGAACCGTATCGAAAAGCTGGAGATCAAGATTAAGAATGATGACTTTGAGGTAAAAATCAAACAAGAACAGAAAAAGAAAAAAGATAAATCAGAAGTGGAAATCAAGCATGGGAAAGAAAAAATGAAAATGAAAGGGAAAAAAGCGGATGATTTTCTGGCTCAAACCTTTTCTAGTGTTCAACTTAATAACCCAGAAGACTTACAGCAAGTGGTAAAAAACATTATAACTTCTTACGGTTACGACTGGGATTCCGTTGAAGTGGAAATTAAAGTCGAGTCCAAAGATAATAAGTATGAGTATAAACACAAACTGTAAATACGTAAAAAGAGGTGTTCATAAAATTGGGCACCTCTTTTTGCTCTTGACAAACACATAATTTTCCTGAAAAGCAAATAATAATACAGTATAATAAATCTCTATTTATAAAAAATATTAATACTGCTTTCTTACAATAAAAAAGTTGCCCTTATGAAACATAAATAAGGAAAAGTGAGGGGTAAAAATGAGAATTAGGCAAAAATTTTCAATTGGGTTGTGGGCTTATATCATTATAATTATTTTTCTCTGTTTGTATATCTTCTTACCAGTACGGTAGGATTCTCAAATTTATGAGATGATTTTTATGGTATCGATTATCGAATACCTAATTTCACTATAAATCCGTTTAATAAGAAAGGAAGATTGAAATTGTATAGCCAATAGTCCTTTCATTATATTAAGAAACTTAGGAGGTAAAAAGTTTACCTAAAAATTTTCTTGTGTAAACTTCTTTCTTGTTTTCTAGAGGTGTGCAATAAAGTATATAATTTCTTCACTAAAAGTCTAGACAGTAATTTGTTTATTTTATATAATTAATCTTGAGATTTTGCACTAGGTAAAAAAATGTTGTTAAGGACAAGAAATTATACCTTGTTCAAAAATGAATAAGGCATAATCTAATTAACAATGAATACACTTTAACGTGAAATTTTTTTTGTGTTAAAAGTTGCCTAAGTGCAAAAAGGTTAACCGTGGACAAACAAAGTAGATAATAATTACCTAACTACATACAACAAGTACCATTCCAATGCCACTGGTTAACACGAATTTAAAGAATGATATTAAAGGAGAGGAGAATGACAATGTTTCAAAAAAAGTCATTATTAAGTTTAAGCTTCATCTTAATTTTTAGTTTTTTCTTAGCAGCTTGTTCTTCAAATGAAGCTTCAACAGAGGCAGGGGATGGGCTAAAGGTAACAACGAGTTTTTCAGTTTTAGGGGATATTATTGAGAATATTATTGGCGACCACGGTAGTGTGGAATATATCGTACCAGTAGGAGAAGAGCCGCACGAATATGAGCCGGTACCAAGTGACTTCCAAAAGGTAGCTGATGCAGATGTTTTCTATGTGAATGGTCTTGATTTAGAAGAATGGTTAGAAAAAGTAGTTTCTAACGCTTCAGATACTGACATTGTTGCTGTTTCTGAAGGTGTAACACCAATTCCACTAGTTGGTGACGATGAGGATGATCCACATGCTTGGTTAAGTCCTAAAAATGTGATTACGTATGTGGAGAACATTGTAAATGATTTAATTGAAAGAGACCCAGAAGGTGAATCGATTTACCGTGCAAATGCTGATGCATATATCGGCGAGTTACAAGAGCTTGATGCTTGGGTTGAAGAAGAGGTTGCAGGAATTTCAGAAGAGCACCGCGTAATCATTGTAAGTGAAAATGCATTCAAATATTTTGGAGCAGATTACGGGTTTGATACAGAAGGTGTATGGGAAATTAACTCTCATGAAGAGGGAACTCCACAACAAATTTCAAGACTTGTCGATCTAGTCAACGATCGTAATGTTCCAGCAGTATTTGTAGAGTCAACAGTTGATAAACGGTATATGGAAACCATCTCAAATGAAACAGGTGTTCCAATTGCAGGGGAAGTTTACACTGATGCAATTGGTGCTGCAGGTAGTGGAGCAGAAACGTACATTGACATGATAAAGCATAATGTTAGTGTATTTGTTGAAGGTCTAAAACAATAAAAAGATAAGGTAACTATTATCAAATTCTTAAAGAGTCTGTATCTAAAATGATACAGACTCTTTCCTATTTCTCATGGTTTATTAAAGTAAGTTAGAGTTGAGTTAGAGATAGAATCCCTCTCTACATTCAAATATGTAAAGAGTTTAGCTTAAGGTCGGGTCCAAATGAGAAATTAATACTTTAATTATATACTGAGCTAAAATATTGCCATTTTATGAATAATCCTCCTTTTTAAATAAAAAATAACTACGTACATAAATTGAATAAGGAGATGACTTTGTGAAAAAGAACGTTATGAAGTGGCTATTTATCATGGCTTTTCTATTCGGTGCTGTGCTGCAACCGATGGTGAGTTCTGCTGAAGAAAAACCAGCTGAAGATATCAAACAAGAATGGTGGTTTAAGAAAGACAAAGATAATCCACGTGAAGTCGAAGGATTGCCTGATTTACAGGGAGGCGATGAGGAGGCGGTGCGAGGACCGATTTCTAATATCATTTTACAACAACGGTATCCAGATATCGTTATTTTACGTGGACCTGATACGGCAAATCGAATTGCGTTAACCTTTGATGACGGTCCTGATCCTCGTTATACGGAGGGAGTGTTAGATGCTTTAGCCCGGTATAATGTCCCGGCAACGTTCTTTGTAATGGGGGCTAGAGCTGAAGCGTATCCAGATATCGTTAGACGAATGGTCAATGAAGGGCATATAGTAGGAAATCACAGCTATTGGCATCCTAATCTTGTTGAGGGTGATATGGCTACTCTTGAAAGAGAAGTCATGCAAACGGAAGAGCTACTAAATCAAATTATTGGGTACCGGACAAGTTTGTTTCGTGCACCATATGGTTTTTTAAATAATGAAGCTGTGGAAAAACTAGACGAATTAAATTATAACGTGATCGGCTGGTCGATTGACACACTTGATTGGAGAGAACCGCCGCCTGAAGACATTGCATTTAGTGTGTTGAGTAACGCACATCTAGGTGCGATCGTACTTCTTCATGATGGAGCTGAGTGGGACGGCGATCGAACGAGTACAGTTGAATCTTTGGATATCATGATTCCAGAACTTCAGGAATTAGGATTTGAGTTTGTGACAGTTCCTGAATTATTAAATATCCCTTATCAGAAGTAATGGCCCATTATAATAATAGAAGTGAAAAGAGTACTTGTAAGATTTTTCTTGCAGTGCTCTTTTTCCTTGATATTTGATTTGGTACTGTTTTTTGTGCGCTAATGTGCTAAAGAGATGTTGTTTGAAAATGTAGTAGTTTTAGTGTTGAGTGCATACCTGAACCGAAAGTAAAGAAGATTGTTTGATGACCTTTTTATCATTCGCTTCTTTTGAATAAGGAATAAGGGTTAGGATTTTCTGACATGCTATAAAAGTAAAATTTACCTTTATTACATATTAAATAACTCTAATAAATAAGGGAGTGTGTCATCGTGTCATCATCCAATCAACCTCATCAAACGTTTCCGCCACAACATCAAAATCAGCAACCTGGTATTGAGTCACAAATGAAGCCTCATCCGACAGATGAAAATTATAGTTATAAAGGTTCTGGAAAATTACAAGACAAAGTTGCAATTATTACGGGAGCTGACAGCGGTATTGGTCGAGCGGTCGCGATTGGGTATGCAAAAGAAGGAGCCGACGTTGTTAATGTATATTTAAGTGAACATTCGGATGCAGAAGAAACGAAGAAGCAAGTCGAAGAAGAGGGGAGACGTTGTATAAATATTGCTGGTGATTTAGGCGATGAGAGTTTTTGCCAAGATGTAATTAAGCAGACGATCAGTGAGTTTAATAAATTAGATATTTTAGTTAATAATGCTGCCGAGCAACATCCGCAAACGGACTTTGAAAACATTACGAGTGAGCAGTTAGAGCGTACATTTCGAACAAATATGTTTTCATTCTTTTATTTAACTAGAGCGGCATTGCCTCATTTGAAGTCTGGGAGCAGTATCATTAACACAACATCTGTTACAGCCTATAAAGGTCACGAAAAATTAATTGACTACTCAGCAACTAAAGGGGCTATTGTTACGTTTACACGGTCGTTATCATTATCTCTTATTAAAAAGGGGATTCGAGTAAATGGTGTAGCTCCGGGACCAATCTGGACACCGCTTATTCCGTCAACATTTACAGCGCAGGAAGTTTCTGAGTTTGGAAGTACCACACCAATGCAGCGTGCAGGCCAACCCGTAGAACTCGCACCTGCTTATATTTATTTAGCGAGTGAAGATTCTTCCTATATGTCAGGTCAAATTCTCCATCTAAACGGTGGAGTGATTGTCAACGGCTAAAAGAAGCGTAAAGAAAGATTAAAAAAGAGGTAGCAAAAAAAGAGGTAGCAGGCACCTTTACTTCAGTACAGTAGTAAAGGTGCCTGCTACCTCAAAATTTTTCTTTTACTCTTGAAAAGTCAAAGAAGGTCAGTTATAATGGAATCACAATATATAAATGAGATCCCGCAATTTGTTGGGATTTTTATTTATATAAAAGGTCAAAGATAGTCAAAATCGAAGAGGGGGTAGGTTAGATGATGTTATGTCAAAAATGTAATGCAAAACAAGCAAATGTAAAAATGGATGTTATGCTAAATGAGCAACACAAACAAATTCATTTATGCTCTAGTTGTTACAGTGAAGCCTACCAGTCTTTAGGTTCAGGCCACTTTAACTTCAATCATTATTTTGATGATTTCTTTAACTCCTTTCAATCATCTCACCTGCCAAATGGTGAACAGCATCAAAATGTGAAGCAAATGCCTCCACAGCAAGGAGGAGGAAACAGCTTCCTCGATCAACATGGTCGCAACTTAACTAGAGAAGCAAAAGATGGTCGTATTGATGCGGTGATTGGACGTGACAAAGAAATTGAGCGAACAATTGAAATTTTAAATCGTCGTAACAAAAACAATCCTGTGCTAATTGGTGAAGCAGGGGTAGGGAAAACAGCAATTGTTGAGGGCTTTGCTCTAAAAATTGTGAATGGTCAAGTTCCTGCTAAGTTAAAAAATAAAGAAGTTTATACATTAGACATTAATTCACTTGTTGCTGGAACGAGTTATCGCGGACAATTTGAAGAAAAAATGAAAGAACTAATTACTGAATTGCAGCAACGCGAAGATGTCATCCTATTTATTGATGAGCTTCACATGATGGTAGGAGCAGGAAGTTCTGCAGAAGGTTCGATGGATGCCGGGAACATTTTAAAACCGGCACTTGCACGAGGTGACATGCAAATCATTGGTGCAACAACGCTTAAAGAATATCGAATGATTGAGAAGGATCAAGCGTTAGAACGTCGTTTCCAACCTGTCATCGTAAAAGAGCCGACAGAAGAAGAAGCCTTTGAAATTTTAAAAGGTATTCGACCAGCTTATGAAGTCTATCACAATGTAAAATACTCAGATGATGTACTAAAAGCTTGCGTCACTCTTTCAAAACGTTACATTCAAGATCGTTTTTTACCAGATAAAGCAATCGATTTACTAGATGAAGCAGGTTCGAAACTAAATCTATCACAAGTTGGACCCGATACAGAAAACTTAGAAAAACGATTAAAAGAAATCGATAGAGAAAAACAAATCGCTGCACAACAAGAACAATATGAAAAAGCAGCAAATCTACGTAAAGAAGAGCTAGAAATTAAAGAAAGACTAGAAAACGAGCAACCTAATGAACAAACAACGGAAGTAACAGTAGAGCACATCCAAGCTATTATTGAGTCAAGTACTGGTATCCCGGTTAGAAAACTTCAAAAAGATGAGCAAACAAAAATGAAAGACTTACCAAACAGACTTGCTCACAAAGTAATCGGTCAAGCAAAAGCAATTGAACAAGTAGCCAATGCAGTAATGAGAGCACGAGTAGGGTTAAAACCAAAACACCGTCCAACTGCTTCCTTCTTATTTGTTGGGCCGACGGGTACTGGAAAAACAGAACTAACAAAAACATTAGCGGAAGAGTTGTTTGGCAGCAAGGACTCCATGATTCGTTTAGATATGAGTGAGTATATGGAAAAACACTCCGTATCAAAGCTTATCGGTTCACCACCGGGTTATGTTGGACACGATGAAGCAGGGCAATTGACAGAACAAGTTCGTCGAAACCCTTATTCGATTGTATTACTAGACGAAATCGAAAAAGCACACCCTGATGTGATGAATGTTTTTCTACAAATTATGGAGGACGGTCGTTTAACAGACAGCCAAGGAAGAGTCGTTAATTTTAATGAAACGGTTATTATTATGACATCAAATGCAGGTGTAACAGATAAGAAAAAGCCAGCAATTGGGTTTGGATCTTCAAAAACTGTAGAAGAGACAATGGTACAGTTAGAAACTTTAAAAAATTACTTTAAACCCGAGTTTTTAAATCGCATTGACTCTATTATTGAATTTGCGCACTTAACAAAAGAAGACTTAATTAAAATTGTCGACATTATGTTGAAAGAACTAATGGCAACATTGAACGAACAAGGTATTTTTATTGAAGTTACGAAAGAGGCCAAAGAAAGAATTGCTGAAGTAGGATACCATCCGGAATTTGGTGCTAGACCGTTACGTCGCGTTATTCAAGACCACATTGAAAATAAAATTACGGCATTAATGATTGATAAAGAAAAAGTAGATAAAATCAATGTGTCGGTTGAAGGAAATGAATTAAAAGTAAAGTAATAGTTGAAAGGGGCTGCTTGGTCAGCCTCTTTTTTTTGCACTGGGTTAATAGCAGGCAGAAAACTAGAAATTATCATATAGAACGTGTAAAATGACAAAATGATATTTAGAGGTACTAAATAGATACTTCAGTACTTACTACATATAATAAGTTCCAGAATACATAAGAGGGTGAATACAATGACTCAAAAACAAATACACGATATAAAGTTTTCTATATTGGACCTTGCGCCAATCGTTCAAGGCGGTTCAGCTGCTGACTCTTTTAAAAACAGTTTAGATCTTGCACGACATGCTGAAAAGTGGGGGTATCACCGTGTTTGGGTTGCCGAACATCATAATATGCCTGGCATTGCAAGTTCAGCAACATCTGTCTTAATCGGATACATCGCTGGTGGAACAACGAAAATTCGAGTGGGCTCAGGCGGCATCATGTTACCAAATCATGCCCCATTAGTCATTGCTGAACAATTTGGGACGCTTGAATCTATGTATCCGGGACGAATTGATCTGGGGCTCGGGCGTGCACCAGGCAGTGATCAGTATACGGCCCATGCATTAAGAAGAGATTTACGGAGCGGACATGACTTCCCGAATCAGTTAGCGGAACTTCGAGCTTATTTTGCACCTGATCAGCATAATCAACGGGTTCGAGCTTATCCTGGAGAAGGATTACAGATCCCCATTTGGCTTCTAGGATCTAGTGGTTTTAGTGCACAATTAGCAGGAAAGCTTGGGTTGCCTTTTGCTTTTGCCAGTCATTTTTCACCAGAGTATACGCTTCCTGCTCTTAACTTATACCGCCAAAGCTTCCAACCTTCCGAAGTACTGCAAGAGCCGTATGCTATGGTAGGAGTAAATGTCATTGCTGCAGATACAGATGAAAAGGCACAATGGCTTTCAACATCACACCAACAAGCGTTTTTAAGTCTTATAAGAAATAAGCCAAGCCAATTGCAACCACCAATAGAGTCGATGGAACATTTATGGACGAGTATTGAAAAAGATGCTATTGAAAAACAATTAGGTTCTTCGGTTATTGGAAATCCGGAAACAGTAAAAGAAAAGCTCCAAGCTTTTCTAGACGAAACTCAAGCGGATGAAATGATTATTAATAGTCATATCTATGACCACAATGAGCGATTACGCTCTTATGAAATAGTTCAAGAAGTAGCAATGAAAACTAGATAATTTAACTATAGTCAGCCATATAAAAAAGGACGTAAAATTATTAAATTTTACGTCCTTTACTATCTTTAGTAAAGCCTATTCCCTTAATAAGTCACTTTTAGAAGTTTCTAACGTAATATCACAACTGCCTTCAGTTTTGTCTCCTTCTAACCTTAAAGTATACGCCCTATATTTTGGGTGGAAATTAAACTCACCTTCAGAATCGTTGTAGAATTCCTTTATAAAAATAGCATCTTTCTCACTAGTAAAATTTTTTCCTAGACGAATTTTTAATGAACCACTAACAACTTTTACTTTGTACTTAAGAGTGACTATTTGATCTCTTTTCATAATGAACCCGAAATCTTCTAGACCGTTAAACATCTTATATGAAATTGTAAGTTTGTTTTTCTTTTTGATATAGACGAATCCGCTTTTTCGCGAGAATACTAATATCCCTTTTTGGAATAAGACTAACAAAATGATTATTATAAAGACAATTGGTAGGATAGACTTTAACAAACTTCTCACCTTCTCTTAAAATTCTAATACTAAAAATATACATATTTTAACATAATATATTGAAATTTCAAAATAAATAGTATATGATACTTTTAAATACTAACTAGTCAGTATTCTTAGTAATTGAAGCAGCTGTCCAATAGTAATAGTTAACATCTAGGCCTATTCCTACTAATGATTAACAATAAACGAACTCTCTGACTTGGAAGTGAATTTCAATCATTGGAGGTAGTTACGTATGAGTGGTTATGGAGATTTAGTTCAATTTCAGGTGTATTCACCCGAAACAGCAAAGGAAAATCAAAAGTATCCAGTTGCTTTTGAAGAGTGGGAAAAGTTGGCTCGTGAAACATTAGAAGATGGTCCTTATTGGTATGTTGCTGGCGGGGCTGGAAGCGGATCGACTATGGATGCCAATCGTGAAGCAATTGATCGTATTAAAATTCAACAGCGGATGTTTTGCGATGTGGAAGAGCGGGATTTATCAGTTTCATTATTTGGACAAACCTATCATTCTCCTATTTTGTTAGCTCCAATCGGTGTTCAATCGATTATTCATGAAGAAGGGGAGCTAGGGTCGGCTAAAGCTGCTGCTGAAATGGGGATACCGTACATAGCGAGTACAGCTTCTTCGTTTGCAATGGAAGAGATTGCAAATGTAATGGGCGATGCACCGCGTTGGTACCAACTCTATTGGGGAAAGGACCAAGATGTAACAGCAAGTATGCTGAGACGTGCTGAAGAAAGCGGTTATTCGGCACTGGTAGTGACACTCGATACACCAATGTTAGGCTGGAGAGAACAAGATTTAAGAAATGCTTACCTGCCTTTTATTAATGGCATCGGTATTGCCAACTATTTATCTGACCCGGCTTTTTGTTCAAAGCTTGAGAAATCTCCACGAGAAGATATCCGTGCAGCTATCCAATACTTTTTTAGTATCTATTCAAATGCTAGTTTAACATGGAAAGATCTTGCTTTTTTACGTGAACATACAAAGTTACCGATTTTGTTAAAGGGAATTGTACATCGTGAAGATGCAGAATTAGCATTACAACATGGTGTAGATGGTATTATTGTCTCGAATCATGGTGGGCGCCAAGTGGATGGAGCGATCGGTGCTTTGGAAGCGCTTCCAGAGGTGTGCGACGTAGTTCAAGGGAAAATTCCTGTTTTATTTGATAGTGGGATACGTCGCGGGGCTGATGTTATAAAAGCTCTTTCATTAGGGGCAACTTCTGTTTTATTAGGACGCCCATATGTTTACGGATTAGCTGCCGGTGGAGAAGAAGGAGTGAAACGTGTCATCCGTAATATGATTGCGGATATTGACTTAACACTGGCTCTTTCTGGAAGAAAAACAATCAAAGATCTTGATCGATCGTTATTAGCTTCTAGTAGTCATGATTCGTTGTTCGTAGGGAATAAGTAAGAACCAAATAAAAAACGATCAGCTGGTTAAAACCTTTACTGCTGGTCGTTTTTTATTTGAAATTTGTTAAGTGAGGCTAGTACGTTAATCATCAGATCACTTTAGACTCTTCATTCGATTGTACAATGTTGCCCGTGAGATCCCTAATAACTTAGCAGCAGCCGTTTTGTTGCCATACGTCAATTTTAGTGCATTTCTTATCTTATCATCTAAGTTGAGGTTAGAATGATTACTTTCAATTGTTTCAACTATAGGGGTGGGTTGTTTTACAAAATTGTTTGGTAGATGCTTGGGTTCAATTCGTTCGTTTTCATCGGCTAAAATGATTAACCTTTCAATCATATTCCGAAGCTGTCTCACATTACCTTGCCACGGATGCTGTAAAAACATGTACATTACTTCAGGATCTAATTCTGGAATTGGGATCTTATATTTAATCGAGAATTCTTGTAAAAATAACTGAACGAGTTCTGGTATATCCTCTTTACGTTCACGCAACGGCGGAACGGATATAGAAATAACGTTCAAACGGTAAAATAAATCCTCACGAAAGCTTCCTTCTTCAATCATTTTTTCCAAATCTCGATGTGTTGCAGCAATAATACGCACGTCTGTTGGAATAGGGTCTGTCCCACCGACGCGGTAAAACTGCTTTTCTTGAAGGACACGCAGTAGCTTAACTTGGACTTCTAACGGCATTTCTCCAATTTCATCTAAAAAGATCGTACCACCAAGAGCAGCATCAAACTTTCCTTTTTTTCCGCCCTTCACTGCACCGGTAAATGCTCCTTGTTCATATCCGAAAAGGTCACTTTCAATTAAAGCTGTAGGAATGGCGCCACAATTAATGGCTACAAAAGGTGCTTCTGAACGAGGACTCGTTTTATGGATCGCTTCAGCAAATAATTCCTTACCAACACCACTTTCTCCAGTAATTAAAACAGTAGCTTCGGTTTTCGATACTTTACTTACGAGATAAAGAGCTTCTTGTAACACCGGACTTCTTCCTTTTATTTTACTAAAAGGGGTTTGTTCATTGTGGACATTTCTTTCTAATTCATGGAGTGAAGCTGCTGTTGATGAAAGTTCATCATTTAATTTCACAATATCGGTTATGTTTCGTTCAACGGAAATGCCACCCACAACGTTATCATCTATTAGAATAGGAGAAGTATTAATTAACACATGCACGTCAGGTTTTGGTTGATTGTACTTTTTTATAACACCTTTTCTCTCGTTAATAGTTGACATGAGGACGACCGATTCAGTCTCAAAGAAACTAGTTATCAATTTTCCCTTTACGTCCTCGGAAGTTAGACCATACATTTCTTCAGCCTTATGATTCCATGATTGAATAAAGCCTTTAGTATCCACAACTGTGATTGCGTCATCAACAGATTGTAGTAAAGTATTGTAATGCGTTAATGTCAACTTCCACTGTTTCCACAATTCGTTTACTAATTTTCGATATGGAACCCAACCAACAAGCAGACCATTTTCATCCTCTAAAACGATATCTTCATTTGGTAAACTCGTAATCTCAGATAACAACATATGTTGAGAATACCGTTCCATTGTCTCGGATCCATTATAGTCTTCTAATGGCAAAGCAAATGAAGCTAATGCCATGTCTAAACTCATGATCAACACCTCCAACAACCACTGGTCTAACAGTTACGTAACCGCTTACAATAATTTAGACAGTAATGTAAATCGATTAGACACTTTTGACACAATTGTATAACTAATTTTGTAAAAGATCTATTCTATTTTTTTATAAAAGAGGCAGATTTAAAGGTTATTAAAATTTTTTAAACTTGGCACGGTATTTGCAATAAAAATAGTGAAGTGAGCACGTTGAACTTTTTGCATAGAAGGTATTTAACAAGTGGAGTGTTCATACCCATATAAAAAATCTATTAGGAGTGATTAGATTGTTACCAACATATAAACATGAGCCATTTACTGATTTTACTATTGAAGAAAATAAAAAAGCATTTGAAGCCGCACTTGAGTATGTAGAAGGACAACTTGGTAAGTCATACGATCTTGTCGTCGGTGGAGAGCGTATTTCAACAGAAGCGAAAATTACGTCATACAACCCAGCAAATAAAGAAGAGATCATCGGAATTGTCTCTAAAGCGAATAAAGACATTGCTGAAAAAGCGATGAATGTTGCACATGAAACATTTGAATCTTGGAGAAAAACGTCACCAGAAGAGCGTGCGAATATCTTAGTGCGTGCTGCTGCAATCGTTCGCCGTCGCAAGCATGAATTTTCTGCTTATCTCGTTAAAGAAGCAGGGAAGCCTTGGAAAGAAGCTGATGCTGATACAGCTGAAGCTATTGATTTTCTTGAGTACTATGCACGCCAAATGATCGCCATTAAAGACGGTAAGCCTGTAAATAGTCGTGAAGGTGAGCATAACCGTTATTTCTATACTCCAATGGGGGTAACTGTAGTTATTTCACCGTGGAACTTTGCGTTTGCAATTATGGCAGGTACTACAGTAGCACCAATTGTCACAGGAAACACTGTTTTATTAAAACCAGCAAGTACAACTCCAGTTGTTGCGGCGAAGTTTGTTGAAGTATTAGAAGAAGCCGGCCTTCCTAAAGGTGTTGTAAACTTCATTCCAGGCAGTGGTGCAGAAGTTGGTGATTACTTAGTTGACCATCCGAAGACAGCGTTAATTACATTTACTGGTTCACGTGAAGTAGGAACAAGACTATACGAGCGTGCTGCAGTCGTACATCCGGGTCAAAATCATTTAAAACGAGTGATTGTAGAAATGGGCGGGAAAGACACAGTTGTTGTTGATAAAGAAGCAGACCTTGACTTAGCAGCAGAATCAATTGTCGTTTCAGCATTCGGTTTTTCAGGACAAAAGTGTTCAGCAGGATCACGAGCGGTTATTCATCAGGACGTATATGATGAAGTATTAAATAAAGTCATTCAATTAACAAACGAATTAACAGTTGGAGACCCAACGAATAATGGTAATTACATGGGACCAGTTATCGATGATGCTTCGTTTAACAAAATCATGGGTTACATCGAAATTGGTAAAGAAGAAGGTCGTCTTGTAGCAGGGGGAACAGGTGATGCTTCAAAAGGTTACTTTATCCAACCAACAGTATTTGTTGACCTAGATCCTCAAGCACGTATTATGCAGGAAGAAATTTTTGGACCAGTCGTGGCCTTGGCAAAAGCGAAAGACTTTAACCATGCAATTGAAATTGCGAACAACACAGAGTATGGATTAACTGGTGCAGTTATTACGAAAAACCGTGACCATATTGAAATCGCAAAGCGCGACTTCCACGTTGGAAACTTATATTTCAATCGCAATTGTACGGGAGCTATCGTTGGTTACCATCCGTTTGGTGGATTTAAAATGTCAGGTACCGACTCTAAAGCTGGAGGACCAGATTACTTAGTCCTTCACATGCAAGCAAAAACAGTATCAGAGATGTATTAATTGAAATGAAATGCAGTGAAATGGTTAGGGTCATTTCACTGCATTCTCTCAAGTATTAATTGGAAAAATATGTTATATAAAATTCAGGTGTTTTTTTGAGACTAGCTGAATTTTCAGATAGAAAAAGTGAGTTCATTTACGGAGGGGTATATATGGTATTAGAGCAACCGATGAAGCTATTCTTCATGTATCTTTCAAAAAACAAAGCGATGAATAAAGCCGCAAAACAGTGGGGCCTAAAATTCGGCGCATCTCAAGTGGTTGCAGGTCAGAGTGTTGAAAGTGCTATTGAAAAAGTAAAAGAATTAAATGAAAAAGGACTTGTTTGTACTTTAGATCATTTAGGGGAGTTCGTAGATAGCAGGGAAGAAGCGTTGGAGGCGACCGAGTACTGTATTAAAACATTAGAGGCCATCGCTGCAAGTGGAGCAAATTGTAATCTTTCGTTGAAAATGACACAGCTTGGTTTGGATATTAGTGATGAGTTTTGTTTAGAAAATATGCGTCGTATTGTTCAAACCGCAAAAGATTATAACAATTTTGTTCGTATTGATATGGAAGATCATTCACATTGTCAACAAACGTTAGATATTCTAGCTGCATTAAGAAAAGAATTTGATAATGTCGGAACAGTAATTCAAGCGTATCTGTTCAGAGCAGAGCAAGACATCGCGGATCTAAAAGGAATTTCATTAAGACTTGTAAAAGGGGCTTATAAAGAGTCGGCAGAAGTGGCATATCAAGATAAGAATCAAGTAGACGCCAACTATTTAAACATTATAAAAAAACATCTTCAAAGCGGCAGTTACACAGCGATTGCGACACATGATCATCAAATCATTGCTGAAGTCAAAAAGTTCACGAAAGAAAATAATATCCCGCAAAGTCAATTTGAATTTCAAATGCTGTACGGTTTTCGAACGAACTTGCAGTTAGAACTCGTAAAAGAAGGATATACGACTCGTGTGTATGTACCTTTTGGACAAGACTGGTTTGGGTATTTCATGAGAAGAATGGCTGAACGCCCTCAAAATGTAAGCTTTGCACTAAGAGGGTTAATTTCAAAGTAAAACACTTGCCCAATAAAATAAAAATGAAGGTCAACCAGCACTGATGATCTGGCTGACCTTATTCGTATTTCGTATTTCGAGGCGTTTATATAGAAGGAATAAAAGAATAGAAGGAATAGAAACAAAGATTAATGTCTCCTAATAACATATCCTTGATAAATCTCTTCTATAGAATGATCATAGTCGTCATTAATTGTTTGTGTAATGACTTTGGAAAGAAGATTTTCTTCGATCATCGAGTGTATATACAAATATTCAATAGTTCCTTGTTCTGTTCCTTCAACTTCTTCGTGAGATTTCATTTCATAGTATGTTAATGCTTCCCTAACGACTTTCTTTAAGTGATCATTATTTTTAACGTTAAACTCAGTCATTCGAGAAGTCGTTTCCTTAACAAATTGATCGATATGTTTCTTCATTCTTCAATATCTCCCTTTCAAAAATTGCATTCAGCGGGTTCTAGCTTTAGCATATCTTATCAGTTACATCAATTCAATTAAGATAGCAATAGTAAAAACTGATAAAATAGAGTAACTTTTAATTAAAAGGATACAATTTAAAATTCCATATTTTACATAGATAAAATACTTGTTTTATAAGTTTGTTTTTGGTATGATTAATTTTGTCGCTTCAAACGAAAGCTGTTATAGGGAAAAGCAAACTAATCTATAAAAAGTTATTGCAGTGATTATGTTATTTTGATATAGTTGTCTTCACTGCTTCTGAAAAGGCGATAGATGTAAAAAAACAACTTACCAATAAATAGTTATTGACTAAATGTTGCTAACGTGATAAGATATAATTCTTGTCGCTAATAACGACAAAAAAAGTTCTTTGAAAACTGAACAAAAAGCCAAGCGAAATAAATGAGATACATGATATCTCGTCAATGTTTTAAAAACGTCACAGTGATGAATGATCTTCGATTAAGTACGCGACGTCCTGTCGCAATATCGAAGCCACCACATCCTGTGGAAGTGAGCTATATCAAACACTTTTATGGAGAGTTTGATCCTGGCTCAGGACGAACGCTGGCGGCGTGCCTAATACATGCAAGTCGAGCGGACCTTATAAGAGCT
>NZ_JAOTPO010000034.1 GCF_029028005.1 Alkalihalobacterium chitinilyticum
TCACCCTCTCAGGTCGGCTACGCATCGTCGCCTTGGTGAGCCGTTACCTCACCAACTAGCTAATGCGCCGCGGGCCCATCCTGTAGTGTTAGTATCCCAACTTTTACAATGACACCATGTGGTGTCATTGATTATCCGGTATTAGCTCCGGTTTCCCGAAGTTATCCCAGTCTACAGGGCAGGTTGCCCACGTGTTACTCACCCGTCCGCCGCTAACCTCATAAGAGCAAGCTCTTATGAGGTCCGCTCGACTTGCATGTATTAGGCACGCCGCCAGCGTTCGTCCTGAGCCAGGATCAAACTCTCCATAAAAGTGTTTGATGTAGCTCATTGTCACAAACGTGACGTTTTTAAAACATTGACGAGATATCATGTATCTCATTTATTTCGCTTGGCTTTTTGTTCAGTTTTCAAAGAACTTTTTTGAATGTCGTTTGTTAGCGACAAGATTTAGTATATCATAGTGATTAATTCTGCGCAACATCTTTATTAAAAAATAAGTTGTTGCTGTAATTATTACTTAAATCGTTAACGTTAGTCGTTAGCGATAAGAACTATATTATCACAATATAATGTTCACCGCAAGTGCTTTTTTTAAGTTATTAAATCGTATTGCTTCAACTTAACTCAAAAGCACTAACACTTAAAAGCACAATGTTTAATGGCGACAAGAAATAATATATCACACTATAAAGTTCTACGCAACTGATTGTTTTGATGTTTTAGTTTTTTGTGCGTCAGATTTATTAATTTACCATAGTGGAAAGAAAAATACAAGCAATGAGTATAATACTGACCTATTCTTTCAAACATTCATATCTGTCTCTTACTTTGTTGGCAAAGAAATATCTAACACACAACCCCACCCATCTTCTTGATAGACTTCCAGCGTCCCGTTTAATTGTTGAATGCGTTCGTTCATCGCTGAAAGGCCAAAGCCGAAATGTTGCGAGTCGAGCGGTCTTCCATCATTTTTTAGAAGAAAACTGATCTGATCCTTTTCGACGCTCAATTGAACCTGAAATTTTTCACAATGTCCGTGTTTGATCCCATTCGTCAATCCTTCTTTTAATGATAGATACATGGTGCTTTTTTGTTGTTGAGTCAGATTCGGAATATCTGCTAGTTCAGCGTCGATTTGTACTTCTGTATATTTACACGTTTCTTCGATCAGTTCTAGTAACGACGTTTTTAAGTCAAAGCTCCACTCATTTGCCTTTAGCATTCGTACCGACCCACGAATTTCATCTAACCCTTTTCTTACAAGGTCTTGTGCGGTATCCATTTTTTCTTTGGCTGCGTCTAGATTTTTATCCAACAAACGTTTACTGGCTTCGATCTGTAGAACCGTCGCTGTTAGAGTATGTCCAACATGATCGTGAATTTCTTGAGTAATCCGGTTCCTCTCTTCTAAAGCAGCGATTTCTACCATAGCTGCAGCATTTTCTTGGATCGATTTTACAAATTGCTGATGGGTTTCTTTTAATTCCGTCGTCCGTTCCTGTACTTTCATTTCCAACTCTTCTGAGTACTGCTGTACTCTTCGATGAAGCGCAACATAGTGACTTATGATGATACTCAAACAAGCAGAAACTAATACGTAGTTCGCAACAAGGCCAACTTCCAGTCCGATAGCAGCTAATTTAAAGATCCCGCCGAGGAGATAGATGGTCATAAAACCGACCACCCCGAGGATTGAAAATAACAGCTCTTTCTTTTTCGTTTTCACATAAGACAAGACCATCAAACTGGAGACAGCGAGCATAGTGGCCATCAGTACTACATTCAATCCGACCACACCAACCATAAACAGCTGCGGCCAAATGGTTAGAATAAGAATGACACTGATACAAAATCCGCCATAAAACTTCCACGTCCAGGAAGCTAATGTTTTGTACCGTTCATGGAATAGTCGTGAAAAGAACAGGATGAATAATACGGGACCTACCGCGGAAACGAAGGCATTCAAATAAATGAATACGAGCGGCTCTTCAAAGAAAAATGGTTTGGACTCGACTCTTAGCAATCCCCCACCTGCTAAAGACAAGGCAAAGCCTGCAAAAATAAGCAGTAACGGTTGCGTTCTATTAAATAAGTAAAACACGAATGAAAAGACCGCCATGAGGACGAGTCCTAAGTTTCCGATCATCCGGAAAAGATCATCATAAATCATTTGTTCTAAAAACTGATGCTTTGGTCCGACCGTCAATGTTTCTGGCAGATGACCTTGTAAACGGATATAAACGGTTTCGGTCGCATCGATCGGGAGTAAATCCCACCGTCTATAGTTTTTAATTCGTGGATCCGGCTCCAGATCGCCATATGTATAGATGAGACGTTGATTTTGATACACTTCAAAAAATGCCGGTGAAGCATTCAAATATAAATAAGGGTCCCTGCTTGTATTGTTTGTAACCTCGACTTTTAACCACACCGGTTTATCAGTAACTGGCTGAAAATCATTCAAGGCTTTCCAATTCTCATTTTTACTGACTTGTTCAATCGTTCCTTCATCATCAGATATTGAGATCTGCAGGAACGGCGAGGCAGAAACGTCTGCTACCTGAACCGTATATAATGGTAGAAGCAACAGGATAAATATGAACATAACTATCTTTTGACCCATGTTACTCCTCCTAAGAGCACGATGAATGCTGAAGATCTAAAGTAAGGAAATTGTGCAGACATGAAAAAAAATGACATTTTATTAAATGTAATCGGAGTTTTCCATTAAATCAATAAAATTTACAAAAAACACATGAGCGAAGCAAATCTTATAGAAGAAATTCGTAGGAGAGGGTGGAAGATAGCGCCCTAGTAAATGAAGCACAAGATACTAGCACTTCTAAAACAATCGCTGGGTCATATCGTGACAAGCAACATTTGCTTCACACCATGTTTTTACGTTTGAGCCCCGACTATTATTTAAACTATAATAAAGAAAACCTTTAACGGGAGGATGTATGATGGCTAAACATAAGATTTATACCATGAGTTTCGCAAGTGTCTATCCACACTATATTACGAAGGCGGAGAAAAAAGGCCGTACGAAAACAGAAGTCGATGAAATCATCCGTTGGTTGACGGGGTATAACCAGGAAGAGTTAGAAGCCCAACTGGATAAACAGACAGACTTTGAGACTTTCTTTGCAGAAGCTCCCCAACTAAATCCTTCGAGGGCATTGATCAAAGGTGTTGTCTGCGGTGTCCGAGTGGAAGATATCGAGGAACCGACTATGCAGGAGATCCGCTATTTGGACAAGATGGTCGATGAGCTGGCAAAGGGAAAAGCGTTAGAGAAGATTTTGCGGAAATAATAATTTAGAGTAGAAACATGAGAGGTCATAAAGTGACTGCTCACAATACTCCTCCCCATGCAAAAATTATTTCTTAAATGATAAACCAGCTCCTTCTAATAAAGTTCTCATCGTTGGTAAGGAAGCTGGTCCAATCCCATGGATTTTCAGAATTTCTTTTTCGGTGTGCTTTGATAGTTTTTGCAGCGTATCAATTCCTTCGTGAAGTAAGGCACTTCTGGCAGGTGAACTCAATTTCGCCAGGAAGCCGCTTTCAGGTTTATTTTCTTTTTCACAAGTTGGGCAACTTGGGCAATCACTGCTTTTGTAATACGTATGACCCTTTTCACAAACCTTTAAATTTTTTTCTGCTTTCAAAATAATCCCTCCAAGCAAAACAACTATGTTTAGTAATTAAGCTAGTTTTTATAAGTATTAACTAATTGGTTTTTAAAACCCGTTCTCTTAGCTGATCCACTGATAAATATACGTGATTTTCTTTTCGGTGAAGCATGGTATGACAATTTGGACAAACAGGGATGAGATCTTGGATCGGGTCTACTATGTAGTTTTGTTTTATCGTATGAAGTGGCACGAGGTGATGCACATGAATAAAGTCTTTTCCAACATCTCCATACACTTTTTCAAAATCAAACTGACAAATTTGACACTCCACTCCGTAATGTTCTATACACTGTTTACGCGCTATGGGATTGCGTTCATATGTATTGACGACAATCGTTTTACACTTACCTTCCTCAAAACTGTCAGGTACAGAGACTTCCTCAGGATAAAATCCTTCTGTTAAATCACGAGTAAAAAACGACATAACGTAATCTCGCAGGTCACCAGTTAGTTTCATTGGACCTTGAATATTTCCTTTCAGTCCTTGTTTCCGTAATTCTTCAAGGGATAAGCCATCTGTATCGACTTCATCAACTAAGCGAATACGTGTATAGTCCCATTCTTTGGACTGCTCATACTTGTCTTCATCTATCCAAAACGTTTTATGATGTGCCGTAGCATTTTGGCAAACGAGGCCTTCTATGACTTCCACTTTGTAGCGAACTTTTCGCGTCTTCCCTGAAACATACATGAATAGTAGATCACTATTTTCATACTTCACTGAGCGCTTCCAGTCTAGTGTATCGTCTTCACTAAAGGCACGATGTAAATCAAACTCGGTTGGATTAGCAGGCACCAGCCAAACGCGTCGTGCATTTTTGTGGTCTCGTTCTTCAAGTTCCTTTCGGCGATTGGCGCTGATTTCTTGAGGAGCAATGAAACGATACTCGTCTTCCTCTACTTTATATGGAATGTGGTATACATAGCCTCTTTCAATCGGGTCATAGCATTTATTAACTGAAGTTCGCAGGTGCTCAGCTAGAAATCTTGCGGCATGTTGAATACTATCAGCTTTAAATAGTTCTTCGTTATTTTTTAAAATCGTTATAGGACTTGGCATTCTATGTCTCCTTATGGGTAAGATTTCCCTTAATAGCAGGTATATCCTTACATTGATAGTATACTTGCTTGTATTCCCAGCTAATTAGATTTGTTACTCGTTTTGTTTGTACGTGTAGATGTCCTTCAAAGAGAAATACACACGACACCTTCCTATTCGACATATTCCCACAAGTTCCCTACCAAACATCCCTGAACGAGAAAAAAACATAACGCCATTACTGCCCTGGCAGAAACGGATTAAAAATAATGATAAAGCATTATTTTAATTTTCTATTTTAATGGCTTCTGACAACCGACCGCTTCTTCAGATTTAGAACAACAAACCCTAAAATGAGTACTGAAAGGACAAGGTATATCGCAAATTGATGTTCAAGTGAAATAACCCCTACTGAAAACAAGGATAAAATGAATACAAAAATAGTGTTACCTATAAATGTCCCTAAAAGAAACGGAATTAATGAAATCACATTTTGCATTAACATAAATCCCATCGTTATCATTAAAATGCTCTTCCATTCATTTCCCATCATTTCTCTTAATGTATCCCATTCACCCGCTTTGAAGTAACTTACCCATTCTTTTTGATTTATAAGGAAAAGACTAATAAAAATAACGAATACTAGTAACAGAAATAATTTCATATTTAATTTCACATTTGTCCTCCTTGGTACCCAATAAAGTTTAACTATAACTAGGAATTGTGTTTTTTCTGTGAGGATGCCAATAGGAATGTTATATTACAAATTAATCGAGCTCCCCTACATCGATTATGAAAAACATAAGTTGTTATTCTGGTTGACCTGCTTCAGCGATTTTGATCCAACTCTTCCCCCCATCTATTGTTTGATATAGATCTTCTCTGAAAGATCCAACTGTAATCGTACTATTTTTTAATGGATGAACAGCAATATAAGTAATAGATAGTATGAACCAGTAAAGTCTAGTTTTTTTCAATATCATCAGAATCAGTCCTCCAATACTAATAATCTTATGTCTCTAGAAATGTAGAAGTAGGAAGAGGGAGACTCAAACCTAGGAGTCTCCCTCTTGTCTTTACTAGATTACAATCCTTTATTCAGGTTGATTTGGTACATCTGGGTCCAATTCAAAAGTTGGTTCAAAGCCTTTATAAATTACTTCGGCAACCATTCCACCATTCGCATGATGGAATTCGTGACAGTGGAACATCCAAATCCCTGGGTTTTTCGCCTCAAAGACAATTTCATACGTCTCATTTGGTCGTACATTTAACGTATCTTTTTTGATCGGAGAGCCCTTGATTGGTTCACCATCTTTAGATAATACATAGAAAAATTCTCCATGAAGGTGCATTGGATGATCAACTTCCGTATCGTTTGTAATCGTAAATTTGACGACATCTCCTTCTTCTACTTCATATACCTCATGGTTCGGGAATTGTTTACCATTAATAGTGAATGTTTCTCCACTATCCTCTGTCCCTAAAAGCATGTCATACTCTTTTGTAATCTCTCCAATTGATATTTCTTTAGGAGAACCGTAGTTTGTAAAGTCAAAGTAATTGGAGAATGTACTTGTCTCTAGTTCGGCTACCTTAAACCCTGAATAAACGATCGGAACTAACGCTTGTAAGTTCTGTGGATTTTCTTCTGCGAATATTTCAATACCCCAAGCACCTGGTTGATCCATTTTTATTTCAACTTCATATCGTTCAGCAGGAGCGATTCGAAATGCGGTTTCAGAGATCCACTCTGGTTCATTCACTTCTTGTCCATCATAATGAGTTACCTTAAACGAATGACCTGGAATGGAAACCACTTGAGTGAATAAACCTGCATTTAAGAAACGTAATTTGGTGGTATCCCCTTCTCCTACTTCTATAGGAGCTATGGCTGGAGTTGCCTTCCCATTAATCACCATCGTGTCGTACATCATATTCATCATTTCTGCATGAGACATACCTTGGTGATCCATACCTCCATGCATGTCATGACCTCCATGACCTCCATGTCCGCCGTGATGCATATTCCCGTGGTCCATATCACTATGATCCATACCCATTTCTTCCATCATCGATGACCATTCATCAATTACAATCAATTCATCTACATCATATTCTGGTTGGTTCTTTGGTTCTACAATAAATACTCCGTATAATCCCATATCAACTTGAACAGCACCATTTTGGTGAGAGTGGTACCAATATGTGCCTGGCACGTCGGCTGTATATTCATAGACAAACTCTTCGCCAGGCATAATTGCATTTTGTGTTACACCTGGGACCCCATCCATTTCATTAGGTACTGGAAATCCGTGAAGGTGAATAGCAGTAGGTACTGATAACGAATTCTTTACATTTAAGACGACTTCATCGCCTTCCGTTACCCGTATCTCTTGACCTGGTAAGCTACCATTATATGTCCATGCATCAAACATCAATTCATCGTTTAACATCCAATGCGCTTCTTTGACTTCAATATTAAAAACCTTTTTCCCGTCTTGTTCTTCTACTGCCACTTCCTCGACAGAATCATTACGCTCTGCTTCGCCGTGATCCATATTTGAATGATCAACAGCAATATTACTGCAGGCTGTTAGTACAACCATTAATACGGTTATAAATAAAAATTTAAGCTTCATAATCTCACCTCACTATTTTTCTTTATTGCACACTCATTATAAAAAATAAATTTCGAGAAAATATGCATAAACATGATTTAATTCCGAACATAATTGAAAATCCCCTCAAGCAGCAAGCTTAAGGGGATTAATTTTTTCTTATTGACTGGCGTTCAGTTTCTTCTTCATTCGTTCACAGCCATGCACCACCTGTCAGCTATACACTTTCGCCACTTACACGGTTAAGGATAAGGACTTTCACCCATTAGCTGAGCACTACCAAGCGTACATCATGTATTATAATGTTCGTCTATTGTTTCACGGACTAAGAGGCCCTTATTTTTACTAAAATCATAGTTTTGATGACTTATGAGGACTGAGAGGCTCTTATTTACATAAAATCTATGTGATATTCACGGAATTTTCATGCAATAAGGGCCTGTGAGTCCCCTAAATAGACCAAAAGGGCATTTGGAACACAAATAAGGGCTTCTGAGTCCTCATAATACGTAAATGAATTTTACCAATTGAGAACACGACTCTTTTAAAACCCTCTACTCCTTTCTTCATGACAGGGATTCATCCAGGTTTACCTCTTGTATGTTTGATCTCTTAGACTTAGCGCTTCAAAAGCTAGAGTTCTCTATT
The DNA here is from genome assembly GCF_029028005.1 of Alkalihalobacterium chitinilyticum. Classification (GTDB taxonomy): domain Bacteria; phylum Bacillota; class Bacilli; order Bacillales; family Bacillaceae_F; genus Alkalihalobacterium; species Alkalihalobacterium chitinilyticum. The sequence goes on from NZ_JAOTPO010000034.1 coordinate 8,010, forward strand.
ATATATGTATCCATTTTGTACCGTCGTTTTTTATCAATATGTAAATAAATCTTTAAGAATATCGAAATAGTCCCAGTATCAAATAGGCAGCTACATACTTTGGAGAATTCATAAATGTTCCAATGTACATCTAATAGTTGTATCCGATGTGAACTATTTTTATATTTCATCCTCAATTTTTCTCATCATGTCATATGCCCCTTCCGATCGATTGGAACAAATAACAGTTTTTATTGTGGTCTTGGGATAATATGCAGAATGAAAACTAACTCCAGGATCATACCCCATTATATGATATTTATAAATTTCACCATTCTTCTTATCAATCCATACTCCATAACCATAAAAGCTATCATCTTCATCTGTTGCTACATAGGGAGTAAGTAACTTATTGGTGTATTCTTCACTAAGTAGTTGATAGTTCAAAAGTGAAGCCCAGAAATTAACCATATCGTTTACGGTAACAAATGCACCACCATCTGAACCACCTTTAACAGGCAATGAATAAATATTCGTCTTCCATGCACCATTCGGCAGGTCAATATAGCCAAGTGCTGTATTTTTAGGAAGTGAATCGAATTCAAAATAACCTGAGTTTATCATTCCAGCCTTTTTAAAGATATTTTCTTCAATATAATGTGTAAATCGAAGCTGACTTACTTGTTCTACTACTAACCCCAGTAAAATATACCCGGCATTATTATAATTAAATCTCTCGTCCACTTTTAATTTCATCGGTTGATTCTGAAACAACGGTAAAAAATCTTCTAGGTTTCTAAGATGATACATCGGATTTTTAACCCACAACTCTTCAAAATCATTCATTACTTCCTCATCAAAATAATCTGGTATCCCAGCCGTATGTGTTAAAAGGTGATGAATGGTTATATCTTTATCAAAATTCGGAAAAGAAACGTTAAGGCACTCTACTAACTTCGTTTTAAAAGAAAGTTTGCCACTCTCTACAAGCTGACAAATGGCGATTGCTGTAAACACTTTGCAACCAGATGCTATTCCATATCGTGTTAATGAGTTATTTTCCATTTGCTCTGAACGATTAGCATAACCAAAGCTTGCTTCTGTCAAAACCTCATTGTCTTCTTGTACAAGAACACTTCCTGAGAATTGATTTTGACTCTGAATATGGTTAATGCGATTAAGAATTTTAGTTTTCAACATAATCTCTCCCACCGACATTTTTTAATCGTCCATATTTTCTTTAAGAAATTCTAATATTTGCGCCCATGTGTCCTTGGCCGCTGCTGCATTGGCTGCTTTCGTACCGCCGAAGGTCATCGTCATTCCACTGCCCACATTCATAAACACATTGGCTGGCAGGTTGACATAGCTGTATGGGAAAGATAAAAAATGCCCAGCATCTTCATAATATAAATAGCGGTTTCGACCAGAACGATTATTTGATTTCTTTAATTCTTCTTCCATTATATTTACATATCGTTTCGAAGGCCATAGTTGATCATCCCCTCCTGAAATGAACATGACCGGTACTTTTATAGCTTCAGTTGGTATTCTTGCCTCTTGTAATCCTTCCTTGTTCTCCAACGTACGATCCCAAATGGAAAGGTAGGATATTGGTTTTTTTAAGGCCCAATTTTTAAACATAGAAACCATCGTCGAGAAACGATAGGTAAACTTAACCTGTGGAAAGGGTTGTTGGTTATATACCCACGCGGTTACAGGAGCAAAAATACCATTTTTCATACCCGCTGTTACATATGCACTAGGGGCACCCGCAATTATGGATTTATAGTAATCAAATGTAGCTCCGAGAAGCAAAGCCAGTTCGCCACCCCTCGAATAGCCGATTAAACTAATCTCTCCATTCGTTTTAGGGTGTTCTTGCAACCAAATCGTTGCTTTTTCAAAGTACTCTAATGGGATATTTTCAAGATCTTTCGGTACACCTTCGACACCAAAATAAGGGAGAGCCAATACAACATAGCCTTTAGAAGCTAATACAGCCGCCGCGTGTTCCTGTAATCCCCCATCAGAACCGCCTAAGATGATAACTGCTGGATAAGTAGCTTTTGTTTCCGGATAAAACAACGTTCCTTTTACCTCGTCATCCTGAATTACTTCTTTTCTTATTTCTGTTTTATAAAAATGGCGAGTAATTGTTACAGCGTCTACCATGTCTCCGTTCACTAATAAAAAGAGATTAATAGACACTTCATCAGATGTCGTCTTTTCATAATAGTCATCCCATTTTGAATTTACATGTTTCATAGACCAAAACAAACCAGAACGATCTACACCACTATAAGTCCCTTCAATCGGCTTCTGTGATGATACATCGACAATCCCTTCTTGATTTGCCATGTATGTAGCATGAGAACAAAATTTCTTTTCTTTTTCATCATACGTTGTTGCCTGTATAGAAACTTCCGTATTGGGCTTACATCCAATGGCTTTAATCATGATTTCCTCATCAATATATAAATCAATTGGACTAACTTGTAAACTCGGCAACATTTGACCTCCCTCAATCCCACTAAAAAATCAAAACTTTCTATATGTGATAGCCTCTGCTCTACTAACAAATTTCGTTATAAAACACATTCTGTAAGTATTAGGAAAATCCTTTCGGGTAATCTAGTATAAAAAAAGAAACAAGCTAAATCATTAGTGATTTAGCTCGTTAATTAACAGTATATTTGATATTTTTTTACTCAGAACTGAACGTGGTAGGAGCTCCTAGTTATTACGGTTATTTTTTAAAATGTAAAGTTCTCTCTCCAGTTTACTAACCTTATCGGCGATAAAATCGACATCAATTATTCTTGATTCATTGGTTAATTCAAACTGGCCAACACCTTCGAGTTTTGCTTCAATAGTATCAAAGCGATTATGCATATCTGTTTTAAAATCATGAATATCTGTTTTCATACTTTTTATTTCTTGACTCAAGTCTGTAAGTAAATCAAAAATTTGCTTGTCCATATTATCACCACCTCTTCATTGATTATAATGGATAATTATTAAACAAGTATTAAATAATTGTAAAAAATCCACCGAATATGTATCTAGGCACAATGCAGCTCTTTGTTAAAATCTTTTCCAGGTTTTATATAAAAAAATTTTATTCTATAACCCCAAAGTTATCCTTTTCTACTTATTTCTTTATAACGCTCTAACAAGTAAGGTAAGCAATGATGCATTTCGAATGGATCACCGTCTTCATCAACACGATGATTTATGACTTCTTCTTTTACAATCGCCATAAATTCAACAAAGCCTTTTGCAATAGCTTGTTTCAAAACCTCAAAAGGAACCCAAACTGTTGTCATTCGTTCGTATTGATTCACAAACTGCACTTGTGGATTTTTACTATCCCTCCCATTTTTTATCATAAATGTAATTTGACCAAAGAACAGCTCACGGGATTGTTTTGGTTGAAAACCTTCTATTTCATAGTAAGAAAGTAGAGAAGACCAAGTTGCAAATAGATCATCGGTTTCAACCATTTCTTTAAACATGTTTTGTCCATTTAAAGTAAAGGTAAGTCCACCGTACATATGACCACTATTGATTTGATACATTCGAGCAAATACCTCATGAACATCACCATCATTTAATCCAATATATTAACTTCTACCCTCATCATTTAAATAGGGGAAATCATCCAAATATGTCTCAATAGATAAATTCATTTTCTTCTCCTCATGAATTGATAAATACATAAATAAATTTCTATATATATATCTTCTAGTACTAACCTCGTTATTTCAACAATAATACGAACTGCTAACCGTCTTTTCAGCTTCTCCGAGTAGTTCTTCCCACTTTTGCAGGAATTGTTCATCTTTGTAATTAATCGTTATTTCTTCAAATGATTTTATACCTAATGCTCCACCATTCTTTTTGTATAAATCGTTCGTATTCTTTTGTCTTTCTTGATTAATGTCAAATTCATACAAGCAATAGAATTTATGAAAGCTGAACATTTAAATATTAAAATTTCCAATGGATACTCCTCCACTTGTAAAAAATCCGCCAAACGATGTCATCGACCATGCTTTGGGAAGTCTAAGGATCTCACTAAGAAAATCAAATGCTTTATATGGATTTTAGTGTTTATTAATACATGGTCGATTTGCTTGATTAAATTTCCCATGAGTTAATACCTCCATGCGTCTCCAGTTAGTTAGGTAGTTTTTAACTTCTTCTGTTTTTGGGTGAAAAAAGCTTATTTAAATGTAAATTGAAGTTTAAATTAAATTAATAAATTTTACAAAAAGAACATTAGCGAACATACGATCTCTACATTATAATTAGAACAAACATTCGTATAATGAGGTGATAAAAATGATTGAAGCTGCACTTGATCATGATCGTTGGTTTAAAGAGTTAATTACTACTTTTTTTGAAGAATTCATCTTAGCGTTTTTTCCTGACGTGTATGAACATCTAGATTTTCAACATGTAACCTTTCTTAATCAAGAAGTATTTACCGATGTGATTAAAGGAGATAAGAGAACTGTTGACTTACTTGTTGAAACTAAATTAAAAGGCAAAAGTTCATTGATTATTATCCATATCGAGCCACAGTCCACCTATCAAAAAGATTTCAATGACCGAATGTTCATCTACTTTAGCCGGCTTTATGAAAAATATCGTCTCTCCATTGTTCCTATAGCAATTTTTAGTTATGATAAAGTTAAATCCGAGAAAAATTCATTCACCATTGATTTTCCCTTTAAAAATGTATTGTCTTTTCAGTTTTTCACTTTACAACTTAAACAGAAAAACTGGCGTGACTTTGTCAAACACCCCAACCCTGTTGCGTTAGCATTATTAGGGAAAATGGGGTATGAACCTGAGGAAAAAGTGAGAATTAAAGTAGAGTTTTTGCGAATGCTCGTTCAACTTCGACTCGATCCTGCTCGACAAACGCTAGTTCATGGGATCTTTGAGAAGTATCACAAACTATCTGTTAACGAAGAACAGCAACTTAACGATTTTTTTCAACATATTCCAAAAGATGAGGTGAATCACATTATGGAACTAATGACTTCATGGGAGAAAAAAGGTTTTGACAAAGGAATTGAAAAAGGGATTGAACAAGTGGCAAAACAAATGCTTCTAAAAGGGTTCACAACGAAAGATATCCAAGACTTAACAAGCTTATCTGTTGAAGAAATTGAGAAGTTAAAGGCGCAGCTAGATAAGGGGTAATATATAAGGGGTCTGATTTCAGGTTTGTTTGTACTAACTCAATGGGAGACAGACCCATCATGGTTTTATATTTAAATACCATAAGCTAACTTCCTTTTCCTCCCATTTAACTGCGATTTTCTTTATCATCATTACACTTGTACCACTCATCTGCGATACCTAGTTCAACTATGAGATCCTTAAACCTTCTCATATGATACTTGTAACTTTCGTGAACATTAGTGACATCGTATGAAGGTTATACATAACAAGACAATATCGATAAGGGGCACTCCCTAAGTAGGAAAATGCCCCTTATGGGAATAACACGACGATCCAAATTCAAATCTTCAACACATTATAAATAGTGGAGCCACAATGAGATAAAGACACCAATTGAAGTTACAAACCCTACAGTTGGTCCCCCTTCTTTGTAGGCCTCGGGCATCATCGTTGATGCAAGCATCGCAATAATGGCTCCCCCGGCAAGACAACTCACAATCGCTTTAATACTATTAGAAGCAGATTCTAACAGTGTTGCCCCGGCTAACGCGCTTAATGCTGAGAAAAAAACAACAAGACTCCACATCACAATGATTTTCTTCTTAGAAAACCCGCTTTGTCGTAAACCAACCGTACTCGAGAGCCCTTCAGGAATGTTACTTATAAATACAGAGACAACGAGGGCTAAGCTGACTGATCCGCCACCAATTAAACTCATGCCGATCATCGCCGATTCTGGGAGCGTGTCCATTACACTTCCAATAAAAATCCCCATCCCGGAAGTCTTTCCAGCCTCTTGCTGCTCCGAGTCTTTAATTAACTTTCGTTCTGAGCCTTTTCGTTCCTGTCCTCCTCCTTTATGAGAAATAAAATAGTCTAGTATAGTAAAGAGCAATGCACCACCTAAGAAACCGATCGCAACTTCTGTGAACCCGCTTATCTCTAAAGATTCCTCTAATAACTCATAAGTTGTCGCACCAATTAGGGCTCCTGTCCCCAGTGCCATAATATAACCGATGATCCGTTTCGGAATGGAGAATTTCAGTGCTAGTAACGCGCCAAACAATGTAGCTGATGCTGCAAGTGTCCCCCAAAAAAGGGCATTCCACATCTGGAAACGCCTCCTTAAATATTCTTAAACTATTCAAATTTTTCAATGATATAAAATTATTGTTTTCTGACTACTCCAAAAGATAAAATTGATCTAAGCAAGCCATTCATTGTATAGACTTTTATATTGTCTATAGTTTGCAGACTTTTTATGCGGGGCGGTATTTTTCCTTACTATTTGATTGTTCGTTTTTGACATCTCACCTTCACTAAAACCGAACGAAAAATAGGTCAACTCATCCCTGGATGAAAGTTTGTAAATTTTTTTTATTTTACCTATTGAAATTTATAAATTTTGTTGTTACTCTATAAAAGCGTTATTGGAAAGCAAAATATTCAATATATCACTTCTTTCCATGCAGATAATACTGACCACTTCCTCTTAAAGGAAGTTAAGGCCATACGGACAGCCGGGTCTAATGCCGATTGGCAACTTAGTTGCCTTATTGATTGAGTTAGAAGCTCAAATTTTATAAGTTGGTTACTTTATAACCAGTGCAATTGCACAACAACTTGTGAAACGGTCAATAAGAGTGCTTAAAGTAATTATTTGCTATAGACTCTGAACCTATTATGATATATTTTGAATATTAAAAGCTTTCTAATATACTAATTAGACTTCTATCGTAGACACTAGATCTGTCTATTTCATAGTATACTTATGCTTTTTAATAGGATTGAATATGTCTTAAGCCCTAAACAAGTGTTGCGCTCATGGTGCGTGTTACACTTGTTTTTTTGTTCGTTTCAAAAATTTCTTAAAGGGTAATGTCCTACATAGTTCTCTTCTTTATGACGAGACCCTTATGGATCGAAAAATTTATTACGTTAGGAGAATGTAACATGGGAAAAGCACTTATTATTGGTTGTGGTGGTGTAGCAACAGTAGCTATCCACAAATGCGTTCAAAACAGTGAAGTATTTGAAGAAATCTGCATCGCTAGTCGTACAAAATCAAAATGTGATGATCTTAAAGCAAAATTAGATGGCGGGAAAACAAAGATCACGACTGCTCAAGTCGATGCAGATAACGTTGATGAGCTTATTGCCTTAATTGAAGAGGTTAAGCCTGATATCGTTATGAACTTAGCACTTCCATATCAAGATTTAACGATTATGGATGCTTGCCTTGCAACCAAAACACACTATTTAGATACAGCAAATTACGAGCCGGAAGATACGGCAAAATTTGAATATAAATGGCAATGGGAATACCGTGAGCGCTTTGAAAAGGCAGGAATTACTGCTCTTCTGGGAAGCGGATTTGATCCTGGTGTAACGGGCGTATTCTCTGCTCATGCTCTTAAGCATCACTTTGATGAAATCGAGTATATCGATATTCTTGATTGTAATGCTGGAGACCACGGCTACCCGTTTGCTACAAACTTCAACCCTGAAATCAACATTCGTGAAGTGTCCGCCAATGGCCGCTATTGGGAAAATGGTGAATGGGTAGAAACGAAGCCGATGGAAATTAAGCGTGTTTACAACTTCCCTGAAGTTGGCGAAAAAGACATGTACTTGTTATATCATGAAGAGCTTGAGTCTCTTGCACAAAACATCCCTGGCTTAAAGCGCATCCGCTTTTTCATGACATTCGGTGAAAGCTACTTAACTCACTTAAAGTGTCTTGAAAATGTTGGCTTAACGTCAATCGAACCGATCGAATACGAAGGTAAACAAATCGTGCCGCTTCAGTTCTTAAAAGCGTTATTACCTGACCCTGCTAGTCTAGGTCCACGTACGAAAGGAAAAACAAACATCGGTTGTATTTTCCAAGGGAAAAAAGACGGCAAAGACAAAACGTATTATGTGTACAATGTTTGTGATCACGAAGCTTGTTTTGCTGAAGTAGGCTCTCAAGCAGTATCTTATACAACTGGGGTTCCTGCGATGATCGGTGCGATGATGATCATGACTGGCAAGTGGAACAAACCAGGCGTTTACAATATTGAAGAATTTGATCCAGATCCATTCATGGAAGCATTAAACAAATGGGGATTACCATGGAAAGAAAGCTTTGACCCTGAGCTTGTAGATGGAAAGCCTGTTGAACAAAAACAGCCGGAGCTTGTTCGTTAAATGAAGTTTGAAGAACTACCGACACCATGCTATGTAATAGATGAAGCACTTCTTGAACGAAATTTACAAATCTTAAATGGGGTCATGCAACGCACAGGTTGTAAAATTGTTTTAGCACAAAAAGCATTTTCCATGTCTTACTACTACCCTCTCATTGGAGAGTATTTAAGTGGGACTACAGCTAGCGGCTTATTTGAAGCTCGTCTAGGTTACGAAGAAATGGGCAAAGAAAATCATGTCTTTGCCCCTGCCTATCGTGAAGATGAAATCGATGAAATTATCTCCATTTGCGATCATATTATTTTTAATTCTTTTTCGCAGTTAGAAAAATTCAAGCATAAAGCACTTCAGGCCGGTAAAAAAGTCGGCTTGCGCATTAATCCGCAGTGCTCCACACAAGTTGGGCACGAAATTTATGATCCTTGTACCCCTGGTTCTAGGTTCGGTGCTTTAGCAGATGATTTTCGTCCTGAATTGTTAGAAGGCGTGACTGGATTACACTTTCACACCCTTTGTCAACAAAACTCAGATGACTTAGATACTACGCTTCGAGCGGTAGAGGAAAAATTTGCTCAATGGCTGCCGCAAATGGAATGGATTAATTTCGGTGGCGGTCATCATATTACGAGAGAAGACTATGACATCCCATTACTGGAATCTTGTATTAAAAGAATGCAAGAAAACTATGGCTTAAAAGTATACTTAGAGCCAGGCGAAGCTGTTGCTTTAAATGCTGGCTACTTTGTTGCTTCGGTACTTGATACGCACCAAAACGGAATGGAAATTGCAATTCTTGACACATCGGCTACTTGCCATATGCCAGATGTATTAGAAATGCCATACCGCCCTCCCCTTTTCGGTTCTGGAGAAGCTGGCGAAAAGCCGTTTACCTATCGACTTGCTGGGCAAACGTGTTTAACAGGAGACGTCATCGGCGATTATTCATTCGATGAGCCTTTAAAATGCGGAGATCGCTTAGTGTTTGGTGATATGGCCATTTATACAATGGTCAAAACGACTACATTTAACGGCATGCCATTACCTGCGATTGCGGTCAAAGAAAAAAATGGAGATTGCAAAGTGGTTCGTGAATTTGGCTATGAAAACTTTAAAACAAGACTTGCTTAAAGAGAGTCTCATAGAATAGAGGAAAGCCCGCACATAGGAACAGCAGGCTTACCCTCTATATGGAAATCCAGAATCTTTCATTAGGTTCTGGTTTTTTGTGCTGTTATCAAACAATACGGATAAAAAAGAGGCTGATTGTGGGGTTATATAAAATCTGAGAGTTCCAAAATGTTGCATGGATGTCTGAATATAATTTTGGCGGTCTGAGAGGCCCTTATTTATAGTAAAATTATCGTTTTGATGACTTATGAGGACTGAGAGGCTCTTATTTACCTAAAATCACGTGATATTAGCGAAATTTACATACAATAAGGGCCTGTGAGTCCGCTAAATGAATCAAAAGGGCATTTGGAACCCAAATAAGGGTTTCTGAGTCCTCTTAATACATAAAGGGGTATCTACTCAGCCCTTTGAAAAGAAATTTTAACTACTGATAAACAAAGTGAATCTAAAAAAAACACAACCCATTTGGATTGTGCTTTGTGCCTAGCGACGTCCCTCTAAACCTTTCTTTCCTACGGGGACGTGATCCATGAAGTCTCACTTCGATGCTCATCATGATGTTTTACGAAAAGAAAGGTTTCCTCTCACAGGGGGACATGTTGTCTCGCTTCGTCCCCTTCACACGATGTTTCCATCGGCTATTCCTTCGAAGGGGTTGCCTCTTCGAGCCAAAGCTCTTCACCACCTGAAGCTTACTCATCCTTTTTTCATACTAAAAAAAGCACAACCCATTTGGATTGTGCTTTATGCCTAGCGACGTCCTACTCTCACAGGGGGAAGCCCCCAACTACCATCGGCGCTGAAGAGCTTAACTTCCGTGTTCGGCATGGGAACGGGTGTGACCTCTTCGCTATCGCCACTAGACTATTAAAATTGTGATAAGCTTCGAATTTCTTCGTTGACTGCGCTCTCTGCGTTGCTCATGTACCCTTTAAACGTACATTCCGCTACTCGTGAGCTTGTCGCCTCGAACTTCTCGCTTCTAACAATTTTACTGGATTCTAATAAATCCTTATAAAATTGAGAGTGGTTCTCTCAAAACTGGATAATGGCTAGATGAATTCAACGCTTTATTATTATTTGGATAAGTCCTCGACCGATTAGTATCTCTCAGCTCCACGTGTCGCCACGCTTCCACCCGAGACCTATCAACCTCATCATCTCTAAGGGGTCTTACTTACTTAACGTAATGGGAAATCTCATCT
>NZ_JAOTPO010000035.1 GCF_029028005.1 Alkalihalobacterium chitinilyticum
CGAATCAAAAGGTCGGGAGTTCGAATCTCTCAGGGCGCGCCATATTAAACGGGAAGTGGCTCAGCTTGGTAGAGCACCTGGTTTGGGACCAGGGGGTCGCAGGTTCAAATCCTGTCTTCCCGACCAGTTTATATAAAGTAAAAAAGATGCGGGTGTAGTTTAATGGTAAAACCTCAGCCTTCCAAGCTGATGTCGTGGGTTCGATTCCCATCACCCGCTCCATTTTAATTTATGGGCCTATAGCTCAGCTGGTTAGAGCGCACGCCTGATAAGCGTGAGGTCGGTGGTTCGAGTCCACTTAGGCCCACCATAAATATGGAGAAGTACTCAAGTGGCTGAAGAGGTGCCCCTGCTAAGGGTATAGGTCGGGTAACCGGCGCGAGGGTTCAAATCCCTCCTTCTCCGCCAAAAAATGTATGGCCCGTTGGTCAAGCGGTTAAGACACCGCCCTTTCACGGCGGTAACACGGGTTCGAATCCCGTACGGGTCACCAATAGTTAATTCAGCAACAAAAGTTTTATGGAGGATTAGCTCAGCTGGGAGAGCACCTGCCTTACAAGCAGGGGGTCGGCGGTTCGAGCCCGTCATCCTCCACCATTATGCCGGTGTAGCTCAATTGGTAGAGCAACTGACTTGTAATCAGTAGGTTGGGGGTTCAAGTCCTCTCGCCGGCACCACTTTAGTTAGAGCCATTAGCTCAGTTGGTAGAGCATCTGACTTTTAATCAGAGGGTCGAAGGTTCGAGTCCTTCATGGCTCACCATTTTTAGTTTTTGCGGGTGTGGCGGAATTGGCAGACGCGCTAGACTTAGGATCTAGTGTCTTTGACGTGGGGGTTCGAGTCCCTTCACCCGCACCAATATTGGGCGCCCTTAGCTCAGCAGGATAGAGCAACGGCCTTCTAAGCCGTCGGTCAGAGGTTCGAATCCTCTAGGGTGCGCCATCTAGTCTTACATATGTACATTAACTTAATTAAGAACAATACATAACCCGAATTGACCTAGGAGTAAAAGTCTCTTGGGTTATTTTTTTATTACAAGGTTATAAATCTGGCCCATTTTTTGATCTATTAGATTAAATTAAATCAAGAAAAACAATACTTTGAGGGAAAATGAAAAAAGCTATTATGAAGAGATTTCCATTAGCAAAACAACATAGGAGGCATGTGTTTGTTGAAAAAAATTAAAATTATAAAATACACAAAAAGCATTCTTCATAAGAATGCTTTTTGTGGTATCTAAGTATTACTATTGACGTTGATAGTTCATTTGAAGATTCAAGCTTTTATAAAAAGTATTCAAGTCGTGAACAACCTAATGAGGGTTAATGTTATATATAAACATATGTATTATATGTGATAGTTTTATTATTATTTAAGTGTTTGAATATCTCACTTGTATGATTTTCTTATTTAAGTGTAGATAGAAAAGAGTTCCTGTTTCTGTTGAATGTTTGTTACCAAATATTAATTATTAATTTTTGAATACATGGGCTCCAATAACGATGGTTGTCTCTCTAGTATCTAACCAACGACTTGTAGCTATATCTGGGTTATAGAAGAATAAAGAATCTTGCGAAATATTTCTCATGTCCGTTAAGGCTGCTGCTACGGCTTCAATAGATTCTTGATCTGCCGGTTTATTGATTTGACCGTTGGATACAGGTTGGAATTGTCTAGGTTGATAAATCACTTCTTTTATAGTATCTGGAAATTGAGAGCTTTCAAGTCTATTTAAGACCACATCTGCGACTGCGACTTTTCCTTCAAAAGGTTCTGTTTGAGCTTCAGCACGTACAATTCTTGCTAATAGATCTAGTTCCTTTTTAGAAAAATTATGATTGGTAGTTTCTGTTGATACGTTTAATTTATTTACTTCATTTTGTGGCTCCGGAGAGTTGTTGCTTTTTTTGTTCGTATGTATATTAATTTGTTGTCCTACGAAAATTAGATCGATATTATTAATCTGTGGGTTAGCTGCTGCTAATTCTTTTAATGTTAAACCATGATCCTGTGCGATTTTTGACATTGTATCTCCTTTTTCAACCGTATATCCAAAAGCAGGTGTAGCAAAGAAAAGAGCTGCTGCTAGAAATGTTAATAGAAAAATTAGTTTTTTCATAATTATATTTCCCCCTAGTTATTATAGTTTTTTGAGAGCTCGTCTATATCTCTATCTCTATGAATGGTTTGACTAGAATAGTATTACAAAAAGTTTACATAGAGATTACAGGGGGTAAATTCATAGTGTTAAAGCAATTTATATAACTATTTGCATCTTATGTATAGAGTTATAAATACTGTGATATGTTAGGTAGTCTAAAGGGTATTTATTAGCATTAATGGTTTTTTTGAAGTTAGGATATAAAAATATACATATATAAGTAGGAACTGGTTGTTATATATAATAAGAAGAAAGGGTATTCATATAGATGTGAATAATCTTATTTGGAAGGGAAGAATAAAAGATATCCATAAATATCATTTAGGGGATATTCTTTATAGTTGTTCTGGGCGAATAACTTCATAAGGGAATATCGCATCCACACCTTTCGCGTCATTTACAACCTGTGTGATTAGTAAATCGACTGCTACACTTGCGAGGGCTGTTGCCTTGAGTTTTGTTGCTCTTGAATAAGTGTTGCATGAGCTGTAGCATTTGATTTAATGCTACGGCTGTTGCCTCATTTAAGTACTCATTAAATCCAAGGTAATCCAGCATGATGGTATTTTTGCTTAATATCATCATGCAGGATAAGAGTAATGTCTACTAAATCCATAGGACACTAGATCGCCGTTCCGGAAACCACTCCGTCTCCTATAGAAAACAGACCTCCTTCTACAGAAACGGTAAAAAAAGACTACTACCTTTAACTAACTCTTTACAATCAATATTACCACCACAATAACGGTGAGGATTGATTTATAATAAGTTAAAAGTTTTTTTGCTATTCCTCTTGTATCTCTTGTATTTTCACTTCTAATGTGATAAATTAATATATCTGTTACGTATAATATTCAAAGAAGTAAATGCGCAGAATTCAGTTTTAAATTAATTATATTTACGTTTTACTTTAGCTTTAACTTGTAAAAATCTCTTGCGTATAATGCTATGTTATGATAATATTATCTATGTCGCTGTAACATGAAGTAGGATTTAAGGAAATAAAGAAAACAGCTACATTCAAAAAAAAGTTATTGCGCAGAATTTAACATTGTGCTATAATGAATATTGTCGCTAACAAACGACATGCAAAAAAAGTTCTTTGAAAACTGAACAAAAAGCCAAGCGAAATAAATGAGATACATGATATCTCGTCAATGTTTTAAAAACGTCACGTTTGTGACAATGAGCTATATCAAACACTTTTATGGAGAGTTTGATCCTGGCTCAGGACGAACGCTGGCGGCGTGCCTAATACATGCAAGTCGAGCGGACCAATTAAGAGCTTGCTCTTATGAGGTTAGCGGCGGACGGGTGAGTAACACGTGGGCAACCTGCCCTGTAGACTGGGATAACTTCGGGAAACCGGAGCTAATACCGGATAATCAATGACACCACATGGTGTCATTGTAAAAGTTGGGATACTAACACTACAGGATGGGCCCGCGGCGCATTAGCTAGTTGGTGAGGTAACGGCTCACCAAGGCGACGATGCGTAGCCGACCTGAGAGGGTGA
>NZ_JAOTPO010000036.1 GCF_029028005.1 Alkalihalobacterium chitinilyticum
TCACCCTCTCAGGTCGGCTACGCATCGTCGCCTTGGTGAGCCGTTACCTCACCAACTAGCTAATGCGCCGCGGGCCCATCCTGTAGTGTTAGTATCCCAACTTTTACAATGACACCATGTGGTGTCATTGATTATCCGGTATTAGCTCCGGTTTCCCGAAGTTATCCCAGTCTACAGGGCAGGTTGCCCACGTGTTACTCACCCGTCCGCCGCTAACCTCATAAGAGCAAGCTCTTATGAGGTCCGCTCGACTTGCATGTATTAGGCACGCCGCCAGCGTTCGTCCTGAGCCAGGATCAAACTCTCCATAAAAGTGTTTGATGTAGCTCATTGTCACAAACGTGACGTTTTTAAAACATTGACGAGATATCATGTATCTCATTTATTTCGCTTGGCTTTTTGTTCAGTTTTCAAAGAACTTTATAGTCGCTTGTTAACGACAAGATTTATTATATCACGAAACCAAATTCTGCGCAACATCTTTTTAAAAAAATGTTTTCGTAGATCTTCATTTAGTTTCTTTAGCGATAAATATTATTCTAACATAATTAATTGACAATAGCAACATCTTTTAAATCATTGAACTCTGTTACACTTAATTATGACGACATTAAATACTTTATCATATTTATTAATTCCACGCAATGTATTTTTTAATGTTTTTCATCTGGGTCATTATTTTTCTTAACGTACGATATAATACCCAACCCCTTTATTTAAATGTATCTTACGGAGATTTTTATTTCAAGTGCTCTTCATATTCGCTTTCATCTAATCCAAAGCCACCATTTTCGATTATACACTTTTCAGCTGGAACTCCAGACAATTTTATATAGGTAGAAAAAATACTGATTAGGCCTTTTTCGCCTTCTACTGCAAAAAATAGATTAGATAATTTTTAGGAGGCCAAAAGAAAAAAGCATTCAGGTTTTGGCCTGAATGCTCTATATATTATGCGTATTTTTCGTCGTTGGTATTATTGTCCATTTCGAATTTTAAATATTGTTTGATTAAATTAGTATCTGAATGACCTGCCAATTGAGCGACAATCGATAGATCTAGACCTTTTTGCACTAAGTTGTAACAAAAGGTGTGTCGAAGTTTATGCGGATGAACTCCGAATTGTTTTAACGTATGCTGAACGGTACGAGCAGCAATTCGTTTTTGATAATTCGATAAAAATAGAGCTTCTTCTTGATCATCTCTAGAATTTAAGTATTCCTTTAGATGCTGAACGACCGACCTTGTCAGTGGAATCGTTCGATTATTGGCTTCTTGTTTACTTCTAATGATTAGTTGTCCTGTTTGGTTTTTTTCATTTAATTTGAGGTCAGATGTATTTAACGAACAAAGTTCCGAGACACGAATTCCTGTTTCTAACAACGTATAAATGATAGCAGTATTACGTTTATTCCCAGCTGCCTCGATTTCATTTAATAGATTCTTAACTTCTTGTTCACTTAAAATCTCAGGAACAAACGCCGCTTTATCATTTTCACCTTTTTCATATTGAATATCTTGCGTAAGATCTAATCGATTAATGGATTTTGCATACGTATTAATGGTATTAATGATCTTTTTAATCGTTGAAAAACTGCGTTGTTCTCCTTGCAGGTGACTTATATAAGCTTGAACATCTTCTTTATTCACTTCTTTATTGAATTTACCATGACTTTCTAACCATATAAAGAAAGATTGCAGAACTCCGCAATACGTTTTCTTAGTATTTTCTGACCTGCCTTTTTGAGAGAGATAGCTTCCAAAAGAATCTAGTATTTCAGTTATGTCTCCATTTTCAGAATATTGATTTTTCAAAACTATCTCCCCCTCATGGTTTTGCAATCAGTATACCTTGTTTTAAAAAGTATGTCAATTCTACGCAAGAATATGACAAAAACTAATAAAATAACCCAAAAGTTCAATAGTAAATTGATCTTTTGGGTTATGTATGTATACTATTTTTTTTATAATTTATTTAAAATTTCTTACGCACTCTTCAAGTACTATTATGTTATTTAGCATAGTAGCAAATTAATCGAGGATCATTCACTTAAAACTGGTGCGGGTGAAGGGACTCGAACCCCCACGTCAAAGACACTAGATCCTAAGTCTAGCGCGTCTGCCAATTCCGCCACACCCGCAATATTAAAATGGTGAGCCATGAAGGACTCGAACCTTCGACCCTCTGATTAAAAGTCAGATGCTCTACCAACTGAGCTAATGGCTCATGATGTATAATCATGTGTAGTTTATCATGTTGCTTACGGACGATGTCTTCCTTCGTGGTCCTACCTGTTCCTTCCTCTACTAGTAATCCTTTGTAGCAGGCTGTGTCGGAACAACTCGTAGCAAATTCACGCTGTCTTGCTCGTAACTGAGCTAATGGCTCATGATGTATAATCATGTAAAGGTGGTGCCGGCGAGAGGACTTGAACCCCCAACCTACTGATTACAAGTCAGTTGCTCTACCAATTGAGCTACACCGGCTAAAAAATTGGTGGAGCCTAGCGGGATCGAACCGCTGACCTCCTGCGTGCAAGGCAGGCGCTCTCCCAGCTGAGCTAAGGCCCCAAAAGTATTAGATAAACCGTGCACCCACAATTGATACGGACACATGAGTGTTACTTATGTAGCCAGCTCGATCAGGGCGACCTGCGGCACACAGAATGATCTACTTATGGCTGCTTCCTTCCGGATCTGACCAAGTTCGTAGGTTCCTGTTGCGCAGACCCCAATGGTCAACACTACTTGCATAAGGCAAACCTCACATATATCGCACCGCTTGTGGGAATTCAATCCTGCTAAGGCGGGTTGCAGGTTACAGGGCACCGCCAACTCCCCATCTAGCACGGTAAGTATTTAGAAATGTAACTTATGTTTTTATAAAATGGTGACCCGTACGGGATTCGAACCCGTGTTACCGCCGTGAAAGGGCGGTGTCTTAACCGCTTGACCAACGGGCCATCGTATAAACTGTCCTGGCGGAGAAGGAGGGATTTGAACCCTCGCGCCGGTTACCCGACCTATACCCTTAGCAGGGGCACCTCTTCAGCCACTTGAGTACTTCTCCAGATTTTGGCTCCACAGGCAGGACTCGAACCTGCGACCGATCGGTTAACAGCCGATTGCTCTACCAACTGAGCTACTGTGGAATATGGTGGGCCTAAGTGGACTCGAACCACCGACCTCACGCTTATCAGGCGTGCGCTCTAACCAGCTGAGCTATAGGCCCACAAATAATAAATGGAGCGGGTGATGGGAATCGAACCCACGACATCAGCTTGGAAGGCTGAGGTTTTACCATTAAACTACACCCGCAGGTTATTCACTTAAAAATCATGCCTCTTTCTCTTCTAGCAAATTCAATGAAGCTAATGCGTCGACGCAACTCGTAGTAAATCATAGATGTGTTGCTCGTGGCTGAGGTTTTACAATTAAACTACATCCGCATCTTTTATCTTCTTTTAATTATAAGCTGGTCGGGAAGACAGGATTTGAACCTGCGACCCCCTGGTCCCAAACCAGGTGCTCTACCAAGCTGAGCCACTTCCCGTTTAATATGGCGCGCCCTGAGAGATTCGAACTCCCGACCTTTTGATTCG
>NZ_JAOTPO010000037.1:0-1485 GCF_029028005.1 Alkalihalobacterium chitinilyticum
AAGGGCGCACGGTGAATGCCTTGGCACTAGGAGCCGAAGAAGGACGCGACGAACAGCGATATGCCTCGGGGAGTTGTAAGTAAACTTTGATCCGGGGATTTCCGAATGGGGGAACCCACCATCCGTAATGGGATGGTACCCATACCTGAATATATAGGGTATGAGGAGGCAGACCTGGGGAACTGAAACATCTAAGTACCCAGAGGAAGAGAAAGCAAATGCGATTTCCTGAGTAGCGGCGAGCGAAACGGAAACAGCCCAAACCAAGAGGCTTGCCTCTTGGGGTTGTAGGACGTCTCACATGGAGTAAGAAAAGACGATCATAGGCGAAGCGGTCTGGAAAGGCCCGTCAGAGAAGGTAACAACCCTGTAGCCAAAATGATCGTCTCTCCGAGACGGATCCTGAGTACGGCGGGACACGTGAAACCCCGTCGGAATCCGGGAGGACCATCTCCCAAGGCTAAATACTCCCTAGTGACCGATAGTGAACCAGTACCGTGAGGGAAAGGTGAAAAGCACCCCGGAAGGGGAGTGAAAGAGATCCTGAAACCGTGTGCCTACAAGTAGTCAGAGCCCATTTACGGGTGATGGCGTGCCTTTTGTAGAATGAACCGGCGAGTTACGATCCCGTGCAAGGTTAAGCCGAAGAGGCGGAGCCGCAGCGAAAGCGAGTCTGAATAGGGCGAATAAGTACGTGGTCGTAGACCCGAAACCGTGTGATCTACCCATGTCCAGGGTGAAGTTCAGGTAACACTGAATGGAGGCCCGAACCCACGCATGTTGAAAAATGCGGGGATGAGGTGTGGGTAGGGGTGAAATGCCAATCGAACTCGGAAATAGCTGGTTCTCCCCGAAATAGCTTTAGGGCTAGCCTCGAGGGAAGAGTATTGGAGGTAGAGCACTGATTGGGCTAGGGGTCCCCACAGGATTACCGAACTCAGTCAAACTCCGAATGCCAAATACTTATCCTCGGGAGTCAGACTGCGAGTGCTAAGATCCGTAGTCAAGAGGGAAACAGCCCAGACCGTCAGCTAAGGTCCCAAAGTATACGTTAAGTGGTAAAGGATGTGGAGTTGCCCAGACAACCAGGATGTTGGCTTAGAAGCAGCCACCATTTAAAGAGTGCGTAATAGCTCACTGGTCGAGTGACTCTGCGCCGAAAATGTACCGGGGCTAAACGTATCACCGAAGCTACGGCTTGTCCTTACGGACAGGGGTAGGGGAGCGTTCTAAGTGCAGCGAAGTCAGACCGGAAGGACTGGTGGAGCGCTTAGAAGTGAGAATGCCGGTATGAGTAGCGAAAAGAGGGGTGAGAATCCCCTCCGTCGAAAGCCTAAGGTTTCCTGAGGAAGGCTCGTCCGCTCAGGGTAAGTCGGGACCTAAGCCGAGGCCGAAAGGCGTAGGCGATGGACAACAGGTTGAAATTCCTGTACCACCTCCTCACCGTTTGAGCAATGGGGGGACGCAGTAAGGTAGGGTAAGCGC
>NZ_JAOTPO010000037.1:1670-3049 GCF_029028005.1 Alkalihalobacterium chitinilyticum
AAGGCTGAGCTGTGACAGCGAGGGAAATTAAGTACCGAAGTTCCTGATCCTACACTGCCAAGAAAAGCCTCTAGCGAGGTGAGAGGTGCCCGTACCGCAAACCGACACAGGTAGGCGGGAAGAGAATTCTAAGACGCTCGGGAGAACTCTCGTTAAGGAACTCGGCAAAATGACCCCGTAACTTCGGGAGAAGGGGTGCTCTGTTAGGGTGCAAGCCCGAGAGAGCCGCAGTGAATAGGTCCAAGCGACTGTTTAGCAAAAACACAGGTCTCTGCGAAGCCGCAAGGCGAAGTATAGGGGCTGACACCTGCCCGGTGCTGGAAGGTTAAGGGGAGTGGTTAGGCGCAAGCCGAAGCTGTGAACCGAAGCCCCAGTAAACGGCGGCCGTAACTATAACGGTCCTAAGGTAGCGAAATTCCTTGTCGGGTAAGTTCCGACCCGCACGAATGGTGTAACGACTTGGACACTGTCTCAACGAGAGACCCGGTGAAATTATATTACCTGTGAAGATGCAGGTTACCCGCGACAGGACGGAAAGACCCCATGGAGCTTTACTGTAGCTTGATATTGGATTTTGGTACAGCTTGTACAGGATAGGTAGGAGCCTTGGAAGCGTGAGCGCCAGCTTACGTGGAGGCGTCGGTGGGATACTACCCTGGCTGTATTGAAGTTCTAACCTCGAACCGTGATCCGGTTCAGGGACAGTGTCAGGTGGGCAGTTTGACTGGGGCGGTCGCCTCCTAAACAGTAACGGAGGCGCCCAAAGGTTCCCTCAGAATGGTTGGAAATCATTCGCAGAGTGCAAAGGCATAAGGGAGCTTGACTGCGAGACCTACAAGTCGAGCAGGGACGAAAGTCGGGCTTAGTGATCCGGTGGTTCCGCATGGAAGGGCCATCGCTCAACGGATAAAAGCTACCCTGGGGATAACAGGCTTATCTCCCCCAAGAGTCCACATCGACGGGGAGGTTTGGCACCTCGATGTCGGCTCATCGCATCCTGGGGCTGAAGTAGGTCCCAAGGGTTGGGCTGTTCGCCCATTAAAGCGGTACGCGAGCTGGGTTCAGAACGTCGTGAGACAGTTCGGTCCCTATCCGTCGTGGGCGCAGGAAATTTGAGAGGAGCTGTCCTTAGTACGAGAGGACCGGGATGGACACACCGCTGGTGTACCAGTTGTTCCGCCAGGAGCATAGCTGGGTAGCTACGTGTGGACGGGATAAGCGCTGAAAGCATCTAAGCGTGAAGCCCCCCTCAAGATGAGATTTCCCATTACGTTAAGTAAGTAAGACCCCTTAGAGATGATGAGGTTGATAGGTCTCGGGTGGAAGCGTGGCGACACGTGGAGCTGAGAGATACTAATCGGTCGAGGACTTATCCAAAT
>NZ_JAOTPO010000038.1 GCF_029028005.1 Alkalihalobacterium chitinilyticum
TCGACACCATTACAGTAGAGGGACTTGGGGTGACTGGCAAGTCTTTTTTTATGCACTTATTAAATAAAGTGCAGGACTCTGCATTTTTCCTTTGCAAAGCTCTGCACTTTTATTTTGCAATAAACAATATACAAAGGATAAAAAGATGCTTACTAAAATTAAACGTGCATTTTCATTACACAAAGGAACGTATGGTGCTAAGCGGATCGCTGGCTATTTAAAGGGTAAAGGAACTCTAGTAAACCATAAAAAAGTAGCCCGTTTAATGAAAGAGGCCAATTTAAAAGCTTCAGTAAGACGTCCTAAAACAACGGTGATTACAAAGACTAAAGCTGCAGGTTATATTTATGAAAATCTGTTACAAAGGGATTTTCAGGCTCTTCATCCAAATCATAAATGGGTTACGGATGTAACAGAAGTTACGGTTGAACAAGAGAAGTTCTATATATCAGCACTTATGGATCTTTTTAATAGAGAAGTGATCGCCTTGGAGATTAGCTCTAGTAATAACTTTGAACTTGTTAAAGCTACTATTGAAGCAGCTAAAAAGAAACGAAAGCTTACCTCTTTAGATGGAGTAACCATTCACAGTGATCGGGGGCACGCCTATCGTTCATTTTACTACTATGAGCTTAGTAAAGAGTTGAGGTTCAAACCGAGTATGTCTCGTAAAGCAAATTGTTGGGATAACGCAGTAATTGAAAGCTTTTTCTCTCATTTTAAAGTGGAGTATCCTTGTTTCTATCCAACAATTAAAATCAATTCGTTAAAGCAGAATTTAAAGCAATATATTAATTATTACAATGAAAAACGAAGCCAGTATAAACTAGGCTTCGTATCTCCGGTTACTTATTTATTAAATTACAAAAAAGCTGTTTAATTATCTCATATCTATTCTGTTTTAGTCTGAAAAAACGAATATATAAAATATAATTGTCCGAATTTTTTAGTGTCTATTTATCGGGGGTTTGACCACTGTGACGAATCATTAGGTCCTCATTAGAAGCAGGCCAGTCGATCTCAGGATGGTTTTATTATCAGTTGGAAATTCCGATCTATATAAAGTCTTTTATCGTATTACAGGTAACCATATCGAAATATATTTAACTCGACACCCGCACCAGAAACCGCTATAATTCCTCAATTAGTCACGATTTATCAGTTGTTTTGACAAGAGAGCAAGGAACAGTCATATGCTCCCATCCCCCTGTGTTTTACACACTTTTTATAATCCCACCAACAAACTTTTTCATTGGTAACAAGGCACAAAAGGTGTCTACCGTTCCGCTACCGGACTATGCCTATTTAACGCGTTAAACTTTAGCTGAGTGGGAGACAGACCCCCAATTCTCCAACGCGGTGCATTTGTGACGGTTTCTAAAAATCGTGAATAACAATGAAAATTATTAAATCATTTAAGGAGTGGTCTTATGAGTATTCGAAAAGAAGACGTTCACCTTCATACACTGATAGTTCTTATAAATGAACGTGACACACAGTTGGTTTATGACTTTATTAAAGTTGTAATTGAAAAAGATCATGACAAGGAAATTACTATTGAAGCAGATAACTCTCCATTAACAGATCGGGAAAAGGAAATTTTAAAACAAGCAAATGTTGATATTGAAAACGACGACCTCGTGGATTGGGATGACGTAGGTGCCTATATATAGAGTAAGAATTAGGAAACCTGCTGCAAAGTATTTTGAAAAAATGACCACCTAAATTAAAAACAAAGGTCAATGAAGTTATTAGTCAACTTTCCGAAAACCCTTACGCTGTACAATACAAAAATCAGTCCATACTCACAAGTAGTTGTGAAATGGACTGATTTATACATCATTTATAAATATCACCACGAAAGTGAAACATTTTATGTGAAACAAGATTTTTCGGGGTGTCACAGTGACAGATACCTACTACAAAGGCAATTGAATCATCTAAGAATGTCTGAAACATCGAAGCTAAATTCATTTTTAAGAAAAGCAGAGTCCAACTCTTGGACCTATCAAGAGTTTTTGCGTGAATTACTCACCTATGAGGAAAAACGACATGAAGAGAAAATGATAGAAAAACACATGAAGTGGGCGAAATTCCCTTATCATAAAACATTAGAAGAGTTTGACTTTAAAGAATTGCCATCTCTTAGTACGAGACAGTTAAAGCAGCTCCAAGAACTCTCTTGGTTAGAGGAATCTTTTAATCTAGTATTTTTAGGCCCACCCGGAGTTGATAAAACGCATATATCTATTGGACTAGGCTTAGAAGCGATTAATAGAGGTCATCGACCAAAATGAAGCCAATCTATTCTTTCATTTAATCAACCATCTTTATGAACGAAGTTCAATTATATTGACTTTCAATAAAGGACCTGATGAATGGGGAGAGTTGCTGGGAGACCAGGGGATTACAACGGCGATCTTAGATCGTCTTCTCCACCGCTCTGAAGTTATTCACTTCGATGGGCTAGCCACCGTATTAAATATAGGGAGTCCCTATTTCAAGCGAAAGGTGCACAAACTAAATAAGCTAAAAGTGTTCAAAATTAATGAGCAAAGACTGTTCAAAACTACTTGACGGTTACATCCCTGTCATTCGGTGGTAAGAACTATGTCACTAGTGGTTCATTTCAGTGGCCGTAATCAGAAATCAATACGGAACTTATGCTTGATCAAATAGTTAAACAATTAAGAATGCCACAATTGCAAGAATATCGGTCTTTCGCAATATAACCCAAGAAATTAAAAGATAGCGACGGCTCAAACAAGCTTCATTCCATGTTCAAGAGACGTTAGTTGTTTCTTATGACTTCAGCTTGATACCAAGGTTAAATCGAAATCGCTGTATTTGATAATTTAATATTGAGCCACTTTCCAGTAGTTCGATCACATAAAAAATGAGCCACATGATTTCCAATTTAATTAACCTCTCTTATGATTGAAAGTGACCAAACTATCAATTAGGAGAGA
>NZ_JAOTPO010000039.1 GCF_029028005.1 Alkalihalobacterium chitinilyticum
ATATAATTTTGCCTGATCTGCTGTTTTACCAGAAAAAGAACTCATGTTGCACATGTCTTCTATGTTTTGTTCTACTTTTAAAAGGCTGACTCTTATATCTTCTGAATTTGCTTTAAATTCATCGGAGTAGTCTATTACTTCTGACAGGTCTACTTTTTGTCCCATGTAAACTCCCTCTCTTTCCTTTAAAAGTAGTTAAAATTGTAAGCTGAAAATCGCTTTTCCTCTTGAAACGCTTATCTTTTTAATCAATGATAAATACAATCACTCCGACAATCTCAAATAGGACTTTGTCTTCCAGATGTTGATGTCACTCTTAAACAACAAAATCGGTTTCAAAAAATTTATTTATCGCATAATTGACTCATTTTTTATCTATACGTACACAACAAGGTTGAACACCCAAACGATTGCCCATCCTTACTGTCATTTACGCTTCTTTAGTTTGTAATATCCATAAACTTATACTAAATAGTTCATGAATAAACTGTATATCTTCATAAATCAATCCGAACATCGGTGATAATCTAGCTTGCGTCATAATATCTTAAATGTCATATATTAGCTCGCTCCCCGAAAATACAAAACAAATTCAGCATTTTATAAACCTTGAAAGAATTAGTAATCCTCCACTTTAAATTTTGGATATTTCGTATTCTTTATCTTTTCTTCGTACTGTTCCTGGAATAACTCTTCTTGTTCATCTACATACCCTTTAAAGTAGATTTCCTCAATATTTTCATGATTAAAGAAATATACTCGTTCCTCGACTTTTCCAGCAGGGTAGATACAAGCTGAATAATCAAAGTAACCTATTTCACCATTTTGGTTATATAGTGGTGCTCTATTTAAAACCATTAGCTTTACGTCTCCATTTTTTAGCTTTACTACACTTCCGATTGGTAATACTTCCATCTAACCACTCCTCTACGTTATTTTTCTCTACCACCTATTTTTTCCTGTTTTATTCTAAGCCCTTTTTGTATATCTGAAATCGTGCTATTGAAAAATTACTCCCTAATATACCAATTGCAATGAAAAGCAAAAAGAAAAATAATAATAAAATTAGCAGATTGTTTATCAAAAATATTATTAGACACACAAATGAACCCAATAATAAAACGACCATGAGCATTATTTCAAATTTAAATTTCTTTCTACCTTTCTCTATATACTCCTTAAGCATCTCATTAGTAGGATATATTTCTTTTATCTCACTCGCTGATTTACTATGAATGAATACACCAATTAAAATACTAAAAATAGCACCAAATATAACTATGGCTAACATAAAAATAGGATTATCTACTGAAATGGTAAAACTTTGTAGACTGCGTAATATTACCAAAGCTCCTAAGAAATACGACCAATACAAAATTTGACTATACTCTTTATGATATATTTTATAAGTTCTCTTCGTTTGTCCGTCAAGAAGCAATGTGTATCCCATACTTCCTTTTTCTTTATTAGCATAAATAACGATATTCTTTTTGTTCACAATAATCACCTCATAAACTAGTGGTGCTATTCAAATACTGAACCCAATCCATTAAAAAGACCAGAAACAGCTTCACCAATATTTTTTCCAGTTTCACTTAATGTATGGACAACTGACCCACCTATATTTTGTATACTCTTGACAATATCGTCTTTATTGTCATAAACCCAATCAAATGCGAATGCTCCTACCGTACCAACTACTCCTCCTACTATAAAGCCAACTGCCGTTCCACCAATGGGCACTGCTGACCCAATTATAGCTCCCACTTTAGCACCTGCTAAACCAGCTGCTAAATGTCCACCTGCTTTAATTGTCGCATCCATTACTTCTTCCCCTTGATATACCATAATACTAAAGTCTATAGCAGATGCTACAATAGGGACCCCATACCTTGCTCCTGTTCTAACAGTTTGAGACGTAATAGAAGGAGGTTCTGCCATTGTAATAACATTTCCAGAAATAGGTGCAGCAACCAACGCGCGATTCATAAAGAAAGTTGTATTTTTTTTAATCCAGGTATTCACTGCTGAAGCTATAGGTTTAGCAACTTCTTCAGTTATAGCATTTCTCATAAAACCCGCACCTGTATTGATGACCCCTGATACAATTGAATCATATACAGACTTATCGATTTCACCATTTTCATAGTCTTCTTTTGCTTTTTCATATATTACTCTTGATTCTTCATCAAGGTCTTCAATTTGCTCTTGTCTTATTTGTTGGTTTGCCTGATTATATTCTTTTAAATTCACCAAAGCAATGGCTGTCGCATTACCTTTGTAATCCGTAAATCTAGTACTACCACTTACAGCACCCGCATGATTTAACGTTGTTTTGATTTCTTGTAATAGGCTCTCTATTTGCGAAGTGCTACTTCGACCTATGCTTGTGAAAGAATTTAAATGGTCCAGTAAATTCTCAGCTACATTAACCCCCGTATCATTATCATTCCTAACGAAACCGAAAGAGGGAGTTGTGGCACTGCTAATATCTGAAACACTGCGAATGGTGTTATTCACTGTTTCATGCTGTACTTCTAGTGCTTCATA
>NZ_JAOTPO010000003.1 GCF_029028005.1 Alkalihalobacterium chitinilyticum
CATCCATTTTTATAATCATGAAAGATACCAAAAAAGATTAAACGGCCTCAGCCCTATGGAATATAGAGCTAAAGCCGCTTAAATACTTTTTATTATTTCCACTGTCTACTTGACAGGGGGCAGTTCATTGTTGCTTTTAAGTAGTTTTTTTAAATACTTAGATGTGATCATTTACAGCCGAGATGAAGCCACTGTTTTTGATTTTGTCATGCTCCCTGCCGTTGCAATCGGCTTTATTTACTTTTTTATGCAGGCATTTGTCCATTATAAAAAGCTATGATCCGTATTTACAGGATTATAGCTTTTATTCATATTTATCACGGAACTATTAGAAATTTATGGATCTATACTAATAACCGATTTTAAACTGTTTTCGTTAACTCGTTTAAACTCCTACAAAGTCTCTGTATTTTTAGTTCGCTTTCGGAGTTTATAGATGACAACAAGTACAATGATCCCCATTGGAATAAAAATTGGTGAGAGACCTATAAGTAAAACAACAAGACCTGAAAATAAAGCGACCGTATTATTGATGGATGACATGAATAAACTTTTCGACTTTTCCCAAGTATTTAGGTCACTACTTCCTTGGATCGATGGAACATTCACTTTATTTTCTTGTAAGTAGATCGTGACTGTTGAGAACTCTACATTTTTTTCTAAATAGTTCATTCGCCCAAGGGTTCGCTCAATTTCTTCTTGAACCTTAGCTAAGTCAGAAGAAATTTTTAATAAGTCTTCCGTATTTTCAGCGTCTTCCATAAATGCAAGCAGACGTTTCTCTACGACTCGTTTGGAACGTAAACGAGATTCTAAATCCACATATTCTTCCGTTACATCATTTCCACTAATCATTCGTTCGTTTACTTTTACACTTGCAGACTCTACATCATTTAAAAACGCTTGGAAATGTTTTTGCGGTACTTTTACGATCAGATTTCCGTGAATTTGTTGTTCTCCTGATCGAAAAACTGACGACTCAATGACAAACCCTCCAAGTTCTTTTACTTGTTTTTGAATTGCAGCTTCTGATTGATGGTAATCGTTCACCTCAAGTGATAAGTGTGCATTGTAAATAACCATTCTCTCTGAAGATTCACTATTTGAAGATTGATCAGTAGAAACAGAAGCTTCCTCTACCATCTCTTTTTCTCCGGTCAACCCTCGGCTAGCTACGCCGCTATAGCTTGCTTCTTCAGCAACCATATCCATTGCACCAGTGTCTTCACTCATTTCTGTCCGATATTCGTTGCTGCTGCAAGCTGCTAATAGGATGCTAAAACCAAGTATCGTGACTATAACTAGTAATTGTACGTGTCTTTTCTGCATGATCTTACACACTCCATTCGTTTCGGTTTAAACATTAGACGACCTTTAACGAAAAAAAGTTACAATAGATTTACAGTCAATGTAAGAACTAGAAAAAGGGCTGTTTGGTAAGGCTATAGAACTGTTCTTTTGAAAAAAACACTGTTAGATTAGATCCTAATTGCGCCGCTGTTATTAACTTAGTTTAAAAGGCTGCCCCAACGAGAAATTGCTCTTGTTGAGGCAGCCTCTTTTTAGATTCGTTCGATCTTTTTTGTTAATAGATAAAAAGTGCTGTTAGTGTGATAAAGGTCGATCTTCTTGCTCAGAAGAGTGGACAATCGGTTCATAAGTCGCAAAACTCATACCCTTCTCAGGCGATTTTTCGTATTCATTCGTTTGCTCTTTTTTAATTGTTTGAATTAATGTTTGTGAGAGGTAATCGACATATTGTTCGTCCCTTGCTAACCAAGCAGCGTGATTTCTTTTTAGAAAGTATTCTGCTTCGTCAAACGCTGTAAAGGTTTGTTCAATCACTTTACCATTTCGGTCAATACACCATTTATTCTCACCGACACGATAAACAAAAAATTGATCTTCAAAATGATTTTCATAGTAACAACCTTTTTCAGCAGCTTTTAGGTTATATTGATTACGGAACGCATCTGGTTTCATCGGCTCAATACGGAATGCCTCCGCAACAAACAGTTGATACGCCTGATCTGTTAAAGGGCACCCTGATGCTTTCGCATGTCCTCCACCGCCAAATTGCCCTGCCACTTCTGAAACATCGATATGATCATGAATGGTACGCAAACTGATCTTTTTCCCGCCGACATTCATTATTGCTATGTAATCTAAATGAGGATTTTCTTTTCCGAGTTCATTTCCTAATTCTGAATGATAGTTTTCCGCATGGACGATGCCGACACATTTACTATCAATAAAAGTCTGTACCATTTCTCTTCGTTTTCTCCGAACATATCTTTCAATTTTATTTTCTTCCATATCTAAAATTTTCGTTTCAAATTCATCAAAAGAAAAACTGTCACTTTCTTGTAGTCGACCCGCCATTCGCTCTTCAAAATCTTCGATCGAAATCATAAAGAAAAGATCATTGAGTCGTTTTGCTGTTTCGTTATTATTTTTTTCCCACTCCCATGTATCATAGAGTCTTACTAATTCAACAAACTCTTCCACCACAGGAGAAGACTCCAACTGTCCGTTGGCAACTAAATATTCATAAAATAATGAGGTTGCTGCCGTTAACCTTCCATCATCGTACTCGACTTTTACACTTCCCCATTCGTAATCATTAAAATGAAGAGCCGTCTTGTGATGGTCAATCAATTTAGCTTTGCTTGTTTTTTTATAATACTCATTGATTTTTTTTGTATTTTGTTCATTGACTGATAGATCGGTTACTATGATAAAATCGTCGTTTTTCGCTCGCTCTAAAAAACGTTCGACTTGAAAGTCTAATCCGCTGACAGAGTTATAACGAACTCGCACTTGATCTTGAAAGGCGAGCTTGGCCAAGATCCCACAACCAACCCCGTCTAAGTCATTATGAGTAAATAAATGAAACATCTCGCTGTCACTCCTCATTCTATGTTGTTCCATTATTATGTGACAAATCATGCAAAACCATCAATTTTTGAAAAAACAACTTCGTTTAAAGAAACGTAAAGGAATTGCAGCTAAAACGATCCATTTGTTTTTCTCGGAAGATCCAAAAAGGAATAACTTGAACGTAATATTCACATGTTATTAAAAACAGGAAGTCTGGGAGGTTTTCAAGTGACAGCAAATGAGGAGATCGAACGTTTTTTAAATAAAGCACAAGATTTGGTTGATGATGGCCTAGATGAGCTTTTAGAAACAAAAATCATTCGTGAAAATGACCTTTCTGACTATTCGTATATTCAACATCAACTACATGAATTAGTAGAAGAAGCCGATCAATTAATGGACCAATATCCAGATCAACGAAACAGATTAGCCGAGTTACAACGAAAAATTAAAGAAATTCAAGAAGTAATGGTTAAAGGAATTTATTAGGGGGCAAAAAAATGAACTACGATCAATTAAAACAAATTGTCTTATTAACCCAAGATGCAACTGATATAGGTTGGGAATTTTTTATGGATGAAGGTCATTTAAAAGCTCGTGACAACACTTACGCTCAAGATACATTAACCTTTCAAAGTGAAGATCACTTCTATGAATGGTTAGAGGATCAGTTTGATAAAAAAGATTAAGAAAAAGGCTGACTTACAAGTGTATTGTTCACTTCTGTCAGCCTTTCTTTTATGGTTGTACCGTCTTTACAAATAAAAATTTTAGCCACTGATAGATGTTGATCACAAATACAAAACAAACGGAAATAATAAGGAGTGTTGCTCCACCCTTATAGAACAATACAATCGTCATCAACCCAATCACGGTCATAATGGCAATTCGGAGAAACGACTCCTCCAGCTTTTCTGCCTCAATTTGTTGATACAGCATTTTACACGCTGAAACCAAACATGCCGTTGCTAAAAAGTAGAGACTCCCCGGTATTAAAAATTCATGAATAATATCAAAACTAAAAACAAACGAGGCTTGTCCTGCCCCCGTTAGGATCGATTGAAAATAGAAAAGAATTTCATCAATCATTTGATAGAACGGGACATGATTCATTTGATTAGAAATAGTGCCCCCAATAAATGCAAAAATAAACCCAAAAATAACGAATATAAATGGTAGAACAAAAACCATCTCCACACCTCATTTCAATCTCTTTTCTATCACTCTATTCAAAAAAATAGATTTTAGAATAAATAATAGAGAAAAGAGAAATAAAAAATGGTACCACAATAAAAATGGTGCCAGGCACCTTTACCACTGTGATAGAGTAAAGGTGCCTGGCACCGATTAAATAATGGCACCGATTATTGTTATTATGATAGTTTGTATACTCTTGCTTCGTATGGGCGAAGTGCGATTTGGCTGATTGCTTCACTTTCTTCTACATTATAGTTACTAATGAGTAGAGTGTTATGCTTGCTAGATAGGTCTTCTGGCAGTTCAAATGTAGTGTCTTCACCGTAGAAATTACATACGACGACTAATTTCTCATTTCCAAGTGTTCTTGTATAAGCAAATACTTGAGGGTGATCTTCATGAAGAATATCATAGTCTCCGTATACGATGATTTCATGCTGTTTCCGCAATTGAATGAGTTTGCGGTAGTAGTGATAGATTGAATTGGAATCTGCTACTACTTTTTCTGCATTAATCTCACGATAGTTCGGATTCACTTTAATCCAAGGTGTTCCCGTCGTAAATCCTGCATTTTCACTGCTATTCCATTGTACTGGCGTTCTGGCATTGTCACGACCCTTTACATAAATGCTCTTCATGATGTCTTTAACCGGAACACCAGCTTCAACTTTTTCCTTATACATGTTTAGGATTTCAATATCACGATAATCATCGATCGAATCGAACTTCACATTAGTCATCCCAATTTCTTCACCTTGATAGATATAAGGTGTTCCTTTCATCATGTGAAGAAGCGTCGCTAACATTTTTGCAGACTCATTATGATAATTTTGATCATCACCAAAACGTGATACAATCCGCGGCTGATCATGGTTATTCCAGTACAAGCTATTCCATCCTGCTTTTTCTAACCCTTTTTGCCATCTAGATAAGCTCCATTTTAAATCTTTTAAATCTAAAGGTTTTAAATCCCATTTTCCATTCGGACCTGAATCTAGGTCGACATGCTCAAACTGAAAGACCATATTTACTTCTTTACATTGCTCATCTGTATAAAGCTGAGCTTGTTCAGGCGAAACACCTGGCATTTCGCCTACAGTCATTACATCGTAGCCACTCAATGCTTGTTGATGCATCTCTTGTAAATACTCATGAATTTTGGGTCCGTTCATAAAGTATGGTGCACCCGATACATACTTCTTGCCTTCTTGAGGCTCTCCATCTGGTAAACCGTCTACTTTTGAAATAAAGTTAATAACGTCCATGCGGAAGCCGTCAATTCCTTTATCCAGCCACCATTTCATCATGTCATATACTTCACCGCGTAATGTAGGATTTTCCCAGTTTAAATCAGGCTGCTTTTTTGAGAAGAGATGCAGGAAATATTCATCCGTTGTTTCATCGTATTTCCATGCGGATCCACTAAAACACGACTCCCAGTTATTTGGCTCTTTTCCGTCCTTGCCTTTTCTCCAAATGTAATAGTCACGATAAGGATTGTCTTTGGATTTCTTTGCTTCGATAAACCATTCATGTTCATCTGAGCTATGGTTCACCACTAAATCCATTATTAGTTTCATTCCACGATTATGAATTTGAGCTAATAACTCTTCCCAATCAGCCATGGTTCCAAACTCATCCATAATATCTTTATAATCACTGATGTCATAACCGTTATCATCATTCGGTGATTTATAAACAGGTGACAACCAAATGATATCGATCCCTAAATCTTTTAAGTGGTCTAGCTTAGAAATAATTCCTTGAATGTCACCAATACCGTCCCCGTTACTGTCCATAAAACTTCTCGGATAAATTTGGTATACAACACTTTCTTTCCACCATACTTTTTCCATTGCTGTCATCTCCTTTTTGTTTACTTAATTGCCCCTTTGGTTACTCCACTAATGATCCATTTTTGTAAGAAAATATAAACGAGTAACATCGGTAATAATGCTAGTAAATAAGAAGCAAAAGCTAAGTTGTAATTTGTACTAAATTGTGATTGGAACACATATTGTACAAGTGGTAACGTCATATCATTACGATCACTTAAGATTACTAATGGCAGCATAAAGTCGTTCCATGCCCATAAGGCTGTTAAAATGCCAACCGTTGCATTCATCGGAGTCAATAGCGGGAAAACGATTCTCCAGAAAACACCCCAACGTGAACACCCGTCAATTATTGCTGCTTCTTCAAGTTCTACTGGAATCGATTTAATGTAACCAACATATAAGAATATATTAAAAGCAAGTCCGTAAACAATATACAAAATAATTAAACCGGTGGGATTCATCATCGAAATCGCACTCATTTGCTTTACGATCGGTAACATGATGATCGGGAACGGAACAAACATCGCACTTACAAAATAATAGAATAACACTTTATACGTTTTTTTGTGCAGATTACGCGCAATTGCGTAAGCTACCAAGGAATTCGTTAAGATTGTAAATACGACAGTAAAGAAAGTAATGTACGCACTATTTTTTAAAGCATTAAAAAAGTTCGTCATTTCTATTGCTCTAGTAAAATTATCTAATCGCAATTCAGTCGGTAAAGCTAAAATTGACTGCGCCGTTTCTTGTGGCGTTTTTAAGGCATTGACTACCGTTAAATAGATTGGAAATAAAATGACGATTGAACCGATAATTAATAGTAGAGTTACAGGCCAATTTATTTTTCTTCGATCCATTACATCTGCACCTCCCGTTTTTGTAAATAACGGATTTGGATCACTGAAATCGTAACAATGATAATAAAGTAAACGACTGCGTTAGCTGACTGGTAGGCAAACTCTCCACCTTGGAAACCGCCACGGTAAATAAGTAGAGAAATAGATTCTGTTGATCTACCAGGACCACCGCCAGTTAATGCCATGATGTGGTCGAATACCATTAAAAAGTTTTTCATTGCGAGTACCATATTAATTGTAAAGAACGGTGCGATGAGCGGGAATGTAATTTTCCAGAAATCCTGCCATTTATTCGCACCATCAATGCTTGATGCCTCATAAATATCTTGTGAAATCGTTGCAAGACCTGCTAAATACAAAATCGTATTAAACGCAGCTGCCTGCCAAACTGCAACAACAACGATTCCCAGCCATGCCAGATCAGGGTTCCCTAATATACTTGCTGTTAATGCGTTAATTCCTAGGTTTTCTGCAATAGAAGGAACAAAGATTGCAAAAATATAGTTAAAGATAAATCCTACGATTAAAATACTTAAAATATTTGGCATGAAGTAAATGCCTCGTAGTGTCTTCTTAAATTTGATTTTTGAGTTCAATCCTAAAGCAATGGCTAAACTGATGATGTTAACTAAAACCGTAGAAAGAACGGCAAATTTAAATGTGAAAATATAAGCATCTATTGCACGTGAGTCTTTAAACACGTTAATGTAGTTTCTAAATCCTACAAACTCCCATGAACCATATCCTTTAAAGTTCGTGAAACTATAAAATATACCTTGAAGCACTGGGAATGTATGAAAGGTAAAAAATAAAACGACCGCTGGAAGTACCATCAAAAAGTAGGGGCTTATTTTTTTCTTTTTCATATTTTTTCTTCTCCTCCTCTTATGAAGTCAAAATTAAGTTATCTATGGAAAGCAATTTCATATCATCATATTTTATATAAGACAATTTCTTACGAAGATTAATTGATAACCTCCATAGGAAATTGTCCTATAACCGAGGCCTTCCATTATTGAAGGAGCAAGGCTTCCCCCCTGTGGTTACACTAGGACGTTGCTTAGGAAAGCCTGCTCACGTTTCTATTACTTCTATTAATTTCTAAAACTATCTATCTTTTACTTTATCCCACTCGCTGTCTAACGTATTTAAGAATGCATCTACATCTTTTTTAATTAAGAACTCTTGTACTAAGTTTTCTACTTGCATTCCTGTTGGATAATAGTGATCTGGGAAACTAGTAATTGAACCTTCTTCAAAATGTCTTGATAAGTCAACAACTGTAGGATCTTCTTGAAGCACACCTTCAACTGCTGAGAATTGTTTTTCCCTATCAATATAGAATTGTGCATTTTCAGCGCGTAGTAAGAAATCAATGAACAGTTGAGCCTCTTCTTTATGCTTTGTATTTTCAGAAATTGTTAAAACAGTGTCTACACCAGAAACAAGACGGTTCATCGTCACATCATTAGAAGCTGGAAGAGCAAATGCTCCAATATTTGCTTCTGGGTTTGCATCTAAGATTGAACCTACAGCCCAGTTTCCTTGAATATACATTGCAACATCGCCATTAGCAAAAGCTGCATTTCCTTGGTCATAGCCAGCACCGAAAATATCATTATTAGCAAAACCTAAAAGTGTTAACATGTTTTCTGCAACATCTTCGTAACGCTCTTGAAATGTGATTTCGTTGTTATTTCTTTTTTCTAGGAAGTCATCACCTTGCAGGTTAGCTGCTAAAGCATTAAAAGGTACCATTGCAGTCCAAGCATCTCCATATGTGTGATAAAAAGGCGTTTTTCCTGCTGCTTCCACTTCCTCAGCAACTGCGATGAACTCATCCCAAGTCGTAGGAATGTCTAATCCTAGTTCTTCAAAAGTGTCTTTGTTATATAAAACTGTGTTTGCATTAGCTGCGTAAGGAATTCCATTAGGAGTGTCTTTACCAGCTAGTGCGTTTAACATATCAACATAAGCAGGTTGTACTTTTGAGATTTTTTCATCTCCTGCAAAGTCGTGAAGAACGCCAGCTGCAGCTAATTCACCGTATGTTGCATTACCACTGATCCCCATAATAGCAGGTACATCATTTTGAGCTAAACGAGATCTTAATACTGTTTCCGACTCAGGAACATGGTTTTGCTCGATTTTAATTTCTGGGTATTCTTCCGTAAACTTAGCAATTAACTCATCATATGTGCCTACTGCTTCGGATTTATTTTGGAAAAACTCAAGCTTTACTGTCCCGTCATCAGCTCCACCTCCACCACAAGCAGCTAAAGTAACAGCAGCTACAGAGGTTGCAATTAACATTTTGAATTTTTTCATTTTTACTCCTCCTAATTGTTTGAGTTCATTCAAAACTGAATGACTAGTAAAACATAGATATAAGAAAACGTTTACGTTAATGTCTTCAATAAAACTTCTTGGTATTATTAGTAATAAGATCATTTTTTACGTAAACGTTTACGTATCGTTGGTATAAAAAACACCTTCTAGGTGCTCTTTAAACTTTTCACACTATTTCTTTCAATGATTTGAAAGTTCATAATCGAACTTGAAGCGTGATGATCTTCTTTCTCAATCATTTCAATTACTTTTTCTATCGCAGCTTTCCCCATCTCCCGAAGCGGCTGCGCTACCGTCGTTAATGGCGGGATCGCCATTTCAGCTACTAAAGTATTATCAAAACCGATAATAGAAAAGTCATCTGGCACTTTTAAATTGTTTTCGTAAGCTGCGGAAATTGCACCTACTGCCATATCATCACTAGCAGCAAAAACTGCCGTGAACTCATCTTTTAATGGCAATAATTGTTTCAAACACTTTTTCCCTGACTCAAAATCAAAGTCTCCATACGTAATAAGCTTCTCATCAAGTGTGAGACCATGATCTTCAATGGCTTGTTTATAACCTTCCATTCTCGGCTTTCCTGTTAAGTCATCATTACCACTAATCATCGCTATCTTGTCATGACCGTTTTCGATTAAATAAGATGTCGCATGATAAGCTGCTTGTCTATCATCAACCTTTACGTAAGGTAATGGAAAACGATAAGACATCGTTGAAATTAAAATAACCGGGATACCTAACCTTGTAATCGTTTCGTAATATTCTTCTTTAATTTCTTGGCTGGAGAAGACTAAACCATCGACCTTTTTCTCCCCGAGAATATTTAAGTAATCTAGCGTTCGCGAACCGCTATGATCGGTATTACATACAATCATACTATAGTCATTCTCATGGGCACTTTCTTCAATTCCTTTTAAAAGCTTAGATGCAAAAGAGCTCGTTACATTTGGCAACAGCACGCCGATTGTCTTTGTTCTTTTGCTAACCAATCCACGTGCAATTGCGTTTGGACGAAAGCCTAATTCCTTAATCACTTCTAAGACTCTTTCTTTCGTCTTTTCAGAATAACCAAGCTGGTTATTCAAAATTCTAGACACGGTAGCTATTGATACATTAGCTTTTTGTGCAACATCCTTTATTGTCGGTTTCATATTATCCACCTTTTTACGAAAACGTTTACGTAAGTTATATTACAATTACATTTCATTTTTTGCAAGGGCTTTCACGAAAAAGACAAAAGAAGAATAAAATTCCCTTCAAAGTGACTTTTCTCACTGACTTCATTCACATAAATGGTGCCAGGCACCTTTACCACTGTAATAAAGTAAAGGTGCCTGGTACCGAATAATTAATGGAACTTGATCATTTATTTTTTTAGGTTTAGCTTGGCTAAGGCTTCGGCTAGAGCTGGATTAAATGGCTCTTCTTGTTTGTCTTGCTTCTTTAAATATTGATTGACTTCTTTTTTCGAGACTTTCGTATTTTTCTCTTTCTTCTTTCGCTCATTAAAAGTTGAGAGTTTCTCTTTATGACCGCAGCTGCAAGCAAAGACTTGTCCCTCGCCTTGTCCTCGTAATTCTAGTTTTTTGAAGCACTTTGGACAACGTGAATTCGTTTTCTTCGCCACTGCTTTTCGATGGCCACATTCACGGTCTTCACATACGAGCATCTTCCCTTTTTTCCCGTTCACTTGCAGCAGATTTTTTCCACATTCCGGACAAGTCCTTCCAGAAATGTTATCATGCTTAAATTTCTGCTCACTCACTTTAATTTCACGAATAATCGCTTTTGTATACTCTTTCATTTCAACAAGAAACGCTTGTTGCGTTAATTTTCCTTTTGCAATCGCTTCAAGCTTTTGCTCCCATTCGCCTGTAAGCGCGGGTGACTTCAGATCCGACGGCACTAGCTCTAATAACTGCCTTCCTTTTGAGGTCGTTACGATATCCTTACCTCTTTTCTCAATCAGGAAACTATTAAAGAGTTTTTCGATAATATCTGCTCGCGTTGCAACGGTTCCTAGCCCACCCGTTTTTCCAAGCGTTTTGGCAAGATCCTTATTTGTTTCAGCCATAAATTTTGCTGGGTTTTCCATTGCCGATAGTAAGGTTCCTTCGTTAAATAATCCCGGTGGCTCTGTTTCTCCCTCGGTTTGCGATACAGACTGGAGTGATAAAGTATCTCCCTTTGTTAATAGAAGAATATCATTACTCATGTCACTGTTTTTTTCATCACTATCATCACCATAAATTTCTTTCCAGCCTAAAGATTGAAGAACATTCCCTTTTGCTATAAAGGTTTCTCCGCCGATTTTAGTCACAACCGTTGTTTGTTCATATTCATATGGTGGTGAAAGGACTGCTAAAAAGCGTTTCACTACTAAATCATAGATTTTACGTTCTTTCTCACTTAACGAAGAAAGAATAGTAGTGACTTCTGTCGGAATAATGGCATGGTGGTCCGAAACCTTCTGATTATCAACAAAATGACGGTTTGCCTTTATCGGCTTTTGTGCAATTTTAAACGCATGTTTAGAATATGGGCCTACCCCGCAAGCGTCTAAACGATCTTTTAGAGTTTCTACGATATCATCAGATAAGTAACGCGAATCTGTTCGTGGATACGTTAAAACTTTATGTTGCTCATATAATTTTTGCATCGTATTTAGCGTTTCTTTTGCCGAGAAGCCAAATATCCGATTTGCCTCACGCTGTAATTCAGTTAAATCAAACAGTTGTGGGGAGTATGTCTTTTTGGACTTTTTCTCGATATCTATAATTTGTATCGGTTGATTACTTATTTTCTCTTGTACTTTTTTTACTTGACTTAAGTCGAATGTTCTAAACTCTTTCGTCTTTGTATCTTGCCAAGTAAGCTTTAATGTTTTATCAGCTCGAACTGTTACACCGTAGTATTTTTTCGGTTTAAATTCATTAATTTCTCGTTCTCTTTGATGGATGATGGCAAGCGTAGGCGTTTGGACTCGTCCACAAGATAGTTGGGCATTGTACTTTGAAGTTAATGCTCTTGTTCCATTTAATCCGACAATCCAATCGGCTTCAGCTCGTGCAACCGCCGCTGAATAGAGGTTTTCATAATCTTTACCTGGGCGAAGCTTTTGAAATCCCTCTTTAATCGCCTTATCCGTAACAGAGGAAATCCAAAGACGTTTAATGGGCTTTTTCACACTCGCTTTTTCGATAATCCACCTTGCGACTAACTCTCCTTCACGTCCTGCATCGGTCGCGATTACGATATCTCCAACATCTTTGCGGTTCAATTGAGCTTTCACTGCCTGAAATTGTTTATTTGTTTTTTTAATTACAATAATTTTTAATTTTTGGGGTAACATAGGAAGGTCATCCAGATTCCAGGATTTATATTTTTCATCATAAGATTCAGGATCAGCTAATGTCACTAAATGACCAAGCGCCCAAGTCACGATATAACGGTCACCTTCAAAAAATCCGTTTCCTTTTTTCGAACAATTTAAAACTTTTGCAATGTCTCTTCCAACTGAAGGTTTTTCAGCTAATACTACTGTTTTTTTCATGGTAACACCCTTTCAACAACAACTAATAAAAACTATATCATAAATTGATTGACAGCGAAATTAATGAATGATAAAATTATAAATTTTGCTATTATCAGACAAGTATGATATAATAAAGATGAACTCAAATTTAGGAGGTCGAGCTATGTTTCAAATTGGAGACAAGATTGTTTACCCAATGCACGGCGCTGGTGTGATTGAAGATATCGAGGAAAGAGAAATTCTTGGGGAGACCCAACAATACTATGTCTTAAATTTGTCTCATAGTACGATGCAAGTAATGGTTCCTATGGAGAAAACATCAATTATCGGTATACGTGAAGTCGTAGACCCAGATACGTTAGAAAAAGCATTATTAATTCTTCACGATGGCGAACCAGACGACTCGGTTAATCGTCACCAACGTTATCATTTAAACATGAAAAAAATGAAAACGGGTGATATTTGTGAAAGTGCCCAAGTAATTAGGGATTTAATGTTCTTAAATAAAAATAAGAAGCTTGGTACTGAAGATAAGTTCATGCTTGATAATGCTCGCCGCATTTTTATTAGCGAACTCATTCTTGTTAAAGGATTTGAAGAAGAACAAGCGATTGAATTTTTAGACAATGCAATTAACGGTTAATCGACCTGAAAACCTCTTCGCAGTGAAGAGGTTTTTTGTTTTTCTTCAATAGAAAATTTTATTTGAGCAGCCGATAACCTTAAGAGGTTATCAAGTTGCAAGGACATCAAAAAAAGAGGCTGAGCTATCCAACCTCTTCTCTTGATGTTTTTACATCGAGAATTACTGTTTCTAGAGTTCTATATACCTCACTATATCTCCACTAACTCACTCCCACTCTAAAATACCATAAAGACAATTATTCAGTTAACCTTGGCTAACTCTCTTTCCAATCACATATCGGATTTCGAAATAGGTTACCTCTTCTGGTAAGCTTTCCTTGAGTGGCTTCAATCGTTCTGCGCCGATCTTCTCGATGGCTTCTTCAATTAATTGTTCGTGGTGCTCATTAACAAATTGGCGAAGATCGATGTTTTTTCCTTCATCCACACATTTTTCTAGATGACTTAGGATTGTTTCTTCAGTACACTCCCGCTCAGCAGCGATTTCCTTGACAGAACTTCCTTGCTCATACCTTTCATACGTAATATGGTGACTCGGTATTTTGGACGAAGCTTTTTTCTGGACGGTTACCAGCTGGTCTGTTTTTTGATCCCGATACGGTTGTAATGCCGTTAAAAATGGTTCACCGTATTTCTCTAGTTTTTGTTGCCCCACTCCATTTACAAGTAATAATTCTTCTGTACTTGAAGGAATTGACCGGCTCATTTCACGAAGCGTCTTATCTGAGAATATTAAGTAAGGAGGGACTTTTTCTTTATCTGCAATATCTTTACGGACCTGACGTAAACTCTCAAAAACTTCATCATTTGCTTCAATCGCTACATGGGCTACCTTTTCTTTTCTGTAAACTTGCAGCTCTCCTTTTAAAACGGCAACTGCTTTATCTGTTAAACGCAATGTCGGGAAATTACCTTCAGACGGCTTTAAGTATTGTTCTGCTGTCAGGTAATCAATGAATTGAGATAGATTTTTCCCTGTCCACGTTTTGAGCAGGCCATAGGTCGTCAATTGATCTAATTTAAAATCTTTCACTTTTTTACTTTCTGATCCAACTAAAACTTGAGCAACGATCGTTTTTCCGAACTTTTCTCGCATTCTTTTAATCGTGGAAAAGACCATTTGTGCTTCTCTAGTTACATTTGAAGTCTCTCCATCATCTAGGCAATTCGAACACTTCTTACATTTTTCAAATTCTTCATCTTCAAAATAGTGTCCGATATATTGTTGGAGACACGACTCCGTATGGCAATAATCTACCATCTGCTGCAACTTTTGGTATTCATTCGTTCTTCTTGTTTCTTCTAGATCAGACTGTTCGATTAAAAACTTCTGAATGCGAATATCATCAGGAGCAAAAAGCAGCACACATTCACTTTCTTCACCATCACGTCCAGCTCTTCCCGCTTCTTGATAATACGATTCAATATTTCTTGGCAAATTATAATGCAGGACGAATCTCACATTAGATTTGTCAATTCCCATTCCGAATGCATTCGTTGCGATCATAACCGTTATATCGTCACGGATAAAATCATCCTGATACTTTGCGCGTTCTATATCTGATAAGCCACCGTGATATTTTCCAACAGCTATGCCCTTTTCGGTTAATTTATCATACAGTTGCTCTACGACTTTCCGCGTTGAAGCATAGATAATTCCTGAGCTTGCGGCATGCTTCTTTAAATATTGCGAGACATAAGAAAATTTATCGTGACCTTTGACCACTTGTAACGATAAGTTATCTCTTCTCGCTCCATTCACAATCGTATTCTCTTCTTCAATGCTTAAGTGCCGGCATATATCTTCTCTTACTTGAGGCGTTGCCGTTGCCGTTAACGCTAATACAACCGGATTGGTCGGCAATTTCCTGATGAGTGATGATATATTTAAATAACTCGGGCGGAAATCATGTCCCCATTGTGAAAGACAGTGCGCTTCATCGATTGCAACGAGAGAAATCGGCAGCTCATTTAATAAATAAAAGAAACGAACGTCTTCTAACCGCTCAGGTGCAATATAGATTAACTTATATTTTTCATTTCTCATATTCTCGATCCGTTCATTTAATTCACTATTCGAGAGAGAACTATTAATATATGTACTCGGAATTCCAAGCTGATTTAAACCGTCCACCTGGTCTTTCATTAATGAAATAAGTGGTGAAACAACGACCGTCATTCCAGAATAAATAAGCGCGGGAACTTGATAACAGATAGATTTACCTCCACCTGTCGGCATAATTCCAAGTGTATTTTTTTCTTCTAAAACTTTCTCAACAATATCATTTTGGCCTTTCCGAAAAGCTTCATAGCCAAAATATTGTTTTAAAAGTTCAACTGCTTTTGTCTGCATGAATGAACTCCTTCCTAACAACTGCTTTTTCTATTGTAAAGGAAATTATTAATTTTATAAATGGAGGAAAATTACTTGTGGTGGTTAAGAGAACTAAAGGGGGTCTCGTAATTTACAGGAGCGGATGCTCGGATCTTTACACATAGTATGGTTTTTTGAAAAATAGAGCCTTCTCATTTAACCTCAATACTTTTATTTTACAGTAGTTCAATGACTCCTAGTGCAAACTTTTTGTAAAGAAAAAGCACTTCTCTTTAAAGCTCTCATTTACAAAAAAATAAATTGGATATTTTCAAAGTATGTTAAAATAGCTTCATTCGTTTTATAATAGGTAAGGTGCAAAAAATTAAATTGATTATCTATAAATTTATATAGAAAGAGTGTTGTCCATTCATGAGTGTATTAACGGTGCAAAACTTAAGTCACGGATTTGGTGACCGCGCGATTTTTAATGATGTATCTTTCCGCCTTTTAAGGGGAGAACATATTGGTCTGATCGGAGCAAACGGCGAAGGTAAATCGACGTTTATGAATATCATTACAGGAAAACTGCAACCTGACGCTGGAAAAGTAGAGTGGTCGAAACGAGTACGTGTTGGGTACTTAGATCAACATACAGTTCTGTCAAAAGGCATGACGATGCGCGATGTATTAAAAAGTGCATTTCAATATTTATTTGACTTAGAAACACAAATGAATGAGCTTTTTGATAAAATGGGTGATGTTTCTCCA
This sequence comes from Alkalihalobacterium chitinilyticum, assembly GCF_029028005.1. GTDB lineage: Bacteria > Bacillota > Bacilli > Bacillales > Bacillaceae_F > Alkalihalobacterium > Alkalihalobacterium chitinilyticum. Next base: position 16,393 of record NZ_JAOTPO010000003.1, read on the forward strand.
GAGGAACTAGAAAAGTTGCTTGAAGAAACAGGAACGATCCAAGATATTTTAACGAATAATGATTTTTATACGATTGATGCTAAAGTCGAAGAAATTGCTCGCGGTCTTGGACTAACAGATATTGGACTAGATCGTGATGTTGATGATTTAAGCGGTGGGCAACGAACAAAAGTCCTTCTGGCTAAACTATTACTAGAAAAGCCTGATATCTTACTATTGGACGAGCCGACAAACTATTTAGATGAGCAGCATATTGAGTGGTTAAAGCGTTACTTAAATGAATATGAAAATGCGTTTATCTTAATCTCACATGACATCCCGTTCTTAAACAGCGTTATTAACCTTATCTATCATATGGAAAACCAAGAGTTAAGTCGCTACGTCGGTGATTACGACCACTTCCTAGAAGTTCATGAAATGAAAAAACAACAATTAGAAGCAGCCTATAAAAAGCAACAACAAGAAATTTCTGAACTTAAAGACTTCGTTGCGAGAAACAAAGCCCGTGTGTCCACACGTAATATGGCAATGTCCCGCCAGAAAAAGCTAGATAAGATGGAAGTCATTGAACTTGCTAAAGAGAAGCCAAAACCAGAGTTTAATTTTAAAGAGTCTCGTGCATCTGGAAAAGTGATCTTCGAAACGAAGGATTTAGTAATTGGATATGATGAACCACTATCAAGACCGTTAAACCTGCGTATGGAACGCGGACAAAAAGTCGCATTGTACGGGGCAAACGGTATCGGTAAAACGACGTTATTACGCAGCATTTTAGGTGAGATTAAACCTGTTTCAGGTTCGGTTGAACGTGGTGACTATTTGCATATTGGCTATTTTGAACAAGAAGCAAAAGCAGATAATCAAAATTCGTGTATCGACGAAATTTGGAGAGAGTTCCCTTCTTATAGCCAAGCTGAAGTTCGTGCTGCATTAGCAAAATGCGGATTAACGACGAAGCATATCGAAAGTAAAATTATGGTATTAAGCGGTGGAGAAAAAGCAAAAGTTCGTCTATGTAAGCTGATTAACAATGAAACGAACTTACTCGTACTCGATGAGCCGACGAACCACCTTGATGTCGATGCAAAAGAAGAATTAAAGCGTGCCTTAAAAGCTTACAAAGGAAGCATTCTTCTCATTAGCCACGAACCTGAATTCTATAATGATATCGTTACTGAAAAATGGAATTGTGAGACTTGGACGACGAAGGTTATTTAATTTTCTCATTTAAAAATTAGTTGGAAATAGAAATGCGCCTAAACCTTTTATGGTTTGAGCGCATTTCTTAGGTTTGCTTAAAACGCATTAAATAAGCATGTCCAGTACTGAAGAAAAATTTACTAGGCCTCTTTTTTCATTGCAATCATGTACCAGCTTCCTTCTTTTACAACAGGAGTAATTTCATCTATGTAGTAACCGGTATTTTGGGCATAAACTCTAAGTTCATCTTCAGTAGGAATCGGGTGTAAATTTTCATGTGCAGTCATAAAACTATTGAATGCTACCGAAAATGCCTTTCCATTTTTACTTAAGTACAGTGGAGTAATAATGGTTAATGAACCATTTTTTTCTAAGCTATCATATGTTAATTGAAACAATTCTTCTCTACCCTCTCTACTAAAATAATGCAGAAGGTTATTCATCATAATGTAATCAAAGGCTTGATTGATTTTATCTCCGGTTGTAATGTCTTTTTGATAAATATTAACATTACTAATCTTGTTTTCTTTTACTTTTTTCTGTGCTTCGTCTACTACACTTCTATTTATATCAATTCCGGTGAACTCCTTATTTTTATAAAGTTTAGATAAACGAACAAGGTAACCGGCATGACCACAACCAATATCCAAAACAGAAGTAGCCTTTGACTTCTTTATTTTCTTTTTCACTTTAGGAAAGGCGAACTTTTCAATGAGTGCTGAAGTTTCTGCAACAGTCTGACCAAATCCGTCATGATCATAATTCTTTCTAGCAGCCTCGTTTGTCAATAAATGAGGGTAGTTTAATAGAGTCGGTATGTGTAACTCCATCATTTCTCTTAATAATTCGCCAACAGAATAGCGACTAGTAGCTGAGAAATACGTGATCATATGTTTAGTAGGATAAATCTTTTGGTTATCCCCTATATATAAATGGCCGATAACCGTTCCTACGTCTACCCAACAGGTGAGTAACTGTTCGTCCATACTAGTAGACTGTTGAAGTTCAGTGAGCGTCTTACCCTTAGCAAGTTCATCAAATAATTTCATTTTAAAACCAATATAGGCGTGCCATGTCGGAAGAAACCCTTCATTTTTCTTCATCCACTTCCTTGCTTCCCATACTCTTTTCCACTCCTTAAACAACTTAAATCCCCCTCCCTGTTTCTAGTACCACGGATAATCGTCCTCTTTAGTGTAAAAATGCTCTTTTTGGTTAAAAGATGGGCCTAGATGTTGAGCTAAAGGAAAACCAGCTTGCATTAAGCGATCAAACATATTTTCTTTCCATGCTCCTAAGCCTGAAATATTTAGTATTTGCTTAAAGTGAAGATAAGAGTTTTTCTCTATTCTTTGCAGGACTTGCATTCTAAACTTCCTCCACAAAGCAAAATCATATGAGTATACGAGCGCAGAAAGGTGACTTAAGTTAGAAATGTATTCCACCCTAGGTCTTCTTACACGTTCAAACCAACGCAGAAGTGTTGGATCTAATTGATTTGTACGGTCCATCCATGTTAACAGCTCACCAAGTACATCCGAATCCTGGATCGCTAAATTCATTCCCTCTCCAGCAATTGGGTGGACACTATGAGCTGCATCACCAATTATCGCTGTATTTTCAAATACATAGGTTTCAGCGTGGTGATTAACTGGAATCATCAGTTGAATTTTCTTAAAGCTGTCGACACTTTGGACAAACCCATCCATCGCTGGCATTAAATCGATGTATCTTTGATGAAGAGTGTCTAAACCACTTCGAAGCAATTGTTTATATTCACCTGACTTTATAAGCAACACGGTTCGAACTAAATCGTTTGGCAATGGAAAAACACCTAATAGTTGATCTCCTTTTGTGATAATCGTTGCTTCCTTTAATTGTGACGGTTTAGGAAAAGATACTGTTAGAAAATGATGATTATATTTCTTGCGTTTCAGACCAATCCCAAGGGTTTGACGAACAGGAGACATCCTCCCTTCAGCCCCAACAAAAAAATCACTAGGTATTCTCTTCTCCTCACCAGCCTGTTCAATTACAGCTACTTGTTTTAAGCCCGTTCCTTCTGGTTCGAGTGTTATAAACTTTGTATCCCCGAAGTAAAAATGATCATTCAATTGGTGACAAGCATCTAGTAAAATTTCTTTTAATTTTTCATGCGGAATCATCATGGCATAATTAAAAGAATGATCTAAAATACGATAATCCCATTTGGCATACTTCACCTGATGTGTCGGTTCTATTTCTTTTACTATCATCTGCTCTATTTTTTCACCATACTTCAATAATTGGTCACCTAAACCTAAGTGACTCAAAATTTCTATACTTTTTGGTTGTAATAGCTCACCTTTATACTTCGGTGATGGTTTTGCATTTTTTTCAACGACGGTTACATTTATGTTATTCTGAAGAAGTTTCAACGCTAACGTTAAACCTGCGATACCTCCACCTGAAATAAAAACATTCATGACATCACTTCCTACAATCCTGTGAATATTATCCTAGTACTGAAGTATGCATTTACAATCTATGTATATTAAAGCTTCCCCCTTTTTATATACTTAAAACAAAAAAAAAAAGAAAAAAAGCAAGAGATTCTTCATCCCCTGCTTATAAAATATGCTATTTTTCAAGAAGCACCTCTACCACATCCGCAAGATAAGTAGCCGCTCTCATTGCCTCTTCTAATGAATTTTCATAACCGCCAATGTCTATTAATATCGCTTGATCGTGAAGGTCTTGATTGTATATTCCATTGCGTCCTAGCCCTCCTGTTTCGACAACACCTCTTGATAAACCAGGGTACATTTCTTCTGCAAATAGATGAAGTTCTCTAGCAAAATCGAGATTGCGCTTTTGTTGCAACTCCCCTCCGACGTTAAAATAAATTCTAGCAACTTCTTCACCATTGATAGTAGTTGTTGTTTGGTTTCTTGATAAAGAATCCCGGTGGATATCAAACACCATTTGAATGTTGTCATGCTGTGTGAGTACTTCCTCTACATTTTCCCTCGACACATCATAAGAGTCCGTGTATTTCAGTCCGCGCTCGTCAAGTATCGATTGAAAATCAGTAGAATCATGGATTGTAACAATTCCTCTCTTCGTTAACTCATTACTTAAATGTTCTCCGACAGCCGTAATATTATTTTCACGGTCCCAAGCATGAGCTCCTGGAAATTCGTCATCCTCGTTTACTTCTATCTCCAACTCTGGGAGGAACGCTTCCCACGTATGAGTATGATAAATATAAACCTCTACTTCCTCTTCATACTCAGCAGGCTGTTGGAACAATCCATCTATATTGAAAACCAGTAATAAAAATAAAATACTTGCAAAAATGGCGCCCGTTACAGGAAGCATTAATTTATTTTTTGATCGTGCTGAAAATCTTTGAACGAGCTTTCCTTCCAATCGCTCTACAAACTCTTCGTTTGGCGTTATGTTTGAATGGCTCTTCTTCAATTCTCGTAAAAGTTCTAATTCTTCATTTCGGTCCATTTCAAACCCACCTTTCACTTACTAGACTCGTATCTGACTGTAGTTCTTGTTTTAATTGTTTTAAAGCTCGATGATAATTAACTTTTACTTTAGACTCGCTCCAATTCATGATTTGAGCAGTCTCTTTCACAGAAAACTCTTGTATTCCTCTTAGTATAATCACCATCCGATATTCATACTTGAACTTTTTTAGTGAAGCATACACGGTATCAATCTCTTCTTTCGCTTCAACCAGCTCTTCGGTTGTCTTTTCTTTGGAAGGCATAAATTTTAAAACAATGTCACTCACCAACTGCTGTCTTCTGCATTTTTTTGAATGATCGATGGCAACATGTCTTGCAATAGAGAATATCCATGTTTTTAAATGTGATTCTCCTTTAAACTTTGGCAACGATTTAAACAGACGGATAAAGACTTCCTGCGTTAAATCTTCCGATTCATTTCTCGTATTTGTAAAAGCTACAAGAAACTTATACACATCGTTGTAATGTGCACGGTAAATTTGTTTAATCTCTTCTTTTACATGTTCTTGTTCCAAAACTCAACCTCCCCTTTTTCATTGATACTGATTAGTCTTATTTCAGCTTCATAAGGTTACAATCTATTAAAATAAATTTGAAATCACATCGAACAACAATTATTTAATTTCTTTCCCAAAAAAATATGCCTGTATATTTCGTACAACAAAATAGTTATTCATTATTTTACCATTTTATAATAGTTATCAACTTGAAACTGTTCGTATCTATAGATTGTGAGCACAATTATTACTCTTAAGATTTGCATTCCAAACAAACTCATGGTAGTTAATAAGTAAGGACCTGGGAGGGCGATATATATGTTTTTTAAAACCGCAGAACAAAAGAAACGATACGAACAAATTGGTCAATTGGCAGATCAGTTTTCAAAACGAGCTCAACTGCATGATCTTGAAGGTTCATTTCCAATTGAAAATATAAATGACTTAAAACAAATCGGTTATACGACATTAACACTGCCAGTAGAGTTTGGTGGTAAGGGCGCTTCTTTATATGAATTTATTTTACTGCATGAGCGATTAGCTCAAGGGTGCGGGCCGACTGCTCTTTCGATTGGTTGGCATGTTGGAATTATTTTAGATTTGGCCACCACTCGTCCATGGTCAAAAGATAACTACGCAGCGGTTATGGCAAAGGTAAAAGAAAATGCCTTACTTAACCGTGCAGCCACAGAGGCACAAACTGGCTCACCTACACGAGGTGGTAAACCACAAACGACGGCAGTAAAAGATGGGGACCAATGGAGAATGAATGGTCGAAAAACATTTACAACGATGGCTCCTGCCCTTGATTTCTTTTTAGTTTCAGCAGCTATCGAAGGCAGTGAAGATGTTGGTGAGTTTTTAGTTCCCCGTGATACACCAGGTGTTCGTATTGAGGAAACGTGGGATAGTATTGCGATGAGGGCAACGGAAAGTCATGATTTAATATTAGAGAATGTAACAGTAGAGGAAGATCATTTATTAGAAATGGTTTCTTCTAGACCAAAAAACAGGGCGAATGGTTGGCTGCTTCATATTCCTGCTTGCTATTTAGGAATCGCACAAGCAGCATGTAACTATGCAATTCAGTTTGCTAGGTCCTATCAACCAAACAGCCTTCATCATCCGATTATCGAATTACCCAATGTACAAAGACAGATTGGAGAAATGGAGCTTAAGTTAAAACACGCACGGCACTTTCTTTTATCGGTTGCAGACAATTGGGATGAGTTGACGGATAAAACAGTTACGATTCCTGATCTTGCCGCGGCTAAACATGTCGTAACGAATTCAGCTATTGAAGTGGTCGATCAAGCGATGCGGGTCGTCGGCGCGAGAAGTTTATCTGAAAAAAATCCACTTCAGCGCTACTACCGCGATGTCCGCGCTGGACTGCATAACCCTCCGATGGACGACGCAACAATTCAAATCCTTGCTCAAAGTGCAATTCAAAGAAGTTCAAAGTCGACAAGATCACTGTAAGCATAAAAAAAAGATGAATCCTAGTTTAGGAATCATCTTTTTGTGTTTGTATTAAATTCTTAGTCAACAGTTCATGCAGCTTACATAAATTGATACGGTCCATCGGGACGCTCCAACACATATTGTTCCTCAGCTTTATTTAACATTTCGCTCCATGCACTAAAATGTGTTGTTTGTGCGATAAATTGATCCCATTCTCCTCTATTACTCTTAATAATTTCTTGTATATTGACTGTATCGAAGTTGCCATTTCTTAAGAATTGTTGCCATGAATAATACGAAGTGTAACGCTCCATAAATTGTTCATTAAATAAGAGATGATAAGGTGCAATTGTTGTAGAATATTGTTCAACAAACATTTTTTGTAAACTAGAAATTACTGATTTTAACATACCAGACATCCCCTTTAATTCATACTAAATTTATCTGTTTTTCCCTTAATCTTAAACACACTTATTTTTTCTACTATAATTACTGTTTATCCAACGGTTGTTTATCTAACTATATATTATTCAAACAATTCCTACCTGTCAACTCGTATTTATAAAAATCCACTTTATTTTTTCACATTATTTCCTATTGTTTTAATAACTCAATTGTTTATAATGAACTTGTCCTATCTTTAGATGAAAGTGAGAATTTATAATTGAATGTACTACTTTATTCATGAAATGTTTGCAAACGCTGCTATTTTATCGTCCTTTATTTTTTTTGCGGGCTATTTAAATAGAGATGTTGCGTTGTCAGTGCACTCGCCACTACGCACAAAATTGCTAGTCGGGGTATTGTCAAGCCTATTAGGTATTATTCTGATGCAATATAGCATTCAAATCTCAGAAGCTGTCATCGACTTACGCTATTTTTCAATTATGCTTGCAGCCTACATAGCCGGATTTATTCCTGCTATAATCGCAGCTCTTATTGTCGGTTTTGCACGTTTATTGTTTTGGGGCTTAAATCTTGGTGGAATTATCGCTTTTAGCACCATGCTGCTTGTCGGAATAGGTTGCGGTGTTTGTGGGGAGTATTTCGCTAAACAACATAGCAGAAAATGGCTGTATATGACTCTTTATTCAACTCTTATTGGAATTTGCACATTATATATCCTAGTAAAAGATCTGGTTATCCTTTTCCAAATCAGCTTCATTTTTATATTAACTGGAATTTTCCTTATGTATTGCTTACGATATGTCCGCGATGCAAATGAGAATTACCGTGCTATGAAGCAGCATTCATACGAAGATGAGCTTACAGGATTAACTAATGTTCGAGGGTTTAATAAGGCTATGAAGGAGTTCATGAGTGATTTTCGCGACAGTGAGGAAAAGAAGCACTCTTTTCTACTCATCGACATTGACCATTTTAAGATGATTAATGATACTTACGGGCATCTAAATGGTGACCTTGTATTAAAAAGGTTAGGCCAGATCCTTCAATTGGAATCCCGTGGTACAGATATCGTATCAAGAAATGGTGGCGAGGAATTTTCTATTTTACTTCCTAACTGTGAAAAAGAGGATGCTGTTCAAATTGCCAAGAGGATCCGCAAATCGGTAGAGGGAGCTTTGTTTCATATAAACAGTACACAACTTAATGTTACTGTTTCAATTGGTGTTTCGAGCTTAACAAGTATAGACATGACACCTGAACAGCTCGTTCAAGAGGCAGATGAATGCCTATATTTTGCTAAACGATCTGGTCGAAATCTAGTTGGATTCCGACTAGACGATAAGTTTATGACTGAAAAATAATTAGTTACAAGTATCAACCGAACCCCGTTATGCCTGATTGGATCGATCAGGCTTTTTACATTTATTCCATTGTCGCAGTCAACTATAGTTTTTTATCAACTGAATTAATGGTATAATTTTATAGATATTGTTTTTGGAGGGTATTATTGAATGATTACAGTACAAAATGTAGGTTTACGTTACGGAGATAGAAAACTGTTTGAAGAAGTAAATATTAAATTTACACCAGGTAACTGTTACGGTCTTATCGGTGCGAACGGTGCTGGGAAATCAACGTTTATCAAAATTCTTTCTGGAGAAATTGAACCTCAACAAGGTGAAGTACATATGAATCCAGGCGAGCGTCTTGCGGTTTTAAAACAGAATCACTTCGAATATGAAGAACATGAAGTCCTTAAGTGTGTAATTATGGGCCATGCTCGTTTATATGAAGTTATGCAAGAAAAAGATGCGATTTACATGAAAGAAGATTTTAGCGACGAAGATGGAATTAAAGCAGCTGAACTCGAAGGTGAATTCGCCGAAATGAACGGTTGGGAAGCTGAGTCTGAAGCAGCTATCCTTCTAAAAGGTCTTGGTATTGGCGAAGATCTTCACTACAAAAAAATGGCAGATCTTACAGGTGGCGATAAAGTCAAAGTACTCCTTGCACAAACTTTATTCGGTAAGCCTGATGTTCTTTTACTTGATGAGCCTACGAACCACTTAGACATTAAAGCGATCCAATGGTTAGAAGAGTTTTTAATTAACTTCGAAAATACCGTTATCGTTGTATCCCATGACCGTCACTTCTTAAATAAAGTGTGTACTCATATTGCCGACTTAGACTTTGGTAAAATTCAAATTTATGTTGGAAACTATGACTTCTGGTATGAGTCAAGCCAATTAGCTTTAAGAATGGCTCAAGATCAAAATAAGAAAAAAGAAGAGAAGATTAAAGAACTACAAAACTTTATTGCGCGTTTCTCGGCGAATGCATCTAAATCGAAGCAAGCAACTTCTCGTAAGAAATCATTAGAGAAGATTTCATTAGATGACATTAAACCATCATCTCGCCGCTACCCGTATGTACACTTTGCTCCAGAACGCGAAATTGGAAATGACTTATTACGTGTAGAAGGTCTTTCTAAAACGATTGATGGTGTAAAAGTGTTAGATAACGTTAGCTTTACGATGAGTAAAGATGACAAAATTGCTTTAGTCGGTACAAATGAAGTTGCAAAATCGACTTTATTTAAAATCTTAATGGGTGAAATGGAAGCTGACAGCGGAACGTATAAATGGGGCTTAACAACTTCTCAAGCTTACTTCCCTAAAGATAACTCGAAGTATTTCGAAGGCTGTGACCTTAATCTGGTTGATTGGTTACGTCAATTTTCACCAAACGATCAAACGGAAAGCTTCTTAAGAGGATTCCTTGGTCGAATGCTTTTCTCAGGTGAAGAAGTGATGAAAAAAGCAAGTGTTCTATCTGGAGGAGAAAAAGTACGTTGTATGCTTTCAAAAATGATGTTAAGTGGTGCTAACGTTCTCCTATTAGATGAGCCGACGAACCACTTAGATTTAGAATCAATTACAGCTGTAAACAACGGACTCATCAACTATAAAGGGTCAATGATCTTTACTTCACATGACCATCAGTTTATTCAAACGATTGCTAACCGCATTATTGATATTACATCAGAAGGTACAATTGTCGATAAACTCATGACATATGATGAGTACTTAGAAGCAGCAAATGCTAGTGCTTAGTCAAAACACACACCGCCCAATTCAATTGGGCGGTGTGTTTTGTATTCTAACATTGTAAACTTTACGGGTTGCACCAATTACAGCGAGCCGGGTCCGCGTACTCTTTACCATTTGGAAACTGAATTTCTTCTTCATGTGTACACTTTTTACATTTATACAAATGAGACCGAACAGCTTCGGTGGCGTTACCGCAACATTCACATTCTAATCCTTTTTTGTATTCAACGACCTCATATCCAGGCGTTGAACAAGCCGGACACAACGTCTGTAGTTTTTGGACAAGATCCAACGTGGCTAACTCAATATTCTTCATCCGGGTCGGATTAAACATCGCTCGCATATCGGTTTGGATAAAAACTGATTTTCCTGAAACGGACAGCATATCAGAAACAGCTTGTTTCAATCGCTCAGCATTTACAATCCCTTTTTCCATTTCTTTTGGATTTAAAGTATCTTCAGTTGCTTTTACAATCACTCCATGATCGGGAAATCCCTGAGCTAGAGCAAACTCATACGCTTCTTCAAAACTACCAACGACTTTCCCTGCGTAATTCGTGTTACCATTTGCCACAAATCCTGTAATTTCAAGGTCTCGTTCCTTATCAACAAACAAAACAAGTTCTCGGTTAAAAGGCAAAAACGAAATAATTGGGTGCGAACTAAATGATCCTTCACTAGCTAATCCTATACTTAGGCCACTTTGGAGCATTGCTGTTTCTAGCTTTGTTCGAGCTGCTTCCAGCTGGTCGCCCACTCTCTCCACATCATTAGTAAACGTACCAAAATCATCCGTATTTAAATGTTCAGGAACTACTACTTCAATGCCTAACTCTCGCTTCAAGACAGGAGCCATCACCTGTTCTTTTTTATGCATCGTTGCTAGGACCGCTTTTTGATTTTTATATAGATTATTGTTTTTTTTCACTAAATATCAACTGCACTTTCTAACAGAATGAAAAAGATCTACACTACTTTCTCAGCTGCAGGATAGCTTGTTCTTTCATTTTAGCTTCGATCATTATGTCTACATCATAACCGTCTAAAACTGACAAGAAAAAATCCATATCTTCCTCGTGGATGAAATCGTGATGAGCCGTATCCGTCTTACACGTTCTTCCCGAACTTATATGCATTTTCGGTTTACCTGCTTCGTCCCACGTTTTAACTACTTTCGCTATCACTTCACGGATTTCAGTATCAACAGGATTACAAAAGTGGTGATGGATATCGAAACATATCGGTACTCCTGTTTCTTTATGAACGTCCAGCACGTCATTAACATTATAAACTTTATCATCATTTTCGAGGCGAACTTTGTTCTTTATGTTTGGGCTTAACTGATTAAAGACTTTAATAAATCTTTGTTTACTTTCTTCTTTATTTCCATAAGCACCGCCAGTATGAATAATGATATCTGTCCCGTTGACGAGATCCATTAACTTAGCATGGTACGCTAGGTCTTTCAATGCATTACTTACCACATTTTCATTTGGTGAATTGAGTACGGTATATTGCCCCGGATGGATACTAAGCCTCATGTCATGTGTTTGTTTGATTTCAACGATTTGATTCGTGAGCTGAAGAACGTCTTCATCTTCCCACCAATTCCAATCGAGAATATCGTGACTGCCAAAAGGTATAATATCACTGCTCAAGCGAAAGAAAAGAATATCATGTTCTGCATTCCATTGAACCATTTTTAAGACTTCTTTGAAATTAAGTAAAGCAAGTTCCTTAATCTTTGCCATTCCTTCTTTTTCAACTGTAGCTAAACGACATGTCCTCATCTTTGATTTCAAGCTAATATTTTGACAAGCATACCCTAATCGCAATTATTCTCCATCCTTTTTATCAGTCTTTCAAACCTCGGTACTTTGCAGTTGTTAATTCTTTCATATACTCTTCTAGCTCTGGCATATTCACATCTTTCGCATGCGCTATCGCTAACTCAATGTCGTAGGGAACTCGTATAAATTGAATCGAAAAACTACTCATTTGTTTTGACTGATACTGACCTTCAAGTATCGCATACGAAGCTTGTGTTATTTCTAACGGGTTTCCGACACTTCCACAGTTGAATAACGTTTTCCCTTGGAAGTTTTGCACATAAGCATTGTGTACATCACCGTATCCAACAACATCTGGCTCTTTTTCACCCTCAATATTTTCCGTCTGGTGTGAATTATGGAACATCGTCAGTCTTTTTTCAATCGGATCCCACGGTTGAATTCGTTCATGTACACTTCTTGGTGAAGCATGAAATAGCCGAATCAACCTGCCGCTCATATAAAAGTCATAAGAGAAAGGAAGTTGTTCTAAAAAAACGACTTGATCGTCACGTAATTGAGCTTGGTGCCAGCGAAGCGTTTCAAACTGTGGTTCTTTCGTAATAATATCATCCCAGTTCCCCATAATTGTCAGATCACAACTAGCTTTAATTTTATCAATGACTAAACTGGAATGCGGACCTTTACCAACAAGGTCTCCAAGACAAATAATATGAGATATCTCTCGACTTTCAATATCGGCTAAAACAGCACCTAAAGCTGGTGTATTGCCATGTATATCGGATATGACTGCGATTTTTTCCATCGTATCTCCTCTCTCTTTCTATTAATTATGGACGAATGAGCTGCTGTAATTCATCATTTACATATTGGATTGGAATGGCTAAACCTACTGAGTTTTTATCATCAAGTAATCGCGGAATCGTTCTAGCATAGACAACGCCAATAACCTTTCCATCTTCATTAATAACAGGACTTCCGCTATTACCGCTATAAATCGGTGCCGAAATTTTTAGCACATGTAAACGGTCTTCATTTTCCACGATTTCCCCGTCAGTCACAATTTGAGAATGCATCAATGGATTACCGATGACATAAATCGGATCTCCAATTGATCCACTGTTTTCATCTAGAGTAAGGTGCGGAACATCATTGGCAGGAACAGATACAAAAGCGAGATCCAAGTCTTCATTGGAATTAATTACCGTTCCTTCGTACAAATCTCCATTTGGAAAACTAACGACAAGTTGTCCTTTCCCATCCACTACGTGGTGATTGGTAATGATCATCCCGTCCGGTGACACAGCGAAGCCCGTTCCTCTTGAACTGTTACCTTGGATGGTGACAACGGCTTCTTTATATAATTGAATATCTTCTTGTTTGGATAGTTCGTTAGACGTTCTTAAAAATTGCAGTGCATTTAAATTAAACATATTTAACCATACACCTAACACGTTTAGAACTAATAAAAAAGAAACACCTATTGCAACTGTTTTTATAATAAAGACTTTACGCTTTTTTTGCTTTTCAACTCGATCTAGATCTTCTTCGTCTTCTTCAAATAAAAAGTCTTCCGGCGACGGTTCCTCGTATTGATGCTCTTCTATATTTTCCTTTTCTTTATCGTTCATACGCTCCTCCACCCTCTTATAAATACTATTCTAATAATATCATTTTTATTTAGAAAACACGAAGTATCACTGTACTCGCTATCGCTATCGAGGAACAAAAATGTAATCCCTATCCTGAACTTTTTGTTCATAAAAAAAAGACAAGAGTTCCCCCCTGTCTTTTCGTATCCCTAAGGCTAATAGCTACCGTAGCAAGTCTTAGGAAAGTATAATCAAGTTATTTCTTCACCAATTGCCCTCTTGTTACGCCCAGCTGGTTTGTAGCTTTTAATTCTCTCCAAACACTACCGCCAGAACGCTTTCCGTCTAAGGCTTCACGGTACAATGATAAGACTTCTTTTACCTTCTCACCTGTTTCTTCTAAAAATTCAACGCGATAATGTTGAATCCCTAATTGTAAGAATTGCGGTAAATACTCTGCTCCAGATTGTTCTATCGCATTGTAGACCGTATTTCTACAACCGATATCCACACGAACTGGGTGAGAAAAGCCGACACGGTCTTGTAAGGAGATACGATGTTCCTCACAAGGACGACCACAGTTTGTAAAATCTGTTCCTTCACTTAAGAATGTGCAGTACACGCAGTGTTCTGTATGGAACATCGGCAAATGTTGATGAATAACAAGCTCCATTTGATCGGTTGGTGCCACCTCAAGCATATCAACCATTTGCTGAACATTTAGGTCATAAGAAGGCGTTACACGTTCTAATCCACGTCCTAAGAATAATTCAGCTGCTTTATGATTGGCGATATTAAGTGAGAAATCACCAAACAATGGTAAATCTAGATTTTGAGAAGTATAATATTGCACCGCACCTAAGCTTCGAACAAGGATAGCATCTGGTTTGGCCTTTAAAATTCCATTTAAAATACCATTTTCGCCAGGCATATGAATACGAGGTGTTGCTAGCGCGATTGGCTTATTATATTTTCTTGCGACTTCAACCGCAGCCGGATAATCTGTCGTAAACTCAAAGTCCGCATACACATAATGGACATCCGTCTGACAAGCTGCTTCGATTTGCTCCATTGAACGGCAAAGCGCAATTAACTCACTAGTTGTTTCTTTATCAGCACGTTGATTTTTATCAGAAAGTGGTAACTCTTCATTTAATTTGTATTGACGCGGTCTTTCTCGAAGTTCAAGCAATTGTTCAGTTGCAACCCGGCGCATGCGATTAAGTTCTTTTACCGGAACAATTACCTCCCCTTCTAGTTGAAGCTCTATCTGTGCCAGTTCAAAGACGGTCCCGCCTAAACGCCCCCATTGTTCCGCTAAATATTCTTTCGTTAAAGGTCGCTTCATCGCTTTTTCTAGGTTCCTTTCAGAATGAACAACGACCGAATTGCCGTTAACTACATCGGTCCATTTCGCAACAAGCGGTTGTCCTTCTGCACCGCTCGCTTCAATTCGGACAGGGAATAACTTAAACGTAATTTCACCTTCAAATGTTTTACGTAAGCGATTTTCAAGTTCTTGGTCACTCGTTTTCCAAATTTTATCCCCAACTTTAACTTTTGTTAAGTTTACATCATGACGTCCTGGGACAATTTCAATTAAACCAGACGGGATTTCTCCTGGTACTTTTTCTCCACGTTTTCGAAGGTCATATACACGTCCGCCTTCTTCTTTTTCTTCCGGTCGACCCGCATCAAATACAATACCATCGCCACGTTTTAATGGGGCTTCAATGTCACAAAGCACCGCATCCTTTAATATTTTTTTAACCGTACCTAAATAAACACCACGTTTTTTCGGGAACGTTCCATCTAGAAGTTTTTTGTGATTTGTTCCTTCTAGGAATCCGTGTGTAAATCCACGGCTAAAACTCTGTTCTAGTTCACGAATATCAACTACTGACGGGCGGTAATCTGACCCTGCCGTATATTCATCAATGGCTTTACGGTATTTACTAACAACGTTAGCAACATACTCAGGAGACTTTAAGCGTCCTTCAATTTTAAAAGATGAAACTCCAGCTTCAATCAGCTCTGGAACGAGGTCAATGGCTGCCAGGTCTTTCGGCGATAGAACGTAAGCGATATTGCCCATTTCTTTTCTTTCCCCATCAACCATTAGATCATATGGCAAACGACAGGCTTGAGCACATTCGCCGCGATTGGCTGAACGCCCTCCCCACATTTCTGAAGTTAAACATTGTCCGGAATACGATACACAAAGTGCACCGTGAACAAACACTTCCAGTGGCGTTTCCGTCTTATTGGAAATCGATTTAATCTGTTTTAAACTATTTTCACGTCCAAGTACGACAACTTCAATGTCATATGGTGCTAAAAAGTCAACTGCTTCTGCAGAAGTAACTGTCATTTGGGTAGAGCCATGGATCGGAAAGTCAGGTGACATTTCGCGGATCATCTGCATAAGACCCATATCTTGAACAATTAATGCATCAACACCTGCTTCGATACAGGCTGTAACGAGTTGTCTTGCATCATTCAGCTCGTTTTCAAACACTAAAATGTTAAAAGTTACATAACCCCGTACATTATATTTGTGTAAGTACGCCATAATATGAGGGAGCTCTTCCATTTGGAAATTATCCGCTCGGACTCTGGCGTTATATTTTCCAATACCAAAAAAAACAGCATCTGCCCCGTTGGCAACAGCTGCACGTAAACAATCCCAATTTCCGACAGGTGCTAATAATTCAACACTTTTATTTAAAAAAGGATTCAAGAGTGAACCATCCTTTCATTATCACAACAATTTTTATTAAACAACCTTTTCTATTTTAAACGATAATCTGCAGCTCTGTAAGCTTTTTTATTTATCTAATAATTTAGACATGTAATACTCGTCCACATACTCTCCATTCACGAGTAATGAATGACGTTTCGTTCCCTCAAGTTCAAACCCTTCCGTTGTTTTCTGCTACTTACTAGTATGGTCGAATTTTCTTGCTTTAAAAACATTTCAATCATTTTTTCGGTTTGTTCTTTTGACGTATTTCTTTCGTTCGGTTCTAATAATAAAAAATCTGTTTCTTCTTCTAATTTTTTCAAAAGAATGCCGTACTCAACTGCATCATTAAGCGCTATATTCCGTATCATCAGCTTCTCCCCACGAATAGTTATTTCAATGACATTTGTACATACTAACGGTAATGAAAAAGAGTTAAGGAGTGGTTATCATTTTTAAACATTTAAACCCCATCCTCATAAAAATGGCTATGACTATCATTGTACTCGTTCTTGTTATGTCTGTCGCCTATAACTACCCGCTTTGGACGCCAATTGGGATTGGGATATTGGTTGCAGCGGTTAGCTATTCTGTAGGTGATTTGTACATCTTAAAGATTTCAAATAACGTGATCGCTTCCTTGGCAGATCTCTTTATGGCCACTTGGTTAATTTGGATCATTGGACCTCTGTTCCAGGGCTTACGAATTCCATTTTTCGTTGCCTTTTTATCCGCCCTGCTCATTACAGGTGGAGAGTGGTTTTTTCATAAGTACATGGTGAATTACAGAAAAGATATCCATCATAACCCTAAATATCCAAATTAATATTCTGAACATACAACAATGCACAATTCAAAATTAGGCATGGAGAAAAACTCTCCATGCCTTTCTATAATTTCATATACATCTAGAAAATGCATTGAATAGATCATCTATTAACAACGAAAAACAAGAACAGCTTTAGTAAACATCTCTTTAATAATGTACAACATTGAATGAACTAACCATTTAGCTTTAATTCCTTCATCACAAATCGCCAAATCTAATCTAGTAATTTTTTTAAAAATAAAAGTATAAATTACTAGATTCCCTCATAGTCTAGAACAAACCAATTAGGAGGTAGTCAAATGATTACAAAATGGAAACGTCTAGATCTTCAAGAAAAGAGCCTTGTGATTGGAATGTCACTATCTGTAGCGTTTTTTCTGTTTATGAGTGCCGTTAAATATATGTAACCCCTCTTACATACGACCGTATCACCCTTCTATTTTAACATCCATTCCGACGACACCAGTCGGTAGACCATTATCATCCAGTACGGATATAGACTCAGTTACAACAGGCTTTTATGGTTTCGTTGTAATGTACGGTTTTTTATATAAATTGCTTTCCTTCATTCGTTTACTTCCTCTCCGCACGTTCATCACCCTCTATCTTTCTTTCACAACTAAATTAGCATACAATTAAATAATAGTATCAAACGAAGATCTTCTAACAGCCTATATTACTTGGACATGACGATTTTTATACAAAAAATAACACCAGCTTAATACTCAACTCATAAATCCACTGTACTTTAATAGTAATTATAGAAAGGAGAGGTCTATGGAATATCTGATATTTGCGTTAATTGGTCTGGTGATCGGGACCTTTTCTGGTTTGTTTGGTATGGTGGCGGAGTTATCTTAGCTCCTTTACTGCTTATTTTAGGAACTCCGCCAACAGTGGCTATTGGTACGAGCTTAATGCTATCACTAGCCACATCTTTGATTGGATCAGCTGCCCATCTGCGCTTAAAAAATATTAGGTGGAGAGTCGCCGGGATCATTTCCGTAGCAGGAATGATTGCGGTTCAATTCACTCAACCGTATGTGTTATTTTTGGAGAGTCGCGGGTTAGATGATTTTCTTATACCGCTCGTTTTTATCGTTCTGTTGCTTTCTTTTGCCTTGTTTTTATGGATTAAACGCCCTGAGAAAGAACCTCATACGGAGAAGAAGCTTATTATGCCAGAATACATATACTTTATTGGTATTGGCTTAATTGCTGGCGTTTTCTCTGTTATGTTAGGTGTCAGTGGCGGTTTTATTATCGTTCCTTTGTTAATCGGTCTCTTACGTTTCCCAGTAAAGACAGCAGTCGGAACAAGTCTCGCTTCTGTCGTTCTCATTGTTCTCTTAGGTTTTGTTAAATACTCGTTAACAACACCAATTGAATATATGGTTGGTCTCCTGCTAATCGCAGGGACGCTTTTCGGCAGTCCATTAGGGGCAAGACTAACAAATTTCCTTACTAATAATGAAATGAAAAAGCTGCTAAGTTTTCTTTATCTATCATTAGCACTCAGTATGGCTATCCGTCTGTTTTTCCCGCCTGCATTTGGAGTTATCACACTGCTCCTATACTTCCTAGCTTTCCTAACCTACCTCATCTATAAACAAAAGGAACCTTTAACACAATAAAGCGTTAAAGGTGCCTGGCACCATGTTTTTAAATTTGGTTGAAAAATTGTTGAATGTACCGATAGCTTTGTCCGAGATCGCCTAGTGAGCCTTGTTTCGAACAGAGAATATCAATTGCACTTTTAACTGGGTCTATTTTAAACACTGTAATTATCATTAGATAAGGTGTACCTTTTTTCTTTTCTACGATAATTTCACCACGCTCCAAATCGACTTTCTTTATCTCCCAATCGGAAAACTTTTGATTGATCGTTGTTGTAACATGTTCGATCATTGCTCGCTGATTTTTACTGAAATATCGTGTTTTTAATTCTGGAACTTTAGGTTGTTCACTCGTTTCTTCTGAACTTTTCCAAATCCCAGTTATCGTTCGCATTACGCTCATGTATTGAGTCCCTCCTCTAGGTGCCACAATTGTTCCATTATTGCTTCTTTTACAAGCTTTTTATAGCATATCATTTATTTTCTTGTGTTTCATCTCTCGTTCCATTTACTTTTTTAAAATAAAATTGTACAAGTTCAGGTATATAATCGTTCACACTTCTGAAGGTAAAGCCTAACTGTTCTGCCTTTTTAGAACATAGTGAATACGAGGCAGGTAAAGCATACGGCGACATTGTGTTCTCATTCTGTTCATCTGTATAAACAGCCTTAGTACCGACTATGTCTTCAATTTGTTTCATAAGGTCTCTAAAGCTTACATCATCAGGTGCCGAGCCGTTAATCGGACCTTCAAACGAACTGAGCCCTAATTCAAATAAAAAGTTAGCTGCTTCATCCGAAGTGATGAAATCAAGGATATTATCAAGGTTGGGAATATGGAGAGGTTCTTCCTTAACTACTTTTTCGACATGAAACTTTAAGCGTTCTGTATAATCAGCTTCTCCAACAACAATCGGCAACCTGACTGCGACGACTGGAAAGCTTGCTTTTTGAAAATAAACGGCTTCAGCCACACGTTTGGCTTCCTGATATCCAAAGATACCTTTGTATTCTCTTCTTCCTTTCAGCTCAGAAGTAGAATACGTATACGGGTCAAAATCACCCTCAATTTTATTGACACCAAAATCATATACCGCCCCACTCGATGTGAAAACTAGTTTAGAAATCTTGCCATTCAAAGTATCACAAATATCTAATGCCTCTTGTGGCGAAAAACAGCTCTGATCATAGACGATATCAAATGATCGCTTAGATAGGGCCTCCTCTAATGTATTTTTATCTTCACGATCAACGATTAAACGTTCCACACGGTCACCAAAGTCATCACTCGCCTGTCCCCGAGTTGCAATCGTTACAGCTACTCCTTCTTCTAATAAGCGTTCAACGAGCTTTTTCCCAAAAAACATCGTCCCACCTAATACTAGTGCTGTTTTCATTTTTTTCCCTACTTTCAGTCATTTTTTGTCTGTTCCTATTCTAGTATGTATACTTGCAAACAAATTGTTAATTTTAACTCACCCGAATCACTAGAATTATGATATCGTAAAATGAAATAGATAAGAAAAATGAAAGGGTGCATGGTTGTGATTAAAACTGTAACAACTCGATTAGCTGCTGAAACAGACATAGAAGTATTAAGAATTATTTATAACCAAGGAATTGAAGATCGAATTGCTACATTAGAAACCGAAACAAAAGACCATGCCTATATGCAAGACTGGTTTATCAACCACCAAGGGCGATATGGCGTCATTGTCGCAGAGACTGAAGGAATGATTGCCGGGTGGGCTTCTCTTAATCAATATTCCCCTCGCGCCGCTTATGATGGAGTAGCTAGTTTATCGATATACATCGACAGAGATTTTCGTGGAAAAGGCGTTGGCAGCCACCTCTTGCAAGCGATTGAACAGTTCGCGAGACAAAATGATTTTTATAAAATTGTTCTCTTTACATTTCCTCATAATGGGATGGCACAATCTCTTTATCGTAAAAATGGTTATCGCGAAGTAGGTATCTTCCACAACCAGGGCAAATTGGACGGAAAATTTATTGATATTATGGCAATGGAAAAATGCTTCGTATAATATAGCTAAAACGGCACTCAGAGAAGTGCCGTTTTTATGGTTATAACCATCAATATCACTAGAGCATCTTTTGCTGTAACCGGTCAACTGTCGGAATATCAGCTGGCGCCCAGTTTAATTGATGAAGGTTTTCTATAGGCACCCACCTTAACTCCGCGTGTTCTATCGGTTCAGGCGTACCCTCAATAATTTTTGCTAAGTAAGTGTGTAAATGAACGATCACGGAGTCGGTTTGATGATGGGTATCCGTAATCTTTTCTACTACTTCAATCTGAGAACCCAGTTCTTCATCAATTTCTCGAATTAACGCATCTTCCATGTTCTCGCCCTTTTCTATTTTCCCGCCTGGAAACTCCCAATAATTCGCCATCGACATCGTTTCAGACCGTAATGCACAAAGAATATGATTGTTTTCATTGATCATAACGGCTCCGACTACTTCAATCGTTTTCAATTAAAATCACTCACTTTTAGCTATTTTTTCCAGTGTGACATAATCTGTTTTCCCGCTTCCCAAAAGTGGAATTTCTTCAACTTGCTTTACTTCAGCTGGAATTAATAGAGCCGAATATTTATTAGCTTTGACATACCGCTTTAGTTCACGCATATTAAAATCTTCTTTATTCGTAAACAATACGATCTTTTCACCTTTTCGCTTATCTGGAATACTGACAGCAGCAAACCCGATATCATCGAAACATTGGGCCACAATTTCTTCGACGAGATTTAATGAAACCATCTCACCACCGATTTTTGCAAATCGTTTCAATCGAGATTTGATCGTTATGTAGCCGTAATCATCGATTTCAACAACATCTCCCGTATCATACCAATCATTCAGCGGCACAAACCCTTTTCCGTGAATTAAATATCCTTTCATTAAGTTCGGTCCTTTGATTAACAAGCTTCCACCATTTTCGATCCCTTCCACCTTTTGGAGTTTGTATTGAACACCAGGGATCATTTTTCCTACAGACTGTTCTTTTGCATGCATTGGCGTATTTACTGCTAATAAAGGTGAAGCTTCTGTTGCACCGTAACCTTCTAATATCCGAATTCCAAATTTTTGTTGAAACAACTCTTTAATTTCTTCCTTAACACTTTCCGCTCCAGCAATGACATAGCGAACGGTGTGAAAATCAAATGGATGACCATTTTTACCATAACCATTTAAAAACGTTGGTGTACTTAAAATAATTGTAATGTCTTCATTATAAAGAAGTTCCGGAATGACCTTATATTGAATTGGTGATGGATGTATGACAACAGGAATACCTGATAATAACGGTAAGAATGTTCCAATTGATAACCCAAAACTATGAAACATCGGTAGCGGGTTTAACATTCGATCCCCGGTATGTAAATCGATTACAGATAAAGCTTGGTGTATGTTTGCATAAATATTGTCGTGGGTTAAAATAACACCTTTTGGCTTATTCTCACTACCAGAAGTAAATAATATAACCTCATTTTTAGCATGCGCAGAACGCTGTGAACTTGCGTGATTTTTTAAGCCGACAATTTTATCTTTTGAATTCAAGCTTTCTTTTACATCTTCAAGATAAATGATTGACAGGCCATGGTTCTTAAATACATCAATGATCTCATCTAATTCTGCTTTTTCAATAAATACTTTTGAAGTTAAGATCGTTTTTACACTTGCTGTTTCACAACAATCAATCAAGGTTGAATGCCCCATCGTAAAGTTTAATACCGCTGGTGTTATACCGATTTTAAATAAAGAGAACAAGCAAACAGCTTGCCCAATAGAGGAAGGCAAGAATACCCCGACTCTTTCTTCGTCTAAGATCGTTTCTAACTTTGAGCTTAACACTTGAACTCCTAGTAAAAACTTTTTGTACGTTAGTGCATTTGTAGGATCCTTAATAATAATTTTGTTTGGATCATGTACCTTAGATGCTTCAAGAAGTTCGTTAAATAAATTGACATTATATTTGTACATTGATTTTGCATAGAGGTCCGTCATCTTTTGGTAAATAATAGATGTTGCCAGTTGCTTTTCATTCACACCAGGCTTCTTCTCAATATTAATTTGAAAAGGTTCTCCTATATGTATCGATGCATCTTTTTCTGAAAATGGATTTAACGATGTGAAATTTATCAAGGCGTTCTTGGTGTCATTCGTTTGAATGATAACCGGGTAAATCGTCGCTTCAGTGCGATTAGCAATAAATGCAATTTCTTCATAGATCTTCATGATATTACCCGTTCGTGAAATTCTGATCTCTGGAAATACAAGTACAGGCTCTTCTGACTCTATGATCGAGATTGCTTTTTTTAACACATCAGGCGTAATCTCTTCAAAGTATGTAACTTTTCGTCCGACCAAGTTCTTTTCATTCAGTTCATACTCTTCTTTATTAAAAATAAAAAAATGTACATGTAACGGAAGTTCCCGATGCAAATAAACTAAATCATTTTTGGAAACATGGTTTGACATGTATATGACTCGATTTGTTTTTGGTTTCTCTATCTTTTTTTCTGTTTTCTTTTTAAATAATCCAAACAATGGAAGTCCTCCAGTCTTGTCTACCCTTATACAAAGTTTTAATTATATCCATTATAGTATTTTACAGGTAAATTGAAAAATGTCACACTGTTTAAACTAATAAAAAGTAACGTTTTACTGAATTTTCTTTCTCCCATACTTCATCTGTCCATTTCAATGTTTTCAATATTCACAATCACTAAAGCTGTAAATTACTTTAATTAACCAAGGAGAAGGCATCAGGTTCTACTACTTCCATACGTAAAAGTGCAGCGCAGTAATTATTTAGAATTATTAAGAAATCGGTAGAAAAGGTACCCCACGTCACGTGAAATACCTTTAAAATTATTTATATTGAGGCAGTGGTACCTGACACCTTTTTGGGGTGTCAGGTACCACTGTTAATTTAAATCGTTAAAGCGTAAAAGTGTAGAAGGTAGCATTACATAAACGCATTGTTATTTTTCTCGTTAATATATAGGAAAAGTGAAAAATACGTTTTAAGTTCTTTGATTGACAAGTAATCATAGTCTTCAAATGAAAAGTAACTAAAGAAAGACTCCAGCGCTTCTTCTTCCACGCTCATCAAAATAGATTCTTGCAGGATATAGCTGCGAATTTGTTCAAATAACTGGCCGTAACCGTAAAGTTTAAACACGTCACCAACTTGCTCATCTTCCATCATCATCCCTCCACTACTAGTATGGTATGAAGGCTAACTAAATAAACGTGTCACAAAATCTAACAATCATGTAGTCTTAATTCTAAATTCTTGAGTAAAATTAAATGATCAAAGTTTTATCAAGGGGTTTTTTTATGAGCAAATGGGTTTCTGCACACGAAAAGAAAGCGTTCTTAATGTGGTTTATTGAAAACCATCGATTAAAAAAAGCGGATGCCAGACGGCTGTTAGAAGTTTTAATAAAAAACTTTCATATCTTAGACCATGTCCATTTCACAGACGAGTTAAAAACCAATCGAAAAACCGTTGTCATTTCCAGCATCAACTCAGATGAAATGGGATTTAAATATTATCAATCAGGACGAGTTTATGAAGAGGTTGCCGTTGCTTACAATGACATCACTACCAATCCAACGGAACCCGTTTATCTTTTATTACATTTTTACGGTAAACTAAACAACCAGCGATACTTACACCTGATTGAGAACAAAATGATCGACAATATCAGGCGTTATGAATACTATGAAAAAGTCACGAAAGAAGCCGAACGAGTGATTGGGCAATCCCTCCATGAAAATAAAAAAGAAATATTACTGCGTCAAATCGATAAAGCTTTAGATGAGAAAGATGAAGAGCTCTTTCAACAGCTCGTAAAGCAACTACAAAACTATAATTAAGTCCTCTGAATTATAGTCTTAGTTCTCTCTTGCCTTCATATGATGAAATAGAAATCACGAATCAAAAGGCTTCCTTTATCTCTCTTTAGGAAGGATTCGTTATACGCAGCAAAGGGATAAGGAGGCATTAGAATGTGACCTGGTATGAGATATTCCTCTTCCTGAAATTGGTTTTAGCAGTCTATCTCATTCTTTTTATTCACAAATGGGGACATTACTGCTTTGCCCGTTTCACTGGTTTAAAAATCACTAATTTCAACGTAGGGCGTGGACCCATCATATATCATACCGTTAAAAACCATTGCAAATGGTCTTTTCAGTTGTTCCCCGTAAGCGGAAAAGTGTCGGTTCACCCCATACAATTCCAACGATCCCACATAAGTATTAAGGTAGGGTATATTCTTTCGGGTTCACTAGCCAATCTAATGCTTTATGTACTATGTTATGGTTACTTCAGTTTTCAGCAGACCGGTGCATTTTTGGGAGGCATCGTCCAGGCAATAAGAGGGATTTATCATCTATTATTACTTATACCTTCTATAAAAATATCTACGATCTACTCACCAGAGCGCGACTTAATCGGCCAGCTTGAATTATATACTTCTTTAGCGCAACTAATGAACAGTACTGTACTCGGTTTAGCACTTCTAAGTTTACTATATGCGATGATTAACCTGCTCCCCATCCCTGGCCTTGACGGCGGACGGTTGGTTTTACTTTTCCTTGAAGAGATCGGAACTCAGCTCGGTTTAAAAGAAAGTTTTTTACAGAAGAGTATGAAAGCTTGTCTTATAACAGGAACCTTTTTTCTTTTTTCACCATTCATTATTAATAACATCTGGTCGATAAGTCTGGAGCTTGGGCTGCCATTTATAGAAATCATCCTTTGGATCATGCTGCTTATAAGTATCTTTATGAATATCCATATTTTTTTAGAAAAACAAGAAGTTTTAAGAAAGCGCTAAAAAAAACATAAAAATAGGAGAGCGACAATCGCCCTCCTATTTTTATGTTGTCATGTTCCTTCTGCTTAGCCCTTAGCCTAGAATATTCAATCCTGCAGTTTTATAAAAAAAGCAGACTTTTTGGAGTCTCACTCTGTTTTGGATGGCTCGACATTCCAATAATAAACCTTTGGAAAATGAATGTATGTTAAGTAATCTTGCACTAATGAAATCCCGACAAACGATAGCATTTGCAGGTCAATCCCTTTTATCATGCTGATCCCCCCTCCTCATATGTTTATGGGATTTACAGTTTGTCTCAATACATCTAAAGACCAGCTAGTGTATAATAAAATGAAAATCCACTTGAATGAATGAGGAGCCATAAATGAAACAAACAGAAATTTACATCCTTTCGGGGTTTTTAGGTAGCGGAAAGACCACTCTATTGAGAAAGTTATTACAGCACGAAAAAGAAACCGCCAGAAACGTCGGTGTGGTGATGAATGAAATTGGAAAGGTTTCAATTGATAGTACTGCTGTATCAGAGGATTTACCATTGAGAGAATTACTTGATGGATGTGTTTGCTGTACAATTATTGACCAATTTGAAGATCAGTTAGCCCAATTACTTGAGGAACACCAACTCGATGCCATATATATAGAAACAACAGGAGCTGCTCACCCATTAGAAGTATTTGATGCATGCATGTCTCCATCGGTCGCAGCTAAAATTCAAATGAAAGGGATCATCACGGTCGTTGATCTCCGACTTTGGATGCAGCGTCATTCACTTGACCCCAATGTAGAGCACCTAATCATTGAACAAGTAAAGCATGCCGATTTATTACTATTAAATAAAAGTGATCTGCTGCTTCAAGAGAGTGATCAAGGGTCTGTTCTATATTCAATTCAGGGTTTGAACTCTAAGGCACTAGCGATACTCACATCAAATGCGGATATTAACCCAGCAATGGTAACTGGCCTCTCATTAAATGAGAAAGACGAAAAGTCTTCAGTAACTATCGATAAATTAGCATTACAAACATATGTCCATACGTTCAATTACCCTGTTCATCACGAGCGGTTTGAACATTTTATCTCCACACTACCGGCATCCACCTATCGGGTGAAAGGCTTTATTCGCTTTAAGGAGTCCAACTTACTATATTCGTTTCAATATACAAATGGACAACCCATTCTCTTGCCCGACCTGTCCGACCACCCGACAACGATTGTGTTTATCGGTTCACACTTAAACAAAGAAGATTTAAAGGAAGCATTAGATTTACTATAAAAAAGACTGACTCCCTTGACCTCAAACCTCTTTTAGCGTTAGATCACATAATAACGCCTGAAAAGGAGAGCGACGGAGTCAGTCTTTTACACGGATTCGTATACCTAGTATCGATAAGTTCTACTAGTTAAACTTCTTGAAAATAATCTTTGTAGTAGCCGCCAACTTTACCTGTGTTGTCGACAACAAAATAAAACTCTTCTGTTTCATTTTTTACATCGTACACTTTATCAGCAGTTAATGCACGGTCAACCATATATTTTTTTGCATTTGTATGTACGCATTTTACTTTTTTGATCGTTTGACTCTCACTCCATGTTTGATGGATCATGACTTTTACCTCCTTTTAGTACGTATAAACCTTATCATATCAAAAAAAGGCAAAAGATAGAATAACCGCAAATCATCTCAAAGCATTTATCTTGTAAATTCCCGATTTAAATCAATCGCCATTCCACTCCAAACATAACATTCTGGTCCTTCTTCAGATGTAATAAAGTTTCCGTTTTGCGTAAGAGTCATTACACATCCATATTCGTCTTCAACAGACTTTGCGACATTACCATTCTTAATCGCATATGCCCCTTCAATTTCACCGACATGCGTATAAGCTACATGAATATCAAAGTTAAAGCCCTCATCAGTTTCGTCATAAATATGTAAGTATCCACCTACATCTGGGTGATCATTAATCTCCCACTGTCCTTCCCAAGTCAACTCTTCTTTTTGAATGTCAGTGTGCGGTACATTGTCTTCTATGGCCTCTGATTTTGTCTCTTCATCCATCATTTGTTCTCGCAACTCATTTTCAAGCTCTTCTTTTAACTCTTTACGCAATTCTTCTTTTAACTCATCTTTTAGATCACTTAACATTTCATCTGCTGTTAGTTCATCAATAACATCTTTTTCATCTACACTATTTCCTGTTACGGATTCACCGGTACCACAAGCCGATACAATAAATATAAAGCTAAACACCAGGATTAACGATTTATTGGTAGTCACACCAAAACACTCCCTTTTTCCTATAACTTATAAAAATTATACCTGCTTTATCAGGAGATTAGTATTATTTATTTAACTAAAAATAACACCTGTAGTATGATGAGCTATCACTTAATTACAAAAAAGGTTAGGGTTTCTTGTATTTCCCCCAACCTTTTTAAATTGAATGTTTATTGCGCTTATTTAAATGAAACCCTCGTCCGTACGTTATTCATATGAAGGACATTTCCCTTATAGCTCTTCCCTAGTTTGTCCTTCATCACCTTTATGAAGGCCATTTCCCTTTTAACTCTACCTTCGTTTGTCCTTCATCACCTTTATGAAGGACATTTCCCTTTTAACTCTACCTTCGTTTGTCCTTCATCAGCTTCATGAAGGACACTTCCCTTTTAGCTCTTCCTTCGTTTGTCCCTCATCACCTTCATGAAGGACACTTCCCCTCTAGCTCTTCCTTCGTTTGTCCTTCATCAGCTTCGTTGATGATCTTTCAACTATTAACTTATACCATGCCCCTAGTCCCCGCTGCGATCATCAAACATATCATTTAATCGTTCATATGTGGCTGGATATTGATTTTCATACCGTAAGAACGATGGAACGGGGTAACGAACACCGCCTCGGTGGGTGCCTTCTAACCCTTCCATAAAAGACAATACACCGGAATAAGGAAAAGAAAAAGCCATTTCATGGTCATGGGTTTGACCAAACACTCGGTCACCATAGCACGGTAAAATAACTTGCGGCTTATCGGTTTGCATCGTTCGAATGATAATATCTGCGCAATCAGCACGCGCTGAAAAATGCGAAGTGATTTCCCCGCCTGTTGTATATAACGATGCTGCAACCATACGCATGACCTGAGCAGAATTACCGTAAGTAACCACAATTTGCGGTTCAAACGTTGCCCGGTTTAATGGCGCAATCACTATTGTACCTGCTTCAGCTTTTGAAAACTTCGGCACCGCTTTTTCAGTTTCTGCGCCTATTTCACAAGTCTTCGCATACATTCCATGAGCAAGATTCCCATCAGAATAAAAATCTACTTCATCCTCATAAGCGAAAGCTACTTTTGCGATAGGACAGGACTGGTCCTCACTCCCCATAGCCAATGACCAGCCGTATCTTCTTGACATTGTAATGGCTTGACAAATACTAAACCTCGACCCTAAATCCCTTAATGGACGCTTTACTTTCTCGGGCAGTACTTCGCCTTCTTTCATGACCCTTATCCCTATAGGAAACGTATCAGGTCTTACAAATTTTTCAATCGCTTTCCCTAATAAACCTACCGTTCCACTGTGATTTACTGCATTCTCCATCTAACTCTCCCCCTCAACTATAATAGTTAGATTATTCTGCAAACAACAGTGAAAACCCTTTCTTTTAGCGAATATCCTTTATATCAACACTTGGATTTTTCTTTACGCCTGTATGCTCAATCGTTAAATGAATACTTATATCGTGTAAAGAAGTTTCTGTGAGTATTGGATCGCCATTCTTCTTTAGCCTTTGCCAGGCAGGAAAGTTTTTACGGAACAACTCATGCTCTAAGTTACAAAAATCAACCCCCTCATCCACCCCTAATAAATATAAGTTCTTTATTTCATCCGTAATAGTTTCCTTCGTTTTCTTCTCAATTTCTTGTAGCTTCATCGTCTCATTGACGTTACGATTAACGAAATACCCTGTTACATCAAGTTGGATATTGAATTTAGGGGTGTTTTCAATAAATAAAACTTCGACATTAGCGGACGGGTATTCAAATACAACATGGTATTCGACATCCTCATTATCCCCTTGGACTGCTACGTCTGCTCGAACTGTCTCAGGTGTTAACCACCTGAGGCCATTAAGTTGTTCCGTTTCATAGAACCCTTTAAATTCATCATTCTTAATGAAATAAGCCCCATTAAGTAGAATCTTCGGATCTGTTACTTGATCTTTTTCCCACATAGTATGATCTATGGCAACTGAAGCAACGTGGGTCGTTTCTGCTGGTTCGAATATTTCTCTCGCCAACCTTTGTAATTTAATCGGACGAATAACAGAGCTTTGCTCATATATTCTTTTCGGTGCATGTAATATTGTATCTAAAGTCGTTTGTCCAAAAAAACCAGGTGTTGACAGAACTTTTTCAACCGACTCGTTCGTACCAAAAACCCATGGGGTTAAACGAAATTCATAATATCTCGTTAAAGAATCAAATATGTTATCAAACCCTTTCTCAATAGCTGTCTCACTTAATAAAATCGTTGTGACATGAGCCCATATAATTCTTTCTTGTGCAGTTTTGTATACTACAAAGAAAGAATCTTCAAATGTATCAGCTACCGCTTCTGAGACCCACACACTCCCTTCTGATGTTTGCCCTTCAGTCCTCGCAATGCCTTCAAAAGAAACTAATTGGATATAACTATGGTATTTTCCATCCTTGTAATCTACGCCAATAGCTGTTGCATAGCTCAAATGCTGAATTTCTTTAACATCTTTACATCCAGAAATGCACACGACACACAAACAAATAATGACCAGAATCTTGTAATTTTGCTTCATTCCGACTTTCTCCACTTCCTTAACATCGATGCTGTCCACTTACTTCTTTTAAATGGATTGATGACTAATGCAGAAAGGAATTCTTTAAAATCTAAAGAAGTAATTGGCTCAAGATAAGCCACCTTAAATGACTCAAGTCGGCACAGGTAGATAAGAATGCTAAACATCGTTACAAAAAAACCATACACCCCTAATAGCGCAGAAAAAAGCAATGAATATATTCTTAAAATCGTCACTGTACCAGTTAATGATTGATTGACAAGCGTATAAGTCGCTACAGCTGTAAGGGCGATGACCACAATAAGTGCCGGTGATGCTAATCCTGCACGTATTGCAGCATCTCCAATAATAAGCCCCCCAACTATAGAGATGGTTTGTCCCAGTGCTCTTGGCATTCGAACCCCCGCTTCTCTAAGTAATTCGAACAACCCTAGGATAAAGAATGCCTCAACTGCTGCTGGGAATGGTAAGCCATCTCTTGCAACAACAACCGTAGCTAATAACGGGAACGGAAGTTGATCAAGGTTCACAGAAGAGATTGCAATCCAAAAACCTGGTAGAAAAATAGCAATATTTACTCCAATAATTCTTAAAAGCCGTTGAAAAATGACATAAAAATATGGATAATGTACGTCCTCTGGTGATTTTATTAGTTCAAAGAAATTAATGGGTCCGATTAGTACTACAGGAGAACCGTCAACTACAATGATAAATCGTCCGCGAAGTAAACACTCGATTACAAAATCTGGCCTTAAAATATGGTCAAATAATGGAAATAAAGAAAAAGTACGATCAGATAGCCATTGTTCTAATTGGCCACTACTGACAACAGACTCTATTTCAAATGTTTCTAATCTTTTTCTCACAGACTTTATTAGAGCTTTATTTGTCTTGTTTTCCAAATAAAGCAAAGCTACTTTTGTTTGCGAAAGTGAACCTATTGTAAAGATTTCATTATATAAATACTTTGTCTTCATACGTTTTCGAAGTAGTGATATGTTAACAAACAGTTCTTCAGTGAAAGCATCTTTCGGTCCTTTTATCGAAACTTCTGTAGAAGATTCGGCAGGAACCCTTTGAGGAATTTTTGATATATCTACACCATAAAAGAAATGATCATTGACTTTATAAAATACTAGAAATCCCGAAAAGACTTTTTCAAACAGTTTGGAAAACGATACAATACGTTCAATTGGTGGAAACTCAACAGAGTTATGTTGTTCGTCAGGTGATGTATTTGTATGTTTTATTTGATTCACTACAACTTGATAGTAATCATTAAGTTGGGTTGCATCAACCATTCCCTCACAATAAAAAGCCGTAATTTCTGAGTCTGGTTCACTAGGTATAAATTGTATTTCTCCATAACTACTAAGTATTTTCTTCAATATTTGTTGATTGAGCTTTCCTTTTTGAAGTTCATCTTCAGGTTTGTGTTTTCGAGACACACGGCTCCAATTTAACTTCATACGCTCTCACCCACGTTTTTCCTTTGTGGCAAATAACTAAACACAACGAGGACTAAGGTTAGAGTAACTCCAAATGTAAGTGCCACTGGATAAAAGTAGTTTCTAAGTACTGTGGTCATCCAAATATCACTTGTAGGATAAATTGAAAACATAGCGAGTAAAATACTATACAAAATGAGAGTAGTCCTTTGTTTGAAGGTCGATAAATTATCAAATAAGTCATAAATTAAGAATAAAAATAATGCAATTCGTAACGTTGCCCCACTAAGTAATTGAAAAATCGCTAAAAAATCTAAATGAGAGAAATATTCCCCAAGCATTACAAGTCTCCATTGTTCAAAAGCAGGAAAACGTATTAAAGCCGCTACATTCGGACCAAATGCTGAAATCGAGCCAAATGCTGGTCCTAGAACTAATCCCATTAGTATAGTAATTAATATAAAAATAGATAGAAAATTAAATGATTTTTTCACATGATGTTGCAAGAGAAGAAGAATGAGTATATCAACACTACCTCCTAAAACAATCACTATCCCTTCTAAAATTGGTCCTATTCCGTGTGTAAATAATGGAAAAAGGTATGCATAATCTTTTTCGGGCAATGTAGCAACCGCAACAAAATGCCCTAGTAACCAAACAAACGGTAAAAGAACGGTTGACATATAGACGATCGTCTTAAGGTTATAGAATGCCGCTCCAATACATAACAAGAGAAAAGTGAAGACTAATATCCAAGTAGGTGTAAGCGGAAGAAAATAAATATGTACTTTTTTTATGAAATCCTCAAAAGTTATTATTCCTGATACCGCTATGTAAATAAAAAGCAATAAAGTTATGACACCGGAAGTAAAGCTATTTGTTCGATACTTTAACCAACTGGATAATTTTTCTTTGCCATTCTTTTTTATGATTAGATGTATCAGCCAACCCCAGAAAATTAAAATGAAATAAGCAATAATAACGCAAACCCAAGCATCACGTTTGGCAGTTTTTAATAAATGCGGGAGTAAAAGAACATGATTAGATATACCTAGAGTTAAAATAAGAACAAACATTAATTGCAGACGAGAAAACTTCATAACTTGTTCACCCAATTCAAGGAAGTTATGGTTATTTTCTCTTTGATGATGTAAGCTATACACTTTTAATTAAAAATTTTATATTAAAATCTTTTACTTACACCGATCATAAGCCAGTAAACTGCTATACTTTCTTCATCATTAATCTCCTTCAATCTCTCCCTTTCATCCCAATAAATACTTAAATTTTAAACAAATAAAACAAGCCCTATAGGAAAAATTATTACTATTCAAAAAGAAAATCATTGTTTGGTTTGATGAAAGGATGATCATAAAAGATGAATATTAACGAGTTACAAGATGGAGACTCTGTCTATGTAATCTACCGAAATCCTCATACACAAAATGTGGCCACAGTTCAAGAAGCAACAGTTACAACTAATCCTGAAAATCCACATGAATTATCTCTTTTTATGTACGATACATACTATCCTCTAACAGATGAATATGCGATGTATCAAACCTCTGAAGAAGCTGAACAAATGTATGAATATTATTTTGGCCCAACCATGTAATAAATACGGCCAATGAAGGATGTGACTTATGATCAAACCATTCGTGCCACAACTCGTCTATATTGAACCGCAAGCACTCGAATATGAACTCGGCAGAGAACTTAAAGAGAAATTTGAGAAAATGGGGCTTGAAATTAGAGAAACGACGTCACATAACCAAGTTCGCAATATCCCTGGTGATAATGACTTTCAAAAATACCGTACAGCCAAGTCTACTTTAGTTGTCGGGGTGAGACGGACGTTAAAGTTTGATACGTCCAAACCTTCAGCTGAATATGCTATTCCGTTTGCAACAGGCTGTATGGGACACTGTCATTATTGCTATTTGCAAACGACGATGGGCAGTAAACCGTATATACGAACGTATGTAAATACTGATGAAATTCTAGAAGCTGCTCAAAAATATATGGATGAACGTGCTCCTGAGATCACTCGATTTGAAGCATCTTGTACATCTGATATTGTAGGAATTGATCACCTTACTCATTCATTAAAGCGAGCGATCGAATTTTTTGGAAAATCTGATTTTGGTAAGCTGCGTTTCGTTACAAAGTTTCACCATGTTGACCATTTACTTGATGCTGAACATAATGGCCGTACTCGCTTTCGCTTTAGCGTAAACGCTGATTTTATTATAAAAAATTTCGAACCGGGAACGTCTCCGTTACAACAACGTATTGAAGCCGCCGCTAAAGTGGCTCATGCAGGTTATCCGTTGGGTTTTATTGTCGCGCCTATCTATCTTCATGAAGGATGGCAAGAAGGATACAAAAAAATGTTTGTGACCTTAAATGAAACGTTACCAGCAGAAGCAAAAAAAGATGTGACCTTTGAGTTAATCCAACATCGCTTTACGAAGCCTGCGAAACGTGTTATCGAAAAAAATTATCCAATGACGAAATTAGAATTGGATGAAGAAAAACGAAAATACAAATGGGGAAAGTACGGGATTGGGAAGTATGTTTATCAAACAGATGAACAGGAAGAAATAAAAGAGACGCTTTACAGCTATATTCATGAATATTTCCCTGATGCAAAAATCGAGTATTTTACTTAGAATTGTAATATAACAGAAAAACAATTAACACATTAAAAAGAAGAATAATATAACAACATTAGCCTTCTAAATACAAAAAAGCCGTCTGGATTAGACGGCTTTTTTGTTGAGGTAAGTATGTGATTTATGGTAAATGGAAATTGAAAACAATAATTAGTTTCTTGCGTAGTAATCGTTGATCATATCAAGGATTGTTTGCTCTTCCTGTACTTCTTCAAATTGGCCTTTATTCTTATTCTCAGTTGACATTCTCATTAAAAACAACTCCTTGTTTGAATTTTTTATTTATTCCTTCTTCTTGTTTTCTATTATATTACCCTGTTATATAATAGTCAACTAGTTTTTAAAAATTGTTATATTACATTTTGTCCCTTTTTTATAACATCAAAAAACAACCTCCATGGCTTGATCACATGGAGGTTGTTTTTCACTCAACTTTGCAGCATTAATTTTTCAGGGGTCTCTAATAGTTCTTTAACTTTCACAAGAAAACTGACAGCTTCTTTTCCGTCTATAATGCGATGATCATAAGAAAGAGCAATATACATCATCGGCCGATTCTCCATTTGCTCTTTGTCTACAGCGACAGGTCTCCATTGTATTTTATGCATACCTAATATTCCAACTTGAGGTGTATTAAGTATCGGTGTAGATAGTAAAGATCCGAAAATCCCGCCATTTGTAATCGTAAATGTACCACCTTGCAAATCTTGTATTTTTAAGCTTTGGTTTCTAGCTGCTTCTGCAAGTCTTGCAATCTCCTTTTCTAGTTCACCAAAATCCCGTTGATCTGCATTTCGGACAACAGGAACGACTAATCCTTCATCAGTAGAAACAGCCACACCAATATCAAAGAAGTTTTTCTTAATGATATCTGTTCCTTCAATTTCTGCGTTTAGCAAAGGGAACTTTTTCAATGCGGCAATAATGGCTTTTGTAAAGAATGACATAAACCCTAATTTAATTCCGTACTCTTCTTGAAATTCTTCTTTATGTCGATTTCTCATCTCCATTACAGCTGTCATGTCGACTTCATTAAACGTCGTTAACATGGCTGCAGATTGTTGAGCTTCAACGAGACGTTTCGCGATTGTCTGCCGTCTTCTAGACATTGGTATTCTCTCGATATTTTCCTTATTTTCTTTTACGACAGATGGATTTTCTTGATATGGTTGTTTTTTTTCTTCGCTTGAACTTTTATCATAGAGCTCAATGTCTGATTTCCTTAAACGGCCTAAAGGATCTTTTGCAGGAACCTCCTCTAAGTTGATTCCTTTTTCCCGAGCTAATTTTCTTGCTGCAGGAGAAGCAATCGGGTCCTTACGTTTATCTTTTTCCCC
Source organism: Alkalihalobacterium chitinilyticum (assembly GCF_029028005.1). Classification (GTDB taxonomy): domain Bacteria; phylum Bacillota; class Bacilli; order Bacillales; family Bacillaceae_F; genus Alkalihalobacterium; species Alkalihalobacterium chitinilyticum. Next base: position 52,335 of record NZ_JAOTPO010000003.1, read on the forward strand.
TTCTTTATGTTTAGAGTCTTTGTTATCTTTAGTATGTTCCCGGTCCTCTGTAGAACTAGTGTCATCATTGGTGCTGTTCTGATCTTCGTTTTTACCTTCTTTTACGATAGCAAGCGTTTCGCCTACTGAAACTGTATCTCCTTCTTCCTTGCTATGCTCTTCTATAACACCCGATACTTCACTAGTAATCTCTACATTTACTTTATCTGTCTCTAACTCAACGACATATTCTCCTTTATCAACAAATTCTCCAGGCTGTTTTAACCATTTAATTATGGTTCCTTCGGTTATTGATTCAGCTAGTTCAGGTACTTTTATCTCCACCTTTATTCTCCTTTCTCTTTGAACTGTATCGCCTCACTTATAATCCGTTCTTGATCTTTTTTATGAATATTAGGATCTCCTTCTGCAGGACTTGATCTCGAAACCCTTCCGATATATTGAATAGGTTTTCTTTCTTGAAAAAGGCTTCTTAATTTCGGCTCAATATAAGTCCAGGCTCCCATATTTTTCGGTTCCTCTTGTACCCAAAATACTTCTTCCACGTTAGTGTATTTCTCCAATAGTTCTTTTAACGACTCGAATGGAAAAGGATATAATTCTTCAAGACTAATATGTTGCAATGGTTCTTGTTCCTCTTTTTCTAACTTTTCGATCTTCTCCAACAGTTCAACAGACATTTTCCCTGTAGAAAAAATCATTCTCTTCACTTGGTCTTCACGCCCTTTTTGTTTAGGGAGCATGGTGATAAATGATTGAAAAGAACCTTTGCTCAGTTCCTCGATAGTCGAAGCTGTTTTTGAATGACGCAACATGCTTTTAGGAGTCATGATAATGAGCGGCCTTACTTCATCCCTCTGTAAAATCGCAGCCTGTCGACGCAAGATATGAAAATATTGAGCGGCTGTAGATACATTAGCGATCGTCCAGTTGTTTTCTGCAGATAATTGAAGAAAGCGTTCTAATCTAGCGCTTGAATGCTCAGGTCCTTGACCTTCGTATCCATGTGGCAACAGCATGACCAGCCCCGATCGTTGCCCCCACTTGGCTCTCCCTGCGGAAATAAACTGGTCCATTAACACTTGGGCTGAGTTTGCAAAATCACCATATTGTGCCTCCCACAGCACTAACGTTTCTGGTGCAAAAACATTATAACCATACTCGAAGCCAACGACTGCGGCTTCAGAAAGCGGGCTATTATGGATCGCAAAAGAAGCTTTGGCTTGAGGTAAACGATGCAATGGTGAATACTTCTCTCCAGTCTCTCGATCATGTAATATAAGATGCCGTTGTGCAAAAGTTCCCCGTTCTGAGTCTTGCCCGGTAATTCTAATCGGTGTTCCATCTCTTAAAATCGTTGCAAAGGCGAGAGTTTCGGCGAATCCCCAATCCATTTTTCCTCGTTCCTCGAAAGATTGTGATCGTCTCTTTAAGATACGCTCTAGTTTTTTATTGACTTTGAATTGTTCAGGCCACGTTAATAAAGCGTCATTTATTTCTTTCAATTCCTTTGCTTCTACTTTTGTTTCAATTGTCGGCAGACCTTCTCTAATCTTTTTCGGTACGTCTATTTCCCGCTTGCCTTGTTGTTTTACTTGTTTCATTTTTTCATATGCACTTTCAAGCGTTTCACGAATGGGGGTTTCCATCCCTTTCATTTCATCATTCGTAATAACACCACTTTTTAATAAATGATTTTCATAAATTGTTTTTACAGTAGGATGCTCCTTAATTTTGGAGTACATTTTGGGCTGGGTCATCATTGGTTCATCCATTTCATTATGACCGTAACGACGATAGCCGACTAAATCAATAATGATATCTTTTTCAAAGCGAATTCGATATTGAAACGCTAAATGAATGGCAGCTAGACAGGCTTCTGGGTCATCAGCATTTACATGGATGATGGGAATTTCAAATCCTTTGGCCAGATCACTAGCGTACCGAGTTGAACGGGAATCTCCAGTATCAGTTGTAAAGCCAATTAAGTTATTGGCAATAATATGAATGGTCCCGCCTGTTTGATAGCCTTGCAAACGGCTCAGATTGAGAGTTTCCGCAACAATTCCTTGACCTGGGAATGCAGCGTCACCATGAATTAAAATCGAAAAGGCTTCAGAAGAGTGATGTGATGGAAAACCTCGGTTAGTCCGGACGTCCTGTGAAGCTCGCGTAAAACCTTCAACCACTGGATTAACAAATTCAAGGTGACTTGGGTTATTCGCTAATGTTAATTTCGCTTGCTCCGTTTTGCGGTCTGAAATTTTCCGGTTGGCACCTAGATGGTACTTCACATCTCCGCTCCATCCATAATTAATCCCTATCGATCCTTCTGATGGAACTAGATTTTTATTTGGTGCATGGAGAAACTCTGAAAAAATCAACTCATACGGTTTTCCTAGGACATGAGCCAGCACATTTAATCGACCACGATGAGCCATACCGACCATAATGTTTTTAACACCTACTTGAACGGCTTCTTCAACAACGCTGTCAAGAATCGGTATGAGCGTATCTAAACCTTCAATCGAAAATCGTTTTTGACCTACAAAAGTTCTGTGTAAAAAAGCTTCGAACTCTTCAACTTCGGTCAACCGCTCAAGCAACGCTTGCCGATCTTCAGTTGTCAGCGGACGGTAGATAGCACCTGACTCCACCATTTCCATTAACCACTCATGCTCGTATTCCTCATGCACATGACTAAACTCAAAGGCCAATGTGTCTGTATACACATCCTTTAAATATTCAATTGCTTCTTTCCCCGTAGAAACTTGAGGCGGTGCATAAGGACATAACAATTGATATGGTATCTTTAATAAATCCTCTTCCGTTAACTGAAACCTCTCTAAATTAAATTTATGACCTTCCTTTTTCATAACCGAAAATGGGTAAATATTAGCCACCATGTGACCATTTTGTCGTATCGCATCTGCCATCTTGATAGCTGATGCTACCTTTTCAAACGGAATGGAAGATAACTCGGTCTTTTGTCCTTCATTTTCTTGCTCAGCTGTACTGGTCCACTCGTAAAAGGTGTCAGTTTCTTCATTAAGCTCCTTTGATAATTCCTCGTGCTTTTCTAGAACATACCCTAAATTTGGACCGTGAAACTGTTGCCAAAGCTTCTTTTGCTTTGACTGTTTTTTGTTCATATCAATTCCTCCATCATAAGACATTGGTTTGATGGTCTTTTTATGATTCTTTTTAAACTAGCTCTTTTCTCAGAATTTACGAAAACAGCCTTTAATCAATAATAAAATTTCTACTATTACTATAATGAATACATAAATACAATTACCGTTATGCCAAAATACAAACAATATTTTTAGTCAAAATAAAAATTAGAAGTTTTTCTAATTTTCAAATTCATTTTTTGTAGTACAATCAATAGTAGACATAAAGAATTTCTAAAGGAGTGGAGTTAAAGGTGGTAAAAGCTGTAATTTTCGACTTAGATGATACATTATTATGGGATAAAAAAAGCGTAGCGGAATCATTCAAAGCTACTTGTGAGGCAGCGACGGATAAATACGATGTAAATATTGATCAATTGGAAGAGGCGGTAAGAGAAGCAGCTCGTCAGTTATACAGTCAATATGAAACGTATGAATTCACGCAAATGATTGGGATCAATCCATTTGAAGGTTTATGGGGGAACTTTGGTGATAAGATCGATGTAAATTTCCGAAAAATGAAGGAAATTGTCCCTCAATACCGAACAGATGCTTGGACACAAGGGTTAAAAACACTAGGAATTGAAGACCCGGAATTCGGCGCTGAACTCGGTGAATTATTTGCGAAAAACCGAAGAACATTGCCATTCCTATATGAGGATACGTTCACACTCTTAGAAGATTTAAAAGAAGACTATCAACTATTATTACTAACAAACGGCTCTCCAGAATTACAAAACGAAAAACTGGACATGACCCCTGAATTAATACCTTATTTTGACCACATCATCATTTCTGGTGCATTCGGCCGCGGAAAACCGGACCCTGCCATATTTGAGCACTGCTTATATTTAACTGGACTAACGAAAGATGAAGCTGTGATGGTCGGTGATAATCTCCATACGGATATAATTGGTTCTAACAAAATCGGAATGAGAAATGTATGGATTAACCGTGACAATAAAGACATCGTTGACGATATTTTTCCAACCTACACGATAAAAGAATTGTCAGAGCTTCCACCTTTGTTAAAACAGCTCTAAACAACACTCAAAAAGATAAAGAGGCTTGCCTATTGTACGGCGAGCCTCTTTTAGTTCTTTTTCATTATGCGTTCTTTTTTGCTTTCACCATTTTCTTTTTTGTTGTTGTAGTTGCCGCTGGTTTCGTTTTTGTTTTCGTTTTGTCTATGGATGCTTGCAAGGCAGCCATTAGATCTGTTACATTTCCTGTTGCAGCTGGGGTTTTCTTATCTGCAGCCGTAACGACCTCTTCACCATTTTTCTTCTGTTCAATTAATTCCATTAACGCATTTCGGTACTCATCGTGATACTTTTCGGGATCAAAATCTGTCGTCAACTGATCGATTAACATCTTTGCAGTCTCTAGTTCTTTATCGGTCACCTCATCACTGCTCGGTACATTTGGAACCTCAGCGACATTTCGAACTTCATCTGGAAAATGAATCGTTTCCATCACGAGTGTATTATTATAAACACGAACAACCGCTAGATGTTCTTTGGAACGAATAATAATTTTCGCTATACCGATCTTGCCCGAATCTTGAAGTGCTTTCCGTAATAACGTGTAAGCTTTCGTACCTCCTTCATTCGGTGCAATAAAGTAGCTACGTTCGAAGTAAATCGGATCAATTTCTTCTAGCTTTACAAAATCAATAATTTCAACAGCTTTATCTTCATTTTCTTTTCTTAATTTTTCAAGGTCTTCTTCATCAAGAATAACGAATTTATTTTTTGCATATTCATACGCTTTCACAATTTCATCATTTTCTACTTCTTTTTCACAAACCGGACATTTTTTTTCGTATTTTAAAGGGGATTTGCACTCTGCATGTAAATTACGCAATTTAATATCTTTATTTTCTGTTGCCGCATGAAGCTTGATTGGTATGTTAACTAAGCCAAAACTAATGCTGCCTCTCCAGACTGTATGCATTTATAGCGCCTTCTTTCTGTCATTTTACTCATTAGTATTTGGTGCTTGGTATGAATTATGTAAAACGTTCATTGATAATTGCAGTATCTTAATGGCAATTTCAGTTCTTTACCACTTAGTACTCGATCATCTGGGTAAACTAATAACGATTAGGAAGAGAAAGGATCGTAAATCATGAAAAAACCGATGAGTCCGACGTTGTCATTTGAAACGCCAGTCGGGGAAAAGTGGAAATTTGAAATAAAATATGATGGCTATCGGTGTCTCCTCAAGTGGAGTACCTCAGAGTTTTCACTTATTAGTAAAAATGGACGGATTTTAAATGAACATTTCCCTGAACTCGTTGCTGCAGGAGAAAGCATTCAGTCTAAAATGAAAGATTTATTACCTCTTGAATTAGACGGCGAAATTGTCGTTCTAGAAAATGAGTTAAAAGGAGACTTTGAAGCTATACAAAGGCGCGGAAGGTTACGAAATGAAGAAACGATTAAAGCAGAGTCAAATAACCATCCAGTTACTTTTTGTATATTTGACATACTAGAACTTAACGGGAAAAATTTTAAAACCGAAAGTTATTCCGAGCGAAAACAAAAATTGTATCAAATGTTTCAAGAGAAATTTCAATCCGAACGTACGTTTAAATTGGTTACATCTTATGACTCGTTTGATCCCATATGGAAGAAAGCGATCGAACATGATAGTGAAGGCGTTATCGCAAAACTAGTTCATAGTAAGTGGGAAAATGGACGAACCCGTTCGTGGCTGAAAATTAAAAACTATAAAAGAATCAATTGTTTTATAACCGCCTTTGAAAAAGAGAATGGCTACTTCCACGTCGGATTATGGAACAAGGGTCAAATAGTACCTATTGGGTTATTTAAACACGGGATAAAAAGCGAGGAAGAACGAGCCTTAATCGAAACGATTAAAAACAATAAATCAAGTGAAGATAAGCAATTTATAAAGGTGGATCCTGGTATCTGTATAGAGATTAAATACTTGCAATTTTATAAAGAGCAATTAAGAGAGCCTTTTTTCGAACAATTTCGCTTTGATCTTTCGTATAAGGATTGTACGCTTGACCAGCTGCATACTAACAAACAGCCTCCAGTCACCGAAAATGAAGTTGAAATTACCAGCCCAGACAAAGTTTATTGGAAAGCACTATCACTTACGAAAAAAGATTATATTGATTATATAGAAAACATCGCACCTTATTTTTTACCTTTTTTAAAAGATCGTCATTTGACCGTTATTCGATACCCTAACGGTGTTGAGGGAGAAGCATTTTTTCAAAAAAACATTCCAGACTATGCTCCTTCATTTGTCGATACCTCATTGCATGAAGGTATTAATTATATCGTTTGTCAATCTTTTGATACGCTCCTATGGTTAGGAAATCAAGGAGCCATCGAATTTCATATCCCTTTTCAAACGATTAATTCTCATCAACCGAGAGAGATTGTATTCGACTTAGATCCACATTCTGTCGATGACTTTCAAGTCGCTGTAAAAGGAGCACGTATGATTAAAGAGATTTGTGATCAGCTCGGTCTCTTCCCTTTTGTAAAAACATCTGGTGGTAAGGGCATTCAAGTTCATTTACCTTTAAAAGGCGGGAAATATGCATTCGAAGAAACACGTATTTTTACTTCATTTGTTGCAGATTTTCTCGTTTCCAAAGAGCCTGATTTATTTACGATTGAACGGATGAAAAAAAAACGTGGTAAAAGACTATATGTTGATTATATTCAACACGCCGAGGGAAAAACGATTATCGCTCCATATTCTGCAAGGGGACGTAAAGAAGCAACCGTCGCTACACCGTTATTTTGGGAGGAGCTTAATGAACAGTTAGCCCCTACTCACTTTACCATTGATACCATTATTAAGCGCTTAAATAAAAAAGGTTGTCCATTTGAAAATTATTTCGAGGTCGATCAACCATTAGATCAAGTCATTGATTTTTTGACGCAAAAAAAATAATACAACGGGTGCGCTTGGCACCCGTTCTTTATAAGCCGGCAGAACGCATTAAGCGTTTTACAATTTCCTGATAATCTTCAGCTGAAATACCAGGAGCAAATTCTTCTGGCACTTCTTCAAAATCAGGAGTTGGTGCTCCTTCCGGCGCCCCAATAATTACTTCTAATGGCTTACCGTCCTCTGGATGAGTTCCCTTCCAAATTTTATTAATATCACGGAAGTCTGTTGGACTCCATGTGTATAACTTCGTATGAATGCCTTCATCTTCAAATTTCTGCGCTGTTTCAAACGCACGGTTACTTAAATTAGGAACCGGAAGCATCTTTGTCATATCGACTCCTGTAACCACTTCGATGGCCTTTGCATAAGCCACAATATGAACACCGCCACGGACAAGTAAATAGCCGATCATTTCACGTGCTGTCGGATTTTCCGTCATTTCATATACACGCATTTTATGTGTTCTTGCCCCGCACTCTAAGAAGAAATTATGAATTAAATCTAATAATAAATTGCCACTATTAAAGACATTATCCCCTGTCCACGGGCGACCGTGTGAATCAGCTGGTTTTGCTGTTTGTGCAGTATCTATAAAATGATGATGAAATCTTAAATCTTTTGCCGTTTGCATTGGCGCAATATCAGGATCTCCCGGAAAAGTTGTATTATTTAACATAATATTTATCGTGTTTGAAACGAGCTGAACATGACCAAATTCTTCAGCCGTAATACTTGCAACTAAATCATAAAACGGTTTAAACTTTTTCTTATTACGAAAGTTAAACGATTGGTACATATAGTTATTCAATGTTGACATCTCACCAAATTTTCCACCAAGTAACTCTTGAACGGCGGAAGCGCCATTTGGATCAGAATATTCAGGTCTCGGTAAGTCTATTAACATTTTATCAAAACGTATTATCACTGACCTTCTCCTCCTTCTCTCCTAACCATTTGGAAGCTTAGGTGCTAATTACTGCGGCAGTACCCAAATAATACTTTGAGTCCGAATAAAAAAAGGTGACCCTGCAACATCTACAACGACATGATCAGGCTTAACATCAGTTAATGCGCCGCGAATATTTCCTTGGGCGGTTTGAACAACGACAGTTCTGCCAATAATTGTTTGTAACGTCTGATAAACGTAAGGGTCTACTAATGAAATCATTTGCGGAGCGCTCGCGTGACCGTGCTGATGACCTTGATGATGATTCATGGTAACGACTCCCTTCTATTTTGTCAGTCGCTCCCATTGTATGAGGCATTGTGCATGTACCATACCAATTATTTCTGCACAAGTATTCCAAATAAAAGGGACAAATTAATTCTCGTTCAAGAGCTTCTTTAAAATAAGAAGGGTAGATATGATGGTGTTTCTGGTAATTTAATCATTTTTAGTCTAAAATTTTATGTATGAAGCCATTTGAAAGGAAGGTACATTACATGACCGATAAAAAAAATCTTTATGATCGAGCAAAGCAAGTATTAATGGAAACGAGTCGGACATTTTTTATTCCTATCAGCAAATTGCCAGATGAATTAGAAGAAGCTGTCATGTCTGCTTATCTATGTATGAGAGCAATCGACGAAATTGAAGACAGTGCCGTACTTTCTACAGAAGAAAAAGTCAACTTATTAAATAAAATCAGTGTTCTAATAAAAAAACCGTTCACCGAAGCTGAGCTAGCTGCTTTATTTGAACCTTATAAATCATCTTTACCAGCAGTCACATTAGAACTTAACGACTGGATTGTCCTATGTCCTGAATCTGCAACTCCTGCCGTTTTAAGCGCAACTTCGGAGATGGCCGAAGGAATGGGAAAATGGGTGAACAAAGCCTTCAACATTGAGACTGAGGAAGATTTAGATGAATACACCTATTACGTGGCAGGTTTAGTAGGAGTAATGCTTTCAGATCTTTGGAAATGGTACGACGGTACAGATTGTGATCGAGATCTTGCAGTTGGGTTCGGACGTGGACTGCAAGCTGTTAATATGATTCGCAATCGTGAAGAAGACTTATCTCGAGACGGTGTAGACTTTTTCCCAAATGGGTGGGAAATGAAAGATATGTTTACATATGCTCGTAGAAACCTTGATCTAGGCGACGAATATACGAAAGATTTAACCGTTGGACCGGTTTATTATTTCTGTAAAATTCCGTTAGCTCTCGCATTTAGTACACTAGACGCTATTGAAGCAGGACAAGAAAAGCTAACACGTAACTCCGTCATGGAAATTGTTAACGAGGTAGTGGCTGAGTAATCATTATTTAAGAAGGACAACCAGAAATTAATTTGACAACAAAAGGATGACTCATGAGTGTACTAGCCCTCGTTTGAGTCATCCTTTTAAATAATGTTCTTACTCTTATATACTCAAGTTCGTATGACTCGATTTATATCAACAACGTACTAGATTTTCTCTAACGCTTGCTCTATATCTGCCCAAATGTCCTCCCATGCTTCTAAGCCAACGGATAAACGGATCAATTCGGGGCCAATCCCCATCTTCTCACGCTTTTCTTCTGGTACTACAGAATGTGTCATCGTTGCTGGATGCTGAATGAGCGTCTCGGCATCTCCTAAACTTACAGCTATTTTTATCAACTGTAATTCATTCATAAACCGTTGTGCCGTTTCTTTTCCACCATCAATTAAGAAGCTGATCATTCCACCTGCTTGCTTCATTTGCGATTTTACAATTCCGGCTTGTGGGAACTGGTCATCTCCTGGGAAAATAATATCTTTGACCTTTGGATGTGCTTTCATTTTTTCTGCTATTTTCACAGCATTCGTACAATGGCGATCCATTCGAACGGGGAGCGTCTTTAAGCCCCGAATTAACAACCAAGCATCAAACGGACTAATAATGCCACCAATGTCTTTCTGCGTAGTCATACGAACTTCATTAACAAATTCACGGCTTCCAACCATGAGACCAGCAACAACATCACCGTGCCCGCTAATATATTTGGTCGCACTATGAACAACGACATCAGCACCAAAGGTAATCGGTCTTTGAAGATATGGAGTGGCAAACGTATTATCAACCACAACTTTGGCTTCGAATTCTTTTCCGAGTTTACAAACTAACTCGAGATCTACTAATTTCATCGTCGGATTAATCGGTGTTTCAACATAAATTACTTTCGTTTCAGGACGAATATACGAACGAATATGGTCTTCTTCATCCATTGCAATTAAGTCATAGTCTACATTAAAGCGGTCTTTTAACAATTCTAATAAACCATACGTACACCCGTAAACTCCTTCTGAGACAAGGATATGGTCCCCTGAACGAACAAGTCCAAATAACGTCGCAGAAACAGCAGCCATACCCGAACTAAAAGCAAGCCCAGCTTCACCACCTTCTAATTCCGCTATCCTTTCTTCTAAGACGGTTACCGTCGGGTTTCCTAATCTGGAGTATACATAGCCTTCTTCTTCTCCTGCAAACCTGCGCTCACCTTGCTCAGCCGATTTCATTGTGAATGTTGAGGATTGAAAAAGCGGCGGTGTTAAACTCCCTTGAAAAGATTGACTATCATAACCTTTGTGAATGACCTCTGTTTCTAATCTGTAGTTTTTCAAAACAATCACCCTTCTACGATTATTTCTCATTCTCTCCTCTTATATTATTCTATGAAAGTATCATTCGGTCAATGGAAACGCTTACATATTTTAAAAAAATACACAAAAATCACAGCTTCTAATCTTATTTGCTTTTTTCTTCTCCAAGGTCGTTGCTTTGACCTATTGAGGTTACAAGCTAACTTTATGGGGACTTACTAGCAGAATTTGGCGCCTCCTTCAAATTCAAGCTATTGGATAAAATCTTTGCTGTTTTTTCTATTTTTTTCCTCCACCGCTCACGACCCAGCGCTATTCGTTACTGCTTTCTCCTAATTTTTCCCTCTACCGCTCTCGATCCCGCGCTTTTAGTTACTGCTTTCTCCAAGTTTTTTCCTTTACTGTCCACCAATCAATGCTATCGGTTAAAGTATTTTCTAATACTCCCTTCTAAGCGCTCCTAATCGCAGTAATTGTTAATAGGACAAAAAAAGCTGACTAGATCCGGTTACTAAATGTACCCTGTAGTCAGCCTCATTAGATAACATAACATCTGCCAGATGGACATATGATTTTTTTAATATCCTACTATCAACGACGTTTACGAAAACAGCCACTATTTTCTCTTTATCTAGAAATAAACTGGTCCAAGCTATACCAACCGTATGCAGCTTCTTTAAACGATTGTCCGCCAATTTCAATGTCTACGCTTTCTAAAAATTCTCCATTTAATGCTTCTTCGTAAAATCGTTTTGCCGGATTATCGTCGAGAACCCAAACTAAAAGTCCATGATATCCTTTTTCCTTTAATACTTCTGCCGCCTTTGCAACCAACTGTTTTCCTCCGCCTTTTCGTTGGGCATTTTCGTATAAGTAGATAGCGTACAACTCACCGTCGATTTCTGGGTATTTTCCTGTTCGTTCTTTACCAACAGCTGCAAACCCAAAGACTGTATCCTCTTCTTCCACCACAAAAACAGTTGTTGGATGGTTCTCGGTAGAGAGAACTCTTTTCCACATTTCCTGTCGATCTTCCACTTTTAATGAATCCAAATATTCTTCGGAAACGATTCCTCTATAGGTTGTCTTCCAACTTGCAACATGAATATCAGCAATCACTTGAACATCCTTTAATTGAGCTAATCTTACAATCATAGTTTCCCCTTCTTTCTCTAAATAGAGTATTCATAAAATAAAATGGAAATACTGTGATTAGGAGGTGTTACTTATGGCGGAACCATATTTGTGTCCTAATTGTAAAACCAACCGATCCCGTTTTAACCGTATTGAACAAATAGCTCAAGCTGTAAAATTGAATCCACAAACTGGTGATGTAATGGAAGAGTATTCAAACGAAAAACTTGATCCTTTTCATCTGCCTTACCGCGGTCCTTCATTAAAAATACAGTGTGGTGCATGTGGGCTCATTGAAGACGAGCGCATGTTTGTACAGTACGGAAAAAAGTAATGCTAATTTTATTTATTTTAACAGAGAGGGCTATAACCCTCTTTTTTATTTCATATCACTTAATAAAAGGAACGGTTTTCTTTTTCAAAACGTACAGAAACTGTTAAAATACTCTTGTAATAGAAATTATACATAAGCGAGGGAAATAAATGGAGAATTTACAAACAAAACTTGAAAAGTATGCTGAATTAGCCGTAAAAGTTGGTGTCAATATTCAAGAAGGTCAAACACTAGTGATCAATGCACCACTTGCAGCTACAGACTTTGTTAGACTTGTAGCGAAGAAAGCTTATGACGCTGGTGCAAAAAATGTCCATGTTGAATGGAATGATGAAGAACTAACATTAATTAAATATAAGAATGCCCCGGATGAAGCTTTTCATGAGTTTCCACTTTGGAAAGCAAAGGGATATGAAGAAATGGCCGAAAATGGTGCTGCTTTTATGAGTATCGTCGCTAGTAATCCAGACTTACTGAAAGGTGTAAACCCTGAGCGTATTGCTAATGCGAACAAAGCATCTGGTCAAGCGATGGATACATTCCGTTCGTATGTTCAATCTGACAAAATCAGTTGGACAGTGATCGCGGCATCTGCACCGGGCTGGGCTCAAAAAGTGTTCCCTAATGATTCTGAAGAAGCAGCGGTTGAAAAACTGTGGAATGCGATTTTCAGCGCAACACGCGTTGAACTAGAAGATCCTGTTTCGGCATGGAAAGAGCATTGCGAAAATCTTACGAGTAAAGTAGAATTCCTAAACAATAAGCGTTTCCAAAAGCTTCACTATACAGCCCCTGGTACTGACTTAACGATTGAACTACCTGAAAAACACTTATGGGCTGGTGCAGGAAGTAATAACGAACAAAATGTATACTTCGTTGCTAACTTACCAACCGAAGAAGTGTTTACAGCTGCGAAAAAAGACGGCGTTTACGGAACAGTATCTAGTACGAAACCATTAAACTATGGTGGAACACTTATTCAAAACTTTTCTTTAACATTCAAAGATGGAAAAGTTGTAGAATATTCAGCTGAGGAAGGCTATGAAACACTAAAACGCCTAGTTGAAACAGATGAAGGTTCGGCTTATTTAGGTGAAGTCGCTTTAGTACCACATGATTCACCGATCTCAAACTCAAATGTTATTTTCTACAATACATTATTTGATGAAAATGCATCTAACCACTTAGCTCTAGGAAGTGCCTATGCCTTTAACCTTGAAGGCGGTAAGACGATGTCTAAAGAAGAACTACAAAAAAATGGCTTAAACACAAGTATTACACACGTTGATTTCATGATTGGTTCAGCTGATATGAATATCGATGGAATTACAGCTGACGGTGAGCGTGAGCCGTTATTTAGAAATGGAAATTGGGCGTTTTAATTAAAAGTACTGTTGTAAAATTAAAATAAGACCACCCTATTCAGAGTGGTCTTATTTTACTGGTCATTATCAGACTCTTCCCATTCAATTTCAACTCCCCATTGTCGAGCTAGGGAATTTAATTTTGTTTCATATTCATTGTTTGTCAGACACTTTATATAGTTCATCGGAATCCATACCTTCTACGCGACTAGATAATTATAATCCTGTTCTTGTTAAATGTAATAATTCATTAGGACTATTTATTTCTCCCGCTATGTAAATATTATCCGTTTTTATTCAACAAAACTAATTAACCCCTAAAAGGAAAGGCAAGAAAAAGCTGCGTCTCCTTATTTAGGCAGGCGCAGCTTTTTTAGTGTCATTTTTATTTTATATTAACTAGGGGCGTCTAATTGGTGTAGAGTTTTCGTAATACTAAGGGATTTCATTTTGTTATATTCTTTTAAGCCGCACTTTCCTATAACAAAACTCGAGAAAGAATAAATCCCTTTTGGCTTTGCGCTTCTCTCAATATCATCAATTAATAACTGTAAATAGTAATTAACAACAAAGACATCTTGATTTACAACAGGTATGTCGACTATTTTATATTTCTGTCCACTCATATGAAACAGTTCTAATTTTTTTGTTGCCATACATTTACCACCCCAATATTGTTCTATAAATAGAATAACTCATTTCCTTATTACGAACAATATTAATTATAAAAATTTTTAGATAACTTAACTAAAAATTATAAATGGGCAGTAAAATTTTGCTGCTTTGTCAGCTCCTTCACTTCCTCTAATTGATGTTCAGATATATTTTTACATTGATCATAAGACTGCAGAATATCATTCAACTGTTCCACGGTTCTTGGCCCAGGAATTGTTGTGGCTACTACTGATGGCGTTGTTACATAACGGATAGCTATACTTGTGATACTTTGATTTCCTCGTATTCTTTCCGTCTCCGCTAGTAGTTTTGATAATTCATCCGGCGTATAGTCCAGATAACCATTGTCGATTTTATTTCTCCAATTAGTAGATAATACTCCTTTCGCTAACGGACCTCTAGATATGACAGAAATATGATGTTTACTTAATAAATCAAACACCTCAATTTCAGGTCGACGATCCAGTAAACTATATTGCATCATTACACTAACAATATTTGATTTCTCTACATACTCACGTATGACGTTAGGTCGTATGGATGAAATACCATAATATCGAATGAGACCTTCTTTTTTCAGCTCTTCAAATGCTTCAATTGTTTCATCAATTGGATCCTCAATCGTTCCGCCGTGAAGTTGATATAAATCAATGTAATCCATTTGTAGACGACGAAGACTTTCTTTTACTGCTGTTTTTATGTAGGTTTTGGATGGGTCCCATCCCCAGCCCTCTTGGTCTTTGTCCCAGCGGTTTCCAACTTTAGTTGCAACTATTATTTCATCCCTTTTTCCTTTAACGGCTTTTCCGACAAGCTCTTCGTTTAATCCAAACTCATATAAATCTGCTGTATCAATAAAATTCATTCCACCATCTATCGCTTTATGGATGATTTCAATACTTTCCTTTTCATTCTCAGTTTTCAATGACATGGAACCTAGACCAACTTCTGAGACAAATAAATCACTCGTTCCTAAACGTCTTTTTAACATGATTTCACCATCCAATTCTTCTTTTACTTTAGTTAAGCAGATTTATAGTAAGCAATCAAACAAGACACCTTAAATCTACAACATATCAAATCCTGCATCACAATACAAAGGGAGTCACTATCATGATGACAGTAACTCCCCCTTTTAGCCCTAGTGGCTAGCTTTTCATTATTTTATTTTATAAGAGTGTATTGAGTCGGTAGCATTGTAAATGCTTGTTTTCCAATTAAAAAACCTGCCATCGCATACGCTTCAAGTTGATCACGAAGTGTTTCTTTGCCATCCTCGATATTAACCACTTTTACCGTGTACGGTTCATATAAGATTTCATCATGAAATGCAGTTCTTAAATAGTGAACCGATTTCTGTAATCCGTGATTTCCACGATACATCACTTCGTAAAAAGAGATAAACCCGTGCATAACTCCTTTATAACGAATGGTTTCCACTGGTACACCGAAGTCACTTAATTTTTTGCCGTAAGCTTCTCCTTCATCTCGTAATGGATCAAATTCAGCAGTAATAATTAAGGTTGGCGGTAATCCTGTTAAATCTTTAGCTTCCAATGGTGACGTATAAGGGTTTGACCACATATCTGGCTCTGGTGTATATTTATCTCTTGCTAAATACATGACACTTCTTGAAAGTAAATAATAACCGCTATCGTAGACATTTCGAGAGGGTAACGCTACATCTTGAAACGTCGTTAACGGGTAATAGAGTACTTGTGCAGTTAATTCTGGACCACCTTCGTCTCTTGACATCATCGCAACAACAGTAGCGATGTTACCGCCTGCACTATCCCCGGCTACTGCGATTTTACTTACATCCCCATTCCACGCTTCAGCCATATCGTACGCCCACAACAGCGCATCATACCCATCTTCAATCGCAGTTGGAAATACATATTTGGGCGCAACACGATAACCAACAGCTACGACGATACTCTGTGTTCTTCCTGCTAATGCACGAACAATATTTTCATGTGTTTCAATACTTCCATAACCTTCTAGGAACGCCCCGCCATGATAATACATTATAATTGGATAAGGTCCTTCCCCATTGGGTCGATAAACTTTTCCTGTTATCTCCGAACCATCTCGAACTGGGATCTCAACAGTCTCTCTAACCATTGTACTTCTCCCAGTACTTCCCCTAACAAAGTTCGGTATTTCTATATCAAGAGGCACTAAATTCTCATTGACGGCATGTAAGATTACCGCAGTCTTTACTGGTAATTTTCCTTCCTCTTTAGATGCCCATTGTTCTACAGTTACAAAAACTACAACTGCAAATAAGAGAACAAAAACAGCAACGCCAATGGTTATATTTCTGATTATTCTGAAAAATTTATATATATTACTTTTTATTTTCATTTTGTTCCCCTCATTCCTCACCCAATAACGAATATTCAAAAAAACTATCTTAATAAAATTATATCAGATATTTTAGATTTTTGTTCATACTTTTACAAATTATCTATGTAATTTTACATATTTTTATACATTTTGGTTATTTGACCGAACAAAAAAGAACCGTAGTTAACGATTCTCTTTTGTTACAGGTAGTATTTGTTTTTTTGTTATCAATTATTAGCATGTATAGGGAAAATTTTGTCTGTCTTTTTAAACCTTAATAAAAGTGATCTTACTCTTATTAGGAAGACACATATATTATTTCGTGCGTGAGGTTTCGTCCCAATGTACTTGAAGAAATTCATCTCTTCCTGACTTTTCTCGGTCCTCTTTATAATGTTTAGGGCTCTTTTTATAGTAATCTTGATGATACTCTTCTGCTGGGTAAAACGTCGATGCTTCCACAATCTGTGTAACGATTGGCTTTGAAAATTTCTGACTCTGCTCCAGCTTGTCTCTAGACGCCAGTGCTTCTTCCTGTTGTTCTTGATTATGATAAAAAATCGCTGTACGGTATTGTGGGCCTCTATCATGAAATTGCCCTTCTGGATCAGTAGGATCTACCTGCTGCCAGTAAATTTCAAGAAGCCTCGAATAAGGAAAAAGCTCTGGATGAAATGTAATCTGAACAACCTCGTAATGACCAGTTGTTCCCGTTTTGATCTGTTCGTATGACGGGTTTTCTATGTGTCCTCCCATATATCCTGATACGACTTTCTCTATTCCTTCAAATTGATCGAATGGCTTGACCATACACCAGAAGCATCCGCCAGCAAAAGTTGCATGCTGCAATGTATTGTCCATATGTAACGTCATTAACTACACCCCCATAAGTTTAGTGAATTTATCGTACTCCTTTATAATTTGAAATGCAAAAAATCAGTCTTATGGTTGAAATTCAGTCGTAGTAAGTCGGTGTTGACTTACCGTATGCATGTGAAGAAGTTTCGCTAGTCGCCGGGTCTAGACATTTTATAGATGTTATACATTCTTAACTGCAAATAAAAAACTACCGCTTCTTCGCGATAGTCTGAGAAATAATGAATCTATCTATTTTATTTATTAAAAATTAATGGTTAGTGTGGAATGGATCTTTTGCATCGATATCAGACATTTTCATAAACATAATTGACATTGTAATACTAATTAACATTGCTAATCCACCGAAACTAAGAATTGCTACTAATGCTACTGCGCTCATTTAAGTCACCCCTATTATAAATCTAAATACGTTAATTACTATCTATATAGTAACATATATCTCAGCTCTAATTATGGCGAAACTGTGACAATTAACTGTAAGAATACACCACTGAAACTTTAGCACGGATAACCACATCTTGTGTAGTGATTGGTGGTGAAGCAGGATAAGTTGCGGCTAGCACCATTCCTTCCGGTTGATAAACAGAAACAGGTTCGTCACTGATTTCCGTAATCGTTATTGGTGGCTGAAGTAATGTAACCCCCATTTGCTCAGCAATATGATTTGCTTTTTTTGTACCACTTTGGACAGCAATGGACAAAGCTTGCAGATAATATTCCTGTGGATTAGAAAGCTTAAACTGTAAACCTTGAATGACATTAGCACCGGCTTCTGCGCTTGTGCTTAACACTTCACCAACCTGATTAATATCGGTTATCGTAATATCGAATAAGTGTTCCACCTCATATCCCCTAAGAATACTTTTACCTTCAATAAAATCGTAAATGGGTCTAACATTATATGTCCTTGTTTCTATTCTTTCTCTCGATATTCCTAAGTTTTCTAAGTTTTGTATGATGTTATTAGCTATTCGTGCATTTTCCTGAATGGCTTCATTTGGATGTTCTCTTTCAGTTCGCACACCTAACGTAACTTGAACAATATCTGGAGTAGCAGCTACTTCCCCTTCACCAATAACGGTGAGACGAAATCGATTTCCGTCTGAACTGCGAATCGGTTGACGATAATACATACTCATTCCCCCCTACAAGTTGTTATAAAATTCATTTAATTGAGTATATGGTTTGAACCGATCTTTTATCGTGTTACTTTTAAGAAAATATAAAAATTCATTGCTAAAACTCTAAGTGAAGTTGATTTTCAGAGTGTCGTGTATTTTTCGCAGTTATGGTGAAACTACTAGCGTAACCTTAAAGGAGGAGATTTTGCTATGAAAAAACGCCGTCCTCAAGAAGACAAGGCATTGACGAACAACCAAACACCAACTGAATCGATGTTTAACGAAGAAACATCAAGTGAATTGGTCGATCAACCGAAGAAAAGACAGAAAAAGAAAAAGTAACAGCTTACCTTGCTGTTACTTTTTCTTTACCTAATATTATTTGATTGTTTCTGCCATAGCTATAAATAGCGGAAGGACTTCTTTTTCACGTGGAGTATGAATTGTTAATATGATTGGCCTTTTACTTAAGCTTGAACGAACTCAATTTCCTCTTTCGTTCGGCTGTATTTAATTTTTACACCTTTACCATCAAAATACCACATATCTTCTTTTTCAATAAAAAAAATCGTTCCTTCCATATTAACTTCAATCGCAGCATCTTTCGGCTCTTCTTTCACAATCCCTAACGAAAAACCTTGTTGGAAGCTTCCACACCCACCGTAACGTACAAAAATTCTCATATATTCTGTGCCTTCTAAGTTAAATTCATCTTTAAACCATTGATACGCTGGCTTTGTTACTTCAATACTCACTCCAAACACTCCTAACGTCTCGTTGTACTACTCTGTTTTGCTATTTTCACTATAACACATTTTATAGAAACATTCTCGTTCCAAACATTGAAAAATAGGAATAGGAAAAGCTTGCCTCATCATAAAGTTTAACACAACTAGTACTAAAATATTTCATTAAGGAGGGGGATGCATGGGTATATCCTTTCAAAACCTTTCACGGAAACATATGACCTTCCAAGAAGTGTTTCAATATATATGTTCATTTATGGAGAAGGAACCTGCTTCAACCTATCGTTTAATTATTGGAACCGATTCACAAGTACATGGCAAATATACGCGATTTGTCACTGGGATTGTTATTCGCCGAGAAGGAAAAGGTGCATGGGGATGCATAAGAAAATTTGATATCCCCACGCGAATTGAATGTCTCCATTCAAAAATATCAATAGAGACAACACTAACCGAGCAAATTGCTCAATTATTTACAATCCAACGAAAAAAGCAAATGATCAATATCATTCTTCCGCATATTAAGGAAGGCAGTTCCCTAACAATCGAAGGCCATATTGATGTTGGACAGGGGGCAAGAAATAAGACAAAAGTTTATGTCGAAGAAATGGTCAAACGAATTGAAGAACATGGCATGAAACCTTTTATTAAACCTCAATCTTTCGTAGCTTCTTCCTATGCTAATCGCTACACAAAATAAGGTTACGTAAAGAAAAACCGCAATTTAGGGACCTTTAAGCGAAGCCAGCGACCTATAGTTAATACCATTGTTTACTTTGGGAAATGTATTTTGGGCTTGCGAACTATAATTCTTAATTTGTAAAAATAGGCTTGGTTTACTTTTGCCTTAACGAAACTTTTTTTGCCGTAGTGAATAATATACATTAACACTATGAAAAAAAGGTGATGAAAATGGGAAGAAATAAGAAAGTCGTTCAGTACGCCCATTTATTGCACAAGCTTAAAGTGATTACTGCAAAACAAAGAGACGATATGATTAGAAAAAATACCAAACAACTCCAGCCATAATTGCATAGATGCAATTACCGCATATAACCATAAGTATCATGTTAAAAAGCTGCGACCTGATTAAAAGTAAGGTGGGCAGCTTTTGTTTGATTCAGATTAGAAGTGACAACATGGGGGAAATAACTAAGCTACTACATTAACTTTCATGTTTTTGAAGTTAAAACATACTTATAAATAGAAGAGTGCCAAATTTCCGGCTCTCCTTTGCCAACATTTTAGCAATAAAAAAGGAGGAAAAGAAATGACAACGAAAGGTACTCAAACAACACCTGATTTACTTCATGCAGTGTTTGACACGATCGATGAAGGAATCCATGTTGTCGATTTAAATGGGAAAACCATTTACTATAATAAGGTGGCTGCTCAATTAGATGGTGTTGATGCAAGTGAAGTCATTCATAAACATGTACTCGATGTTTTTCCTTCACTGACTGAAGAAACAAGTACGTTGCTACAAGTCATAAAGCATGGCTCACCTATATATTATCAAAAACAGCGGTTTGCTAATGTTCGTGGCGTTCTTGTTGATACCGTTAATACGACGATGCCGATCTACCAAAATAATGAAATTATTGGCGCTGTTGAGATATCCAAAAATCTTTCTGAAATCAAGAAGCTTTCCGAAAAACTCGTTGAACTGCAAGAAAGAGTCATTCGGAGTGGAACTCCAGCCAAAAAAGAGAATTCTACTTCGAGTGCAAAGTTTGAATTAGAGGATATCATTACTCAAAGTGAAACGCTAAAAAAGCTCAAACAAACTGCAAGCAAAGCAGCCAAGACTACTTCACCGATTTTAATCTATGGTGAAACCGGAACGGGAAAAGAGCTGTTTGTGCAGTCGATTCATAATACTTCACAAAGAAAAAACGGCCCGTTCATCGCTCAAAATTGTGCAGCGATACCCGCAAGTCTTCTTGAAAGTATTTTGTTCGGTACTTCTAAAGGAAGTTTTACAGGTGCTGCCGAACGGCCAGGTTTGTTCGAATTGGCCCATAATGGTACTTTGTTCCTTGATGAAATTAACTCGATGCCAATTGATCTACAAGCTAAGTTACTTCGAGTGATTGAAGATGGAATTGTTCGAAGAGTTGGCGGCACAAGGGGAATTCAATGTAACGTCCGCATCATTACAGCGATGAATGAACATCCAACTACTTGTGTAAATGCAGAAAAACTCCGCCAAGATTTATTTTACCGAATTAGTGTTGTTACGCTTCATATCCCACCGTTGCGTGAGAGAAAAGATGATATTTCCTTATTATCCAAACACTTTTTAAAGAAGTTTAATGAACGTTTTAATAAATCTGTTAAAAATCTATCTCACAATGTGCAAGCCTTCTTCCAACAATACAGTTGGCCTGGTAATGTCCGCGAATTAGAACATGCCATCGAATCTGCTATGAATATTGCAGATGGAAATACAATAACGGAAGATCATCTACCGAATCATTTATTTCACACAACTTCCCCAATTCAAAAGGAACCGATCTCCTTTCGCAAAGAAGTAGATAAATTCGAAAAGAACTTAATTGAAAGCGCACTTCATAGATGCAACAAGAATATTCTACAAGCAGCGAAATTTTTAAACATTCCGAGACAGACCCTTCAGTATAAAATGAAAAAATTTAAGTTATCAAAATGACAACTGATGATTTTTCGGCACTGCCATTTTTCATTTTTAGCCTCCTTCCCACCTTTTCGCACCTTTACAATTTGGCACAATAATTGCATTTGTATGGGTAAGAAGCTAGGAGGGATGATCATGAATTTTAATTTATATAAACCGAAAAAACATTGGAAAGAAATAGAACTTTGGAAAGATGTAAGTGATGATGAGTGGAATGATTGGTTATGGCAACTTACACATACAATCCGGACATTAGATGATTTAAAAAAAGTCATTAACTTAACTGCTGAAGAAGAAGAGGGTGTTAAGATTTCAACGAAAACAATTCCTTTAAATATTACACCGTACTATGCCTCACTCATGAACCCAGATGACCCACGATGCCCAATTCGTATGCAATCAGTACCGATATCAAAAGAAATTGAAAAGGCAAAGTATGATTTAGAAGATCCTTTGTCAGAAGACGAAGATTCACCAGTTCCAGGACTGACTCACCGCTATCCTGATCGAGTTTTATTTCTCGTTACGAATCAGTGCTCGATGTATTGTCGTTATTGTACACGACGTAGGTTTTCAGGACAAATTGGTATGGGTGTTCCGAAAAAACAATTAGATGGAGCTATTGAGTATATCCGTAATACTCCCCAAGTTCGCGATGTGCTAATTTCAGGAGGAGACGGTCTCCTTGTTAATGATCAAATCTTAGAATATATACTAAAAAATTTACGTGCGATCCCACATGTAGAGATCATTCGAATTGGGACTCGTGCACCTGTTGTATTTCCACAGCGAATTACTGGAAACTTATGTAATATCTTAAAGAAATATCATCCTGTTTGGTTGAATACTCACTTTAACACTTCATTTGAAATTACTGAAGAGTCGAAACGGGCTTGTGAAATGCTTGTCAATGCTGGTGTTCCTGTTGGAAATCAAGCTGTCATTCTATCAGGAATTAATGATAGTGCGCATATTATGAAAAAGTTAATGCATGACTTAGTTAAAATTCGTGTCCGTCCGTATTATATTTACCAATGTGACTTATCGGAAGGAATTGGTCATTTCCGGGCTCCTGTTTCAAAAGGGTTAGAAATTATTGAAGCCTTACGCGGACACACAAGTGGCTATGCAGTACCAACTTTCGTCGTCGATGCTCCAGGTGGTGGCGGCAAGATTGCCTTGCAACCGAATTATTTAATATCTCAATCCGCTAATAAAATAGTTCTTCGCAATTTTGAAGGCGTTATAACAACCTATCCTGAACCAGAAAATTACAATCCAGGTAAAGCAGATGATTATTTTGCCCAATATTATGGAATAACTGGTAATGAACGTTCAATTGGTGTTCATTCCTTGATGAAAGACGAACAAACAACACTTATGCCAGAAGGACTTCAGCGTATCGACCGTCGTAAAAATTATCAAAGTGATGAAAGTCATCAAACTTTAAAAGACCGCCGTCAAAAGCGTGATGAAATGAAAGAGAAAAAATGGCTGGCAGAACAGAAAAAAATGATGCAAAGTGAGAGTGAAAATAAAAAGGAGGAGAAATAGCGTATGATGAACTGTGAATGGTGTCAATCAAACAATACAACTCAAACGACAAAAGAAGCCTATTGGGAGTTACCAGACGGATTAAAAGCGATTCAAATTCATGATATCCCGTCTATACACTGTCAATCCTGCGGTATGAACTATATTGAAGAGTCATTGGTCCAAGACATTGAAGACCATTTATTTCTAATTCATACCCAGGATCTCCCACACTCCATTGGTTACGATTCACTTATGAATCAACCACGGATATTAAAGAAAAACTATTTTAGAATGTAAAAAAACGTAGTAGCAGCTGATAACGATACCACTCTCTCCTATGTCAGTAAATGGTCAATTCATCAAAGATGCAACCGACACTCCTCAAGCTAAGGTTACCCAGCTAAAGGTCGACCGAAAAATTTATATTCTTTCTATAAAAAGAGCTGACTCTAAATTCTAGAGTCAGCTCCTTTGCTTTTTTGGTTAAGTTGCTTTGACCAAATACACATATCTTCAAAGCCAGTGCTTATGATGCAATTGTTTACTAATTTTCCTCCATATTCATAACCTAAGCGTTTAATAGTCACATTCATACCTGGTGACAATGCCCGGGTTAATGAATATGCGCAATAAACTCCTCGATTGAACAACTCCTTCTCTAACCTGGTTATGATGTGTAAAAGGAACTGCTTTCCACGATAATCAGGATCAGTGGCACAATCGGTAATTTCCGCACTCTTATATTCATTGATCATTGCCGAGGCTGCACTCACTATTTTATTTTGATCTTTAATAACCACAAAAAAGTAATCATCCGTCATCATTTTTCCTACATAGTCCTGATCAAAAATCATAGTTGGGTATTTTTCAAACACCTTTCTATATAATTGAACGAGTCCTTTTACATCATTATGACTAGCTAAATGCAGCGAATACTGCCCTTCTAACGGTGAAAGTACTATTCGATTTTTTGTTTGTTGTACCGTACTCATAATGTCAGCTTGCTCTCGGACTTGCTTTGAAGTCTTTCGCTCTTTTCCTTTATATTGACTTACAATATAACTGTCAAAGCCATAAAAGAAACCTGGAATTTGCCCTTCTGACTCATATCCTTGTTGAACGAAATGATCAACGTATTCTTTCGTCACATACACTATGGTTTTCGAAGGTTGGTGCTGTTGTTGCAACTGAACAAGCTGAGCTAGTTCTTCTTTCCTTGCAAGCGGAAAATAGGCAACGATCCTATCATTATATAAATCTACCTCTATTTGATTTTTCATTTAATCACCTACTAGACTCACTGTCGCTAGCGAACCGTTATTTTTTTATTACTCACCTGTTCACTCCACACCATTCAATTAGTGTGAGTGCGATAATTTCAGCGACTTCAAACATTCTCTCAAGCTCAATATATTCATTAGGAAAATGAGCAATCTCAGTTGTACCTGGTCCGAAAACAATAACTGGTATTCCGCCTAACTTTTCTAATAACCCTCCATCTGTTCCCCAAGGCGAAGCTTCGATTTTAGGATCAGTCTGTTTCACCTGTTCAAACTTCGACTGAAGGATTCCCATTAATGGATGATCTTCATCTATGGTGCCAGGTACCCATCTTGCACCGAACCAATCCAGTCCAACTGGCTTTTCCCTAAACCAACGGTCAATGTTCTCAAGGTTTTTCAAGCAAAGTCTCAGTTCTTCTTGCGCATGTCGCATTTCCTCATCTGGAGCAACACCGATCCTTCCCTCAATAATGACCTCATCCGCTACTGAGGATGGCCAGTCACCGCCTTTAATAACACCTAAATTAATCGGAATCGGTATTGGCGTATTTTCATAGAGTGGATCTACTATTCTAGCATTGCGGGCTTTTTCTAAGTTCTGCAGTTCCTGAATAACAACCATTGACTTCTCTATTGCACTAACGCCCTCATAGCGAGTCCCGCCATGTGCGGAACGGCCTTTTACAGTCAGGCGAAACCACATGGAACCTTGCTGTCTTGGAAAGATCTTCATATTAGTAGGTTCTGGAATAATAGCAGCGTCTGCTTTATAGCCTCGCAGTAAGGTTCCCAACGTACCTGCCCCGCCACTTTCTTCTTCTATCACACTTTGAAAAATGACATCACCATTTAATTGAATTCCAAGTTCTTTCAAGGCTTGAATTGCTAATAACAGCGAAACCGTTCCGCCTTTCATATCAGTCGTACCGCGCCCATACATTCTTCCACCTTCTATTTTGCCACTGTATGGGTCATCCGTCCATTGTGTAACATCTCCTTCAGGTACAACGTCAATATGGCCATTTAAAATGATCGATTTTCCTTTCCCAATTCCTCTTTTCACACCAACGACATTAGGACTTTTTAAGAAGCTCTTTCTCGTTGAGCAGAAATAAGGATGAGTAAAAATATCTCCTGTTACTTCCCATTCGTCAATTTCTAGGTCGAGTTTCTGTAAATGGTTGATAATAACTTGTTGAGCTTCATATTCATTCGTTTGTATACTTCGGTTCCTGACCAGTTTTTGTAAAAGTTCAATCCCGACGACTCTATTTTCGTTCATCCATGAGTGAATGAGTGATTGATAATCTTTATTCATCGTTTGACCCCTCCTGAAACGAATTAAAGTTTTAGAAACCAGGGGGTATTGTTAATGAACACCCTGTTTTTTCGATCACTTCCTCTACTGAATAATTACCAAGTGTCTCTTGTAAAATTAAACCTGAAGCGGTGACTTCAATTACAGCCCTTTCCGTAATAATTAAATGAACACAACGTGAAGCTGTTAATGGGAGTTTGCACTCTTTTACAATTTTCGGATTTCCTTGATTATCCGTGTGACTTAATAGAACAACGAGTTTCTTGGCTTTAACAGCTAAATCCATGGCTCCACCCATACCTGGCACACGTTTGCCCGGAACTATCCAATTGGCTAAATCACCACGTTCACTTACTTCTAATCCTCCTAAAATCGTCATATCTAGCATTTGTTTACGGACGATAGCAAAAGCTGTTGCACTATCAAAATATACCCCGCCTTTACGTAAAGTAATCGGATATCCTCCTGCATTGCATAAGTTCTCATCCTCTTCTCCTGCAAGCGGTTTCCTTCCTGCACCTACAATTCCATTTTCGGCATGGAACATGACATTCCATTCATTAGGTATATAATCCGCAACCAGGGTAGGGATCCCGATTCCTAAGTTCACACACATACCTGGAGTAATTTCTTTTGCTGCACGTTTTGCCATACGAACACGGTCTTCTACTCCCAAACCCATTTCCAATTCACCCCTTCACTTTCAACGATAACGTCTACAAACACTCCAGGTGTGACAATCAATTCTGGGTCGAGACTGCCTGCAGGAACAATTTCTTCCACTTCAGCGATTGTTACCTCGCCAGCCATTGCCATAAGCGGGTTCATATTTCTTGCTGTCTTATCATAAATGAGATTGCCGAATGTATCCGCTTTCTTTGCATAAATAAAAGATACTTCAGCTGTAAGCGGGCGTTCTAAATAATAAATTTTGTTATCGATCTTCACCGTATTTTTGCTAGAACTATTATATGACTGAAGGCCACTGTCGACTAGAATTCCTCCTAGACCGACTCCACCTGCCCGAACACGTTCTGCAAACGTTCCTTGAGGAACAAATTCGATTTCTAATTTATTTTCATTCATTAATCGTCCAGCTACTGGATTGGACCCAATATGGGTTGTTATCATTTTGGCTGCTTTATGATGACATACTAATCTACCAATCCCAATATCAGGAAATCCAGCATCATTACTAATGATCGTTAACGAGTCAATATCACTATGAAGAAGTACATCAATCGCCGTTGGCGGAGTGCCTACACCACCAAAGCCACCAATCATAATCGTACTTGAACTACTAACATAATCGAGTATGTTTTCTTTGGACCGTACTTTCTGATGTGACATCGGATTAACTCCTTTCTAGTTGTGTCAAGCTCTGCTCTGTCAACATTAATGTTTTCGCAAGGCGCTCCACAAGCACGTCAATCTCTTTTGCTGTAATGGTTAATGGAGGCGCAATTAATATTCCATTATTATCTAAGCCGTTATGACCAGAAGCAGCAGGATATAACAGCAACCCTGATTCTAGTGCGTGATCAATGACTCGTTGACTGACATTCCAATGGCGTGGAAATGACTTCTTCCGACGGGTATTTCCCACGATTTCAACCCCAATAAGCAACCCTTTTCCACGAATATCGCCGATGAACGGAAAACGTTTAGCTAACGGCGATAACTTTTTCATTAGTAATTCACCCTTAGCTTCAACCTCATTTATCACTTTATTTTTTAATGTATAGCGAATAACAGCTAATGCTGTTGCACACGATTGGGGATTGGCACTAAATGTATGGCCGCTCATAATTACTTTTGTACCCTCTTCAATCGGTTTCATCACATCATCTGAAATAAGAGTTGCTGCAATCGGTGCGTACCCGCCACTTAACCCTTTTCCAATGGCCATAATATCAGGTGTTACGCCCCAATGCTCGATAGCAAACATCTTTCCTGTTCTCCCCATGCCTGTCATGACCTCGTCTGCGATAAATAAAATGTTATTACGCTGGCATATTTCTTTTATTTTCTGATAGTATCCGTCGGGTGGCGATATGGCTCCACCTGCAGCTCCAATCACCGGTTCTGCCACAAACGCTGCGATGTACTTGGCACCTATTCTCTCGATGATATCTTCTAATTCTTCAGCACATTGTAAATGACATTTTGGGTAAGTAGAGTGGAATGGGCAGCGATAACAGTAAGGAGGTGATAAGGAAGGATAGTTTTCGAGTAGTGGTTCGAATCGCTCGCGCCGTGCAATAAAACCAGATAATGATAGAGCACCGATTGTTATCCCATGGTAGCTTAACCGCCTTGAAATAAATACTTGCTTTTCTGGTCTCTGTTGTTCTTGCCAATGTTGAAGTGCGACTTTCATGGCTGTTTCGATGGCTTCTGTACCGCTATTGACGAAAAAAGACCAATTGAGTGCACCTGGGGCTAATTCACTTAATTGCTTCGCTAGTCGTTCGGCTGGTTCGTTCGTAAACTGTGAACGGTACACAAAAGAGACTTTTTTACTCTGGTCATGCATCGCTTCAATAATTTCATGAACACCATGGCCAATATTAGCTGTCACAGCTCCAGAAGAACCATCCAGATATTCATTTCCATTTTTGTCATATAAAAAAACCCCTTTACCGTAATGAATAATGGGATAATTTTTAGTAAGGAACGGTTGAATTAAATATCGTCTCCCCATCGTTTTCCTCCTATATGACTGTGAACTGCAGTCGGAAATGCTTTGAAAATATGTTCGTTCTATTCCTACAGTTTATTCACGATTAGTACTGTCAATGCCATTGAAAAAAGAGTTGCTCCCATACCGCTTGCTCCTCTCGTTTACTGCTTTTGAGGGTGCCAACAATACTAAAGAGTCAACTCTTAGAACTTTTTACTTATATCCTTTACCTTTTGTCAGAATACACGGTACTCCTTTACCCATTGCTCCTGGCTGTGACATTTTTTCCATATAGGCAATGCCTCGATTACACTTCGTTTTACAAGCGAAACATACATCAGAAGTAACCACTTTCATATTAAATGCATGTTTGTTCACTTGTGGTAGCAGTACTTTCTTGTTTGACGATTTTTTTGCCATAACCATTTCCCCTTGCTTAAAAAGTATAGTAAATACTATGTCAATTAAGGGGTTTTGGTTCATTGCCTATATCGAGAACAAAAATTCGGATTAAGTATAAATTTACATTTTTTTTTTAATAATAAACTTAATACTTCTATGATAGGAGAACCAAGCATGTGATATATGTTCCTATTTTTCTAAAAACTCTACTCATGTTTTCTGTCGGAATTACAGCTTTTCGATTGATGGGAAGTCAAGCGGTTGGGGAAATGACGGATTTCGATTTAGTTGTTGTAATTGCAATCGGTGCATTGATGGGCGCCCCACTCGTTGATCCTTCCATCCACCCATTAACCTCCATTATTGCTATTAGTGGGTTTGTAGTAGCACAAATCGTTTTTAGTTTTCTATCTTTAAAATCGGATCGGTTTGAGGTATTAATTATGGGACGTCCAATCCAAATTATCCGTAACGGAAAAGTATTAATGAGTGGTTTAAAAAAAGCTAGAATGACAACCAAAAACTTAGACCAGGAATTAAGGATTAAAGGAATTGAAACGGCAGAAAAAGTAAAAGACGGATTTTTAGAGCCCAATGGAAAAGTAAGCTTGCTTCTAGCTAAAAAATCTACAGAAATAAACATTGATAAAAAAGAGACCCCTTAATAAAGAGGAGCCTCTTGAGAAAAAGAAAGCTATTTATCTGCAACCGAAATCCTTCATTTATTTTTCATTGTTTTCCGCTAGGCTGACCTATAAAATAAGCTGATCAATTTGTTGAACGAGTTTGACGATTTCAGGTTTACTTACTTGTGCACTCGCTCCAACTTTTGCGCCTTTATGGAACAAATCATCCGTAATCAGAGAAGAGAATATAACTACTGGCAGACCCGCCAGCCTTGAATTATTTTTTACTCTTAGTGTGAGGTGATGACCATCCATTTGAGGCATTTCTAAGTCAGTAATTAACAAGTTGACTTCTTCCAATGGGTCATAATCTGGATCACACGCTAAACCTTCAAGGTATTCCCATGCGACTTGCCCATTTTCAAAAAAAAGTACATTATCATAACCCGCTTCAGCTAACGTATCACTTAATAATTTTCGGAGAATAGCCGAATCTTCAGCGGCTACAATTTTTTTCGCAGACCGCTGTCTAGGTCCGAGAACCTTTAGACTTTCTACGTTAACACCAGCTTCTGGACTAATATCAACGACGATTTTTTCAAAGTCAAGTAATAAAGCCATTCCTTCTTCCATTTTCACGATCCCAATGGTTTGAGCTTGCTCTCCTTGAGAAAGTTGACTTGGCTTTTCAATTTGCTGCCAAGATATGCGATGGATTCTTGAAACGCTATGAACGTGAAAAGCCACTTTGACTTGATTTAATTCTGAAATAATAAATTTATCCTGTTCTGGATTTTCAGAAGAAGGAAAATTTAATACTTTTGATAAATTAACGACTGGAATAACCTCTTGTCGTAAACGAATGACTCCTTCAACATACGTATGTGCATTCGGTGTTTCAGTAATAGGCAACGGGTTAATAATTTCTCGCACTTTTAACACATTAATTCCAAATAAACCTGTACCTACATTAAACATCACTATTTCTAGTTCATTCGTTCCTGTTTCTAGTAATATTTTATCATTAACCATGGAAGTCCTCCCGTTTGAACCACTTCTTTATAACCATATAATAAGTGAAATCATAGTCTAGTACAACAATAATATTTATTCTGGGGCATTTTCTACTTCAAAGTCGGTTACTTCCATTACTTCTTTATCTTCTAGATGATACATCGTGCGCCATAAGTGAAAAGCGACTCGATCCACCCAATGAATAGAGTGAACTTTTTCAATCGCGACACTTACATCAAGTTGGCTTTTAGCCGTTGTTTTAATGATTGTTTTTCGGTCTTCTTTTCGAATTTCTGCTATTTCCTTTGAATTTGTCTCAACGAGAGCGACAAGATGTTCAAGCTGTTTATTTTCAATGCTTCCACTAACTTGTTCGAATACTTTGGCTAACTTCATTAATAAGGTTAGAATATTTTGATCACGTTTTAATTTTTCAATTGACTCAATCTCTTTTAATGCTTTAATTAAACGATCAATATGATCGATGGCATGTATCATAGAAACATGGCTGCTGTACTCTCGATCTGAATGACTGACAGACTCTGAATTTACTTTAGTTAAAAAGCTAC
This sequence comes from Alkalihalobacterium chitinilyticum, assembly GCF_029028005.1. GTDB lineage: Bacteria > Bacillota > Bacilli > Bacillales > Bacillaceae_F > Alkalihalobacterium > Alkalihalobacterium chitinilyticum. The sequence goes on from NZ_JAOTPO010000003.1 coordinate 83,711, forward strand.
GAATTTCCACTAATGCATTTTCAGCATCCTCAAGCTTTTTCTTTAGATAAGCCAGTGGCTTTTCACCTTTAAACACCGAAACAAAGGATGTAGAGATTAACCCCATAATTTTTAATAACGTTCTTCTAACTGCCTCAATTGCTACAGGACCAACTGTTGCTACACTGTGATCTAAATGCTTCGTTAAGTGCTCATCTTTTTCAGGGACAATTTTAATGACTAATTTAATAAATAATGGCATAAATGGTACAATCAATAATACGCCAATGACATTAAATAAGGTGTGAAAAATGGCAAGTGACACACTTTGATCGGTTATTTGCAGTAAATCACTGATATAAAACACAGCGGAAATAAATAAAGGTAATGCAAGTAAAGCAAGTAAACCTGTCAATAGGTTAAATAAAATATGGGCAACCGCAGTTCGTTTTGCCGGAATCGAACTGCCAACCGCAGCTATCATCGCTTTTACGGTCGTACCTACATTTTGCCCAATGACTAACACAGCAGCTTGATCGAAAGTAATAGCACCAGCGTAAAGGGCAGTTAACGTTGTAACAACCGCCGCACTTGAAGATTGCATAATAACCGTCATTGCAATCCCAATTACAATGAGTAAAAGCATGTGCAGCAATGTATCGCCTGAAATGGCACCAAGGTTGAACATATCTCCGATACCTGACATTCCTTGCTGTAAGATATCAATTCCTAAAAATAACAGACCAAAACCAGCGAGAGCCATTCCGTGGGGTGTTAGTTTTCCTTTTGAGAAAAGCTTTAAAAACACACCAATTCCGATTAAAGGCAATGCAAGTGTAGACATATTCACTTTAAATCCAATTACTGAAACGAGCCATCCCGTACTTGTACTACCAACATTAGCACCGATAATTACACCGACAGACTGTGTAAATGTTAGTAACCCTGCACTAACAAAGCCTATCGTCATGAATGTTGTTGCACTTGAAGATTGGATTAACGCTGTTATTGTCGCTCCGGACAAAATAGATGAAATCGTTCCACCCGTGAACTTACTTAATAGTTGCTTTAAAGCATCTCCAGCTAACGCTTTTAAACCATCTGTCATTAAGGTCATTCCAAGCAGAAATAACCCGACTCCCCCTAAAACAATTGTAAAAGTCCCCATGTTTCGCACCTATCTTTCTTCTATACAAGTATCTTTTATTAAGGTTTATTTTCATTTTAATGATTGTAGAGCATCAATTTATTCCTGTCTCTATTCTAACGCAGTTCTTCCAACCTCAAAAGAGTTTCTTGTATGGTTTGAAAATGGTAAGAGGAAAAATTTGGATAGCTGAGCGCCTAAAGGCCTGGATTGGAGAGGAATTGAGGAAAAATCTAGGAGAACCCGCTAACCAATAATCCTGAATAGTGCACTCTTAGGAAAATCTAGAACAACCTTCCAACCAATAGCCCTGATGACCGCACCATCAACTTAAATCACAATATCCTTAACAAAAAAAGCCAATAAAAAAGGAAACGCCTGGATCATTTAAAAGACCCTGGCGTTCCTCCTATTGACTGCGTACTAACAACAATCACTGTTTCCTATAATGGTTAAAGCTTCTTTTCCAAACTCATTCATTACACAATCTAACGTAATATTCTCGACAAAAGGAATAACGTGATCCTCAATCGCTACTGTTAAACCATTAATTGTTTCAATCTTATCGCTATCTTCTGGCTCATCCAGAGCCAGTCCTAATTTTGGACCCCCTCAACCCATGCCTGCAAATACGACACGGATTGATGAAGAATTGTTCTCTTCCATTGCTGCTAGGATTAGTGCTTTGGCTTTATCTGTAATAAACATGTTCTTCACCTCTTTCCTTTCTTAAAGTATATAAGCAATAGTAACTTTTGCCAAGCTATGTTATACGATTTATATACCTTTCAAAATTGCCATATGCAAACCGTTTAACATCATCTTCTGAAAAATGTTTAAGCAACTCTTCGATAAAATCAGGATATTTACTTGCGTTCTCTAGACCTTTAACGAAGACAGAAATACCGTCAAAATCAGATCCAAATAAAATATGGTCCTTTACTCCAAGCGAACACAAATGATCAATATGCCGGATGCAGTCCGTCATCGTTGCGTGATCCGTCCCAGTTAAAAAGATCGGGTGCCAAACGAGACCTACCCAACCATCCTTTTTTACTAATTCTAAGATTTGTTCATCTTTCAAATTTCGTCGGTGATCACAGAGGGCACGAGCATTACAATGAGTCGCAACTGGATAATCTGCTAATTCCATGACATCCCAAAAACCCTTTTCACTAAGATGAGCGACATCGGTCCATACTTTATGTTCGTTATTCAACTGAACAAGCTCTTTTCCTAATAAAGTAAGACCAGCTCCACGCGGCTCCCCAACCCCATCAGCACATAAATTTGCTTGGTTCCAAGTCAGGCCAACAGACTTGACCCCAAGCTGATAAAAGATGTTTAACTTCGTCAGGTTATCCCCGATACAGTCAACCCCTTCGAGTGTGAGGACAGCTCCAATCTCTCCATCATTTAATTGAGCAATATCCTTCCAATCCTTAATATGCTTCACCTGATCATGCTTATTAATGACTTCTGTCTGAAATAATTCAATTTGTTTTAAAATGGATTGATACTTTTCTTCAATCGTTAGGTCTGGCTCAGCGAATAATGCAAAACATTGAACTTTCACTCCGCCTTTCATTAGTCTTTCGTAATTGGCATCAATCTCACTTGAATTCGTAAAATTACGCTCTTCTTTTTCCCAAAGTTTTAGCAGCGCATCACAATGGGCATCAAATATCTTCATACGTTCTCCTCCTTTTTTTAATAGGTATATGTCCTTTAGGCGAATATCACTAACAGAAACAAACCTTCATTCATATAGTAAAGTAGATATAAGTATTAAATGGAGTGATCTGTATGAGTGAGAAGAAAAAAGAACCACAATTACCTGATGTTATTAAGAAATCTTACAATGATTTTTTAAAGTCCATTGACTCATTTTTTTACGATGCTTTTCAAAACATTCACAACAATGGTATGTTTCACTCACAAATCCCAGTTCAAACCTATGAAACGGACTCAGCATTTATTATTGAAGCACAACTACCAGGTGTAAAAAAAGAACAAATTATCTTAGATGTCTATCAAAGTCATGTAAAGATTGGCGTCAAACAAGAAGAGTTCATGGAAGAAAAGAATGAAGTAGACAAATATGTTAAACAACAATTTTCTTCGCAAGTTAAAGAACGTGTCATCCCATTGCCATTTCCCGTGACACAAAAAGATGTAAAAGCTAAGTATCAAAATGGATTATTAACAATAAAAGTTCCGAATCGACGTCATGTCATCGATATTGAATAATGGTATGTAAGCGGAGGGGTTAAAATGAATTTTTATAATGACTCATCTTTTGGTTTTCAAGGTTTTCCTTACCATCAACAGCAACCTAACTATGTTTCTAATCAATATCAAAATTCTAATCCGTTCCATGGGGGACTCTACTCACCTGAAGTTTTTCCATATCCTAGCGCAAATTATAACTTACCTTTACAGCAAAACACGCAGCAACCAAATATACAGCAAAGCTTCCCAGTTAATCAAGGGCCCAATCATTTCGGTCCACAAAATCCGTACCGGCCACAGGGGCCTGCCTTCTTTAATGCGTTTACGGGACCAGATGGAAAATTTGATATTTCGAAAACATTCCAAACTGTTGACCAAGTCGTCAAAACGGTAAATCAAATTTCACCACTTGTAAAGTCGGTGAGCTCATTCTTTACTCCAAAAGCATAATTAGAACGAAGCTAACTCAGTACATTCTTCGACATTAGACAAACGGCGGAATGGACTAAAACTTTTAAGACTGAGTTAGCTTCAAGATTTTATTACGATGTTTTCTTTTTTATTCGTAAACCATAGGCTAAAGTTTGGGAAGAATTAATAAGGCGGAAGCCTTGGTTTTCATAATAATCGATTTTTAAATATTTCCCGACCTCTTCCAGCGCCTTTTGGTCAAGTAGGACGTGAACCTTGTCAAATGTAAATACTTCATCATCTACTGCTTGCTCATCCAGAGCAAGTTGAAACTCCAACATCGTACTTCATTCGTACGTATCAATCGCTAGTACGCGAAGATAGATATGCTCTAATTGGAATTCTAATTCTAAGCGCGCAATGGCTGCATCTGTAACAATTACCTTCATTTATCTATGTCCTCCTCACTATTTAGTTTTCCTTACTAGTTTACTCCTCATCTTGATTGCAAAATCGTACACTATGTAACGACATAAGTAGATAGGTCATTACGCTCTGCAGATAATTTATCAAGAACTTCGCCAATCAGAATAGACTGGTTATAATCCGCTAATACAGCCAGTCGTTCCTGCTTATAATGGTCCAGCTCTGAAATATGGTGTAACTTTAGTTGATTTAATTCAGTTAGAAACCATACTACGAAAACATCTTCAAAATGATTTCGATACTTTTTTAAGTAGCTATCTACGGGCAATCGTAACCGCTCTTCAATCTCATCCCTCAACTGCAAATTTCCTTTTTCAACAAAAAATGTTTTGCTGCTTTCATGAACTTTCATTTCTGCTTCAAGATCAGACACACGCAGCTGCGAAAAAGCTTCAATGTCCAGCTCTTTTATTGGGGTCACGTTGTATCGTAACAACGGTAGACCGTCTCCTTGAATAATTTTTTCCACCATATGATTTTCAATGTCGCTTAGACTTTTGCTAATAAACACCTCTAGACGAAAGCCCGTCGCACGTAATTCTTGGACTAAATCATGCGCTAAAAATTGAAGAACATTGTGCACCCCTAGATGTAATTGTTTCTGAAAATCAGCGTCTTCTTTAAACTGACTCGGATTAATCAGTTCTTTAAATTCATCGAAGTAACGATAAAAAACTCGCTGTTTGACATAATATATTAATTCATGTATCTCCTGTCGAACGAGCTGCTCTTCAATGTTGAAGCATGTCTCATCGATCTCTTGCTGTTTTTGAGAAACTACCTGACTAAGCTCTATCCGTTGCTGGCGTTTTGACGCTTCATCCTTATTTGCATCCTCATACCACTTTTGTAACGTATGACATAGCTGAGTGAGATCACCATTTGCCCTGCGGATCGCAACATTTGTTAAGTCATTTAACACGAACGAATAAAAGGAAGTTTCAAAACTCGTAATTCCTGAATATTCAAGAGCTTCTTCTCCTCGACCACCCAATAAAAGTTCGTTGAATACATCACTTTCTCCAGCAGTAAGCGTTCGGGCAGACTTTATTTTTGCTAGAAGAGCCAGCTGACTTGAAATTGGATAAATTTGCGGAAAGCGAATTCCACACTGCAATAAATTTTTTTCAACATGAGAAGTGACCAGTGTCATTTCTTCTTCGTCTTGTGCTAAATCAGCGGCATTTATAACAAAGTACATTTTATCTGTTTCGAAGCAATTTTTAACCCGACCTAGTTGAATGAGAAATTCTCGGTCACTCTTTGAAAACGCATGATTATAATACGTCAGAAAAACGATCGCATCTGCATGCTTGATAAAGTTAAAGGCAAGCTTTGTATGTCTAGTATGAATGGAATTTGCCCCTGGTGTATCAACAAGTGTAATGCCTTGTTTAGCAATAGGTGAATTGTAATAGACATCAATTCGTTCTATAAATGCTGCAAATCGCTCAGTAGCAACTAGCTTTTTATAGTCTTCATACGTTACCGCAAGTGTATTCCCTAGTTGGTCCTTCACTGACTCGTATCCCTCTACAATAAACGTTAAATATTGGAGTTGATTCGGATGAATCAGTTCAAAAAGGTCGACTTTCGTCTCTTTTTCCTCTTTTTCTCCTTTATTGTCTTGATCATGCTGTTTTGAATATTCAACAGCTTTTTGCCTCTCCTCTAATAAAAGTTTCAGTTCCCCTAAATTATTAATTGATTTAGCAGTTACTTGGAGAATTTCATTTACTTCCCCTAGAACAACTTCTTCCTGTTTGTAGTAAACATGAATCGTTCCGTGGGTACACTCCTTTGTCGGCGGCAAGATCCTATTGATTGTCGCTGTTGTTGGATGCGGTGATACAGGAAGGACGTTCTCACCAACTAATGCATTCGCAAATGATGATTTCCCCGAACTAAAGGCTCCAAAAAGAGCAATCGTAAATGTCCTGTCTTTTAAGCGATTACTCTGATCAAAAAAATTCTCAGATACTCTTCCCAAACTAGGTAATTTTGCAACAATCCTGCCTATATTGTCAATATGATGCGCCGCTTTTAATCTTCTCTCCTTCTCATTAACCAAATCAAAAAGACGAACAGTTCCTGTTTCACTACCTAATCGGCTTAAATTGATACATTTCTTCTGTTCTCTTGCCTCACACGTTTCTTTAAATTGGAACGACTGGGAAACTGTTTCTATTTTCTTGTCTGATTGATACCTGTTAAGCACTTCTAGCATACTCGTTAATCGCTGAACTTTTTCTTCAATAATTTCATAAATCTCATGAATGCCGGTATATGCTGCTACTTTTCTTTCTAACTCATCCCGCTTTCTAACCTGTGCTTTCGTTTGGCGGGTTAGTGTTTCACTTAACGTCTCCAGCGCGATTCCTAAAAGTTTGTTCGCTTTTTTTCGATAATGACTTTTAACTTCATCCATTAAAGTTTTTGAAAAGTTTAAAACATATTCATGAGAAAATAAGGCACCTCTTTTCTGTGATCGAGTAATCACATCTTCTTGCAGCTGGCCAGAAAAATCATGGACGGCCTGACTTAGCCTTTCTTCTCGTATCTCATACTTTTTTAATAGTTTAAAAAACATATCTTTAAGATGAATATCAATATAAGTTACTGCATTTTCTTTCAGTTCTTGATACAAAGCCTCTCGCCTGCGTCCTCTTTCTGCTTTCGTTTTTTTCGCAGAAAACAACCCTCTTACTTTGTAGCCGATTTGTTCTGCTTCAAGGAAATCCCTTGCTAAGTTCCGAGTATGGTATGGCATTAAATTTGCGTTATTTAATAACGTACTAAACTGAAGTAAAAAACTTTCCTCAAACTCCTCTAACACTGCTTTCGGTGGCTTTGTTTCCTTTTTTAGTTTCTCTAGTTGATCCTTTAAGTCAGACTCATCTGTCAATTGATGAGGGAATAACAGTTGTTCAAACTGTTGCAATTGTTTGTTGTACCACTTTTTTAACCATTGTTCATGTTCTGAAATAATTAAGGAAGCCTCTTTCCAGACACTAACTGACAATAATTGATTCCGATTATTAATAATGGATTCCAAGTATTTTTTCAGTTTGTCTAGTTCATTGTATACATAGAAGCGATCAATGGCTGATGTAAAAAAGACAGCGTCAAAGGAAATCCCCTCATTTTCAATAGACTGAATCGTATGTGCTTTAAAATCCTCAAAGCTCATTTCAGATTCTCGATGTTTATCAACTTGATTAACAACTAAAATGACCTTTTTAAATCTTCTATTCATTTCTTTTAGAAAAGCAAAATTAATTTCGGATTGTATATGGTTATAATCCATCATGTACACAACTGTGTCAGCAATGTGTAATGTCGACTCGGCTGCTACTCGGTGTGCATCATCAGTAGAGTCAATCCCAGGTGTATCTAGTATGTATATATCTTTAGGTAGGCCGTGTCGATCATTAAAAATAGTCAATTTCGTTACATTGTTTCCATCTCGGCAATATTCTTGCACGACATCATTTTCATACGTTCCTTCAAATACTTTAACCGAAGCATCTGTATATTCAACAATGACCTTTGGAGGCCCGCTCATCATTTTTACAACATTGGCACTTGTAGGAATTGGGCTGGATGGCAGTATGTGTTCCCCCAGTAATTCATTAATTAACGTTGACTTCCCCGCTGAGAAATGTCCACAGAAAGCAATTCCATACTCTTGTTTCCGGAGTTTCCTAGTTAGTTCATTTACTTTGGTATTTGTATGGCCCGCTTCTGTTAATGTCCTTGTCATTTTTTCTAAAACTTGTATCAGTTCGTCAGAGTCAATCATAACGTTATTACTATGCAGCGAAGTTGATATTTGCATGATACTCACTTCCATCACTAGAATCGTTCACTACAAAAATTTTAACTTATATCCCATAAAAAAGTCTAATAGAGGCTACTTTGTAAGCAGCCTCTATGTATTGGAATATTCAACTGTTTCGCCGAGACGATTTTCAGTTACGAATTTATAAATCATTAAACCGAAGAAACCAATGACCGATAAATAGCCTAAATAGCTATATAGTTGGGCAACACCCGCACTTTCGATAATTAAACCTCCGATAAATGCACCGATAATACCTGAGATCCCGAAAAACGTTGTTATAAATAAAACGTGACCCGTTGCTTGTAACTCTTCAGGCACTAACTTGGTCACAATTTGAAATGCTGCAATGTAAAAAATTCCGAAAGTGAGACCATGTAAAGCTTGTAAAATAAGCAAGGTTTCAGGCATTGTTGCAGCTCCCATAAGGAACCAACGGACACTGTATAAAACAGCGGAAATCATTAAAAACGTTAACGGGTTAAACTTTCTGAACCAAAAAGCTGCTGCAAAGAAAACGATCGCTTCTGAGACAACCCCGATAAACCATGCCCATCCGATTAATGACTCTTTTCCACCTAATTCAGTCACAAATATTCCAAGGTAATTATCATTTGTGCGGTGGGTAATCGAAATAAAAATAATAATCAACAAAAACGTGAAAAGGCGTGGATTCGCTCCTATTTTGACAGCATTTAAGATCGTTACAGGTTTATTCGTCGCTTTAACATCGTTGATTGATAACACAAATACAAACGTAATAATAGCCATTACTAAAATAGGAAACATGATGAACTGGATGCCGACGAATGTTAAATAATAACCGGCAAGTAAGGATGACGTTGCAAAACCTAACGAACCCCACATTCGAATTCGTCCGAAACTTACTTTATGTTGTAGAGCCGTTTTTTGAGAAAGGCTGTCGCCTAAAGCAGTTACAGGGGCTAAAAATAAAAATAATACAAACATCATAATCGTATAGCCAACGAGATTATTCATCTGAAATAGTCCGAGAGTCGCAATGAAAGTTCCGGCGACTACAATAATTAAAATTCGTTTAATCGTTTTAAATTTATCGCTCATAAAGCCCCAAAACGGTTGAGCAAAAATAGAAGCGAGCGGACCTACTGCTAAAAGAATACCAAGCTCTTTGGCAGTCATTCCTTGATACCTAAAGTAAACTGGCATATAACTCATTACGATAGTCATGATTGAATATGCAAAAAACAAATAAGCCATGAGCTTAAACACAGATCGATTGGGTACCATATTCCTCTACACTCCTTTCTTATATATGAAAATGTCTTACTTTAAAGTGACTTCCTAAAACGAACAGAGAAAACTCACCTTATAAAGGATAATGGTTTTTGCTCCAATTGACTATAGTTTTAAAAATAATTAATTTTTCACAAAAATAAAAAAAGCCCCCCTATCCTTTAACAGACATCGTTTGGGGGCATTTGTTAAGTTTACATTAATCCATCCTGTTCAAATAAGTAACTGTATGGAATATCAACGAATAAAAATAAATGATCATCAATCGGAAAAGAATACGTTCTAATCATTTCGTCCTTTTCAATATCCGTATAAAGATCAGATAATATTCCTCTTTTTTCATAATTCATCCGAACGATGTTTTCAAGAAAGTAAGGTCGCCAACTCCAGTTTTTAAAGCGGCTTCCTTCTTGTAAATTCCAATTGTTTTCTTCATCTTTAACAGCATTACCCGATTGCTGATAGCCATCATGGTCACAAATGTATACTCGAAACGAGATATTACTCAATTCCTTAGCGATTTGCATGACAACCGCATCATAACTATCGAGTGCCTTCACTTTCTTAATCGAGTGCCTTATCAACTGTGAGAGCTTCTCAGTCAATGTAATCTGCGCCTCAATCTTTTTTCGTTCGAAGTGAATAAAATGGTGGAATTCCTTTTTTAGTGAGCTTTTACAAAAATCTATTTCCTGAAAGGTTGGTTTCGGTCTTGATAGATAGTAGCCTTGATAATAGTGACCGCCATTTCTCCAGGCATAGTTTAACTGGTTAAAACTACCTATTCCTTCAAACATTAAAGTTGCCCCTATTTTTCTAGTAAGTAAGGATAGAGAATAGAGGACATCACGATAAAGTTGTGGAAAAGCATCGCCTTCTAAAAACTCTAAATCTACCTTGACGATATTCGGTCTCAGCAGCGCTATTTGGTCTAAGTTACTTCCCGTTTTCCCGACATCATCAATAGCGATTTGAATTCCCAAGCTTTGAATATAAGTTAATAGATGCTTTAACGACGAAATATTCCCTTTAAAATCCTGCTCGGCGAATTCTATTACGATACTTGATAGTGAGAGTCCTCTTGATTCGTAAGCTTTTAAATTATTTATTAGATGTTCTCCATTATTTTCTAAAATTTCATTCATATCTACATTGATAAACAGTTTTGCCTCTATGTCATGTTCTAATAGTTTTTCAATTGCAAGATGACATACATGTTCATCCACTTCCTGACGATACTCCTCGGGAATTGATTGATCTTTAAAAAACCAACCTAAGCTTTGGACACCGTCTTCGACTTGGATACGTGCTAATGCTTCATATCCAATGACCAACTGCGTATCTGCACTTACGATTGGTTGAAAATATGGAATAATTTTATCTTTATTCATTATGACATCTAATGCATCCAAATGATCACCTCCAAGTCTCAACAACAAGGACATCCATATTATAGCATACCAACTAAGGATTAGAACTTGGATGCAATTAATCTTTATCTATAAATTGGATAATTTGCTCCGCTACTTCATTCGGTCGTTCTTCAGGTACTAAATGACCTGTTTCTTCAAATATGACGATATTCGCATTGGGTAAGTCTACCTGCAGTCTTTTTCCGATATAAGGGGGGATCACTTGATCATGTTTTCCCCAAAGCAATAAAACCGGCTGTTGAATTTCCTTAAGTTGCTCCGCTGTTAAATCCCCTTCTCGATGACGCAGTACCCGGACCAACGAGTGAGAAAAACGATCGTCCTCAAACGCTTTTGCATATTCGCTAACATCATCTGGATGAACGGTTTCCTTGTTATAGACAACATAGGATAACGCATCTTTATAATCTCGTTTGACAAAAAAGCTCTTCACTAGTCTTGGAGCAAACGGAATGTATGAAGCGTAACGGTATTTTCTTTTTGCCCGCATTAAATAACCTGAGCTTGACAATAGGACAACTTTTTTAACTCGTTCAGGATTTAATTTTGCCATATATAAAGCAACTTGGCCACCCATTGAGTGACCTGCAGCTATTACTTGTTTAATGTTTAACTTGGTCAAAAGTGAAAAAATAACATTAGCATAATTATGAAAGGAATAGATAAAAGAATTCGATTTCTCGCTTTTGCCGAATCCCGGTAAATCAATAGCTACAACAGAATAATGTTTAGCTATATTCGGGATGAGGTGACGAAAACAATAAGTTGACGAAACAAAACCATGAATCAGTACGATAACTGGCTTTCCAACGTTTTGTTCTTTACAGTAATATTCATAATGCACTTTCACATTATCCACTAGTACGGTTTCGGTTTTTTCAAGATAGTGCTGTGTCATCAGGAACCACCTCTCCCAATGTGGTTTTTTTGTATAGGATTGCCTTTATTTTAACAAACTATAACTCATCTAACCGATAATAGGAGGGATAAAATGAAAAATAACAATAAGCGAATTACAGTTGAACCTCGTACAAAAGATTATGGATTAGAAGCAAAAATTGACTTGGAATACACGAAGGATTATGGTGACGGTTTTGCGATGGAAGATGTGAGCGATGATGATCATAATGACCTTCATGTCGATCCAGGCCCGTTAAAAGACCGCATAGGAGTTCAAAAAAGAAACTTATGAATACTCCCACCACTTATTTTCTACGAAATTTGAAGTGGGGGTTTCTGAGGTATCGACTTTGGAAATGACGATTAACCATCAGTGGAGTTGACACATTGGTGTGCTAAAAACACCCAACCCCGCTATCCCATTGGTCTTGCCTTTGGGATTACTTTTATTTGATTAGGAATGATGTCGGTTGCAGTAAGCATTTATAGTCTGAAAAAGGTTCTTTAAATGCATGTTTGAATACCTTGCTCATGATGTTGGCTGCTCCGTTTACATCTGCATTGATAAGAATTCCGTTCTTCGAACGGTAAAGACCACGACTAATACGCTTGCCAGAAAATGATTTTTTCGAATTGCTTTCACCATAAACTGGAATATCATCGTTATCTAGGAAACTCGCTTTTGAAGTATAAGACTCTTCAGTAACATGGACTTTGATTCCATGTCTCTCTGCCTTGTATTTAATCATCTGGATTAAAAGGCTGTGCGGAATGGTTGTGAATGCTTGGTTATTTTTTTTGCCCATATTGGAGCATTGCTTCCATTCTTTGTTGTGACCGATAATGATGGTATCAATATCATCTTCTAAAACGATTTTCTCAATATGATGACTGGCTTTATGAAACAAGTCTTTGATTTGGTTAAAACGCTTATGGTTAATTCTTTCTAAACGCTTGGAGGTAAACGAACCCTCTTTTTCATTTTTTCCATGACGAAGAATACCCGTGAAATGGGCTTTCAGTTGATTATACCGTTGATTGACAGATTTAATATTTTTGCCCTTCACTAATACAGTTTTACCTGTGTTTGTGACGATGGTTGCAAGATTATCATTTCCTAAGTCAATCGACATATAACGTTTCTTGGAAACTTTCATTTCTTGTTCAGAAGGAACACTAAAAATTAACTCAACAACATAATGTCCGTACCTTGGGTTCACACGAACTTGTTTGAGTTTACCTTCGGAGTAACCCAACTTTCCGATATTCAAACGGTCTTTTGTTTTGGGAAACTTCAAGTACTTATTATCTTTAATCACACAATCTTGATTGGAAAAAGAGACTTCTTTTTCTTTAGCACGACTATATCCTGGGATTTTGGGTCTTGCCTTGAACTTATTTGGATTGGATTTGTATTCTCGTAAACTACCATAAAACGATTTCCAGTTCTGGAATACTGTTTTCATTATTCCTTGACTTGATTGAGCAGGGAGAGAGCGATAGTCGTTTTGTGCTAAAACCTTAAACAAAGCATCCAAAAAGTTGTAATTTACGTAAGGTTTCTTTTTTGACGGCAACTCAAATAAATTACATTGGATGTCTTTTTGTGTATCTTTCTCTTTCTGCATTTCTTTTTTCATTTTTTTAAAACAAGAAATGGTCTGAACTTCGTTCATTTTATCTATGTTTTGATACACCATTTCTAAAACTTCTTTTTGGAGGGGGTGTAACTCTTTGCTTGAATAAAGACCCGTGTAAATTTGACGAATAAAAAAATTAGTCGTATTATGCATATTTTTTGCGTTTCGACACATCTCTTGAAAGTAAGAATGCATACGATGTCCCTTTTTTACCCAAATTTGCATCGTTTTGTAGTTTTCCATTTCGATATCACCTTCAAACATATGTTCCTATATTTATTTTACCAAAAAAAGTGAGAAATTCCTAGTGATGACACTCAAAACCGCCAATTCACCTCCCACCTAAAATTCTAACGAATTTTTGAGGAAGGAGTCCTCTTGGCTGAAATGATGGCGGAAAGAGCATCAGCGACCCTTATTACTACCTTAAAAAGGAGGGCTGACTCCATTTACTTCTGAATACCATTTCTATTTCCTGCTTGCGCAACTGCGACATGTGAGGAGTCAGCCCTTTTCACACTTTTGTACCTCACAACAACAATGATTTGTGGAGTACTATTCTTCTTTCAGTGGTTCAATAACCTTTTGAATTGTATCTTCTTGCAGTGAAATTAATTTATCCTTAATGGTGATCATATCATAGTATTCGTCAATTACATCTTGCGCTTCTTTCGCTTTCCTTAAATGTCCTGTACCATCCTTCATACAGCCTTTATAGTTTTTATCGCATTGATTAATGGCTGGCATATCGGTTTCTTCGATACTCGGATCAATACAAAATTCGAACATATCAATAACTTTATCCCGATCACTTTTTGGATCAATTACATGGGGTGCCGTTCCATCTAGAATAGCAATCTTTAAATCTTCAATAATGATCATATCGACACTTGAGGGGTCGAACCCGCAAAGGAAATACGTTACATCCATCCCGCGTTGAAGAGCTTCTGTCGCTATTTTACGCATTAATGTTGATTTACCGCTTCCAGAGCGTCCTTTTATAATATACCTCGTTTTTAAATCTGCTGTCAGCTCTTCAATAAAATGGACAGCCCCTTTTGGTGTTGCTGCACCGAAAAAGATTCGTTCTTTACTGCCCACTTTCTTTTTCCCTTTTCTCGATTGAAAGATCGCTCTTTTCAGTTTATCAGTTACTTCATTTGCTTTATTAAAGTCCATTGCAGACAAATAGATTTGCTCTTTCATTTCATGGTGTTCTTTAGCTTGCGAAAATCGTTCATATGCGAGTTGGATTTGGTAGTCACGCTCATGTTCTAACTGCTTGATTTGTCTAAGGAATTGTGCTGCCTTTTGCTCATCTAAGGATTTATTAAAGTTAATAAAAATTACTGTTTGCTCTGCAAAGTTTGTGTTGATGTTCTTTAACATATCGTAGGAAATAACAGCTAATTTCAAATCTTGAATTCTCAAACCTTCAACATAATCGTTGTTACTTGGGCTATGGAAAAAATCAACCGAATACTCGTTTTCCTTCAGTGCTTTACTAATTTTCTCAAGAGTCTCATGGCATTGTTTCATTGAGAGACCTTTTAATACAAACATACATTCAAATTGCTGAGCTAATTCAGGTAAAACAGAGAAATATCCTACTCTCGTATGACCGCTAACATAAAACCGCCGATCCATTTTCATAAATAACCCCACCTTAAGATTTTTTGAAAGGTGTTCATACCGTTTCAATCATGAGTACCAATATCCAATTTTTTCATTGTCTAATGAGTCGTTTTATTAGTAAAATATAGACATTAACCTATTGTAAACCTATGCAAAATAATTGAATTGGTTACAAAATCGCACAATATAAAAAGGTTGTCTACTAATGAATACATATCGTACATTTCTAAAATTATTATTAAGAAATTATATTATCGGATCTCTCGTCTCAGTCTTTGGTGTGGGAACAGTTTTAATGTTTACAACGATTTCACTAAACAGAGCTGATGTTCCCTATCTTCTATTTGTTGTCTTTGTTTCATTTCTAATTATGCTAGCTTGTGAATTTATTAGTTTTGAGCGACATATTCGTCCAATTCGTCTTGCTTTAACAAAAGCTTCTCCTTCTATAGAAGAACTTGAAAAAGCCTATATTCAAACACATAAATTTCCTAAACTCACAGGCATTCGAATTTTAGGGCCTCATTTGCTAGGACTCTCAATCCCAGCGATTGCAATTACACACTTTTTAATAGCAAAACAATACCTTGAAATTCCGTACGAATATATTTTCTATGGTGCAACTGCTGCAGTATTAATAGCAAGTATACATGCGATGCTTGAATACTTCCAAACGTCCTCATCCATTATTCCTGTTCTAGAAGAGCTTAGAAATAAAGGTAAGAGACTACATTATTATGAGTTGTCACTTGAAGGACAAGTCCTTGTTTCCATTCGGACGAAATTTCAGCTAAGTGCTCTTCTCATTGGTGCTCTTCCTCTAATGTTGTTTAGCTTGGCTACTTTTGTTCGCTTTTCAGAACACTCAGATTTTTTCATTGCACAATACTGGCTTTGGGCAGCAATTATATTGACCTTAGGAATTGCCTTATCGTTATACGGAGCATGGCTATTGTTTTCTACAGTGATGAGCCCTATCCAACATTTGCGTACTAACATGAAGAAAGTAGAGTCTGGGAATTTTACGATTAAAGCAAGCGATATCTACTCAGATGAGTTTTCTAATTTGATTAATGGATTTAACCATATGGTAAGAGGAACACCATTATTCCATTAACAAAGAAGAATATATAAAAAACACAATTAAAACAGGCTAGCTCTATTTTTGAGCCAGCCTGTTTATCATTTTGATAGATCATATGGTGTTTCTTGATAAACATAATAATTGAGCCAGTTTGAAAATAATAAATTCGAGTGGGCTCGCCAACGTAATAATGGTGTTTCTTTTGCATTATCATTCGGAAAATAGTTAATCGGCATTTCTATACCGAGTCCTTTATTTACGTCTCTTTCGTATTCATCTTGCAACGTTGTACAGTCATATTCAGAATGTCCTGACACAAATATCTGTTTACCATTTCTTGAAGCAACGATATAAACGCCTGCTTCAGGTGACTCACTAAGTATATCTAAATCTGGTACTTTTTCTATATCTTCCTTTCTCACTTCTGTATGACGCGAATGAGGAGCTAAGAAGACATCATCAAAGCCTCTAAGCAATTTAATGTTGGATTCATTATTTACATGATGAGCAAACACACCAAACATCTTTTTCTCAAGTGGATATTTAGGCACTCCATAGTGATAATACAACCCGGCTTGTGCCCCCCAACAAATATGTAGTGTTGACGTCACATTGGAGATTGTCCACTCCATAATTTGTTTTAACTCATCCCAATAGTTGACTTCTTCAAAAACTAACTTCTCAATAGGGGCTCCTGTAATAATCATACCGTCAAACTTTTGATTTTTTATATCTTCAAATGTTTTATAAAAAGAAGATAAATGTTCTTCAGACGTATTTTTTGATTTGTGTGTATCTGGATGGATAAATACGACATCTACTTGCAGCGGACTATTACCTAACAGACGAAGTAATTGGGTTTCAGTTACTTCTTTAATCGGCATCAAGTTTAAAATAACAATTTTTAATGGACGAATATCTTGCTTATACGCCCTGCTTTCGTCCATGACAAAGATATTTTCACTCGATAAAATTTCTTTTGCTGGTAAATGATCTGGAACTCTAATCGGCATTTTTCTAACTCCTTTTTGACAGGATAAATCTTAAGTAAATCAACCATCCTAAACATAAATAAACATTAGGAGGAATTATATTATGATTGGACCTGTTATTCGCAAAGTAGTCAAGCTTATCCTGATAAAACAGGGGATTAAACTTCTTAATGGATTTCTTAATAAAAAACTGAAAAAGATGATGTAAAAACTTTACCCTTTTAATTTATTAAATTATCATGAATTTATATAATTCGCAATTGTTATTTTGTTTATATTTACGATGACTGTTTTTTTCTTTAGATATTGGGCTCACGCATTATTGTGTTGAGCCTAATCTCCTTATTAAATTACATAGCAGAACTAGTTAATTAAGATCGAGGTGGATCGTATGAAAGTCCGATTAGAATGGAACTATCAAATTCCAAAAAGTAAAAAAACGTATTTACTTACAACCGACTTTATGAGTGTTCAAGATATTCTTTATATGACGAGGGATATTGAAAAAACAGGAAGAGTGAAACAGTTACAATATTTCGATCAAATGGACTCCGAATGGACTAAAAAAGAACTTGAAAAACTGTTAGAAAAAGAAGCAGAAGAACCCCAGCAAATTATCGCCTATTTTGATGGAGGTTTCGACAAGCCAACAAAAACCGCCGGGCTCGGTGTCGTGATTTATTATGAAAAAAACGGACAGAAATTTCGCATCCGAAAAAATGAGCGTATTGAAGAAATCGAATCGAACAATGAAGCGGAATACGCCGCTCTATGGAACTTACTGCTACAGTTAGAAGAACAAGAAGTCCATCATACAGAACTTACGATAAAAGGTGACTCACTAGTGGTCATTAACCAATTAACTAATGAATGGCCTTGTTACGAGGAAGACTTAGAGCGCTGGTTAGATCGAATAGAGAAAAAAACTAAACAACTAGGCTACAAAGTCAATTATCAATCAGTATCGAGAAAAGAAAATCGGGAAGCCGATCAACTAGCTTCCCAAGCTTTAAACGAAATATTTATTTCTAGTCATTCTAATTTAAATGATGGAGAAAGCTAATCTCTAATATTAAAAAGGAGACAACTCTCGCGTAATAATAACGGTTGGGTTGTCTTCTAACGAAAACTCTTCCCCGTTTTCAAGCAGTCTTAAATGAGGGCGATGAAGGTGGGTTTCTATCTTTGTAACAATGGCTTCATTACCTGTATTTAGCTCTACTTTCATCCCCGGTAAATAAGAAGGAACGCTTTTAAACAATGCATCTACTATTCGATGAGAATATACTTTATCCGACTTCGTCATAAGCATCTCTATTGCCGTATAAGGACTTATGCCCTCTCTTGCAATAAGGTTTTCGTACTCATTGGCAATTGCACACACTTGAGCAAACTCCAATATCTCATTTCCACTAATCTTTCTTGGAAATCCCTGTCCACGAAAGCACTCATGATGTTGGTAGGCAATATGAGCACAAACCAAGTTCACTTCACGAACGTTACGAATTAAGTTAAATCCCTTAATGGGATGTTCCTCATAAACATCAGTTACAGCTTTACCAATATCATGAACTAAACACCCAAAAGCGAGATCCTTTAGCTGAAGCTCATTGTATTGAAGAAACTTCCCCATTTGCAGTGCAATTAATGTTACATTGACACAATGGGCTTGTTCTTGTACTTCATCTGCTGCAGAAGTAGAAGGAGCTAACATAATAACTCGACGACTTCTAACCTCAGTTATTAACTTTTTCACCGTATTCTGAATATCTCGGAACGGCAGCAATTGTTTATCTTTTACCGCTTTATAAGCAAAATGTACGGATCTGATTGCATCAATCCACGTAGGCATATCAACCATTTCATCTAATGTAATTCCACTAGAAACTGCATCTTCTATAATTAAATAGCTAATCTTTAAGCTTTTTAGTTTTTCTAAGTATTTTGGATGAATCCGATGACCTGCCCCGAGTAAAACTCTCCCCTTAACATCATAGATCGGCTTGGCCAGTTCCATTGTTTTTTGATTGTATTCTTCTATCTGTATAAGACGCAATTCCCTTCACTCTCTTTACAATTATGTAATACTTTTATTTTAACATAATTTTCTTGTAATAAAGGGGGGCTTATCTCCTCATTTTGTGAATTTTTGTTAATAATTGTTCTGCAAAATAATTATCAATTCTTGTAATTCCAAGAGGTTCTGGTACTCTGCCATAATCTTCATGGTGGAAATCCGAACCCCCGGTTCTCAGCAATGACAGTTTATACTTTTCCTCAATCTGTTGAATAAGATGCTCATAACGGTTACGGTCTTCTGGTGAATGATCACGGTGATAAACTTCTACCCCATCTAAACCGTAGTCAGCAACAAGTGTTTCAATCCAGTCATCCAAATCATAGTACACCGGATGAGCTAGAATTGAAACACCATTCATCCGTTTAATCCAATTCAATGCTTCTTCTGGCGTCATTTCTTTTTCCTTTGGTACATAACAAGGCCGTCCTTCTGCTAAAAATCTATCAAAGGCTTCCGCTACGTCTTTCACATACCCTCTTTTAATTAACGCTTTTGCCACGTGAGGTCTTCCAATACTTCCCCCGTCTACAAACTCTAGCACATCTTCAGCTGTTACGATTAGACCGACATCTTTTAATTTCCTTATAATGACATCGAGCCTCTTTCTTCTCATCTCTTGTTGGCCCTTTAACATCTCACATAATTCTTCATTATCGTAATCTAGACCATAGCCAAGAATATGAACACTTTTCCCATTATACTTTGTTGAAAATTCAATTCCTGGGATTACAGTTATACCTAATTGTTTACCTGTTTCAACCGCTTCCTTAACACCTGCAGTCGTGTCATGATCTGTTAACGCAATGTATTCAAGACCTACTTCTTTACACTTTTTTAGGAGTGCTTCTGGCCGATAACCACCATCCGAAGCAGTAGAATGCATATGTAAATCCGTATTTGAATGCCCACTTTTCATCCAATCAGTCCTTTTCGTCGTTCACCATTTTTATCCTTTCATAATCAACATACCAGATCACTTGTCCTGTTCGCAAATGATCTGTGTAGATAAATTCATAGCTATCATTTAGCGGTACCAAAAATGCTGCTTCACCCCTTACGGTTCGTCCTGGTGCAATCTGACCGCCTAAGATCCCCTTTGTTTCATAGTGGTGGTCATGCTTATAGGCGAACCCTTCTTCATCAACCATCGTCAGCTTGTGTAAAGTGAACTCATGGATTTGTTCTTTCCTATTGGTAATGCTTACGTCAGCAATGATATATCCATATTCCTCATCTGTTGGTTCAAGTTTTACTTCATTTAATCTAAAATCAAGACCATTAATTTCTACGGAATCGCCAATCTCTAACCGGTCACTTATCGTTTCAATAACTTCAGAATTCACCATAGTAGACCCATAGTTTGTCCCTGCCCAAAAACCGACAACACCAAATAATATCGAACTCAGCGCTAATAATAAAATATATTTTTGCTTAATCATCATTTACTCCCTCTTTTACAATTGGTATTAGATGGACCCATTGAATATTATGTGGAGGGAGCTTCTTTCATACATTTGTTTTATGGCATTTATGTGAAAGAACCATCGGTCAAGTGGAATAGCCTCTTAACTGATGGCAGGTTCTAAGTTAACTATTCACTTTTCCACCAAGTATCAAATACCGTTACTGGTAGTTTTCGTTTATGTTCAGTCATTATATAACGCTTTTCAATTTTTTCTTTAATATCAGATGGTACTTCTTTTCCTTCTAAATAATCATCTAACTGTTCATAAGTCATACCGAGTGCCACTTCGTCTGGCAATGCTGGTCTATTTTCTTCTAAGTCTGCAGTTGGTGCTTTCTCATATAAATGCGATGGACATCCTAATTCTTTTAACAACGCTTTTCCTTGACGTTTTGTTAACCCAAACAAAGGGGCTATGTCACAAGCACCATCGCCATGTTTTGTATAAAATCCAGTAACAGCTTCAGCTGCATGGTCCGTACCTACAACTAAACATTGATGGTGTGCACCAATGTCATATTGAACTTTCATTCGTTCCCTTGCCTTTGTATTACCTTTATTAAAATCTGATAACGTTTGTCCCGTTGCTTGTGTAAATGATGAATATGCTGCATCAACTGCCGGTTTTATATTAACTGTCACCCTTTGTGAAGGTTGAATAAAATCTAGTGCATCTTGTGCATCCTGTTCATCTAGTTGAACACCATAGGGAAGTCGTACAGCTATAAACGTATATTGATCAGATTTAGTTTCACTATTTAATTCATCGACTGCTTTTTGAACGAGTTTTCCTGTTAACGTTGAATCTTGTCCTCCTGAGATGCCAAGTACATACCCTTTCGTTTGAGTATGCAGTAAGTATCGTTTTAAAAAATCAACTCTACGTTGAATCTCTTCAGTTGGCTCGATTTTAGCTTGCACTTGTAACGCTTGTATAATCTGCTGTTGCATTTTTTCCAATTATATTACCCCCAGTAACTTTCCATCCTGCTATTAATTTGCCCGTTTTCACTAATGACAAACGAGTTTCTCCACCCTAACATATACATTACATTTTTTATGTTATCAGTTCTTTTGTTAAAAAATCTATCATATTAATTTTAACACGAAAATCAGAAGCGCATATTGACATATGACTTTAGCGCCTAATGATCAAAAAAATAAGTTCAGTATTTTTTAAGTTCACATAGGCATCAAAAAAAGCAGGATTGCCTTTTCACAATACCTGCTTCTCCATCGAGTTAATAATTGCCACGTTCACGGTCTTCTTGTTCATCTTTAATTTCAGATTCAAATGCATGGATACTTTCACGGCGACGGTCATTTTTTTGCTCAATAGCTTGTCTTTCAGCACCATCCACATCACTTTGAGCTAAAGTCTCTTCAGCTGCTTCAATGTTTTGGATCGTATTCTCTCGCATTTGTTGTAATCGCTCTACATTATTTTTACGGTTATCTGGTTTAGCCATGGAAAAGCCTCCTTAAGATTTGTACAAATCTATTTTGCTGCTGGAGGTTCCTTTATATTCGGCTTAGAAATTTACTCTACTGCCTTTTTTTCACGCTCATAAACAGCATGCCAATCCGGTAAATGTTTTCTGATGGAAATAGGGCGGAAGGATTCTTTCTTAACACAAACGTGTTCACTAGTCCCTGTTACACATTGAACCCCGTCCCCATTTACAATGTTATATCCATATACGACTCTTATTCCATCATAGCGTTCTATCCACGTTTCAATTGTGACTGTATCCCCATATTTAGCTGGAAATTTATAAGCTAAATTAATTGCAGTAACTGGAGACAAAACCCCGTCACTTTCCATTTCAGCATAATTAAAACCTAATTCTCTTATTAAATGGGTACGACCTAACTCACACCATACGACGTAATTCGAGTGATGAACGACTCCCATTTGATCTGTTTCTTTATATCGGACTTCAATTTCAGTTACTGACTTTTTCATATTTAGAGCTCCTTCCCTAAAGTTGCACTCTTTCTTTGAAATTTCCTAAAAATCTAATTCGAGTGTTAAAAAACAAAATCCTCTTTCATTAACATCATCAGGTCATCTGGTTGAATTTCATCTTCTTTTAACTGACAAATGCGTTGTGCTTGTTCACGTATGGCTAATTCAACTAAATTTACGGCATAACGACCATTACTTGTTATTGTAATGTTTTGGATTTCTTTTTCGATATGATTTATGGCGCCGTTATCTAGTTGGTAACCGTACTCTAATGCATACATCGTCACCATACGTAAGATTTCGTCCTTTGAATAATCATCAAAGTGAATATACTTTTTAAATCTCGACTCTAATCCAGGGTTTTGCCCAATCAAATGCTTCATTTCATTCGGATAACCCGCTAAGATCACGACTAAGTTTTCATTATGTCTCGTCATCTCTTCAACTAATGTATCAATAGCTTCTCGACCAAAGTCTTTTTCGCCACCTGCAGCTAATGAATAAGCTTCATCAATAAAGAGGACTCCACCCAAGGCTTCTCGAATTTTTTTCTTCGTTTTTATGGCTGTTTGTCCCATATAGCCAGCCACAAGATCTGTTCGACCAGCGACGACGACATGCCCGCGTTTTAATAAACCCATTTCCTTTAATAATTTGGAGAAGAGCTTAGCCACTGTCGTTTTACCCGTTCCTGGGTTACCTGTAAAAATAGAATGAAGCTGAACGGGTATGACACGCATGTTCTTTTCTGCTCTTAATTGTTGAACACGCACTAATGAACTAAGTGCTTGTACTTCCCGCTTTACTTCATCTAAACCAATTAAACGAGACAGTTGTTCCAATGCACTTTCTGCGTTTTCTTCAACTGTACGTTGGTCAGCTTTAACATCTTTGCCGTCAAGCACCGTAAGTTGATCGATTGTTAATGAATTCGCCGTATCGACCTGCGATCCTTTTTTAAAAATGGCATCAAGTACGATATTTTTCACTGTCCGTGCGTTACCGAATGTTTCATCTACTTGCTCTGTTTCAATCCGTTTTCTTAATTCTCTCACCCCGTCCATTGAGAACACAAAATCATTATCGAGTGCCATTCTTTCACCAATTAATAACAACTCATCAATAGAATAGTCGGGTAGATGAATATGATTCGGCTCCGGGAATCGGCTTCTAAGACCTGGGTTCGCCCAAAGAAATTGGCGCATTTCTTCTGGATAACCTGCTAATATAACTGCAAATTTCCCAGCATAATCGCTGCTGGACATCGCTGAAACTAATGTATCAATTACTGCTTGACCATAGTCATTGCTTCCGGCACCTTCCCGTTTTAAACTATAAGCTTCATCAATAAAAAGAATGCCTCCGAGTGATTTTTCAATCATGTTTATTGTATTTTCTTCCGTTTGTCCTACAAATCCGCCAACAAGCTGAGAACGATCGACCTCAAGCACATCTTCTCGCGGCAAGACCCCGAGTTCATAATAAATTTTTGCTAAAAGTCGAGCTAACATCGTTTTGCCGGTTCCGGGATTCCCTGTAATGATCATATTTAAACTTAAGTCATCTTGAATGCGAAACCCTTCTTCTTTTCGTCGACGTTGATATTGAAGAAAATGATACAGTCCTTTAACTCGTTCCTTCACGTCTTTTAAACCGATCATTTGATTTAACGTTTTTAGCGATTGCGGATATTGATCTTGGTCGGTTGATGTCATCTTTTCATTTTCTTTTTGAATCGCTTCTTGCCAAGCTTCTTTAAGTTCCTCGATAACTTTTATCGAAGCCCTAATTTCCTTTAACTGTGACGCAGAATAAAAGATGCCTGTGGCAGACTCTTGGTAAGCTTCAGTCGCTTTTGCAATAGCTAACATCGGTTCATGTAAATCTGTGATGATCTTTTCAAGTTGATTTACTGTTTCGATTTGTTTATTATTTTGATTCATTTCAGCTGCCTGTTTGGCTTGATGAAGAATAGAATGAACTTCCGAAGCTTTCGAAAAAAATTGATTTGCGATTTGAAAATAATCTTGAGCGATCTTTTTCTTCGAAGCCCCATGGTCTGTTTCCCGAATTTGCGGTAATTTTTCTGGGATAATATCTATTTCTAATTGTGAGATTAACCGTTCTGTATGGATTTCATTAGCCAAAGGATGATTCGGTTCAATTGTCAATGCCTCATCTAACCACTTTTTCAGCAACGGATCATCAAGACTATAACGGTTACTTCTTTTTAAAGCCAATAAGCTTAAAACCGCAGCACGCAGTCTGCCGGATACGGGTTCCGTGCGGTCCTCTAAAATAGTAAGATAACGAAGCGCTAAAGCTTCTTGAATAAATTGTTCAGGTTCCTCTAACCATACTTGGACGTCATTTTGAATTTGGTCAATGGATACTCTTAGTTCGTTCATCAAGATGTTCACCTCTATGTCCAACTTATTTCTTTATTTTACCATCACCTGTTTTTCCTGAATATCCTCTTTTTGTTTCTTTGCTTTTACATAGGTGCCTATATAAACCCCTGACAGAACGAAAGCAGCTCCAACGCCATGGGCTAATGTAAAAGTTTCCCCTAGAAACAACGTCGCCATAATAACAGCTGAAACAGGCATAACATTGATAAAGATAGATGCCTTAGCAGCACCGACTTTTTGTATACCTTGGTAGTACATAATAAAACTAATAACTGTAACAAATACACTCATATGAAGAAGAGACGCCCATACCCCGATTGACGCGCCTTGTACTTGGGTCCATGTAAGTTCATATAACGCGAATGGTAATAAAAAGAGGGTTCCAAAAAATACAGCGTACGTCGTTGATACAATGGCACTATATTTTCCTAGCACAACTTTTCCTAATACACTATAGAGTGCCCAGCTAATAACCGCTCCTAATAATATAAAATCAATCGGTTCAAAGCCTAGCTTTACTAAATCTAAGAGGTGGCCATTTGTAATAATGATGGCAACACCAAATAAAGCTACACTCATTCCCACAATATGACGTTTTGTAATCGTTTCTTTTAAAAATAAACCTGATAATAATACAATCAATACCGGGTTCGATGCAATGAAAAGAGAACTTTTAATTACCGGTGCATGTTTACTCGCTAAAAAGAAACAAATATTATAAATCGCTATACCGGTTAAGCCTAATAATGCAAACAGTCCCCAATCTTTTTTAGTAGGCTTCGGACGATTTTTCTCCATCACCCACATAATTGGAAACAACAAAATTGCCGCTCCGAGG
The DNA here is from genome assembly GCF_029028005.1 of Alkalihalobacterium chitinilyticum. Classification (GTDB taxonomy): domain Bacteria; phylum Bacillota; class Bacilli; order Bacillales; family Bacillaceae_F; genus Alkalihalobacterium; species Alkalihalobacterium chitinilyticum. Next base: position 109,529 of record NZ_JAOTPO010000003.1, read on the forward strand.
AAACGAAAAAAGGCAACTGTAGCAGGTTCAAAGCTCTCTACCGCAACCTTCCCAGCAATAAATGCACTTCCCCAAATACTCGTTGCCACCGCTAACATTATGTACGTTAAAATAGGTGTTTTTTGTTTTTCCATTTTACTCCCTCAATTTCACGATTATTTTCTTTATTGTAACACCTTTTTCGGAAAACGAAATATGTGAAGTTTTCGGATTTTAAGAAAAGCGGAAAGCGCCTGTTTATCGCCGACAAGCGCTGGAGGGCCAGCATTAAGTGGCTTGCTCTTTAGACACTTTTGATGGACCGAAGCGACCTCGAGCCGATGGCGCTTGGAGCTAGACATCTTCGAAAGGCGGAAGGCGCCTGTTTAATAGGGCCTGGATCTAGACATCTTCGAAATTTTAATTCTTCCTTTAAAAAAATTAACACAACATACGGTTAATACCCTTTTATCGAAAAATAAAAAAAAAGGGAACTATTATCGTTCCCCCAACACCGTTACTAATGGCAATAGACCCCTTCTTCAAGAAAGCCTCTCATGTATCCGCCAATTACTTCCTCATTTTCATCGAAAAATTCAATCGGATGATTCGGATCCCATTCTGTATCAGCACTAATTACGTTGATAAACGTATTGTTTTCTACTCGTGTTTCACTTGTGTCCCCTTCAAAATAAATGGTCACTCGGTCTACACCTATCGGCTCACGAATATGCCCAATTGTCACATACGTGTATGGCTGATCGTCTTGAAGCCATGGACCATTTCGCACAATAAACGTACGAATTTTATGATCCATTTCACTAATTGGAATACCACCAATCATTAAGTTACTATCATTAACTTTATAATAATCTCCGCCCTCTTTATATAAAAGATCTGCTGCTAATCGATCGTAATCAATATGATAAACAACCGCGACAAAACCATCTGGAAGTTTACGTTCAACCAATACTTCGATCTCGCCATCTTGACTTGATTGAATGGCTTCTAACGGAGTAACAAACGCCTCTTCCCCAATCCAACCTTGACTTGATGGCTGCGTGCTCAGTAAAAGTCCTATTAAAGTCACTACCACAAAAGAAGAAGACACGATCGTAACCCTAATTACCCCTTTACCTTTCAAAATTTCAACTATTAACAGAATAAGCAGGACTGAAGCACCGACTAAAAGGCTTGTTGACAACCAATTAAACGAGAAAGAAAGCGGCACCAATGAACCCAAATGATCACCGACCACCCATTGATATAACAAGGAAGGATCCGTCGATTGTAATGTTCTAGCGACTTCATGCGGTGGTACTCTTTCAGTCATAATAGCTGTAATTACAAAAATCATTAGACCGACAATACTTTCTGCTTTTAAGGTTCGCTTAAAGCGCGAGATACCAACTTTTTGTAGCCTTACTCTTAATAAGAAGCCATGGACTACCCCATACACTACGATTGGAATAATTAAGATATGCTTCAAAAGCAATAACTGCCCATAAGAAAGCACCCAAGAGTTCACATACTCTGGAACAATAATTGTCATTAATAATAATCCCGATAAGATTAACATACTTACGGCACCTAGTGCGACAGGAGAAAACCATCGAATAAACGAGGACCATTTGTGTAAATTATCATCCTTCGCAAACCAACTGACAATTAATATTGTACCCATCCAGATGGTTGCAGCAATAAAGTGCATACCATTATACAAAAAGCCACCAGCTTCGTCTAAAGAAGCGGCATGACTAGCCCAACTTGATGAAACTGTATACGCAAGAACGAGTATAAAAAACAGGCTTTTTGAGATTACGGTTGGCGTCTGCTCAACGATAAAATAACTAACACTAACGAGTAAAGCCAAAATCATCGTAACCATCCAAGCTTGCCCGATTTTATAGCCAAGCACAACTTGTGTGAAAGTAGAGACGAATGGTGCTTCATATTGTATATGAATAAAATAGGACACTGATATTACCGGTACGATACTTAACAAGGGGATTAAACCAATGCTTCCATAAACGAAACGGCTTTTCACAAAAAACGAAGGTCTCCATTGACTAGGTATAACTAATAGTAAAGCTATACCTAGCAAAAATGAAAATAAAACATACATTAAAGCCTGACTCACTTCAACCATTTATAATCCCCCCTTCCACTTATTTACGGCGACGTAAAAGGACTAAAGCTCCGATCACTACAACCAAACCAATTAGGATAAATAAAATAATATTTGTCGCTTCTACAGTCTCTTCTTCTATGTTTTCTTCACTCTCAACTAGTTCTTCGTCAATTATTTCTTCTTCTGTAACTTCTTCATTAATCTGTGGAACATCTTCATCATTTGCTTCAGGAACCTCTTCGTTAACGACTTCTGGCTGAGGCGCATCAACTGTAAATGAAATCGTACCTTCAGTTGTGTGTCCATCACTTCCTAGCGCCGTCCATTGTATTGTATAATCACCACTGTAAACCAACTCATCTAGTAACACCACTAAAGTTCGTTCTTGAACATATTGATCACGAATTGAAACGTTTACTCCGTCCTCATCAACAAGTTCGATCGACGTATGTTCTTCAATGCCCGCATCAAACTGTAATAAAATTTCTTTTAATGGTTCACTTACAACTTCTCCTTCACTTGGTGTCGATGAACCGACATATGAATGCCCCAACACTTGTAAAGGCATTAATAAGCAAAAAACAATTAATAAACCAACTAATTTTTTCATTACTACTTTCACTCCTATAAAACCAAGTATTCATCTATGTATTATACATTATATATTAGCAATGTGAACTAATTGTGAAAAGTAAAAAGTTTTTTCAGCTAATTTCTTTAAATAAAAGACCTGTCTCGTTATAATTGGTTAAGTTACTATTAAAATCAAAATCAGTGCTCATTACCTTAACCACACTATATTTGCAACGAGGAGAGTTTAATGTTTAAAAAAATTGGGGCAGTTACTCTTTATATTATCATCGGATATTTACTATACATTTATGGAGATCAATTAATCGGCTGGCTAAATACGTATGCTAGAAATTATCTATTATTAACGATGATTGTTGCCACTTTATTATCTTTATTTCCCATTATCCCATACCCTATTATTGGCGGAATCGTGGGTGCCGCTTTCGGGCCAGCTTTAGGAGCCTTTGTCATTTGGGTAGGCTCATCTGCAGCTTCTATTATTATGTTTTTGGTCGTTCGTTTTAGTTTTCAAGATTGGGGTAACGCCATCTTGCGTAACTACAAGCCTTTAGAGAAAGTTACCGTTTTGTTTGAGCGAAATGCATTTTTCGCCTTATTTTTAAGTCGACTCATACCATTTATTCCTTCGATCATCGTTAACGTCTATGCTGCTTTAAGCAGAGTTTCATTTATTAACTATGCCGTTGCATCCTCCCTAGGAAAGATGCCATCCATGATGTTATTTGCCATCGTTGGGAATACACTAGTAACCAATCCGAGGGACCTGATTCTTATCTTCTTCTTTTATGTAGTATTTGTAGGAATCGTCTTCGGTTGCTACAGACTTTGGAAAAAACGTGTCTTACATCTCAATGAGTTATAAACAAATAAGGAACCTTAACTAAAATGTTAAGGTTCCTTATTTGTTGTAGAAGATAATAACTCGCCTTTTAATCAACCGCAGAGATACAAATAGGAGTACTCCTACTAATGCACCAAACGTGTTTAATATTACATCATCAATATTTGCAACGCGATACGTGAACATAAACTGACTGGACTCAATAAAAATGGATATAATACAGCCGGCAATTGTAACCTTTAAAATGACTTTTTTTAACTGTTTCATTGCAAATGGAAGTAAAAAACCGAACGGCATAAATAACACAATATTTCCCAGTAATATGGTGATTGGGTCCATTATATCTTTACTAAAAACAGAGATCCGGTAAATACTTCTAAAAGGAATTAAATTATAATTGCGACCACCTGGTCCTTCAGCTCCAAGTGAAGCTCCATAATTCCAAGCAAACAAAGTGACATAAAAAAGTAAAGATAAATAAATAACAAATAAAACAAGAGCAAAGGCTCTTATTTGTTGAGAAGAAGATAAATTTCGGTTGTTATTGTTATTAATAGAAAACACGTCCTTCTAATCTCCATCCTAAGTTAACCTTTGTTTCATTATTGATTTTTTGGGACGATTAGACAAGACTTTTCCTTCTCAAATTTTTGATGAATTTCAACACTTTTCAACACCACGTTTTTGCATTATTTTTAATACCGATTCTTTTGGTTCCCAACAGTTAAATTGATAATTTGGTTTTGTTTCGTATTTTAAACGCGAACAAAAATATTGGGTATTTCCATTGTTTTTTAAGACTCTAAAGTGCTTGCAAGCAGCACAGCAATGATATTGTTCTTTACCCATACTATCTCCTCTTTAATTCTTTTACTTCATGATAGCATGGTACTATTTACGTTACGAGAAAAAAGGATTGGCAACAACAGCTCAAAACACTTAATTATGAGGTTAACCACCAAAAAAAAAGTGCTAGGCCTCAACTGAGAAGATGCTATCGGTTATAGCACTCCATCATAATTGAGGTCAACTAGCACTTAACACTTACCCTTTTGGCGGAACATAATCAGGGTGTTCATTTCCTTTTGTATTCATTTTCTTACCATTATTAGAGTCACTTTTTCTAGGCTGTGTACCTAGGTGATTTGGGCGAAACTTATCAAATGCGTGCTTTGACTTTGCCATTGTTCTCCCCCTTTCTCTAACTATAATGTAAGCAGAAAGGGAGCGAATCATAAGTGGCAGTTTTTGATAACAAAGTACAAGGTTCCGTTTAGCGACGTACGGACTGGAGCCACCGTATGAGATAAAGGAAACACGATGATCTCTACACTACGTCAAATGTATTTACTTGCTCTCAATTTATCAATACTTAACGTGTAAAAAAAGACCGGTCACGTTACTGGAACAGACCTAGTACCTTAAAATGCCACACCATTTTCCTTCTGAATTTTTTGTTCCCAGCGCTCTTCAATTTTTTCAAGTGCTTCTTTATCATTCATTAGTTGCCGTTTATTTTCCTGAACTAATTCCTCAAATGATAATTTTCTGATTTTTCTCATGTATATCACTCCTAACAAATAGTATCACTATTTTTACTGTTATAGAGTGAATTTATACCTAATTGTAAGAAAACTCTTACTTTATATTATATTTGTGGTTTTAAAACCCTATTGCGCTCCTTGTTTTTCCTGTGGGCTTATATAAATCTGTCCTGCTTCATCCATTGTCATAAGAAAGATGTCTTTATAGCTGCCATATCCATGCTTCGTCACTTGGTCTCTGAGCCAATCCACAGTCCCTACTTTATTAACATTCGCTAATATAATATGTCCATCTTCAATAAGTACGGTTGGATATCCTTTGTTGGTCGCTTCAATGGACATATCCTGTGGAGTGATCGAATCGTATTGACTTTTTTTAATGACACTAATCTGTCCATTTGCTTCTAATATAGCATAATCGACTTCGTTTAAATTTGTTTCAAGTAAGCGCATATCCATTAATAAAGAATCGATCGTAACTTTGGCTTTTGTCATTTGCTCTTTTAAGATCTTTCCATGTCGAATTAAAATGATTGGTTCATCTTCCACAACTCTTCTAAATCTTGGAGTATGTAGCGATATTACGGTTAACGCTAAATGCAGTCCTACAATTAATGCTGCGGCTGCTAATGGTCCACCCAATGGGAGTTCACCACTTGATAAAGGCTCCCCAACAATATCACCAATAATGACACCAAAAATAAAGTCAATAGGGTTCACAGTACTTAGAGAACGCTGACCTAATATCTTAACCAAAAGAAAAACATAAACATAAACAATAAGTGCTCGTATCAAAAATCCGTACACTGCTAAATCCGGTGACCCTGTCCAAAATTCAAACATGTAATCTATACTCCTTTCTAAATTAAGCAGGCTGACTCTAATAAAGTAAAATACACCACTCTTTAAATGGGTGTATAAACACTAGGAGTCAGCCCATACCGTCTTAGCCTTGAAAGAAGCCATATCGAGAAGTCTTTTTATACACAAAAACCTATTTTACTGATTTTGATTAAATTGCGGCTCCTCGTTTAAAACTTGCTGATATCGACCTTCAAGTAAATTACAAATGTTCTTTTGCTGTTGAGCTAATTGTTCGAACATTTGCTTTGCTGATTGATTTTCTGTTTCCAACGAAAATTGTACAAGACTCGCTTGAACACTTTGGGCTTGTGCCAGCGCTTGTTGAATTTGCGTTTGAACTGTCATATTTATTAGTCTCCCTTACTTATCCATGTCTCGGCTCATTTTTTCAGATTCTACTTCCGCATAAGATGCAAATTCTTCAGCATGATTTTTTTTCCCTTGCTTTTTAGCATTGTTATTTCGATTGGCATTTGCATTACCTTTTTTTGTACGTCCCATTTCTTTTTTCCTCTCTTTCACAGAAGTTTTAATTTTTCGTTCATAGGTTTGGCTAAAGTAGAAGAAAATATGAATGTAAAATGGAAGGGGGATTCAAAATGTCTAGCAAGTCAAATGAAGAAATTCAATCGATACTTAATCACCTAAATGATTGGAAAGGTGAACAGCTTTCTATTGAGAAACAAGAACGAGATGATGTAGACAGAAATACTCTGTCACTTGAGGAAGTGGAAATCGTGGAACAAGTGGAAGATACGGATGATTATGTTGACCCGTACACTATTCAATTACGTGGCAAAGGAACCGTCGTCCATACAAATGGTAAGGCTAAACTTCCATTGAATAGTTATGAATTACCGATCCGGGAACTGTTATCATTTGAAACATCTAAAGAGTTTATGACCATTAAGACCGACCGAGCTACGTATTATATTAAGAAATAACATTGATGTAGTGTTTGCATTTTTAATTTTATAAAAAATAAAACAAGGCTGACCAGCGGGTCAGCCTTGTTTGTTTCTTATAAATTAAGCATTTGCTTTTTCGTTAGCTAGTTTGTTACGAAGGATCATTTGAAGGATTCCACCGTGACGGTAGTATTCAATTTCAACTTCACTATCAAAACGAGTTAGAACATCAAATTGCGTTTTCTTTCCAGCTTCATCTGTTGCAGTAACCGTTACAATATCACGAGGTTTAACATCATTTGTAACTGCTACTTCAAACGTTTCTTTTCCAGTTAAGCCTAATGTTTCAGCACTTTCACCTTCTAAGAATTGAAGTGGAAGAACACCCATTAATACTAGGTTAGAACGGTGGATACGCTCATAACTCTCAGCGATAACCGTCTTAACACCAAGAAGGTTCGTACCTTTAGCTGCCCAGTCACGTGAGCTTCCCATACCGTAATCTTTACCAGCAAGGATAGCTAAGCCAGTACCATCTTCTTTATACTTCATAGCCGCATCATAAATTGCCATTACGTCACCAGTTGGCCAGTAAGTTGTAAATCCACCTTCTGTGCCAGGAGCAACTTGGTTACGGATACGGATGTTTGCAAACGTACCACGCATCATTACTTCATGGTGTCCACGACGAGAACCATATGAGTTAAAGTCTACTGGTTCAACACCTTTAGAAACAAGGTATTTTCCAGCTGGAGTAGTGCTGCTGAATGAACCAGCAGGTGAAATATGGTCAGTTGTAACTGTATCACCAAATTTACCTAATACACGTAAACCAGATAATGGCTTAACTTCGCCTGGCTCTTTTGAAAGTCCTTCGAAATACGGAGGATTAGCAATGTAAGTAGACTCATCATCCCACTTATACAGCGCATCTTCAGTTGTTTCGATTTCATTCCAACGCTCATTACTTTCGAATACATCATTATATTCTCTACGGAACAACTCAGGAGTTACTGTCTGTTCTACAACAGCAGAAACTTCTTCAGCAGTTGGCCAAATGTCCTTAAAGAATACATCGTTTCCGTCTTTATCTTTACCGATTGGATCGTTCTTAAGATCTACATCTACAGTACCTGCTAATGAGTAAGCAACTACTAATGGAGGTGAAGCTAAGTAGTTCGCTTTCACTAACGGGTGAATACGTCCTTCAAAGTTACGGTTACCAGAAAGTACAGAAGTAACTGTTAAGTCATTGTCAGCGATTGCTTTTTCAAGCTCGTCAGCAAGAGGACCTGAGTTACCGATACAAGTCGTACAGCCGTAACCAACGATGTTATATCCTAATTGCTCAAGGTAAGGAAGTAGTCCAGAGTCACGTAAGTAACCTGTTACAACTTTTGAACCTGGTGCTAAAGATGTTTTTACATACTCAGGAACTTGTAAGCCTTTTTCTACAGCTTTCTTCGCAACAAGACCTGCCCCTACTAGTACGTACGGGTTAGATGTATTTGTACAGCTTGTGATTGCAGCGATTGCAATTGCACCTGTTTTCATTGTTGTTTCATTACCATTCGCTAATTGAACTGTAACTTCTTTGTTGAACTCATCTTCTGAAAGACCTAAACCTTGAGTTCCTTGAGGTGCCACTACTGCATTGCGGAAAGATTCCTGCATTTGAGAAAGTGGTACAAGGTCTTGTGGACGTTTAGGACCTGAAAGGTTAGCTTCAATTTCAGAAAGATCAAGTTCTACTACATCAGTAAATACTGGATCTGGAGTTTCACCAGGAACGTAGAACATGCTGTTCGCTTTACAATATTCTTCAACTAACTTAATTTGCTCTTCAGAACGTCCTGTTAGGCGTAAGTAGTTTAATGCTTCCTCATCAATCGGGAAGAAACCACATGTAGCACCATATTCAGGAGCCATGTTAGAAATTGTTGCACGGTCTGCAAGCGGCATTTGTGCAAGTCCTTCACCGAAGAACTCAACGAATTTACCAACAACTTTCTTTTCACGAAGTACTTGAGTAACTTTTAAAGCCACGTCAGTAGCAGTTGTTCCACTTGGAAGTTGTCCAGTAACTTTTACTCCAATAACTTCAGGAACTGGGAAGTATGAAGGTTGTCCTAGCATTGCAGCTTCTGCTTCAATACCACCAACACCCCATCCAAGAACACCAATACCGTTAATCATTGTTGTATGAGAGTCTGTACCAAATACTGAGTCTGGTAATGCTACTGTACCATTCTCATCTGTTGTTGTTTGGATAATATTTGCTAAATACTCTAAGTTAACTTGGTGAACGATACCTGTTGCTGGTGGAACAGCACGATAGTTATCAAATGCTTTTTGCGCCCAGCTAAGGAACTGATATCTTTCTTCATTACGTTGGAATTCAAGGTTCATGTTGAACTCTAATGAGTCAGCAGTACCTGCTTTGTCTACTTGAACTGAGTGGTCAATTACAAGATCAACAGGAATTTCAGGGTTAATTACTTGCGGGTCTCCACCTAGGTCAGCCATTGCTTTACGTAAAGAAGCAAGGTCAACGACACAAGGTACTCCAGTGAAGTCCTGGAAAATTACACGTGAAGGTTTGAAAGGTACATCAATGTCTTGTACTTCACTAGTTCCCCATTTTGCTAGATTTTCTACATGTTCTTTCTTAATAACAAAACCGTCTTCTTGGCGAAGAACTGACTCTAATAAAACCTTAATTGAATAAGGAAGTTTAGAGACTTCTCCAACACCAGCTTCTTCTAATGCTTGAAGGCGATAGTAATCGAACTTTTTACCATTCGCTTCAAAAGATGAACGTGCGTTAAAAGTATTTGTCATATGTATTCCCTCCTCATAGCTATTATATAACAGTTTGACAAAGTTGTCGAAATAGTTGGGAAAAAATTTAATTAAATTTTGTAAAAGCACCTAGGTAAGCGCTTTTAACACTCGAATGTCATTTTCCCTACTCTAGAATAGCAAAAGATTCTTAAAGAATAAATGAATTTTTTAAATTAATATTAAGATTTTAGAAAAACTATTGTAATGGAGGTGATTTCATTGACTAAACGAAAGTCTAACCACATCATTCCTGGAGCTAATGCTGCTAAGGGACAAGGGAAAGATGTAGGCTATAATTCCAAGTTTGGGCAAGAGATGGCAAATGAACCATTGACTGAGGAACAAAGACAAAACAATAAAAAGAAAAAGAAAAATCAATAAGTAAAATAACGGCTATGTTGGCTGACTATTGAATATGGCGTGTGACATTTGAAATTTACACATTCCCCCCGCGAAGACAATAGACACTAACATTGTGAACAGAAAAGCACCCCCAATTTAGATCTTTGACTAAATTGGGGGTGCTTCATGTTCTGTTGACGTTTACTCTTGGACTTGACTTCGTAACTGCTCTAAGTCCTGTTCGTATTTACTTAGCTGTTCTCTTTGATGTTCTGATGCATTGGTTAAAGCTTTATTGATTTGAGTAAATGCTTCTTCTATTTCTTGCTTTGCTCTTTTTACATTATGTCCATAATCTGCCCTAGTTGTGTCAATGGAAGCTGTCGCTTCTTGGGCTTGAACAAAAGCTTGTTCTGCGGCTTGGAACGATTGTTGTTTATCTTTATGATAAGGCATAGTATCCCTCCTCAATAATCTCATTTTATTTTTCATTACTTTATGTTGCTTTATTCATCGAATAAACCGAATAAAGATTTTAGATACTATTACTGTAAGTTATTAGATGCTATCTGATGCTTGTTTAAATAAAGGAGGGATGAATTATGGCAGAACACAATTCTTACAAAGATATCCGCAAGAATGCCCCTAAAGGAGAGAACCCGGGTCAACCGGCACCAATGAAAGGTTCTAAAAAAGTAAAACAACGGAATCACGTTGGCCAAACCGATGGTGAGGGTTAATAGATGCATTTCCATCAGTGGAGAATTTTTTTCCACTGATGGGAATCGATGCTTAATTTTATTGTTTTATTATAGATGTTGAAGCGTGGTAATGATAATATCCACCTCTTCCTCTGTAATGGTGCGTAAGTCAATGTGTACTTTCTCATCAATAATTCGAGTAACAATAGAAGGTTCACTTAAACGTAATTCGTTAAATAACCGCTGTGCACTCCACCCTTTCCTTGCAATGGACACTAAGAAGGTGCCTAATTCAACTCCTGGCATCGTTCCACCGCCAATTTGTGATGTTCCTTCTTCGAGTTTTAAGTGAAATGGTAAGCCTTGTCCTTTTTCTAAAAATTGCATGGCTCTTTTTTGAATACTGCTTTTAGACTCTAATATAGCCTTAACAGTAGGTATTTCATTTTGCATTTCATCAGAATAGGTATAAGCTTTTAACGTAGCTTCTAGTGCTGCTAGTGTCATTTTATCGACCCTTAGTACCCGTGCTAATTGATGTTTTTTCAAACGTTGAATAATGGCTTTTTTTCCAGCGATAATACCGGCTTGTGGACCGCCCAAAAGCTTATCTCCGCTAAAGGATACGATATCTGCGCCATTTCCTAACGCTTCCTTGACCGTTGGCTCTTCCCCAATGTGGAAATCACGAAAGTCAAGAAGAGCACCGCTTCCTAAGTCTTCATACAATAGTACTTGAGGGTGATCCTTTTTTATCGATGTAAGATTTTTTAAAGGAACAGAGGCGGTAAACCCAATCGTCTTAAAATTACTCGTGTGCACTTTCATGATCATAGCGGTTTGTTCTGTTATCGCTTCTTCATAATCAAACGAGTGCGTTTTATTTGTTGTACCAACTTCAACAAGTGTTGCTCCGCTTTCTTCCATAATCGCAGAAACTCGAAACGAGCCGCCAATCTCAACTAATTCACCTCGAGAAACGATTACCTCTTTTTCTTTCGCTAATGCCTTTAGAATAAGGTATACTGCTGCTGCATTATTATTCACAACCATCGCAGCTTCTGCACCGGTAACGGTCTTAATCACTTTCTCAATAATATCGTGTCTTGAGCCTCTTGTACCGCTTTCGATATTGTATTCTAAGTTAGAGTAATTTCTCGCCACTAAAACAACTTGATCAATGGCTTCTTCACTTAACTTCGCCCTGCCTAAATTCGTATGTAAGATGGTTCCTGTACCATTAATGACACGTTGAAGAGAGTAAGCTGAAAATTCCTTCACTTTCTTTTCAAGTTCCTCAATAATAAAATGCTGAATTTGTTCGGGGGCTAGAGTGCACTCGCTGTCAGAAGTATTGAGCCATGCTTTTCTAATATGTGCTACCACTTCCTTAGCCATTACAGTCAATTGGTCTTGTGAAAGGTTGTACATATCTTTTATTGCTAAAAACCTCTCATGTTTTTGAATTTCGTGAATTGGAGGCAGTTGTCTCATTAACTCATTCATTGAAAACCCTCTTCTCGTTTCGTTCGTTACTTAATAACCATGAAAAAGAGGCTGTATCCTGATGTCAGCCTCTTTTCGTTTAACTAGCGTATCTTTCACATAAAGGTTACCAGTCAGGTAATAATTCAAAACGCCTTTTATATTATATCGTTTCTTACATTTTTTCCATTTTGTCAATAATCAGACTTGTTTCAGGGAATTCACCTGTTTCAAGCTTCGAATAGAGTTGTTCTCCATTCACGGTTACTTCAAAAGCACCACCTGAACTTGGGATTAACTCTAATGTTTCAATATTTCCTCTAAAGTGATTAAATAACTCTTCCGCAAACCTTGCGGCTTTAGGTGCGAAGTTTCACATCATGCAAAATTGAACAGATACTTTATAATTCATAAAAAAACAACCTTCCCTTCATCATAGTATTTCACCTTCCATTGTAAGGTATCATTTGCCAGTATGCAAAAACATTCATTATACTAAGATTAAATGAAGGTGGAAGGAGGAGAAAAACATGGACGAACGTGAAAAAATCCGCCTGACAGCAATGTCTACAAAAGCTGGTTGAGGATGCAAATTAGGTCCAGGCGACCTGGCACAAGTTTTGTGCCATTTACCTAAAACGACTGAAGATCCTAATGTTCTCGTTGGACTAGAAACATCTGATGATGCTGGTGTATATAAAATAACAGAGGACCTAGCGATCGTTCAAACGGTTGATTATTTCACACCGATTGTTGACGACCCTTATATGTTTGGTCAAATCGCTGCTGCGAATGCATTAAGTGATTTGTATGCAATGGGAGCAGTTCCGAAAACGGCTTTAAATATAGTTGGTTTCCCTATTAAGAAACTTCCAGAAGAAATGCTTGCCCAAATCTTGTTAGGCGCAGCGGACAAAGTGAAAGAAGCTGGTGCTGTAATCATCGGCGGGCATTCAATTGATGATCAAGAACCTAAGTTTGGTCTATCTGTTACCGGCTTTGTTCATCCTAAACGCGTATTTAAAAATTATGGGGCAAAACACGGTGATGTACTCGTTTTAACCAAACCCATCGGCGTAGGAATACTAACAACAGGGATAAAAAGAAATGCCGTTTCAGAACAACAAGAAGCAATTGTTACCGAAGTCATGGCAGCATTAAACAAAACGGCTTCTGAAACGTTATCTCCCTATCAGCCACATGCTGTAACGGATGTAACAGGCTTTGGATTGTTAGGACATGCTTTTGAAATGGCAAAATCTAGTGAAGTAAGCTTTATTTTTGATCATGAGGCTGTTCCTCTACTCGATGGGACTTATGAGTTGGCTGATAAAGGAATTATACCTGGCGGCTCTAAGGCTAATGCGAAGTGGTTGGATGATGTCGTTCACTATGACAACTCTCTCACAGAAAGTACTAAAGCCATTCTTTGTGATGCGATTACTTCGGGAGGGTTACTCATCAGCCTTCCTAAAAGAGAAGCGGAACTCTATATTAATGAGCTGAAAGAAAAGGGAATCCGTGAGGCAAGGATCATCGGTGATGTAATTGAGAAGCAGGAAAAAGCAATATATGTAAAGTAAATATTTTCGTTAGACATAAGAGTACCAGGTACCGAAAACTCTACGAGTTTAGGGTACCTGGCTTTTTTATACTATTTCCACACTCGATTTTGCTCTTGTCGGGTTGTATAACCTATCCGGTCTAACAGTTCTAATAACGGAACAAGATACTTTCTAGAAACATTCAAAACTTCTTTCGCATCTTTGAGCGAAAATTCCTGACTCGTTCCATTTTGTAAATGGGTAACTGTTTCCTTTAAAACATCAGCATGAATAAAGTGTTTTTCATCGAGGGCATATAGTTGTTCGTTTCTCAACAAGAAATGCCTAATCTCTTCTTGAAGGTCTGATGGAATTTGCTGCCGTGTAAACCAGTCGCTTAAAGGTGATACATTCACGCCTTCTTCTTTTAAGCCCGAACAAATAAAGTTGATCCGCTTTTCCCATGTTTTAGGGATAGACGGTGTAAATTCTTTCAATGCTAAATAAGGTCCTTCTCTCGTAATTTCACCCTTTTCAACAGCTAACTGAATAAAATATTCTAGAAGTTTCAGCTGAATAATTGTTCCAAAACTTTGAGTAATCTCTGCCTTCTTTTTACCGATTTGCATAGAGTTAGTTTCATGAAATTGTCTGAGGTCCTCTTTCATTTGTAACAACGTGCTCTCATAAAGAGTTTGTAATGTAAATTGTCCCTTCTCCCACTCTATGATCTTATTTGTCTCTAAGAGTTGGTCCATCATAACTGTTAATTCCTCTTCATCAATTGCAGATTGAATTAATAATTGTTCATGAGTCACACTTTGCTGCGTTTTCACAACTTCGATTATGATGTCTTTGGGTTCACCTGCTTGTTTACGTTTAAGCATTTCTACTGTTTTATCACCGAAACGGTACTTTTGCCCATTTGCGTTTATCACTATTCCCCCGCCGATCGTCTCCATAGGGGTAGGACGCCTTAATATAAAATGGTCCCCTCGCTTTGTAACGACTGGTTCTTCGAGCTGCAATTGGCAGAGTACTTCTTCTTTTTCCTCCAGTTTGTTTCGATCAAACATAATGATCTTACCATAGACTTCCGCAGTGCCAATATGTACTTTTATGTACCCTCTTTGCTTGACAGGATAATCTAGTTTTTTTACAACTTGTAACGAGACATCGATCATCGTTGTTACTGTGTAATGTTGTGAAGAAACGAGAACATCTCCTCGTTTCACCTCATCCTTTGATAAACCTCCGATGTTGATTGCCGCTCTTTGACCGGCTGCTGCTTCTTGAACAGGCTGGTGATGGACTTGAATTTGCCGTGCTCGTGTCTTTAGTTCAGATGGTAAGATTTCAAGAAATTCACCTTCTCTTATTCTACCTTCATAAACCGTTCCACGTACTACAGTCCCTTGTCCCTGAACAGAAAATACTTGGTCAATAGGCAAACGAAAAGGACCCATTGAGTTTCGATGTGTTACAAAGTGGAGTTCATTGTTAATTAATTGCTTTAAAACATCAATCCCTTTTAAACTAACGCTGTCTACATTACAGATTGGGGCGCTCTCAAGAAACGTCCCTGTACATTCTGAGCGAATATCCTCTTCAACTAACGCTAGTAATTCTTCATCCACTTTATCTATTTTCGTAACTACTATTATTCCGCGTTCAATACCAAGAAGGCTGAGAATTTCAATATGTTCTCTCGTTTGCGGCATCACAGCCTCATCCGCTGCAACAACAAGCAACACTAAATCAATACCGGCAACTCCTGCAATCATTTGCCGTATAAACCGCTCATGTCCTGGCACATCAATAACTGAGATGACGGATCCGTCTGTAAGTTGAAAATAAGCATATCCCAACTCGATTGAAATATTCCGCTCTTGTTCTTCTTTTAATCGATCCGTTTCCATATTCGTTAGTGCTTTTGTTAATGATGTTTTTCCATGATCGATATGACCTGCTAAACCTATCGTATAATGTGTTTCGATCTTGATCACCTCAACTAGCTCATTTCACCCTATTATAACTATTTTTTTTAATAATGCTAAAATATTTACATTAATTATCTTATAACCTTCTGTGGAACAAGTGTTATAATAGTGCTTGAATCGATTGAGAAAGGCGGATAGTATGAAAGCTTTAAGTCGCTTATTAAAAGCTAAACCTTATTATAAAATTCCCTTACTATACATTATATTAGGGATCGTTTGGATTCTCGGTACAGACCTATTCCTAACTCATATGGAGCAGTCCAATAATATAGATACGATATGGAGAACGTTTAAAGGCTGGTTTTTTATCGTTGTGTCAGGAATACTATTTTTTATCCTCTTTAAAAACCAATATAAAATGCAAAAAGTTGAAGAAGAACGCGAAATGCTGTCCTCTTTTATTAATGCGATGTCAGATTTTATTTCTATAAAAGATGGTGAAAATCGTTGGCTCCAACTAAATGATTTCGCTTATAAGCTATATGATCTGAACGAAGAAGACTACTCTGGGAAGAATGATGCAGAACTTAGTCAGTTATACCCTGACTATCGTGAGCACTTCATAGAGTGTGTTAAAACAGACGAAGATGCATGGGCCAAGCGAAAACCAATACAATTTGAAGAAGTTCTTCAACTAGAAGAAGGGGAAAGAATTTTTCAAGTCATTAAAGTCCCTTTGTTCACTAAAGAAGGAAAACGTAAATCATTATTCGTTATTGGAAGAGACGTGACTGACATTAAACGCGCGGAAGAATTGATTGCGAAAAATGAAAAGCTTTCTGTCGTAGGACAATTAGCTGCCGGTGTAGCACATGAAATTCGCAATCCACTAACCTCTTTAAAAGGCTTTGTTAAGTTAATCCAAGAAAATAAAGGGGATAATGACTTTTATTTAGGAATTATGGATAAAGAATTAGAAAGGATCAACATTATCGTAAATGAGCTTTTATTAATAGCGAAACCTCAAAAAGAAGCCTTTACTAAAAATAACATCGTTAGTTTAGTAAGAAGTGTTATCGATTTAATGATCTCTGAGGCAAAAATGTCCGGGGTTAAAATAGAGGTGGATGCTGCAAATGACCTCCCTCTCATTGATTGTGAAGCCTACCATCTGAAGCAAGTATTTATTAATATTATTAAAAATGCAATTGAGGCTTCTAACGAAGGTGACCTCATCAAGGTTAAGATTATTCAAAACGAAGGAAACATCTGCGTTAATGTAATCGATGAAGGTTGTGGCATTGAGAAAGAACGCCTGCAAAGAATTGGCGAGCCATTCTTTACTATGAAAGAAAAAGGGACAGGCCTTGGAATGACGGTTTCGTATAAGATTATCCAAAATCATAACGGTTCCCTGCATATCGATAGTGAACTTGGCAGTGGAACAACCGTTTCCGTTCACTTACCTATTGAAAATAAGCAAAAATAATAAAAAAACAAGAGGCTATATCCAGTGGATAATAGCCTCTATCTCTTGTTTAAAAAGTAACTCATCGCTCCTGTAAAAGCACCTAATAACGCTCCAGCAAAGACTTCGCGCGGTTGATGTCCTAACATCTCTTTTAGCTTGCGATCCTCTTCTTCATGTGCCGCATGCCGGTCATGCCCCGCTAGTCTTTCTACTTCATCATCCAAATGATTTACTTTTATCGATAATTCTCCAGCTTGTCTTCGAATACCTTGAGCGTCATACATGACAATCATGCCGAACACCGATGCTAACGCAAAATCGACAGAAGTAAACCCCTTTTTTAAACCAACGTACGTCGCTAATGCAGTAACACCTGCTGAGTGTGAACTCGGCATATTCCCACTTTCAATAACCGACTTCCAATTCCATGATCCCGTCGCCTGTTTATTTAAAGGAACTTTCAGTAACTGAGCAATACCGATCGTCGTTAAAGCCGTAGTAATCTCTTTATTCACCGTCATCACCTCATTGTTATTGTTTGTTATCCATAAGTTTCTATGCGATAAACAAAAAATAAAAGAGTGTAAAATGAATTTTTTTTAATTACTTCCCAATCTTATCGATGATATCTTTCATCTCATTCGGTCTTAAGAACTCAACCGGTGAAGCTCCTTTGCCAAACTCCAGCCTGTCTCCTTCTAATAATACGTAATAGCGACCATTTTGTTTTCCGATATGAACGTTGACACCAAAGTCAGAAAGAAGTGCTTTAATGCCAATATGATCTAATTTAAACGATAAGTCTAATTCAGGAATTTGTTCGACAAGATGATAAGACGCTTCCATCACTTGTTCAGCTGACCACTGCTCTTGGAGTTCCCGTTTTGGCGTTGTCGCCCATACTTCCATCGTTGTATCGAAATCTGTTTGTGGTGGTGGTGACGGTGCTTCAGTAGGACTTGTAGCTTCTGTTTCTTCGGTCTCTACTGTTTCCTCTTCCTCAGGCTCTGTAATTTTCAGGTTAGGCATAACTCCCGTATCTTCATAATACTGCTTTGCCAATGTAATGACTTGATCTTTCACGATTTCAGGCATCGACCGTTCATACTCTACAAACTTAAGGAAATCTTCAAAATAACGGGAGTGAGACGATTGGTGAATTTTAAGCTCCCATTCTTCGATCATTCCCTCTTCTGGCATGTACGGGTATTGAATTGATTTCATATTTTTCGTTGTAATCGCCATTTCTACTTGTTGAATTAAACTTCTTTCATCTGTAATGGTAGCTACTTTCGGTTCAAAATCACATTTTAAAACGAAAACAAATGGTTCATCAAAGTACTTATTTAATTTAGCTCGAGCAACAATTAAGGCGCCTCCTCGGATCGAACTTGTATCCATATAGGATCGGACTAATTGTTCACAGCTAAGTTGAAAATCGCCCGAAGACTCAGCACTACGAATTTTATTAAATTGATTGTAATTTGGGTTTGACGCTAAGTCATAGCCTTCTTCTACGAGAAACCTGCCTATCTTCGTAGGGACTTGGTCAGACTTTGGATGTCTTTCCACTTTTCGCTTTGAAATTTTCATTAACTCCCCTTCAAGAAAGTCACTTAAAGGATGATTCACGTAAGAAACTTCATCTAACGTTTGATAATGTTTGTAGCTTTTCGCTCCTTGTTCCCCTTGTCCTTCACTATCAATGACGAAGAATGATAAATATTGAATATCAAAGTCCATTTACTTCACCTAATTTATGTATAGAATGATAACTTTTTTAGTATAGGTATTCGAGTGTCCAGCGTCAACCGCGAACCTCAAGAAAAAACAACTCTTGAATTTACAGGACGAAAAATACTATAATAGTGTTTAGTTGTCCGCAAGTTTCTATACGGGGCTGGCTGGGGTACTGGTGTCCCCCAAGGTCTTCAAAACCTCTCGGGAGGCGCGTGCCGTCTCCGGTGGGTTCGATTCCCACACAGTCCCGCCAAAATCATTAATATAAAATTATTATTAACGATAGTCATCATTAACATAAATACAACTTTAATTTACTGAATAATCGGTATACATTCCCGGTTATACTATGAAGAAAAAAGAAGGGGCAATTCAGTGTTATATCCGGCTTTTTTCTGTAGAGAATGTGGCAGAGACTTAACTGAAGAGATTGAAAATACGAAAGATAGCAACAGCACTTGTGAGAAATGTAAAACAATTAAAGAGTCCTATGACCAATTTAAAGGAATAATGGGTCAGTCTGATTTATGGAGACGTAAATAAGCGCTTAAAATCAAAAGAACTTCTAAAAATTCACATTGCCTTGTCCTAAAACCGTTCTTTGAAAAAAGTGTAACAAACAAAAGATATAGCTAGTACTCAAAATATTAAAAACAACCATTTCACAAAGAGAATGGTTGTTTTTTGATGATGTCCTATTATTAAAAACTACCACTTGCTGGCCATCTTGATGTAAGTGGAATATTTTCATATTCTTCCGGGTCAATTTCATATACAGAACCATCAACCATACCGTCAATAATTCCATATAATCCGCGCTCTACAGCTTTAACGAGTTTACCACGTTCTTTTTGACCAAAATTTTGCGTTTGTCCAGTTACTTCAAACAGAACCGTTCCACTACCATTTAACGCATAGGTTCCTAGGGCAGTACCTGGCAGATCCAGTCCCTGAGAATAAAGTGTTACATTTCCAAACGGTGAGTTACCAATGCTATTCAACGCATCATAGATGGCAACATTTAATTGTCGAGAGAAATCATAGTTATATTTTTCTTTGTACTCTTGATACTTTGCTCCTTGTTCTGTATTAGGGTCTTGAACAAACTGACCTGAAATCGATAGTGTCACTCTGTCATCTGTTCCTTCTACGTAATATATCCCCTGGTGGTGAAGGTCAACGAATACATCAACGTTTCCAAACTCCTCTAATAAACCTTTATATACATCACGTGAAGCTTGTGCTTCTGGTGTTATAAACCAGCCAGGTGCTGCTGATCGACCTGGAAAATCTTCAGGTTGAGGAACATAATTTAAATTTGGATTAAAATCACGGTTTACGTCAAATCCAGGATTTTCTGCATAATTATAGCTCTGACTAACTCCTCTATCTAGGTAGTTCCAGGCTGGAGCACTAGCATTTGAAAGTTGAGGGAAAGCTTCAACAACCTCAGCCCACGTCATATCATTTCGTCGTTTATCCATTTCAGCTCCATCTGGGTTCATCTTAGGCATGAAAACTATAGTGAGTTCGTCACGAATTTTTTGAGATTGTCGTGAGTTATTCCCAAGCTGTTGAAGCATATTCATAATTGCTTCTGTTCCTGTTTTTTCGTTCCCATGGATCTCACTTTGGATTAATACGACTCTATCCCCTGTTCCGACTCGTGCCATATAAATGTCTCGTCCTCTGTTGGATTCGCCTACCACTTCCACCTGGACTCTTCCTTGACTCGTTCTTTCAATTTGTTTAAGTCGCTTTGCCATTTGTTCATGTGTCATAAACCCTGAGATCGAATAATCATGATGATGAGAAGTTGTTTCTTGTGCAAATACACTTGGTGTAAATGTTGGAGCTAATAAACTTGTACACAGTACCATTGCTCCTAATGTTTTTACTACCTTCTTCTTTTTCATAAAAACACTCCCAATCGTTTAATTTGCCGAAAGAAACTTATTAAACAAGGCGATTTTTATTCCGACACGCTAAATATTCCATATTAAGAGGAGTGTTCCTTCGCCACTCGAAAAGATAGGATTTTCATACTTAATTTGGTTAATTATGGAACATTTTCTTGTGATTCATTATGTACTTGTTCTCATAGACAAATGGTGGAATGTCTTAACTATCCTTGAAAAAGTATATATTTTACTAGGACTCAATCACAAACAGAGAATGTTACTTTTTCCATTCTCTATTTGTTTTCATAAAGTTAAGCCTTTTGCAGGAGAGAGAAATGCAATCATAACTTCTATTACATTTTCGGGTCCTTTTTTTATTTCTATATAACGAATTACTCTGAAATCAGAAAAAGCATACTAAATATGTATACTCAAAGTCTTTGTTATGGGCTAGATCACAATGAAGCTGATAGAAGCATAGTTCATTGGTAATTCAACAAATTAAATACTTTACCAACCGATATTCATTTCGTATTTGAGAGGTAGCACTGTAAAAAACAATAAAGAACCACCTAGATGGGTGCTGCATGCATCTAGATGGTTCTGTCTATTAACTGTTATGTGGTGTAAGTAAATCTATAACGTAGTTTCCTTCATATCATTTTTTTCTGCACTCACTTTATCTTTAGTTTTTCTTCTTTTCAGCCTGCCTACTCCTCTTGAAATGTCTTCAAACAATAAATAAACTGCAGGAATGAGAACGAGCGTAATCATTGTCGCAAAGAGTAATCCTGAGATGACTACTGTTGCTAACGGAGATTGATAACTGCTCGACACACCGGTCGCGAGAGCTAGTGGCAACATGCCGCCTACTGTTGTTAATGTCGTCATAAAGATCGGTCGTAATCTTGATTTACCGGCTTCTACTACGGCTTCTGCAACTTGGTAATTAGCATTTCTTAACTGCTTCGTTCGATCAATTAATAAAATCGCATTGTTTAAGACGATTCCGATCAACATGACGACACCCATCGCGGACATAATGCTTAACTCCATTTGTGTAATAAACAGCCCTAAGATGACGCCTGTAATCGTCATAGGGATGATCGACATGACAATAATCGGGTGCTTTAAACTGTTAAATTGGACAGCCATTACCACATACACAAGAAACAGTGCAATTCCTAGAATAATGATCATTTCTTGCATTGCTTCTTGTTGTGCTTCAAGATCACCACTCATAGAAATCGAGTACCCATTTGGTGTATTAAAGTCTTGGAGCATTTGTTGAATATCACGATTAACCGAGCCAAGGTCACGACCTTCTAAATCCGCGATAACCGTTACATATCGTTCACCGTCTTTTCGATCGATTTGAGTCGGAACTGTATTTTTTTCAAGCTCTATATATTTAGACAGTTTTTCTTTTTCCCCTGTTGGCGTTGTGAACTCGAAATTAAGCAGCTGCTGTTTACGGTCCATTTGTTGATCAGTTGTTAGAATTAATGGTCTAGGCGTATTATCTTCAGCGGTGACTTCTCCAATCGGACTCTTTAAAAATAATGGTTGAATGACATTCGAGATTTGTAAAGGGGTTAGATTATCCTCTTTGATTGCATCTTCCTTCAAGACTATATTGATTTCATCTAACATCTTTTCTCCAGAGGCGGCTTTTATACCAACTAACCCATCAATTTGTTCAAGTTCATGCATTAAGTTGTTTGAAATTCCTTCCAATTCCCCAAGATCTTCTCCGTTAATTTCAAGTGAGATGGGGAAGCCGCCACCCATATTCATGGCAGAACCAACACTTGTGATCGGGTACTGCTCTTCTAAAACTCGAAGGGCAGATAAAATTTGTTCATTGACTTCGCTTTGTTCAGTAGTCGCCTCTTCAATTGGCGTCATATTAATAATGGCGTAAATCGAATTAATATTGTCGATGACAATCGTATTGGTTAAATCTGAAACTCCTTTTAAGCGGTCGTACATTTCTAATGCGATTTCCTCCCGCTCAGATGGTGTCGTTCCACTTTCTAATTGCACCATCACTTCAGAATATCGGTTAAAAACGTCTGGCATGATTGTCATTGGTACTTTGGATACTAGTGTTAATGATCCAACAAACATCATAATAAACAATACAATGACACTGTAACGATAACGCTTCTTTCTTCCCATCCAAGAAATTAATTTTCCATAATGCCTAATAATCTTTCCTTCACTTCGATTTTTAGCTTTGGTACTAACTTTTAAGAAGTTTTCTGCAAGCACCGGAATTAATGTAAAAGATACAATGACTGAACTTACAAGTGTAAACACAACGACTAATGATAAAATAATCATGAACTTCCCAGCTTCTCCACCGAGTAATCCAATCGGCAAAAAGACAACAATCGTAGTTAACATCGAGGCTAATACAGCGGTGGATACTTCTTTTGTTCCTTTCACAACAGCTTCGTAATTTCCAAGGCCTTGTTCTTTTTTCTTAAAGATCGATTCAAGGATGACAATAGAAGCATCGACCATCATACCAATTCCTAACCCTAGCCCAACGAGACTTAACATATTAAAGCTGTAGTCAAAATACCACATTGCCGTAAACGTTAATAAAATAGAAACAGGAATCGCTAAGCCAATGATGATCGTCGCTCGTATATTCCGTAAAAATAATAACAATACGAATAAAGCGAGTATCCCTCCAATTAAAACATTTTGGGACACCCCATCAATCGCATCAGTCACATAGTCTGCTTGTGAAACAACTTCATTTAATTCAAAGCCCTCAACTAAACCAGCAGCGCTAATTTTATCAATCTCAGCTCTTATCGCTGCAGCCATTTCAATTTGTGTCACATCAGATGCTCTTCCTACTTGAACAAGGATGAAATGATCACTTCCGTTTTTCCAAACTCCTGCCGAATGTTCACTCGATTGTTCCGAGACAGAAGCTACATCACTTAATTTTTTCACACCATTTATTGTAGGTATTGCGATATTTTTTACATCATTGACATTTTGGATAGACGTATTCCAGCGCAAAGTTGGTTTATTTTGTTCTTCGTTCAATACACCTAATGCAACCTCAATGTTTGACTGTTGAATGATCCCCATAATTTGTTGCGCATTAAGACCTAACTCTTCCATTTTAGTTTGCTTTAATTCAATAAAAATTTCTTTTTGATTCATACCGACTAAGTCAACGTCACGTACTTCCGGCAATGCTTCCAAACGAGGCTCTAATACTTCTCTTGCAAAAATAGCCATAGTTTCTTTATCGCCGTTCGAAATATCCATAAAAAACTCATACGTTCCATTCATGGAATACGGGAAAACATGAATCTCATTTACTCCATCCAGTTGCGGTTTCAAGCCATTTAATGTCGATTTCACCTCGTTTGAAACC
Source organism: Alkalihalobacterium chitinilyticum (assembly GCF_029028005.1). Lineage (GTDB taxonomy): Bacteria > Bacillota > Bacilli > Bacillales > Bacillaceae_F > Alkalihalobacterium > Alkalihalobacterium chitinilyticum. The sequence goes on from NZ_JAOTPO010000003.1 coordinate 133,764, forward strand.
TCTTCACCGCGACCTTCTTCAATCTCTATCGTTATCGTACTGTTGCCAACACTGGATGAAGATTGATATCCTTCCACACCATCAATTCCAAGCAAGGTCTGTTCAATAGGGGTCGTAACCCGTTGCTCCACATCAAGAGTTGTCATATCTCCTGCATCCACATGAATAACGGCACCGTCGAAAGTAATAGGCGGCATTAACTCTTGATCTAACTTTGTCGTTGCATATGTTCCTATAAATATCACAAACACAACCATCAACCCAACGATTAACTTCCGCTTTAATAAAAAATTTAAGAAACCCATCATTCTTTTCCTCCGCCCTTTTTCTTCCATTAAATTATGTGCACAATGAAACTCCAACTATTAGCCAACAAGATACAATATATTCTCATACAAGAAGATTATATTACTTACATCTAGGAAAATTATCCTGTTTAGGGTTTAATTTGTAATCAGTCTCAAGACTGATATAAATAAGATTATTTTTATTAAAATTTGTATAAAATAATCTCAATCGTCAGAATGAACGTTTTTTGAATTCGTCTTAACGTTTTTCTGATGGCTATCCGTGCTGCCTCCTCCCAAACCATGCAGTGATTTCCCATTAGTTGGCGGCACGGGTTTATGAAATTATTGTTTTATCTAGTTTGAATTTAAAGTAAACAAAATAAAAAGAAGCAGGTGAAAACCTGCTTCTAATTCCATATATATTTAATTTTGGAGGTGTGGTCAGGAATAATTATTTTGTGGGATTACCATTTAACTGTTGTTCAGCCATTTGAACTAAACGTTTTGTAATCTCTCCACCAACTGACCCGTTTGAACGAGACGTGCCATCAGCACTTAATTGCACACCGAATTCTTGTGCGATCTCATACTTCATTTGGTCTAGGGCTTGCTCAACTCCTGGTACTACTAATTTGTTTGAACTATTGTTGTTTGCCATTTAAATGACCTCCTTTGTATGATGTATCTATAACATGTGTCAGACTGCAATGTTTTATGTAACCAAATGTTGGTATTCCTATTTATTAAGTACACTTTAACTTTTTTAGCTAGGTATCAGCCCAATCTGGATGCTTTCGTGACAATCGCCCACCCATTAGGGATGCCTTTACATATACTTATATTGAAACTACAAAAAGGAGGCATCCATTTATGAACTTCTATGGAGCACCACAGTTTCACGGCTATCAAGCTGGACCTCAATTCCACGGCTGTCACGGTGGAGCAGGGAAAGGATTTTCATTGATCGTCGTATTATTTATCCTACTAGTCATTGTAGGAACAGCGTATGTAAAATAATGATCTGAATATAAGAGGCAAGGTGATCCTTGCCTCTTTATTACGTGAAAACAAACACAAAAAAGCGCTAATAGCGCTTTTTTGTGTTTGTTTAGTTTATAGAAAATCAGTAAACTTAATGATAAACATGGCGATAATCGCTAACATAAGTAAAGTACTAAACATTTTTACTTTATTTACCGACTCGTCAAACACTTTCTTATTGTCCGCTGCTTCTAGGGACTCTCGCACAAATTTTGCTGTTAACCCTAAATAAGCTCCAATAATTACCCAGACGATAACAACGATGATTGTCCACAATGAAAGGTCAAATCGGATGAATACACCTGTTACAAGCATAACAACTAACGCACCATGTGCAATCATAATTATCTTTTTATAAATCTTTAAAATTAAATGAATCCGTTCCGAACCTTCAGTTACAGTCACATGGATGATGACAGGTAAAGGGATTAAGATAAAAAAGATAATCGAAATAAATAAATGGAGTGCGTACATTAAAATTTCAAACAACATGAATTAACCACCTCAATGTTCTATTTTATAGAAAATTAGTGAACGAGTAAAATATATTTTATGTTCGTCCCCTATTATGTTAATATTTAATGGTTAGATGAAAGTATTGAGGTGTTAATATGTCTACTTGGTTTATGTGGTTTATCGTTTTTTGGACGATTTTTTTAGTAACCGTCATGTTTATTGGTGGATATTTTATGTTTAGGAAATTTTTAAAGAAACTGCCAAAAGAAGATGGAATGTCGATTTTAGATTGGCAAGATCATTATATTAAAGAAACCATTCATTTGTGGCCGGATGATATGAAACAACTCTTAGAAGAACTTGTATCTCCAGTTCCAGAACTTTTTCGCGATGTGGCCAGGCAAAAAATTGCTGGAAAAATTGGCGAGATAGCAGTTGAGGAAAAAGCAGATGTGATTACAGAAGAGCTGGTTGTACGTGGTTATATTCTGGCAACACCAAAACGCGATCATAAATTTTTATTAAAGAAATTAAATGAAAAACAAATTGATGTCGCACCGTATCAAGCATTATTATAAATAAAGAGGATGGAACCTTGAATTCCATCCTTTTTATTATGTTTCTGCAGGCACCAATGTTTCTTTACTGCTATTTTTCAATTCTTGCTCTACTTTTCTAAATGATAAGTACATTGCAATTCGCCACGGGATAATCATTCCGTAGGCCAACAAGAAGAACATGCCACTAAGCTCTTCAACATTAATCGAATCCCCGATAATGATCTTAAATAGTATACGAGCGATCAGTAGGCCAACAAGTATGAATACAAAAGCTTTCGAACGCTTCAAATAGATTTCCTGATCTTTTATTTCAAACTTCGATGTTTTTATTAATAATATAGAGAAAAGCATCCCCACCGAAAGAGCTTCAAGAACTTGCAGAGGTGCTGGTCTTGTCGGTTCATATAAAAACATTAAAAATCCTGTCGACATAAATAAAGGAGGTAAAACGATCTTCTTTATCGATGCAGGTTTTTTCGTTGCTTTTAAACGAATAATGATCGCCAATGTCGCCATCATCGCTGCACCAATGGTTGTTAGTAGAACTGATGTGGTCAATTGCTAGCCCCCTTTCTGTAACGATAAATTTAATTATAGCATATCCAAATCTATATTACTTGATTTGAAATGGGACAAGCAAGGTTTTCGTAAAAATCAAAGCGATTATTAAAACAATCGTTGTTTTTCCTTTTCCATTTAACCTTGTCCATTGCAGTGTAAAAAAAAGAAACACAACAAGTAATACAGTTTGGTATACATTCACCGGATGAAAATAAACACCGTCAATCTTCCAGCCGAAATTAAGCGGATTACTTTGCCCTACTTCTTTCAGTACGATCGAATACATAATTAAACTACTAAAAGCAGCGATACTTATTCGATCAATGAGGTGAATGCCCCATCTTTGCTTCAGCCAACTGACGATAAAGAAAGCTGAGCTTATGATACTTGCACCAACAATTGATCCTGGTCCTCCAGCATAATAAATTAGATTACTCAAATTAGATAATAATGATGGTTCCAGAATAAATGGCCAAAATTTATAAACCACTAAAAAAATGACAAATGTGGTTGACACTTGATTTAATATATTTTCCCGATTGATTTCCCAATCTGTATTCTTTAGTGAGTAGTTTAAAATACCATAAAACGTAGCGGCACAAATCATGTAGGCAATCATGGTCACTGACAATTGAACGGGTCCAATCTGTAATGTATTTAAAGGATCAAACATATTAATTACTTCCTTCCTCAAGAACTGAATGCATGACATTCATCAATTCTCTTTCAGTCATTCCACCGACCCGACGGTAAGTAATAATACCTTTATGATCAATGACAACAGTTGTTGGAAAAGCAGTGACCCGAAATTGTCGTGCAACTTCCCCATCATAATCGACTAAATTATCGTAAGGTACTTCATAATTAGCAATAAATCCAAGTGCAGCCTCATTACGATCTTGATGGGCCATATTGATTCCGACAAAATCCACTTGATCTGAAAATTGCTCGTACACACTGATAAGATGCGGCATTTCTACTCGGCACGGCGGACACCAAGAGGCCCAAAAATTAAGTAATACAGGTTTGCCTTGAAACTCTTCTGAGTCGATCATGCGCCCTTCGAAGTTTTCAAGTGAAAATGCAGGAGCTTGATAACCTACTTGCGGTAATACTAAATGGCCCTCATTAGTAGCTGACGATTCTTGATAGTTGCCAAACCATATGAAAACTCCAACAGTTATAAAAACTAATACTAAAGACAAATTTTTCAACGTACAATTCCTTTCTTACTTTACTTGACCGTTATCAATCAAGACGTTCCAGTTTTCATTACTTTCTTGCTTTAGTAAAGATGAACGTTCCGTAGTCATTATGAGATTTCCCGTTTCATTTACGACGATATAATTGACGGCACCGTACTCAGGTGGGTAAGAAATAGTTTCACTTTTTTCTCCAGTCCATCGGTAAAGCTCTTCATTACTTCCGTTAAAATAATACACTTCATCATTACCAAGTACAGCAAGCCCCTTAATATTACCTGTAGCTAATTCTGACCAATTAACTCCGCTATCATCAGATTTAAATAACCCTTTTGCAGTAGCCGCAAATACAATCTTATCATCTTCAGGTGAAAAAGCCATGTCATGAACGGCATGTTGATCTAAAGGTAGGCCGTTCGTTTCTACACGATCCCAATTAAAGCCTTGATCATTACTTCTGAAAATAAGTGATTGGAAATTGTTTTTAAAATCCAATGCATGACCTAGAATGTGGTTATTGTCTTGATAACTCGCCGTAAGCGCATGAAAATCATATTCTCCAAGTAAGCTCCTGAACTCCCATGTCTGACCAGAATTTTCACTCCACATAAATCCTAACGGGTCAGGAAGATCACTTCCATGTCCAGGATGCCCACTCGACATGAGATACTGGGTATCCGCGACGCGGCTGAAGCCCATAAAGTCATCTCTCATTTCACCAAGAACATAAGCTTGATTCGGCCCTTCATACTCCACTACACCATAATGTGTCGCAATTAAATAACTGTCTGGGTTAGAAGGATTTAATTCGAGACCGTGCGTATGACTGATCTCAGCTGTTTCTTCACGTACGATATCTGCCTCTTCCACCTCGACTTCTTCTGTAGCCTCAACTTCAACTTCCTCTACCGTATTTTCCGCTTCAGCATCAGGTGCAGCCTCAGGAAGCGTTTCATTTTGTCCGCACGCCGTTAAAAGTAATCCACCTGAAATGAAAACGGACACTAAGATCATTTTCTTATTATATTTTTTCATATAGTACACTCCATTCCTTTTTGATTATTACCGCTTTAGGTAGTAATAGTGAGCAAGATATGTATATATTACGTTAAAAGTAATAGAACCACACTTTTGACTTCACTATAAAGGCGATATCGATAAATTATATCTATTTTTAATGAAAAAACTATGAAGGGAGCACAAATATGCATTTGGCTCCCTTCTCTAAACTATTAAGCTACATCGAAGCCAGTGTCTTCGATTTCAGTTTTTAATTGCTCAACTGTTACTTGCTCTTCATTGAAATCAACCGTTACTTCTTTATTTTCTAAACTAACTTCTGCACTCACAACACCTGCAAGTTTAGTTAATGCTCCTTCTACTGAAGCTTTACAGTGTCCACATGTCATTCCATTTACTTTAATCGTTTCTTTCATCATTTTCATATCTCCTCTTTCATTTAATTTATTATCAAAGCTTTACCCTTTTTAAACGTAAAGCATTGCTAACTACTGAAACTGAACTAAAAGCCATCGCAGCTCCTGCCACCCATGGCGCTAATAAGCCTGCAGCGGCGATTGGTAAACCGATAGAATTATAAATAAATGCCCAGAACAAATTTTGTTTAATGTTGCGCATCGTTAATTGACTCATTTTAATCGCTTGCGGAACAGCTAATAAATCTCCCCGCATTAACGTGATATCTGAGGCCTCAATCGCTACATCTGTTCCAGTTCCAATGGCCATTCCTATATCAGCAACAGCTAGTGCTGGCGCATCGTTAATACCGTCACCAATCATGACAACCTTTTGCCCTTGTTTTTTCAACTCTTCCACTTTTTTGGCTTTTTCATCTGGTAAAACTTCAGCAAAAACCAAATCAATCCCTACTTGTTCAGCAATCGCATTAGCCGTTCGCTCATTATCACCTGTGAGCATAACAACTTTAAGGCCCATGCTTTTCAATTGGCGAACTGCTTCCTTAGATGTTTCTTTCACTTCATCAGCAACAGCTACAATCGCTGTGAGTTGACCGTCTTTTGCTGCCAGCATCGCTGTTTTACCTTCAAATTCCAGCCTTTTTAACATTTCTTCATGCTCATCTTTGATTAGAATACCATAATCGCTCATGAGTCTTCTAGTTCCAACAAAAACATCTGAATGATCGACTACACCTTTTATACCTCTTCCAGGTATAGCCTCGAATTGTTCAGGCTGAATTAACGGTATATCTTTTGCTTTAGCGCCTTTAACAATCGCTCGAGCTAATGGATGCTCAGAATTTTGCTCTAAACTTGCTATCCATTGCAAAACATCTTCTTTTTGAGAATGTTCATACACAAAAAGATCCGTTAATGCTGGTTCCCCTTTTGTAATTGTACCTGTTTTATCAAAAACGACTGTGCTAATTTTATGAGCTGTTTCTAATTGCTCTCCACCTTTAAATAAAATACCATATTCAGCCCCTTTTCCTGTACCTACCATAATGGATGTAGGTGTGGCCAAACCTAAAGCACATGGGCAAGCAATAACTAATACAGCTGTAAAATTAATCAATGCGATCTCAAAACTTGCTCCTAAGAAGAAGTACCAAAGGATAAATGAAAAGACCGCAATTCCAAACGCAGTCGGAACAAAATAACCAGAAATAATATCTACCATTCGTTGGATCGGTGCTTTCGATGTTTGTGCTTCCTCAACTATTCTAACAATTTGAGCCAGTGTTGAGTCTTTCCCCACTTTAGTTGCTTTTAATTTAAAGCTGCCATGTGAATTGATCGTAGCACCAATCACATCGTCACCAACACTTTTATCAACAGGTATACTTTCTCCTGTAAGCATGGACTCATCTATGCTGGAATATCCTTCTACGATCGTACCATCTACAGGTATTTTCTCCCCAGGTTTAACAACAACGATGTCGTTTAGTTCAACTCTTTCAATTGGAACTTCAATTTCTGTTCCATTTCTAATGACAGTTGCCTTTTTTGCCTGGAGGCTAAGCATTTTCTTAATCGCCTCAGACGTTCTTCCTTTCGCTCTTGCCTCTAATAGTTTACCAAGAAGTATAAGTGTAATAATCACTGCACTCGTTTCAAAAAATAAGTAGACTTCTCCTTGTAAAACGAGCCACACAGAGTAGAAATAAGCAGCTGATGTCCCCATTGCAACCAGAACATCCATATTAGCACTCTTGTTTTTTAAAGTTTTGTAAGCCCCTTTATAAAACTGCCATCCAGCATAAAATTGTACTGGCGTTGCTAATACCCATTGTAAGTATCCATTCATTAACCAATGAGGCAATAACATGCGCTCAGGGTAAAAATGATCAATCATCGTAATAAATAACGGGAGTGAGAAAATCAAAGCAAATACAAATTTATTTCGTTGCTTTCTAATCTCTAATTCCTTTTCATCTACTTCTGGAATTTCATCTACTGGTAACTTTGCTTCAAATCCCAACTTATGGATTTTCTCTGTAATTGATTCAAGCTCTATTAATCCTTCATAAAAAGTGACTGTTCCTTTTTCTAACGGGAGATTTACTTGAACCTCTTTTACCCCTTCCATTTTTCCAACCACTTTTTCAATTCTTGACGAACAAGCAGCACATGTCATTCCTTTAATATCTAGATCTACTTTCTTAATCGGAACTGAGAAACCTAATTTATCAATCTTTTCAACTACGTTTTCCGATGTATTTTTAGTAGGATCGATTTGGATAGAAGCTTTTTCTAAGGAGAGGTTAACAGACGCTTCAACACCCTCCATCTTATTCAAGACTTTTTCAATCCTCGTCGAACAAGCTGCGCATGTCATACCTTGTATCGGTATATTCATATCGCGTTTTTCCATCATGATCACCTGCCTTTTATTTTGTAAATTGATGGATGACTTTCATTAACTCATCTAAGGCTTGTTCTTCTTCACCCGATTTAATGGCATTGGCAACACAACCTTTCGTGTGCTGTTCTAACAATGTATATCCGACTTTTTTTAGAGCTGCATTTACAGCAGATAATTGAACAAGTACATCTACACAATAACGATCTTCATCAATCATCTTTTGTATACCTCTTACTTGACCTTCAATTCTCTTTAAGCGGTTTTGTAGCTTTTCTTTTTCTTCTTGCCGTTTGGTCACTGAAAATGATGGTACTTCATTTATAACTTCTAAAGGTATTTCCTTTTTCATACGATCACCTCACACTTCTACTATACCCCCGTACAGTATATCCGTCAATCGTCGAGCGAATTTATTTAAATTGATATTATTCTCATATAACAATAATTGATAATTGTGTAATTTTCTTTCAATCAGTTGAGATTTTATCCAGTTTTTTGTATAATTTTTAATAGATGTAAATACGAAGGAGAACATCATGTGTAGAGATATTATACTAGCAACGATAGAAGAGCAACGAAATAAATTAATTACAGTAGGCCTAATGTATGGATTAAGTTCTCCAATTGCCGTACAGCAAAGTCAAGAACTTGATAGACTATTAAACTCTTACGACCAATTACAAAAATCAAATGAGAGAGAAACACAATTAAAAAAGCCTTAACTCCTATTCTAATACAAGAGTTAAGGCTTTTTTATTATGAAATTCCGACCTCTTTTTCAACACCCTGCTGCAACAAATACATCTTATGGTAAAGTCCTGACTGCTTTAACAATTCTTCATGATTACCTTGCTCGACAATTTCCCCCTGATGGAGAACAATAATATGGTCCGCATCCTTTATAGTGGAAAGTCTGTGAGCAATTGCTATCGTTGTTCTTCCTTTTCGCATTTTTTCTAATGCAATTTGTATGGCTTCTTCAGTTTCCGTATCAACACTAGCCGTAGCTTCATCTAATATTAATATTTTTGGTTGAATGGCCATCGTTCTTGCAAATGATAGAAGTTGACGCTGCCCGCTTGATAATGTGGATCCACGTTCTGCTACTTCAGTGTCATAACCGTTTGGAAGATTTTCAATAAATGAATGAGCATGAACAAACTTTGCAGCTTCTTCTACATGTTCATCTGTAATATGCTCATGATACAGGCGGATGTTCGATTTGATATCTCCTGTATACATAAAAGGATCTTGCAAAACTAAACCTAATCGATTGCGCAACTCTGCTTCCGAGAAAGACTGAAGTGGCTGACCATCAATTAAAATTTCGCCTTCTTTCACCTCATAAAACCTCATCAAAATATTTATGATTGAACTTTTCCCACTACCGGTATGACCTACAAGGGCTAGAGTTTCACCTTCATTTACTTTAAATGAGATATTTTTTAAAACATCGGTTTTCCCATCATATGAAAAAGTAACGTTTTTAAATTCAATCTCACCTTTTGTAACCTTAGCTGAATGATCCCCTACTTGAGTGGGAGCAAGTTCATCGTGGTCGAGTAATTTAAATACCCTCCCCGCAGAAACGATGGCTTGTTGAAAGAGAGAAAGGCGCATCATCATCTGATTAACAGGTTCAAAGAAGCGATCTAAATAATTGACAAAAGCATACAATACCCCAATCTCGATCGGGCTATTTAATGAAGTTATACCGAAAAAACTTAAAATTAGAATTAACGCCAAGATCGAAACAAAATCCACAGCCGGCCTTAGTAAAAGTCCATCCAATTTCATGCTTTTCATCCAGGCTTTTTGATGCTGATCATTAATGTCTTTAAACTCTTTTCTCATCCGGCGTTCTTGGCGAAATAACTGAATGATCGACATTCCTTGAATCGACTCATTTAACTTAGCATTTAAATGGCTCAGCTTTTCACTCATATCCGCATAAAAGCGAGAACTGAACTTTCGATACATTTGCATCAATAAAAACAAGATAGGTAATAAGAATAAACAGAAAAACGCCAATTGCGCATTGAGGTAAAACATCGCTACAAATATTCCAATTAAGAATATAAAGTTTTGTACAAAAGTTGCTAAAACCGTTACATATAGTTCCTTAATCGACTCAGAGTCATTCGTTATTCGTGATACTAACCCTCCAGCTGGAGTACGGTCGAAAAATGAGAGTCCTAGTTTCTGAACTTTTGAGAACACATCAATTCGCATTTGTTGAATAATCTTCAAAGCTACTTTTTGAAACGTAAACAATTGGACATAATTTAAGATTACAGCACTTAAATGGAGTACGATATACGTAGTTGCTAAAATAACTAAAGCTCTAAATTCAAACACACGAGGTGTTAAATAATCATCAATAAAAATCTTAACAAGAATAGGCCCTACAATATCGGCACCTGTCGCAAGGATTAACAGCACAAAAGCAAATGTCATCGTTTTTATATGTGGTTTTGTATAAGCTAGCAATCTCTTAAAAACAGCACGTTGCTCTTTTGCACTAAGAACACGATCTTTATGTTGCATGATTGTCCCCTCCTTGCTGCACCAAAGACTCGAGTTGTTGATGCTCATACATTTTTCGATACCAACCATTTTGCTCCATTAATATCGTGTGATTTCCTTGCTCAATAATTTTCCCTTCATCTAAAACAATAATTAAGTCCGCATGTTTAATCGCACTCAAGCGATGCGCGGTAATAATCGTTGTTTTATTCTTTCGCTCATAACGTAACGCGTGAAGGATTTGTTCTTCCGTTTTCGCATCAACTGCTGATAGAGAGTCATCTAGTATTAATATTTCAGGGTCTAAAATAAGGGCTCTAGCAATCGATATTCTTTGCTTCTGACCGCCTGAAAGAGTAACCCCGCGTTCACCAACAATCGTTTCATAACCATCAGGAAAACGAACGATATCATCATGTATAGAAGCTAGTTTACTCACATCGATAATCTCTTGAATAGAAGCCGTTGGTTTAGCAAATGCAATATTATCAGCAATGGTCGCTGAGAATAAAAAGTGATCTTGTGGCACATATCCAATAGCCGTTCGTAAAGCATCAAAATCATAGTCTTTCACTGAACGATGATCTATGTGCACTTCGCCGTCAGTTACATCAAATTCACGCATTAGTAACTTAAGAAGTGTTGTTTTTCCACTTCCAGTCTTTCCTACGATACCAAGAGTTTGCCCTTTCTGAATCGCAAAATGAATATTTTCTAATGTATTCTTTTCACCTTCAGTATAATTAAACGAGTCAATATGATATGAAATATTTCCTTCTGGCATTTCACTGTGCTTCGCATCCGAGTCACTAATCTCAATCTTCTCACTTAATATCGACGATACTCGACCGTAAGAAGCTCTTCCTCGTTCGACTATATTAAATAACCAACCGAAAGCCAGCATTGGCCAAATAAGTAATCCTAAATAAATAGTGAAGCTTGTTAATTGACCAATTGTCATCTCATCCGCAATTACATATCTCGCACCAAAAACAACCGCAAGAAAATACGAGATTCCTACAATCAATGAAATCGTTGGGTCAAATAAGGCATCTACCCTTGCTACGGCAACATTTTTTTCGACGACTTGATTAGACTTTTTCTTAAAAGACTCCACATCGGCGTCTTCATGACCAAATGCTTTCGTTACCCGGATTCCTGTCATACTTTCTTGAACTTTATCGTTAAGTTCTGAGAATGCTGCTTGAGCTCCTGCAAAGCGTTTATGCAGTAATGAACCGTAATAGCTCGTCGATAACGCCATAAAAGGCATAGGGATCAGACAAATCAAGGTCAGCTTCCAACTTATGGTAGCAGCCATTGTAATAATAACAAAGCCTCCCATTGTTAATGAATCAACTAAAGTAAGGACACCGGCACCTGCCGTTTGTTCAACCGCTTTAATATCATTCGTTGAATGAGCCATTAAATCTCCTGTACGACGCTTCTGATAAAACCTGCGTGACATATTGGTAAAGTGCTCATACAGTTGATTACGCAACAATCTAGCAAGACGAATAGAGGCACCGAAAATCATAATTCTCCAAATATATCTAAAAATATAAGTGGCAACCCCAATTGCTAGTAAAATCAATGCCCACTGCAATAAAATATCTTTTGTAAGAGTACCTCGTTCAATATGGTCAACGATAACCCCAACAATATAAGGAGGTAATAGAGATAAGAAAGATACGACCATCAAAGTTAGGATCCCAAACCCATATCGGCGTTTTTCTTTCTTAAAGTACCACCACAAATCAATAAAGACCTTCATTATTCCCCTCTTTTCTGTCTCTATATAGCTTTTAAAAAATAATAATAGTAGAAATCTTTCGAAAATCGAAACGACAAAATAATTTTAACAAAACGACACGTATCTGGCTATAGGTCTATCCTTATATTTGGAAAAAGATTTATGCATATATTTTTCTTCCCTTGTATCAATTCCAATACGTTTGAGCTCCAGTAACAGCAAAAAACCACCTTCTTCTGCTTAATTTTTCTAACAGAAAATAGTGGTTTTTTAGTAGATGAAAGATTAACCATAAATATGGACAAGAATTAACCTTTCCATGTACTTTTAATAATTTATAATTTCCCTCTATAGCTGAAAAGCCTGTCCTAGCAAAGATTATTTGCCAGTTTGCTTTTGCATCGCCTTCATCATCTGGTTGATTTTCTTCTGTGACGGATTTTGTCCCATCTGCATCATCATGACGCGTAACATTTGTTCGTTAATTGGCGGGTTTTTCTTTAAATAGTTCATCATTGTTTTACGGGCAATAAAAAAGCCAATCGCAACTCCACCAATAAGGCACAATGTACCTACTAGGATATTAATCCACATAAAACGGCTTCCTCCTTCTTGTTGAAAAACATTTTCATCAAATTATTATAGAATGACTACTACAATCTTATTTATTATAACGTAACCCACCAATGAATAAAAGGTCAAATGAAAAAATCTTTATACAAGCTTTACTTGTTTAATGGGGTTTAACCACCCGTACCGATATGTTGAAACATCGAGTGCAAAAAAAGACGGGCTAATTTTCCTCATCACTTCAAAAAACATGGTTTCCGCTTCAAACGATCCGTCACTAACCATATGTATATAATTTGGGAAGATAAACAACTGTGCTTTACTATATGGTTCAGTCAAATGAATACGATGGGCATGGTCAAAAAAGAAATAATCGGTACGATGTTTAAAGGATTGGAGTAATCTTTGTTGTAGTTCAATAACAGATATCGGACTTGAAATATATTCAATTTGTTTCTTAATAATATCTTTAGTATCCTCTAACGCTCTTGTCTCATCTAAGAATAAGTGAAAAAGTTTAGACTCTTGTCCAAAATAATGTTGAGCCACTTCCTCGTTAATTAGGTAGATATCATATTTTCGCATCATATTCCCCCCACCATTTTTGACAAGTATAATATAGTGGGAGAAAAATTGTTGTCACTTTAATGGAGAACATACCTTCTAATTTTGTCGATTGTTTAGAAATACTTGTGCGGGAACTAAAAATTTCATGAAGACGAAAACTAACATAAGTTAAAAGAGCTTGTTTCGTTTGCATATACTAAGGACCGAGTACGCAGAAAAGACTGACCTATGCAGTCAGTCCTTCTGTACAGTAATTGAATTATTATTTTTGAAGCATTGCTTTAACACGTGCAACGACATTCTCAACTGTAAATCCGTATTCTTCCATGATTTTCTCACCAGGAGCAGATGCACCGAAACGATCAATGGCAATTACATCACCTTGATCACCTACATACTTACTCCAACCTAATGATGAGCCCATTTCGATACCTAATCGAACTTTCACTTCACTCGGAATGACACTTTCTTTATATTCAGCAGACTGCTGCTCAAAACGATCCCAGCTCGGCATACTTACAACAGATGTATAGATGCCTTCTTTTTCTAACACTTTTTGAGCCTCTACCGCTAATGTCACCTCGGACCCACTTGCTAGTAATAGCGCACTAGCTTGTCCGATCGCTTTTGAAACGACATAAGCACCCTTTTTCACACCTTCATAAGAATGTTCTTGTGTTGTTTCAAGCGTAGTTAAGTTTTGACGTGATAATACGAGAATTGTTGGCTGATCTTTACTTTCTAAAGCCAAGCGCCATGCTGAGACAGTCTCATGTCCATCCGCAGGACGAATGATTGAAATATCAGGCATAGCTCGCAATGAAGCTAATTGCTCCACAGGCTCATGTGTCGGTCCATCTTCACCAACCGCAATACTGTCATGTGTAAATACATAGATTACTGGTAACTTCATTAGTGCCGACAGGCGAATGGCTGGTCTTAAGTAATCCGAGAAAACGAAGAACGTCGAACCGAATACTTTAACACCGCCGTGAAGAGCCATACCATTTACAGCTGCACCCATCGCAAACTCACGGACACCAAACCAAATGTTACGACCACTGTAGTCCTCACGATTAAAATTACCTGTGTTTTTCATCATTGTCTTATTCGATGAAGCTAAGTCTGCTGAACCACCAATTAATTGTGGAACAGTAGCTGCAAATGCATTAATAGCATCTCCTGAAGCAGAACGAGTAGCCACTCCTTTTCCTACTTCATAAACAGGTGCATGATCAGCCCACCCTTGTGGAAGCTCGCCTTTGATAGCCATTTCTAATTGTGCAGCAAGCTCAGGATACGCTTCTTTATATTTCGAGAACATCTCATTCCACTCAGCTTCTTGCTTCGCACCTGCTTCTTTTACATTCGCATAGTATTCAGCAACTTCTTCAGGAATATGGAACTCATTTTCAAACGCCCACTCGTATGTTTCCTTCGTTAATTTAACTTCATCTGAACCAAGCGGTGCACCATGTGATGCAGATTTCCCTGATTTATTTGGAGAGCCATAGCCAATCGTTGTCTTCACTTCTATTAATGTAGGGCGATCATCGGCTTTTGCAGACTCAATCGCTTTTCCAATTTCGTCAAGGTCATTCCCGTCTTCAACACGAATTACTTGCCACCCGTAGGCTTCGTAACGTTGTGCTACATTTTCAGAAAATGCCATATTTAATTCGCCATCTAAAGAAATGTCATTTGAATCATACATAATCACGAGGCGACCTAGTTTAAGATGCCCTGCAAGTGAAGCTGCTTCTTGAGAAACACCTTCCATTAAGTCCCCATCACCGCAAATAGAATACGTATAGTGATCAACAACTGGGAAATTATCCTTATTATATGTACTAGCTAAGTGTCGTTCTGCCATTGCAAAACCTACTGCCATTGCAACACCTTGTCCTAAAGGACCTGTAGTTGCTTCAACACCTGGCGTGTGACCAAACTCTGGATGGCCTGGTGTCTTACTTCCCCACTGCCTAAAGTTTTGTAATTCCTCGATCGATAAATCATAACCTGTTAAGTGTAAGAGGCTGTAAAGTAACATCGAACCATGCCCTGCTGAAAGAACAAAGCGGTCACGGTTAAACCAGTCTGGGTTGCTAGGGTTATGCGCCATGTATTTTGTCCATAATGAAAATGCCATTGGTGCTGCTCCCATTGGCATACCTGGATGTCCTGAATTTGCTTTTTCAATACTATCGATTGATAACGTTCGGATCGTATTTACTGCTAATTTTTCAACGTGAGAAGTCATCCCTTTTGTCACCCTTTCTATTATATCTAACTAGTGTCTATACGTTTTTCATCATATACTTTCTTTCTTGTTTTAACAAGGAATCAAAGTAAATTTTATCTATCAAAGTTAGCTTTTACGATAATAAGTAATATCATCCAATTAATGTTGTATATCGTTATTTCCTTTTTTGGCATCTTTTAACTTTTTAGGGGTGACATCCTGCCCTTTTTCATCCACGACTTTAACAGAGTGAAGTTGGTTTTTAAACGATGCACGAAATGTTTTCACATATTCTGCTCTTAATTCCTTCTGTTCTTCAACTTCCTTTGCAGTTAAACCTGTAGTTTTAGCTCGATTGGCTAGTTCATTTATTCGTGCAATTTTCTCTTTTGATAACATCCTTTATTCCTCCTAGAAGACTCATCCATTTCTTCTATTAATGTACACGAACAACTAATATCATTCAACTTTGTTGACTTTTTCAATATGCTCTAAATACCGCCGATTTACCGTTGCTTTCGACGTATCATAACCAATCCCGTTTAAAAAACTGCTAATCTCAGAAAAAGTAAGTCCTTTATCTCTTAACTTGATAATTTCATCAATCGGTAATTCTTTTCTCTTTCTGCCGCCCATTTGATGATTTGTTAAGTTCTTTTGGGGGCGGTATCCTTCATTTATAGCTTTCTTCATCCCTCTTTTAATTTTCATGTTATGTAATTTCCGTTGATATTCCTCCACAATTCCAATGATATCCATTAGGATCGTGTCCATTTCAGTTGGTTCTAGTTCGTTCCCCAAACTAGATAAAGTATAAATCTTTTTGTTCATTTTTCTAATCTGAAAAAGAAGAGCAGTCTTTGTATTTCCTCTTCCTAACCTCGTATCGTCTTGGATGAGTAATACATCTGCACCATTCTTAAGTAATTCTAATACTTCAATGATTCCTTCTCTATCTGTCTCGTAGCCGCTTAACCGCTCCTTTACAACCTGTACCACTTCAAACTGAAGACGGTCAGCTAAATCCATTAACTCCTCAGCTTGTCGGTTCAAAGATGATGTTTGCTCCTCATTATTCGTACTTACCCTACAATAAATAACTGCCTTTACCAACTATATTCACCTACTGTTTGTATCTACTGGAATGACTAATGTTTGTCCTGCTATTAAATTTGACTCTTGCATCTCATTCGTTTGGAGCACCCATTGTATAAACTCATCAATTGAAAATGGATGTTCATACCTAGTAGCAAACCCCCATAATGTATCTCCCTCTTTAACAACTACTTCAACAGGCTCTGCTAACCCTTGTTTTTCAGCACCAGCTAAAGACATATATGCAAAAAACACGATAGAAAGTACAAATATAATAACTAGTGAAATCTCTTGTCGACTTAAATTTATTAATTTCATCAAAATCACCTCATAGGAATGTATGTTCTTGTCTATTATTGTAGAAGAGAACGCTTATTCGTGTCAATAATAAATTAGAACTTATGTTTGCATCCGTTTTTTTGACATGATATACTTTATTTAAGATTAATTGGATAAATGAGGTGTCAGTGATGACAAAAGTGTCAAAAAGACAACAAGAAATCTTAGATTATATCAAAACCGAAGTACGAAAAAAAGGTTATCCACCTTCAGTCCGAGAGATTGGTGAAGCTGTAGGGCTAGCGTCAAGTTCTACTGTACACGGTCATCTGTCTCGCCTCGAAAAAAAAGGCCTTATTCGCCGTGACCCGACTAAACCAAGAGCAATTGAAGTTATTGACCATGATCAAGTTGAAGCTGAACCGGGAATAGATACAAGAACGTCTTTTGTTCCAGTCATCGGAAAAGTAACAGCTGGACAACCTATTACAGCTATTGAAAATGTAGAAGAGTATATTCCTTTACCGGAACGACTAGTTTCTAACGATTCAGTCTATGTTCTTATCATTGATGGAGATAGTATGATAGAAGCCGGGATTTTCGATGGAGATATGGTTATCGTTCGTCAACAGCAAACAGCAAACAACGGAGACATTATAGTAGCTATGACTGAAGAAGATGAAGCAACCGTTAAGCGCTTCTTCCGTGAAAAAGACTATATACGCCTTCAACCTGAAAATTCAACGATGGAGCCGATTATTCTTAAGAACTGTACGATCCTTGGAAAAGTAATTGGTGTGTTTCGAACCATTCATTAAAAAAGTACCCCTTAAGCCGGGGTATTTTTTTTACTATCCACATCTTTTTTGATTGTACCGGCAACTATTCGGCAAGTTTCATTTAAAATTGATTTTTTGTCAGCTTATGAGCCAAATTTAAAAAAACCTTGAAGCATATAGCTCCAAGGTTTTTATGTTTTTTAATATGAAGATAAGTACTGTTCGCGCTCCCAAGGGTGAACTTGTGTACGGAACATATCCCACTCGATTTCTTTAGCTTCAATAAAGTGCTCAACAGCATGCTCACCTAAAGCTTTGACTAACACTTCATCTTGAGCTAATTTATCCATTGCTTCTTTTAAAGTTGCTGGAAGATCTTTAATTCCTTCTTCCTCACGCTCTTCTTTACTCATGATGTAGATGTTACGGTCAGTTGCTTTTGGTGGAGTAAGCTTACGCTTGATTCCATCAAGTCCAGCAGCCAGCATAACAGCCATTGCTAAGTAAGGGTTCGCAGCCGGGTCTGGAGAACGAACTTCTACGCGAGTACTTAAACCACGAGAGTTTGGAATGCGGATTAATGGACTTCGGTTGCGCATTGACCATGCAACGTATACTGGTGCTTCGTAGCCAGGAACTAAACGCTTATATGAGTTTACAAGCGGGTTCGTAATAGCTGTAAATCCTTCCGCATGATCTAAAATACCAGCTAAGAACTGCATTGCTGTTTCACTTAATTGAGATTCTGTCGTCTCGTCGAAGAAAGCATTTCCTTCAGATGTGAATAAAGACATGTTACAATGCATCCCTGATCCGTTCACACCAAATAATGGTTTAGGCATGAACGTTGCATGTAATCCATGTTTACGAGCAATTGTTTTTACAACTAGCTTAAATGTTTGGATCTCATCACACGCTTTAATTGCATCCGCATATTTGAAGTCAATTTCATGTTGCCCTGGAGCTACTTCATGGTGAGATGCTTCAATTTCAAAGCCCATTTCTTCTAACTCAAGTACGATATCGCGGCGGCAGTTCTCTCCTAAGTCAGTAGGAGCTAAATCGAAATATCCACCTTTATCATTTAATTCTAAAGTCGGCTCACCTTTTTCATCATTTTTGAAAAGGAAGAACTCTGGTTCAGGTCCAATGTTAAAAGATGTAAACCCTAACTCTTCTGCTTCTTTTAATACACGCTTTAAAATACCACGCGGGTCTCCTGCAAATGGAGTCGGTGCTTCACCTGGTTTACCTGGTTGGTAAACATCACAAATTAAACGTGCAACTTTACCTTTTTCTGAAGTCCAAGGGAAGATTACCCAAGTATCAAGATCTGGATATAGATACATATCAGACTCTTCAATACGAACAAATCCCTCAATTGATGAACCATCAAACATCATTTGGTTGCTTAATGCTTTCGTAAGTTGATTGACAGGAATTTCTACGTTTTTAATAATCCCCATTAAATCCGTAAACTGTAAACGAATAAAACGTACATTTTCTTCTTTTGCTACTTTCTGAATATCTTCTTTAGTAAACTTAGCCATATTATGTATTCCCCTTTCAAGAGTTTATAAAAGAATTGATTTTAGTGGAAGAAGCGAGATAACTGCCCCTGTATAATAGAAGCCTTCCCGTTTCGACCGGCCATTATCAGTTCATTCTTCAAATGTTTACGCAGTTCTTTATCCGAGATTTCAGCTGGTTGTCCTTGAGCTATTGTCCCCATTTCAGCCGCTTTTTCATTTAACTCAAGAATTCTCTTAATTCCTGATATATTAATACCCTGTTCAATTAATGTTTTAATTTCTAAAAGCTTATCTACATCATTGAATGAAAATAAACGTTGATTACCGTTTGTTCTCACTGGATGAATGAGTCCATGCTCTTCGTAATAACGAATTTGTCTTGCTGATAATTCTGTTAACTGTTTTACTATACCTATTGGAAACAGTGGCATATTACGACGGATTTGATCGCTCATAACCAAACCTCCTTCTCTAGAACTTATTATTAGAATAATAGATGTTAGCTATCGTGTCAATAGATGTGAGGAAAGTTAACATTGGTTTTTTTCAAATTATTACTTTTTTCGATCTTTTTCTAACATTCGCATTCTAGATCTTTTAGGAGTACCGCTATTACTGCGATTCCTCATAAAATCACATAAAAAAAAAGCACTCCCCTGAGTGCTTTTGCCTTAAAGTATCAAATACCTTTTTTCCAATAGATGATTTACAGCCTTCACAACTGCAATTTTTACGTGAGAATAGGTTAATCCCCCTTGTACATAGGCAACATAAGGAGGACGCAACGGACCATCGGCTGACAGCTCGATACTTGCCCCTTGGATAAAAGTTCCCGCCGCCATAATAACATCATCCTCATAACCCGGCATTGGACTTGGATGTGGGACGACATGCGAATTTATCGGCGAGGCCTGTTGAATTGCCTGACAGAATGCAACCATCTTATCACGATCGTCAAATTGTACGGATTGTATGAGATCTGTTCTTTTTTGGTACCATGCGGGCTGTGTATTCATTCCTAATTCTTCGAGGAAAGCAGCTGTAAAGTGAGCTCCCTTTAACGCCTGGGATACGGTATGAGGAGCTAAAAAGAAACCTTGATACATTTCGAGCAAGCTGTATAAAGAGGCGCCGCCTTCCGCACCGATACCTGGTGCTGCTAAACGATAGGAGGCTAACTCTACTAACTCTTTTTTTCCAACTAAATAGCCGCCTGTTTTTACGATGCCCCCCCCAGGATTTTTAATGAGAGACCCCGCCATTAAGTCGGCTCCGACATGGCACGGTTCTTTCAATTCTACAAATTCACCGTAGCAATTATCAACGAAAACAATAACGTCGCTTTTTATTTCTTTTACAAATCGAATCATTTCTTCAATTTGATCAATTGTGAATGATGGACGGTTATCATAACCTTTCGAACGCTGAATTCCAATCACTTTTGTTTTTTCTGTAATCGCTTGTTGCACAGCTGTAAAATCGACTGTTCCTTCAGCTGTTAGTGGTATCGCATTATACGACACTTGAAAGTCTTTTAAAGAGCCGTTTCCATTTCCCCGAATACCTACAACTTCTTCTAATGTATCATACGGTTTACCTGTAATATAAACTAATTCATCTCCAGGACGAAGGACACCGAATAGTGCTGTAGCGATCGCATGGGTACCTGAAATGATTTGCGGTCGAACTAAACCAGCTTCAGCTCCAAATACGTGGGCATAGATCGCTTCTAAAGTGTCTCTTCCTGTATCGTCATAACCATAACCAGTCGAAGGTGTAAAATGAAAATCACCGACTTGAAATTTTTGAAAGGCTTGTAAAACTCGAAGCTGGTTTGTTTCAGTCACTCGATCAATTTCTTGAAATTGTTCTGTTAATTTCTTCTCTGTTCTCTCTACAATTGGTTGTAATTGTTGTCCAAATGAAAATTGTTCGTACATACTATTCTCCCTGCTATTTAATGCTCTGTTTGGTTTAGTTGATGTGCAAGTGAGTGATTCGGATGAACGTATCCCTCACATTCATAAGTTTCTGTTTCTTCATCCCAATCTTGATTTAAAAGAATTGTTTCCGTTTTAATTCTTGCTAGTAATTTTCCTTGATCGGAATGAATTTTTGCTTTATAAAAGACCATTTCTTGTTTAAGTGTTTCTTCAATCTTATCTTGCAGCTTTCTTAATTGCTTTTCATCTTTTGCTGAGATTAACAGTTCTGATGAATGAACAAAAACATCTTCTTTATCCTGAATTAGATCCGCTTTATTATAGACTGTCAACATCGGTATCTCATTAACATCCAGATCCTCTAATAACTTTAAAACGGTCTTCTCGTGCTCACTAAAATTCTCATGTGAGGCATCAATAATATGTAAAATCAGGTCAGCCTCTTGAACTTCCTCTAACGTTGAACGGAAGGCAGCAATTAATGTCGTTGGAAGATCTTGAATAAATCCTACCGTATCGGACAATAAAACGTTCAATCCACTCGGTAATTTCAATTTTCTTGTCGTCGGATCTAAAGTTGCAAACAATAGGTTTTGTTCAAATGTGTCAGCCGCAGTTAAACGATTAAGAATTGTAGATTTCCCTGCATTTGTATAACCAACCAAGGCGATTTGTAACACTTGATTTTCTTTTCGTCGCTCGCGATACTGTTTTCGATGTTGAACGATCGTTGATAGTTGCTGTTTGATTTCGTCCATACGACGGCGGATATGCCTTCTATCAGTTTCTAACTGTGTTTCACCGGGACCACGCGTTCCTATTCCACCACCTAAACGAGATAAAGCTAAACCTCGTCCCATAAGACGGGGCAGAAGATAATTTAATTGGGCAAGCTCAACTTGGAGCTTACCCTCCCTTGATTGCGCTCGTTGCGCAAATATATCTAAGATGAGCTGCGTACGGTCTATCACACGTACACCTTCTCCAAATATAGAGGATATATTTCGAATTTGACCAGCCGATAACTCATCATTAAAAATCACTAAATCTGGTTCTTTCTCTTCTATTAGCAGCGAAAGCTCCTCGATTTTACCACGTCCTAAATAGGTCGCCGGATCAATGGACACTTTCTTTTGATCAATCATAGCAACAACTTCACCGTTAGCCGTTGCTGTTAAAGATTTAAGCTCTTCCATAGAATATAAGAAATGGTCATCATTTCGATCTTTCGTTTGACAACCTGCTAAGATAACGCGTTCTTTTGAATCATTTCTAACTTCTTGCACTATGAACTCACAACCTTCGATTTCTAATTCCGTCTTGAAGATATTACACATACGTCCACAAAATGTCAAGAAAACGGCTGGACTCTAGACTTCTCAAAGTCAAAGTCTTCTGCTTGAAGAGTGGATAGTGATTGCCGGTCGTACTTCCCTTCAACCAGAAGGCGAACAGCCTGAGTACGAATTGCTTGCTCAATTAAGTTTCTCACAAATCGGCCATTGCTAAACGTTTTTCCTTGTTCTCCTTTAATGCGTCGTAAATAATCTCGAACTTTTTGTTCCCCTTGCCTTGATAGCTGATATTCTCTTTCCGCTAACATAATTTCACTAATTTCCATTAATTCTTCCGTTGAATAATCTTCAAAAGGAATGGTGATTGGGAAACGGGATGGCAAACCAGGATTTAGGGATAGGAAATAATCCATTTCTCTACCGTACCCAGCTAAAATTAAAATAAAGTCATGTTGTTGATCTTCCATTGCTTTAACTAGCGTATCGATCGCTTCTTTACCAAAATCCTTTTCTCCTCCGCGAGCTAAAGAATACGCTTCATCAATAAATAGCACCCCACCCAGAGCTTTCTTTAGTACTTCTCTCGTTTTTTGCGCGGTATGTCCAATATATTCACCTACTAAATCAGCTCTCTCAACTTCAATCAGATGTCCCTTCGAAAGTACTTCCATTTCATGAAATAGCTTCGCAATGAGGCGCGCTACTGTCGTCTTTCCCGTTCCAGGATTGCCTTTAAAAATCATGTGCAAAGACTGTCTAGAACTTTTTAACCCATTTTCTTTACGACAGTTATTGATGTAAAGCCACGCATATACTTCTTTTAACAATTGTTTTACATCGTTTAATCCAACTAACGAGGACAATTCTTTTTCCATACGCTCAAGCACTTCATGTTTTTCGGCCAATGTATTTCCAAAAGGTTGTTCTTTTCGATATAAACTTTCCTTATCTCGCTTATTTTCACGGTTCAGGACAACATTAATTTGTCCTTTCGAGCGGGTAACTGTTGTATTTTTCATTGTTTCACCCCTCTGTTTACAATCGATTACAATACTATACGCATCCGCCTAGTTTTTGTGACAAATGCCTAATAAGATTTTTCAGCAAGAAAAAGAGGGTTACTCCAAAGTGCACAATACCTTACTAAGATATGCATCTTAGTATCAAGGTAATAACACTTACGAGTAACCCTCACCAATTCCAATCTTTACGATTGTTGTTCTGGATCAATATTCACTTGAACATTACGCTGCGGAGCAAAAGTTGAAATAGCATGTTTATAAACAAGTTGCTGTTTTCCTTCACTCTCTAGGATAATTGTGAAATTATCAAACGCTTTAATTAATCCACGTAACTGGAAACCATTTAACAAGAAAACAGTAACTGCGATATTATCCTTGCGTAGTTGATTTAGGAATTGGTCTTGAATGTTAACGGATTGCTTCATTTATAAGTCCCCCTTCTATGTACTGTTATTTTATTTCGCTATGATTATAAAGCTTTCCTTCTATAAATTGTTGAATTTCTATAATCTTTTCATTAAAATTTGCATTTGTCATGTTAAACCAGTGAACATCTGCTTTATTTCGAAACCATGTATATTGTCTTTTCGCATAACGTCTAGAGTTTCGCTTTAAGATTTCGATCGCTTCTTCCTTAGTCACTTTTCCTTCTATGTATTCATAAATTTCTTTATAGCCAATGGCTTGTACAGATTGACATTCCCGAACCCCATGATTATACAGACGGTACGCTTCTTCTATCAGCCCCTGTTCAATCATCAGATCGACACGGTCGTTTATACGCTTATATAATACGTCCCGGTCCATCGTCAGGCCAATAAAGACATAGTCATAAGGCGACTCTTTCGTTTGGGTCTGTTGGTATTCAGATAATGTTTTTCCCGTTAGCTTCAACACTTCTAAGGCTCGAATAACTCGTCTGTAATTATTCGGATGAATAGCATTATAACTGACAGGATCCACAACTCTTAATTGCTGATGAAGTTGTTCAACTCCATGCTCTTCTACAAACTTCTCCATTTCTTCTCGAAACTTGAAATCAGTAGATGTATCCGCAAAGTTATAATCTTGTATGACTGAGTTTATATATAGACCCGTTCCTCCAACGATAAATGGTAATTTTCCTTGTGCATTTAACGATTTTATCAGTGGCTGAACGTAACCTTTAAATTCAGCAACCGAAAAAGGCTCTGTCGGCTCCTTGATGTCAATCAAGTGATGAGGAATTCCATCCATCTCTTCTATCGTTACTTTCGCGGTACCAATGTCCATCTCTTTATAAATTTGCATGGAGTCACCACTAATAATTTCCCCGTTGAAACGTTTGGCTAGCTCTATGCCCATCTTAGTTTTTCCAACCGCTGTAGGGCCAACTATAACAACAAGCTTCTCCTTCATGACAACACCCTTTTTGTTTCTTTTTCATTTATTCATTTGACTGTTTATATCGTAGTAACCGAAATGAAATTTAGAAGTTCGTCTTTTTATCACGTCAAAACCGAATTTAGCAAACCGATCACTTTTCCAATGATCTTTAAAAACAACCCGTTGTCTCGCTACCCGCTTTGCCTCTTTAATTGTTTCAACAGTTATTGGTTGATACAGGGCTAAGGACTTTAGCGGTGTTAAGCCTTGCGATGTTTCTAGATCAGCTTCAAACATCGGATCAAAATAAACGACATCGTAGCTAGCATCTTCTAATCTACGGAGGACTTCAAAGTGATTCCCATGAATAACTTGTACCGAGCGCATCGCTTGATTAAACAAGTTATTACCAGAATCCCAATGCTTCAAACCTTCTTTAACAATATAGGCGATTGACCGGCTCCCTTCAATCCCTGCCACTTTTCCCGATGAACCAACGACTGATTGAGCAATAATCGCATCCGACCCAAGACCTAACGTACAATCTAATAGAGACATCCCTTCTTGCAACTGGGAAACTTCTATAAATGGATCATAACCGTCTTTCTGTAATCTTTTAAAACGGAACATCGCCGAATTAGGGTGAAAAAAGAAAGGCTCTGTTGAATGAATGGAGTAATAGAAGAGCTTTTTCTTCCCGACTACAAAAATGTCATCCCCAAGCTCTTCTATCATCACCTCTATCGGTTTGTCTTCCCTGTCAATATATAGTGCATCCAAGTCTAAGCTTATCGTTTTAGCTTCTTCTACTAACTTTTCATTATGCTTTAAGGCTGTTGTTATATACACATTATCTCTCCACATTCACTATAGTGCTTCCATATTATAGACTTTTTCCCGCCTTTATCGCAACTAATTAGTAGATATGCCATCTATCATTATATCCATATTGAAAGAGTGATAATCATTACACATCACTTTTTACATGATCCTTTTGAACATTTTTTCCATTTCATACGTCGAGTAATGAATAAGGATTGGGCGCCCATGTGGACAAGTGAACGGATCGATACATTTCCGTAAACTTTCTAATAAAGCAAACTGTTCATCCGTCCTTAAATGACGATTAGCTTTAATCGCTGCCTTACAAGACATGAGTATGGCAGCTTCTTCACGAAGTTTTTTGATGTCTATTTTTTTCTTAGAAAGGACTTCGTCAATCATTTCTCGCAATGTTTCATCTTCATGACCTTTTGGAAGCCAAGTTGGATACGAGCGGATAATATAGGTTTGATTACCGAACGGCTCTAAAAACAATCCGACTTCTTTTAATTCTTCAGTGTGTTCCTTTAAGGTAATAAATTCACTCTGAGTGCATTCAAGTGTGATTGGAACGAGAAGGTCTTGTAGTTGTGAAGTAACTTGTCCGACTTTTTCTTTAAAATATTCATATTTAATTCTTTCTTGTGCCGCGTGTTGATCAATAATATATAAACCTTGTTCATTTTGGGCAAGAATATACGTTCCGTGCATTTGACCAATCGGGTAAAGAGTCGGCACACGATCACTTCGTTCCAAATCAGGCGACGGTTGTTCTTTAACTGCAATTTCTACTGGTATATCTTTTTGCATTTCGACTTTCTCTACTGTTTCGCAAGAGATGCTGTTTTCCTCTTGAAAATCATCGTCAGTTTCGATTGCTTGTTCTGCATAGTGTTTAGTTGGTGTAGACGCATTGTAGGTTTCAGTCACAGGAATAGTCGGTTGATATTCAACTGGCCTTACCTGTTGTTTTTCATGATGGAGTTGAAAAGCAATTTGTTCAGATTTTGGTTTTTCCTTCTTTTCTCGAACGACTTCAGGAATGAGCTGTGTTTTTTTAAAGACATTCTGAATTCCCTCTTTGACGAGCGTCGTTAGTTCATCTTCTTTACTTAATCGAACTTCCAATTTAGAAGGATGAACATTGACGTCAATTAATAAAGGATCCATCTTTATGTTAAGTACAACAATCGGATACCGACCAATTGGAAGCAACGTATGATACCCTTCTTGGATCGCTCTTGCTAATGAATAATTTCTAATATATCTTCCATTTACAAATGTAGACATATATTGCCTGGATGCTCTAGTTACCTCAGGCTTCACAATAAAACCGGTAACTTGAAAGTCAATCGTTTCTAATTCGATTGGTAACATTTGTTTAGCGACAGCCGCACCATATATCGAATGTAAGACTTGCAGTTGACTTCCATTTCCATTCGTCTGTAGCATTTGCTTGCCGTTATGGTAAAGTTCAAATGCAATTTCAGGGTTTGCCAGTGCAATGCGATTTACAATATCACTTATGTTACCCAATTCCGTGTGAACTGTCTTCAAATACTTCAACCTCGCCGGAGTATTATAAAAAAGGTTTGTTATCGTTATTTCAGTTCCTTTCCTGCTGTTAGCCGACTGTTTTGCAATTATTTTTCCACCTTCTAATTGAATACTTGTCCCTGCACCATCACCTGTACTTGTATTCAATTCAAGGTATGATACCGAAGCGATACTTGGAAGGGCTTCTCCACGAAAACCTAAAGTCGTAATATGGAAAAGGTCTTTGTCCGTCTTAATCTTGCTTGTTGCATGTCTATAAAATGCCGTTTCAACATCATCAGGCAAAATACCATCACCATTATCCAGTATTCTAATTTTGGAAAGTCCGCCTTCTTCAACTTCAATGACGATTTGTGTGCTGTTTGCATCAATTGCATTCTCGACTAACTCTTTAACAATTGAAGCGGGGCGTTCCACCACTTCCCCAGCTGCGATTTTATTTGAAAGCTGTTCATCTAACTTTACAATTTTCCCCATGGCTTCACGCACCTCCCTTTGCTATTTTCTTAATTTGCGTTGAATGTCATTTAACATTTGTAACGCTTCAAATGGTGTCATATTGAGGATGTCTAACATTTTTATGTCTTTAATAATTCCTGTTTCTACATAGCTAACTTGTGTTCTTTTCGGTCGTTGCTCTTCTTCACCAAATAAAGATAACTGCACAGGTTGTTCCTCTTTTTCTTCGTGTACTTTAAGTTCTTTCTTAGGTTCGGCAGGTAATACTGCTTGTTTTTCGCCGCCCTCTAATTGGTGTAAAATTTCATCAGCTCGAACAATCACATGTTCTGGAAGTTCTGCTAATTGCGCAACATAGATCCCATAGCTTCTGTCAGCTTGTCCGTCAACCACTTTGTGTAAAAAGACAACTTTTCCATCTTCCTCTATTGCTGAAACATGAACGTTCTTAAGTCGTTCTAATTGTTGTTCTAAAGCGGTAAGTTCATGATAGTGAGTGGAGAATAAAGTCTTGGCTCCAATTTGTTCATGAATATATTCAACAATCGCCTGAGCGAGTGCCATCCCATCGTAGGTAGATGTTCCTCTGCCAATTTCATCTAAAAGAATCAGACTATTTTCTGTTGCATTTGTTAATGCATGTTTTGTTTCTAACATTTCCACCATAAATGTACTTTGTCCGCTTGCCAAATCATCTGCTGCACCAATTCTTGTAAAGATCTGATCAAAAATTGGAAGAACTGCAGTTGTTGCAGGAACAAAACACCCGACTTGCGCCATAATCGATGTTAATGCTAACTGTCTCATATACGTACTTTTACCGGCCATATTTGGTCCCGTAATTAATAAGATTTCCCGTTCACGATCCATGACAACATCATTTGAAACGTATTGACCACGGTCAATCATTTTTTCAACGACCGGATGCCGGCCATTCTCAATTTGAATTTGACGATCTTCAGTAAATTGCGGTCTCACAAAGTGTTGTTCATTACTAATTGTCGCAAAGCTTTGTAAAACATCGATTGTACTAATGGTTTTAGCAAGTTGTTGAAGTTGGCGTATATAACTTTTTACTTGTTCACGGATCATTTGAAATAAATCATATTCAAGCAACTCTATTTTTTCTTCTGCTTCTAGAATGAGTGTTTCCTTTTCTTTAAGTTCTGGCGTTATATAACGTTCAGCATTCGCTAGCGTTTGTTTTCGCTCGTAACGCCCTTCTGGCAGATTTGGGATATTCGACTTAGTAACCTCAATATAGTAGCCAAAGACCTTGTTATATCCAATCTTAAGCGATTTGATCCCGGTTTCCTGCCGCTCTCTTTGTTCAAGTGCAGCAATCCACGTCTTTCCATTTAAGCTCGCATCTCTATAAGTATCTAGTTCCCTATTAAAACCAGCTTTAATCATGCCGCCATCCTTTACAGAGAGCGGGGGATCGTCAACAATACTCGTTTCTAACAAGTCTAAAAGTTCATCACAGTGATCGATTGTCGTAATTAAGCGTTCTGATAGAGGTACATTAAGCTGTTGTACGATATGAACGATCTTGGGAACCTGTTGAAGGGATCTGCGTAGTTGCACAAGTTCACGTGCATTCACATTACCGTAGGCTACCTTCCCGGCTAGGCGTTCTAAATCATATACTTCCGTCAGCGCTTCTCTTAACTCTTCCTTAGCAAAGAACTGCTCCATAAGAGTCTCAACAACGGTTAAACGCTCTTCAATTTCTCCTTGATTAATTAATGGACGCTCTAACCACTTTTTTAGTAAGCGGGCACCCATAGCCGTTACAGTTGCATCAACAATCCATAGTAATGAGCCTTTTTTCTTTTTCTCTCGAATCGTTTCAATTAATTCTAGGTTTCGCTTTGAATGATAATCAATTTTCATATATTGATTAGCCGTATAATATTGAACTTGCTGTAAATGATCGAGCGAACGCCTTTGTGTTCGAACTAAATAATTACATAGCCTTCCAATCGTTGCCACGAGGTAGTCATGTTCAATTCCTTCACAATTTGGTTTAAAGAATTCAGGCACTCCCTCATCCGCTTCAAATGATATAGTGATTGCTAATCGCTGCTTTACCATCTCAAGATACGACTCGTTAAAGTCTGGTGAAACAATGACTTCTTTAGCTGCAGTCGAAGCAAGCTCATAAATGACTTCATCTATTCCACCCGTTAATACGGTAATAGAACTTTCACCAGTCGTTAAATCCGTACGAACAAAACCGAACCGTCCATCATCCAGATCGGATACAGATGTTATAAAATTATTTTCTTTATCAGCAATGGTTTTACCATCCATTACTGTTCCAGGCGTAATTAACTTCACAACCTCCCGTTTAACGACGCCTTTCGCTTCTCTCGGGTCCTCTACTTGCTCACATAGGGCAACCTTATACCCTTTTTCTATTAATTGAGTAATATATTGCTCAGCTGAGTGATAAGGAACTCCACACATCGGAATTCGGTCCTCACCACCACCTCTTCCAGTCAATGTAATCTCTAATTCTTTTGCTGCGAGCTTCGCATCTTCAAAGAATAATTCATAAAAATCTCCTAAACGAAAAAATAAAAAGGCATCTTTATATTGTGCCTTAATTCCTAAATATTGCTGTATCATAGGCGTATGCTGTGCCATTGTAATCCCCCAAAATTCTACATTTTACGCCTATCATTATATCATATTCATAGAAGAGGTGTCAGGCACCTTTAGTTGGTTAAAGGTGCCTGACACCTCAATAAGTACACATCCATAAAAATAAAAAAACTAGGAAGTAGTTTCCTTCCTAGCTCCAATCAACTATTCTTCTGTGTCACCCATCATGAAGTTAGGGTCTAAGTCTTCGAACTCTTCATCCGTTACGTCTTCTTCAAACATTGAAGGATCTAATTCAGCAATCGTTCCATCAGGATGAACCGCGACATGAATTTTCGTTTCGCCAATTACTTCAGTCAAGAATTCACGTTCTACTTGAACGACAACACTTGAGCCATTCGGTGAAATTGTTGCTTCAAGTGTGTTAGGCTGCTGAATTGCTTTAGCCATAACCTGCACATCATCAGATAAAATGTTGTCATCCTTAACTTGCAATGGTACCACGTCTGTGTAAGTTACCGTTTCAGTAGCTACTTCAGTCTTCGTGTTGTTTTGGTGAGAATACCAACAGTTAATGTCATAACTGCCTTGTACTTCCACCGTATCTCCTTTTTTAGCTGCTTCGTACCTATGGTTGATAATCCAACAACCAAGGATACTAGTAGGCTTGTGGGAAGGGCTTACTGTATGACTAGCTTGAGTAAACTTTCTTCCCTTACCACAAACCGCCTTCGTAATAATTTCACGATAATTTAAGTTATCCGTTTGTGACATGAGTGAACCCTCCTCGATCAAATCGTTAGAAAAACTCGGCATGTCGCCGTAAGTACTTCGCTTCAACATCGTGTCTAGGTGTCGAAGTTAAGTCATAGGAGAAAGCCTGACTTTGATAGTCCGATAAATTAGACCGGCGTCCATCTAATTCAAAATACGATGTCTTAGTCTTAGGTCAAACTAGCGTCGCCAATTTCTTCACTTCCATCCTATGCAGGGCGAATAACCATTGTGCCAAAAAAATTAATTTCTTCTTGTAGAAAGAGACGATAATTTCAATACATAATCTATAAAACGATATGAGGCAAACCTTACAATTATGTTCCCTTTTCTAGATTTGATTAAATTATTTTTTGGGCAGTTTTTCATTGATTAATATAGAGTATTCACATGCAGCAGAATACATGAAAGAATTATTAAACTTTCTTTCTTGGAACTATTTAACGATAGTATGTAGCTTTAATTCCGTCAGTACAGCTATGAATTTATTTACATACAGATCTACTAAAAAAAGAAGCCTCTCTTAATTAGAGTAGGCTTCTTGATAGGTCCTTAGCTTTTGCATCCACCTGAACTGAATGGACTTTTCGTCGTTGTCCCTTTTAATAGATCTCCATCCATTGACTTAATAATTTCATCTGTCACCGTATTAGAAATCGTTGATGATACAAGTTGAAGAATATCATTAACTTCCATTTGACTGCTTGTAAATTCTTGTACTAACGGAATTTGATCTAACTCTTCTTGATAAGCATCAATTTTAGCTTCTGCTTTTTTTAGGGCCTCTATTTTACCATAATGTTGTAGGTTAACAGCCTCTTTTTGTGTACGCTTGATTTTAGCCATTAATTCTTGAACTTTTACATTTTCATTAATTTGCTTTTCGGCTTTCTTAAAGAAATCTACTTCTTCTGTTTCAGCAATCATTTTTGCCAGTTCTGTTGCTTTCTCAACAATTTCTCTTTTCGTATACATTTTTTCCATTATTCCTTCACCTCTGCTAATTCAACCATTTCTCCATCTAACGACCACGTTTTAGCATCTGTCACTTTTACATAGACGATGTTGCCGATAACTGACTCCGGCCCTTTAAAGTTCACAAGACGATTAGTTCGTGTACGACCTGATAAAATCTCTGGATTCTTCTTACTTTCTCCTTCAACTAAAACTTCGACCACTTTATCTTGATAATCTAAGTTTCTCTTAGCTGAAATTTCATTAATTAAAGCATTTAAACGAGCTAGTCTCTCTTTTTTAACTTCCATTGGAACATTATCAACCATTTTAGCGGCAGGTGTACCTTCACGTGGCGAGTAGATGTACGTAAACGCACTGTCAAACTCAATTTCACGTACTAATGAAAGTGTATCTTCAAACTGCTCTTCGGTTTCGTTTGGAAAACCAACGATTAAATCAGTCGTAAAAGATGCATTTGGAATCGCTTCTTTTATTTTACCAGCTAACACTAAATATTGCTCACGTGAATACTTACGTGCCATTAATTTTAGAATTTCTGAATTTCCGTGTTGCACCGGTAAATGGATATGCTCAACTAAGTTCCCACCTTTAGCAAGAACTTCAATTAAATGATCATCAAAGTCTCTCGGGTGACTTGTCGTGAAGCGAATTCTTGGAATGTCAATTTTACGGAGTTCATCCATTAAATCTCCAAGTCCATAATCTATTCCTTCGATATCTTTACCGTATGCATTTACGTTCTGACCAAGCAAAGTCACTTCTTTGTAGCCTAGGCGAGCTAACTCACGTACTTCTGCAATAATATCCTCAGGAAGGCGGCTACGTTCCTTTCCTCGCGTATAAGGGACGATACAATACGTACAGAACTTGTCACAGCCATACATAATATTTACCCACGCTTGAGTATTACCTTGACGCTTACGTGGCATATTTTCAACAATATCGCCTTCTTTTGACCAAACTTCAACAACCATTTCCTTACCAAAGATCGCATCTTTTAATAATTGTGGTAAGCGGTGAATATTGTGAGTTCCAAAAATCAGGTCAATGTGCTGATGCTTCTGCATAATACGGTTTACTACGCCTTCTTCTTGTGACATACAGCCACATACTGCTAAGATTAATTCTGGTCTTTCTCTTTTTAGAGGCTTTAAATTACCAATTTCACCAAACACTTTGTTTTCTGCATTTTCACGGATCGCACAAGTGTTTAAAATAATGATATCTGCTATATTTGTATCTTCTGTTTCTGTAAATCCTAGCTCTAATAGCATCCCTGCCATGTTTTCTGTATCATGGTAGTTCATTTGACAGCCGTATGTGCGAATTAAGAAAGATTTTCCTTTACCAATTTCTTTCATATCTTCAGGAATGTTAAAGTCATAATGAACTTGAACATCTTCCTTACCGCGACGCTTACCTTTTGAATAATCCGGTTGATCGTTAATCAGAATACTACGGCCACTAATTTTCATTACTTTTTTACCATCTTCTCTCTCTGTCACTTTAGCATTAGAGAAGTCGAAATATTTACTATAGTCTTTAGAACTGTTTCCACTAGAGGATTTTACGTCCTGTGTGGAAACCTTTTTGCTTTTGTTGTTATTATTTTCATTCATAATATATAGCTCCTTTCTCATATTTTAGAGAAATATAATGAGACGTACAAAATAATATTATATACGCTTCTATCATTCTACACAACATTTCATATGAATAACCCTTGAAGAACTAATGAAACTTTATGGCTTAAGATAGAATCATAAAATCTATGTCTTTTATTTAAAACACAATGGCAGACTGTCTTTAGATCGATAATAAAAAAGATGCATCCTAAAGACTAGATGCACCTTATAAATTCTTTATTTATTTAGCTACAAGTACCGGACAGTGTGCATGTTGTACAACATTATGGCTTACACTGCCTAAGACAATTTCTTTAATTGTACTAAGCCCTCTGCTTCCAATTACAATCAGGTCGACATCTTTCTTTTTCGAATACTCGATGATCATTTCTGCAGGATTACCATTTAATACGACATAGTCTTTGGGGTTTTTTAACTCCTCCATGACGGATTTTGCATCATCTAATGTTTTTTTAATCTTTTCCTTCTGGTTTTCCAAAAGCATTTCATAAACGCCAAATTCACTTCCTAAGTATTTCGGATTTAATACATAGAGAACGTTAACTTCAATTCTGTCATCTTGTTTTGCTAAAGCTTTTGCCATTTCTAATGCTTTCTTTCCTAAAGAAGAACCATCATATGCAACAACTATACGGGAATAAAAACTAAACACCTTTCATCTCCCCCAATACGATTAATCTGTTACATTCTTAATTTTAACACTAAAGGAAAGAAATCCATCAAAATATTTTAACAATTTTCTGAAATTTATATAAATTCTCTTTTTACTATGATACAATTATGAAAAAGACGCCCAATTCCATTGGACGTCTTTTCCTAATTATATTAAATTACATGAATTCAGCCATTAACTGATTGAATTTCTCTTCATCAAGTTTTAGGTCTTGTTTAGAAAGACCATTTTCGTCGTAACCAGCAACTAGTTCTTGGTACGATTTCTTTTCTTTGTCTTGGTAGATAAGACCTGTAACTAGACCATTATTTTCCATCAACGTTTGCATCGCTTGCATACGATTAGACGAATCGTAACCTTCAATTGCAGACAGGCTAGTTAGGTTATCTTTAAACCAGTCATATGTGTTAACTTTATTAAATGTAACACAAGGACTAAATACGTTGATTAATGAGAAACCTTTATGGTTAATCCCTTGTTCAATTAAAGATGTTAGTTCTTTAAGGTCACTTGAGAAGCTTTGTGCAACAAAAGTTGCTCCTGCAGTTAGAGCTGTTTCCATTACGTTTAACGCAGACTCAATTGAACCACCTGGAGTACTCTTTGTTTTAAAGCCCATTTCACTACGAGGTGATGTTTGACCTTTTGTTAAACCGTAAATTTGGTTATCCATTACGATATACGTAATGTCGATGTTACGACGAATAGCATGAACTGTATGCCCCATACCGATCGCAAATCCATCACCGTCTCCACCTGAAGCGATAACTGTTAAATCACGATTTGCCATTTTTACACCTTGTGCAATTGGTAAAGCACGGCCATGGACACCATGGAAACCATATGAGTTAATGTAACCCGAGATACGACCAGAACAGCCAATACCTGAAACAACAGCAAGACTATCTGGCTCTAATCCAGCATTTGCAGCGGCACGTTGGATAGCTGCCTGTACCGAGAAATCCCCACACCCTGGACACCAGTTAGGCTTTACTTTGTTACGAAAGTCTTTAAATGTTGCCATTTAGACCAACTCCTTGCATTGTTTGTAGATATCTGATGGCAGGAATGGGTTACCGTCATATTTAAGCATACTCTCAACATTTGTTCCGCCAACATTCATCTTAATAATACTTGCTAATTGTGCAGTTGCGTTATTTTCAATAACTACAACTTTCTTAGCACGATCCATTAATGGCTTTAATTGTTCTGTCGGGAATGGGTGCAGTAAACGTACATGTGCATGGTTTACTTTAATTCCATCAGCTTCTAATCGTGGCATTGCTTCGTTAATTGTTCCACGAGTAGAGTTAATACCAATAACTAATAGATCTGCTTCTTCATGTGGTGCATTCGTATATACCGGTGTATCGAAGCGGTCCGCCAACGTGTTTAATTTGCGTAATCGCTTGTCCATTTGTGCTACACGGTTTTCAGGGCTTTCAGATGGTTTCCCTGTTTCATCATGTTCAACCCCAGTTACGTGGTGAACACCATTTTTCATTCCTGGAGCAACACGTGGTGATACTCCATCTTCAGTTACTAAGAAGCGTTTGAAGTACTCTCCATCTACACGCTCAGGTAACTCTTCATTTATATCAAACTTACCTCGGCGAATTTCAATCTTATTGTAATCTAATGGCTCGACTGTTTGCTTACCTAATGATAAAGCAAGGTCAGTTACAATAATGACAGGACATTGATACTCTTCAGCAATATTGAATGCTTCAATTGTATCGTAGAATGCCTCTTCTACTGTACTTGGAGTAATAACAACTTTCGGGATATCACCGTGAGTGTTATATACCATTGCCATTAAATCAGATTGTTCTTGCTTTGTTGGTAATCCAGTACTAGGACCCCCGCGTTGTGTGTCAACGAGTACTAATGGAACTTCTGTAATACCAGAAAGACCAATCGCTTCTGCCATTAGTGATAAACCAGGACCAGCTGAAGCTGTTAGTGTACGAACACCAGCATAGTTGGCACCAATCGCCATCGTTACAGCAGCAATCTCATCTTCAGTTTGAATAACTGTTCCACCGAACTCAGGAAGCTTTTTGATTAAATATTCCATGATTTCTGATGCAGGAGTAATAGGGTATGCAGGCATGAAACGGCATCCTCCAGCAAGAGCACCCATCGCGATCGCATCATTCCCGATTAAGAACATACGTTTTTTCCCATCAGCTTTTTCTAATTGAAGAGACTCAATTTGACCACCAGCCTCTTTGTTGAAGAAGTCAGCACCAGCTTGAATAGCCTCCATGTTCTTTTCAACAACTGACATACCTTTTTTCTTAAAGATCTCTTCAACAACTTCACGGTAAGACTCTGCAGGTAAACCAAGGATAGCACTTGATGCACCAACTGCAACCATGTTCTTCATAAGAGAAGTTCCGAGTTCATTAGCAATTTCAGTAAATGGAACCGCATACAATGTCGCTTTAGAATCCTCTGCTAATGTAGGATTGAATTTAGCATCAGCAACAACTACTCCACCTTCACGAAGTTCATGGTAGTTGACATCAATTGTTTCTTGGTCAAATGCTACTAAGATATCTAAGTCGTCTGAAATTGCATTAAGTTGCTTTGTGCTTACTCTGATTTTATTGTTCGTATGTCCACCTTTGATACGAGAAGAAAAGTGTCGATACCCGTACAAATAGTACCCTAAACGATTAAGTGCAATAGCAAAGATTTCTCCGGTACTTTCAATACCTTCCCCTTGCTGTCCTCCAACTTTCCAAGAAAGTTGATTGATCATTTTCTCCACCCCTTTGGCGTATTGAATGAGAATGACTGTTTCCACTATGCATAGTAAATCCCTTTGTAAATTCACTAGGCTAACTTTGGGTAACTTACGTGCCATGCTCATGAATAATTATGTACTAAACGATTACAATAATAAATCTATCCATAAGAAAAAGCAAGACTTTAAAGGAAAATATTACGGAATAGTGAAAACGTATAAAATTTGTCAAAATGGATCGGAACATTTTCGTTCACGATCTTGACATAATTTTAACAAAAGTTGACTACCTACTTCAAAGGTTTTTATTACTTTTTTAAAATTTTTTTTTACAATCTTAATAAATACACAAAAATAAGGCTAACTATAGCGTCTAGTTTCTCTTATTTGCATAGAGAAACTTTTGCAAGTTAGCCCTTTTTTGAGCCTTTTATCTTGGCTCGATAATTAATTTTATCGCTGTTCTTTCTTCACCATCAATCTGAATATCTGTAAAAGCAGGAATGCAAACGAGATCAATACCACTTGGTGCAACAAACCCCCTGGCGATTGCAATCGCTTTAATTGACTGGTTTAGAGCACCAGCGCCAATTGCTTGAATTTCTGCTGCGCCTCGTTCTCTTATGACACCTGCCAGTGCTCCTGCTACAGAGTTAGGTGTAGATTTTGCTGAAACTTTTAATATCTCCATTTCTTGTACCTCCTTAATGATGAAAATTGCCGCTTATTAAATATATTCCCGAAATATTCAAATATTCCTGCTAATAAGGAGGTGTTTTCGAAATATTCTCTCATTTTTTTATTCGAAGAATGGAGAATCCTCGTTGATTAATACACGATCGATCGATTTTGCTCGACCACTTTTTTCGTCCACAGTAATTACGACACCATTTAATTGGTCCCTGCCATCAGCAACTTCAAATCGTACAGGGAGATTCGTCAAGAATTTGTTTAATACTGCTGAACGCTCCATCCCTAATATGCCGTCATATGGTCCAGTCATTCCAACATCTGTTATATAAGCTGTTCCCTTTGGTAATACTCTTTGGTCAGCCGTTTGTACATGTGTGTGTGTTCCTACGACAGCTGTTACTTTTCCATCTAAATACCAACCCATTGCTTGTTTCTCACTCGTTGCTTCTGCATGAAAATCAACAAATATATATGGTGTTCTAGCTTTTACTTGCTCTAATATCTCATCAACTTTTCGGAAAGGGCAGTCGTTTGGAGGAAGAAATGTTCTTCCCATTAAGTTAATTACTACGACTTCGATGCTATTTATTTTAACAATTGTATAGCCCTGTCCTGGTGTTCCATCTGGATAATTAGCAGGACGTACTAACGTCTTTGCGTCATCAATAAATTCAAAAATTTCACGATTATCCCATGAGTGGTTACCTAATGTCACTGCTTGAGCGCCAGCATCAAGGAAACCTTTATATATTTTCTGGGTAATACCTTTTCCACCTGCAGCATTTTCACCGTTTATAATCGAAATTTGTGGACGGTATTTTTTTTTCAATTTCGGTAAGTATTCTTTAACCATGGCTCTACCTGGAGAACCGACTACATCTCCAACAAATAATATCTTCATTTCGTGCCTCTTTTCTACAAACTTACTTACAAAGTATATGTACCATCATATCTATAAATAATTATCAATGACAAGTTATTTAGTTAAATCTTAGAAAAAAAATAAAGTGGTTTTCACCACTTTATTTTGCGTACTCAACAGCCCTGGTTTCACGTATTACAGTAACACGAATATGCCCCGGGTAATCGAGATCTTCTTCAATTTTTTTCGTGATATCACGAGCCAGTTTGTAGGCTTGTGCGTCATCAACAATATCAGGTTTTACCATTATTCTAACTTCTCGTCCAGCTTGAATTGCATAAGTCTTTTCAACACCTTCAAAAGACTCAGATATCTCTTCAAGTTTCTCTAATCGACGTATATACGTTTCTAGAGTTTCTCGTCTAGCACCAGGTCGTGCTGCACTTAACGCATCAGCAGCAGCTACGAGTGTGGCAATAATTGAAGTTGGTTCGGTATCACCATGGTGTGATGCAATACTATTAATTACAACTGGATGTTCCTTGTATTTCGTAGCAAGCTCTACACCAATTTCAACGTGGCTTCCTTCTACTTCGTGATCTATTGCTTTTCCAATATCATGGAGTAAGCCAGCACGACGAGCAAGTTGAACATCTTCACCAAGTTCAGCAGCCATCAGTCCAGCCAAGTAAGCTACTTCCATCGAGTGCTTCAAGACGTTTTGACCATAACTCGTTCTAAACTTTAATCGACCTAATATTTTAATAAGGTCTGGATGTAAGCCATGGATTCCCATTTCAAAGGTTGCTTGTTCACCGTATTCACGGATCGCCTCATCAACCTCGCGACGAGATTTATCTACCATTTCTTCAATACGAGCTGGATGAATTCGTCCATCTTGAACAAGTTTCTCTAACGCTGTTCGGGCTATTTCTCTTCGAATCGGATCAAAGCCTGATAAGATTACTGCCTCAGGAGTATCATCAATAATTAGATCAATACCTGTAAGCGTCTCTAAAGCGCGAATATTACGACCTTCCCTTCCTATGATGCGACCTTTCATTTCATCATTAGGAAGACTTACAACAGAAACCGTTGTTTCTGCAACATGGTCTGCTGAGCACCTTTGAATAGCTAACGATAGAATTTCTCTCGCTTTCTTGTCAGCTTCTTCTTTCGCTTGTGTTAATCGATCTTTGACTAACACTGCCATTTCATGGGTAAGGTCTTGCTCAACTTCACGTCGAATAACTTCTTTCGCTTCATCTCGAGATAGTCCAGAAATCCGTTCGAGCTCAGTTTTCTGCTTATTCAAGATTTCCTCCACTTTGCTATCCATCTCTTCAATATGTCGTTGTTTTTTGGCGAGAGACTCCTCTCTCTTTTCTAATGATTCCTCTTTCTTATCTAGAGTTTCACTTTTACGGTCAAGGATCTCTTCTTTTTGAACCAAACGATTCTCTTGTTTTTGAATCTCATTTCTACGTTCACGAATGTCACGCTCAGCTTCTATGCGAAGTTTATGAACCTCGTCCTTAGCTTCAAGAACGGCTTCCTTCTTACTAGCTTCAGCTTCTCGTTTACCATCTTCAACAATCTGTTTGGCAGCATGTTCCGCACTAGAAATTTTCGCTTCAGCAATGGATTTTCTAACAAGATATCCAACAACTGCACCAACACCTGCAGAGACAACAAGCAAAATGGAGATGATTAAGACGTTATCCATGTAGTCACCTCCTCTTGCTATCTAATTGTTGGTTCCAAAAGTCATATTATCATTCGTTAATTATCGTGCGTTAACTTACACACCTCATGAAGGAAACATGACATTTAAAATGCCGTATTCTCCTTAATTGTATAGTTGGATAATTTTGTTGTCAAGCATTGTCAGTTCGATTAACTTCACTAATACCATCGCGAATATCTACATAATAAGCTCTGTCACCGGACTGTGCCAAATGTTGGTTGTGAGTAATCATAATAATTTGTCGATCAAACATCGTACTAATCGATTTAAGGAATTCATAAAGGTACAAAACATACTCTCCTGAAACATGCTTACCTGGCTCGTCTAGAAGGATCGGGCCATCCATTTTCGGTTGGGTCGTTTCAATAAGAGCAACACGCAATGCGAGTGTAACAATATCCACTACACCGCCACCTCGTGCTTCTTGCGGCTTAGTTTTAACTTTAATCCCCTCATAATCAGAGACGACGTAAAATTCAGCAACAGGCTTATTTCCTTGTTCTTCGATTTCAATCTGAAATTCAAAAAGAGGGCCAAAAATAAACTGTAATGCGTTTGTTACTAAACTTTCAATTTGCTGTTTTGCCTGTTCCCGAGCATATTCTGCAGACTGTTGTAATAATACTCTTGCTTTTTCATACGTATCTTTCGTTTCATAAAACTGTTCCAGTGCATTTAATTTCTCTT
Source organism: Alkalihalobacterium chitinilyticum (assembly GCF_029028005.1). Taxonomy (GTDB): domain Bacteria; phylum Bacillota; class Bacilli; order Bacillales; family Bacillaceae_F; genus Alkalihalobacterium; species Alkalihalobacterium chitinilyticum. The sequence goes on from NZ_JAOTPO010000003.1 coordinate 174,948, forward strand.
CTAATTGCTCAGTTAATAATTTTCGCTCAGCATCCAGACGGACCCACTCATTTTGAGATCGATGTAAATCCTGCTTCAATTCGTTAAATGCTTTTTCGAATCTACTCATTTTTTTCCATCAATTCCCTAGGTATGATGGCTTTTGTTTCTGCTAATCCTCTTTCAATTTCTTCTTCAAGCTTCTTTATTTCTGCTTCTAAATTTTCCGGCTTAACACCAAGCTCTTCTAATTCATCTAATAATCGTTTTTGTTGATTTTCTAGTTCTTCTAGCTTTGCCTCAGCTCGATATCGCATATCTTTTGCTTTATCGATTGCTTCTTTGATCTTTGTTAGTTCATGTTCAACATGTTTCACATTTTTTCACCCGCCGTTTAATAATTGTTTAATTGCTGAACGATTTAATTGCCCGCCGCAAGTTGGACATTCCTCTTTTTCTACTAAGCGTTGCTCATAATTAGTTCGTAACTGCAATTCTTCCTGCTTTTTCTTTGCAATAAAAGTTGCACCATCTTTCAAGCGTTTGTTTACATCTTGGAGCTTTTCTAGTAAAAGTTGATAAGATTCTAGTCCTTGAATGTTGGATTGTAATTGTTTATATTTTTCCTCACTCATAGTTGCTTCTTCTAAACGTTCAATTGTTCTCTTCATGCTAATCATTTGGTTATTCAATGTTTTATAGCTTTGCTCAAGACGTTTGAGCTCTCTTGCTCTTTTTACTTTTTGGAGTAACTTCTGTACTTTTTGTTCTTCAGAAAGAGTTGCGAAAGCAGTTTTACTTATCGTCGTTTGTACGTCTAGTAAACTACTTTCTAAACGATTGGAGGTTTTCTTTAAATAATTGAGTTGAGTTAGCAGATTATATTTTTGTACAATAACAGTGACATTTTTATTAGCAACATCTACACCATTCGTTTTTTGAATCCAAAGTTTACACGTATCCATCGTTTTTCTAATTTCTGCTATTTGACTTCGCTTCAGTTGAAATGAGCGCTTCTTTTCGTTAATAAATTGCAGCCTTTCTAGAGACCGCTCCCACTCATCTATCCCTTTAAGAACAGAAAGATGTTTCTTTACAGTTTCTTCACTTATCGATAAATCATGCAAGCTATTCTTTAAGTTTTCTAGTTTGGAAAGTTTTTCATCTTTTCGTTTGAGATCCCTGTACTTTTGCTCCGATTGATCAAGTGCTACCCTAGCATGATCTAAAAACTGATAGGGTTCTATTTTCTCCTTCAGTATATTGACTTCCGCTTCTACGTGCTTTGTCTGTTGTTGGAGTTTAGCCACATCTTTTGTTGTATCTCTTACAGCCATATCAATATAATGTGCACCACTAATTCTACCGATCGTCTTAGCCCTTACAGAAGCTGTCTGTTCGAGTAAAAAAGGCCCATCCAATTGTTGAGAAACATTTAGTAATAATTCCATATCCCGGTCAATTCTCAATGGGTAGATTTGATGAGCATCAAGAACTTCTTGGGGAACATGGATACCAAACCCTTCTAAAACGAGATCTTCTTTTCCAACTTTTTTTATAATATAACGGTTTTTCGAACTCGTTCTTTCTCTTATAATACTAACTTCATTGGCAAACGTTAGAGTTACACGAACAAAATCACTACTAACTCTCATAAAGTCAGTTCCTCTTGGTTGATTGAATAAAACCCATCGGATCCCACGCAAAATAGCTGTCTTTCCACTATCTGATTGGCCGACAATTACATTAAGTCCTTTGGAAAATTCTATACTCGTATCAAGGTGGGACTGAAAGTTTTCTAAGCGTACTTCTTTAATCCAATTCATGGTCTCCACCTTTCCATAATTCTTCAATCACTTCAATTCTTCTTAACGCTTCGGTCTTCACCTTATCATCTACGTTCGACATTGATGCTATTTGCGTGATGATCTGTTTCATGTTTACCGTTTGAAAATCCGATTGTTCTTTCACTTGTTGAATAAATGAGTTTAACTTTTCTTCTTGATGAACAGCCTTTTCTAGGAAACTTCGATCTAATACTTCCTCACCTTTTAAGGCACATGTAAGAGGAATTTCTGTTAGTTTTATATTATCTTGAGATATTGTTCCGATGATGACTTTTGGGATACGGTTCATTTCAGACCAATGGTTGTTTACTCGAGCAATTGCTCCTGGATTGCATATATATTTTCCATTTCTCTCCTTAATTCCAAAGCCGCCATGAAAATGCCCAGTAAGAATAATGTCCGCTGTTGTTCCCCAAATATGATCGATCAACGTGTAGGGGATACCATCAGGAAGTGCTTTTTCTACGAGCATACTATGAACGAGATGAATAAGTATATCAGCTCCTGATTGATTTTCAGGATAATAATCAAGTTTTGCATCACGCTGATCGATATCGTAATGATAAGGTTGACCTGAAATTTGAACTTTAACATCGTTTTTTTCAATCACTAAAGGCTCTTCAGGGGAGATCACAGTTATGATACCAAACGCATGTAACAAACCAAGCATCGTCCTTGATATCGTTTCCGGGTTATGTCCATACGTATCATGGTTTCCAGAAATTGCATAAATCGGTGCGTTCGCTTGGCGGAAGATTTGCGCGAATTGTCCAACAACATTTGGTGATAAATCTGGTCGATCGAAGACATCCCCACCATGAAGCATAACATCGACATTCTCTCGATTACTTATTTCCATGATTTCAACAAGCTTCATTTTTAATGTATCTACAAAAGAATCTAACCGGTTTTTAGGTGTTGTTCCACGAATATGAGTATCAGTAAAGTATAAGAACTTCAATGGGCTTCCTCTTTCCCTTTTAAGCTTTGTACTCTTAATTAAAAATAGAATAAGAGGATAACTCATTAGCGTCTACACTTCTCACAGTAAAATATCCTTGCCCATTCGTACTAGCAAACTAAATTTTACAGTTGGAGTGCCTGACACTTAGCGTTGAGTCATCCTCTACCTAAATGCTGTCGTATGTTTTACTCGATGACGAATACGCCTAATAAAAGAGCAATTTTATTAGGCGTATTTATGCACCATTCTTTTTACTTATTTTAAATCTAACGGTAAATCTTCGAATTCACTCTCACTAGGTGCCTCAACTGTAATCTCACCATCAAGTCCATAATGTGCACGAATGAGTTGTTCAATTTCAGCTGTCAAGTCTACATTCTCTTTTAAGAATTGCTTTGCATTTTCACGACCTTGGCCTAGTCGTTCTTCATTAAATGAGTACCATGCTCCACTCTTTTGCACAATATCTAACTCTGCCCCAATATCTAGGATAGAACCTTCTCTTGAAATTCCTTCACCATACATAATATCTACTTCCGCTACTTTGAATGGAGGAGCTACTTTATTTTTAACAACTTTAATTTTCGTCTTATTACCGACCATGTCGTTACCTTGCTTCAAAGTTTCAGCACGTCTAACCTCCAAACGAACCGAAGAATAGAACTTTAGTGCACGTCCACCTGGTGTTGTCTCTGGGTTTCCAAACATAACTCCAACTTTTTCACGGATTTGGTTAATAAAGATGGCAAGTGTCTTTGATTTATTGATTGCACCACCTAACTTACGAAGTGCTTGAGACATAAGTCTTGCCTGTAAACCAACGTGACTGTCTCCCATTTCTCCTTCAATCTCAGCCTTTGGTACAAGAGCTGCAACACTATCAATAACAATGATATCAACAGCACCACTTCGAACTAGCGCTTCCGCTATTTCTAATGCTTGCTCTCCTGTATCTGGTTGCGATAGTAGTAATTCATCAATATTTACACCTAACTTCTTAGCATAAACAGGATCAAGTGCATGCTCAGCATCAATAAAAGCAGCTTGTCCACCTTGACGTTGTACTTCAGCAATTGCATGTAATGCAACTGTTGTTTTACCAGATGACTCAGGGCCGTACACTTCAATAATTCTTCCACGAGGATATCCACCTACACCAAGTGCGATATCTAATGCTAACGCACCACTTGAAACCGTTGATACTCGCGTTTCAGTTTGCTCACCCATTTTCATAATAGAACCTTTACCAAATTGCTTTTCAATTTGTCTTAACGCCATATCTAATGCGGCTTTTCTATCACTCATTACGTCATCTCCTCAAATATATGAAAATATTTTTTCTACAAATTATAGGTTTTAATTTTTAATACGTACATATCGGTCGTAAATAAACTGAAGAACCAGTAGCACGTATAACATATCTCATATGTCTTTACCTATGATAACTTTTTTTTTTGATTTTGCCAATAGATTTTGCGAACATTTATTCGTTTTTTATAAGAATTTACAATTGGAAATTTTAAAAGGAGAAGGGGAGTTTTGGAAAGGTTTGCTTAATTAACTAGTGTCAGGCACCTCAACGATGATCGGTGCTATACCGATCATCTACACCTTATCATACAATGCGAGGAGCACAGACACTACATTTACATTTCTACATTATATCACTTTAACGGACGTTTTTCACGTTTTGGGCGCGGTTTTGCAGGCTCTAAATTAACTCGAGCTCCATTTATTCGTGAGTAGCGAAGGGCTTCATAAACAAACGGGGCCACTTCTTCAGGAACTTCAACGAATGTGAATTTATCAAAGATATCGATACGCCCTACAGCTTTTCCAGGAATACCGACGAGTTCAGAAATTTCTTCAATTAAAATTTTCGGACTCATATTTACGTTTTTTCCAACATTAATAAAGAAGCGAACCATACCTTTAGCTCCACCTGTTTCACCAAAGTTATAGCCATCATCATCGAGCGTATTATCACTAAGGAAGTTTCGTTTCAGTAAAGCTGTGACGATCTTTTCTGCTGGATAGGTGTTAAGGAGATCATGGACTAACGGTGCAAACCATTCACTGTCTTTATCATCATTCATAGCAGTTTCTATTTGCTTCTTCCAAGTCTCTTGCTGTTTTTCAATGACTTCAGCAAATGTTGGTACATTTTCAGATGGAATCGGCATCTTAATCTCATCTTCAATCGAACGCAGATGTTTCATTTCACGAGGAGTAACTAAAGTTAACGCTAATCCTTTTCTTCCTGCACGACCAGTTCTACCAATGCGATGTACATAACTCTCAGGGTCTTGCGGAATATCGTAGTTAATAACGTGGGTAACATTGTCAACATCAATTCCACGAGCAGCTACATCGGTTGCAATTAAAAATTCAATGGTTGAATCTCGGAACTTTTTCATTACATTATCACGTTGTGATTGCGTTAAGTCTCCATGTAAGCCATCAGCAATATATCCTCTCGCTTGCAGAGCTTCCGTTAACTCAGATACACCTTTTTTTGTTCGACAGAAGATGATTCCAAGATCAATCTCTTCACTATCAATAATGCGGCACAATGAATCTAATTTATTACGTTCGAGCACTTTATAGTATACTTGGTTAATTGATGGAGCTGTAACTTCACCTTTACTGATTGCAACAAGCTGTGGTTTTTTCATGTACTTGTATGACAGCTTCTTAATTGGAGGCGGCATAGTCGCTGAAAATAAAAGCGTTTGGCGCTCTCCGTTGACTTGTTTTAAAATTGCTTCAATATCTTCAATAAACCCCATATCTAGCATCTCGTCAGCTTCATCTAGTACTACGGTATGTACTTTATCCAAGCTTAGTGTTTGTCTTCGAATATGGTCTGTAAGTCGTCCAGGTGTACCAATTACAACCTGAACTCCTTGTTTTAATGCTCTAATTTGGTGAGAAATCGATTGCCCGCCGTAAATTGGCAATGTACGAATTTTTTTGTACTTCGTTAACTTTTGCAACTCACCTGAAACTTGAATAGCTAATTCACGTGTTGGCGTTAAAATAAGTGCTTGAACATAGCGGTCTTCTGTAACTTTATCAACTACTGGAATACCAAAAGCAGCTGTCTTACCCGTTCCCGTTTGCGCTTGTCCGATGACATCTTCACCCGATAAAATGACAGGGATCGCTTTTTCTTGAATTGGAGACGGCTCTTCAAATCCCATATCATAAATTGCTTTTTTTACTTGTTCTGTAATATTAAAATCTTTGAAATAACTCATTTCTATAATTCCACCTTTATAATTCTTTCAGCAAGTAATAGCAGCCATATTTTACAGTTCTTTCTCTTATTTGTCCGCGAGTTCCCGCTAAGTTTAATTCAAATGATTTCGACTCGCCACTTGGTAGAGCAACACCAATAATAACAGTACCAACTTCCTTACCCTCATGTTGATTTGGCCCTGCTACACCTGTAAAACTAATTCCTATATCAGCTTCACATAATTTTTTAACACCTTGTGCCATTTCAATTGCACATTCACTACTGACCGCACCATACTCTGCTAATGTATTTTTAGACACTGAGAGGATTTTTTCCTTCATTTCCGAGGAATAACTTACAACTCCACTCGAAAAGACTCCAGATATCCCCGAATAATCTGTAAGTTGCCGACTGAACAACCCACCCGTTAAACTTTCAGCCGATGCTATTTTATAATTCTTTGCTCGTAAAGTATTTACTACCTCTTGCATAAGAGATGTATCATCATAACCATACAAATACTTACCCACTCTAGCTTGAATTTTAGCTTCTAATTCATCTAATAATTGAACAGCTTTTGTTTGATCTTCATGTTTAGCAGTTAAACGCAGGGTTACTTCACCTTCAGCTGCTAACGGTGCAATCGTAGGATTACTTTGAGATTCAATTAAATCTAGTAAAACTTCTTCTAATTTTGCTTCACCAATTCCAAAAAAACGAAGAACTCTAGAGTAAATAACTGATTGTTCGCTTAAATTAGCAAGTAAATAACTTTCTCCATATGTAGTGTACATCGGTTTTAATTCTTTTGGCGGTCCAGGTAACAACAAATAATAGACACCGTCTTCAAAGAAAGCCATTCCTGGGGCCATACCATGATCATTATTAAGGACTGTAGCTCCTTCAATAACTAAAGCTTGCTTTTTGTTATTCTCAGTCATGGCCCTCTTACTATTATGAAAATATAATTCAATTTGCTGTAATGACGGTTGATGATAGACTAATTCACGTTCTAACAGTTCTGCAACCGCTTCCTTCGTTAAATCATCCTTTGTAGGACCTAATCCTCCTGTAATAATGATTAGGTTAGCTCTCTTTTTTGCTTGGATGACGGCTTCCTGCAAACGCAGCTTATTATCTCCGACTACAGTATGATAATAAACGTTAATTCCTAGAGGGGCTAATTGCTGCGATAGAAATTGACCATTGGTATTTGCAATTTGTCCGAGTAAGAGCTCCGAACCTACAGCAATTATTTCGCTGTTCATTCATGCACCTCAGTTCAAATAGATATAGTTGACATGATCATGCAGAGTATCTAAGTTATGCCTTCAAAAAAATATGTTTATTTTTCATAAAATAATCGATTCCTGAGACAATGGTTAAAATAGTTGCAACCCATAACATTAACATAGCAAACGGGATGCCTATTGGTTCAAACGGAAAGTTATGTAACATTAATGCAGAGATTGCAATAATTTGAAAGACTGTTTTAATCTTTCCTAATGGGCTGGCAGCTATTACCGAACCATCGGCTGCTGCGACGAGCCTTACACCAGTTACAGCAAATTCACGGCTCAAAATAACAATGACCATCCATGCAGGGGCCATTTGTAATTCAACCAATGAAATCAGTGCAGCTGTAATTAATAATTTATCGGCTAACGGATCTAAAAATTTACCTAAATTCGTAACAAGCTTATACTTTCTAGCGTAATACCCATCTAACCAATCCGTAGCTGCTGCAATAATAAAGATGATTGCTGCAATAAAGTGTGAAACGGGGACAACTGTACCAAGTAATGATAAATTTCCGAATTCCATTGGAACGATCAAAAAAATCATAAATATGGGGATGAGACAAATTCTTGATATTGTAATTTGATTTGGTACGTTCACAAAGATCCTCCCTAACTTAAGCTTTTCTTAAAATTTAGCGCATATTGACGAATTGCACAGGGAACTCCAAATCTTTAGACTTTACTAATTGAATGACCTCCTGTAAATCATCTATGCTTTTAGCAGTCACTCGAATTTGCTCATTTTGAATTTGTGCTTTTACCTTTACCTTAGAGTCTCTAATTAATTTAGTAACGTCCTTGGCACGTTCAGAACTAATTCCCGAAACTAATGTGATCACTTGCCGAACGGTTCCACCGGAAGCTTTTTCTATCTTGCCAAAATCCATAGACTTTTGTGAAAGTCCACGTTTGATGAATTTTCCTTTTAAGACATCAATAACACTTTCTAATTTGTATTCATCATCCGAAATTAACGTTATTTTATCATCGGCTGTTCGTTCGATTGTACTTTTTGAACCTTTAAAGTCATAACGTGTTTGAATCTCTTTTATCGCTTGTTGTATTGCATTATCTACTTCTTGTATATTTATTTCTGAAACAATATCAAAAGAGTGCTCTTTAGCCATAATGAAACATCCTTTCTACCTTTGATAAGTATACTCTCACGTCAACTTAACTCTTATTGTATCACACGTTGTACCAAATTGAGAAATTGTTGTTAACATTGTTATATTCTTCAGAAATAACCAGAAGAAAGCGAAGAGTAAGAACCACTCTTCGCTAAACTACTATTCATTTGCCGGCGCAAAAGTAATCGTTACCTTTTGGTGAACAGCTTCTAGTGGAAGTTCAAAAGGCTCTTCGTTTATGATTAATTGAACATTATTAGATGCACCAAGATTAAATGTAATTTCCTCTTCAGCACTAAAATCATAATCTAACTCATCGCCATCTTTAACTTCACCAGTAAAGAAGGAATTTCCTTTCGCATTTGCAATCCCAACATAGCTTCGACCCGCAGCCACAAGCCTTGCTTCAAATGTATCAGTTCCATCTAACGTATAGTAGCTATGATTTCCTGAAACATCAGTTTGTGAAAGGACTTGTGTTTGTTCCTCAACCTCTTCTTCTTCAGGAGCAGGGCTTTCTTCTTCCACTGCTGCTACCTCTTCCTCTTCTTCATCGGGAACAGTTGGTATCTCTTCACTAATCTCGCCTTCGAATCTGTCATCTTGTTCCTCTGGAACAACTCCCTCAGCACTATCTTGTGAATTATACTGTGCAAACACCCATATGCCTGCAAACACAACAATAATAAGGAGTCCAGCAACTAACGCCGGAAAAATGGAATACCCTTTTGATTTCTTCTTAGGCGCAGTTGGTGTTTTTTGGGCTCGTGTGGTACGCCTTGAAGGTAATTCGGATCCTTCTTTGTGCGGATTAGGAAGTTCATTGCCAAACTCTTGAAAAATTTCTTCTGGGTCTAGACCGACTGCTTCCGCGTAGTTTTTAACAAAGGCACGAGCATAAAATTTACCTGGAAGCGCATCAAAATTACCTTCTTCAATAGCTAGAAGATAGCGTTTTTGAATCTTCGTTGTCTTCTGTAAATCATCTAGGTTAATATCTTTCTGTTCTCTTGCTTCTCTTAATCTTTGGCCTAATTCAGACAATGAAAACACCTACCAACTTAACTAATATCGAAAGATGAAAAACCAGATTCGACCACATCATAAGAAATCTCCTCTGTTTCATCATTTCGCAACTCAATAATTGTATCAAAATCATCTAACGTAAATTCTGTTTCTCTCACAAAAATATCAGGATGCTCAATAACTTTAACGGCTGGCAGCCTCATTACATCATTGACTAATATTCTGTGTTTTTCTGTCGCTCTCATCGTAGAGACAATTCCATCAATAATATAAATGTGATTTTCTCCTAGCTCATCATCTGCTAACTGACTTCTAACGGTTTGTCTAAGTAAAGTCGATGAGATGAATGACCAACGTTTATTAGCACAAACACTTGCAGCCACAACAGACTCGGTCTTCCCGACACGAGGCATTCCACGGATCCCAATTAAGGAATGTTCGTTTTTCTTCATTAACTCAGCCATAAAGTCAACGAGCAAACCCAGTTCATTTCGAACAAAGCGAAATGTCTTTTTATCATCTGCATCACGTTCAATATAACGCCCGTGCCGTATAGCCATTCGGTCTCGTAAATGTGGTTCACGAAGTTTGATCACGGTAATATTGTCAATTGTATTAAGAATGGAATGAAACCTTTCGATTTGATCGTCACACGTACTGCGAATTAGCATCCCCCGACGCTTATCTTCAACCCCATTAATTGTAACAATATTTATAGATAGCATTCCTAGCAATGATGCAATATCACCTAGCAAACCTGGACGATTTTTATGTATTTGATATTCTAAGTACCACTCTTTCATTTCAGTCCCCCCTCCTTCATTTCCATTTTCTTAATAAAAAAATCTATACTATTTAAATTTATGAAAAAGAATCGAGCCATATTTAAGAATAGTTCGACTTAAAATTCTATTCATTGTAAAGAAACATTTACCATTTTAACTTATATATTATCATTTTACGCTATTAGTTGTGGAATAAACAAGTGATTTCTATTGGTCTCATAGTTTTTCACATCGTATCAAAAAATTATTTATATTTTTTCATATTTTTCTAAGACTTTTCGATTCTACAAGTTTTTATTACCTAATGAAAAAGTGCTGCACATTAATGCAGCACTTTTATATTAATGATTGTTTTGAACAAGCTTAACCATCATATTAGCGATAGCGTGTTGTTCTTGCTCATCTGCTACCTTCCATAAATCGGCTAATATACGTTCTTGTTCGTTTTTAGGCTCAACTTGTTGTGCTAAGTATTCCCCAACTTGATAAGCAACATCAGAGATAACAGATTGGTTCATCCCTTCCTGTTGCGCTTGGTTGAGACGATCACCTAAAAAATCTTTCCACTGATCCCAATTATCTAAAACTGACACATGAATCCCTCCTTAATATTAAGTTCAATCATAGTTTTTCATGAACGTAGGGAAATTATGCAAAATTGAATGTGTCAAAAAAAAGAATTAACAATACCAAGCACCATTAACCGATAAAATTTGGCCATTAATATAACTTGCCTCATTGGAACTTAAAAAAGAAACCGCATTGGCGACTTCTCCAGGTGTCCCTAGTCTTCCCATCGGTATATCCTCTTCAAGATGCTCTAATTCCTGATCTGTGAATGATGTTAGCATATTCGTTTTTATCGCTCCTGGCGCCACACCATTTACGCGAATAGCAGTCGGTCCTAATTCTTTTGCTAAAGCTTTTACAAAAGAATTTAACCCGCCTTTTACTGCTGAATAAACGACTTCACACGACGCTCCAGTTAAACCCCAGATCGAGGAAATAACAATAACTGACCCATTTTGTTTTCGGATCATTGGTGGTAATAAAGCCTTCGTTAATTGAATGGGCGTAGTTAAATTTAGTTGAATACTTCTTTCAATTTCTTCGTCTTTCATATCCGTCAACAAACCAACATAAGAAGAACCACTGTTATGGATAATCACATCAATCGGTTCCGTAATTTGATCGACTAAATAATTGACTGATCCTTTTTCGGATAAATCCGCATTAACAATTTGAACGTTCACTCCAAAAGTACGGCATATGTCGGCTGTCTTTTGAATACCTTGTTCATTTTTATAATAATGCAAGTAAAGAGAAAAACCACGAGCAGCCATTTTTTCTGCAATGGCTGCTCCAATGTCTCCACTTGCTCCTGTAATTAAGCAAGTTTGTTTCAATTAACTTTCCTCCGTATACCCTTCAGGTTTCACCTGACAAACTGTAAATCGATCCATGTTAAAATGTTCTTTCATGATGGCTGTTAATGTTTCCGCATCAATTTTTTCTAACGTGGACACAACGTCAAACAAATTCATATCATTAAATTGATAACGGGTAAATTGATTAGCAATATATTCAGGTGAATTTAATGATCTTAAGAATGATCCGATTTTTTTCTTCTTTGCTCGTTCAACCTCTGACTGATTTAATGAGCTAGAAATAAATCCTTCAACCATCTCTTTAACCTTATCTGCTAATCGGTCTGGATACTTTGTATCTCCTCCGAGAATTGTAAATCCAAATCCATATTCCGCTGAATAATCAAATGAGAAGGTATCATCGATTAATCCTGCATCATAAAGCTCTTGATAATTGGATGAGCTTTGACCAAACATTAAATCAAGTAATATATTCATGCCAAGCTCATGTTCAAGTAAATCCGTTCCTTGTTTCGTCGGATTTCCTTCCTTAAAACCAACAAGACATTTTGGTGTTTGAACACTCATTGTAATGACATTTTTCTTTTTAGCAACTTCCGCGCCTTCTGCCGGGAAGAACCGCTGAATTTGTTCAGGTTCTTTAAACGTCTTTTTCTGTTGATTTTCTTTTATTTGCTGTAGGATTTCACCCGGTTCGACAGGCCCTACCACAAACATTAACATATTACTTGGGTGATAGAATGTCTCATAACATTGGTATAATAAGTCCTTCGTTATTTTAGAAATCGAAGGAATCGTTCCTGCTATATCGATTTTTACAGGGTGGTGCTCATACATATTTTCAATGACACCAAAATATACACGCCAATCAGGGTTATCATCGTACATATTAATTTCTTGACCGATAATTCCTTTTTCCTTCTCAACACTTTCTTCTGTAAAATAAGGGTGTTGAACGAAATTAAGTAATGTTTCAAGATTTTGATTTACATTAGCAGTACTTGAAAACAAATAAGCAGTACGAGTAAAGCTTGTAAATGCATTTGCTTGTGCACCTTGTTTACTGAAATCTTGAAATACATCTCCATGCTCATCTTCAAACATTTTGTGCTCTAAGAAATGAGCAATTCCGTCTGGAACGACAATCGCTTCTTTCGCTCCAAGTGGAATAAAATGATTGTCAATCGAACCGTATTTTGTTGTAAACGTAGCATATGTTTTGTTAAATCCTTTTTTCGGAAGGACATATACATCAAGACCATTTTCCAATTTTTCATAGTATAGCGTTTCTTTTAATTGATCGAATTGGATTTCTTTCATGCTGTCGTCCCCTCCTTTCCTTTAAGGAAATAGATGGTATCTAACTTGATTTGATTCGCAATAGCTACAACATCTTCTTTCGTAACACTATTAACACCTGAAATCCAGTCTTCAAGTGATCGGTCTTGCTTAGCTATTACATTATGATATAAAAGTTCAGTGTACCCTCTTGCCGTATCCGCCGTTTCTAACAACTGGTTATTAATCATAGCTTTTGTTTGATCTAACTCAGCTTCAGTAAATTCACCTTTTCTCATATTCTCCATTTGTTCATTTATTATGGAAACTGCTTTATCGTAGTTTTCAAACTCAATACCAGACATGACCATAATAATTCCTTTATGACTTTCATAACGGGATGCTGCGTAGTATGCTAAGCTCGCTTTTTCACGAACATTTATAAATAATTTAGAGTGAGAAAAACCTCCAAATAAGCCATTGAATACTTGAAGTGCGTAATAACCGTCATCTTTATAAGTCGTGTAGGTGCGATACCCCATATGAAGTTTTCCTTGTTTGACATCTTGCTCATCAAATACAGTGTTCACTTCTGTTACTTCTTTTTTGGTTGTTTCTACCTCAATTCCCGTATTCGTACGGCCTTCAGGCAAAGTGAAATACTTTTGGACTTTGTCCTTTACTTCATCTGAATTAATATCACCGATAATATACAGGTCCATTTTATCTTCTTTTAATATCTGTTGGTAGTATGCAAAAAGATCTTTTTCATTAATTTCATCAATTTGTTTTGCATCACCGTGTACTGATAATGCAAATGGTTCCCCTTTACACATTTCCTCAGTTATACGCATATTTGCATAGCGCATCTTGTCATCATAAACAGACTTTATACGTTGTCTAAGCGAGCGCTTTTCACTTTCGACAATCGAAGATTTAAACTGACCATTTTCTTGGATCGGTTGTAATAACACTTCTGCCAGTAGTTGAACTGCATTTTCCAACAACGGTGTAGTGTCTTTTAAAAATTTTTCATTCGCAATATCCATTCGAATTCCGATAACGTGTTCTTCACCTTTTTTCTGGACATCTACAGAAAGACTAGCACCATAAAGTTCATCTAAGCGGTTTCTTAGCTCTTTTCTTGTTGGTGATTTTGCAGTTCCACTTTGAAGGATATGCGGTATTAATGCTCTTTTTGTAACTGTTTCTGCTTGTAACGGAGCCTTTAGCAATATTACGAGAGTAGTCGTTTTATACTTTGGTGTATTTACCATATGTAAATGCATACCATTCAATTCACTATGAATTTCCTGCAGTTGGTTCATCCTAATCACTCCCTGCTTTAAGAATATACTTCCTACTTAGCCATAGGTTATGCTTTTATTCGCTTTCTTACTACTTTAAACTTGAATTTATCGGCTCTAAAATAATTTAGCGAAAATAGGATTGGTTGATCTGACTCATCATAATGCATTTGTTTCAACAACAACAAAGAGGTCTCGGGCTCACAGTTTAAAATCGGTGAGATCGTTTCGTGGTATCCAACAGGTGCTATCGTTGTAACTGCATATGAAATGCTATGACCGATCGATTCTAAAAAAGTAAAAATGGAACTAATTTCATGGATTGAATGCTTGCCTAGTATCTCTTCAGGAATGCGGTCTAAACAATACACCACGGGCTCATCATCTGCTGTTCGAACCCTTTCAATGACAACACAGTTTTCCATCTGATCTTCATTAAAACTTGCTCGATCATCTTCTGTAGCTTCTTCAACATAAGAAGATAAAAAGATCGTACCAGGCTCTTTTTTAGCATTAGCAATCATATCTGTTACACTATACAGCTCCTCAATCCCTGAAGAAAACAACGGCTTGGAATGAACAAAAGTACCAACGCCATGCCTTCTTAACACGACACCCTCATCTTCAAGTATTCGCAGCGCTTCTCTTAAAGTTGCTCTACTTATACCTAACTGCTTGGATAACTCAAATTCAGAAGGTAATTTCTCACCTTCTTTAAAAACTTGTTGATCTATATCGTCTTTAATTTTGTCAATGACTTGTAAATACAATGGACGACTATCAGCTTTAATCATTCTCCCCACTCCTTAACCCCAACAATTATTGTGCTGATGCTTCTTCTGTAGATTTTGTAATTAATACTTCTCTTGGTTTACTTCCTTCATATGGTCCTACAATACCTCTAGCTTCCATCTCATCAATAAGTCTGGCTGCTCTTGTATAACCGATCCTGAATCTACGTTGCAGCATAGATACAGACGCTGTGTTCATTTCTAAGACTAAATCAACTGCGGGTTGGTATAATTCATCATCCACTTCTGCAACGATTTCCGGCTCTTCTGAAGGTGTCATTTCTTCTTGGTATTGCGCCCGTTGTTGACTAATTACAAAATCAACTACTAATTCAACTTCGTCATCTGATAAGAATGCCCCTTGGACTCGTGTCGGTTTAGTAGCTCCTACTGGAAGGTAGAGCATGTCCCCTCTTCCTAAAAGCTTTTCTGCTCCTCCACTGTCTAGGATCGTTCTCGAGTCTGTTTGAGAGGATACTCCAAATGCTATTCTTGAAGGAATATTTGCTTTAATTACTCCAGTAATAACATCAACGGAAGGTCGTTGTGTCGCTATAATCATATGAATACCGGCAGCACGCGCCATCTGGGCCAGCCGTGTAATCGAATCTTCAACATCTCCAGACGCCACCATCATTAAGTCTGCTAATTCATCAACGATAACCACAATGTATGGTAATAATGGCTGTTTTGCGTCTTCCCTTTCATTTTGTTTCTTGATTAAATCATTATATCCTTCGATATTTCTCGTTCCAGAATGCGAGAATAAGTCATACCGTCGCTCCATCTCACTAACGACTTTCTTTAAAGCTTGTGAAGCTTTTTTCGGTTCAGTTACAACCGGTGTCAATAAGTGCGGGATACCATTATACACGTTTAACTCAACCATCTTAGGGTCAATCATCATAAGTTTAACTTCGTGGGGCTTTGCTTTCATTAGTAAACTTGTAATAATTCCGTTGATACACACACTTTTTCCACTACCTGTTGCACCTGCGACTAGTAAGTGGGGCATTTTATTTAACGGTGCTAATACCGGTTCACCTGAGATATCCCTGCCTAAAGCAACCGAAAGCGGATGTGCTTCTTGTCTGTTTTTAGGTGAGTCGAGTACTTCTCTTAACGTAACGAGAGCAACTTCTTTGTTCGGAACTTCTATTCCTATTGCCGACTTTCCTGGGATTGGTGCTTCCATTCGAATATCTTTTGCTGCTAAAGCTAGAGCTAAATCATCAGCTAAATTGACTATTTTACTTACTTTCACACCTACACTTGGATGAACCTCATATTTTGTAACAGCTGGTCCAAGGTGAACTTCTGTTACTTTCGCTTTGACACCAAAACTGTCAAGTGTTTGCTCTAATTTCTTAGCATTTGCTGATATGTGGCGTTTTTCCATATGTTGTCCATTATTATTGGGTAAATGCAGCAATTCTAAACTAGGTAATAAATAATCCTCATTCGCTATTTCTGACATAATTAATGGTTGTGGTGACATTTGTTCCTGTTGATCATTATTTTCCTTATCCTTTAGACTTTCCTTCCCTTCAGTTCTTTCATCTGATAGTGGTAAAGTAAGATCCGGTGGTTCTTCTTCATAGGCTTGACTCGTGAAATCATGTATAACTGGTTCAGTAGGTGTAGCAATTGGTTCGGGTGGTTCCTCTGCTGCAACCTCTTTCTTTTGTTTTTGTTTTTCTTTTCGTTCTGATAATTTGGCTGATAATTCATCTATCCAACTACGAACCAACTTTTCAAAGAAACTAAATGTCACTACAAAGATCTGTTTTGCTTTACTAAGAACACGGTTAATGACATCTGATAAAGATTGATTTGTAATTAATAAAATAGAAACGATCATTCCAAAAAATGAGATTAAATAAGTTCCCGGTGCATCAAATAGAAAATGAGTTGCAGCGTATCCTAGTGCACCAATCATACCACCGCCAAGATCATTGACAGGGGCAGTTTGATGTACTTGCATCCAGAATAATTCCCACGTATTTCTTAATACAGAAGGGTCTTCAAAACCTTCCTTTGTTGCTAATACCTCAAATAAACGGACGTGACTCAATAAAATAAATGAAAACAACAGCAAGTAAATTCCTGCAAGGCGACGCGTCCAAAAGGAAGGTATACTTCGTTTAACAATGATATACAGTGACGTTAGAAATAAAGCTATCGTTAGTATTACATGCCATTCTCCAATAAAAAATCGAAATAAATAAACAACAACTTCACCTACACTGCCTAATTTTGCGAATGTAATTATAGATAAAATAAATAAGGATAATCCTATCAGCTCAAACGTCAGTTGTGATTTCCATTCAGTTTTTTTCTTTTTTCTTTTCTTTGACATTATTTCACCCTCAATTGCGACTTAATATACGAAATTACTATGGTGCTTGTCTCATAAAGTAAAAACCTTTATGTTAGGGCCATTTAACTTTCGTTCAACAATCATAAAAGTTAAGCGTAGCAAATCTTCCATTTATTTACTTCAAATAAGAAAAGCAGCCAAAACTGGCTGCTTCAACCAAGTTTTGTATTATGATTATAACATAATCCAAAACTTGTCTTCATTATTAAAGTTGGGGTTTACCCATAATTATTCGGCCGGGGGAATAGTTATCATTTAAATATTGACTCGGGTCACTACTTATGAGACGGATCACTTTATATTGCGACTCCCCAATATCTTCAACGACTAATAACCCACCTTCAACTGGAATAGTCTGTTGTTTTGAGAAACTCGTTTCATCTTGTGGAAAAATCATTTCTTCAGGTAACATCGTGTATAGGATCATTGTACAATATCACCGCCGCCTGCATGCTCTGCTCTACGTTCCTCGATTAAAGCATTAAGCTTCATTAATGCATGGCTTAATCCGCCCACCTCGTTAATAATTCCATACTCTACAGCATCTGTTCCAATTACATTTGTTCCGATGTCACGTGTTAAATTGCCTTTTGAAAACATTAACTCTTTAAATTTCTCTTCATCAATAGAAGAATGTTTCGTAACAAATCGAATGACTCTTTCTTGCATTTTATCTAAATATTCAAATGTTTGCGGCACACCTATAACTAGACCAGTTAAGCGCACAGGGTGTATGGTCATAGTTGCTGTTTCAGCAATAAAACTGTAATTTGAAGCCGTTGCAATTGGTACACCAATAGAATGGCCGCCTCCCAATACGAGTGTTACAGTAGGTTTGGACATAGATGCAATCATCTCAGAAATTGCCAACCCTGCTTCAACATCTCCACCAACTGTATTTAAAATAACTAACATTCCCTCTATCTTTGAATTTTGTTCAGTAGCTACAAGCTGTGGAATGATATGCTCATACTTCGTTGTTTTATTTTGAGGTGGTAACTGCATGTGACCTTCAATTTGGCCAACAATCGTCATACAATGTATGTTTGAAGCGTCCATATCAGGAACATTCGTTTGACCTAATTCCTGAATTTTATTTACAATGCTCGATTTAGGATCTAGTGCAGGCTTTTCATCACCTTGAGGTTGTTGTGGTTGATTAGATTCAGTCATTATAGGATCCTCCTTTATATGTATCTAATGTTAGTATGTCGTGATAACGATGAATAATTCCAATTACAACATGATAATGACATAAATGAAACTTTTTCAGTGGGGTTTCCTTCATCCCTACTGAAAATTAGTTAAACCAAACGGGTTGGTACTGAGGTTCACACAGGCGGTGCCGTGATCTGTGTTCAAACATAAACTTTTTTAATAGGAGTATTAGCTTCAGCTTAACGGGATAAAAATAAGCACTACAATTTATCTTCACTAATAGACAAAATATTATTCCCTAATTAATTAGTATTGTAATTTTCTCCATCAAAAAAAGAAGCGGAAAATCCGCTTCTTTTGTATTACACTTCCATAATAATTGGTAAAATCATTGGTCTGCGTTTCGTCTTCTCGAATAAATAACGGCTTAAGACTTCTCTAATGTTACTTTTTAATGAAGACCATTCATTGACATTTTCCGTTACACATTTTACTAAGGTTTGCTTGACCATTCCGGTTGCTTCATCAAGAAGCTTTTCGGACTCTCTTACATAGACAAAACCTCTTGAAATAATATCAGGGCCTGAGATAATTTCACCGTTTGTTTTATTTAAGGTAACAACGACAACTAAAATACCATCTTTTGATAAGAGACGACGATCACGTAATACGATGTTTCCTACGTCTCCGATACCAAGTCCATCAATTAGTACATTTCCGGATGGAACTTTTCCAGCTTTTCTGCCTGCACCATCTAGAAATTCAACAACTTCCCCTTTTTCAACCAGGAAAATTTTCGAAGGATTTACGCCTACCTCCACCGCAAGATCACGATGAGCGATTTGCATTCGATATTCACCATGAATTGGAAGAAAATATTTCGGTTTCATGAGATTTAACATTAATTTTAACTCTTCTGCACTACCGTGACCAGATGCATGGACTTTCGTATGTCCGTATACAACATCTGCGCCAATTCGGTAAAGTTGATCTATGATTTTAGAAACCGATTTCTCGTTCCCTGGAATTGGAGAAGCCGCAATAATGACAGTATCTTCACTTGAAAGCGTAATTTGCCGGTGTGCACCTCTAGCCATTCTTGTAAGAGCACTCATTGGTTCACCTTGGCTCCCTGTTGTAATAATAGCTACCTGATGTGGACGATAGTTCTTCACCTGATCAACATCTATAAATAATTCATCTGGAGCATTTAAATAACCTAGATCATTGGCAATCGAGATCACTTTTTCCATACTTCGACCAACGATGGCAACTTTACGCTTTGCCTTTGCCGCAGCACTGATAACTTGTTGAATTCGATGAACATTAGAAGCAAACGTAGTAACTATTATTCTGTTCATTGTATTTTGAAAAACGTCTGCTATACCTTGTCCTACAACAGTTTCAGAAAGAGTGTGTCCAGGTCGTTCTGCGTTTGTGCTGTCAGAGAGTAAGCAAAGTACTCCTTCCTCACCTATTGCAGCCATTTTCCCAATTTCTGCGTGCTTCCCATCTACAGGAGTCTGATCGAACTTGAAATCCCCTGTATGTACAATTGAACCATAATTCGTTTTAATGACTACCCCTACTGAATCTGGGATACTGTGATTAGTTCTAAAAAATGAAACTGGTGTTGAGCCGACCGTTATTTCTGAATTATTATCAATTAACTTTAATGTTGTTGATTTATATATTCCAGCTTCACGAAGTTTCGCCTCTACTAATCCAAGTGTTAATCTTGTTCCATAAACGGGTACTTTTAATTTTTGTAATATATATGGCAAACCACCAATATGGTCTTCATGACCATGAGTTAGAATAATGGCACGGACACGGTCAGCGTTTTCAACTAGGTAAGATATGTCTGGTATAACAATGTCTACACCCAGCATATCATCATCTGGGAACATTAAACCAGAGTCGATGACGATAATATCTTCCTCGACCTCTACCACATACATATTTTTGCCTATCTCGCCGACTCCCCCTAAGGCAAAAACCCGAATCTTTTCTGTATTTACTTTTGACAATTCATGTTCCTCCTAAATGCACAATTAAATAAATGCTTATTTCATAAAAGTATTTTGACTAACTTTACAAATATTGTGAAAAATCATTAGTATTCTACCGTACTGCAATGATAACTCGTCGTAGTCGAGGCAGAAGACTCCGTAAAAAACATTAGGTAATACACACCTAGATCACTAAAAGTTAATCTGTGCGTTCATTTCAGATAATATCGTTGAAATTAAAGTTAGCCTGAAAAAATTGACCTCTACTGTTACTAATCGTTACAAGTTCTTTCTAGTGTCCTATAAATTATTGGCGTGCCATCTGCCATAAGCGTTATTCCTTTTGCCATTAAAATTTACCCGAACTAATCACTTGTTTGTAGTATAACTTAAATATGAATTAGAAAACAAGATGTATCTAGAAAAATTGGAACAATAAAACAGCTGAACCGTTGGTTCAGCTGCTTATAATTTGATATAGAGTGTTTTTCTCATCATTTGTTAAAGGAACTAGCGGCAGTCTAACACTACCCACATCAATTCCTTTTAATTGGAGTGCCATCTTAACACTAGTCGGATTTGGAGTGAAAAACAATGCTTTCATAATTGGAAGGTATTTGCGATGTAGTTTAGCGGCCTCATTAACACTCCCTGCTTGAAACAATTGAACAATTTCTTGCATTTCATTCCCAATGATATGTGAAGCTACAGAAACAACACCGTTACCGCCGATTGCCATAGACGGTAATGTTAAACTGTCATCACCACTATACAACGAAAAATCAGCATCTGTTTTTTCAATAATTGCGGCCATTTGTTCTAAATCACCGCTAGCTTCCTTAACCGAAACAATATTTTTTACTTTGGATAACTCAATAATTGTATCGGCAGTCATGTTGACTACTGATCGACCTGGAATATTGTAAAGCATGACTGGTAAAGTTGTCGAATTGGCAATCGCCTTAAAATGTTCAATCATGCCTTGTTGTGACGGTTTATTATAATAAGGAGCCACTGCCATTACCCCATTAATTCCAAGCAATTGAGCTTCCTTTGTTAATTCAATTGAAGCTTGCGTATTATTGGATCCTGTACCAGCTATAACTGGGATTCTCCCATTAACAGTTTTTGCGACAGTTTCAAAAAGAGCTAACTTTTCATCTTTCGTTATAGTCGGTGATTCACCTGTTGTACCTGCAACAACGAGTCCGTCAGAACCATTGTTAATAAGATATTCAACAAGTGATTCTGTTTTGGGAAGATCTATTGCACCCAACTCATCAAAAGGAGTCACCATCGCTGTTAAAACCCGACCAAAATTCACTTTGTTCATCTCCTTAACTGTAGCTACATTACAGTATCATTCTTCCAATGAACGGCTTGGTTCAAACATACTTTCTTTCTCAAGCTGAAACATGTCATGTAAAGCATTAACTGCTTTAATCATATCTTCACCTTTAACAAGCACCCAAATGGTCGTGTGTGAGTCTGCTGACTGTAAGATTTGTATGTTTTCTTTCGAAAGTGCAGCTACAATTTTTGCTGTTACTCCAGGAACTCCTGTCATTCCTGCCCCGACTGCTGAAATTTTGGCACATTTTCGTGTAACTTGTGGTTCATATCCCATTTGTTCTAATACTTCTATTGCACGATCTGCAACTTCGTCCATTACTGTATAAACAACACCTAATGGATTGATATTAATAAAGTCAACACTAATTTTTTCATTTGCCATTGCCTTAAACACTTTTTCTTGAAGATCATATTGACCTTCTTTAGCCAGCACCTTAATCTGTGTCACTTTAGCTAAGTTGGCAATACCTGTAATTAGTCGATCTTGAACGTCTTGACCTTGTTGGTCTCCTACTGTGGATGTTACGATCGTTCCTTTACTGTCTGAATAAGTCGAACGAATGTGAATGGGTATTTTTGACTGCATCGCAATTTCTACTGCACGAGGGTGAATGACTTTCGCCCCTTGATAAGCCATATTACATATTTCATTATACGTAACAACCGATAAGGGCCTAGCACCTTCAACAATACGAGGATCTGCTGTCATTACACCTTCTACATCTGTAAATATATCAACCCATTCTGCTCCAACGGCTGCTCCAATTGCTGTTGCAGACGTGTCGCTGCCACCACGGCCAAGAGTTGTGATTTCACCCGTTTTCGATTGACCTTGAAAACCTGCTACAACTACTGCATCAACTTTTTCAAGTGTCTTTAATAACTTTTCACATTTCATCTCTAAGATTTTTGCATTTGAGAAATCATCGTTTGTTCTGAAGCCAGCTTGAGCACCGGTCATGGCTGTTGCCTGCACACCATAGCTACTTAGTAAATCTGTAAAAACGACCGAAGAAATAACTTCTCCACAAGAAAGAAGAAGATCTTGTTCTCTCTTCGCCACCGTTTTAGTGTTTATAAGATTTAGTAATGTGTCGGTAGCATATGGATCGCCACTGCGACCCATCGCTGACACAACAACTATAACTTTATAACCATCATTTACCGATCTTTGAACATGACGAGCTGCTAATCGTCGCACCTCGTCATTTTTAACAGACGTTCCACCAAACTTTTGAACAATTACCTTCATAGGACACCTACTCTTATTTCAATAATTGTAATTTAACTAAACTCTCTGCGATTTGAACTGAGTTCCATGCAGCACCCTTAAGAAGGTTATCTGAGACAATCCACATATGGAAGCCGTTATCTCGATCTAAATCTTTTCGAATTCTACCAACAAATACATCATTTTTACCAACACAATCAATTGCCATTGGATATACTTGATTTGCTGGGTCATCTTGTAACGTTACACCTGGTGAAGAAGCTAGCAGTTCCTTAATTTCTTCAACTGTTGCTCCGCCCTTTTCTGTTTCAACATATACCGATTCTGAATGACCTGTTTCAACAGGCAGACGAACGCAAGTAGCAGCTACTTCTAATTCTGGAAGATGCATAATTTTTTTTGTTTCATTAATCATCTTCATTTCTTCAAAAGTGTATCCATTTTCTTGGAATTTATCGATTTGAGGAATCGCATTAAACGCAATTTGGTAATGCTTTTTATCCCCGCCTACCGGAAGAACTTCTGGAGTTACTTCTTTTCCTTCCAATAGGTCCCTTGTTTGTTCTTTCATTTCATTAATAGCATTTAACCCTGCACCAGATACGGCTTGGTACGTTGACACAACCACTTTTTTAATACCATATTTTTCACGTAAAGGTTCAAGAGCTACTACCATTTGAATAGTTGAGCAATTTGGGTTAGCAATAATCCCGTTATGAAGTCGCAAATCTTCCTCATTTACTTCAGGTACAACTAGAGGTACATTTTCATCCATTCGGAACGCACTTGTATTATCAACACAAATCGCTCCACGCTTTGCTGCTTCTGGAGCCAGCGCTTTAGAAACGGAACCACCTGCACTGAACAGTGCCAGCTGTACCCCTTCAAAACTTTCTGGAGTTGCTTCTTCCACTGTAATCTCTTCACCTTTAAAAATGATCTTCTTTCCTGCAGAACGCTTAGAAGAAAGTAGTTTAACCGATTGAATTGGAAAATCTCTTTCCTCTAATGTCTTTAACATTTGTTGTCCTACCGCTCCTGTTGCTCCAACGACCGCTATATGATATCCTTTTTCAACTGCCATAATTGCTATCTCCCTTCAAGATTCGTAGTTTAATAGTGGATGTTTAAACACTCACCAAAATAAGAAGTTCATATTGATGACATCTATTTTAACATACCGTAGCTTAAATGACAGTAAATCACTCAAGCACTCCTATTAAACTTTAAGGGAAATCTAAATTTTTAGCAACAACGTTATAGGACTAGTCTCTGAATTTTTCCACTAAAACTGGTTGATATTGTTTACCAGCAATCGCAGACTCAATAGTTTCAGGTAATGCTTCCATTCTCGCTACTAGAGAGTTAGGTTTTACCTGTGGATTATCTTGACCGAATGGAACAAAATATATATTTTTAGTTGCCATTAAACGCATAATATTGACCCCATTTAACCCGAGTGCATCATTCGTAGATATAGCTAGCACAACTGGCTTTCCATTTCTTAATGTGGCCTTGGCACCCATTAATACAGGTGAATCTGTCATTGCATTAGCAAATTTACTGGTGGAATTTCCCGTCATTGGGGCAATAACCATACAATCTAATGGTGTCTTTGGGCCAAATGGTTCAGCTTTTGGCATTGAATCAACAATATCCTCTTGTGTAATTTCTTTAATTTTTTGGATCCAGTCTTCACTTTTTCCAAACTTTGTGTCTGTTGATGCCACTGTATGAGTGACGAATGGAGTAACCTTAGCCCCCATTTCTACCAATTTTTTCATTAAAGGTAAAACTTCATCGTACGTACAATGAGAACCGGTTAATCCAAAGCCAATGTGCTTTCCTTTTAATGACATGACCATGTCCTCCTTTTTATTTCTTATCTTGATCTTTTAGTAATTCAGCTAACACGTTAGCTAATATTTGACCCGCTGTTTTGGGAGCTACTATTCCTGGCAGACCTGGAGCTAGCAGAGCTTTTATGCCCCGCTTCTCAGCATAACGGAAATCAGTACCACCTGGCTTAGAAGCAAGATCAATAATAAGTGAATTTGTAGGCATTTGTGCAATCACATCTGCCGAAACGATCAAGGTTGGAATCGTATTTATACAAATATCTACATCTGAAACTTGATCAATTAACTTCGATGTGTGAAATGGTTTAAGACCCATTTCAGTTATTCGAGCAATATGACTGGAGTTTCTTGCTCCTACTCTCACATCCGCTCCTAATGCTGCAAATGTTCTTGCTACTGACATACCCACACGACCGAATCCTATGACAACTACCTTTGAACTGTGAATCGTAATATCGGTATGTTGAATAGCCATCATAATAGTACCTTCTACCGTAGGAATTGAATTATATATAGCTATGTCATCTCGTTCTAGTAACTTTACTAGTCTGCGGTTTGCACTCTTAACCGTTTGGTTTAAATAATCATTTGTGATCCCTGTATATACTACGCAATGGTCAGGTGTCTTTTTTAAAATCTCCTGAGTCAACTTGATTCCTTCATTTGAAAAGATAGTTTCCACTTCACCTTGTTGACCAGTTCCACTAACAGGCAATAGGATCGCATCTACTGACTGAAAGTCGACTTCATCAATCTGCTTCTTTGTTGCACCGACAAATCCGTCATCCAGTTGTTCAAAACCAACCATCGAGATTTTTCCATCAAGTGTTGAAAGCTTGCGAATAATTTCTAGTTGCCTTGCATCCCCGCCCATGATGACAATGTGTTTCCCAGTAAGCATTCTATTCCTCCCCTTTCCTATTAAATTAACTACTAAATAAGTAAAGGATATATCCTATACTTATCAATGTGGGGGTTAATTGGTGAATAATTACTTAATTCTAAATCCTATTCGCTAGATGTTAACCTAGTGCTAAGACTGGGGTACATCAGCTAATACTTGTAGCTATCTCTAATTTTTTATGGATAATTTTATATCCATTTGTAATTACCTTAGCTATTTCACAACTAGCATATGTATTACATGCTGAATGGGTGAGTGTTTAGTTCAAAAATAAAAAGACTGACAATAATGTCAGCCTTTCATTCCGGTTTCTTATTGAAATTCTCCCATATCAATAATGATCATATCCGTTCCTATCTTTTTAATTTGGTGCCAATATACTTTAACTTCTTTATCTTTTTTTCCAAATCCAAACCATTTCATGGTTGGAATGATAAAGGCTTGAATTTGGCCGGTACTCTCATCAATTACAAGGTCCGTCTGTCCGAGAATACCTAATCGTTCTCCTTTTTGATAATCAATAATTTCCTTCCCGCTAATTTCACTTAACCTCACGTTTGTCCCCCCTAGTTGTCAAATCTTTTCCCTTTTATATTTCATATGAACAATTGGACAAAAAAATACCAGGTTCAATTCAACCTGGTAATTAAAAAGTGGTTACTTAGCTAAATGCTGCTAAGGAATAACGCATATTATATTTATTACTGCATCCCTTTTGGTAATTCACCCTTTGGACTAATAAGAGAAATAGCAGGTGTACTAGTAAAAATTGTCTTAGCTAGATCATTAACAGCATCAATGGAAACATTGTTAATTTCCTCAATAATCTCATCGAGTGAACGGTGACGTTTTAATAGTAATTCATTTTTGCCGTTTCGGCTCATTCTACTGTTGGTACTCTCTAGACTTAACATTAAGTTTCCTTTGAGTTGCTCTTTACCGTTATTAAGTTCTTTATCTTTAATACCTTCTTTGCTAAGTTGTTTAACAGTTTCCATTACAGCATCGTACAATTCGTCTAACTGGTGAGGGGCAGTGCCTGAGTACAGTGTTAATACCCCATCATCTTGGTAAGCCGTATGATAGGAAAACACAGAGTAAGCTAAGCCACGCTTTTCACGAATTTCTTGAAAGAGACGGCTGCTCATACTTCCACCTAAAATATTATTTAATAGTACTAGGCTGTAGATATCTTCGTGTCCAATTTGTAAGCCTTGGTATCCGATACAAATATGGGCCTGTTCCGTTTCCTTTTTTCTAGCGATATGTTCTGCTAAAAATGTTGGCTTTTCAACATTGCCTGTTCCATCACTTTTCTGAACTGACGAGAATGTTTCCTTGATTTTATCAATTAATTTCTCATCTACATTACCCGCTATGGATACGACTACATTTTCTGCAGTATAATATCTCCTCATATAGTCACGAAGTAAATCGGCATCAAAAGAAGTTAATGTGTCCACAGTGCCAAGAATTGGCAACCCGAGTGGGTGTTCACCGAAGCTAGCCTTCGACAAGAGATCATGAACAATGTCATCAGGCGTATCATCAACCATTTTAATTTCCTCGAAAACTACATTCTTTTCTTTTTCAAGCTCTTCAGGAGCAAAAACAGAGTTGAAGAACATATCAGATAAAACGTCTAAAGCATACTCCGCATGCTCATCTAGAACTTTTGAATAATAGCATGTATATTCTTTAGAAGTAAACGCATTCACTTGACCGCCAATACAATCAAATGACTCCGCTATATCAGCAGCTGAACGCGTCTTTGTTCCTTTAAAGAACATATGCTCTAAGAAATGAGAAACACCATTTTCACGTTTTTCTTCGAATCTTGAACCTGTTCCAATCCAAATTCCAATTGAAACGGAACGAACATGAGGTATTTGTTCAACAAGTATACGTAAGCCGTTTGGCAGTTCAACTTTTTGTATCAATATACATCCCCCTAACTTAGTCTAGGGTTACACCAAAATTTATTCTTGACTCATCCATTAAGTGTGAGACGGTACCAATTTGATACCCTTTGTTTTTTATGCCGACAATCATTTGCTCCAGGCCTGCTGCAGTAGATGAAGTCGGGTGCATCAATACCATAGCTCCTGGATGAACTTTACCCAGAACTCTTTGTGCCATCGATTGGGGATCTGGTCGCTTCCAATCGACTGTATCAACACTCCACATGATTGTTTTCATATTTAAATTTGCAGCAATATCAACAACTTCCTGCCGAAAGCTTCCACTAGGAGGAGCAAACCACTTTGGTGTAACTTCTAATGTTGCATAGATCACTTCGTTTGTTTTATTAAGTTCTTCTTTAATACGTGCAGCTGATAGTTGTTTCATATCTGGATGTGAATAGGCATGATTACCAATCTCATGACCTTCTTCAAGTATCATTTTAGCCAATTTTGGATTATTTTTTACCCAAGAGCCATCTAAAAAGAAAGTCGACTTAACATCATGCTTATTCATAATCTTCAACATATCAGGTAAATATTCATTTCCCCAGGCTACGTTTACAAGAAGACTAACCATTGGCTTTTCTGGGTTCCCTTTATAAATAGGCAGTGGCGGTAAGTCTTCTAAATGAACTTTTGGCTCCAGTTCACGAAACACGAGCTTATGCTTATCAAAGACAGCTTCCTTTTTCATTTTCTGGTAGGAAGCCTCAATATCAACTTCCAAGCCATTGTAACCTGGGACAGCTTTCCAAACTTTATCTGCAACTGCGTCAATAGGCTCCTTTTCATACTTTTTCGCCTCAGTCGCAATTTTTTCATATAGTGGGTCTTGCATCTTAGAAACCATGATTGATTCTTGCTTCAATTGGTCTATGTAATTCACTGAAAATGGGTTTTGAATCGTCCCATATGCAATAAGAATAATAAAGAGAAATATAAATAAATGAACACTAAACTTACTCCTCATCGCTCTACCCCCTTGTACTAAATCGTATGCACATATTGGACAGGGTAGAACAAGTGAGCTTGAAAAGTATTCCGCCATTCTTTAAAGGTGCTTAAAAAGAGACTGGTCACTGTCCAGCCTCTCCTTATTAACTTTCTTGCTTTTGTTCTTTAAGTAATACTTTACGTGATAAGTTTACACGGCCTTGTGGATCAATTTCAGTAACTTTCACTAAAATTTCATCCCCAATCTTCACTACATCTTCAACTTTATTGACACGTTCTTCAGCCAACTGTGAAATGTGGACAAGTCCATCTTTACCTTTGAATAGTTCAACAAATGCACCAAATTTTTCAATGCGTTTAACTTTTCCTAAGTATGTTTGTCCCACTTCAACTTCTCGAACAATGTCTTCAATGATAGACTTAGCTTTTAAGTTCATTTCATGATTAACAGAAGAGATATACACTGTGCCGTCTTGTTCAATGTCGATTTTAACTCCTGTATCTTCAATGATCTTATTAATCATTTTTCCACTTGGACCAATGACATCACGGATTTTATCCGGATTAATCTTCATTGTCAATATCTTAGGCGCATATTCGGATAGTTCAGTACGTGATGCACCGATTGCAGCTAACATACTATCTAAAATAACCATACGACCACGTTTTGCTTGATCAAGTGCTTCCTTTAAGATGTTACGATCAATACCACTGATCTTAATATCCATTTGTAGTGCAGTTACACCATCTTTTGTACCAGCTACTTTAAAGTCCATATCACCTAGGGCATCTTCCATCCCTTGAATGTCTGTTAATACCGTAACATCATCGCCTGATTTAACAAGACCCATAGCAATACCAGCAACAGGTGCCTTAATTGGAACACCAGCGTCCATCATTGCTAATGTACTTGCACAAATCGAAGCTTGTGATGTTGAACCATTGGATTCAAGAACTTCTGAAACTAGACGAATTGTATAAGGGAAGTCGTTTTCATTTGGAATAACCGGCTCTAATGCACGCTCACCAAGTGCACCATGTCCAATTTCACGACGCCCGGGACCTCTAATTGGCCCTGTTTCACCAACACTAAATTGCGGGAAATTATAGTGGTGCATAAAACGTTTTGATTCTTCAATTCCTAATCCATCAAGAATTTGAACATCTCCTAATGCTCCTAATGTACAAATACTAAGCGCTTGAGTTTGTCCACGTGTAAATAAACCTGAACCATGCGTTCTTGGTAATAATTTAACTTGTGAAGAAAGGGCGCGGATCTCATCAATGGACCTTCCATCTGGACGGACTTTTTCTTTTGTTATTAAACGTCGAACTTCTTCTTTTACCATCTTATGTAAAATTTCTTTTACTTCAGATAAACTAACTTCTTCATTTTCTTCGAATTTGGCAACTGTTTCATTCATAACTGCATCAATTGCATCTTGACGTGCGTGTTTTTCAACAACTTGTACAGCTTGTTTTAAGTCCGACTCTGCGATTGCACGAACTTGTTGCTCTAACTCTGGATCAAGTTCTCGTAAAACGACTTCCGACTTCTCTTTTCCAACTTTAGAAACAACCTCTTCTTGAAATGCAATAAGACGTTTAATTTCCTCATGACCAAACATAATAGCTTCTAACATGACTTCCTCGGAAACTTCGTCCGCACCGGCTTCAACCATGTTAATGGCTTCTTTTGTACCCGCTACTACTAAGTTAATATCACTGTTCTCAAGTTGAGTTGGTGTTGGATTAATAACAAACTCGTCGTTAATTCTACCTACTGTAACACCAGCAATCGGACCGTCGAACGGGATATCAGAAATACTTAGTGCTAAACTTGAACCAATCATGGCAGCCATTTCAGAAGAACATTCTTGATCTACACTCATAACAATACTAATGACTTGAACTTCGTTACGGAATCCGTCAGCAAAAAGTGGACGAATCGGTCGGTCTATCAAGCGACTTGCGAGTATTGCTTTTTCACTAGGTCGTCCCTCACGTTTGATAAAGCCACCTGGAATTTTTCCAACTGCATAAAGGCGCTCTTCATAATTTACTGTAAGCGGGAAGAACGGTAAATCTTTCGGTTCTTTTGAAGCTGTAACAGTTGAAAGCACAGCTGTGTCACCATAGCGGACCATGACAGCACCATTTGCTTGCTTCGCTAATTGGCCTGTTTCAACTGTTAACGGGCGACCTGCCCATTCAAAAGAAAAAACTTGGTTTTCTTGTTCCATACAGGTTTGTACTCCTCTCATTAAACAAAATCGTTCAATCTGTCTTTATTATTACCTATTTATACTTAAAATAAAAGAATAAATCAAATGTCCAACAGAATGGATAAAATAACCATTAATTTTCCCTAATAAAAAAGCGGGAATGCTCCCGCTTTTTATTAAGTGTTAACTTGTGATTAGCGACGTAATCCTAGCTTATCAACAAGGTTACGGTAACGAATTACATCTTTATTACGTAGGTACGTTAAAAGATTACGACGTTGCCCAACCATTTTCAAAAGACCACGACGTGAGTGGTGATCCTTCTTATGAGTACGTAAGTGCCCATTTAATGTGTTGATTTGCTCAGTAAGGATAGCGATTTGTACTTCTGGAGAACCAGTGTCAGTGTCATGAGTTTTGAACTCACTGATGATCTCGTTCTTACGTTCTTGTGTTAGTGCCATCCTATCCACCTCCTTCAAAATAATCACCAATTCCCTAGCAAAACGTCGGTGAATCGATTTTGCCAAGCAATGGTTGTTAGTACTTTTAGTACAGATACTAGAATACCTTTTTTTAAAGATAAATGCAAGTTATTTAGCCTTATTTAGCTGAAAATATCTTTCTGCTGCATTTTTATCTAATTCAATTTGTGTAATAAGTTCATCCATTGATCCAAACTTTTTCTCTGTTCTAATATATTGATGGAAAGTAAGTGAAATAGCCTCATCATAAATATCTTCGTTAAAATCAAATAAATGTACTTCAATTGTCGGCATGACTTCTTCATCTTTAAAGGTCGGCCGATATCCGATGTTACACACACCTTCATGCAGTGTCCCTTTTACATCCAACGTAACAGCATAAACACCTAGCTTCGGAATCATATATCGATTAGTTACTTTAATATTAGCTGTAGGGAAACCAATAGTTCGTCCACGTTTATCCCCATGTACAACAACACCCTCGACAACGTAATTCCGTCCGAGAAGTTCAGGAAGCTCGTCGACGGCTCCATCTACAATCTTACTTCTAATTAATGTTGAACTAATTTTTAATTCGCCTAATTGGACTTTATTTACTGTTGTCTGACCAAATACTCCTCTTGAGTGAAAAGGTAATGTTTCCATTGTTCCTTTTCCTAAGTGGCCGTAACTATAATCAAAACCTGCTACTACATGCTGTACATGCATATTGATTAAGTAGTCATCAACGAATTGTTGAGGGGTTAGTTTTGAAAATGACTGGTCAAACTGAACAACAAATAATTGGTCGACACCTAATTGCGACAATACTTCAATTTTTTTTTCTAACGGTGTAATATACATCATTGGCTCTGTTGGCTTTCTTAATACTTCTTTTGGATGCGGATTAAAAGTCATAACCGAAGTTAGTAAACCTTTTTCCATTGCAACCTTCTTTGCCGTTTCAATTACCTTTTGATGACCTATATGCACTCCATCAAAGTAGCCAAGAGCTAATACTGTTGGTTTTTCGTTTCTAATCTTTAATGGGTAGGTTAAATGGATAACGTCCAATGTCTTTCACCTTCTTTTTGTTGAGTACAGTTACAGTTAACTGAACATTTTCTCTGGTTTAATCAAACCTTGCTTTGTGGGATGTTGTTGATAGATTGCTAAACATACTCCGTCTTCATTATATACAGAAAATCGATTTTCATCTATTGATTTGAATTGTGGTAAGACTGATCCATTTTTAATTTTTGCCTCAGTTTGGCTATCTACAACAGCTGAAGGAAAGTGTTTGATGGCTTCTTCTATTGGTAAAAGTACGTTTTCGATTTCATGTTTTTCTACCATTTCCTCAAGTTGTTCAAATGTATAACAATCTGATAATTGAAATGGCCCAGAAGCGATCCGCTGCAAATACGACATGTGAGCCGGGTAGCCTAATTCTTTTCCAATATCAACCGCAAGGGTTCGAACATACGTACCTTTGCTGCATTTCACGCGGAATGAAAAAGACGCGGTATTATCGCTTGTATTAATTTCATTTTCTACTAATTGTAGCTCGTATATGTTCACACGTCTAACAGGTCGTTCAACTTCAATTCCTGCTCTTGCATATTCATATAACTTCTTTCCTTTTACTTTCACAGCAGAATACATAGGTGGAACTTGATCTATCTCACCTGTAAAGGATTGAAGAATTTTCTTAACCTGCTCTACCGTAGGCGGCGTATCCACGCTTTTTTTCTCAACGATCTCTCCGCTGCTATCTTCGGTTGTTGTAGACCAACCTAGCGTAACTTCTCCAACATATTCTTTCGGGTAATCGGTCATATACTCGGCTACTTTTGTCCCTTTTCCAATACATATAGGTAATACACCAGTTACATCAGGATCTAATGTACCTGTATGTCCGACTTTTTTCGTTTTTAATAATTTTCGAAGCCGGAAAACACAATCATGGGAAGTCATTCCTTTAGGTTTATGTAATGGTAATATTCCATTAAATTCCATTTGATCACCTCATTTACGTGAAAAAAAAGAGGCTGACTCCAATAGCAAAGAGTCATCTACCTACTTCTAACGAGCCATTACGGTCCATTCATTGTCAGGTATAAAGACACTTATGAGTCAGCCTCTTCTTAATTAATCATTTTTTTGTTTGTTTATTTCCGTCAATAACGTTTCAATACGGTTACCATACTCAATGGACTCATCAAATTCAAACTCAATTTCTGGAGTTTTTCGAAGACGTATTCGTTTTCCAATCTCCGTTCGAATAAATCCTTTTGCTTTTGACAGCCCTTGAATCGTATCCTCTTTCTCTTTCTCATCACCGAGTACTGTAATGTACACTTTTGCTTGCTGCAAGTCACCTGTTACATCAACACCAGTTACTGTAACAAATCGTACTCTCGGGTCTTTAATTTCACGCATGATAATGTCGCTAAGCTCTTTCTTCATTTGTTCCCCAACACGGCTTGCTCTAACATTACTCATATAAAGTCACCTCACTAATAGCTATTACAGCCATTCATAGTTTGTAACTGTTCGTTCCAATTCAGTCATACGATCAATAAAAGATAAAACTCGATCTATTTCCTGTTCTGCCACATTTTTATTTGCGGATACAGTTACAACTGCAATTTCTGATCGTTGCCAGACATTCTGATGTCCGATTTCTGCAACGGATACATTAAAACGTTGTTTTATCCTTGTAATTAAACTTTTTAAAACTGAGCGTTTGTCCTTTAAAGACTGGGCGTCATAAATTAATAGTTCACAGTAAACTGCACCTATTGTCATTTACGTTTAATTTCCTCCATGATGTAAGCTTCGATAATATCGCCTTCTTTAACATCATTAAACTTCTCTAACGTAATACCACATTCATAACCAGCTGCAACTTCTTTAGCGTCATCTTTAAAGCGTTTAAGAGCGTTGATTGCACCTTCATAAATAACGATTCCATCACGGATTAAACGTACTGTAGAATCACGTGTAATTTTACCGTCTGTAACATATGAACCAGCAATCATACCAATTTTAGATACTTTAAACGTTTGACGAATTTCAACTTGACCAATAACTTTTTCTTCATATTCAGGGTCAAGCATTCCCTTCATTGCACTCTCAATTTCTTCAATTACATTATAGATAATTCGGTGGAGTCGAATATCAACATTTTCTGACTCAGCCACTCGCTTCGTATTAGCATCTGGACGAACATTAAAACCAATAACGATAGCATTAGATGCCGCAGCTAAAATAATATCTGATTCAGTGATTGCTCCTACCCCAGTATGGATAATATTAACCTTTACACCTTCAACGTCAATCTTTTCTAGTGAACCACGCAACGCCTCAACTGACCCTTGAACGTCACCTTTGATGATAACGTTGATCTCTTTAATTTCCCCTTGTTGGATCTGATTAAACAAATCATCAAGGCTTACTTTAGATGTCTCGTTACGCTCTTCATCTCGTTGACGAATCATACGAGTCTCACCAATTTGACGAGCTGTTTTCTCATCTTCAAACACTTTAAATTGATCGCCGGCATGCGGAACATCATTTAATCCAGTAATCTCAACAGGAGCTGCCGGACCAACTGATTTTACTCGACGACCTAAATCATTTGTCATTGCACGTACTCGACCAAACGCGTTACCGACTACAATAGGGTCACCGACCTTCAAAGTTCCGGATTGAACTAATAAAGTGGCTACTGGTCCGCGTCCTTTATCTAATTGGGCTTCAATAACAGTCCCTCTTGCTAAACTGTTTGGATTCGCCTTATATTCTTCTACTTCAGCAACAAGTAGTATCATTTCAAGCAATTCATCAATACCTTCTCCTTGTAGGGCAGATACTGGTACAAAAATAGTGTCGCCACCCCAAGCTTCTGGTACTAACTCGAATTCCGTTAATTCCTGCATAACTCGGTCAGGATTTGCTGCTTCCTTATCCATTTTGTTTACTGCAACAATAATAGGTACTCCTGCTGCTTTTGCATGGCTGATTGCTTCTTTAGTTTGAGGCATAACACCATCATCAGCTGCAACAACAAGAATGGTAATATCCGTAACTTGAGCACCACGAGCACGCATCGTTGTAAATGCGGCGTGACCTGGTGTGTCTAGGAACGTAATACGTTTTCCAGCGGTTTCTACTTGGTAAGCACCGATGTGTTGAGTAATTCCACCAGCTTCTCCAGCAGTTACTTTGGTATTACGGATTGAATCCAATAATGTTGTTTTTCCGTGGTCAACGTGTCCCATAATGGTTACAACTGGAGGACGCTCTTGTAATTCAGCTTCGTTTTCTTCTTCAACAAATTCTTCGAAATTTGTTTCATCAATAATAATTTCTTCTTCTACTTCTACACCATAATCACCAGCGATTAATTCAATCGAGTCTTTATCTAGCTCTTGGTTAATCGTTGCCATTACACCTAAGAAGAGTAATTTCTTAATGATTTCAGATGGTTCCTTATGAAGTTTCTTAGCAAGCTCACCTACTGTTAAAGTACCTGAGTATGTAACCTTGTCAGGAAGCGGTTGTTTCGCAGGTTTTTGTTGGGCTTGATTATTTTGCTGAAAATTATTTTTCCCTTTTGGCTTCTTATTATTGTTGCCTTTTTTATTACTATTTTTTTGTTGATTATTAGCTTTATCATCATTGTTTGTTTTTTTCATTTTTGATGGACGGTCTTCTTTCTTTTTATTTGAAGAAACTTCATCTTCACCTTTTTTATCTCCATTACTATCCCCGATAAGCTTTCGCATCGCTTCCTCATCAATAACTGACATGTGATTTGTGACTGAAAAACCTAAAGTTTTTAATTTTTCGATGACTTCCTTACTGGTAATGTTTTTTTCTTTTGCATATTCATATATTCGCATCTTCCTCATATGTTTACCTCCACCTTTATTGATCGATTAGTGAGATCAACTTCTTCGCGAAGCCTTGGTCGATAACACCTAATACGACTCTCTCTCTCTTCCCAATAGCTTGGCCAAGCAGTTCTCTCGTTCCAGTCATTCGGATAGGTGTATTATAAAATGTACATTTATCGTTTAACTTTTTCCCTGTTGCTTCGGATGCATCTGTTGAAACGATTACAAGATGAACTTGTTTTTTTCGTATTTCTTTTATAACCAATTCTTCACCTGAAACGATTTTTCGTGCTCTAGCCGCAAGCCCTAAAAGAGACAACCATTTATTTTCGTTCATTATTTCCCAACCTGTTCAATTAATTGATCATAAATTTCTTCACTTACTTTAATATTAAGGTGCTTTGAAAGAGTATCTTTTTGCTTCGCTTGCTCAAAGTATTCTTTCCCGTTAGATATGTATGCACCTCGTCCATTCTTTTTCCCCGTTTGATCAATAGAAACTTCCCCTTCTGGAGATCGAACGATCCGAATGAGATCTTTCTTAGGCTTCATTTCGTTGGTGACGATACATTTTCGAAGTGGAACTTTACGTTGCTTCATTGGCTCCATCTCCCTTACTTATCTAATTCAATTTCTTCCTCTTCTACAGTTTCATTTACTGCCGTTTCTGTTTCTTCTACATTATGGCCTAATGTTTCTTCAACAGGATCTAATAACCCAAGTTCTTCTGCTTCAGACTCACTTTTTATATCAATTTTCCACCCTGTCAGCTTTGCTGCTAGTCGTGCATTTTGTCCGCGTTTCCCGATCGCTAAAGAAAGTTGATAATCAGGAACGATAACTTGAGTCATCTTCTCTTCTTCGTTCACTTTTACCTGAACAACCTTTGAAGGACTAAGTGCGTTTGCGACGTACTCTATTGGATCCTCAGACCAGCGGACAATATCAATTTTTTCGCCTTTTAACTCATTAACAATTGTCTGAACACGCTGACCTTTAGGACCAACACATGCTCCAACTGGATCAACTTCAGGGTTTTCAGCGTGTACTGCAATTTTTGAACGATCCCCGGCTTCACGTGCAACCGATTTAATTTCAACCGTACCATCATAAATCTCCGGTACCTCTAGTTCAAATAAACGCTTTAATAGTCCAGGGTGTGTGCGTGAAATCATAATTTGAGGACCTTTAGTTGTTTTTTCAACTTTCGTAATAAATGCCTTAATTCTGTCATTATGGCGATAGCTTTCATTTGGCATTTGTTCATTGACAGGAAGAATTGCTTCTACTTTCCCTAGATCTACATAGATAAACCGACTATCTTGTCGCTGAACAATTCCCGTAATAATATCTTCCTCACGATCGATAAAATCAGAATAGATAATACCACGCTCAGCTTCACGGACACGTTGAGTTACAACTTGTTTTGCTGTTTGTGCAGCAATACGTCCAAAGTTTTTCGGTGTCACTTCAATTTCGACTACATCATCCACTTCAAAATTAGGATTTAACTCTTTAGCAGCATCTTGAGAAATTTCTAACCTTGCGTCAAAAACTTCTTCAACAACTGTTTTACGTGCAAAGACTCTAATGTCTCCTGTTTCACGGTTAATATCCACACGAACATTTTGTGCTTGATTGAAGTTACGCTTGTAACCTGAAATTAAAGCTGCTTCAATAGCTTCTAGAATAACTTCCTTGCTAATACCTTTTTCTTTTTCTAAAGTAGATAGTGCTTCCATAAAATCACTATTCATGGAATTCTTTCCCCCTTTCAATATAAAAACCTTAAAAAATAATGGCTAATCTTGCGCTTGCTACTTTTGTATAAGGAATCGTAATTTCTTTTTTACGAGTTTTTATTTTAACTTCAATTTTCAAGTCTGAACCATCAAAGTCAATTAACTTGCCTTCAAAAGCTTTTTCGCCTTCAATCGGTTCATATGTAGTTACATGTACGTTCTTCCCAACAGCTTTATAAAGATCCTTTTCTTTTTTTAAAGGTCTTTCTGCACCTGGAGAGGAAACTTCAAGAAAATAAGCTTGCGTAATCGGGTCTAGTTCATCGAGTTTCTCACTTAAACGCTCACTAACCGTTCCACAGTCTTCTATATCAACACCGTTTTCTGAATCTATAAAAACTCGTAAAAACCAGTTTTTTCCTTCCTTTTTGAACTCTATATCGACTAACTCCAAATCTAACTCGTCTACTATAGGTGAAACTAACTCTTCTGTAATATCCGTAACCTTATTACTCATAGGCTCCTCCTTTATTGCATATCCAGTTTTCCAAATTTTCTATCCCTTTACTTTTAAGGAGGAATAAGAAAGAGTGGGTTTCCCCACTCTTCTCTCTTCCTATTCTAAGTATTGCCATAAAAACAATATCATAATCTTTCCTTAATTGCAACAGAAGGGCAATGTGACCAAGTTAGAATAGAGACAGTTGATTCGACTCTGGTAACCCTTCTAAACAACCATGATCTAATAAATGTTCGATCACCGTTTTTGTTGATTTACTACGTTGTTGTAAATCCTCAATCGAAAGAAACTCTCGCTCTTCTCTAGCACGGACGATGTTGATGGCCGCGTTCGTACCGACACCGTTTAGAGCATTAAATGGTGGTAAAAGTGTATTTCCATCGATAATAAATTCTGATGCACTTGAACGATATAGATCGACTTTTTGGAACGAAAATCCACGTTCACACATTTCAAGCGCTAATTCGAGAACCGTTAATAAACTTTTTTCTTTTGGTGCTGCATCTAAGCCCTTCGCATTGATTTCTTCAATTTTCGCACGAATGCTTGTCGAACCTTTTACCATGATGTCAAGATCAAAGTCATCTGCTCGGACGGTAAAATATGCCGCGTAATAGAGGAGTGGAAAATGAACTTTGAAATAAGCAATTCGCACAGCCATTAATACGTATGCCGCAGCATGGGCTTTCGGGAACATGTACTTAATTTTCAAGCAAGAACCAATATACCAATCCGGTACATTATTCTTTTTCATCTCTTCAATCCACTCTTCTTGTAGTCCTTTACCTTTACGTACACTTTCCATTATTTTAAATGCTAATGAAGGTTCTAGGCCGGCATAAATTAGATAAACCATTATGTCATCACGGCAACCAATCACATCTTTTAACTCACACGTACCGCTATAAATCAATTCATTCGCATTGTTTAGCCATACGTCAGTTCCATGTGACAGCCCTGAAATTTGGACGAGTTCAGAGAAGGTACTTGGTTTGGTTTCTTCAAGCATTTGTCTAACAAAACGAGTCCCGAATTCAGGAATTCCAAGCGTTCCCGTTTTACACATAATTTGTTCTTCGGTTACGCCTAATACTTCTGGACTTGAGAATATTTTCATTACTTCAGTGTCATCTGTCGGGATTGTTTTAGGGTCGATACCACTAAGGTCTTGAAGCATTCTTATAACCGTCGGATCATCGTGTCCTAAAATATCTAACTTTAGCAAGTTATCGTGGATTGAATGGAAGTCGAAATGCGTCGTTTTCCATTCAGATGTTTTATCATCAGCTGGGAACTGGATTGGACAGAAATCATGGATATTCATATAATCGGGAACTACAATTATACCTCCAGGATGCTGTCCCGTTGTTCTCTTAACGCCTGTACAACCAGAAACAAGACGGTCAATTTCTGCTGAACGAATTTGCAAGTTATTATCGTTTTGATATCCTTTAACATAAC
This sequence comes from Alkalihalobacterium chitinilyticum, assembly GCF_029028005.1. Lineage (GTDB taxonomy): Bacteria > Bacillota > Bacilli > Bacillales > Bacillaceae_F > Alkalihalobacterium > Alkalihalobacterium chitinilyticum. The sequence continues at coordinate 215,116 of NZ_JAOTPO010000003.1, forward strand.
CATAAGCTGTTTTTTCAGCTACAGTACCAATTGTACCTGCACGGTATACATTTTCTTCACCGAACAATACTTTTGTATAGTTATGAGCCCGTGGTTGATATTCACCAGAAAAGTTTAAATCGATATCCGGTACCTTATCCCCTTTAAAGCCTAGGAACGTTTCGAATGGAATATCTTGTCCGTCTTTAACATACTTCGTGCCACATTCAGGGCAATCTTTATCCGGTAGGTCATACCCCGAACCTACAGATCCATCATTAAAAAAGTGCGAATGGTGACAGTTCGGACATACGTAATGTGGTGGGAGCGGATTTACCTCTGTAATCTCAGTCATCGTCGCAACTAATGAAGAACCTACAGATCCCCTTGAACCAACTAGATAACCGTCAATTAACGACTTCTTAACCAATTTATGTGAAATCAAATAAATAACGGCAAATCCATGGCCGATGATACTTTTCAGCTCTTTTTCTAATCGCGCTTCCACAATCTCTGGTAATTCTTCACCGTAAATACTCCTTGCACGGTCATAACTCATCTGCCGAACTTCTTCATCAGCACCTTCAATATTCGGTGTATATAAGTCGTCTGGAATCGGTTGAATTGTCTCCACACTGTCAGCTATTTTATTAGGGTTGGTTACAACGACTTCTTGCGCTTGATCTCCCCCTAAAAACGAGAAACAATCTAACATTTCATTAGTCGTTCGGAAGTGAACGACAGGTAAAGAGTTTCGGTTTAATGGGTTTGCTCCACCTTGTGATCCAATTAATATTTTCCGATATATCGCATCATTTTCATCCAGGTAATGAGCATTACCTGTTGCAACAACTGGCTTTTCTAACTTCTCACCTAATTTCACGATATTCCGAATAATCAATTCGAGATGCGCTTCACTTTTAACGATCTCTCGCTCCAGTAATTGTGGGAAATTAGAAGGCGGTTGGACCTCTAGGTAATCATAAAATTTAGCAAGTTCTTCAACTTCATCCGGCGACTTTTGCATCATAGCCTCAAATACTTCACCCATGTCACACCCAGATGCTCCGATCAACAAGCCCTTACGGCGTTTTTGTAATTCTGATCTCGGTATACGCGGGGTACGGAAAAAGTAATTGACGTGAGCAATCGAAACAAGCTCGTATAAGTTTTTCAATCCTTCTTGGGTTTGAGCGAGAATTATACAATGAAACGGTCGTTGTCTGTAAAACTCACCTTTACCCATGTTTTGATTTAATTGATCATGAGACTCTAGCCCTTTCTCAATCGCATCTTTTATCATTTTCCACATTAGGAAGCCTGTTGCTTCAGCATCATAGATCGCTCTGTGGTGACTAACGAGTTCAATATCAAACTTTTTACAAAGTGTGTTTAAGCGGTGATTTTTCATTTGTGGGTATAAAAATCGAGCTAACTCAAGAGTATCAATTACCGGGTTTGGCGCATCCCCTAATCCAATTTTTCGATATCCTACATTTAGGAAGCCCATATCGAAGCTCGCATTGTGAGCTACAAGAATGGCATCGCCACAAAACGCATGGAAATCTCGGAGGACATCATCTATTTCTGGTGCCCCTTTAACCATGTCATCGGTTATTCCAGTTAAATCAATGATTATTTTGGTTAATGGTTCATGTGGATCAGCAAATGACTCAAAACGGTCAATAATTTCACCATTCTTTACTTTAACTGCTGCTAACTCAATGATAGTGTTATAAACAGCAGATAAGCCCGTTGTCTCAACGTCAAAGACAACATACGTGTCTTCAAGTAAAGGACGTGGCGCTTCATTATAAGCAATAGGTACTCCGTCATCAACTACATTAGCTTCTAAACCATATAGAACTTTAATTCCATGTTTTTTACCAGCTGAGTAAGCTTCTGGAAAAGATTGAACGATAGCGTGATCTGTAATTGCTATCGCCTTATGCCCCCACTTAGCAGCTTGTTCTACATACCGGCCTGCATTTACCATTCCATCCATTTGACTCATTGTCGTATGAACGTGTAATTCAACCCGTTTTTCATCCTCTGGAGCAGTATCCATTCGCTCAATTGGCTTTACTTGATTTATATCTTTTGCAATCATTACAAGATCCCGTACAAATGTATCGTTTTGTACCATTCCTTGAACTTTTAACCACATTCCTTTTTTAATTCCTTGGAGTAACGGTACATCTTCTTTATCTCTTGAAAATATTTTAACAATAATTGAATCCGAGTAGTCCGTAATCTTAAAAGTAAGAAGCGTTCGACCTGAACGCAACTCGCGAAGATCTGTGTCAAATACATATCCTTGAACAGCAATTTTCCGTTCCTCGTCGACGATTTCACTAATTGGTCTAGGTTCATCCTTAATTTGGTAACCAATAACAAGAGAAGATTGTGCAGTTCTTGTATCTGCGTCTTTTTCCATCTTTTTCTTTTCAATCATCGCTTCGATAACTTTAGAGTGATCTTCTTTTGCACGTTGCTCCATAAACTTGTTCATTTCTTCTACAGACTCTTTTACTTCTACTTCTAGTTGAAATGTTGGCAGTCCTAGCATTTGACAAGTTTCTTTTATAGGACCAACTAATTTTCGTAGTAAGGCTTCCTTTTCAGCTTCATTTCTAGCTTGGATGATTAATTGCCTGTTATTAACTTTAGGTGTTTGTTTTTCTAGTAATGGAATAAAGCCATTCGATACTGATTTCAGTTGCGCAACAATTACTTTCCAATAATCTGCCACCATCGCTTCACTAAACTGGCTGTTGTTGTATTGAATAGAAAATGAAACTTTTGCGATGTGTTCAAAGGACTGAGTAAGCCTTTCTGAAAATGCAATATATACATTAGCCGGCAATACCGTATCTAATTGGAATTGAAAATGCCATGCTTTCCTGTCTTTATGGATGGTCAATTTCAGGATTTGTCCATTTTGGAAATATTGTTGAACAAGCTCTTCTGGTACTAACATTTGCTGAAGGAGTAACTGAAATCTTTCTTTTCGTGTCTGCTGTTCCTGGTTATTCATAAGACTCCTCCTTCTCCTCTATTTGTAAAAAGGTAATGAGGCTAACTCAAATGAAAAGTGCTTGTACCTTTCTTACAATTGAACATTGCAAGGATTTGTAGTCACTTATGAGTCAGCCTCATTTAATTTCCCTGAAAATATTAGAGCTTACTAACGATCTCGTTTAATTTTTCATTAAGCTCTTCTACAGAAACTTCAAACATTTCCCCAGTTTTACGAAGTTTTACTTCAACGATTCCTTCTGATGCTTTTTTACCTACACCAATTCGGATCGGTAAACCAATTAAATCGGCATCTTTGAATTTTACGCCAGCTCGCTCAGGGCGCTCATCATAAAGGACATCATAACGACTATTTCTTAATTCATCATATAGCTTGTCCGCCAAGTTTAACTGTGCTTCGTCTTTTACATTAATAGCGATAAGATGAATATCAAATGGTGCTACAGTTGTTGGCCACACTAGACCATTTTCATCGTTGCTTTGTTCTACAATCGCTGCTACCGTTCGAGAAACACCAATTCCGTAACAACCCATAATCATCGGTTGTGATTTTCCTTGGTCATCTAAGAAGCTGGCACCTAAAGCTTCACTATACTTCGTGCCCAATTTAAAGACATGACCGACTTCAATTCCTTTTGCAAATTGAATTGTACCTTTCCCATCAGGTGAAGGGTCTCCTTCTTGGATTAAACGAAGGTCGGCATAAGTAGAAACCTCAAAATCACGCTCAGGATTTACATTTTGAAAATGGTAGCCTGGCTCATTGGCGCCACATACTCCATTGACTACATATTGTACTGCTAGATCAGCGACAACTTTTACATTTGCAGGTAAACCAATAGGGCCGATGTATCCTGTCTCACAGTTTAGTAATTGTTTTGCTTGTTCAGGCGCAGCAAGTTCAACAACGCCTTTATCAAAAAGGTTTTTCACCTTAATTTCATTTACTTCATGGTCTCCGCGTACTAGAACTACTACTGGTTCATCATTTACTAAAAATAGCATAGCTTTAATCATGAGATCCGCAGGATGATTAAAAAAGCCGACTAGCTCTTCTATAGTTCTGACGTTTGGTGTTTCAACTTTCGTAAGCACTTCTGCCGCTTCCGAACTTTTTGTATATTCAGCTTGAACAGGTGCTATTTCTATATTAGCTGCGAATTCTGATTGATCTGAGTAGGCAATCGTATCTTCACCGACTTCTGTTAACACCATAAATTCATGTGTATCTGTTCCACCGATAGCACCACTGTCCGCTTCAACTGCACGAAACTCAAGTCCGCAACGTTGGAAAATTCGGGTGTAAGCATTGTACATCTTTTCATAGCTTACATCTAATCCTTCTTTTGACGTATCAAATGAATAGGCATCTTTCATTAGAAATTCACGCGAACGTAGAACCCCAAATCGAGGTCTACGCTCATCACGATATTTTGTTTGGATTTGATAAAGGTTCAAAGGTAATTTTTTATATGATTTAACATCATCACGGACTAAACTTGTTATAACTTCTTCATGAGTAGCTCCAAGTACAAAGTCCCGGTCATGCCGGTCCTTTAAACGCATAAGTTCTGGGCCATAATCCCCTAATCGCCCTGATTCTTCCCATAATTCTGCAGGTTGAATAGCTGGCATTAAAACTTCGATCGCTCCTGAAGCATCCATTTCTTCACGGATAATTTCTTCTACCTTCTTTAACACTCTTTTTCCTAATGGTAAATAACTATAAATTCCCGATGCCGTCTGGCGGATCATACCTGCTCGAAGCATTAGCTGATGGCTGGCAATTTCAGCATCAGCAGGTACATCCCGCATCGTTGGGATAAAATATGAGCTTTGTTTCATTTGTTTTTCCCTTCCTATAAAAAGAATTTATTAATATCGTTCCAGGTTACTACTAGCATTAATAGCATTAATAATGCAAACCCAATAAAATGAACTAACCCTTCCTTTTGTGGATCAATTGGTTTTCCGCGAAGCGCTTCTACCCCAATAAACATGAGTCGTCCTCCATCAAGGGCAGGAAGAGGGAGGAGATTAATTATACCAAGATTTACACTTAAAATAGCCGCCCATTTCATAAGAACTAAAATTCCCATTTCAGCTGCTTGACCCGTATAATTATATATTCCAACTGGCCCTGCTAGCTGATCTAATGAAAATTGACCAGTTACTAACATTCCTAATGCCTCAAAGATCAACTTAGCAAAAACATAAGTTTCAGTAACTCCATATTTAATCGATCCTAATACGGTGAATGTTGTTGATTGGCCAACCCCTATAAAACCTTCAGGCTCACCAGTGGGCCCTTGTCTTTCTTGAGGCGTTACCACTGCTTCAAAGACTTGCCCATTACGCTCGACTTCGAAGACTAAGTCTTGATTGGGGTGCTTTTGAATAACTGATGTTAAGTCCTCCCACGTTTCAAGTGGTTGACCGTTAATTGCTAGAATCCGATCATTCTCTACAAGTTCAGCTTCAGCTGCAGCTCCTTCAGGCGAAACCATTCCAATTCTAGATTCGTCTACTGGCATTCCTGCTAATAGAGCAAAGGCTGTCAAAATCAAAAATGCTAAAACAAAGTTCATCATCGGACCAGCAAAAATAGCTAGTGCGCGTTGTGGAATCGTCTTTGAGCCGAATTGGCGATCTAGTGGTGCAATTTGTGTAGGTTCCTCGTCATAAATAATACTTGCTTTTTCATGGACTGGAAATGAAACGAGTTCCCCATCTTCATAGGCCTCAATGAATAAATCTTTTTCTAAATCGACACGCTCAACAGTAACAATTTTTGCTTCTGGATGTTTCGATTTATTGTTTACAATGATTTCTGATACTTGATTCCTTCTGTTAAATACTAAGCCAATTTCATATCCCGGTTTAATTTGAATTAGTTCAGGGTCTTCTCCAGCCATACGAACAAAGCCACCTAATGGTAACAAGCGAATCGTATAAAGCGTTTCATCTCTTCTAAATGAGAACAACTTAGGTCCAAACCCTATAGCAAATTCACGACATAATATTCCTGCACGTTTTGCAAAATACAAGTGTCCCCATTCGTGGATAAACACAAGTAAACCGAAGATGATAATAATGGCAATTAAAGTATTCATGAACGTATCCCCACCTTTATGTCATGAGTGAGTGAACAAACCTTCTAGTCTGTTGATCCACTTCAATAATAGTTTCTAACGAAGGTTTATTAACTAGTTGATGATTTTCCAATGCTTGTTCAATATAATCTTCAATTTGTAAAAACGTAATTCTATTTTCTAAGAAAGCTGCAACAGCAACTTCGTTAGCTGCATTTAATACGGTAGGCATAGTGCCGCCAGAACGTCCAGCTTCATAAGCAAACTTCAAGCAACGATAACGTTCGAAGTCAGGCTTATTAAAGTGTAACTTACCTACTTCCCATAAGTTTAACCGTTCTTGTTTCTTGAAATCAAGCCTGTCAGGATAGCTCAACGCATATTGGATCGGTACTCTCATATCTGGGGTGCCTAATTGAGCAATAACGCTTCCATCCACATACTCAACCATAGAATGAATGATACTTTCCTTATGTAAGAGAACTTCAATTTGATCATATGGTATATCGAAGAGCCAATGTGCTTCTATCACTTCTAGTCCTTTGTTCATCATAGTAGCAGAGTCAATTGTAATTTTTGCACCCATCGACCAATTAGGGTGATTTAACGCATCTGCTACCGTAACATTAGTTAATTGATCTCTACGCTTGTCTCTGAAACTTCCACCAGAAGCCGTTACAAGTAACCTACTTACCTTCTTTATGTCCTCACCTTGCAAACATTGAAAGATAGCAGAATGTTCACTATCAACTGGAAGGAGAGACACTCCGTATTCTTTTGCCTTTTGGGTAACAATGTGTCCTGCGGTTACTAACGTTTCCTTATTTGCAATCGCTATCGTTTTTCCAGCTTCAATCGCTGCAAGAGTTGGACCTAAACCAACACTTCCAATGACAGCATTCACAAGTACATCAGCTTCTGAAAAAGTCGCTACTTCTACGAGACCTTCATCACCGTAGCTTAACTTTACACTGCTCGGTACTTCGTGTTTAATTTGTTCGAATGTTTCTCTTGTTAAAACGGATAATAGTTTAGGTTTAAATTGGTGAACTAACTCCATCCCCAGTTTCACATTTTTCCCTATAGACATTGCAACAAGTTCAAAGCGGTCAGGGTGTTGAGTTATTATATCCAACGTTTGCGTGCCAATCGAACCAGTAGCACCTAATAAGCTAATTTTTTTCAATGACTTTCACCCTTTACTACAAAACCACATTTTAAATTAATTGTAACAGATGTAAAATCGGCATGACATATATAAGACTGTCAAAACGATCTAATATTCCCCCATGACCAGGAAGTACATTTCCTGAGTCCTTAACAGCGTAGTGACGCTTCAGAGCAGACTCTACTAAGTCTCCCATTTGACCAAAAATAGATGCAACTAATATGACAAGTCCTAAAATAATATACGAGTCAAAGATCGGGAATATGAGTTGAAATACAAAACCAACTACAAAAGCACATATTATCCCACCTATAGACCCTTCGATCGTCTTCTTTGGACTAATATCTGGCCAAAGTTTTCTTCTCCCTAGTTTACGACCGACAAAATAAGCACCGGAATCGGTAGACCAAATAATGAACAATACAAAAAATACGAGTGCTAGTCCATTTACAGCATCTAATCGAGTCATGATTAAATAATGAAATCCAAACCCTACATAAACAGATGATAGAATAATAAATCCTACTTCATCGAATGTATATTTATTTTTCGTTATAACTGTAGTCATTAGTAGTATTAAGATCATAAATACAAATAGTTCAACTTTGGTCACATGGGAAAAAATAGATAAATCAAGCCAATTTGTAGGTACGAGCAAAATCCACATTAGAATTAAACTAACGAGGCCAATAAATGAGAAAGGAGGAATTTTTTTCATCTTTAATAGTTCAAACATTGCAATAGAAGCAACCAAAATAATTGTTAATGTAAACGGCCAGCCACCTAACATCGTTATTGGAATAAAAAATGATGCAGCAATGACGGCTGTAATAATTCTTTGTTTCATAATCCTTCCTCCTTTCTATACACCACCGTATCTACGACCTCTTTTTTGATAAACACGGATAGCATCCTCGAAGTGCTCTTCTGTGAAGTCTGGCCAGAGAACATCAGTGAACCAAAACTCACTATATGCAAGTTGCCAAAGCATAAAGTTACTTAATCGGAGTTCACCGCTCGTACGAATTAGTAAATCTGGATCATTTAAATCATCTGTCATTAAGTACTGTTCAAGTTGTTCCTCAGTTATTTCTTCAGGAGAAATCTTTCCGTCTTGAACTTGAGACGCTAACGTACGAATGGCTCTTATAATCTCGACTCGACTGCCATAATTAAGAGCAAAATTTAGTATGAGTCCTGTATTTTCTTTTGTTTCTTCGATGGCAGTTTGTACTGCTCGAAGCGTATGAGCAGGCAGCTCATCAGGACACCCCATTAACCTAACTCTTACATTTTCTTTTTTCAGCTTAGGTAGTTCCTTGCCAAGATACAGCTCAGGTAACTTCATTAAAAACTCAACTTCTGGTTTAGGTCTTTTCCAGTTTTCTGTTGAAAATGCATAGAGTGTTAGAACTTTTACACCTAACTTGTTTGCCCGGCTGACGATCTTATTTACAACTTTCATTCCTTCACGATGACCAGCTATTCTAGGCAATCCTTTATTATTAGCCCATCTGCCATTACCATCCATGATGATGGCTACATGACCTGGGACATTTTCTAAATCCACTTCAAGTGAGGGTCTATCCATTTCATTAGATGATTTTAACTTTTTAAATTTCTCAAGCATTTCTAGCCCTCCAAAACAACATCATCCATTTTTACCATATGGATGATCTATAATACAAAATCTGCTTAAATATATCATTTCAATAAAACAGTGTAAAAAAACCCCCTGTATCAAGAGGGTCTATTTACATTATTCTATTGTACCGTGAAATCACTTATACTTCCATGATTTCTTTTTCTTTATTTGTAGTAATTTGATCGATATCTGCAATATGTTTATCAGTCAGCTTTTGCACTTCATCTGTTGAACGACGAAGATCGTCTTCTGTTAGTTCACCGTCTTTTTGCAACTTTTTCAAGTCATCATTAATGTCGCGGCGGATGTTACGAACAGCTACTTTTCCCTCTTCTCCATATTTCTTAACAAGTTTTACTAAGTCTTTACGACGTTCTTCTGTTAAAGCTGGAATCGTAATACGGATAATTGTTCCGTCATTTGAAGGAGTTAGACCTAGATCTGATTTTAAAATAGCCTTTTCAATATCACCAATAACTGTTTTATCGAATGGTTGGATAACTAACATCCTTGCTTCCGGGACAGAAATTGTCGCTAATTGATTCAGCGGTGTTGGAGCACCGTAATATTCCACTGTTACTTTTTCAAGTAAGCTCGGATTTGCACGCCCAGCACGCAACGTAGATAATTCACGATTTAAAGCATCTAATGCTTTTTTCATTCGACCTTGTGCATCTTGCATAAGTTCTTTTGACATTTTAACTCCCCCTTACAACTGTTCCAATTTGTTCGCCTAGAACGGCACGTTTAATATTTCCTTCTTCCATGATTGAGAAGACAATAAGTGGAATATCATTATCCATACACAAAGATGAAGCTGTAGAATCCATTACAGCTAAGCCTTCTTTTAATAGATCTAAGTACGTAATAGACTGATATTTCTTAGCGGATGCATCAACTGCTGGATCCGCACTGTAAACACCATCTACTTTATTCTTTGCCATAAGAATGACTTCTGCTTCAATTTCAGCAGCTCTTAAAGCAGCAGTAGTATCTGTCGAAAAATACGGGTTACCAGTTCCTGCCGCAAAAATAACAACACGCTTTTTCTCTAAGTGACGAATAGCTTTACGGCGAATGTAAGGCTCTGCCACTTGTCTCATTTCAATTGATGTTTGAACTCGGGATTCAACCCCAATTGTTTCTAAACTATCTTGAAGAGCAAGAGAGTTCATCACAGTGGCTAACATCCCCATGTAGTCAGCAGTTGCACGATCCATGCCTTTTGCACTGCCTGCCATACCACGCCAAATATTTCCTCCACCTACAACTACAGCAACTTCAACATCTAGTTCTACAATATCCTTCACTTGAGTTGCAATTGATTGAATGACTGCTGGGTCAATTCCATATCCTAAGTCTCCAGCTAAAGCTTCGCCACTTAGCTTTAAAACTACGCGATTATATTTGCTCATCTCTACCTCCATTAGCGACAAATACGTCCACATTGGGCTTTTTTATTATGCCTTTTTTGAAAAATAGGGAACACAGTGTGCTCCCTATCCTAGTTAATTCATTATTTCTTCACTTGAGACATAACTTCTTCTGCGAAGTTGTCTTCACGTTTTTCCATACCTTCGCCAACTTCATAGCGAATGAATGTTTGAACAGAAGCACCTTTGTTTGCAACGTATTTACCAACTTTATGGTCACCATCTTTAACAAATGGCTGGTCAAGTAAACATACGTCTTCAAAATATTTACTTAAACGTCCTTCTACCATCTTCTCTACGATATTTTCAGGTTTCCCTTCGTTTAACGCTTGTTGTTTTAATACTTCGCGCTCACGATTTACCTCTTCAGCTGGAACCTCATCACGAGAAACGTAGACTGGTTTAATTGCAGCGATGTGCATAGCAACATCTTTTGCCAATTCTTCATCAGTTGTTCCATCAAGTACAGTAAGAACCCCGATGCGTCCTCCCATATGTAAATAAGAACCAAATACTGCAGAATCAGCTTTTTCTACGATTTCAAAACGACGAAGAGAGATCTTCTCTCCAATTTTTGCGATTTGACTGTTAATGTATGTCTCAACAGTTTCACCGTGCATTGGTTTTGAAAGTGCTTCTTCAACACTTGCAGGATTATCAGCTAAGATTTGTTTTGCCAGCTCAGCAACTAAGTTTTTGAAGTTATCATTTTTAGCAACAAAGTCAGTCTCAGAGTTAATTTCAACGATTACGGCTTTGTTACCTTCAGTTGCTACGTAAGCTAAACCTTCTGCAGCAATACGATCAGCTTTTTTAGCAGCTTTAGCGATACCTTTTTCACGAAGGTAGTCGATTGCTTTTTCCATGTCACCATCAGTTTCTACTAATGCTTTTTTGCAGTCCATCATACCTGCACCTGTTTTTTCACGTAATTCTTTTACCATGCTAGCAGTAATTGCCATCATCAATTCCTCCTTATGGTTGTATGTAGTATTTTGCATATATAGTCATTGTTCAAAATTAAAACAGTATTTGTGTCATCCTTTTGAACTGGCCAATACTTATATGCATGTCCATTTTCATGAAAAGTAACCCTATGAGTGATTACTTTTCTTTTAAAAAAGGTGATAAAGGGCAAACCCCTTTACCACCCTTTGAAGAGCAAATGAAATTAAACAGTTTCTTCTACTTCTTCTTGCTCTGCACTTTCATTACCAGCAGCTGAAGTAGCTTCGATAATCGCATCAGCCATCTTACCAGTAAGAAGTTTTACGGCACGAATTGCATCATCGTTACCTGGGATAACATAATCAATCTCATCTGGATCACAGTTTGTATCTACAATAGCAACAATTGGGATGTTTAATTTATGAGCTTCAGCAATTGCAATACGCTCTTTACGTGGATCGATAATGAATAATGCATCTGGAACACCCTTCATATCTTTAATTCCACCTAAGAACTTTTCTAAACGCTCCATTTCCTTTTTAAGAAGAATAACTTCTTTCTTTGGAAGAACATCAAACGTTCCATCTTCTTGCATTCTTTCTAACTCTTTTAAACGTCCAACACGTTTTTGGATTGTAGAAAAGTTTGTTAATGTTCCACCTAACCAACGTTGGTTGATGAAGTACATTCCACAACGCTCAGCTTCTTCTTTAACAGAGTCTTGAGCTTGTTTCTTTGTACCAACAAATAAAACTTTTCCTCCGTCTGCTGCTAGGTCTCTTACGAAATTGTAAGCTTCCTCAACCTTTTTAACAGTCTTTTGTAAATCGATGATGTAAATTCCGTTACGTTCTGTGAAGATGTAGCGAGACATTTTTGGGTTCCAACGACGAGTTTGGTGACCGAAGTGTACCCCTGCCTCTAGTAATTGTTTCATTGAAATTACTGCCACATCAAACACCTCCTTCAATGGTTTTTGTTTTCCTCCGCAATCCTCATCTTTAAGTAAGACTGAAAAAACTTTCAGCACCCTCACCTAAATTAGAATGCGTGTGTGATTAACACCGTGGATTAATATACCACAACGAGAATGCAATAGCAAGTAGCATAGGAGATTTATTGATAAAATTTTATCATTAATTCAACTTCACCTTTTCCGAGTTGAAGTTTTTTTGCTATTTCTTCTGCCGAGTAGCCTTGTTTAGACAAAGAAAGAACTTTCGCTGTGTTAGATTGTTCATACATTTCCGTTTCTTCAACCTCTAACGCTGGAGGCTGGTAGTCTTCATATTCTATTTGCTCCTTTGAAGCAGGAGGTCGTTTATTTTCTTCTTTCATTTCCGTTGACATCATCACTTCAGGTGCCTTCACCTGATCTTCAGAACGCTTTATGCTTGAAGCTGTTGAGCTTTCTTGCTTATATTTATTTAATTGTTCTAGGAGTTGTTGGTTTTCTTCTTTCATTTCTGATGTATAAGCAAAAAGTAAATCTTCTATTTCCCGCTTTAGCTTCTCTTCATCGACTGCAGGTGTTTGTTGATTATTAATTTTCTGAAGTAAAGTAACGATCCATAGAAAAGTAAGCAAATGTAATACGAGACTAGTAGTTACTAAAAATTGAATCATATTGTACTCCCTTAGCCTGAGTAATCTATAAAATTCCCTTTGTATGGGTGCTGTACGTCATTATCCTGTTGTTTCCTGTGTTTCTTTTTACTATTCCTGTCATGTTGTTGTTTCTCTTTTTTGTTTTCTTTATCCGGTTCTAGCTTACTAGCATCTGATGAATCTGATTTATTGACCTGCTTCCTTTTTTGCTCTTCTTCTTTTTTATGTGCTGTTGTAATGATATCTTGTCCAACTTGGCCACGTTGTTGCAATTGTTCTTGAATTTTTCCTGCGGCTTGCGAACGCGTAAACGAGCCTTGCATTTCAATTGGTCTTAAACTCATCTAATGTCACACTCCACCAATTACCATTTTCCTTTATTATAAGGGAACGATCTGTATTTCACTATCCATAATAAATACTTTTACATTTTGGTGAGTTGCAGTAATTTTCCGACGATATTTACCGAATGTTAATGTAACGTTAGGCAGAAGAGATCGTTCAACCCTAACGGATCCAGTCTGACCTTGCTCCAATTCCTCGTTCAATTCAGTGAGCTCTTCTTGAGCTGTTACTTTTTTTTCTTCTGTTTGCAGAAGTGTATTCCTTACTCTTAGCTTCATAATCCTCTCATTAGCTTGCAGGACCTGCCCCTGTTTTTCTTTTAATTCAAAGACATGTAATAACTTATTAAGTTTTTCTAACTCCCCTGTGGCTAATGTGAGTATTTTTTTATTCTTCTCAATATCTGCTAATACTTGCTGGTGAACTCCAATAAACAGCTCTGTCTGAGTGTGCATCGAATTGCCAATCTCTTTTGCAAAAATTTCTTTTCCAGCAGATAACTGCCCCCCAACGAGATTACCTTTTCCTTTATTACAGTAAATGCTTCCGTTAACAGTACATTTACTATGCAATATCGATTGATTGACATGCAAATCACCATCAGCTTCAACATTCCCCTGATTAATGAAGGTTGTGTGTATATCCTTTTTCGCTTTTATCAAACCTTTTCCTTGGCCGGCAATGCCTGCTGCAACAAATATTGAACCTTCAGAAATGATAGTAGCCGCTTCAACAGTTCCTTGGATGCGAATATCTCCTTTAGCTTTCACCTTAAATCCAGCTGGCACATTTCCACGTATCGTAACATTCCCAATAAAGTCAATATTTCCAGTCTTCATGTCTAGGTCACCCTGAACTTCATATACCGGGTAAACATGAATCGTTTTCCTATCGATACACTGCTGACCGTCTACTTGGGCAATTAACGATAATTTATCCTCAGATACGGCAGTATTTTTTCCGGGACGTAAGATGAAATCTCTGCCAGGCTTTGCAGGGATTTCTTCTCCGAATACATTAATACCCGATTGCCCAGCTGTTGCTTCGACCTTTCTCCCTACTGTCTGCCCTTGACTAACCGAAGGAATCGTAATGACTTTCTTTAAATCGACTTGACCTTCTTCATTTTCGTCTGTTTCAGCGCCAAATTGGTTCGCCTGTAAAAAAGCGTTACGTCCATTAATTGGAGATTTTCCTTCAGCAATAACGATTGGTGATGTAATAGGTTCGACATGATCTATTATGACCTTAAGGTTACTTTCATTAATTCCTGAAACCACTCCGTGTTCTTTTATCCAAGACCTCAATTGTTCCATCGTTAATAGATATTCAGCCTCGAGTTTTTGATTTTGAATGAGGGTAGCATTCATTTTATCTTTACTGATTATGATTTCAAAAACCCCGTCTAAAGGTGTCATAGTATTTAAATCACCACTTTCGATTGGCATGAATTAGCTTATCGCCTTTTTTAACACTTGCTGCAGTCGAAATAGAGCCTTTGAATGGATTTGAGAAATACGTGATGTGGAAAGGTCTAAAACTTGTCCTATTTCGGTTAATGTTAGTTCTTCAAAGTAGAACAAGCTAATAACAAGCTGTTCTTTTTCGTTTAAATTTTTAATGACTCGAGCCAATTCTTTTTTTGTAGCCTCTGCCAATACAGACTGTTCTGGAGTTAAGGCGCGTTTATCTTCAATCGATGATTTATACGTTTCATCACGATCTGTATCATTTGTCTTTTCATCGATCGAAAGCATGTTTGCATAGAAACTTTCAGACATTATATAAGTTACTTCTTCTTCGGAAGTCCCCATTTCATTCGCTACCTCATTTGCATTCACATAACGCCCTAACCTTTGTTCTAACTTCTCAATTGTTGACTCAACTTTTTTGGATTTCTCCCTTAAAGACCGGGGTAACCAATCTTCCTTTCGTAACCCGTCAATAATAGCACCTCTTATTCTAAAAGAAGCATATGTATCAAACTTTAAATCCCGTTGAGCGTCAAACTTTTCAAGAGCATCATATAAGCCCATCATTCCATGACTCATTAAATCATCCTTATTTACATTGCGCGGGAGCCCAGACGCAACTCGACTAACATGATATCGAACGAGTGGCATATATAAGCGAATTAACGAATCTGCTGCTTCGTTGTCTCTTGTCCCAATCCACTTATCCCATAATTGTTGTTCCTCACATAATGATGTTTCAGGCATGATTATACCTCCTTGTCATCGAGAAGTTCACGTACATAGTTACCGGCTTTCATAATTTCTTCTTCACTATAATCACGGTTTTCAATCGGGTATTCTTCCTTTATATCGTTCCCTGGTAAAAAGAGATCTTCCTCTGTCTCTTTACTTTGAGGAGGTGCTAAAGAGAACGCCCACAACCAACGAAAAAAATAAGTGCTAAGATAAGTAATTAAAAATGCAACCGTTGCTCTAAAGCTAGTAGTTATTATTAAATTATTCCCTAATGCCCCTAAAAAAACGATGATAAAAACAGCAATGCTAAGGTACAGATTAATTAACCAACTGCCAAAAAGCATTATATTTCTTTAACTCCTTGACTTACTGTTCGTATGTTTAGTTTTTTTGTAGCTGGATTAAATTCAATCGTTCGTCCACTGCTTCCGCCTACGTCTTCGGCAACAATAGGTATTCTAAGTTCTTTCAGCTTTTCTTTAACTGCGTCTACATTTCTTGGGCCTATTCTCATCATTTCATTCGTACTTGAAAAATTAAACATTTGCGCTCCACCTGCAATTTTTGCTTTTAAGCCGTAAATTCTCGCCCCTGCGTTTTTCATCTGCTCAATGAGTTCAATTATTGCAGTGTCCGCATATTTTGCCACATTCAATGTCCCTGATCTACCAAGTTTCGAATCTGGAAGCATCACATGTGCCATACCTGATACATTTGAATAGTCGTCATATAATACAACCCCTACACATGACCCTAATCCCGAAGTTCTGATCGTGCGCGGTCCTTTAACGATATTCAAATCAGCCATTCCAACTTTCACTACATCATTCATCCAGCTCTACTCCTAAAGACTTAAAGATTTGCTCAAAAGCATTAGGATCAGGGAGTAAGAAGAAATGACCAGTCGATTGGGAAAATTCATTGTCCATCTCTTGTACTTCAGTATCAATTACAATTGCATAATCACTGACTTGAGACACTTCAATTAATCCAAAACTTAATATAGCTCCTGCTAAATCAATACTTATTGCAGGAACAGACGGCTGTAAATTAAGTTTTGTAAAATCCGAAAGCGCAGACAAATAAGAACCAGCTAGTATGTTACCTAACTCTTGCAAAGCTGATAATCCTAACTCTTCAAATGGAGGTTCAGTTAATTGAAAAGTGGAGTTGCCTATTAAACGTTGGATAAGTTGCTCAGCTTCTGCAACAGGAATTAGAAGAAACATGCTTCCTGGAGCATCTCCTTCAAGTCTAAGAAAAATTGCAGCAACAACATTGTCTTCTCCACCGACCAAATCTGCTATTTCTTGGAATGAAACCACGCGAACTGATGGAACCTTCATATCAATACTTTTACTTAATAAAGTAGACAAAGCCGTCGCTGCATTACCTGCCCCAATATTACCGATTTCTTTTAATACATCTAAATGATAAGGCTTAATTCGCTCTATATAATCCATACGATTACCTCTCCCTAGAAATCATTATATCTATCTAGTGCATTAAACCAATTCCACGATTCGTTGGCCAATTTGCTGAAGGTGCACAATTTCATCAACTTGATTGGTTTTAATAGCTGAACGTGGCATACCGTAAACAATACATGAATCTTCTGATTCAGCAATTGAGTATGAGTCAACATGTTGTTTTAATCTCACTAATCCGTCTGAACCATCTGCACCCATCCCAGTCATGATGACCGACAAAATACTGTAGTTCGGTATGTCAGCCAATGACTCATACATCACATCAACAGAAGGCCGATGTCCTTTTCGAGGAGGCAATTGATTTAACTGTACGACCAATGCAGTCCCTATCTTTTTGACCGTTAAGTGGTAGCCCCCTGGTGCAATATAAGCGACACCGTTTTTGATGATTTCCCCATCTTCTGCTTCTTTCACTTCTATATGACATAATGTGTTTAAACGGTTGGCTAATGACTTTGTAAAGCCTGGCGGCATATGCTGCACAATTAAAATAGGTGCATTTAGAGAAGCAGGAAGTTTTGTCAGCACATGTTGTAATGCTTTCGGACCTCCCGTCGATGTCCCGATTGCAATTAATTTTTTCTGACTGCTTTTATTAAATTGACAATGAACTTCATGTCTTACATCTGCCCGTTTAATGCCACTCAATTTTTCAGTATTCTTAATAAAATTAGTAACTTGAGATTGAGATGCTAAAATAACCTTATTAATGATTTCATCTTTAATTTTGTGTAAGTCTAATGAAATTGACCCTGATGTTTTAGCAATAAAGTCAACAGCACCGTATTCCATCGCCAAGACTGTGTTTTGGGCACCCTCTAGTGTCGTACTACTTACCATAACAACCGGTATTGGACTCTCCTCCATAATCTTCTTCAGAGTACCAAGCCCGTCCAATATTGGCATTTCAACATCGAGCGTAATGACATCAGGCTTAATGATTTTTATTTTATCTAAAGCATCTTGACCGTTTCTTGCCGTTCCAATCACTTCAATTCTCTCATCCTGTTGTAGCAGGTCACTGATGACTTTTCTCATAAAGGCAGAATCATCGACGACTAATACGGTAATCTTTTCTTTCAAAATACCCCCCCTCACTTAAAACAACCTTTCCCCTATGCCCTCAAATCTGAATTTCAACCGATGCTCTTGCTTTAAAACACCAACTACTTCTTTATAAAAAAGCCCTTAAATCTTTGGACGAACGATTGAAAATGCCTGCTCTGTTGTCCAGTTGCTTGCTCACCTAAAAACACTTTAACCATTAATTCAACTGCTTTACTTGATTTAGCTTTTGGATCAAGGAGTAAAAAAGGCTTTTGAGATCTAACTGCTTTCGTTACTACTTTATCGTTGGGTATACTTCCAAGGTACGTTAGATCCTTTTGTAAGAACTGCTTTACAACCCTTTGAAAGTTTTGTGCAGTCACTTCCCCTTCTTTTTCTGTTTCCGTTCGATTGACAATTAGCGAGCAGTGTATCGTATCGTTTTTACTGTTAATATATTTAAGCATTGCGTAGGCGTCCGTAATCGAAGTCGGCTCAGGAGTTGTAACTAAAATAGCTTCATTTGACGAAAGAATAAATTGAATACTATCTTCTGAAACTCCTGCCCCCATATCAAAAAGAATATAATCAAAATGTGGCATTAGAGATTCAAGTTGTGTGACAAATCGTCCAAATTTCTGTTCATTCAATTTAAAAAGTTGGGTGAACCCAGACCCGCCTGAAACAAAAGAAACGTTTTCTGGCCCCTTCTCGATAATATCCCAAATCGTCAGTTCGTTTTCGATCATATCAACTATATTATACTTACTGGATACACCCATTAAGATATCGACATTAGCCATCCCGATATCTAAATCAAATAAGAGAACGCGCTTTCCGGCTTGTGACAACCCTAATGAAAAGTTTATTGAAAAGTTTGATTTTCCAACCCCGCCTTTTCCACTAACGATTGAGATCACTTTCGTATCTGATTGATCACCGTTGTTCTCCATTAATTTTCTTAATGTCTGTGCTTGGTCATTCATTTGTCTTTACCTCTAGTATAGAATTGACAATTTCTTTTGAACTACCTTCCATAATATCATCAGGTACATTTTGACCATGAGTAATATAAGCAACCCCGACTTTATTTTTTTCAACAAAAGTAAGCATCGTCCCGTAAAAAGATGTTTCATCCATCTTTGTAAAAATGACCTTATCGATAGGAATAAGAGAGAATTGTTTATAGATATCTTCCATATCTCTATATTTAGATGTGAGGGCAAGAACTAAATACGTTTCAACTTCGTCAGTAAAGTCAATGACTTTATGAAGTTCCTCCACATACAGCGGATTTCGAAAGTTACGTCCTGCACTGTCAACAAGTACGAGGTCATAGTGAGCAAATTGCTCCTTTGCTTTTTTAAAATCATCAATTGAATACGCTACTTCAAGTGGTATATTTAAAATTTTCGCGTACGTTTTCAATTGTTCAACGGCTGCTATCCGATATGTATCAGTCGTTATAAGAGCGACTTTTTTATGTTTTTTTAGTACACTATGCGCAGCAATTTTGGCGATCGTCGTTGTTTTCCCTACACCGGTCGGTCCAACAATATTGACAAATCGCTTTTCAAAAGAAATTCCACCCATAGGAATATCCTGTATAGCACCTAACAAAGACTCTTTTAACCATTGATGAACTTCTTCTTTATCTGGTCTGTCCGTTTCCCGCTCATACCATTTTTTTAATAAATACTTCATCGTTTTTAAACGCAGTGATTTTCCTATTTCTTGGTCTTCAAGCAGATCGTGTATCGATTGAAAAGGCTCGGGATATTCACGATCCGTTTCAGTAGTTTGCTTGTTCGTTATGGAAGACATTAATGTTTTAAGTTGTTCAATTTCTTTCAGCAACTTTTCTTGGTCGCGTTCAGAAGTATTTAACTTTTTTTCAGAGTGAAGGCCCCCTCGTAAATCAGGGCGCTCCTCACTCATAACGGTTTGCTTTTTGGGGGTAGGTCGTTTAATCGTTGGTGTTCGGTCAACCGCTGCAATCACTTCAATATTTTTTTTAGTGAAAAGCCCTAAAAATCCACCGGTAACGATTTCTCTGGAATTTAAAATAACTGCATCTTGACCAAGGTCTTCACGTATTTTTTTCATCGCTTCCGGCATCGTTTCAGCAATATATTTCTTTACTTTCAATCTATATTCACCACCCCAACACTTTGAACCTCTACTTCAGGTTCTAACTCGTTATACGATAATACAGGTACGTTTGGCATATATCGTTCTAGCAGTTGACGAACATACATCCTCACGGCAGGCGAGCATAAGATAACTGGAACCTGTCCCATTTGCGAAAGATGATCGACTTCTTGAGAAGCCATTTCAAGAATTTGTTGCGATTGATTAGGATCCATGGATAAGAAGTTCCCATGCTCTGTTTGTTGCACAGATTCAGCAATTCGCTTTTCTACTGCACCACTAAGAGTAACAACATAAAGAGGTTCTCCAGGTGTAGAGTATTGCTTTGAAATCTGTCTCGATAACCCTTGGCGAACATATTCCGTGATTAAGTCCATATCTTTTGACATCGGCCCGTAATCTGCTAAAACTTCAAAAATAATAGGCAAGTTTCGAATTGATACATTTTCACGCAACAGATTTGCCAGGACTTTTTGTATTTCACCAATTGCTAAAGGATTAGGTGTAACATCTTCTACAAGGGCAGGATACGATTCTTTTAAATGTTCTACGAGTTGTTTCGTCTCTTGTCTTCCAATTAACTCATGTGCGTGTCGCTTAACAACTTCCGTTAAGTGTGTAGAAACAACCGATGGAGGGTCAACGACTGTATAACCTGATAATTCAGCCTGTTCTTTCATATCTTCCCCAATCCACAAAGCTGGTAATCCAAAGGCAGGCTCAATCGTATCAATACCGATGATCGATTCATCCTCAATTCCCGGGCTCATGGCCATATAGTGATCAAGTAATAAATCACCTTTTGCAATTTCATTTCCTTTTATTTTAATGACATATTCATTAGGTTGCAGCTGAATATTATCTCTTATTCGAATGACAGGTACAATCATTCCAAGCTCTAAAGCAAGTTGACGTCTTATCATTACGACACGGTCAAGTAAGTCACCGCCTTGATTAGCATCTGCTAGTGGGATTAAACCATAGCCAAATTCAAATTCTATTGGATCAATCTGCAAGAGATTAACTACACTTTCCGGTGATTTTAAATCCTCATTACCTTCTTCCGTTTCATCTGATGCAGCTGCTTCTTCTTCAAGAGTTTTCTTTTGAGCTCTTGATAAGTACCAACCACCATAAACAAGTATGCCTGCAATTGGAAACGTGACATAAGGCGTTATTGGCGTAACCACTCCTAATAAGAAGATCGTTCCACCCGCTACATAAAGCATCATCGGATAAGCTAATAATTGTTTTGTAATATCGTGCCCTAAATTTCCTTCTGAGGTTGCACGAGTTACAACAATACCGGTTGCTGTTGAAATAAGCAGGGCAGGAATTTGGCTGACAAGGCCGTCACCGACCGTAAGTAAAGTAAACGTATTGGCAGCTTCTCCGAGTCCCATTCCTAATTGCGACATCCCGATTACTAGGCCAAAAATTAAATTAATAATAACGATAACAATACCTGCAATCGCATCACCTTTTACAAATTTACTAGCACCATCCATCGCTCCATAAAAGTCGGCTTCTTGTTCTATTTTCTGACGTCGTTCTTTTGCTTCAATGTCTGAAATCATCCCGGCATTTAGATCCGCATCAATACTCATTTGCTTACCAGGCATCGCGTCTAATGTAAATCGTGCTCCTACTTCAGATACACGCTCAGCTCCTTTTGTAATTACGAGAAACTGAATGATAATCAAGATAAGGAACACTACAAAACCGACAAGTGCATTTCCACCGACAACGAAGGATCCGAACGTCTCGATAACATTTCCAGCTTCAGCATTTCCTAGGATCGAACGCGTTGTTGAAACGTTTAACCCAAGCCGAAATAATGTAACTAAGAGTAATAATGTCGGAAATATTGAAAATTGAAGCGGCTCTCTCGTATTCATTGCTACTAAAATAATAACAAGAGCAAGAGAGATATTACATATGATGAGGACATCTAGCATTGCAGGCGGTAACGGTATAATTAACATGATTATGATTAAGATAACGCCTAGTAATACAGATAAATCTTTAATGGACAATGGGAACTCTCTCCTCTTCTTCCAACATTAACTACTAAACTTCTTTATTTTTTAGTCGATATACATAAGCGAGGACTTCAGCAACAGCTTTAAACAAATCCTCAGGAACTATATCTCCAATTTTAGCCTGTGCATACAAAGCACGAGCCAAAGGTTTATTTTCAACGATAATAATATCGTGATTTTTCGCAATTGAGCGGATCTTAAAAGCAACATAATCGACACCTTTTGCTACTACAACAGGGGCATCCATTTTCTCCCCATCGTACTTTAATACTACAGCATAGTGAGTCGGGTTCGTAATGACAACATCAGCTTTTGGAATTTCTTGCATCATCCTAGACATCGCCATTTCCATTTGTTTTTGCTTTCGTTTGGACTTAACTTTTGGGTCACCTTCCATGTTTTTATGCTCATCTTTAATGTCTTTTTTAGACATTCTAATTTGCTTTTCATGGTCATATTTTTGGTATAGATAATCAGGTATCGACAAAATTAATAAAAGAAAGGCTACTACGATTCCCATGATGACTGTTAATTGGGCAATTTGATAAAATCCATCAGCAACAGACTTTTGAGATAAGATCATAACTGAATCAAGGGTAATCCATAAGATTGCAAAAACGACCATTCCTACAAATGAAATCTTCAATAATGATTTTAAAAGTTCAACGATAGCTCTTACCGAAAAAATTCTCTTAAATCCTTTTATTGGATCTAATTTAGATAACTTAGGTTTAATCGCTTCAGGTGCAAATAATGGACCCACTTGTAAGTAACTGCTAAAAACACCTGCTATTAAAGCCACAAGCATGATTGGCAATAACACAGTAGCAGACGTTACAGTGACTTCATTTAAAACCATTTGTAGGTTTACTTCAGTTAAATCCAGCAACATGTAATTTTGGAAGGTGTGTATTAGCATCGCTAACAAATAATCGCCAACCATATGCCCAATGAACCACAGAAATAAAAAGACGAGTAACATTATAATTGCCGTGTTTACATCTGTACTTTTTGCTACTTGACCTTTTTTACGGCTGTCTTGACGTTTTTTCGGTGTTGCTTTTTCCGTTTTTTCTTCTGCAAAGAACTGTAGATTTAATTGGATGTAAGGCACCTGCTAGACACCTCCAAGTAATTGCATGAGCGTTCTCATCGTTAAGATAATCGTTTCAAATAACTGCTGAACAATTAAATAAAACACACTTAGGAAAAGCATTAATAATGGCAAGCCCACTAAAATTTTTAGCGGCATCCCAACGACAAATACGTTCATTTGCGGGACTGACCGTGAAATCATCCCTAAAGCAACATCAACCAAAAACAAAGAACCGACAATCGGGAACGCCATCTGGAATGCAATAATAAACATTTTATTGAAGGTCACAAAAATAAACTCAATCACATTCTCATTGCCAAGCGGTAAAAACACTTGGTCTAATGGAATAAATTGATAACTATAAAAAACTCCATCTATTAACAAGTGATGCGCGTCTGTTACTAAAAGTAATAGGAGCGCAAATGTATATAAATATCCTCCAATTAAGGGTGATTGTGCTCCTGTTGCAGGATCGACAACATTAGCAATCATAAAGCCCATTTTTATATCGATAAATGCCCCAGCTACTTGAATCGAATATATTAAGATCATCGCAACTAGACCGATCAGTAAACCAACTAATACCTCTTTTATAATGAGAAGAAAGTAAGTTTCATCAACCGGGATCTCTTGCACATCAATCGTAAAAAACATAATCCATGCTAAATATACAGCAAGTCCAACTTTCACTGTATTAGGAATCGTTCGATGAGAAAAGATCGGTAATACTGTGAAAAAGGCTAGTACTCTAATAAATACTAATAAAAAAGCTGGTATAAAATTCACCCAATCTAACATTACCCAACAACCCGATGTAAATTATTAAAAATCTGATACGTAAACTCAAGTAATTGAGATAACATCCACGGGCCAAAAAAGACTAACGCGACGAACACTCCAACTATTTTAGGGATAAAAGCTAACGTTTGTTCTTGAATTTGCGTAGTCGCCTGAAAAATACTCACAAGCAACCCTAAAGATAATGCAATTAATAGCAGTGGGCCAGATACCATTAAAACCGTCCATACTCCACTTTCAGCCAACGAAATGACTTGTTCAGCATTCAACTTATTCACCTACTTTTTAATTGGGCTAACTGAAGCTTAGTAATAATGATTTTACAATTAGATGCCAACCATCAACCATAACGAATAGTAAAATCTTAAATGGTAAGGCAATCATGACTGGAGGTAACATCATCATACCCATTGCCATCAAGACACTCGCAACAATCATATCGATTACCAAGAATGGTACAAATATAAAGAAACCAATTTGAAAAGCCGTTTTTATCTCACTTATAGCAAATGCGGGAACTAATGCCGTCAGCGGTATATCATCAAGCGTCTCGGGTTTATCCATCCCTGCATAGCCCATAAAAAGAGCGAGGTCTTTTTCTCGCGTATGCTTTGCCATAAATTCCTTCATTGGTGTAACAGCTCGATCAAATGCTTCTTCCTGGTCGATCTCTCCTGCTAAAAGCGGTGAAAGTGCTTGGTCGTTCACTTCTGCAAATACAGGTGCCATTATAAAGAATGTCATAAAAAGTGCTAATCCAATGATTACTTGGTTGGGCGGCATCTGCTGTGTAGCTAATCCGGTTCTAACAAACGATAAAACTATTACAATTCTAGTAAAACAGGTCATTAAAATGAGAATACTAGGTGCAAGTGACAGAACGGTTAGTAGTATTAGAATTTGTATAGTAGTTGATAAATCATCATTAAATGTCGGTAAAAATTCTGTCATTTTTTATGCTCCTTCATCGCCTCGCGGATTTGTTGTTGCGATTTAGAAACATCTTGTAACTGTTTATCTAACAGCTCACTGAAATCGAGCGTTTTTTTCGTATTTTCTTGATTTTTCTTTGTTACTAGTTGGTTAATCCATGTTGAAGCTTTTGTTAATGGCTCTTCAAGTCGGTCAAACTCACTTTGATGTTGCTCCATAATTTTAGCGACCTCAGTCTCGTCATCTATTTCTTTAATTAGTTGTATCGTCTCCCCTACACCTACGACGAGAATACGATCTCCTAATTTAATCATTTGAAGCGAGCGATTAGCTCCTAATGGAACACCGCCAATACTTTGAAGAGTTTGATGGTCCCTAAAAGAGCGAGTTCGCTTACCAACAAATCGAAGCATGATATATATCAATGCGATAACGACCGCTAATGCTGCGATCATCTGCATGAACAACATAAAAAAGCTTGTTCCACTATCAAAAGGTGTTTCAGCTGTTTCTAATACAGAATTATCTTCAGTTGTAACTGGTTCTGATTCTGTTACTGTAGTTGGTTTTCCTTGCTCATCATTCTGAGCAGGATTATTGGCTGGTAATGAGTCAAATACTGAGCCAGTTCCATTTTCTTCAGCTAGAACTGGCCCGGTAAAGTTTATAGTTAAAATGAAGACGAAACTTATAACAATTGAAAGATAGTTACGGTACAAGGGGCTGTCACCCTTTCTTAACCTAATGTCTTTTTAATTGCCTCTAACACACGGTCTGCCTGAAACGGTTTTACGATAAAGTCTTTTGCTCCTGCTTGAATCGCGTCAATAACCATCGCTTGTTGTCCCATAGCCGAACACATGATTACTTTTGCGTTAGGGTCAATTTGTTTAATTTCTTTTAAAGAAGTAATTCCATCCATTTCTGGCATTGTAATGTCCATCGTCACCAAATCAGGTGATAATTCTTTAAACTTTTCTACAGCCTGTGCTCCATCCGCCGCTTCTCCGACGACCTCAAAACCATTCTTCGTTAAAATATCTTTAATCATCATTCTCATAAACGCTGCATCATCTACAATCAATATTCTTCCTGACATATTCGTTCATCCCTTTCTACTCATGTAAAATTCGTTCAAAGTTAACGGAGGTTTTTAATACGTTCTTGCTGACTTACAATATCTGTCACACGTACACCGAAGTTCTCATCGATAACAACAACTTCGCCTTTAGCAATCAGTTTTTGATTAACTAATATATCAACCGGTTCACCTGCTAACTTATCTAACTCAATAATCGATCCTTGACTAAATTCTAAGATCTCTTTAATAGAACGCTTCGTTCGTCCGAGCTCTACAGTAACTTGTAAAGGAATGTCTAATAACATATTTAAATTACTTGATTCGTTCTGCGTAAGATGTGGCGGCTCAAAACTTGAGAAAGCAGCGGGCTGAACATCGACTTGACGTTGTTGAAACTGCGTTCCTAAATGTTGCTGTCCTCTTTGTTCATATTGTGGTTGTTCATATTGAGCAACCGGCTGTTCATACCTTGGTTGTTGCACTTCTTGATGTACTGGTTGTTGTATTGGTTGTGGTTCAGGTGTATGCTGAACAGGTTCTTGAACAACAGCACCGTGACTAGGTGGTGCTTCATGTTGTGGTTGTGCTTCTGGTTCTGGTGATGGATTCATTAGTTCGTCGACTAATTGCTTAGCAAAAGAAACGGTGACAAGTTGCATAATTGAAGAATCAATTAATTCGCCAATTTTCAATCGGAACGATATTCTAGCTAAAATATAATCACTTGGAATACTGTCCATTCCTTCTTCTCTAGGAATATCCATTAAATCAATACCTGGAGGGGATATATCCACTCTTTTATTGAAAATAGTCGACATTGAAGTAGAAGCAGAGCCCATCATCTGATTCATTGCCTCTTGGACGGCACTAATTTGCATTTCACCTAAGTCACTAGACGGATTTAAACCGTCGCCACCAAGCATTAAATCAGCGATTATGGCAGCATCTGTTGTTTTAATTACTAACAAATTCATACCTTCAAAGCCTTCAGTATATTGAACAGATACAGCCACGTGAGGTTGTGGAAAAGCATCTTCCAACTGATCTCTATTAATTACAGACACTTTTGGTGTTGTAATATCAACTTTTTGATTAAGTAGTGTAGATAACGCCGTTGCAGCACTTCCAAAAGAAATATTGCCAATTTCACCTAATGCGTCTTGTTCAACAGGAGATAAAAAATCTTCTACTCTTAGAGTATCAGGGTTATTCACCTCTTCTTCTGAGGTTTGGTCATCATCGTCGTCGATCCCAACTCCCTTTAAGAGTTCATTTATCTCCTCTTGGGAAAGCATATCGTCATTCATTCTCTAGTGCCTCCTCCATAACCTCTGTTATTTGTATTGCCATTTGATTTTTGGACTTTCCTGGTTGAGCTTTATATTTCTGCTCGCCGCCAACAGTCACTAACAGAGACTCATTAATATTTTGATCTAGTTCAATTACATCGCCTGTATTAAGTTGTAAAAATTCTTGAATGGTAATTTCCGATCGTCCAAGCTCTGCTTGGATAAGTAAAGGTGCTTTACGTACAGTAGCTTCTAGCGCTTCAACCTCACCAGGTTCACGTTGTTTTTTCTTCGTTTGCATCCAATAGTGAACGGATAACTTTGGAAGAATTTCTTCTAAAGTCACGTGTGGTAAGCATAAGTTGATCATTCCAGAAGTTTCACCAATTGTAGTAGATAGTGAAATGACAACGACCGTTTCGTTCGGTGAAACCATTTGTAAAAACTGCGGATTGACTTCCATGTCCTCCATGACTGGATCTAATTCCACAACAGAAGTCCATGCTTCTGTAAAGCTTTCTAACGTCCGTTGAAACAATTGTGACATAATTCGAGTTTCAATCTCAGTTAAATTATCAATTTTATTTACCGCAACCCCTTTACCGCCTAATAACCGGTCTAACATCGTATAAGCAATATTCGGATTTACTTCCATTAAAAATCGACCATCTAATGGATACGGTTCAAATACATTTAAAATCGTCATTTTTGGTATCGATCGTATAAATTCCTCATACGGTAATTGGTCTACTGAAGCAACTGATATTTGGACAAATGTCCGTAACTGAGCAGAAAAAAAGGTAGTTAATAACCTTGCGAAGTTCTCGTGAATTCTCGATAAACTTCTGATTTGATCTTTCGAGAAGCGTAAAGCTCTTTTAAAATCATAAACTTTTACCTTTTTTTCTGTTTCCTCTTTCAACAGTTCATCAGCATCCATTTCCCCAGTAGATAATGCGGATAGTAACGCATCAATCTCACCTTGTGACAAAATGTCGGCCAAGAGCCTCACCTCTCAAACAATTACATACGTTTTATTGGATTATCAGTCGTCGTGTGTAAATATCGACAACCATTCCTTCTGTCATTAATTCATTAATTTTAAACTTGAGCTGGGTTTCTAAATCTGTAATCCCCTCAGAACCAGAAAGTTCGGTGGATTTCATCCCAGCCAATTCACGGATAATAATGTTTTCAATTTGAAAATCACGTTTCGAAATTTCCGATAATGCCCTTCTATTATCCACATGAATTTTAAATTGCACTTTTGCAAATTCATTACTTAACAGCATTGTTGTTAATTCCGGAGTATCATATGAATGTGCAATGATTTCATCAATCGTTGGTTCTCCAGAGGCCGCTTCATCCTTTGATAAATAGTTGATAAGTACTAATGTGACAACTCCAATTAATGTAAGGGAAACGAGGAGAATAATCATGATATTTACTAATTTATTTTTGAACAATCAAGAGCCCTCCGCATCCTGTTTACTATAAATTGAAGCTAGTCCAATCGTTCGATATAGTTCATTTGTCTTAAGCTTAACATCGTTAATCGACTCACGCACTACTATCTTTTTTCCATTGACAAGCGTAATGGTCGTATCTGGAAAAGCCTCAACCTGCTCAATTAAAAACGCATTTAATAAGAATGTACTATTATTCAATCTTGTTAACTCAATCATCGTTATATTTGAAGGCTGGTACTTAAGTAGTACTCCTTACTAAATGGTTCATCACACCAGCCTTCATCCTCCTAATTAGTGATTACTTTATGGCAATGAAGTTAACTATTTCTTGTGTTAAGAAAAGTTTGATTAACGTTTCAAGTTAACGAGTTCTTGTAAAATTTCATCTGAAGTTGTAATAATTCTCGTATTTGCCTGGAAACCACGTTGGGCAACAATCATTTCCGTGAATTCTTCTGAAATATCAACGTTAGACATTTCTAATGTACTCCCCATGAGTAATCCGCGACCTTCCCCAGGAGTTCCTATGTTCGGCTGGCCTGAGTTATTTGATGCTTGGTACGTATTACTTCCTGATTTCGTTAAGCCTCCAGGGTTATTAAATGTAGCAAGTGCAAGCTGACCAAGAAGCTGTACACGACCGTTAGAAAAGACTCCAATAATTTCACCAGATTGTCCAATATTAAAACTGTCTAAAAATCCGTCGATGTTTCCAGTGACTTGGTTAACATCAGCTGTATTCGATCCTGAGAACTGGGTAAACTGAGAAAAATCAAAAGTTAGTTGAAGCGGTTCCGCTCCATTAAAGTCTCCAGCACCAAGTGGTTGCGTATTTAAGTTCAATGTTAGATTGACTTCTTTCATCGAGTTGTTGTTAACTGCATTGGGATCGTCTTGGATAACATAACCATTAGCACCAAATTTAATAAGATCATCAGTTTGTCCAGGGAATGGCGTATTAGCACTCGTTAATCTCTCGTATGTGTAGAACAACTGACCA
Source organism: Alkalihalobacterium chitinilyticum (assembly GCF_029028005.1). Classification (GTDB taxonomy): domain Bacteria; phylum Bacillota; class Bacilli; order Bacillales; family Bacillaceae_F; genus Alkalihalobacterium; species Alkalihalobacterium chitinilyticum. The sequence goes on from NZ_JAOTPO010000003.1 coordinate 244,979, forward strand.
GTCATTGGATCTTTGTTGTGCTCCCTTGTAGCAAGATCAATAGATGGTCTCACAATTCCTACTGTCCAATTCCCAGTTGAATCCTTTTGATAAGCCAACTTTACATTGTGAGTAGCACCTAGTGAATCTACAACTTGATGAGTAATCATAAATCCGCTTTTCATGGCATTATTGATTTGTTGTTGCGTTAGCTGGTTTGCTCCATTTACTAATGCTGTTCCCCCATTCGCACTGCCAACAGGAGGTACATCTGCATTAAAATTCCCTTTATACGTAATATTCGTTGTCGCTTCTGGAGCCATTTGACTTCCAGCTTGAATTTGCAGTGGTTGGACTTGAGTGTAGTCTATTTGATCTGTTGTACCTGCTTGTAACCCATACCCGAGTACTCTTAGACCATCACCATTAACAAGGGTGCCATTTTGATCTAAATAGAAGTTCCCAGCTCGTGTATAAGAGTTTAAATTCCCATTATTCACCACAAAAAATCCATCACCTGAAACCGCAACATCTAGAGACCGCCCCGTCGATTGCATACTACCTTGTGTATGAATCGTATCAATCGTCGCAATTGTTCCCCCAAGTCCTACTTGCATTGGGTTTGTTCCACCACGGTTATCTGTAGGTGTACTAGCACCACGTATTTGTTGACTCATAATATCTTGAAACGTCGTACGGCCTTTTTTATATCCAAATGTATTTACATTAGCAATATTATTTCCAATTACATCTAACTTTGTTTGAAAGTTTTTTAAACCACCTATACTGGAATACATTGATCGTAGCATGTATATTTCCCCTTCATTTTCATAGTTCGTTGGTTGCTTCCGTCATTCCACAACCGTAGGCTTCCATTTCGGTCCAGCCTTTAATCGATTAGAATCGTTCCATTGATATTCGTAAATATTTGTGCACTCGCTTCGGTTCGGTCAAGTGCCGTAATAACAGTGTTGTTATTGGCGTTCACCACAAGTGCTGCATGATTTAAAACGACTAATGAATCGCTTATACCTTTAGACTTAGCTTCTCTCAACTTATGTTCAATTGCGGTCCATTGGTCTTGATTGATGGATATTCCTCGATCTTGCATTCGCTTTTCAGCATGTTTACTAAGTTTAATTCCATTGGAACTGTTGATCTCAGTTTGTAAAATGTCGTGGAAATTACCTTGCCCAGTTGGCATTATCGTTTTTTTGGGATATGTTGTCTTAGGCAGCGGTCTTAGTTTTTGTGAATATATATGAGGTTCCATCACTTCACCTCCTCATTACTTACTCTTTTCCACTTGAACTAATTTGTTTAATTTGATCTACTAAGATCCAATTTCCATTATCTAGTTGAACAGAAACATCTCCATCGCGCAAACGCACAGATTTCACCGTATTTGTTTCTAGGTCTCGATCAGATAGAGAACCTTCACGTTGCCATTGAACTTCTTTGCCGATCAAATGACTATTTTGAATGAGTTTATTATCTGTTTGTGAGGTAATAAATTTTTCAAGCGTTCTATTCATGTTGGTCATTTGCTCTAAAGATGAAAATTGCGCCATTTGAGAAATAAATTCACGGTCGTCCATTGGATTTGTGGGATCTTGGTTTTGTAACTGGGTAATTAATATTTTTAAAAAATCATCTTTTCCTAGTGCCCCTTGACCTGTTTTTTTCACATCACGAGCTCGGTTGTCATAAAAAAGACTCGGGTCTACTGTATTATTCATACTCAACACCTAAACTTTCTCATTTATCGTAATTTCTTCTAGTAATTGTGAGAACGATTCATTTTCTCTTTCATTATCTTCTGATTGTTGTTCATCTTGATCTCGCTCAGCTTGTCTTCCTTGACCATCTTTGTTTAGGTTGCCTGCTGACTGTTGTTGCTGCTGAGTGACTTCAATGCGTTCTACATTAAGTTGTTGTTGTGAAAAGGCTTGTCTTAACTGCTGGATTTGAGACTCTATTAATTCTCTTGCCGTACTTGTACTTGCTAGAATACGTGCAGTAATTACACCATTAATTTGAGATAACTGAATATCAAGTCGTCCTAGATGTTGTGGAAATAGTTTAATAGATAATTGTGAGCCATTATTTAGATTTTTTAATACTCCACGACCAAGGATTTCTTGGAATTGACGGACAAATTGACGCTGTTCAGCTTCCTTTGTCGGTTGTTCACCAATATGTACTACTAATTGCTGAACACGAGACATATTCTGTCCATCCGTATTAATATTAATGCCTTGCTGACCTTCAGTTGATCGCTCTCCAACCCCTATTCTTTGCATCAATGACTGAAGGATTTGATTTTGATTGATTCGTTGGTCTTCTTTTTGAAGAGCTTGAATTAATTGGCGCATTATATCTTTTGGATCTTTCACATCAAGTGTATTTACACTGTCTCCTACTTTTAATAACTGCTCTAAGTGTTTCATAAATTGATTTATATCTTTAGTTTGAGCTGATGTATGTGGATCAGATAAAGATCGTTTTAGAGCAACTAAGAAAGTTAACATTGCAGCTGGGTTATTTAAAGTATCTCCAGACTGTAATAGAGCTTCAATCGGCAGTTTACTTTGAAAGATTTTCTCGATTTCTAATTGAAGTTCTTCTGGTAACAAAGCTAATAATTGTTGGACATCCGAATCATCAAGTTTTTCTTCTGTTAGAAAACCGTCTTCAAACGGTAGTGCTTCTACTAACTCTTTGATTAACGACAATAGTTGCTCATCGTTTACCCTTTCTTTATCAGCTACGTTTTCGGTTGTCCTTAACCCTGTCCCAGCTGATGTTTCCCCAGAAAAACTACTGCTAAGTAGCTTAGAAAAAGTGGAGTTACTACTTGATAAGTTCTTAGATGTAGCAGGGCCGTTTCCAGTATTTGATTGACTTGGACCTATTACTCCTGCGATGTTCATGTATTCACCTCCTTTCAAGTCATATCTCAATCTATTGGTTAGCTAAACGCGACATTATTTCTGCGGCTTTCTCCGGGTCCATTTTAGCTAATATTCCAGCTCTAGATTGTGTAGAGATTTGTGAGATGTGAAGAAGAGCTTCAGATGTAGGGAGTTCAGACAAAATATTGGCTGCATTCTTCGTAGACATTGCTTCATATGTCTTAGCAATCTCCTTTAAATCATGTCTAACTTCTGCAACTGCTTCTTCTTGTGATACGACTTGTTCCTCTAGAAACGTTGCTTCGTTTTGCAGTTGAAGTAATTCTTCATCTTTTTGTGTAAGCTGTTGTTCTAATTGTTCAATTCGATTTTGTTGAGAAGTAATTGTTTCCTGTAATTCATCGATGTTGATTTGGTTCTCTTCATCTTCTTCAACGTCATCGATGATATATTCTCCTATAATAGGGAGATTTCCACCGATTTCTTTCGCCTTATCCTTTATGTCAACTCCAAGGAAGATAAGAATGACTGCAAACAAAATAATGGCAAACAGGGTTGGGATAAAAATCACAAAGAAGAACCATTGAATTTTACTATACTCTTTCTCATTACTCATAAGCTTCACCTTATTTTTAGCGGTTTACATATAGTTGTAAAGATATTTCATCCATCCGCATATTATCGAGTCTCTTTTGTTCTTCGATATATTCTCCATGCTTGATTTCTTTCATCTTTTCATATTTCTTTAACTCAATAGAGGCGTCAACAAGCTCTTCCTGTTTTTGAAACATTTGATTTCGAGCTAAATTGGTTGACTGTTGTTGTCTTTCAATATCAACATTTAACCTCATTAAGATTGTTTGATGTTGTTGCAGTTGGTGAATAGGAATACCTTCATTCATTTGTTGTTCGCATCTAGCTTCTAAGTCTTCTTTTTTCTTTAAAAGATCATATAGTCTAGTTGCCGTCTCCTCAAATTGCTTTGTCGCCTTGCTATATTCGTTCTCGACATTTTGTTTTTCTCGCTCTTTAATTTCAAGAACTTTCTGAAGAGTATAACGGAATGACATACCCTATTCACCTCCTCCGAATTGTTGTTGTAACATCGTTACTGCTTCATCTAAATGACTTGGTTCGTTAATTCCTTGTTTCAAAAAAGAAATAATATTTGGAAATGCTTGAATGGCTAAATCAATATCTCTTGATGAGCCTCGCTTATAAGCACCGATATTAATTAAATCTTCTGATTCATAGTACGTTGACAGCATTGCTCTTAACCGTTCTGCAGCAACGCGATGCTGTTGTGGTACGATATCATGCATGACACGACTAACACTTTTCAAGACATTTATCGCTGGAAATTGACCTTTGTTCGCCAGTTTTCGATCTAACACGAAGTGTCCATCTAAAATACCTCGAACCGCATCTGAAATCGGTTCATTTAAGTCATCGCCGTCCACTAGTACAGTATAAAATGCAGTAATAGATCCATTTTGACTTGTACCCGAACGCTCTAAGAGACGAGGAAGCATCGCAAAAACCGATGGTGTGTAACCTTTGGTCGTTGGCGGTTCTCCAACCGCTAAACCAATTTCCCGCTGTGCCATAGCAAAACGAGTAACCGAGTCCATCATTAAATTAACGTTCATTCCTTGGTTACGGAAATATTCGGCTATTGCAGTGGCTGTCATTGCTCCTTTCACTCTCATTAAAGCTGGTTGATCGGAGGTAGCAACAACTAATATGCTTTTCTTAAGTCCGTCTTCACCCAAATCACGCTCAATAAAATCCTTTACTTCTCGTCCACGTTCTCCAATTAAAGCAATGACATTTAAATCTGCATCGGAGTTTTTTATAATCATCGATAACAGTGTACTTTTACCAACTCCACTACCTGCAAAAATCCCAATTCTTTGGCCCTTTCCAACCGTTAATAAACTGTCTATCGAACGTATACCAATACTCATTGGTTCGGTTATCCTCGGTCGCTCTAAAGGATTTGGGGGTGCATTGTCTGTTGGAAAAGATGACAAGCCATCCGGTAATTTTGAACGATCAAGTGGTTGTCCGCATCCGTCAATCACTTTCCCGATTAATCCTAATCCCGCCTTGATTTCTAAAGGGTATCGAGTCGCTTCAACAAGGCTGCCTGGTGATATTTCACCCGTACCAGTAATCGGCATTAGTAGAACATTCTCATCGCGAAACCCTACTACTTCAGCCATGACCTTTGATGTTTGACTTTTGCCAATATGGATATAACATAAGTCTCCAATCGATGCTTGAGGGCCTTTAGACTCAATCATTAAACCAACAACCCTTGTTACTTTCCCGTACCATTTGTAAGGATTGAGGTGGGGAACAACATTAATGAGATCACGAGCTTCCATGCTTACCCTCCTTCAATTTTTCAAGAAGTACATGTTTTAGTTCAGTAAGTTGACTATCTACACTAGCATCAATTCGCCCAAACGGGGTTTCGATAATGCAACCATGTTCTTTTAACTGAGGGTCAGGGTAAATGTAGAGTTGCTCAGAATGACTGAGTAAGGTAACTAACTCATTTTTATGTTGAAGTGTTCGTTCGTACCAATCAGGGTGTACATATACTTTTACTTCATCCTGCTCTCTAACCTCAAGGATTGCCTTTTGGACAAGGCTAGTCCAAGCTTCGCTATTTTGATTAAAAGTAGTATTAATTAATTTTTGCGAGATGGCAAACGCTAGTTCAATAATTGTTGGTTGAGCTTGTTCTATAACTTCAGCGTAATCCTCTTTTGAAGCTTGAATAATATTCGCAGCTTGAACAAGTGCATTCTCATATTGAAGCCTTCCAGCCTCGAGACCTTGCTGATAACCATCTTCATACCCTTGTTGCTTTGCTTCTTGCTTCAATTGTTCGAGTTCGTTGTATACGCATTGCTGTTCTTGTTCCAGCTGTTCACGAATAGCTTTTGCATTGTTTTCAGCTTCTTGGATCACTTGTTGAGCCTGATACTGGCTTTGTTCTAGCAGCAACTTCGCTTGTTCTTCAACTTGTGTGTGTATATCTTCCTCAGCTTCAGTTGTCGAAATTTCCTCATCCAAACATAAAGGCTTTATTTTTTTTACGGAAATTGTTTTAGTCCCGATGGGTTCTGGTCTCGCATAGGAAGACTTGATAATTTTAGACAATAATATCATCTCCTCCGCCACGTGCGATAACTATCTCTCCAGCTTCTTCTAGTCGACGAATGACTGCGACAATACGAGACTGAGCTTCTTCGACATCACGTAAACGAACAGGACCCATAAACTCCATTTCTTCTTTAAATGTATCAGCCATACGCTGTGACATATTTGTAAAAACAATTTCTTTGACTTCATCACTTGCCACTTTAAGTGATAGCTGTAGGTCTTCATTTTCAACATCTCGTATAACCCTTTGAATTGATCGGTTATCCAGAGTAACGATATCTTCAAAGACGAACATTCTCTTTTTAATTTCCTCCGCCAATTCTGGATCTTGGATTTCTAGAGCATCAAGAATTGTTCGTTCAGTACTTCGATCTACACTATTTAAAACTTCAACAACAGCCTCAATACCACCAGCAGCTGTATAGTCTTGTGTAACGGTTGCTGATAGTTTTTGTTCTAAGATGCTTTCTACTTCATTTACGATTTCCGGTGATGTACTGTCCATAAGAGCGATTCGCTTAGCTACATCCGCTTGAACTTCCTGGGGTAGTTCAGATAAAATCTGTGCTGCTTGAACAGATTCTAAATAAGACAGGATAAGAGCAATCGTTTGCGGATGCTCATTTTGTATAAAGTTCAAGATTTGCGATGGGTCTGCTTTTCTAGCAAAATCGAACGGTCGCACTTGCAAGGTCGAAGTTAAGCGATTAATAATTTCCATCGCTTCAGCTTCTCCCAGCGCTTTCTCGAGGACACTTTTTGCGTACCCAATACCACCTTGTGAGATGTAATCTTGTGCCATAGCTAGTTGATGAAACTGTTCAAGGATTTCTTCTTTTAATGAACTATCTACTTTTCTCACATTTGCAATTTCTAACGTTAATTTCTCTATTTCCTCTTCCGTTAAATGTTTATATACCTGTGCTGATACATCGGGTCCAAGAGAAATGAGGAGGGTAGCAGCTTTTTGACGTCCTGTTAAGCTTCCTTTTTTTGCACTCATTCAATCACCCTCCTAGTCATCTGATAGCCATGTTCTAACGAGTTTAGCAAATTCATCTGGTTTTTCTCTTGCCATTCTCTCAAGCTGTTTTCGTTTAGTAGCTGAAGCGCTGTCTTCCTCATTTGGTATATCCGGTATTTCTTCAGTAATTGGCTCTAAAAATGCTTCTTCTTCCTCTTCATTTCTCTTTTTCTTTTTCATTAACAAGAAGATTAATAGAATAATAATTCCAACTAATAACCCGCCAACAACATATAACCATGTTGGTACAGTTTGTTCAGGCATTTGTGGAACATCCACTTTTCCTCTAAACTGCTGCGCAGACACAAAAATTTTATCGTTAATGTCTTCTGGGGTTAGTTCACTAGCTAAATTCCCATCTATACTTGTACGGACAATCGTACTTAATATTTGTTGAATATCATTTAATCGTTCAATTGGCAGTTCATCTTGTCCTTCAGGCGGCTCAACCATGACCTGAATGCCTAAATCACGAATTTTATATGGACTTTCAACAATTTCACGGCGAATTCGGTTCACATCATTATTCACACGTTCTTCAATTTTCTCATATGATCCACCGCCTGCACCTACTACACCTGGGTACCCAGGAATAGCCTCTCCAGTACCTGCGACCCCGCCTTCTGGAATCTCATCACCTTCATACGTTTCAGTGATTCGCTCAATACTAACCGCTAAACCTTCCATGTTTTCTTCATCCACTGGTGCAACAAGGTCTTCTTGGCGGTTTTCTTGTGTGAAATCAATATCTGTTGTTACAGAAACTAATACACTATCTCTACCCATCATCGTACCTAACATTTGTGTAAGTTGACGTTGTAAATCTCTTTCGATGTCTTGTTTAATTTTCCGCTGATGTTCATATGCAGTCATCGTAGAAAAATCTTGAGAATTTTCATCCTTATACTCAAAATGCTCAAACATTTGGTTCATGATGACGATATTCTCTATAGGTAGATTTGGAACACTCTTGGATACTAGATGAAACAACGCACGCACTTGACTCGGTTCTAGAGTGTAACCAGGAGCGGTATTAATAACAATTGATGCTGATGCCGTCATTAGTTCATCAGAAACCCAAATTCTTTCTTCTGGTAAAGTAATCATGACATTAGCACCATTTACGCCATCAATATTTCTAATTAAATTTCCTAGCTCAGTTTGTACTGCAGCTCTTTCCATTAAAGAGAATTCATTATCTGTGATACCAATGCCCATACGATCTCTAAAGAAACCGTAATCGATACTGCCGCTTCTTGGAATTCCTTCGGCAGCTAGCTCCACTTTCAATGTATCAACCATCGTCTCAGGAACGCTAATCGTCGTCCCATTAGCTGATATCTCAGATGCAATTCCTCTAGCATCAAGAGTTTCTTTTATTTGTCCAGTTTCTTGTACAGATAAATTACTATATAAAGGCACAAAACTTGATCTTGTTCCAAAAATAGTTAATAATATAATCATAGTGATTAACATTAAAATAGAGCCGATAAAAATACCCTTTTGAGCACTTGTTCGCTCTTTCCAGAAGTTAATACTTTTTTCTTTATATTCTACTAGCTTATCGTTCATGAGCCCTCCCACCTATGCGACAATTACCATCATTGCAGTTTTCAGTTTTCCTATAGTTAGAATAAGTTCAATAAAAAGAACAAAAAGATCCGAGACATTAACGGCAAAAGTAGGTAATAGCTTACCTTACATAAGTATGGAAGTGAGTACCCTTAACTTATGACACTTTGCAGTAAGAGCCAGGCTATAACAATAGAAACCTTCCAAAACATATACTCGGACTTTTTGCAATTTTTAAACTTGCATGCGCATGATTTCTTGATAAGCTTCAATTACTTTGTTACGCACTTCTACAGTAGCTTGTAATGTAATACTCGCTTTTTGTCCTAAAATCATGACTTCATGAAGGTTTTCAGCTTCGCCGCGAGCAAGCCTTAACGTCGCCTCTGATGATTGACTTTGCATATGATTTACGTTTTTAATAGCGTCACTAAGGGCTACCTTAAACTGATTTTGCGCTTCAGCTGGAGTTCTTTTAATCATTTGTGTTTCAAGCGGCTGTCGTTGCACAGCAAAAGGGGTAGTAATCTTATTGAGTTCCATTTATATTATCCATCCTTATCTACCAATTTCTAAAGCTTTCATTAGCATGTTTTTCGTTGCGTTTAGTGTAGTTACATTGGCTTCGTATGAACGTGTTGCACTCATTAAATCTACCATTTCTCTTAAAGGATCGACATTGGGCAGTTTAACATAACCTTCCGCATCCGCATCTGGATGCTCAGGTTGATACATCAATTTAAAAGGTGTTCGATCTTCAATAATTCGCGAAACCTTAACACCTTCACCCGGATGATTCGATTGATTCATAGCTTTGTTTAAGTACGAAGAGAAGTTTTGTTGATTAGGTTGCATGACCACCATTTTTCTCCTGTAAGGCTGCCATTCTCCATCCACAAAATTTGCTCGTGTCGTTTCAGCATTTGCCATATTCGCAGAAATAACATCCATCCTCAACCTTTGTGCTGTTAATGAAGATGCTGAAATATTAAATCCATTAAATATCGTCACGTTTACTTCCCACCTTTAATGACAGTTTGAAGACTATTAAAACGTCCGTTCATTCGGTCAATTAATGCATTATAGTAGATTTGATTTTGCGCGAGGTCGGCCATTTCTTTATCAATATCTACGTTGTTTAAATTGTGATTGTACATTGTGTTATCCACCCTAGTAATAAAGGCTCCTCTCTGTTTACCTGTGCTAAAATTCACATGACGTTCGTCCGTTCTCTTAGCATCAAAGGATTTTGTCGAAATAGCTTGATCTAATGTATGTTTGAAGTTCACATTTTTCGTTTTATAATTCGGTGTATCAACATTGGCAATGTTTTGTGAAATTGCTCTTTGCCTTAAGGCTGAACCATCTATCGCCCTTTCAAGCGTGCTAAAAGCGGGACTTGAAAACAAATTCATTTTTAGTCGCTCCTTGTCATTTTTCCTCGATTATTGCCTAATCCTGCTAGTAAATTGTAATCGATCTTATACTAAATGTCTAATAATCATTTGAACTCTAGGTGAAATTAACCAAAAAGACCTACATGAAAATTGATACTAAAGTCTTACAACTCCACTTAATCATCTGAAAATCCGTCGAATTGTGTAACACTATGTATATTATAATATAATTTCAATAAAAAAAAAGAGATTTTCAGTTTCCTTTTAATGTATTTACAGTATTGTCAATTAGGCTTATAGCACTATTCACTAATATTTGGAATAATTTGTTGATTTTGATCGAAGTACTATTTCACATTCGATTAACATTAACATCTTCAAAGTTCGACGCTATGGCATATATGTACACACCAAAAATAAAAAGAGGTCAACTCGTTTTGAGCCGGACCTCTTTTACATAAATACACTAACTAGATTAATGCGTTATGGTCATGAAGGAGCGTACAGCTTGTGAGTAACCTCTTTACTTCTAATTATCCTTGTTTAATCTTATCTAACTCGGCCAGAAACTTATCGTTTAGAACTTTAATATAGGTCCCTTTCATTCCTAGTGAACGAGATTCAATTACACCCGCACTCTCTAGCTTACGAAGCGCGTTTACAATAACCGAGCGCGTTATACCAACACGGTCAGCGATTTTACTCGCTACGAGTAGACCTTCTTTTCCTTCTAGTTCTTCAAAGATGTGTTCAACAGCTTCTAATTCACTGTAAGACAATGAACTGATTGCCATCTGAACAACAGCTTTACTACGTGCTTCCTCTTCGATTTCTTGTGTTTTTTCATGAAGGATTTCCATACCAACTACAGTAGCACCGTATTCAGCAAGAATTAAGTCATCATTATCGAATGATTTATTTAATCTTGCGAGTACTAGAGTTCCTAGTCTTTGTCCCCCGCCTAGAATTGGAACAATCGTTGTTAAACCAGAGCCAAACAGATCTTTGTTTTCTACCGGAAACGCTGTATATTCACTCTCAATATCAAGGTTTGCGCTCGTTTCCTCAATTCTAAAAAGGTTAGTTGTATATTCTTCCGGAAACTGTCGCTCTTCTAACATTTTTTTCATTCTTTCATTTTCAATTTCTTGCTTAATAGAAAAACCTAGTAATTTACCGCGACGACTTAATACAAAAATATTTGCTTCAATTACATCGCGTAAAGTTTCTGCCATATCTTTGAAGTTTACGTGTTGTCCTCCAGACTTTTGCAGCATCTCGTTAATCTTTCTAGTTCTAGTTAGTAAATCCATTCCCTTTTCCTCCTAAAAGTCCATACTATAAAATGTATTGGCTTAAATCTCTATTTTTTGCGATTGTTGCTAACTTTTCTTCAACATAAGCTGGTGTTATCACAATCTCTTCTAATGTTATATCAGGTGCTTCAAATGATAAATCTTCAAGCAATTTTTCTAATAGCGTATGCAATCTCCTCGCCCCGATATTTTCTGTATCTTGATTTACATCTGTTGCAATTGTCGCAATCTTATGAATAGCTTCGTCAGAAAATTTGACTTTTATACCTTCTGTTTCTAATAAGGCTGTATATTGTTTAATCAAAGCATTATCCGGCTCGACTAAAATGCGAACAAAATCATCAATTGATAAATTAGAAAGCTCCACTCGTATTGGGAATCGCCCTTGTAGTTCAGGAATTAAATCTGATGGCTTTGCCATATGAAAAGCACCTGCACCTACAAATAAAATATGATCAGTTTTTACAGGTCCATACTTCGTTACAATTGTGGAACCCTCTACAATTGGTAAAATATCGCGTTGCACACCTTCTCTTGAAACATCGGCACTATTTTGACTTTTACCTGCAATTTTATCAATCTCATCAATAAAGATAATACCCAATTGTTCAGCTTTTGAAACAGCTTCTTGATTGACTTCATCCATATCAATAAGCTTTTGCGCTTCTTCTTCGGTTAGATATTTGCGTGCTTCCCGGACCGTAATTCGACGCTTTTTCTTTTTCTTTGGCATCATATTTCCTAACATGTCTTGCATATTAATGCCCATTTGCTCCATGCCTGACCCTTGAAACATATCAAAAAATCCGGATGTTTGTTCTTCCACATCAATCGTAACAATATGGTCTTCAAGTTCACCGAGAGCTAATTTGTGTGCAGTTTGACGTCTTTTTTGTTGAACATCTTGGCTTTCGTTTGCGTCCGACGTTTCTTGAACAGGTTGTCCTTGATTTCCAAATAGCATTTCAAGTGGATTTTTATACTGCGTTTGTTTTTTAGCTGACGGTACAAGTAAGTCAACAATTCTTTGATTGGCTTGATCCTCAGCCTTATCACGAACGCTGTTCATCTTCTCTTCCTTCACGATACGGATCGAAGTGTCGACCAAATCACGAACCATCGACTCTACATCTCGGCCTACATATCCGACTTCTGTAAATTTAGTCGCTTCCACCTTTACAAAAGGAGCTCCGACTAATTTGGCAAGTCTTCGAGCAATTTCTGTTTTACCTACACCAGTAGGACCAATCATCAAGATGTTTTTAGGCGTTACTTCATCCCGAAGCTTTTCATCGAGTAAACTGCGACGATAGCGGTTTCTAAGAGCTACAGCTACAGATTTTTTCGCAGACTCTTGACCTACAATGTATTGGTCTAGACGTTCAACAATTTGTCTTGGCGTTAAGTTATTTTGCATCTCAACATCCTCCGCTCTCAAAAGTTTTTATAACTCTTCGATGACAATCTGTTTATTCGTGTATACACAAATATCGCCAGCAGTTTCTAGTGCAGCCATTGCAATTTCTTTTGCAGAAAGATGGGGTGCGTGTTTTTTTAATGCACGACCTGCAGAAAGCGCATAATTACCTCCTGAACCGATAGAAAGTATACCGTCATCTGGTTCAATTACTTCACCGGTTCCAGATACGAGTAATAAATGTTCTTTATTCATGACGATCAGCATTGCCTCTAGTCTTCGCAGAACTTTATCACTTCGCCACTCCTTTGCCAGTTCAACTGAAGCCCTTTGTAAGTTACCATTGTACTCTTCTAAGCGGCCCTCAAATTTTTCAAAAAGAGTAAAAGCATCTGCTACAGAGCCCGCAAAGCCAGCGATTACTTTGCCTTGATAGATTTTCCTCACTTTTTTTGCGGTATGTTTCATAACTACAGCATTACCAAACGTTACCTGCCCGTCACCTGTCATGGCACATTGCCCGTTATGCTGGATAGCGAAGATCGTTGTTGCATGAAAGTTTGCTTCTGACATATTGAACCCCCCTCTTAATGATAAGTAAAACAAAGTTGAAAACGTTGGTGCTCACTCTTGCATCTGCATATATGAAAACTAGGTATCTTTATGCTCTTGGATGGTGTTTCATATATACATCTTTTAATCGATCCTTTGTTACGTGCGTATATATCTGGGTTGACGATAAATGTGAATGACCTAATAATTCCTGAACTACTCGTAAGTCGGCACCATTATTTAACAAATGAGTTGCAAATGTATGACGCAACTTATGCGGACTCATATGCATTGTTAATGATGCTTTTTCAATACGTTTTTTTAGAATCTCTCGAACACTTCTATCCGTTAGTGGTCCCCCGCGAAAGTTTAGAAACAATGCAGGATGTGGACCCGTTTTTGACTTCCCTATGAGTTGAGTTCGGGCATCGTCAATATAGTTCTGCAGTGCATCTAATGCATAGCTTCCTACTGGTACATAACGTTCTTTTTTACCTTTACCAATAACAAAGACAGTACCTATTGAAAAATCAATGTCCTCTAATTTCAATTGACAGCATTCACTCACTCGCAGACCCGAAGAATATAATAACTCTAGTATTGCTTTATCACGTTGATCGAGGACATTTTCTTCATCAAACGAAGAAAATAGCTGTTCAACTTCTTGTTCATACATAAAGGTGGGCAAACGTTTTCCTATCTTAGGAATATGAGTCGCAGCGAATGGGTTCTCATTCACTTTTCCTTCTCTTAATAAAAATCGATAAAGACTACGCAAAGCCGAAATTCTCCGAGCAATTGAAGTTCGGGCATATTGTTTATCGTAAAGAGTTGTTAAATAGTGCCTTACAGTATGATAAGTAACAGTCAAAAACTCTTCAATATTATTTTCTTTCATATGTTTCAAAAAATCATCAATATCAAGTAAATAATTATCAATCGTGTGCTTTGAGCAATTTTTCTCAACTTGTAAATAAAAGACAAAATCATCAATTAACATTCGGTTGGATGTATCTTCCATAGTAACACCTCACAAAAGCTACTAAATTGTACCACAACTTAGTAGCTCATTCAAGGAAATTTACATTTTTTTCACAAAATTCTGAATTGTTTCAATTGCTCGGTTAGCAAGGGTCTCATTTCGTTCTTTTTTATTCTTAATTCTTTGGTCCAATGGCTTTAACAATCCAAAGTTAGCATTCATTGGTTGAAAGTTTTTTGGATTTGCTGTTGTGATGTATTGTGCCATACTTCCGATAGCTGTTTCCTCAGGAAAAACGGCTAATTCTTTTTTCTTAACATACCTCGCTGCGTTAATTCCTGCAATTAGTCCAGAAGCAGCTGACTCTACATAGCCTTCAACACCTGTAATTTGACCAGCAAAGAAAAGATCATCTCTTTCCTTGAATTGATATGTAGGTTTTAGCACTTTTGGAGAATTAATAAACGTATTACGATGCATGACACCGTAACGAACAATTTCAGCGTTCTCAAGACCAGGTATGAGCTTTAATACTTCCTTTTGCGGACCCCACTTTAAATGCGTTTGGAAACCAACAATATTGTACAATGTTCCAGATTGATTGTCTTGTCTTAGTTGAATTACTGCATACGGCCTTTTACCTGTTTCAGGGTGTTCAAGCCCAACTGGCTTCAATGGTCCGAATAACATTGTTTTTTTGCCGCGTTGTGCCATTACTTCAATTGGCATACACCCTTCAAAGAAAATTTCTTTCTCAAACTCTTTTAAAGGTACAGTTTCCGCGCTTATTAAGGCCTCATAAAAGCGATCAAACTCTTCTTCTGTCATTGGGCAATTTAAATAAGCTGCTTCTCCTTTATCATACCGAGATTTTAAGTACACCTTATTCATATCAATAGAGTCTTTTTCGATTATAGGAGCAGCTGCATCGTAAAAGTATAGATATTCTTCTCCAGTTAATTCTTTTAACTGCTGCGAAAGACTTTCAGATGTTAATGGGCCTGTAGCAATAATCGTTGGCCCCTCAGGAATATCACTCACTTCTTCATTCATGACGGTAACCAGTGGATGATTACGTACTCTGCTCGTTACACTATCTGCAAATTCATGACGGTCTACTGCTAAGGCCCCGCCTGCAGGAACGGAACAATCGTCCGCTGAAGAAATTATCACAGAATTTAATATGCGCATTTCTTCTTTTAAGACTCCAACTGCATTTGTAAGTGTATTTGCTCGCAAAGAATTACTGCAAACGAGTTCAGCAAATTTATCAGTATGATGAGCAGGTGTCTGCTTTACTGGGCGCATTTCATAAAGATGGACTGGAATTCCACGGTTAGCTATTTGCCAAGCAGCTTCACTTCCTGCCAGCCCTGCGCCGATCACGTTAATATGTATACTGTCCAAGATTTAAACCCTCCGTACCAAATTGAAAGCTTCATTGTAAAGTCTAGTATTCGTTCTATAGGGCGATTCATATGTCCTATTACAATATTCGGCTTCTCTTCTGAGATACTACTATACTGTGCCTTAAGTATAAGCCCGAATCACCCTATTCATACCATCCGTGTTTACGATTAGAGAAGTCAGACCTCTAATATAATATACTAACACTTCAATTCTTTCAATTCATTTCACTAATTTGTCTCTTCTTTGTAATCACATGATGTACATTGTACATGCACGCCTTTTTTCGTTTTCTTTTCAACAAGCATGTGCTCACATTTCGGGCACTTTCTTGCAATTGGTTTATCCCAAGAAACGAATTCACATTCTGGAAAACGGTCGCACCCGTAAAAGATTCTTCGCTTTTTACTTTTACGCTCTACAATATTTCCTTCATGACAAGATGGACACTTCACACCTATATCTTTTACGATCGCTTTTGTATTACGGCATTCCGGGAAGTTAGAACAAGCCATAAATTTTCCAAAGCGCCCCATTTTATAAACCATTTCATGCCCACACTTTTCACAATCTTCTCCAGCGGGTTCGTCTTTAATCTCAACTTCTTTCATTTCTTCTTCGGCATGCTTTACTTGCTTTTCAAACCCTTTATAAAAACCATCTATGACACGAATCCAATTTTCTTTCCCATCTTCAATTGCATCTAGGTCATTTTCCATCTTAGCTGTGAAGTCTACATTCAATATATCAGGGAAAAACTCATGGATTAACTCAATCACGATTTCACCTAATTCAGTCGGTACAAAGCGCTTTTCATCAAGAGCCACATACCCTCTACGCTGAATCGTATCCAGGGTTGGTGCAAATGTAGATGGTCTGCCAATTCCTAGTTCTTCAAGTGTTTTTACAAGCCTAGCTTCTGAATATCTAGGTGGTGGTTGTGTAAAGTGTTGGTGAGGTGTGATCTCTTCTTTCTTTACGCTTTTACCTTCTTCTAGGTTTGGCAAGAATTTGTCTTCTTCATTTTTCCCATCATCATTGCCCTCAATATAAACTTTCATAAAACCGGCAAATTTTACTTTTGAGCCCGTTGCTCTAAAAATTACATCTTCGTTTTTTAAATCAACAGTCATCGTATCCATAATAGCCGGTGCCATTTCGCTGGCTACTAGGCGATCCCAGATGAGCTTGTAAAGGCGAAACTGATCTCGTGACAAGTAGCTTTTTACTGTTTTGGGATCTTTATATACTGAAGTCGGTCTAATTGCTTCATGGGCATCCTGTGCTTTCTTATCTTGCTTAACTGTTCTCTCACCTTGACGTGTATATTCTTTTCCGTAGGTCTCTTCGATATAAGACTTTACTTCCTGCTTTGCCGTTTCTGATATACGAGTAGAATCGGTACGCATATATGTAATTAAACCTACCGTTCCTTCTTTTCCAAGATCAATTCCTTCATATAATTGTTGGGCAAGCATCATCGTTTTCTTCGCACGGAAATTTAATTTTCGTGCAGCCTCTTGTTGTAAAGATGATGTTGTAAATGGAGCAACAGGATTTCGTTTTCTTTCTTTCTTCTTAACAGAGTCAACTATAAAACTGTTACCCTTAAGCTTCCCAAGAACATCATTTACTTCGGCTTCTGTTTTTAATTCTACTTTCTTCGATCCAATCCCATAAAACTTTGCCTCAAATTGATCGTCTTCCATAGAGAATGATGCTTGAATGCTCCAATACTCTTCTGGCACAAATGCCTTTATTTCATTTTCCCGGTCGATAATCATTTTAACAGCAACCGATTGTACTCTTCCCGCACTTAAGCCTTTTTTTACTTTCTTCCATAATATAGGGCTAATATTATATCCGACTAGACGATCGAGAATTCGCCTTGCTTGCTGCGAATCAACTAGATCCATATTAATACATCGCGGTTCTTTAAAAGCATCTTTAATGGCTTGTTTTGTAATCTCATTAAATACGACTCGGCAATCTGAAGTCTCATCAATATCTAGACTGTGTGCTAAGTGCCAAGCTATCGCTTCACCTTCGCGATCCGGGTCAGCTGCGAGATAAATTTTCTTTACCTTTTTAGCTGCTGCTTTTAATTCCTTTAATACAGGTCCTTTTCCACGTATAGTTATATATTTAGGATTGAAGCCCTCTTCTACGTCTACTCCCATTTGACTTTTTGGTAAATCTCTTACATGTCCCATGGACGCTTTAACTGTGTATTTCTTACCTAAGTATTTACCAATCGTCTTGGCTTTTGCGGGAGATTCAACTATTACTAAATAATCAGCCATGTTCGTTTCCTCCCCCTTTGAGGATTAATATAAATCTTCCCTATTATTAAATACATTTTTAGCATTTGTCAAACATTACTTATAAAATAATTTGAAATATAGATCAATTTTACCCAAATTTAACAAGATAATTCAGTTAAAATATCACTAGAATTGAGCACAAGCTTTGCTCCATTTTGAATTAGAGAATTCGTTCCCGTTGAGCGTTCTTCTAAAATTGAACCAGGTACCGCGAAAACCTCTCTTCCTTGTTCTAGTCCTTGATCAGCCGTTATTAGTGCCCCGCTTTTCTCTTTTGCTTCTACGACTAATATACCTTGACTTAGACCGCTAATAATTCGATTTCTTTCAGGAAACTGCCATCTTTGTGGTTTTTGGTGGGGAGGGTATTCAGAAACTAATAATTGTTCTTTAGACATACATTGTGCTAGAGGTAAATTTTTTCTCGGGTATATGTGCAAAAGACCAGATCCCAGAACACCGATTGTTTTTCCTTTTAACTTCATCGTTAATTCATGTGCTTTCGTATCAATTCCTTCTGCAAGTCCACTCACAATCGTCCAACCGTCGTTAATAATAGGGGGCAGAAGTTTATCTATACTTTTCAATCCAAGTTGTGATGGGAATCTCGTACCGACAACGGCGAGTGTCTGAGCAGATTTTAGGAGGTTCATGTCGCCTTTACAATAAAGTACCCATGGTGGATCATATGTGTTTAATAAAAGGGGAGGATATAAAGTATCAAAAGGCGTAATTGGAGTGATTTGATGAAGTGAAAGTTCCTTAATGATCTTATCGATATTCAGGTGATGAACGTCAAAGTAAAAAGCGTTTGCGTGATTTTCTTTCATACGAAAATGATGAATGAGGTCAGTCGGATTGTACTTATAAATTCCATCTAACGTAGGATCGTGTTGAATGAAAGAATAGATTGTTTTCCAACCTGCACCTCTACAGTGTGTAAAGTGAATTAACCTTCTTTTTATAATGTCCATTGGATCACCTATATTCGTATAAATTTGAATACAGAAAAGAGGCTGACCAATATAAACATGTGTCAGCCTCTTATGATTATTAATTTTTATGAGTAATACACTTTTCTAGAAGTCCTTGTTCTTTAAGAACAGAGATTAACGTTTCACCCATAACAGATGGAGTTTCTGCTACTTTAATACCGCAGCTTTCCATTGTTTTAATCTTTTCAGCAGCAGTACCTTTACCACCAGAGATAATAGCACCAGCATGCCCCATACGTTTGCCTGGAGGTGCTGTTTGTCCGCCAATGAAACCTACAACAGGCTTAGTCATATTAGCTTTAACCCACTCAGCAGCTTCTTCTTCTGCAGTTCCACCGATTTCACCAATCATAATAACTGCATAAGTGTCTGGGTCTTCGTTAAATAAGTTTAATACATCGATAAAGTCTGTTCCATTAACAGGGTCTCCACCGATACCAACAGCTGTAGATTGACCAATTCCATTAGTTGAAAGTTGGTGAACAGCTTCATATGTTAATGTACCAGAACGAGATACTACACCTACGTGACCTTTGTTATGAATATAACCTGGCATAATACCAATTTTACATTCTTCTGGAGTAATAACACCAGGGCAGTTTGGTCCAACTAGACGAGTTTTCTTACCTTCCATGTAACGTTTAACTTTAATCATATCGTTTACAGGAATTCCTTCAGTGATACAAATTGCTAAATCAAGCTCTGCATCTACAGCTTCCATGATCGCATCTGCAGCAAATGCAGGTGGTACATAAATAACTGTTGCGTTAGCGCCTGTTGCTTTAACTGCTTGTTCCACTGTATCAAATACAGGAACACCTTCGATTTCAGTTCCACCTTTACCTGGTGTAACTCCACCTACAATGTTTGTACCATATTCAATCGCTTGCTGCGTATGGAATAAACCAGTAGCACCAGTAATCCCTTGTACAATTACTTTTGTATCTTTATTAATAAGGATACTCATTCTCCACGTCCCGCCTTTCTATTTCACTAGAGATACGATTTTTTGTGCACCATCAGCCATAGAGTCAGCTGAAGTGATGTTTAAACCAGACTCTTCAAGAATTTTCTTACCTTTATCAACGTTTGTTCCTTCAAGACGAACAACAAGCGGTAATTCTAAACCTACTTGTTTTGTAGCTTCTACTACACCTTGTGCAATGATGTCACACTTCATAATTCCACCGAAAATATTAACGAAAATTCCTTTAACATTTTGGTCTGAAAGGATGATCTTAAATGCTTCTGTAACTTTCTCAGCAGTAGCACCGCCCCCAACATCAAGGAAGTTAGCAGGGTCACCATTGTAGTGCTTAATGATATCCATCGTTGCCATAGCAAGTCCAGCACCATTAACCATACAACCGATATTACCATCTAACGCGATATAGCTAAGGTCATATTTAGAAGCTTCGATCTCTTTAACATCTTCCTCGTCTAAGTCACGATATTCTAAAATATCCTTTTGACGATATAATGCATTTGAGTCAAAGTTTAATTTCGCATCAAGTGCCATTACTTTACCGTCTCCAGTAGTAACAAGCGGGTTGATTTCTGCGATTGAGCAATCTTTATCAGCGAATACTTGATATAAGCCCATCATAAATTTAACAGCTTGATTTACTAACTCTTTAGGGATATTGATATTAAATGCTAATCTACGAGCTTGGAATCCTTGTAAACCTACAGCAGGATCAATATACTCTTTAAAGATTTTTTCTGGAGTTGCTTCAGCAACTTCTTCGATTTCAGTTCCGCCTTCTTCAGAAGCCATCATAGCGATGCGAGAAGTTGCACGATCTAATACAAGACCAACATAATATTCTTTTTGAATATCGCAACCTTCTTCGATAAGTAAGCGCTTTACTTCTTTACCTTCGGGACCAGTTTGGTGAGTAACTAAAACTTTCCCTAAAATATCTTGTGCGTATGTACGAACCTCATCAAGATTTTTAGCAACCTTGACACCGCCAGCTTTACCACGGCCACCAGCATGGATTTGTGCTTTAACAACACAAACGCTAGAACCTAATTCTTTTGCAGCTTCTACTGCTTCTTCTACAGAAAAAGCCACTTTTCCGTTTGGCACTGCCACTCCGTACTTACGAAGAAGCTCTTTACCTTGATACTCGTGGATATTCATTCTCTCTCCATCCTCCTATCAATTGTATCCATATTAAAGGACATAGAATAATTAGTCTGTCCAATACAGATATTTCGTGATGAATTGTCAAATTCCTTTTTTATTTTAACACTTTTTAAAATTTTTTGGAGGGGTTTCCCCTCCAAATTTTAATAAATTAGACACATTTTCTTCATTTTTCACTCTTATTCGCGTCTTTTCCTGTTTTTTTCTCTGTTTTTGGTCTCGTTCCTGTTAAGCCATCATTACCATAGCTTACATTAATGGACGGATGCATGAACATAGCTCCAGGCGGAGTCATTTTTTCTTCTACTACTTCACATTCTGTTGGATCAGCAAACCCATTATTTTCAATAGGGGCATTCTCTTCTTGGACCCAATGATCGCCTGACATTTGGGCAGGATCAATATTTTCATCCCAATAATCCAATGGCGTTTTTGGGTTAGGGTTAAATTCTCTGTCCTTCCCCATTACTCACAATCCTCCATACTATTAGTTTCCTCTGTCTTGTCCAACACTTTTCTTGTCATACTTCGGCTGACTGCATCCATCTCTTGAACACTTCGATGAACTCCAAATTCCATGGCTATTTCTTCACGGTAACTCTCTAACATTTGCTCACATTCAGGAACGACTAACAAATTCCTTTTGGACATCGTATCACTCCTTTCATTATCTCCACATAGTATGTCCAACGTGTATTAAACCATGAGAATTTCCAAAAAAAGAAGCCAAGCAAATTTGCTTGACTGTACTAATAAAAATACATTTCTATTTTTTATTATTCACTACTACCGCTGTCCTTATTGTGATTTTTATCAATTCGATATATAAAAGCAAACACTTCAGCAACGACTTCAAATAATTCAGTTGGGATGGTTTCATTGATTTCTAATTGACTCAGCAGCTCGACTAACGATGGATCCTCTTGAATAGGTATATGATGTTCTTTCGCACGCTCTATAATTTCTGTAGCGACAAAGCCCTTTCCCTTTGCTTTAACTCGAGGAGCCTCGTCCAGTGTTTCATTATACGAAAGAGCGATCGCAGTTTGAAGTTTTTGTTCGTTTCTCATACTCTCACATCGACTCCTTCATAGCCATTCCTCTGAGTATACGCCTTATGAGCTGACGTACCCTTTTTATACTGTTGCTCTGTGAACTGGATCCAATTTACAGAAGATAACGTATATTCCATCGTCGAAAGTTGCTTTTTTAATAAAGGTTGAAGTACATTTAACAACAAGACTGGCCTTTCATGTTCATTGAACACTTGAACGGAGACGATCTTTTTTTGTATTTGAACATCCACTACCGTTTCTTTTAATTGCGCTAAATGTAAATAAAAAAGAATCCGACAATGGTCAGGATCTATTTTTCCATCAGCTTTTCTTTTTCCTTCCCATTGAACAGTAAGCTCTGTTTGCCAATCTCCTAATTGAAGTGGCACTTGTAATGCAGTTTGCTGAATAGGTCCGTTTTGTTCTTGTGCCAGTAACTGTTGCCCGGTAATTCGATTAATAACTGAATCGACTTTGTCCTTCATCGTCTTTGGGAGCTGTAATTGGTTGAGCTGTAATAACAAACTTTTGAGGCGTTCTCCTTGTTTAATATCATTAGAACTGTTTTGTCCTTGAAAGAATTGTAGAAGCTCTCTTTCTTGTGAGTACCCTAATCCAGAAACGATTCGAAGCAACTGATTAGCAATAGATGAGCGTTCACCCTGCTGTTCATTTTGTACAGCTTGACTCCACAAATGGGATAAAGATTCTCTTTCTTGAGCAGATAATTGACCGAATGTATTCTGTAAATTAAATAGGTTGTTCGTGATAGTTTGGGCATTCGTGTTATTCGAAAATAATTGCAGCAGTAATTGAAATTGTTGTTGTTGTTCTGCTTTTGTATGAGGTTGGTTTAGGCGTGAAAATAATAATTGAAACAGTGTTTTACCATCTAAAGAATCGAGTGGTATGCCACCTGCAGCGCTTTGCAATAAAAATGGCCATAATTGACTTACGGTTTGGCGGTTTGACGGATCAATTAACTGCGCCTTAAAGTTTTCAAATAACTGATCTGCCGAAACATTTCCACCCATTAAACCAGTCCTTTGTAAAAGTTGAACTGCTCCTTCTCTCAAATCTTTTGACATTGCTTGTGACGAAGCTGCGTGAAGTAATTGAAGAACTGGATGTTTCCCCTCAGAAATTTGTGTTTCTTTTAAAACGGCATCGATTCCATTCGTATAAGACCGTAATGAAGGATGTTCTTTTTGCAACGTTTGAAGCTGTGTCTGCAGTTCGGCAATCTGCTGTAATAAAGTTCCCTGTGTTCGCTCCACGGCTTGCATTGCATTAAAACTTTCTAGTGTCAGTGGCAAGTTTCTATGCAACAATGTCGATAAAATCTGTAAGCCCTCTTTATTCGTAAGTCCTGTTTGTTGCAATAAGTGAGCTGCTTTTTCAAAAACTTCTTTAGTAAAAGGAATTTGTTCAGTTGCCAAGTGGCGAATTAATAAATCATTAACTTTGTTTACTGGTATATTTAACTGTTGAAGTACTTGAGCTTGTGTTTGCTGACCGTCCCGCCGCACAGCATTATCGTCAAGAATTTTGAGTTGCGGTACTCCTCCTGCACGAACAACTTCTAACCAGTATTTTTGTCCAGCTGTAAGAGGTACTTCAAGTTTTGCGGTTACAGTCCTATTTCCTAATTGAAGGGATGCCAAGTGATTCGGAAAAAATTTGAGTATTCTTCCTTGAAACAGTTGACCTTGGGAAAGATGTAGTGTTTGAGTTTTTCTGATCGGTGTTTTCTGAGTTGCTTCTTGAATTTTACTAAACAAAACGTACATCTCCCTTCATATTTACTATTTTGCTATACTCTCTTTTACTGGGCTAAAACTCATACGATGTTCTTCCAAAATAACTCCGTACCTTTCTATCGCTAGCAAGTGCTCTTTTGTCCCATATCCCATATGTCGCTCAAAGCCGTAATTAGGGTATGTCTTACCTAATTCCTCCATATATCGATCTCTCGTCACTTTTGCAACAACTGAGCTTGCAGCGATTGATATACTTGTTGCATCTCCCTTAATGATTGATGTTTGTGGTATGGCAATTGGAAGTTTCATAGCATCTATGAGCAGATGTTCGGGTTTTACTGCTAAACCTTCTATAGCTTCTGTCATTCCTAGTTTAGTTGCTTCATAAATATTTACTTTATCAATCATAGCAGCAGAAATAACACTCGTATGGACTGAAACCGCTTCTTTCATGATTACATGATAAAAAATCTCTCGTTTTTCTTTCGATAGCTTTTTCGAGTCAGTAAGTCCTGCTAAATAAAAATCTTTCGGTAAAATAACCGCACAACAAACAACAGGACCAGCTAACGGTCCTCGACCTACTTCATCAACACCGGCAATCCATTCTATCCCTTTGTTTCTAAGGTTAGCCTCATAGGTGCTCATGTGGAGGAACATTTCACGTAATGCCTGTTCTTTTTGCAATTGTTTTTCATATCGATCAACTAACTTTTGGACACCTTTTCGATCATCTGTCTTAATCTTCGTAAAAAGCTCCTCAGAAAGCTCAGTTTCATCTTTAAAAAGTAATTGCTCGATTTGTTTAATGGTTAGTTGGCTCATAATCACGTTTCTCCTCTAATGACTTACTTAGTATATCGGTCAAATTCTTTTAATTTTTTACTAGCAACCGTGAAATATTTTTTTGTACTCCAGTAAACGAAGCTGCCTATAAAGAGACAGAAAAAAACGCAGGTGGTCGTGTGGAAGACCAACTGCGCTCTCTGAACCCTGAGTTTATTGATACTCTTCAGGCGTCTCTAAAGTAATTCTCCCTAATTTTCCTGATCGTAATTCACGTAAGATGATCTCTGCTGTTTTGTCATAATCAATATATCCGCCGCTTTGCAAAAAACCGCGTTTTTTTCCGATTTCATCAAAAAGCTGGAGTCCTTCTATTGGAATTTCATCTAGCTTAAAGCGCTCTTTTACTTGTCCTTCATAACGGTCTTTAAGATAATTCAGCACAAACAGAGCCACGTCTTGAAAATCAAGTAATTCGTCTTTAATAGCACCTGTGGCAGCTAAACGAAAACCAATCGCTTGGTCCTCAAATTTAGGCCATAGGATCCCAGGTGTATCTAAAAGTTCCATTTCGTTGCCTACTTTAATCCACTGTTGCTGTTTCGTTACACCTGGGCGATCCCCAGTCTTTGCAATCTTTTTAACAGCAAGGCGGTTAATTAAAGTGCTTTTTCCGACATTAGGAATACCTAAAATCATTGCACGAATCGCTCTTGGTTTCATTCCACGTGCTTTCATTTTTTCCAGTAAGGGAGTTGCAAGTTCTTTACAACTTGGGCTAATCGCCGATACTCCTTTACCGGATTGACTGTCGATGGATAAGACCTTTACATCTTGCTTTGTAAAGTAATTTTTCCATTCATCCGTTACTCTTGGATCAGCTAAATCAGCTTTGTTTAACAAAACCAATCGAGGCTTGTGAGCAACGATTTCATCTATCATTGGATTTCTTGATGACATCGGAACACGTGCATCAAGAAGCTCGATGACGACATCAATCAGCTTCAGCTTTTCCGTTACTTCTCTACGTGCTTTTGCCATATGACCTGGAAACCACTGTATCGTCACGTTAACACCTACTTTGCTATTCGAATATCTGTAAATGGCCAAAAAACAAAATTGGCCTTTCCAACTACTTCTTCATACGGGATAAACCCAATATCACGACTGTCTAAACTTCTTCGTCTATTATCCCCCATAACGAAAAGGTATCCATCAGGAACAATAACAGAGTTAGTCACTTCATCTAAAGAAAAATCATATGTAAGCGTTGCACCGTTAAGCTCTTGTTTTAATTCTTCTAAATAAGGCTCTTCATAAGCCTCTCCGTTTATATAAAGTGTATCATCAATAAATTCAATCGTATCACCTGGTAAACCAATGACGCGTTTTATGTAGTCACTTTCTTCACTTGCATGAAAAACAATAATATCAAAACGATCAGGTTCCCCAATGGTATACCCTATTTTATTAACAATCATACGGTCACTATGATGCAAAGTAGGAACCATCGATTCTCCTTCAACTACAATCGGTGCAAATAAGAAAAAACGAATAAGAACAGCTAAGAGTAACGCAATTAATACTGCTTTTATCCACTCGTACGTTTCACTTCTTCCGAAATTCATAAATCATCCTCCACAATATAAAGTTATCTATTATGAGGAATTAAGATCTTCCCTACTTTAGATCATATCACAACTAGTGTAAAAAAAGGAGCTTGATAACCAAGCCCCTTTCTTTTTCATACAATTATCGAATTTCTTTAATACGCGCTGCTTTACCACGTAGTGCACGTAGGTAATAAAGTTTGGCACGACGTACCTTACCGCGACGCTTCACTTCAATCGAATCGATTTTCGGTGAATGTAATGGGAATGTACGCTCAACACCTACGCCATAAGAAATTTTACGTACAGTAAAAGTCTCGCTGACACTTGTTCCACGACGCTTGATTACTACACCTTCAAACACCTGAATACGCTCACGGTTACCCTCAACAACTTTAACGTGTACACGTAAAGTGTCTCCAGGACGGAACGCTGGAAGATCAGTGCGTAGTTGTTCTTTTGCGATTTCACGGATAATATTGCTCATCCTATTCCCCTCCTTCCATCCAAGATGCTCATAACAGTCTTTCTTCTGCAGCGGAACATCGTAATCACGGGCCTTAGCCACAACGAATATAATAACATATTTCTTTCTTTAGAACAAGGTGATAGAGAAAGTTTCCTATAAAATGATAAACTAGTCATTTAATAGGTCGGGACGGCGTTTCTTTGTTCGTTCTATTGATTGTTCGTGACGCCAGTTTTTTATATTTTCATGATGACCAGATAATAACACATCTGGTACTTTCATACCTCTAAAGTCAGCAGGCCTTGTATAGTGCGGATGCTCTAGCAGGCCTGTAGAAAACGAGTCGGTTACAGCACTCGTTTCATTTCCTAACACACCTGGCAATAGCCTTGTAACACTATCCGTAATGACCATAGCACCAAGCTCTCCGCCAGTAAGAACATAATCTCCGATCGAAATCTCATCAGTGACGAGATGCTCACGAATTCGTTCATCAAAACCTTCATAATGACCACACACTAAAATGAGGTGCTCTTCTTTTGCCAGTTCTTCAGCTTTTTTTTGTGTGTAGCGTTCTCCTTGTGGGCAGAGCAGGACAACTCTTGGTTTTGTCTGTTTATCTTTAACTAGATCATCAACCGCATCGAAAATAGGTTGAGGCATTAAGACCATCCCTGCTCCACCGCCATATGGGTAGTCGTCGACTTTTCTATGTTTATTTTCTGCGTAATTCCGAAAATCAACAACATTAAAGGTAACTTGTCCTTTTTCTGCGGCATGCTTTAGAATGGAAGAACCAAATACACCAGTAAACATTTCTGGAAATAATGTCAGTATATCAATCTTCACTTAAATTAACCCCTCAAGTAATTCGATTGTAATTTTCTTTTCAGCGACATTCACTTCTTTTACGACATCATCAATGTAAGGTATTAATATATCTTTTCCACCAGCTTTAGATTGAATCACCCAAACATCATTTGCTCCTGGTGAAAGAACTTCTTTTATTTTGCCAAGTTCCAAACCATCATTAGTGTAAACTTGACAACCGATAATTTCATGATAATAAAATTCACCCTCATCTAACTGACCTAAGGCATCTTCAGATACTTTTAAAGTGCCGCCTTTAAATTTCTCAACCTGGCTAATATTTGTATACCCTTCAAATGTTAATAAATCGAAGTTTTTATGCTTACGGTGAGATTCCACAATGACGGGTATCATTTCCCTGAGGTCGGGATGTTCAATGTATAGCTCTGAGCCGGGAGCATATCGCTCTTCTTCAAAATCCGTTGTTGAAATAATACGCAGTTCGCCTCGAATTCCATGTGTATTCACTATTTTTCCTACTTTAAACCAATTTTTCATAACCGTTTCATCCTTTTCTTATTTCATGAACGATTCCGTCCTTAATTATAATTTCTGCTTCTGAGAAAATATCATCCCAATTATCACCGATCTTTACTTCACAAATCGATTCAACTGTACCATCCCGTAATTCCGTTCCAATCTCCAATTTATTAAGCTGATGTACTTTAAAGTCAATACCTCTTAACTTTTCTTCACGCTGCTTAATTTCTTTTTGGAAATTATTTCTTAGAGTATGGTTTTGTTCATGACTTGTATGTTGCTTTATTTTTTTATGTAATTGAAACTTCAATTGTTCAAGCTCTTTAACTACTTGTTCTTTTTCGAAGTGGAGTTCATTTAACAGTTGATCTTTTCTTTTTTCGGTTAACACTTGCTTAATGGCAACTGACTTAATTACTTTCATAGTTCACCTCGTCTATTAGAAAAAAACAATTTTCTCACCTGTATATGAATATCGAAAGCGATATATTTCTTATACCTAGTTCCGATAGAAAAGTTAAGCTTGCACCATAATAAAAATGACGTACACCTTCTATTGTATAGAAGCTTATACAAAAATAAAAGGGCGAGGTTTCCCTCTACCCTTTTACTTCGTCAACAATATCAATACGGACTCGCTTGTTTGTATTCGTAGCAGCCGCATGAACGACAGAGCGAATAGCTTTGGCTATGCGCCCTTGCTTTCCAATGACTTTGCCCATATCGTCAGGATGAACTGACAATGCAAGGTGAACCGATTGGTTGTCAGTCGTTTCTGTGACATGAACTCTTTCGGGATGGTCAACAAGAGCTTTTGCAATATGTTCAACTAACTCTTTCATTGCATTCCCTTTCGTTTCTTCAGACATAATAAAGTTGTTCAAATTATGAACACATATTATAAATGCTGATTACTTGCTGTTTTTCTCGTTGTGCAGCTTTTCCATTAAACCAGCTTTAGAGAAAAGGTTACGAACTGTATCAGATGGCTTAGCACCTTTTAACATCCAGTCTAAAGCTTTCTCTTCTTTAATTTCAACTTTTGCTGGTTGAGTTAACGGGTTGTAAGTACCGATCTCCTCAATGAAACGTCCATCACGCGGTGCGCGAGAATCTGCTACTACTACACGATAAAATGGGGCCTTTTTAGAACCCATACGTTTTAAACGAATTTTAACTGCCATTCGTTGTACACCTCCAAATAATTTAACACAATAATTTATATTATAGTAATTTTCACTAGCTTGCAACTAGGAAAAAATGAAAAACGACTTTAGAATGGGAATTTAAAAGGCATTTTTCCTTTCTTCTTCCCTTTACCCATATTCGTCATTTGCTTCATCATCTTCTTCATATCTTCAAACTGCTTTAAAAGTCTGTTCACGTCTTGGATTGACGTCCCGCTTCCTTTAGCAATTCTTCTGCGACGACTAGCATTAATGACACTAGGATCTTGCTTTTCTTGCTTTGTCATTGACCGGACAATCGCTTCTACACGACCAATTTGTTTATCATCAACCTGTAGATTTTTCATGCCTTTTACTTTATTCATTCCTGGCATCATACCTAGAAGTTCATCTAGTGGTCCCATGCTTTTAACTTGATCAAGCTGCTCTAGAAAATCATCGAACGTAAAATCCATCGTTCTCATTTTTCTTTCAAGCTCACGCGCTTTCTCTTCATCAACGTTTGCTTGTGCTTTCTCGATTAAAGTCAAAACATCACCCATACCGAGAATTCTTGAAGCCATTCGTTCAGGATGGAATGGTTCTAGCTGGTCAACTTTTTCACCCATACCCGCAAACTTAATTGGAGTATTTGTTACTGACTTAACTGATAATGCAGCACCACCACGTGTATCCCCGTCAAGCTTTGTTAGAACAACACCCGTAATGTCTAATTGCTCGTTAAAGCTCTCAGCAACATTAACTGCATCTTGACCCGTCATTGCATCAACAACGAGAAGAATTTCATCAGGTTTTGCAATTTCTTTAACCTGTTTTAATTCATCCATCAACTCTTCATCAATATGAAGACGACCCGCAGTATCGATGATAACATAGTCATTATGTTCTTCTTTCGCTTTCTTAATCGCTTCTTCAGCAATTTGAACCGGGCTTACTTGATCACCAAGTGAAAACACTGGCATACTAAGCTGTTTACCTAGCGTTTCCAACTGCTTAATGGCTGCTGGACGGTATATATCGGCAGCTACTAGCATCGGTGTACGATTATGTTTCTTTCGTAAGTGATTGGCTAATTTTGCCGTTGTTGTTGTTTTACCAGCACCTTGTAAACCGACCATCATAACTACTGTTGGTGGCTTATTAGCAACTGCAATCTTGCTTTGCTCTCCTCCCATTAAAGCCGTTAATTCTTCATTTACAACTTTAATAACTTGTTGACCAGGAGTTAAGCTTTTTAGTACTTCTTGTCCGATAGCACGTTCTTTTACACGGGCGATAAATTCTTTTACAACTTTAAAGTTAACGTCAGCTTCTAATAATGCAAGTCGAACTTCTCGCATCATTTCTTTTACATCAGCTTCAGATACTTTTCCTTTACCACGGATTTTCTGCATCGTGCTTTGCAGTCGTTCCGCTAAACCTTCAAATGCCATTGGCCGTCGCCTCCTACTCTAGTTTTTCAAGAGCTTCGATGACGCTCATGATCTCTTCAGGAGTCGCTTCTGGTTTTAAGATTGCCGATTTTAACTTTGCAATATAGTTGGAACGCTGCTCGAATTTTTCGAGAAGCGATAGTTTGGCTTCATATTCCTCTAGCATTGCCTCCGTCCGTTTTATGTTATCATAGACGGCTTGACGGCTAATCTCAAATTCTTCGGCAATTTCACCTAGGGAGAAGTCATCTAAATAATAGAGTTCCATATATTGTCGCTGCTTAGATGTAAGTAAGGACTGATAGAAGTCAAATAAGTAATTCATCCTTAATGTTTTATCGAGCAAACGGACCATCCCCTTGTTAAGTGAATTCCCTTTACAAGAGATCATACTACACGAAAAGAAAATGAGTGTCAAGTTTTTTTCTTGAAAGACTAAAATCTAACTACAACTTATTGGTTTTCCTCTTCTTCAAGCTTCTCTTCTAATACATCTTTGAAAAGTCCATAAACGAACTGCTCTGCATTAAACGGTTGTAAATCATCCATTTTTTCACCAAGACCAACATACTTCACCGGGATATCTAATTCATGACGGATCGCAAGCACAATTCCACCTTTAGCTGTTCCATCCAGCTTCGTCAAAACGATACCGCTGACATCAGTTGTCTCACTAAACTGCTTGGCTTGACTCATTGCATTTTGACCTGTTGTTGCGTCAAGTACAAGCAGAACTTCATGCGGCGCATTCGGTACTTCCCGTTCAATCACACGCTTTACTTTTTCTAACTCTTTCATTAAATTAACTTTATTTTGCAAGCGACCTGCTGTATCACATAATAGAACATCAGCATTCCTTGATTTCGCAGCTTGTACAGCATCAAACATAACAGCTGCCGGGTCACTGCCCGCTTGTTGTTTAATCACATCAACGCCTACACGTTCACCCCATACCTCAAGCTGTTCAATGGCACCTGCACGGAAAGTATCACCTGCAGCTAAGAGTACAGATTTACCTTCTTCTTTAAACATATGGGCCATTTTACCAATTGTCGTCGTTTTACCTACTCCATTGACTCCAACGAATAGAATGACTGTCATGGCACCCTCTTGAATATTAAGCGATGCGTCTTCTTCATCTTTTTGTAAGAGTTCTGCTAACTTTTCTGAGATGACAGGTTGAATTTCTGAAGTATCTTTAATATTGCGAAGACGCACTTCATCTTTTAGGTTATCAATCAACTCCATCACTGTTGCGACACCTACGTCTGAGCTAATCAGCAACTCTTCTAGTTCTTCAAAGAAATCTTCGTCTACTTTACGGTAACGTGCAACTAATTCATTCATCTTACCAACAAATGAATCGCGCGTTTTTTCTAAACCAGTTTTAAACTTTTCTGTTACTGATTCTGTTTGACCTGTAATCTTATCTTTTAATTTCTTAAAAAAACTCATGTTAATTCCTCCTTAGCTTTCAACTAATTCTTTTGTCTCTTCTAGTTTAACGGACACAAGTTTAGATACACCAGACTCTTGCATTGTTACTCCATAGAGGACATCTGCCTCCTCCATTGTTCCTTTTCGATGAGTAATAACGATAAACTGGGTTTGTCCGCTAAATGCCTTTAAGTAAGAAGCAAATCGATTGACATTCGCTTCATCTAAAGCTGCTTCAACTTCGTCTAGTACACAAAACGGTACCGGCCTTACTTTTAGAATAGAAAATAGTAAAGCGATGGCTGTTAATGCTCGTTCACCACCGGACAGGAGTGCAAGATTTTGAAGTTTTTTGCCAGGCGGTCTCGCCATGATCTCTACTCCGGTCGTTAAAAGCTGATCAGGATTGGTTAATACTAAGTCAGCATGTCCACCACCAAACAACTGCTTAAATACGACTTTAAAATGGGCACTTATTTGATCAAACGTTTCCTTGAAGCGTCTGGTCATTTCTTCATCCATTTCCATAATAACATTAAAAAGGTTTTCTTTTGCCATTACTAAATCTTCTTTTTGTTCATGTAAAAATTGATGGCGCTCACTTACACGATCGTATTCTTCAATTGCACCTAAATTGACAGTACCTAACTCTTCAATCGCTAACTTTATTAACTTTACTTTTGTCTTAGCCTCTTCAGCTGGCATCAACAAAGGATGTTCATCTTGAGCCGCTTCGTAACTTAACTCATATTCTTCACGAAGATGTGATAAAAGATTATCCAACTGAACATCGTAGCGGTTTTTTTGAACCTCACATTGATGGAATTCATCGAGTACTAACTTTAAGTGACCTTTTTCAACTTTTAATGTTACTTCTAGACCGTCTAGTGACTGTTGTTTCTCTGTTCGTTCTTGACGCAGGTTACTAATAATAGTAATCGTATCGTCTTTTTTCTTTCGACTGGCTTCAATTTTCATCTCTAGATGACCTTCACCGTTCGTACTGTCACTCATTTCATTTTCAAGTAACCAATACTGTTCCTCATTATCTCTTAATACTGTGCCTATTTCTTCAACCTCATGTACTAAACGTTCTACTTTATCACGTTGGTTTGCCAATCGTTCTTCTTCTTTCGCTATATGGACCTTTAAGTCCGTTAATTCATCTTGCATCGTTTCTTTAGAAGTTTGCTGGAGCTTTTGTTTCGCTTCAATTTCTTTGACTTGACTTTCCAGAAGAGAAGTTGTTGCAGCTGACTGCTTTAATTCTGTCGATAACGCCTCTAATCGTCGTACCGCTGCGTCTTCATCTTTGGTGAGCATCGCTTGCTCTCGATCAAATAAAGCGAGTCGATCATTGACACTTTTCTCTTCTAACTCAACTTCGCGCAGAAGATTTCTTGCTTCGCGTTCTAGTTCACGGGCAGTTTCACCGGCTTCTCTTTGTTCTTGCAACATCGTTTCGCTTTTTTGCAGCTGTTGCTTAAGCTCTTTAACATATGTTTCGAGCTTAATTGTTTTTTCTTCCATTCCAGTAAGCTTTTCTGTTAAGTCTTCTAATTCTCGTTGGCGCCCTAACAACGGGGTAGACTTCTGCTTAATAGCACCACCAGTCATTGAACCACCTGGATTAACCACATCTCCATCTAAAGTTACAATCCGGTAGCTATAGCCAATTTTTCTCGCTAAATCATTAGCACCTTCTAAATTTTTTGCAATAATAACGTGCCCTAAAAGATTACCCATAATTTGTTCATAACGTCCGTCATAACCTACTAATTGAGAAGCGATACCGATAAATGCCTCATGGCTGTTAATTTGATGAATAAGGTCGCCTCTAATTGTCCGACCTTTAATAACAGGTAATGGTAAAAATGTCGCTCGACCAAACCCATTCTTTTTCAAAAAGGTAATAGCTTGTCTACCAGCCCCTTCTGATTCAACCACCACATGTTGAGTTGCCCCTCCAAGAGCAATTTCTATCGCTGTTTCATACTGCTTTGGAACGTTTATTAATTCTGCTACCGCACCTACAATTCCTTGTAGATTTCTGTCTCGTGCTTTTAGAACTTCTTTAACACCTTGGAAGAAGCCTGAAAAATCAGCTTGCATTTCCTCAATAACATCTTTTCTGGACTTCACCTGTTGAATTAAACGGAACGCTTCATAGAGCTGAGATTGTCTTGTATCATACTCTTTATTTAATTTCTCTATTTTTGCTTCTAATGCTCGAAATTGATCTACTTTTTCATGAAGTTCTTTTTGCCGAGTTTGAACAAGTAATTCATACTCACCTTTCTTGTCTAACACTTGTTTTCTTAATTGTAAAAGTTGATCATTATCGTCAACTAATATTTTCTCCTTACGTTTCGTACTAGCAACCTGATCTTCTAAATAACGAATCTCATTGCGTATCGACGCTTGTTCATTCACAATTTCGATATAATCCGATTTTAGTCGATCAAGTTCACCTTCAAGATCTTCTTGGGCTAGCGCTAACCGTTCTTGACGATCTAATAATTCTGTTGTTTTGGTTTGAAACTCTCTTTCCAATTTACGAAGTACTTCTTTTTCACTTGCTAGCGTCTTATCAAGAAGTTGCTTTTTTTCTTTCAGCTCATTAATTGTTTTTAGAAGTTGGTCACGATTATAATGAAAGTTCTTTTTTCGCTCTTTTAAAACTTCCTTCTGGCCTTCACTTTTTTCTAATGCTTCACTTGCTTGGAGCAACTCGTCCTGAAGCTCGTTCAGAGACGTATCAAGTTGACGAAGCTCCGATTGAAGTTTCTCAGTAGTTATCTCTTTATCTTTAATCTTATATGAGAGCTCATCACGCCGTTGCTCTAATGATTGCAATTGCTCCTGTGCTTTCGTCCACTTTTCATGAAGGTCGGTTATTTCATAAACCATGAGCGCAACTTCAACTTCTTTTAATTCTTCTTTTTTCTGCAAATAATCTTTTGCAATGGAAGATTGAATACGTAGCGGTTCAATCTGTCCTTCTAACTCGTGTAAAATATCTTCCACGCGGTTTAAATTTTCTTGTGTTTCCCAAAGTTTTTTTTCCGCTTTCAGCTTCCGGGTTTTATATTTTAAAACACCCGCAGCCTCTTCGAAAATAACGCGACGGTCTTCGGCTTTACTACTTAATATTTCTTCAACTTTTCCTTGTCCAATAATTGAAAAAGCTTCCTTACCAAGACCAGAATCCATAAATAAATCTACTATATCTTTTAATCTGCAAGTTTGTTTGTTAAGTTGGTACTCACTTTCTCCAGAACGATATACTCGTCTAGTCACACTAACTTCAGTATAATCTATCGCTAAATGCTGATCTTGATTATCAAGAACTAACGTAATTTCTGCAAAATTTAACGGCTTTCTCGTATCACTGCCTGCAAAAATAATATCTTCCATTTTTGAGCCGCGTAATGATTTAGCCGATTGTTCACCAAGTACCCACCGGATTCCATCAGATATATTACTTTTACCACTTCCATTTGGGCCGACTACTGCTGTCACTCCTGAGTCGAATTCTACTGTCATCCGATCAGCGAATGACTTAAAACCCATGACCTCGAAACGTTTGAGGAACATGTTTCCTTCCCCCTCAATTCAATAAACTTGTCTGACCATCCTATGTACGGGCTAGCCTTTCTTCTTTTCCTATACTAGACACTTGAATTAAATTGTAACCACGTTCCAATGTGCTTTTAATACAAGCTAGTACAAAAAAATAACAACTTTCCTATTTTATCATACCACTAATAGAAGTTGTTCAAAAAGTCTATGAAAAAAATTGTTTCCACATGAGTTAGACTCTTCGTTTTTATACAATGAATGTTTTAAGACAAATGAGTTATTATATGATATGATTACGGCATTAATACCTTTTATAAGGAAGGGAGTTCTCGAATGGACTTATCTGTTTGCAATCGTGAAAACATCGAGTTTATGTTAGAGGAAATCAAAAAGAAATTACAAATTGTTAATGCAGGGGCTTTAAAAGCTAAAAGTTTTGAAACGGATAAATACGAAGATTTAAAAGATATTTACGATTTAGTTCAACGTCAAAATAATTTCAGTGTAAGTGAATTAGATGCGATTGTCTCTGAGTTAGGAAAATTACGTAAATAGTACATAAAAGAGGATGACGTTCGTCATCCTCTTTTACTTATCCAGCAAAAAAACTCGCCGATTGCGAGCCTTAGGGGCGAAGACCGAGGCGGAGTTGCCCCTATACTTGGTACTTTTAAATTTCCACCCTCGTCGAGAAGCAGCTTTGCTAACATTTTATACTTTCCTAATGTACAAAAAAAGAGCTGGCTAGATAGCCAACCCCTTTCCTATAACTGTTCACTTAATTTCAACAAAGCTTGCTGGGCAGCATGTTGCTCTGCTTCTTTCTTTGAACGACCTACTCCCACTCCAAGGATTTGCTCATTTAATAGTACTTCTGATACAAATTCACGGCTATGCGCCGGTCCTCGTTCTTGAACAATTTCATAGTGAATTTGGCCAATATTATCTCGCTGGACAAATTCTTGCAACTGACTTTTGAAATCCATCATATGCGAAAAAGCACCGTCATTAATCTTAGGGTATATCGTCTTATCGAGAAAACAGTATACAGCATCAAGTCCTTGATCAAGATAAAGTGATCCAATAAAGGATTCGAAAACATCAGCAAGCAGCGCAGGTCGTTGTCTTCCGCCTGTCATTTCTTCGCCCTTCCCTAACAAGACTAATTCACCAAATGATAACTCATTTGCTAGGTTAGCCAAGGAAGCTTCGCAGACAATGGCAGCACGCAGCTTGGTCATATCTCCTTCACTCATCGTCTCAAACTTTTTATATAAATATTGAGAAACTGCTAACTCTAAAACTGCATCTCCTAAAAATTCAAGTCGTTCATTGTCTTGACTCGAGTTAATTCGATGCTCATTCACATAGGATGAATGAGTGAAAGCTTGAATAAGCAATTTATTATTCTGAAATTCTAAACCGATTTTTTGAAGCAATGCATCAAATTTTTCTTTTTGTTTTAAAGATAGTGTTAATCTTCGTGGTGCTCTTTTGCGATCACTATGATGGTTTGAATATCTTTTCCGATAATGTCTTGAAGAATTTGGCATGTCTTACCTCCAAACTGCCTTTAGCTATGATGTAAGTAAGAGGCTTCCTCGCAGGTGATGACTCCCTATGTATGTACATTTTAGGTACCCAAACATGCCTGCGAAGTCAGCCTCTCAATATAGGTTCTATAACCTTAATATGAACTACTGCTGGCTTTGAATGTAGCTAACTACATCTTGTACAGTAGAAATTTTTTCAGCGTCCTCATCAGAAATCTCAAGGTCAAACTCGTCCTCAAGTTCCATAACAAGCTCAACAACATC
The DNA here is from genome assembly GCF_029028005.1 of Alkalihalobacterium chitinilyticum. Taxonomy (GTDB): domain Bacteria; phylum Bacillota; class Bacilli; order Bacillales; family Bacillaceae_F; genus Alkalihalobacterium; species Alkalihalobacterium chitinilyticum. The sequence goes on from NZ_JAOTPO010000003.1 coordinate 282,674, forward strand.
TAATGAATCTGCACCTAGATCATCTTTGAATGAAGATTCAGGCTTTACCTCTGACTCTTCAACACCAAGACGGTCAACGATAATTTTAGTAATACGCTCTAAAGTTTCTGCCATCTTCCGTTCACCTCCTCTCAAATGCTAAACAACCTTGTTTTATGTACAAAATAACATCGTATCTATTTTGCATGAAAGGATGGATAAAAGCAAATCCTTTCTGTATAAAAATAGAAACATTTGTTACGGCATGTACATTCCGCCATCGACATGAAGTGTTTGGCCTGTCATATAACTACTATCTTCTGACGCTAAAAAGCGTACAACACGAGCAATTTCTTGCGGTTGCCCTAGTTTAGATAGTGGAATTTGACTTAACATGCTTTCTTTAATTTCATCAGTCAATTGGTCAGTCATATCCGTTTCTATGAACCCAGGTGCAACAGCATTTACGGTAATGTTGCGGTTTGCTAGTTCACGTGCTAACGATTTCGTTAAACCAATGACCCCTGCTTTTGCTGCAACATAGTTCGCTTGACCTGCATTACCTAACACTCCAACTACCGATGAAATATTAATAATACGCCCTGAACGTTGCTTCATCATTTGACGAGTAACTGCTTTAGCACAAAGGAATACGCCTTTGAGATTCGTGTTAAGAACTGCATCCCAATCCTCATCTTTCATTCTCATAACGAGCGTATCACGAGTAATCCCCGCATTATTTACTAGAATGTCTAGTGAACCATATGTAGAAATGACTTCTTTTACCATCGACTGAACTGCATCACTATCCGCTACATCTGCTTGAATAGCAATCGCTTCTCCGCCATTCGCGACAATTTCACTGACTACAGCCTCAGCTTTCTCTTTGCTGCCCGCATAATTGACTGCCACTTTAGCACCATTTTGCGCAAGTTCTAGAGCAATCGATTTTCCTATCCCTCTAGAAGCGCCTGTAACAAGAGCAACTTTTCCGTTTAACATAGTCATACTACTCTCCTTTCATTTTTGTTACCATCGCTTCGATTGACTCGATGTCACTAATTGCATAAACATTAACTCTTCGTTGAACTTTTCGTACTAACCCGCTTAATACATTACCTGCACCAATTTCCACAAACGTATCTACACCAAGATCAAGTAAACGACGAACAGTATCTTCCCATAAAACTGGAGAATAGACTTGCTCAATTAATTTTTCTTTTATGTCTGCAGCACCTGTCACAACATCAGCAGTCACATTCGCAATTACTGGTACTTCCGCTTCTGATATTGTGATTTCATCGAGTACATTTGATAGCTTTTCAGCAGCAGGCTTCATTAAAGATGAATGAAACGGTCCGCTTACCTGTAAAGGAATGACACGCTTTGCCCCTTTTTCTTTTGCAGTTTCAGAAGCTTTGCGGACGCCTTCAGCTGTACCGCTTATTACAATTTGACCTGGACAATTTAAATTTGCGAGTTGGACAGCATCACCATTGTTTGAAACCTCTTCTGTAACTTCTAGCAACACCTCTCGATCCATGCCGAGAATAGCAGCCATCGCCCCTTCCCCAGCTGGCACCGCTTCTTCCATAAATAATCCACGTTGCCTTACTGTATGTACAGCATCTTCAAATGACAAGCTTTTCGCACATACTAGAGCACTGTACTCTCCTAAGCTGTGTCCCGCAACAAAATCTGGAGTAATATCATATTCTTTCAAAGCTTCTAAAACCGCAACGCTCATTGTCAGCAACGCTGGCTGTGTATTTTCAGTACGCTTAAGCATCTCTTCTGGACCGTTTAACATAATGTCAGAAAGTGAATATCCTAGTTTTTCATCAGCTATGTTAAAAGTTCGCTGGAGTTCCTGTTTATTTTCAATTAGAGATTGTCCCATCCCTACAAATTGTGATCCTTGTCCTGGAAAGATAAACGCTATTTTTCCCATCTTTTTTCTCCTTTTACTCAGCTTGTCGATTATACTTTGCCACTTCATTTTTTATGGTCGTTACCACCTGGTGATCTACCATTTCCTTTGCTTGCACAATCGTATGATAAAAAGCTACTTCGTCCGATGAACCGTGAGATTTAATAATCGGCGCCTTTAAACCAAATAATGCAGCCCCGCCGTATTCGGAGTAATCCATCGTCTTCTTGATTTTTAGGAAACTTGGTTTTAGTAGTCCCGCAACCAGCTTATTGAATATATTACTAGTCAATTCTCTTTTCAATATCGTGAAAAGGGAACCGGCTGCTCCTTCAGTTGCTTTAAGAACGATATTCCCTGTAAAACCATCACAAACGACAACGTCGACGGCACCGTTCAGTAAGTCTCGAGCTTCAACATTTCCTATAAAATTAAGATCTAATTCCTTTAGCAATGGAAATGTTAATTTTGTTAACTCATTTCCTTTACCATCTTCAGTTCCAACATTGAGTAAACCTACTCTTGGTCGATTGACTTTTCGAACCATTTGCATATAGATGCTGCCCATGATCGCATACTGATTTAAGTGCTCAGGTCTAGCATCCATATTTGCTCCGACATCAAGAATTAAGAAGCCTTGTCCAGACACCGTTGGTAACATGGGGGCCAATGCCGGTCGGTCAATCCCATTTATTCTTCCAACATATAGCAGTCCAGCAGCCATTAACGCTCCTGTATTTCCTGCAGAAATACAAGCATCGGCTCGACCTTCCTTCACTTCTTTAACAGCTAATACCATTGAGGCATCTTTTTTACGACGAACAGCCGTAGCAGGGGAATCATCATCTTCTATTTTTTCTTCCGTATGTAAGACCGTAATACGGTCGTTAGGTTGAATATGTTTTACAATTTCTTGTTCATTTCCTACTAATGTAATAGATAGATCAGGAAATTCTTTTAACGCTTTTACGGCTGCATCTATAGAAGCTTTAGGTGCATGATCTCCGCCCATAGCATCAATTGCGAGTTTCATATTAGATAACCCTCTTTTCCTTTATCGGTCAATACTAATTTATATATCAATTGCCGCTTTTCCTGCTTTTTTATAATGAAAACCTTACGACAAAGCTACTTATAAAAGGTCAACATTCGATTTTTAAGCGGTTAAGATTGGGTTGACCTATACATAACAAACTCTCCTGAGAATACTTTCTCTTGGTCAACAAAACTATTAACTTCTACAATCGTTCGATCCTTTTCATGCTTTAGAACTTTTGCTTTTGCGATTACCCGTTCCCCGACTTTTACTTGCCTTGTAAACCGAATGGTCGCCTTAGCCGTTAATGCAAGCTCATCATTAATGATTGCTACAGCTAAAGAGTTTGCTTGGGCAAACAAATGATGACCGCGTGCAATCTTTGTTCGAGAAAAAACTTGTTCATTTCCTATTTGTAAGATTGATATCGCGCTTTCATCTAGTTGAAGATCAATAATGTCACCAATTACTTCTTCAATCGGTAATGCTTTTACTTCATCGAGTTGCTGTTTAGCAACATCTTTAATTCTTTCCCTTAATTCAGGAATAGATAATTCCATTCTGTCTAATCTAATCGTTTGAACACTAACTAGAAATTTCTTTGCTAGTTCCTCATCTGTTACGAAAGGATTAGTCTCAATCGTTTCTAGTAACAGCTTTTGGCGTTCTTTCTTAGACTTTTTCATGTACGCCACCATCCAAAATATATGACTAGGTACTAATAGTAGTATATAATTCCAACTACTAAATAGCAATAGTTAATCTAGTTTTTCTCCACTCAATATCCCTTGCTCTTCTAAATAATAAACAAGTGCCTTGTACTCTCTATCTTCCCAAAAATGAGTAGAGTTAACAAATTCAACGGCATCTTGTCTTGCAACTTCTAGTGCTCGATAATCATGGACAACATCAGCGACTTTAAAGTTCGGAAGTCCACTTTGTTTTTGACCAAAAAAATCACCCGGTCCACGCAGTTCCAGGTCGCGTTCAGAAAGAGTAAATCCGTCGTTTGTTTCCGTCATGATCCTCATGCGCTCTTTCCCTACATCTGATTTAGGATCAGCTAATAAAATACAATAGGACTGATGCTCTCCCCGACCTACACGGCCTCTAAGTTGGTGTAACTGGGCTAGACCAAACCTTTCCGCATCATAGATAAGCATCACGGTCGAATTAGGTACATTGACTCCCACTTCTACAACCGTTGTTGAGACAAGAATTTGTGTTTCATTTTTACTGAAAGCCTCCATCACTTCATCTTTTTCAGACGGGTGGAGTCTCCCATGCATTAATCCTACTTTGTACTCTTTAAAATGCGTTTGCAATATTGCGTGAACGTCAATTGCATTTTGAACATCTAGTTTTTCCGATTCTTCAATTAATGGGCAAATGACATACGCTTGGTGCCCCTGTTTAATTTCTTTTTCAATAAAATGTAATACCCTTTCCAACATGTCATGTTTAACCCAATACGTTTCAATCGTCTTTCTACCTGCTGGCATTTCGTCAATGACCGATACATCCATATCACCAAATACTGAAATGGCTAACGTCCGCGGTATAGGTGTTGCCGTCATAAACAACACATCCGGGTTTTCTCCTTTATCACGAAGAATTCGGCGCTGCTCCACGCCAAATCGATGCTGCTCATCCGTAATTACGAGACCCAGCTTATGGAAATGAACATCATCTTGTATTAAAGCATGCGTTCCAATCACGACATGAATTTCACCAGCTTTTATTTTTTCAAGCTGTTCGCGTCGTTTTTTACCTTTTACAGAACCTGATAACAAGGCAACTTCTATACCTAAAGGAGATAATAGTTCTTTTATTGAACTAACATGCTGCTCAGCAAGTATTTCAGTCGGCACCATCAACGCCGCTTGAAAACCAGCGTCCACAGTAGCATACATCGCAACTGCTGCCACTACCGTTTTACCTGACCCAACATCTCCTTGCAGGAGTCGGTTCATCCTGTAATCTGCACTTAAATCATTCATGATTTCGTTAACGACTCGTTGTTGTGCACCTGTCAAAGGAAAAGGCAAAGAATCGATAAACTGTTCAACTTTTTTTCGGTTTGTCGGCATTGGTAAACCTTTTGTTTGTTCACGCTTAAATTTTCGAAACGATTGCATTTTTAATTGGAAAAGGAGAAATTCCTCGTACACCATGCGTCTACGAGCTTGTTTTACAAGTTCTGTCGATTGAGGGTAATGAAGCCTTAATACAGCTTCTTTTTTAGGAAGTAGTTTATATTTTTCGAGTATAAACGGTGGGAGTATTTCTTGTATTTCATTCGCATACTCCTTTAACCCTTGATAGATAATTTTCTTTAGAGTCGCAATTTTTAAGTTTCCGCCAACAGAGTATACAGGTGCAAGTTCATTTTGTCTCGTCACATCACCGATTTTAAATTCATTGACTGTCAATGTAAGCCGGTGGCGGTCCCATTTTCCTGTTATTGTAATAGAACTGCCAACCTGCAATTGCTTTTTAATAAATCCTTGATTAAAGAAAACTGCTGTTATCAGCACATTGTTAATTAAAACCCGAACCGACAGCCTTGTCTTTTTTTTACCAAAATAACGAACCGAAGGCTCACTATGAATTACTCCAGCCAATGTAATTCGTTCATCATGGTTAACTTCATGAATTTCTCTAATACGATAATCTTCGTAACGAAATGGATAATATTCGAGTAAGTCTCCTACTGTATATATACCTAAGTTCCCCAACTGTTTTGCCGTTTCTTCGCCTACTCCCTTAATGATTGTTACTGGTTGTGCTAATTGACTCATTTTTTATCAAGTGGAATTCCAAATATTTTTGCTTCTAACTCACGGCCAGTTGGGGTAGCCGCTAATCCACCTTGTGCTGTTTCACGAAGAGCAACCGGCATCGTCTGCCCTATTTTGTACATCGCATCAATTACTTCATCACATGGGATTCGGCTCGTAATACCAGCTAACGCCATATCAGCTGCAGTAATAGCAATCGCTGCACCCATTGCATTTCTTTTGACACATGGGACTTCAACTAAGCCAGCTACAGGGTCACAAACAAGACCAAGCATATTCTTTAATGCAATCGCCATCGCTTCTGCAGATTGACTAGGAGGTCCACCAGCTAATTCTACAATTGCTGCAGCTGCCATACCTGTTGCAGAGCCAACTTCTGCCTGACATCCACCTGCAGCTCCTGAAATGGAGGCATTATTCGCTACTACAAAACCAAATGCTCCTGCAGTAAAAAGAAATCGTACCTTTTGTTCTTTGGTCGGGTTAAGTTTATTTTGCAAACCAAATAAAGTACCTGGGACGACACCAGCCGAACCTGCTGTTGGTGTAGCACAAATTGTACCCATTGCCGCATTAACTTCATTGGTTGCAATTGCCTTACTTACCGCATCAAGGAGAATATCACCTGTTAGGGATTTCCCGGATTTAATATATTCCTGCAGAAGAACTGCATCTCCACCTGTTAAGCCTGATACCGATTTAACATTTTCTTTAATTCCCCGGTTAACCGCTTCTTCCATAATGTCTAGGTTTTTTTCCATCATGGAAAAAACCTCATCTCGACTTCTGTCTGCAACTTCCATCTCTTGCTTTATCATTACTTCAGAAATGGGTATTTGATTTGATTCTGCTAATTCAACTAATTCCGCAACATTACGAAACATAATTAACCTCCAAGTTATCAGTCATGGATTTTCGTCACTTTATTGATATTAGGTAGTGCTTCCATTTCTTTAAGTAAAGTCTCATCCACATTTTGATCAACCTCAATAACCATTAAAGCTTCTTGACCTTTTTCTTTTCTCGATACTTCCATATGACCGATGTTAATTTGATATTTGGCTAATATATTTGAAACATTTGCAATCACTCCATAACGATCGTTATGAACGACTAAGATAGCCGGGTGATTTCCTGAAAGCTTTAAGTCAAAACCGTTCAATTCAATAATTTCTATTTTTCCGCCGCCAATAGAAATCCCGACTAATTCCAATTTGTCGTTATCATCACCAAGAATAATCTTTGCCGTATTCGGATGATCGGTAACAGCTTCTTCCTCATAAAAATTAATTTCAATTCCTTTTGCTCCCGCAATGTTGACAGCACTAGTAATCCGCTTATCAAATGTATCAAAATCCAATAAACCGCCAACGATGGCGACGTCTGTTCCATGTCCTTTGTATGTTTTCGAGAAGGAACCGTAGAAGTATATATTAGCCCATTTGGGCTCTTTTCCAAATAAGGTCCTGGCAACACGACCAATTCTTGCCGCACCTGCTGTGTGTGAACTTGATGGACCAATCATAATGGGTCCGATAATGTCAAAAACTGTGCGATACTTCAATCTTTCCACCTCATTTTAAAAAATGAGGATGACCCAAGCAAAGTGTCCAAGCTCCTCACTCACAAATGACCTCGTGAAAAAGCGAGAAGCACAGACACTTAGAGTCAGCCTCATCAAAAGTTATCTTTATTCAACTGAGAAAATAAACGAATACAGTGGCTGTTTACCTTCATGAATTTCTACTTCAATCTCTTCGAAGTTTTCTGCAACATAAGAGGTAATCTCTGCTACTGTTTCTTCTGTTGTTCCCTCTCCCCAAATAATTGTTAGGATTTCAGAACCTTCATCTAACATATTTTCTAACAATTTCTTCGTAACCTCAACTAGCGCAGGTCCAGACGAGATGATGGTTTTTTCAGAAATCCCCATAAAATCGTCTTTTTTAATTTCAATACCGTCCATATTCGTATCTCGAACAGCATACGTTACTTGGCCGGTTTTTACATTAGACATCGCATCTTTCATAGTTGAACTGTTGTTCTCAAGTGACGTCAATGGATTAAAAGCAAGCAGTGCAGCTAACCCTTGAGGTACTGTTTTAGATGGAACAACAATGACTTCAGCATCAGCAACTTGCGCCGCTTGTTCAGCAGCCATAATGATATTCCCGTTATTAGGCAAAACAACTACTTTATGAGCATTTGTTTTATGTATAGCAGTAACGATATCTTCTGTACTTGGATTCATCGTTTGACCGCCTGGAATGACAACAGTTGCTCCTAATCCTTTAAATAGCTCTTCGATGCCTTCACCCATGGAAACTGTTACTACACCATATTCACTCTTTTCTTTTGGAGTCTCAGTTGTAGTATCTTCACCATACGCTGCTTTTGTTTCATCTAATAAATGAGTATGTTGCTCTCTCATATTTTCAATCTTAATATTAATTAGATTACCGTAACGTTGAGCACAGTTTAATATTTCACCAGGTGACTCAGCATGAATATGTACCTTTAGTAGGTCTTCATCAGAAACAACTAGCAGGGAATCCCCTAATTGATCTAATTCTTTACGGAAGTCATTTTCCGAAAATGGAGATGCTTTTAATTTTTCCTCGTCAAATTTAACCATCACTTCTGTACAATAGCCAAATTCAATATCTTCGGTCGCTAACATGCTTTGAGCGTTATGATGTTCAATTTTAACGAGATCTTCCATTGAAGGCGTTTCCACTTCTTGACTGACAATCGTTTCTCCTTTTAAGACTGCAAGAAAACCTTCATAAATATAAACTAGACCTTGACCACCTGAATCGACGACACCTACTTCTTTTAAGACAGGTAATAAATCTGGAGTACGTTTTAGCGAAGCCTTAGCCTCTGTCAATACACTTTCCATCATTGCAAGAGCATCGTCGCTTTTTTTAGCAAATTTTCCAGCTGCTTTTGCACTATCTTTCGCAACTGTTAAGATCGTACCTTCCACAGGTTTCATTACCGCTTTATATGCTGTCGTTACACCTAATTCAAAGGCGGCTGCTAATTCTTTGCCATCAATAGAACTTTTTCCTTCGACACCCTTGGCAAAGCCTCTAAAAAGCTGAGATAAGATAACCCCTGAGTTTCCTCTTGCTCCCATTAACAAACCTTTAGAAAAAGCTTGGGCAACAGTTGAAACTTTTTGAACGGGGGCTTGTCTGACTTCTTTAACTCCAGACGTAATCGTCAAGTTCATATTCGTACCTGTATCACCATCTGGTACAGGGAACACATTCAACGCATCTACGACTTTAGCGTGTTTTGTTAAATTAGCGCCACCTTGAATAAACATTTGCGCTAATTGACTAGCATCGATCACTTTTCTTGACACAAATCTTTCCTCCTAACTCACTTAAGGGTTGATTACTCGCACCCCTTGAACAAAAATGTTCACTGAGTCTACAACCAAACCTAACATTTTCTCTAGTTGATACTTAACTTTCGTTTGTACGTTATGAGCTACTTCAGAAATTTTTGTACCATAACTTACAATGATGTACATGTCGATATGAATTTCATCTTCTTCTTCTCGAATGACAACACCACGTTGAAAGTTTTCTTTACCTAAGATCTCACTTAAGCCATCTTTAAGTTGTTTTTGTGAAGCCATGCCTACAATTCCATAACAGTCGACAGCAGCTCCCCCAGCGATAGTCGCTACAACATCTTTAGAAACATCGATAATTCCCATTTGCGTTTTTAACTCTACAGGCATTACAGTCTCCCCCTTTTATTAAAATGTTTGGGTATCGTCATTTTACTATACTATATCTAATTTTAAAAGCTATCTGTATCCTCTTTTGCTGTCAAGCATGAATACTTGATAAAAATTGTTGGAAACTGTTGCATTCTAAAAAACCCTATGCTAAGATATTCGAGTATGAATTAAAAATCGAACAGCTGATTCGATTGGATTAACTGGGTTTAAGGAGGTGCGTATATAATGGCACGTACATGTTATATTACTGGTAGAAAAGCACGCACAGGGAACCAACGTTCACACGCGATGAATAAAACTAAGCGCAAATGGGGCGCTAACGTTCAAAAAGTTCGCATTTTAGTTGACGGTAAACCAAAACGAGTTTATGTTTCTGCTCGTGCGTTAAAGTCTGGTAAAGTAGAGCGCGTATAAGACAAGTCTACTATAAGTGTAGACGAAACGAAGATATTTCATGCTTCGTTTAAGAAACAAGAGGCTGACAATTGTCGACCTCTTGTTTTTTTGTTGCATTTTCGGTGCCAGGCACCTTTAGCGCAGTAGCGCACAAAAGGTGCCTGGCACCGAAGAACCAAATAATGCACCGTCTTTAGGCAGTTACGGTGCATTTTTGGGGATTTTTAATTTTTTTTAAATGAACCTAGAATTGCTCTGACAAACCCGCCAATAAACTTAGGCAGCTTGATCGTATAAAATTTCATAGCTCCTCCTCCTCAACATGAATTGCCACCGACTTACGAATAAATGAAGGATAATGACATGAAGAATGCTCATTTATACTAGTATATTCATCACTGACAAAATAGTACCCATTTTTTTCATGTGAGAACTATATGAGTTCTACCCTTTCTATCTACCCTACAATCATTCATATGCAAAACTACCTCTGTTATGCAACTTGGTTTTTAAAAATAGGACAAACAGACTTCATTTTTTTTGGACGGAACCATTTCGGTGTTAAGGAGGAACGAATTATCCTCTAATCGCTTGAATCGCTCTAGCGCGGTCCTCTTTACTATAAACAGCAGAACCTGCTACAAGTACATTAGCACCAGCTTCGATGCATAAGCGTGCTGTTTCTTCATTCACTCCGCCATCTACCTCTATATCAATGTTAAGTTTCTTTGATTTAGCCATTTCTGAAACAGCTGTAATTTTAGGCAGGACGCTATGTATAAACTTCTGACCACCAAAACCAGGGTTTACAGTCATTAAGAGAACCATATCTAAATCATTGATAATGTGTTGAATCGTATCCACTGGTGTTGCTGGGTTTAGAACGACACCAGCTTTTACACCTTGCTCTTTTATCAGATGGATCGTTCTGTGAAGATGTGGACAGGCCTCAACATGAACAGTTATAATATCTGCTCCAGCCTTAGCGAACTGTGGAATATATTGATCAGGGTTTTCAATCATCAAATGAACATCTAAAGGAAGCGTTGTAACTGGACGAATAGCTTCAACAATTAACGGTCCAATGGTAATATTCGGTACGAAATGGCCATCCATTACATCGACATGGATATAATCGGCGCCGCCTCGTTCCACATCTTTGATTTCTTCACCGAGTTTTGAAAAATCTGCAGATAAAATGGATGGGGCTATTTTGATCATGATTAGTACCTCCGCTTTTGACTTTTAATTTCTTCTAAAAATTGTAGATAATGTTCATAACGATATTTCAAGATTTCTTCTGTTTCAACTGCCGCTTTAACTGCACATTTCGGCTCACTTGTATGAGTACACCCGCGAAACTTACAAGCACCTGTTCTTTCTTTCATCTCAGGAAAATAAAGCGATAAATCTTCAGCCTCAATATCAACAAAATCTAAAGAACTAAACCCTGGTGTATCTGCGACTAACCCTTCGCCAACAGCTAAAAGCTCGACATGCCTCGTCGTATGCTTCCCACGCCCTAAATGAGTAGAGATTTCGTTCGTCTCGATATCAAGTTCTGGATGGAGCGTATTTAGAAGTGACGACTTGCCGACTCCGGATTGGCCAGCAATCACAGTCACTTTATCTTTTAAATACGGAATTAGAGTTTCTATCCCTTCTTTTGTTTCAATCGATGTCATAATTACGGTATATCCAATTCTCTCATAGTCTTCTTTAAACTGCTCAATCTTTTGCTGTTTCGCTTCGTCTAATAAGTCTACTTTGCTAATGCAAATAATCGGCTCAATATAATGAGCTTCTATATGTACTAAAAACCGATTTAAAAGTAATGGGCTAAAATTGGGTTCTAATGCAGAAAACACTAAAATAGCTTGATTAATATTGGCAATAGGCGGCCGAATCATTTCATTTTCCCGTTCATAAATATCTAAAATATATCCATCTGTTCGATTTTCAGCTTCAAAATGAACAAAATCACCTACGAGCGGTTTTATATTTTGATTACGAAAAACTCCTCGACCACGACATTGAAACATACCATCCTCATTATGGACGTAATAGAAGCCACTTAAGGCTTTGACTATTCTTCCTTCTGGCATGAAATCCTCCTGATTATTTGAGGCTGTGACAACGTACCGGTCAACAACCTATACTTGAAACAGCCTCATTATTAATTTCCCTAAGATTTAATAAGTGTAAGTATAATCCTTATAATGTTCCCCATTAATATAAAGTTTAACAATCGCATCATTTCTTGGAGTAACAACTAAATTGATACGAAACGTGTCTGACTCTAATAATCTATCGTCAAAGTGGACTTTCTCACCGTCTGTCGTAGCATCTTCATATCGAATTAATATATGCGGGTCGTCCCCTTCATCTACTTGGATAGGAATAGTACTTATTACAGTTCTACGCGGTTCGGTTTCAGGTTCTCGCTCTTCTTTCTTTTCTTCTTGTTTCTTCGGTTCGGGACCTTTAGAAATCGTAAGAGCGACTTCAGAACCTTTTTTAACCTGTATAAAAGCACTTGGTGATTGAGAGATAACCTGGTCTTTTTGAACATCATTAGAGTGTGCATACGTTACTTTAGCTAACAATCCTACACCATCTAAATAATTATAAGCTTCTCGCTCTGTTAATCCGCGTAAATTATTTAAACTTACTGTCTGTTCAACACTATACGTTAAATAGACCGTTGTTTCCTCAACAATTACAGGTGTACCCGGTTCTGGAACTTGGGTAAGAATGACACCTGGTGTTTCATCTGATTCACGTTCAGCCCATTCAATATTCTTAAAATCACCAAGAATTCGTTCAGCTCGTTCTCGCTGCATTCCCACGACTTCAGGCATTTCAAACTTCTCTTGCCCCTCACTTACAAACAGCTTTACTCTGCTTCCTACTTTTACGACCGAACCACCAGCTGGATCTTGACGAATGACATGATCCTTTGGCACCTCTTCGTGTACCATTCTCTCGAGTTCTACTGCTAACCCAAGATCTTTTAACAGCGTTTCAGCTTCTTCAACTTCTTCGCCGACGACATTAATAACTTCGACTTCATCAACTTTTAACAGACTAGGAAAAAGTGCAAATGCGGCTACACCTGAGCCGATGATTAAGAAAAATAACACAAAGATAAACGTTAACCATCGATTTTTCTTTTTCTTTTTTGGTTTTTCCTCTGGTTTAGCTTCTTCTTTTTGAGCTTTATTAACTGGTGGTCTTGCTTCAATTGTTGCATCTAGATCTTTAATAGTATTATCGTTTTTGATAATTGGAATCGCTTTTGTAACATCGTCTTCCTCACTAGGAATTACAAATTTAGGTTCATTCGCCCGAGCTGGTTCCAAAGATGTTTCTAGATCCTCTCCCATTTCCAATGCACTTTCATACCGGTGGAATGCATCTTTTGCCGTTGAACGTAGAATAATATTCTCGAGACTTTGTGGAATTAGACGATTAACTTTCTTTGGCGAGGGAACATCTTCTTGTAAATGCTTTAATGCAATCGTAACTGCTGTGTCTCCAGAGAATGGAACTTGACCGGTTACCATTTCATACAGGACAATTCCGAGAGAATAAATATCAGACCTGTACGTAACAACTCCACCTCTAGCTTGTTCAGGTGAAAGATAGTGAACAGATCCCATGACAGAGTTTGTATGTGTAATCGTTGCACTAGACATCGCACGGGCAATACCAAAATCAGTGACTTTAGCTTCGCCTTCAGAACTGATTAAAATATTGTGAGGTTTAATATCCCTGTGAACAATTTGATTCGCATGGGCGTGTGCAATTGCTGATGTCACTTGCATCATTATATCGACTGTTTCATCAAGCGAAAGCGCCCCTCGGTCTTGAATTAATTCTTTTAACGTTGGGCCTTCAACGTATTCCATTACAATGTAATAAACATCTTCTTCTTCACCAACATCAAATATGCTGACAACATTCGGATGAGCTAAACTTGTAGCTGCCTGCGCCTCACGCCGAAAACGTTTGATGAACTGCTCATCTCTTGAAAACTGCGGTTGTAAAACTTTTACGGCAACGATCCGATCAAGGATAACATCACGTGCTTTGTACACATAAGCCATCCCACCGCCGCCAATAGTTTCTAAAATATGATAACGTCCGTTAATACGTGTACCTATCATAAGCGTCACTCCTGTTCCTGACGGTCATGAGAATAGTGGACAATAGCGACAGTAATATTATCTTCTCCTCCACGATCATTAGCTAAGTTAATGAGTTTGTCCACTTTTTGATTAACGTTATCATTTAACCGAAGAATATCCTCTATTTCATTATCTGTTACTTTATTTGACAGACCGTCTGAACAAAGAATGATGGTGTTGCCTTCTTCCCAATCAATCGTTTCAATATCCATCTTAATCGTTGGTTCTGTTCCTAGTGCACGTAATAATACATTTTTTCTAGGGTGATGCTCAGCTTGTTCTTCTGTAATCTGCCCCGTACGTACTAGTTCATTTACTAAAGAATGATCTGATGTCTTTTGTTGAAAACCACAGTTATTTTGTAAATAACCACGACTATCTCCTACGTGTCCAATGGACACCAACTCCTCAGTACAAACCGCGATAACTACAGTCGTACCCATCCCTTGGCATTCTCGGTGTTCTTTCGAATGTAAAAAAAGTTTTTCATTCACATCTTGAATTGCTTCATTAAGCCATTGTTCGATATCTGTTGGTTTTGAAAGCTCAGCAGTACGCAACCATTTTTCCTTTAATAAGTCACTTGTCATTTGACTTGCAACATCACCAGCTTGATGCCCGCCCATACCATCAGCAACAACTGCCAAGACAGCACCATTCGGATGTAGGAAAATCCCGCCACTATCTTCATTATGAGGCCTTACCTTGCCAACATTTGAATTAAATGCAAATTTCACTTATTACTCACCTCGTCTCCTCTTTACGCTCCTTCGCACGGAGCTGACCACAAGCAGCATCAATATCATGTCCTTGCTCTCTTCGTATCGTGACATTAATCCCGCGATTTTTCAAGATTTTTTCAAAAGCAAAGATTTGATCTCTTGGTGTGCGCTTATAATCTCTTTCTAATACAAAATTGACTGGGATTAAATTGACATGACATTTTACATTTTTTATTAAATCAGCCAACTCTTCAGCGTGTTCATCTTGGTCGTTCACGCCTCCAAATAAACCATACTCAAACGTCACTCGACGTCCTGTTTTATTTGTATAGTAATTAATGGACTCCATTAATTTAGACAACGAATACGCACGGTTAATGGGCATAAGTTTCGACCGTATTTGTGTATTCGGTGCATGCAATGATATCGCAAAATTAATTTGCAGTCCTTCATCTGCAAATTTGTAAATATACGGAACAATCCCGCTGGTGGAAACCGTAATATGCCTAGCTCCAATATTTAACCCTTGATCATGGTTAATCGTTCTTAGGAACGATACGAGTGCCTCATAATTATCAAACGGCTCTCCTATCCCCATAACAACTACGGAACTTACTCGTTCGCCCACTTCGTCCATGGCTCGTTGTGCCTCTAATACTTGAGCATCAATTTCTCCAGCTTCTAAGTTGCGTTTCAAGCCGCCTAATGTAGAAGCACAGAACGTACAACCAATCCGGCAGCCAACTTGAGTGGTTACACAAACACTATTTCCATAATTATGGCGCATAATAACAGTTTCAATAGAGTAGCCATCATGAAGTTCAAACAGAAATTTCACTGTGCCATCACTAGATTCTTGTTTCGTCACTGTTTTTAACGTAGTTAATGTAAACTGTTGGGCAAGCTTATTACGAAGGTCCATCGATAAATTCGTCATCGCCTCAAACGAGTCCACTCGTTTACTATAAAGCCATTCATACACTTGCCCTGCTCTAAATGCAGGTTCATTATTTTCTTTTAACCACTGTTTTAATTCATTAAATTGAAGCGAATAAATAGAAGGCAATTTTTCTGTATCCATCAACTTTGATTTTGTGTTTTGATCCTCCATAAGAACTCCCTTCATTTCCACTGTTATTGTTTAATCATAGCTGTTATAAAAAATCCATCTGTATTAAAGTGATGGGGTAATATCGTTAAGCTGCCCTCTTCAAATTTCGCTTTTTCAGAAATATGTTGAGGCAGGCGCTCACTTAAAGATGAATCCAGTCGGAAATCATCATGGCTGTCTAAAAACCATTGTACCATCTCCTCATTCTCAGTACGGTCGATAGTACAAGTACTATAAACAAGTCTTCCACCTGGTTTTAAAAGTGGTACAACAGCTGTTAAAATTTCCTTTTGAATGTTTTGAATTGCTTCAATATCTTTGACACTCTTGGTCCATTTTATATCTGGTTTTCTGCGGATGACACCCAGACCTGAACAAGGAGCATCCACTAAGATTGCATCAAAACTAGCTTTTTCAAAAGAATCCTTTGCAAGCCTTGCATCCATTGTCTTTCCTGCAACTGACTTTAACTGCAGTCGTTCACATAATTGCTGAATGAGTTTCACTTTATGATCATGCAGGTCAAGTGCGGTCACTCGACCCTTATCATTCATTTGTTCTGCCAGATGCGTGGATTTCCCGCCTGGTGCAGCACAACAATCTAATACATGCATTCCTTCTTCTGGAGCAAGCGCTCTTGCAACAAGCATTGAACTTTCATCTTGTATAGTAATGACACCATTTTTAAATGCTTCCGTATGTGTAACATTTCCTTTTTCAATAATAAGAGCATCATTAGAAAGGTATCCTCGTACCGTATCTATTCCTTCCTGACTTAGAAGCTCAATCGCTTCCTCTATTGATGCTTTCGTCTGGTTAACTCGTACCGTCACTTGAGGAGGTTCTAAATTAGTCAGGCACATTTGTCTTGCCTCTTCAAATCCATATTGCGCAACTAGGCGTCTCACTAACCATAATGGATGACTAGTTTCAATTGCTAAACGATTTACATCATCCTTAACTTCATCAAACGATCGTAATTCCTGTCTTCTCACATTCCGTAAAACGCCATTAACCATTCCAGAAATTCCTTGGTGTCCTCTTCGCTTTGCAATTGTTACCGCTTCATGTACGATTGCACGATCGGGAACACGATCCAAATAAATCATTTGATATAAGGATAACCTCAATAACACTCGCACCCAGTCATCTAGCTTTTTAACACCTTTTTTTATAAATGGCTCTAAATAAAAGTCAAGTGTATCACGGCGTTGAACAGTACCGTAGACAATTTCGGTTAATAATCCTACATCTCGTTGGTCTAAGTTTGCTTTTTTCACCGTCTGATTTAAAAGCAAATTACTATAGGCCTGATTTTTTTCAATTTGAAGTAAAACATCTAGTGCAACATCGCGAATTGTCTTTTGTTTCATACTAATCTCCTAGCTTGTCTCCTGTTGTAATGCCTGCACCACGCAGAAATTGCCCGGCAAGCATTCGTTTTTTCCCTGCTGGTTGCAAGTCTGTTACTTTTATAGCGGTTTCGTTTCCAGTTGCCACAATAAATCCATCCTCTTCAACGGCTATTACGGTTCCTGGTTCAACCTTTTGAGTTGTTGCTGTTTTTTGCCCCCACCAAATCTTCATCGGTTGGCCGCCAAAAGTAGTGAAAGCAACCGGCCACGGGTGAAGCCCTCGAATTTGGTTATAAATTTCTTCACCGGGTTTATTCCAATCAATCTTCTCTTGCTCCCTAGTAATATTCCAAGCATAAGTCACTTCTTCATCGTTTTGTACAATAGGCTGAAGTTCACCACGAATAAGAGGTGGGATCGTTTCTGATAGTAACTTAGCCCCTGCTGCGCTTAACGTATTATGTAAGGAGCCTACATGATCTTCCTCTTCAATCGGCACGACAGTTTGCGTTAGTATATCGCCAGCATCTAATTTTTCAACCATATACATAATTGTAATTCCAGTTTCTTTTTGACCGTCTATTATTGATTTGTGAATTGGTGCTCCGCCACGGTATTTGGGTAATAAAGAAGCGTGGACGTTAATACAACCATACTTTGGTGTTTCTAATATTTCTTTCGGTAAAATTTGTCCAAATGCTGCGGTAACAATTAAATCTGGATTAAGAGCAAGGACCTTGTCTAACTCTTCTTTTTCTTTTATTTTTTCCGGTTGCAGGACAGTTAATCCATGTTTTTCTGCTTCCACTTTGACAGGAGGAGGAGTTAATACTCTTTTTCTTCCTTTAGGACGGTCAGGTTGTGTTACGACACCTGCAACTTCATATCCATCCTCAATCAATTGGCGTAATACTGGAACGGAAAAATCCGGTGTACCCATAAAAACTATTCTCATTCGTTAGATAACCTGCCTTTCTATATAAACACTGCTCTATTACAAACCTACATAAACATCTGCGGGTTCATATCAATTGAAATCTGCAAGTCTCCTCGTGCAGTTTCACGGCTGTAGTGCTGTTGAATTTCACGTAATATTTTTCCAAGCATTGGTTCATTTTTGTATTTTATCATGCATTGGTAGCGATATCTATTTTTTAACCGCGCAATCGGTGAAGCGACTGGACCTAAAATATTTGCTTCGCTAGTAAGTTGTTGCCTTAAAAATTGTGTAATTTTTTCTGTAACATGAATGACTTTAGGCAGTTCTTGGTGCGACACATTAATGAGTGCAATATGATAGTAAGGCGGATAGCCGCTTCCTTTTCTTATAAACATTTCTCGCTGAAAAAAGTTAACGAAATCATGTTCTTTTGAAAATTCAATACTATAATGCTCAGGTGTATATGTTTGTACAATTACTTCTCCCGGCAATTTGTGCCGCCCTGCTCTTCCGCTGACTTGTGTTAGCAGTTGAAATGTTCTTTCAGACGAGCGAAAATCTGGCAAGTGCAGCATCGTATCCGCAGTGAGAACACCGACGAGTGTAATATTAGGAAAATCCAGTCCTTTGGCAATCATTTGCGTACCAAGTAAAATATCTGCTTTTCCTTCACCAAAGTCTTTTAATAACTTTTGGTGAGATCCTTTTCTCCTTGTCGTATCAACATCCATTCGAATAACCCGTGCCTCTGGCAACACTTTTCCTAATTCTTCTTCCACACGCTGTGTCCCCGTTCCAAAGAAACGGACATGCTCGCTTGAACACGACGGACATGTTGTAATCATTCGTTCTTCATGTCCGCAATAATGACATCTCAGTGAGTGGTTTGTCTTATGATATGTAAAGGAAATGTCACAGTGCTCACAGGTAGCAACAAACCCGCAATCCCGGCACATCACAAAAGTCGAAAATCCGCGTCGGTTTAAGAGTAATACCATTTGTTCCTTTTTATCGATGCGGTCTTTCATCTTTTCAAACAATGCACTCGAAAACATAGATCGGTTTCCAGATCTAAGTTCTTCACGCATATCAACAACTTCTACGGTCGGAAGCGGGCCTTGATTTACTCGTTCACCTAATGTCAGCAGCTCATATCTGCCTACTTTTGCCCTCGCATACGTTTCTAAAGAAGGAGTAGCACTGCCTAACACCACAGGGCAACGATAATAACTTCCTCGAAAAATGGCCACATCTCTTGCATGATATTTGGGCATCTCCTCTTGCTTGTAGCTTCCTTCATGCTCTTCATCAATGATAATAATGCCTAAATTTTCAAAAGGAGCGAAAATAGCTGACCTTGCTCCAACGGCAACTCGTACTTCTTTACGGTGAATCTTCCGCCACTCATCATATTTCTCACCTAGTGAAAGGCCACTATGAAGAACAGCAACTTGAGAACCAAACCTCCCTTTAAATCTCTCAACCATCTGTGGGGTTAAGGAGATTTCAGGAACGAGAACAATGGCTTCTTTCCCTTCAGATAGAACCCGTTCAATTACTTGTAGGTATACTTCGGTTTTTCCACTGCCAGTAACACCATGTAATAAAAATGTTTTATGGGCCATTTCTTCAATTGAGCTAAGGATTGGTGTAGTCACTTGTTGCTGTTGATCCGTTAAAGGTAATGGTTTCGTTTTAGCAAATGATTCATTTATAAAAGGGTCTCTATAAAATTCTTCTTCTTTTTCGATAAGTACCCCTTTATCAATTAGGGATTTAACTGATTGGCGACTGCTTTGCGTCATCTTGATCAATCGTATTAAAGGAACTTGTCCATCATTTTCAATAAAATAGTGAACGACCGCTATCTGTTTTTCTGCTCGTTGTGGCAGACCTTCAACTAATTCCTTTAATTGCTCTTTAGATAACAAGCTTTCAATCATTCGGTGAGTTTGCTTTTTACCTTTATCCTTAACCGAATATTGGACTTCTAGTAAGCCACTCTTCACTGCATCTTTAATCGAAGGCAATAAACCAGGGTCCGTATCAACAATCTCACTCCACTTCACTAACGGTTGTTTTTTAAAAAACGGCTGGAGTGACGTAGGCAACAACTGACTTTCTTGCAAACAGAGAACTTGCTTTTCAACCTTTGTTTTTAATGCAGCAGGCAACATGACCTGGTAAGCTGAAATCTTATATGATAATGTTTGATCGGTTAACCAATTGCCTAATTCTAATAATTCCTCTGTTAAGACAGGTGTGACATCTAGTATTTCTTTAATATCTTTGAGTTTTTCAACAGTCGAACTTTCGGTTATCTCTACAACAAAACCTTGGATTGAGCGTGGACCAAAAGGAACAACGACCCTCATTCCTTTTTCCAGAACGTCATACCACTTATTGGGGATTTTATAATCAAACAGGCGATCGGTTTGTCCGCTTGGGACATCCACTATTACCCTAGCAATCATTCGCGAGAATTTCCTTGTTCATAATTAATGATTTCAGCGAGTAGTTGTTCGGCTACATCTCTTTTCGTCATAATCGGGAGCTCAATCGTTTCACCATTCTTTTTATAGATCGTTACTTTGTTTGTATCTCCCTTAAAACCAGCACCCGCTTCGGTTATGTTATTTGCAACAATTAAGTCTAAATTTTTACGCTCTAATTTTCCTTTGGCATACTCTTCCACTTTTTCAGTTTCTGCTGCAAACCCGACTAAGGTTTGATGCTTTTTTAATTCACCCAATGTGGCTAAGATATCGGTAGTGCGTTCTAATTCGATTACAGCATCTCCTGGCTTTTTCTTCATTTTTTCAGCATGAACAACTTTTGGCCGGTAATCAGCCACAGCAGCCGTCTTAACAACAACATCTGTTGAGGCAAAATGCTCCATGACGGCTTCATACATGTCTTGTGCCGAATCGACATTAATTCTTGTAACTCCTTTAGGTGTTGCTAATTGTGTCGGTCCTGAAATCAGAGTAACTTCAGCTCCAAGTCCTGCTGCTGCTTCAGCAATCTGGTAGCCCATCTTTCCGGAAGAATGGTTTGTAATGTAACGAACAGGGTCAATTTTCTCTTGTGTAGGCCCCGCTGTAATGAGAAATTGTTTGCCTTTGAGTGGTTGATACAACTCATTCGAAAAAAACTGATGGAGACGTTCAATAATTTGTTCTGGCTCAGCTAGTCGGCCTTTGCCAACATAGCCACATGCAAGAAAACCTTCATCAGGTTCAATAAAATGATATCCATATTCATTAAGTTTGTTTAGGTTGTTAACTACCGCTGGGTGTGCATACATATGTACATTCATTGCAGGCGCAACAAGCACAGGAGCAGTTGTTGCAAGTAACGTTGTAGAAATCATATCATCAGCAATGCCATTCGCTAACTTTCCAATCATATTCGCTGTTGCTGGTGCAATTAAAATTAAATCTGGCCAATCCGCCAAATCAATATGCGCAACACCACTTGGATCTTTTTCGTCAAATGTATTATTATATACAGGTTGCCTAGAAAGCGTTTGAAACGTTAATGGTGTGACAAACTGCTCAGCAGATTTAGTCATCATCACTTTTACAGTGGCACCTGCTTGCGATAACTTACTTGTTAATGCCGCGGCTTTAAAAACAGCAACACCACCCGTAACACATAGTAAAATTTTCTTTCCTTTTAACATACCTCTTCCCCCCATATAGATAGAAAAGTGTAAGGCGCTCGTTCCGAAGCGACCTCGAGCCGATAGCGCCTGTAACTAGACACAGAAAAGTGTAAGCGACTGTTCAGCGCTTACAGCTTTGAGAACTCGAATTTTTTTATGAAAAAACAACCTATTGGAAGAATAGGTTGTTAGTTTTCAAGGCGCTCATATTGAAGTTGATCTGATACAATTTCCTCTAAAGCAACACCTACTGGTTTATAAGAAACAGGTTTAACTACTAGAGGACCACGTTTTGAATCTTCTTTAATTTCACGAGCACGTTTAGATGATACCGTGACTAACGTATACTTTGAGTCTAACTTATCTAATAAAGAATCGATTGATGGATATAACAAATTACTCAACCTCCACTAATTGTTTATACTTCTCAATTAATCGTTCACGCTTACAATGCTCAGCTGTGACAATCGCCTTGATGCGGTTAACAGCTGCTTGGACTTCATCATTCTCTACGACGTAGTCATATTTCTTCATCATATCAATTTCCTCTTTAGCAACTGTCATGCGCTTATTAATGACATCAGCCGTTTCAGTGCCTCGGCCTTCAATTCTCTTTCTTAGCTCAGCTAAGCTCGGCGGCATCAGAAAGATAAACACACCTTCAGGTAAGCGTTCTTTTACTTTTAATGCACCCTGTACTTCAATCTCTAAAATGATGTCATTACCTTCGTCAATTGTTTTTTTAACATAATCAATCGGTGTACCATAATAGTTACCAACGTACTCGGCCCATTCTAGAAGCGCATCATTTTTTAGCATTTCTTCAAATTCATCTCTTGATTTAAAGAAGTAATTGACACCATCTACTTCTCCTTCACGTGGAGCACGAGTGGTTGCCGACACTGAGTATTGAATGTCTGTGTTCTCTTGACGAAGAGCCGAACAAACCGTTCCTTTCCCGACACCCGCAGGACCTGAGAGCACGATCAACAACCCTTTTTCCTTCTTCATAAATACCTCCGTTTAACTTGTCACTCTTTTTTTTCAATAGACAAGTCATTGTTAAAAAGTGTAAGAAACTCGGCATTAGCCGAGCAGCCCTTGTATGTATATCTAAGCGTCTTCTGATTCATCTTTGTTCGTTAGACGCTGTGCCACCGTTTCTGGTTGTACTGCACTTAAAATGACATGGTCGCTATCTGCGATGATGACAGCTCGAGTACGCCTGCCATATGTTGCATCAATCAACATGTTACGCTCTCTCGCTTCTTGAATAATTCTTTTTATTGGTGCAGACTCTGGACTTACAATTGAAATAATACGATTTGCAGATACGATGTTACCAAAGCCAATATTAATTAACTTAATGTTCATCTTTTCTCCCTCGCTTTTTGAGAGGAGTAAATAGGACAATGAGGCTAAACCCTCCTTAAGTAAAGGTAAGCTTGTGTCTTATCGCCAAAATAGAAAACTCACTCTCGATATTTTTCCCATCCTAAAATTACTATATACGAAGAACGGGCGTTTTTCTATAAAATCATTCAATATTTTGCACTTGTTCTTTAATTTTTTCGATTTCGCTCTTTAATTCTACCACTTGTCGGCTTATATGTATGTCATTTGCTTTTGAGCCAATCGTATTTACTTCACGATTCATCTCTTGAATGAGGAAATCTAACTTTCTGCCAACAACTCCACCCTCTTCAATAATCTTTTGAAATTGGACGGTGTGAGAATCTAACCGAATTAATTCCTCATCAACATTCGACTTATCCGCAAAGAAAGCTACTTCATTTAAGAGTCTATTTTCATCATATTCAACTTGGCCTTGTAAAAATTCTTCTACACGCTTCTGTAACTTTGTGCGATAGTGTTCAGCTACTTTAGGAGCATATTGTTTCAAGTCCGTTGCTAATTGACTTACATGTTCAACTCTTGTTTTTAAATCAATAAATAACGAATGTCCTTCTCGCTTTCTCATTTCGACAAGCTTCAAGGCAGCCTCTTCTGTAGCTTTAATAAGTGTGGAGAATAATCCTTCATCCGTTTGTTCTTGCTCGTGAACACTTACAATCTTTTCATGTAGAAGCAATGCGTCTACTGACGGCTGTCCTGTGATATCTGCTCGCTTTTTCATATCAGCTGCTACGTGAATATATTCCTGAAAGAGATCCCAATCTATATCTAACCGCTTTTTGACGAGACCTTCACCCTCTATGTTAATAAAAACATCAACTTTACCACGATGCACTTGTTTTTGGACGGCTTTCTTTAACTGTTCTTCAATCGGTAAAAGCTGTCTAGGCATACGAATCATTACTTCAAAAAAACGATGATTATAGGAACGCATTTCAACTGAAACTTTAAAGCGTTCATTTTCTAAGACCGCTTGCCCGTATCCTGTCATACTTGTAATCATCTTATCACATCCACTTTTTCTATTCTATCTAATATTAACACCTTCAACAATAAAAAGGAAAGAAAGGCCGTTACAGGTAAAAAGTTACCTATAACAGCCTAACGAAACTTTTCTAAAATAGCAAGTAATAAACTTAACGCTTTTTACCAAATAATTGACCTGCCCCTAAAACAACTGTAGGTATTGCAGCCATACCAAGAATAAGGAGCCAATCACGTGCGTCCATATACGTCGTATGGAAAACAGTTTGTAATGGCGGGTAGTAGATAACAGCAAGCATAAGTAAAACAGATGAAATTACCGCAACTACAAGATACATATTTTCAAAAGGATTACGGTGATACACGGAATACTCACTGCGACAGTCGAATACATGGATTAATTGAGCCATAACGAGTGTAACAAATGCTACCGTCTGCGCCTTGGTCAAATCATCTGGGTTCGCATTTAATGTCACCATAAATGCCACTAAAGTTACGACACCAATCATAAAACCTCTGCTCACAATTTTCCAAGCAAGGCCTCTTGCAAATACACCTTCATCAGGACTTCGCGGCGGTCGTTTCATCACATCACCTTCCGCTTTATCCATTCCAAGAGCCATTGCCGGCAACCCATCAGTTACGAGGTTAATCCATAAAATTTGAATCGCTACGAGTGGCAAAGGCAACCCTAAAATCATCGCAAACAACATGACTAAAATTTCTCCAACATTGGATGCGAGCATGTACCGAATAAATTTTCGAATGTTCTCGTAAATATTTCTTCCTTCTTTAATGGCTACTTTAATCGTTGCAAAATTATCATCGCTTAATATGAGAGATGACGCTTCTTTAGCCACATCTGTACCTGTAATTCCCATTGCAATCCCAATATTTGCTGCCTTAATGGCAGGGGCATCATTAACACCATCACCGGTCATTGCGACAATATGCCCTCGTGCTTGGAGCGCTTTGACAATCTTTAATTTATGTTCTGGAGAAACACGAGCAAATACATACACATCATCCACGATTTCCTCTAGCTGTTGGACACTTATTCTAGAAAGCGTTTGACCGTCAAGTACTTTACCGTTTTCAGGAAGTATATCAAGTTGCTTTGCTATCGCTCGAGCTGTAATCGCGTGGTCTCCAGTAATCATAATGGTTTTAATACCTGCTTCACGACACTCACGAATAGAGTCTCTCACTTCTGGTCTTGGAGGATCAATCATTCCTTCAAGACCAATGAACGTTAAATCTTTTTCTACATCTAATGGATAATCCACTTTATCAGAAGTCGAGAGTGGACGATACGCGATCGCAATCGTACGCAACGCTTGACTTGCTAATGTTGTTATCGCATCCTCTACTAACGTTCGACTTCTGTTTGTCAGAGCTTCTTCTCGGGAATTGAAAAAGATGTTTTTACTATTTGCTAATACGACATCAGGTGCACCTTTAGTGATCGCAAACCTTTTACCATTTTTATCTTCAACAATTACTGTCATCATTTTTCTCGTTGATTCAAATGGAAATTCTTTAATGATTTTAAATTGCTTTTTAAGAGAATCTGAAGTAATCCCTGCTTTCATTGCAGCAACTACCAGTGCTCCTTCTGTCGGGTCGCCATCTAGGTAAAATTCGGTTTTCTTCTTTTTTAATAGACCTTCCTTGACCGGTTTTTCATTGATTTTCGCATGATTACATAAATATCCAAAAGCTAGCATCTGTTGCAGGGCTCGTTCTTTTTGAATGTTTACTTTTTCACCACTAGCTAAAAAATCACCTGTTGGCTCATAGCCTGTTCCTGTTACATGCCACGTTTTTCCACCAATCCACAAGTGAGTTACTGTCATCTTATTTTGCGTTAAAGTTCCGGTTTTGTCAGAACAAATGACTGACGCACATCCTAACGTTTCAACGGCAGGGAGTTTACGAACAATCGCCTTTCGTTTAATCATTCGTTGAACACCTAGAGCTAGTGCAACAGTTACGATCGCTGGTAACCCCTCAGGAATTGCAGCAACGGCTAAAGAAACCCCAGCGAGGAACATCGTGTAGACGTCATGTCCTTGATAAACCCCAATTAAAACGACAAGAGCTGTAAGAAGAAGTGCAACACCAATTAAAATCTTCCCCAACTGCTCTAATTTTCTTTGCAAAGGGGTTACTAATGTTTCTGTTGATTGAAGTAAATGGGCTATCTTCCCCATTTCTGTTTTCATTCCAGTTGCAATAATTACACCAATTCCATTTCCTTGGGTGACGAGGGTACCCATAAATGCCATATTGGCTTGATCTCCAAGTTCAAGGTCTTCACCTACTAAAACCTGTTCACTTTTTTGTACAGGAACAGACTCTCCTGTAAGTGACGATTCCTCAATTTGAAGACCATTGACTTTTAAAAGCCTCATATCAGCACCAATTCGGTCACCGCTAGTGACCTTAACGATATCACCCACAACCGCCAAACTAGACGGAATTTTCGTCCACTCTCCATTACGAAGGACGACTAGTTGTGGAGCTGACAATTCTTTTAAGGCAGTTAATGATTTTTCTGCTTTTCGTTCCTGTACGAATCCTAATACACCATTTAATAAGATAATAATCATAATTGTAATCGCATCGATGTATTCACCTAGCAACCCGGAAATGAGTGTCGCAGCTAGTAAAACGAGCACCATAAAATCTTTAAATTGACTTAAGAAGACTAATAGTGCTGAAGGTTTTTCTCCTTCGTCCAATTTGTTTTCCCCATATTGCTTTAACCGCTTTTGTGCCTCCTTATCTGACAAACCCGTTGTTCCGTTTGTTCCCGTCGATCTTTCAACTTCGTTTACCTCCATCTCATACCATTTCATGAAGACACCCCACATCTTGTACACTTTATACAAGCATCATATTCAGGCACGTCCTAAAAAATGCTATACTGTTGATAGTAATGATTTTATAAATATTAAATTTTAAACTTATTTCAAAAGTTGAACGTTAAGGAAGTTGGTGAACGTATGTCATTTGATGGACTAATGACTAGAGCAATAACAAACGAGTTACAAGAAAAATTAGTAACGGGAAGAATTTCCCGTGTCTATCAACCTTATAAAACTGAGCTATTATTAACGATCCGTGCAAAAGGCACCAATCATTCATTGCTTTTATCGGCAAACCCTTCATTTGCCCGTGCTCATTTAACGAAGGAAAAATATGATAACCCTCAAGAGCCACCGATGTTTTGTATGCTGCTCCGCAAACATCTAGAAGGTAGTTTTATAGAAAAAATTGAGCAAATCGATATGGAACGTATCATTACTATTGATATAAAAGGAAAAGACGAATTAGGAGATACTACATATAAAACATTAGTTATTGAAATTATGGGACGGCATAGCAACATTACACTGATTGATAAAGAAAGTAAAAAAATTATTGACAGCATCAAGCATATTACACCGTCACAAAGCAGTGTAAGAACGGTTCTCCCAGGTCATACGTATGAATATCCACCTGGGCAAGGAAAGACCGACCCCTTTTCTGTAGATGAAGAAGGATTGCTTCGTAAGCTAGATTTCAATCAAGGGAAATTAGATAAGCAGCTTCTCGAAGCTTTTTCGGGCATATCACCACAAGTGACAAAAGAAATCGTTCACCGTGCGAAGTTATCACAGCAAAAAGCTGTCGTATCTGGATTTTTTGAAGTAATTGACCCATTAAAAGCTAATCAATTTGAGCCACAGATGATCATAGCAACTGGAAAAGAAGCATTCTCTTTATTTTCATTAACTCATTTACATGGTGATGTGCGTTATTTCTCTTCAGTAAGTGAACTACTTGACCGCTTTTTTTATGGTAAAGGAGAGCGTGACCGAGTAAAACAACAAGCTCATGACCTTGAACGCTTTTTACGAAATGAACTCTCCAAAAATGAGAAAAAAATAAAAAAGCTAGAGAAAACATTAGTTGATGCTGAAAAAGCACAAAAGTATCAACGCTTCGGCGAACTATTAACCGCTAACCTTTATATGGTTAAACGCGGTGACAAAGCAGTCGACGTCATCGATTATTACGATGTAAACGGTGCAACTGTAACGATCCCATTAGACCCACAGAAGACACCGTCAGATAATGCTCAAAATTTCTTCCGCAAATATAATAAAGCAAAAAACTCCGTTGCAGTTGTAGAGGAACAAATAGAAAAAGCAAAACAAGAAATTAAATACCTTGATCAATTAATTCAGCAAATGGAAGCAGCATCTCCTAAGGATGTTGAGGAAATTCGTGAAGAGCTAGTTGAAGAAGGCTATGTAAGACGTCGGCAAAAAGATAGTAAGAAAAAGAAAAAACCGACCAAACCACAAGTAGAGTCCTATATCTCATCAGCAGGTGTGGAATTTTTTGTCGGTAAAAATAACAAGCAAAACGAATACCTAACGAATCGATTTGCCCGTCAAGACGAAATCTGGCTGCATACAAAAGACATTCCTGGTTCTCACGTCTTGATCCGCGATACCAATCCAGACGAGACGACGTTAACAGAAGCAGCAACAGTCGCTGCGTTTTATAGTAAGGCACGACAATCAAGCGGTGTACCTGTTGATTATACGAAAATCCGACATGTCAAAAAGCCAAGTGGGTCAAAACCTGGCTTTGTTATATATGACAATCAAACAACGTTGTATGTAACACCTGATGAGGATCTAGTATTGAAGTTGAGAAAGTAATTCTCATTATGCGGGAATAAAATTAAAGGACAGCCATTTAATTGGGCTGTCCTTCTTATTATAGCTTACAAATGGTAATTAAAGCTAAGCCGTCAACAACCGGAAAGTGCTCCACTTCCTTTGCTCCGCAGCCCTTAAGAAACATCGAAAGTTCCTCCGAATTATAGCGATGACGTAACGTTGAAATATTAGACCATTTTAGCAGCGTCGTTTCCTCAAACTGTGTAATCTTATGCCGTTCACAATACTCGGCAGCTGTCTGCTGACTCATATGTTCAGATGGGTTTAACATCGCAATCATACCACCCTCTTTAACGACACGGATCATCTCCTTAATACCTTTGGCTGGTTCTGGTAAGAGAAAAAGCACACATGTAGAAATCGCTAAGTCAAATTCATGATCACCAAATGGTAAACTATACGCATCCCCTACTTGAAAAGTAGCTTTATCCTTTTTACCATTTTCCTCGTAAAGTTCATTTGCAGCTTGAATCATTCCTTCAGAGAGATCAATACCTACTACATGATCGGCTTCATCTACTCCTCTAAATAATAAACGTCCTGTTCCACAGCCTACATCCAATACGCGCTTGCCACTCCAAGTTCCTGTTGCTTGTTTTAGTTGATCATGTACAGCCCCTAACCACTTAGTACATGCCATCCCATCAAAAAAAGGCACTAACGGATCGAACTCTTCCCCATCCATCTTTCGCATATGTACTCCCCCTTCATATTACCTTCAAACTGTCATTACTAGCTCAGGATATTTTAATACGCTAGACCGCGCTGTAGAATAACTTCGGCTTTCCTAACTCACATTCCTTTAACATTATACAAAATTTAGGAAGGAATAAATAAGATTTATATAAAATATAGAGATGAAAATCATAAATGATCTCCACCTCTATTTTATGTCTTTAGTTGCTGAATGCTTTAACTGTTGCCAGTCCAACTCTATATTAGGCGTTCATCCAATCTGTAGAAGATGGATTTTGACGCCATTGCTTTAGTTTTGATACTTCTTCTTCATTAATATCTTTTCTCTCTAATGATACTTGAAGAAGTGTTTCATAATCTGTTAGTACTTGGAACGGTAATTTTGCTTCTTCGAGTTGAGTGATCCCTTTTTCTAAACCGTATGTAAAAATGGCCACAACTCCAACGACAATTCCACCTACTTCACGAACGGCTTCTGCAGCAGTAATGACACTTCCTCCTGTTGAAATCAAATCTTCAACAATCACTACTTTATCACCAGCTTCGATCTTACCTTCAATTTGATTACCTTTTCCGTGACCTTTTGCTTTACTGCGAATATAGGCCATCGGCTTTTCCATCAAATCACTTACCCAAGCCGCATGAGGAATACCGGCAGTGGCCGTCCCTGCAATAACATCAACATCAGCATAATTTTCTTCAATTAATTGCTTTAACCCATTCGCAATATCCTTACGAATGACAGGGTAAGATAGTGTTAAACGATTATCACAATAAATGGGAGATTTCATCCCTGAACTCCACGTAAATGGGTCATTTGGGCGTAAATATACAGCATTTATATCTAATAGGTGCGTTGCTATTTGTTTTTTCATGATAATTCCTCCCATTCTTTTACGACTCTTTCATAAGCACTTGCAGGATCTTTACTCGCGGTAATACTTCTTCCTACCACGATTCCCCAACTGCCAAGTTTTCTAGCATCACTCGGTGTTGTCACCCGTTTTTGGTCCCCTACAGCATCTCCAGCTAGACGAATCCCAGGTGTGACTGTTAGAAACTGTTCTCCACAAGCCTCATGAATTAGCGGTACTTCTAGTGGAGAAGAAACGACTCCATCTAATCCACTTTCACTTGCTAGTTTCGCATAGGCTTGAACCGTTTCTTTCATCGTTCCATTAATCTTCAATTCTTGTTGCATGACCTGTTCACTCGTACTCGTTAATTGTGTGACAGCGATCAACTTTGGACGCTCTATTCCAGATGGAGTTCCTGCATAAAGACCGTCCATCGCTCGTCTCATCATTTCTGAACCACCTGCAGCATGGACGTTAACAATATCAACATTTAATTGAGCGAGAGCTTTCATTCCTTGCTGTACAGTATTTGGGATGTCATGCAACTTTAAATCTAAAAAGATTCGATGCCCTTTTTCTTTCAAACTATGAATTAGTTGTGCACCTGAACTATAAAAAAGTTCCATACCGACTTTTAAAAAAAGCGGTTCATTTGGCATTTTCGTTAGAAACTCTTCAACCGCTTCGGTGCTGGAAAAATCTAAAGCAATAATAACTGGTCTGTTCATTATTTCCAGCTCCCTCCCGTTAATTCAGAAATGTGATCAACACCAAGCTGATCTAACCATTCAGGCAGTGCATTGATAATATCCGGACAAATAAATGGATCCACAAAGTTTGCTGTACCAACGGCAACAGCATCGGCACCTGCTAAGAAAAATTCAATAACATCTTCAGCTGATTGTATTCCGCCCATTCCGATAATCGGGATCGAAACCGCTTGACTTACTTGATGGATCATACGGATCGCTACCGGCTTTACCGCTGGTCCAGAAAGTCCACCTGCACCATTGGCTAAGATCGGTTTTCTTGATTTCAAATCAATCCGCATTCCTAATAATGTATTAATCATAGATAGTCCATCGGCACCTGCTTCTTCCACAGCTCTAGCCATTCCAACAATATCAGCAACATTAGGAGACAACTTCACATAAACCGGAACCGAAGATACTCGTTTCACTTCTTTTGTCAATTCTGCTGCTACTTCTGGGATTGTACCGAAGGCAATTCCGCCTTTTTTAACGTTTGGACAAGATATATTCAGCTCTAATGCAGTCACATTGGGTGCTTTAGATACGCGTTCTGCTACTTCAATATAATCTTCCATTTCTGATCCAGCTACGTTCGCAATAATAGGAACATCATACTTTTCTAGCCATGGTAATTCTTCATTTACAACTTTTTCAAGGCCTGGGTTTTGTAATCCGATGGCGTTTAGCATTCCAGCTGCTGTTTCGGCAACACGTGGTGTTGGATTTCCGTAGCGCGGTTCAGCTGTAGTAGCTTTAACTGCAATCGCACCGAGCTTACTTAAATCGTAAAACTTTGCATACTCTTTTCCAAATCCAAAGCAGCCGGAAGCTGGCATAATTGGATTTTTCATAGATAATCCTGGTAGTTCTATTTGTAAACGGCTCATAGTATCACCTCTCCGATTGGGAATACAGGACCGTCTGTACATATCTTTTTATATGAAGTACCTGTTGGATCGTCTTGAAGATGACATACACAGGCTAAGCACGCACCAATTCCACAGCCCATTCGCTCTTCAAGAGATAAATACGCTCGTCTGTCATGAAAGCGATCTTCTAATGCTTTCAACATAGGGTTAGGCCCGCAAGAAAATAACACATCAAAATTAAGACCTTCTTGCTCAATCACATCAGTCACAAATCCTTTTGAACCATGTGTTCCATCAACTGTTGCAACATAAGTATCTCCAAGTTGCGCAAATTTTTCTTCATAAAAAACATCTTTGGCTGAAGCAAAACCAAGGACGTGAACGACTTTTACACCTCTTGCTTTCAGTTGCTGTGAGAGGTAGTACAGTGGAGGAACACCAATACCCCCACCTACTAACAAGGCTACTTCTCCCTCTTTTGCTTCTTCTACAGGAAAGCCTGTGCCAAGGGGACCCATGACATCAACAAGTTCCCCTTTCACACGTTGAGATAAAAGTGACGTTCCTTTTCCACCAGCACGATATAACATCGTTAGCTGCTTTTTGTTTAGATCGACATTACATATGCTAATTGGGCGTCGTAACAGCGGATCAATTCCACGATCAATTTTGACATGAACAAACTGCCCTGGTGTTGTCATATTTGAAACAAGTTCACCTTCGATTACTAATTCAAATATTTGATCGGCAATCCTCTCTTGGTGAACGATTGTTAAGTTATCCTTAAGCACAAGCACATCCCCCTTTATTAAAAGACAAGTTAGTATAGATTCGAAGATGTCTAGCTGCAGCGCCCAGCGACTGGCGAGACTTCGCTCTCCTCCTTACGATAAGTCAACATCGGCTCTCTGACGTTCACCGTGTTTCCTTTATCTCATACGGACGAGCTCCAGTCCGTTCGTCACTGAACGGGCGCTTTCGCTTTTCTTTTCTTATTGCATTGCTGGCATACTTTCTGAAGCGAATGTAATTGACTCGATTACTTTTAATAAAGCTTCTGCTGTATCAAGTGACGTCAAACAAACTACACCGTTTTCAACTGCTTCACGACGAATTCGGAAACCATCACGAGCCGGTTGTTTTCCTTTAGAGAATGTATTAATTACAAATTGTGCTTGTCCTTGGCGAATAACATCTAGTAAATTGGGCTTTTCAGCACCAATTTTATTAACAGTTGTTACTGGGATTTGCAGGTCTTTAATCATACCAGCAGTTCCTTCGGTTGCTAAAATGTTATAGCCAATACGGTGGAAACGCTGAACAAGTTCTAAGCCTTCTTCTTTGTCCTTATCAGCAATAGTGAAAAGAACTGAACCGTACTTAGGAATTTTCATACCAGATGCAATTAACCCTTTATAGAGCGCTTTTTCTAATGTGTAGTCACGTCCCATAACTTCACCTGTTGATTTCATTTCAGGACCGAGTGAAATATCGACACGACGCAGCTTAGCAAATGAGAACACTGGTACTTTAACCGATACTTCTTTGCCTTCAGGGTGATAGCCTGTTTCATAGCCTAATTCAGGAAGCTTCTTACCTAAGATCGCTTTCGTTGCAATGTTTGCCATAGCAACACCTGTTATTTTACTTAAGAATGGAACCGTACGACTTGAACGAGGGTTTACTTCTAGCACGTAAACCTCATTTTCATGTAAAACGAACTGGATGTTTAAAAGTCCAACGATATTTAATCCGCGAGCTAATGAAATCGTACGCTCAATGACCTTCTCTTTAATTTCAGCAGAAAGTGTTTGTGGTGGATAAACCGCAATCGAGTCACCTGAGTGAACGCCAGCACGCTCGATATGTTCCATAATTCCTGGTATATAAACGTTTTCACCATCTGAGATAGCATCCACTTCAATTTCTTTTCCTGTTAAATAACGGTCAATCAATACCGGATGTTTCGGGTTGATCTTTACCGCATTTTCCATATAGTTTAGTAACTCAGCTTCTTTATAAACGATCTCCATTGCTCTACCACCTAGTACATAAGATGGACGTACTAAGACGGGGTAGCCAATGTCAGTTGCAATTTTCACTGCTTGATCTACTGAAGTTGCTGTTTTACCTAGTGGTTGTGGTATTCCTAATTCTTGTAATGTATTTTCAAACTTATCACGATCTTCAGCACGGTCCATATCTTCTAATGCTGTTCCTAAAATTTTAACTCCACGAGCTGATAGACCTTCCGCTAAGTTGATTGCCGTTTGACCACCAAATTGAACAATTACACCTTCTGGTTGTTCTTGTCTAATGACATGCAGCACGTCTTCTAGTGTTAAAGGCTCAAAGTACAGCTTGTCAGAAGTACTGAAATCTGTTGAAACCGTTTCTGGGTTATTGTTAATAATAATCGCTTCGTATCCAGCTTCTTTAATTGCCCAAACCGTATGAACTGTCGCGTAATCAAACTCAATTCCTTGTCCGATACGGATTGGTCCAGAGCCTAATACAAGAATACTCTTTTTATCTGAAATGAATGACTCGTTTTCATCTTCATACGTTCCATAGAAATATGGAGTTGCAGATTCGAATTCTGCTGCACACGTATCAACCATTTTATATACTGGCATAATTCCTTTTTGCTCACGCAGGTCGAAAAGCTCTCCCTCTTCCATTTCCCATAATTGTGCGATCGTTACATCAGCAAATCCTTTTTCTTTTGCTTCAGTTAACAGTTCAAGGTTACCTTTGTTATCTTTTAATGACTGTTCTAATTTCACGATATCTTCCATTTTATGAAGGAAGAAATGATCAATTTTACTTAATTCCCAAAGTTTTTGTACCGTGTAACCACGACGGAACGCCTCACCGATTACAAACAAGCGCTCATCATCCGCTACAGCTATACGCTTTTCTAACTCGACATTTTCAAGTGTCTCAAGTCCGCTTCTTTCTAAATGGAATACACCTGCTTCTAATGAACGAATGGCTTTTAAAAGAGACTCTTCTAAATTACGTCCAATCGCCATAACTTCCCCTGTCGCTTTCATTTGTGTTCCTAATGTACGGTTTGCTGACTCAAACTTATCAAATGGCCAGCGTGGAATTTTACTTACGACATAGTCAAGCGCTGGTTCAAAACTAGCATACGTCGTTTTCGTAATCGGATTCATAATTTCATCTAATGCATACCCTGCTGCAATTTTTGCTGCAATCTTTGCAATTGGATAACCTGTTGCTTTTGACGCAAGTGCTGATGAACGGCTTACCCGTGGATTTACTTCAATGATGTAGTATTGATAGCTGTCCGGATCGAGTGCAAACTGAACGTTACATCCGCCTTCAATTCCTAATGCACGAATAATTTTTAAAGATGAATTACGAAGCATTTGATATTCACGATCAGAAAGCGTTTGACTAGGTGCTACTACGATGGAATCTCCTGTGTGTACGCCAACTGGATCGATATTTTCCATGTTACATACAACGATCGCTTGGTCTTTACCATCACGCATTACTTCATATTCTACTTCTTTAAATCCAGCGATACTTTTCTCTAAAAGACATTGTGTCACTGGGCTGTACTTTAGTCCGCTCGTTACGATTTCTATAAGGTCTTCCTCGTTATATACAAGTCCGCCGCCAGTTCCACCAAGTGTATATGCCGGACGAACGATAATTGGATAACCGACACGCTCAACAAAACGGTAAGCCTCTTCAAGGTTATGAACGATATCACTATCTGGTACCGGCTCATTTAATTCGTTCATTAATGTTCTAAACAAGTCACGATCCTCAGCACGTTTAATGGCGTCAAGATGTGTTCCTAATAGTTCAATATCGTACTCTTTTAAGATACCTGACTCTTCTAGTTCCACAGCCATGTTAAGACCAGTTTGGCCACCTAAAGTTGCCAGAAGACCGTCTGGGCGTTCTTGACGAATAATTCGGCTAACAAACTCATACGTAATTGGCTCAATATACACTCGATCAGCCATCGTTGTATCCGTCATAATTGTTGCTGGGTTAGAGTTAATAAGAATTACCTCATATCCTTCTTCTTTTAACGCTTGACATGCTTGTGTACCTGCATAATCAAATTCAGCTGCTTGTCCGATAACGATGGGTCCTGACCCAATCACTAAAATCTTTTTAATATCCGTACGTTTTGGCATGTTGTCTCCCCCTTATTTGTTAAACGCGCACTCGGCTTTGTTTATGTTCTTCAATCAACTTAATAAACTTAGTAAATAGATGGTTTGAGTCTTCTGGTCCTGGTGATGCTTCTGGGTGATATTGAACACTAAATGCAGGGTAGTCCAGGTGGGCAACACCTTCAACTGTTCCGTCATTCACTGCTTTATGTGTGACTATTAAACGAGTATCTTCAAGTGAATCTTCTTCGATTGTATAACCGTGATTTTGAGAAGTAATATCAATTTTTCCTGTTTCTAATTCTCTTACTGGATGGTTGGAACCACGGTGTCCAAACGTTAATTTCGCTGATCTTGCACCACTAGCTAATGCAAGTAGTTGATGCCCTAGACAAATTCCGAAAATCGGTACTTTTCCTAATAAATTTTGGATCATTTCAATTGCTTCTGGAACATCGACTGGATTTCCAGGACCATTGGACAGCATAATACCATCTGGGTATAAACGTAGAATTTCATCAGCTGTTGTATTGTATGGCACGACAATTACATCACAATCTCGTGAAATTAAGTTTTGAATGATACCGTGCTTTGCACCGTAATCAACTAAGACAACACGATGACCTCTTCCTGGGCAGTGATAAGGATCTTTAGTTGATACTCGTTTTACTTGGTCGTTTGGCTCTTCTGTTGAGTTAAGTTGTTTGACAACATCTTCAACATTCACATCCATGCCGCATAATTTTCCTCTTAACGTACCATGCTTACGAATAAGGCGAGTTAATTTTCTTGTATCAATTCCTTCTAACCCTGGGATACCTTTGGCTTTCAATAAATCATCAATTGACTCTTCGCATCTCCAGTTGCTTGGATGAATCGCAGCCTCTTTAACAATTAATCCATGAATAGCTGGTTCAATTGACTCGAAATCATCACGGTTAATACCGTAATTGCCTACTAATGGATAAGTTAGTGTTACAATTTGAGCACAATAGGAAGGGTCAGATAAGATCTCTTGATATCCTGTCATCCCCGTATTAAAAACGACTTCTCCTACTTTTTCATTCTCACTACCAAAAGCTTTTCCAACAAATACTGTTCCATCTTCTAAAATTAATTGTCTTTTCATTACTGCTCCCCCTTTTTCCATACAAGCTTTCCAGCTACAAATGTGTGTGTCGGCCAACCTTTACAATTCCAGTTTGCAAAAGGTGTGTTTTTCCCCTTTGATACAAAGCTTTCAGGGTTGATCGTTTCTTCTGAATTTAAATCAATAACTGTAATGTCTGCCTCTACACCTTCATCAATTGTTCCATATGGCAAGCCAAACGTCTCAGCTGGTTTAATCGTTAACCAATCGACTAATTGCTTTAATGTAATCGTTCCTTTTTCAACCATGTTTGTATATAACAATGGAAAAGCTGTTTCTAATCCGACAATACCAAATGGGGCTTTTTCCATGCCTAAAGCTTTTTCTTCTTCACTATGTGGTGCATGATCTGTTGCGATAAAATCAATTGTCCCATCAAGCAATCCTTCAATTAAAGCTTCGAGGTCCTTCTTTCCTCTAAGCGGCGGGTTCATTTTATAATTTGAGTCTAATCCAGGAATGTCTTCATCACAAAGTAATAAATGATGTGGTGTTACTTCTGCTGTCACTTTAATACCTGCTCTTTTTGCATCACGCACAACACGAACTGATTCTTTCGTACTAATATGACAGACGTGGTAGTGAGCATCTGCAGCTTCAGCTAGTAACACATCACGAGCGATATGTACGGATTCACACACGGATGGGATACCATTAATTCCGTGTTTTTCTGAGAAGGTTCCCTCATGAACTGCGCCTTTATGGATGAGTGTATTTTCTTCACAGTGTGCAACAATTGCTTTCTTAATTTTTGCAGCAGCTTTCATCGCTTGAAGCATCATGTCTGCATTTTGTACCCCAACTCCATCATCTGTAAAAGCAAACGCTCCGCTTTCTGCAAGGTCTTCGAAGTTCGTTAATTCTTGACCTAATTCACGAATAGTAATGGATGCGTAAGGCAGTACCCGAACATGTGCTGTTTCTTTAATTCGATTTTGCAGCCAATCTAACTGTTCTTTCGTATCTGGAACTGGTCTAGTATTTGGCATGGGTGCAACTGTTGTAAATCCACCTTTTGCCGCTGCCATTGTTCCCGTTTCGATCGTTTCTTTATGTTCACCACCCGGCTCTCTTAAGTGGACATGTAAATCAATCATGCCAGGAATGACTAAGTTTCCGTTAACATTAATTACCTCATCTGCCTGTTCTTCTAACTCGTTTCCAATTCTTACAATTTTGCTATCCTCAATTAGGACATCTCGATTAATAAGTTCACCATTTTCACTGAGTAGTTTTCCGTTTTTAATTAATGTCTTCATTTATTTAAGTCCTCCCTTTTCGATCGCACGTTTTAAGACTGCCATTCGAACTGCAACCCCATTTGTCATTTGCTTGAATATTCTCGAGCGTTCACATTCAACAAGCTCACTTGCAATTTCAACATCTCTATTAATTGGCGCTGGATGCATAATGATACTGTCTTTTTTCATTCGTTGTTCTCTTTCAATTGTTAATCCATATTGGTGATGATAATCGCTTTGAGTTGTTACCATCTTCACAGCATGACGTTCATGTTGTATTCGAAGCATCATCATCACATCTGCCATTTCAACAGCATCATCGATATCAATGAAATTCCCATATGGAATACTGTCGTCAATCCATGAGCGCGGCCCTGAAAACCATACGCTAGCCCCAAGGCGATGAAGTACTTCTGCATTGGATCTAGCCACTCGACTGTGTCTAATGTCTCCTACAATGACGACCTTTAATCCTTCGAATGTTCCAAATTCCTGTTTAATCGTTAATAAATCAAGTAAAGATTGAGTAGGGTGATGTCCACAGCCGTCCCCGCCATTAATGATTGGAATAGAAATTCTTCCTACAAGATCGTCAAAGTAATGATCTTGTTGATGACGGATAACCACAATATTCGTTCCAATCGCCTCTAATGTTTTGACCGTGTCGTACAATGTTTCCCCTTTAGTTACACTGGATGTTTGAGCTTCAAAATTCAAAACTTGGAGGCCTAGTTTTTTTTCTGCTACTTCAAAGCTAAATTTTGTTCTCGTACTCGGCTCAAAGAAAAGATTGGCTACAAATGTTTCTCGATTTGGCATCCAACGGTCACCATTTAGGAAAGCTTGAGCATCATGTAAGATTTGATGAATTTCAATCGTCTCGAGTAATGGCATCGTTAATACGTGCATAATCATCTTCCTCTCCTTCATCTTCACTTCATTTTTTATAAAAAAAGAGGATGGCTCAATTAGGTTTAACATCTGATTGATGTTTACACCTAGCTCTGAGTCATCCTCGTTGAAGAGAGACAGTAAAAACAACTGCCTATAATATCTAACTACCCCTTCAAGGCCTCACTGGACCTTTAGTTAAAGGATGATTGTTTTATTTAATTATTGGTTGTCTTCAAACATTGATTTTGTACCATAACTTACTTCTTTATCAGGTAAAATTAAGTGAAGAACAATCCCGATAATAGTTGCTAGCGCCATACCGGCAATTTGGATTTCATCTGAAACTTGGATGAAAGCTCCCCCAATACCGATGACAAGAATAGTTGATGAAATGATTAAGTTACGCTTTAATCCCATATTGATACCATTTTCAATTAACATACGTAAACCTGATGAAGCGATTACCCCAAAGAGTAAGATCGATACCCCGCCCATAACTGCAGTTGGGATCGTTTGAATTAAGGCTGCGAATTTTCCAAAGAATGCAAGTGTCATTGCGAGTACTGCTGCTCCACCGATAACGAATACACTAAACACTCGTGTAATCGCAAGTACACCAATGTTCTCTCCGTATGTTGTATTTGGAGGCCCCCCAAGGACAGATGCGATCATTGTTGCAACCCCATCTCCAAATAGAGAACGATGTAAGCCTGGCTTTTTAATAAAATTCTTTCCGACTACTTTACTAAGAACCATCTGGTCCCCAATATGTTCTGAAATCGTTACGACTGCGATTGGAACCATAATCGCGGCAATTTGCCAGTTGAAGCTTGGTGTATAAGTGACAAACGGTATGATGAAATCTGGTACTGCAAAGATTGGTGCTTCTCTTACAGGTGTTAAATCTATAACCCCCATGAAGTAGGCATAAACATATCCGCCGATTATTCCAAATAGGAAAGGAATTAGACCGAAGAACCCTTTTAGGAAGAATGCTGATAAAATGGTAATCGATAAAGTTACAATCGCTATGAAAATAAGGTACCGCTATATTCTGGTGGTTGAGAACCTGGTACATACATGGCCATATTAATTGCCACACCTGCTAAACCTAAACCAATAACCATAATAACTGGGCCGACTACGATTGGTGGTAAGATTTTTAGCAGCCAACTTACACCGCTCGCTTTAATTAGTAACGCTACTATTCCGTAAATGATCCCCGCTAGGAAACTCCCGATCATTGCCCCTTCTGGACCGCCGATCGTCGTGGCCGCTATAATCGGAGCGATAAACGCAAAGGATGAACCTAAGTAAGCTGGAATTTGTCCACGAGTTATTAATAAGTACGCTAGAGTACCTAATCCACTTGAAAATAATGCAACTGCAGGACTTAAATCAACTAAATATGGAACTAAGATGGTTGCACCGAACATTGCAAATAAGTGCTGAATACTAAAGGTTAACCATTTATCAAATCTTGGTACTTCTCTGATACCAATTTCTTGTTGTTGTGACATTTTATTGTCCTCCTTTAATGATTCTCTTGTTAGTAAGCTTTGTTGAAATAGCGGATATTATGAAAAAAACCTCTGCGTCCAATGTTGACGAGAGGTTGTTTACACTTTAAAAAGGACATAGTCCTTGTAAGAAGTGTAAATGGTCTCTTGTCAGCCTCACTGGACTGCTTTAAAGAGTGATTATTAAAATTCTTCCTTTTGGATAATACTTACTTCATCAATTTCATCGACTTCTTTTAATTTCGCAGTAATAATTTCACTTTTAGATGTTGGAACATTTTTTCCGACATAGTCTGGACGAATTGGCAATTCACGATGCCCTCTATCAATTAGCACCGCTAATTGGATTTGTGATGGTCTGCCTAAATCCATTAATGCATCTAAAGCTGCTCGAACGGTTCTTCCTGTGTAAAGTACATCATCAATCAAGATGACTTTTCGATCTGTAATATCAGCAGGAACTTGTGAACCTTTTAGTAGAGGGTCTTGATCATCCGTTTTCACAGTTAAGTCGTCCCTGTATAGTGTGATATCGACTTCACCAACTGGAATTTTTTCCCCTTCAATTTGTTCAATTCTCTCTGCTAACCTTTTAGCAACATAAATACCACGAGTTTTAATTCCAACTAAGATACAATTATCAATTCCTTTATTTCGTTCAATTATTTCATGTGCAATTCTAGTTGTTGCACGTCGAATTGCTTGTTCGTCTAAAATTATTCTCGCCATACTTAAACACCTCCACCCTATTAGTATGTCCTAACGTGAAAGCGGTCGTTATACAAAAAACCTCTCACCGTTTCTGATGAGAGGTTTAGTGAATGTTCAGTAAAAGGGCATACTCCACCCTGTGTTACCATTAATCCGCTTCCTTCTCAGCCTCACGGGACTGTAGTTAAAGGATCTATATTGTTGTTATCGTTATTATTCCACTATTCGACAACAAAGTCAATCGGTTTTTGTAATTTAAAAATAGTTAGATACTTCTAACAATTACCTTCTTAGCTCTTCAAGTAATTTTACTATCTCCTGTGGGAGTGGCGCTTCAAAAACAAGCTCTTCTTTTGTACGTGGATGTACAAATCCTAAAACAGATGCATGTAACGCTTGTCCGTCGATATCAAGAGTCTTTTTTGGTCCATATTTAGGGTCTCCAGCTAAAGGAAAACCTATATATTTCATATGAACACGGATTTGATGCGTTCTGCCTGTTTCAAGTTCACATTGAACATACGTAAAGTTTTCAAATCTTTCAAGTACCGTAAAATGAGTCACCGCATCACGTCCCTCTTCAGTAACGGCCATGCTTTGGCGGTCCTTTTTATCTCTTCCAATGGGGGCTTCAATTGTCCCAACATCATGTGCGATAACGCCGTGAGCAATTGCTTTATATATTCGCTTTGTTGTCTTCGCTTTAAGTTGTTCTACTAATGATTCATGGGCGACATCATTTTTTGCCACCATCAATAAACCGGACGTATCCTTATCTATTCGATGTACGATTCCTGGTCTGATTACACCATTAATTCCTGATAGGTCTTTACAGTGATACATTAAACCATTTACCAGTGTTCCTGAATAATGGCCAGGTGCAGGGTGAACTACCATTCCACGTGGTTTATTAACAACAATGACATCTTCATCTTCATAAACAATATCTAAATTAATCGGTTCTGGTTCAACTTCAAGCAGTTCAGGTTCTGGTATTTCTAACTCTAATCTATCGTTTAATTGCACTTTATAATTTGTTTTAACAGTATCACCATTAACGGTAACATTTCCGTCTTTAATCCATTGCTGAACTTGAGTTCTAGACCATTCTGGATTAAAGGTCGTCATTAATTTATCTATTCGTTCACTTACCTGTTCTTCGTTGATCTTAAATTCGTATTGCTCCATTATTTCTTCCCCTTTGCTATTCTTTCGTCGTTAATAATCTTAATGAAGATTAAAGCTACCCCAACACAAAGAGCAGAATCAGCTACATTAAAAATAGGGAAATTGTATGTAAAGATAAAAGTATCAATAAAATCTACAACTTCACCTCGAAAAACTCGGTCGATAAAGTTTCCAATAGCTCCACCTAAAATTAAACCTAAAGACACACCAAGTAGGATACTTTTTTTTGCTTCCTTTTGAATGTAATATACGATAAATCCTACAACGAATACTGTTACGATGTAGAAAAACCACATCTGTCCTTGTAAAATACCAAACGCTGCCCCTTGATTACGATGAGAAGTAAAATAAAGGACGTTTTCAATTAATGGAATACGTTCGCCTATTTCCATCGAATGTACGACAATCCATTTTGTCCATTGATCAAACAAAATAATGATTACTGCAATAACATAATATAACCAAATCAAAGTCATTTCC
The DNA here is from genome assembly GCF_029028005.1 of Alkalihalobacterium chitinilyticum. Taxonomy (GTDB): domain Bacteria; phylum Bacillota; class Bacilli; order Bacillales; family Bacillaceae_F; genus Alkalihalobacterium; species Alkalihalobacterium chitinilyticum. The sequence goes on from NZ_JAOTPO010000003.1 coordinate 326,218, forward strand.
TCCATCTCATTATGCATACGTTAGCATTTTAGCATAAAATGATGAAAGTGTCTTTTTTTACTTATTTTTACCCCTGCGCTTATATAGTTTAACCACAATTAGTTAGACTGACTCACAAGTGTCAGGGACTATCTGACACTTGTACATATAAAGAGCCAGCTTGGATTAGTTTATTTTTCGTTCAAATATTGATCGTAATGGATATTTCTTTGGAAATCGACAGAGTCATCTCCTTGATAACCATAAATATCAGTTGAAGCAAAAGCTTCCAATTCTTCCACGTAACCAACCAACTCTCCGGTACGGTCTAGTGAAGAATCTTCAAAGACCATACTATTTTCGTTAAAAGAAGCGACCGATTGATAAGCATCTTCAGCGTCAAATTCTGTTTCATCATCACGGTTGTCAAAATTATATTCATCAAAGTTTCCTAAGACTGCTTCTTCTACTGGGCGATGATTAGCTAATAGACCTTTTGAGTGCTCAACGACAGTTCGTGCAGTCGGGTTGGCCTGCAGGCGGTCATATGGAATTTGCTTTCCTGTCACTTCACAAACTCCATATGAGCCATTTTGCATTTTATTTAACGCATAGTCGACATCTTCCAGTTCTTTTTGTAACTTTTCGTAGATGGCAATGTCCTTTTCGCGTTCATATAAGTCAGTAGCAGTATCAGCTGGGTGATTATCATATTGTGACAACTCTCCTGTTGAAAAGCTTGAAGTAACTGCTAACCCATAGCGGTCGGCTTCTTTAATACGTTCTTCTATGCTTGCTTTCCGCTGCTCAAGTTCCCGTTTTAAATCATCATATTGTCGCATTCTTCTCCCCCTTTTTGTACAGTCTCTAAATGATGAACTTGTACACCATTAGTGTGACCGAAATGATTTTTGTTAGCCGAAACAACATTTGTAATGTATGACAAAAAAAGAAGAGGTTATCCATATACAGAATAACCTCTCCTTGAAAATTAACCACTATAGTTTTCAGTAACAATGGTTGCACAAGAAGTACACAATGTCGGATGAGTTTCATTTTGTCCTACTGTTTTAGAAACGACCCAACAACGTTCGCACGTTTCACCTTCTGCTTTTTCAACAACGATTGCTAAATCATCATATACATCAGCATGTTCTGGAGCCGTTGCTTTTTCGCCGCCAACCACTGCTTGCGATACGATAAATAATTTTTGTAAATCTACATTTTCAAACGTCTGCATTAACTCTTGTGAAGGATATAATACAATTTGTGCAGTTAGAGATTTACCAATTTTCTTCTCATTTCTGGCATTTTCAAGTGCTTTTAATACATCATTACGAACATTCATAATTCGATCCCATTTTTGCACAAGCTCAGCAACATTCGTAAAGGTTTCAGCTTTAGGCATATCCGTTAATTGAACACTTTCACCTTCAGCTCCTGGAATATGAGGCCAAACTTCATCAGCTGTATGGGATAAGATTGGTGAAACAAGTTTTGCAAGTGCTACAACTGTCTCATACATTACTGTTTGAATTGAACGACGAGCATGACTATCAGGCGCATCAATATATAATGTATCTTTGGCAACATCCATATAGAAAGAACTTAGCTCTACTGTACAGAAATTATTTAATGCATGATATACATTAGAGAATTGATACTGTTCATAACCTTTAGTAACTTTGTTAATTACATCATGTAATTTAACAAGCATATACTTATCTAATTCTGGTAAGTCTTCAACAGCTACAGCGTCCGTAGCAGGATCAAATCCATTTAAATTTCCTAAAAGGAAACGGAATGTGTTTCTAATTTTACGATATACTTCAGAAACTTGTTTTAAAATATTATCCGAAACACGTACATCGGCTTGATAATCAACCGAAGCTACCCATAAACGAAGAATATCTGCACCTAATTGCTTCATAACATCATTAGGAACAACAACATTTCCTAGAGATTTACTCATTTTACGACCTTCACCATCAAGAGCAAAACCATGACTTAATACACCCTTGTAAGGAGCTTTACCTGAAACAGCAACACTCGTTGATAACGACGAGTTAAACCAGCCACGATATTGGTCTGACCCTTCCAGGTATAAGTCTGCAGGGCGTTGTAGGTCATCTCGCTCGACAAGAACGGCTTGGTGCGATGAACCCGAGTCAAACCACACATCCATAATATCCATTTCACGCGTGAATGTCCCATTTGGACTATGAGATGAAGTAAAGCCTTCAGGTAGAAGTTGTTGCGTCTCCCATTCAAACCAAATATTTGAACCATGCTCTCTAAATAATTGAGAAACATGATCGATAGTCTCATCAGTAATGATAGGCTCTCCATCTTCACCGTAGAAAATCGGAATTGGTACACCCCATGCACGTTGACGTGAAATACACCAATCTCCACGATCTCGTACCATATTATAAAGACGGGTTTCTCCCCAAGATGGAATCCACTCTACTTCATTAATGGCTTGAAGTAATTCTTCTCTAAAATCTTTAATTGAAGCAAACCATTGTGCAGTCGCTCTAAAGATGACAGGTTTTTTCGTTCTCCAATCATGCGGATACGAGTGAGTGATAAAAGAAAGCTTTAAAAGAGCTCCTACTTCAGTTAATTTTTCAGTGATTGGTTTATTCGCTTCGTCATAAAATAACCCTTCAAACCCTTCAGCTTCTTTCGTCATTACACCTTTATCATCAACTGGACATAAAACGTCTAAATTGTATTTCTGCCCGACGATATAATCATCTTCCCCATGCCCTGGTGCAGTATGTACGCAACCTGTACCTGCATCAAGAGTTACATGGTCACCACACATTACTAGTGATTGACGGTCATAAATAGGGTGTTTAGCAATGACATGTTCTAATTGCTCACCTTTAAATGTTTTTACAATGCTGTGAGTTTCCCATTCTAATTCAGTTACTAGTGTTTCTAACAGGCCTGAAGCAACAACAAACTTATCGTTTTCAACTTGAACAACACTATATTCAAGATCAGGGTGTACCGTAATCCCTAGGTTAGCCGGAATCGTCCAAGGAGTTGTTGTCCAGATTACAATTTTCTCATCTCCATCTAATACACCTTTTCCGTCTGTTACTGGAAAAGCAACGTAAATCGAAGGAGAACGTTTGTCATGATATTCAATTTCCGCCTCTGCAAGAGCTGACTCAGAAGATGGCGACCAATAAACAGGCTTTAATCCTTTATAAATATAACCTTTTTTCGCCATATCGCCGAAAACTTTGATTTGTTGTGCTTCATATTCTTTGTTTAACGTAATGTATGGATTTTCCCAGTCTCCACGAACACCTAAACGTTTAAATTGCTCGCGTTGACGATCCACTTGCTCAAGAGCATATTCTTCACAAAGCTTTCTAAAATCTGCAACGCTCATTTCTTTACGCTTTACTTTTTTATTTTTTGTAAGTGCGGTCTCAATTGGAAGTCCATGCGTATCCCAGCCTGGAACGTACGGTGCATGATAACCACTCATTGATTTAAAACGGACAATAATATCCTTTAATACTTTATTTAAAGCGTGCCCCATATGAATGTCACCATTGGCATACGGTGGTCCATCATGAAGGACAAATAACGGGCGTCCTTCTGTACGTTGTTGAACTTTTTGGTAAATATTCATTTCTTCCCAATTTTTTTGCATTTCTGGTTCGCGATTTGGTAAGTTTCCACGCATCGGAAACTCTGTTTTTGGCATCAATAAAGTGTCTTTATATTCCATTCTTGTTCCTCCTAGTTAATATGTAAAAAGAAAAGCGAAAGACGCCTGCTTATCGGCGACAAGCGCTGGAGGGCCAGCAATAAGTGACCCGCCTTTTGGTCACATTTGATGGACCGAAGCGACCTCGAGCCGATGGCGTCTGCAGCTAGACAAAAAGAAAAGCGGAAGACGTCTGTTTATCGGCGACAAGCGCTGGAGGGCCAGCAATAGGTGACCCGCCTTTTGGTCACATTTGATGGACCGAAGCGACCTCGAGCCGATGACGTCTGCAGCTAGACAAAACGAAAAGCGGAAGCGTCCGGTTAGCGACGTAGGGACTATGACCTCCCAAACAAATGAAGAGAATCATCCTCAATCCAGACAACAAAAAAAACCTTCTCGTCTTATAGGGACGAGAAGGTTACCCGTGGTACCACCCTACTAAATAACAGCAAAATACATTGCTATTATTCACTCTCATTCGTATCGGGAATAAACCGCTATAGCCTACTAGAACTTAACTTTCGGTATAGAACTCAAGGGTGATTTTCCCATTATCCTTCATATCAGGCTTCCACCACCCCTGATTCGCTATTATGAAGCATGATAAAGGTACTTTCCCTATCATAGTTATTAACTCTTTTCAATTTGAGAGGTATTATAATACATTATTATTATCTGTGTCAAGAAACGTTACTCAACAGTTTCTTTGTCTAACGATTCATTAACCTTTGTAATTTCATCCCAATCATCTGTTTGAAGCATTTCTAATTGTGCTTCAACTAACATTTTGAAACGCATACGATAAACAGAGGCTTGTTTCTTTAACTCTTCAATCTCCATCATAACTTTTCTTGATTTCGTTAATGCGTCGTTAATGATACGATCAGCATTTTTCTCTGCTTCCTTCACAATCAGTTGTGCTTCTTTCTGAGCACTACGACGAACCTCTTCTGCAGACTCTTGAGCGACTAAAATTGATTTATTTAATGTCTCTTCAATTTTATTATAATGCTCTAACTTTCCATCAAGGTCCTGTACTCGTTCAAACATTTCCTTTTTTTCCCGTAGTACAGCTTCATAATCTTTTATGATTTGGTCAAGAAACTCATTAACCTCATCCTCATCGTAACCACGAAATCCGCGAGTGAACTCTTTATTATGAATATCAAGCGGTGTCAAAGGCACGAAATCCACCTCCAAATCTTGTCGTTAAATTCTTAGTTATATTCGACAGAAAAAGAGCATTTCCTTCTTTTTCTATTATTAAATTATTTTTTTCTTCCAAACAATATACGAATTTTCCCTTTTTTTGTAGAACCGGCCATGGATATTAACTTACTTCTTCCAAACCCTCTTACAGAGAGGTAATCGCCTTCTTGTACTTGAAATGAAGCATCTTCAATCGTCTTCCAATTAACCTTAACCAATCCTCTTTCAATATATAGTGAAGATTTAGTCCTTGATATGTTGTACATTCCTGACAGTAATGTATCTAAGCGCAAGGAAGAAATGGTTGTAGATTCTTCTGTCCATTCCTCATTGGTTTGTACGATATCTTCATTATTTATTGGTACAATTTTAACTTTAGCTTGTCCAACTTTTTGTAAATTTAATTCAAGAAAACTAGTAACTTCACTAGCTGCGATTATTTGAATTCCTTCATCCTGAATTATGATATCACCAAATTTTTCACGCTTTAACCCTAAACCCATCAGTGAACCCAACACGTCTCTATGTTCTAAAGTTATAAACTTTCTAGGGTAACGTAACTCAAAAGCTTGAACTTGAAAATCACTCATTGAAAGCTCAAAAAAGGTCGGGGAAAGCAATGCACGTTTTCGTTCGGTATAAGAAGTGCCTCCCCAAAAGGAGAGGCTTATTTCCTCATCTTTACCTATAATTGCTTTTATAATGTCTTGTTGTCTTGGGTCAAGAAAGTCAGTAAGTTTGTAGGTATATTGAACAGTCACTTCCTGTTTCCAGTCCAATACTTGATCTACAAATGATCGTTCTTCATTTCTAAAATGTTGATAAATACTCATCCTTCTTTACACCATTACATCCCGAATAATGCAGCAACTCCATACCGTGCAAATGATAAGGCAAAAATAGCTACAATTGGGGAGATATCAATCATACCTAAAGGAGGAATGAATTTACGAAACGGTGCTAAGTAAGGTTCAACGATTGAACCTAAAAATTGACCGATTGAAGACTCCTTTGCATTTGGAAACCATGACATTAAGATATAAGCAATGATCATGTATGAATAAACCATAATTGCTAAATTTAGTAAAGCTCCAATTCCTTGCATTTAATTATCCACCACCATTCTAACGTTGTTCAAATGTTTCTTGCATCATTTCTGAAATTGACCCGGATACATCTACATTATCTGGAGTACAAAGGAATATACTTATTCCTAGCTTTTGAATGTCTCCTCCTATAGCATACACCGTTCCACTTAAAAAATCGACAATTCGCTTTCCTTGTTCATTTGATATTCGCTGTAAATTTATAATTACTGCCTTACGGTTTTTTAAATGATCTGCAATATCCTGAACTTCATCATAAGTTCTTGGTTCAATCAAAATAACTTTTGCTGCCGATTTTTGAACGCTTTGCAAACTTACGACATTTTGATTTTTCGCTTGCTTTTCACTTCTACGATACTGCGGTACTTCTTCTTGTGCAGCAGCTACTTCCTCATTGTACGATTCAAAATCTTGTCCATCTTCTTCTAATTCAAAAAAACGTTTAAATCTCGATTTCATTCCCATTTAAATTCCTCCTTTGAGCTCCATTTTTACCCAACAAGCGAAGATCCAATACGAATAAAAGTAGCGCCTTCCTCTACTGCGATTATGTAATCGTTTGACATTCCCATTGATAATTCTGTACAGGGTGCATGGTCAAGAGATAAGGCTTGTACTTCTTGTTGCAACAGTCGAAGTTTCTTAAAAACAGGTCTTGTATCTTCTGAATTTTCTACAAACGGTGCCATCGTCATAAGCCCTACTACTTGAACGGCTGGAAATTGAGCGAGCTCTTGGATGAAAGGAATCGTTTCATTAGGTTTAAGTCCTGATTTAGATTCTTCTCCAGAAACATTCACTTGTACAAAACATTTCAAAGGCTCTGGAGATTGCCACCTTTTTTGTATTTCTTGAGCTAAAGATAGGCGATCTAAAGAGTGCAGGTAGCTTATATGTTCCACGACATTCTTTACTTTCTTTGATTGAAGAGAACCGATAAAGTGTAAAATCGGTTCAATATCAACAGATTGTGCTTTTTCTATTAGTCCTTCAGATCTATTTTCTCCAATATGAATAATTCCCGCATCCAATGCTTCTTGAGTTCTCTCAACAGTTACATATTTGGTAACTGCGATGATCTTTACATCTTTCGAGTTGCGGCCTGACCGTTGACAGGCTGCATTAATTTCTTCTTGAATTTTATGTAAGTTATCTTTTACTGTCAATCGATCTTCCTCCTTTATAAATCTTCATTACTCTTCAATCCTATAAAGCTCATCATTCTTCCTGTTCTTCCTTGTTCTTTTCGATGTGAAAAAAACAAATCGGTTCTGCTAGCTGTACAATATTGACTAATTTTCACACAATGACTTGGAATACCAGCAGCAATAAGTAATTGTTTATTTAATGTCTTTAAATCTAAGAAGAAATGGCCAGGTCTCGATTCAATATAAGGTGGAGTATCTGTTTGAGGCAAGACTTGGTCAACTGCCTTTATCACATTACGATCTACTTCATATTGTTGTTGACCAATCGATGGTCCAATTATGACCAAAATATCATTTGGATCTATACCTTCATCCTTCCAAATTTCAATCATTTTCGGACCAATTTTACCAACTGTTCCCTTCCAGCCGGCATGTGCTAAACCTATCATTCCATGCTTAGGTGAAAAAAAATATAACGGGACACAATCTGCATACAAACTGACAAGTAGAATATCTTTGTCTTTTGTGTATAATCCGTCGATGTCTTTAACAGCTGACGTTAATGATTGTGCACCTTTTCCACAATCACTACTCGTTACCTTTTTTATGTTTGAGTCATGGATTTGTTCACCTACTACCCATTGCTCAATCGGAAAATCAATCTTAACCGAAACGATTTGGCGGTTTTTTATTACAATAGAGTCGTTATCAGAAACATGTAATCCCACATTTAAGGAGTCGTATGGAGATTGACTTACCCCTCCTAGACGTGTGGTAAATCCTGCAGTTAAGTTGTGACCCTTTTTTTCCCATTTAGGTATTAATAATAGATCATCTTCCGTCTTGATAAACGGTTCATGGACCAAAAAATCACTTCCTATCCATGTTTTTTCATCTAATTCCAATCAACAAAAACTGTCATATTATTGATTGTTTTTATCTATTTTAGCATATTTTTCATGCAAAGAGTATTAAGATTCGTCGATAAAGCCCTTTTTTCCAAATAACCAACCTTTAATAACGCTGATAAGGCTCTGGAACTTGCACTAAAATAACATCATTTCCAATTTTAACGATATTGCCCCATGGAATGACAACCTCTTCAGTCTCTCTATTGAAAAAACTCATCATTTTTCCTGTACCATTAATAATGATTGCATCAATTTGACCTGTCGATAGATTAATATCAAGATCTGATAAATTCCCTAAGCGTTTACCATTTTCCATGTTGACGATGTCTTTTGATTGTAAATCAGATATTTTCATCATCTTGGAATCATCCTTTCTTTTGACCATGCTATATTACTTCATCTATATGATAAAACAACCGATAATATCTCAAAAATAAGGAAAATGGAAGACGACCTATTTGTTCCTGCAACAAGGTTGTTTAAAGAAAAAAGACTGAGTAACATTTACATCATGTTACTCAGTCTTTTTATTAGCTTTGTGCGTGTTTATTCATTTGTTGGATTGCGGCTTTTTCAAGCCTTGATACTTGAGCTTGTGAGATCCCGATTTCATCAGCAACTTCCATCTGTGTTTTCCCTTGGAAAAACCTCATATTTAAGATTAGTTTTTCCCTGTCATTTAATCGGATCATCGCCTCACGTAGCGCGATTTCTTCGACCCAATTAACATCTTTTTGCTTGTCATCACTTATTTGGTCCATTACATAAATCGGATCTCCACCATCATTGTAAATCGGCTCAAAAAGGGATACCGGATCCTGAATAGCGTCCAAAGCGAAAACAACATCCTCCTTTGGAACATCCAGTACTTTAGAAATCTCTAGTACCGTTGGCTCTCGGTCTCGGTTCTTTTCAGCCATTAGCTGGTCACGAACTTGTAATGCTTTATAAGCAATATCACGTAAAGACCTAGATACTCGAATAGGGTTATTGTCTCTTAAGTACCTTCTAATTTCACCGATGATCATAGGGACAGCATATGTAGAAAATTTTACATTTTGGCTTAAATCAAAGTTATCAATTGATTTCATTAACCCGATACAACCAACTTGAAAAAGATCATCTACATACTCACCACGGTTATTAAAGCGTTGGATTACGCTTAGGACAAGACGAAGATTACCATTAACCAACTTTTCACGGGCACTAATGTCACCGCTTTGCATTTGCGTAAATAATTCACGCATTTCCTTATTCGTCAGAACTGGTAATTTCGCTGTGTCAACTCCACAAATTTCAACCTTATTTCGTGTCAATTCTTTCCCTCCCAACAGGAGAATGATGTTCATGTAAAGTATCTCCTTGAGAGGGAAAAATATGCATCTGTATTCTTTGACTATCTCTAAATAAAATTGAATGAGTTCATGGTATTACAACGTTCATAAGCATTTAAATATTTTTTTGGGGCGATTTAGACCATTTTATTAAATTCTTTTCTTAATCGCTTTATAATGCGCTTTTCAAGACGTGAAATGTAAGACTGGGATATACCGAGTAAATCAGCAACATCTTTTTGTGTTTTCTCCTCATCACCAGCTAATCCAAATCGAAGCTCCATAATTTGTTTCTCGCGAGCATTGAGAGTGTGTAATGCTTTGACTAACAATTTACGGTCAACTTTTTCCTCAATTCCTTTTGTAATGATATCTTCTTCTGTTCCAAGGACATCAGATAGTAGTAATTCATTCCCGTCCCAATCAATGTTAAGAGGTTCATCAAAAGAAACTTCTGATCTAATTTTATTATTACGGCGTAAATACATTAAAATCTCATTTTCGATACAACGTGAAGCGTAAGTTGCTAACTTAATTTTCTTTTCTGGGTTAAATGTATTTACTGCCTTAATAAGTCCAATTGTACCTATACTAATAAGATCCTCAATATTAATTCCCGTATTTTCAAATTTACGTGCAATGTAAACGACAAGTCTTAAGTTCCGTTCAATTAGCATTGCCCGAACTGCTTTGTCCCCACTAGGAAGTTTACTTAATAAATGTGCTTCTTCTTCCTTAGATAATGGTGGCGGCAATGCTTCACTCCCACCGATATAATAAATTTCGTCCGGTTTCATTCCCAATCGATATAAGATTTTTTGCCACATCAACGTAAACTTCAACTTTAGCATGTCATTGCCTCCTCAATAAAAGTGAAACTAAGCTAATTTTTTTCCTTCTCCTGCAACAAGCATCTTCGGATGAACAATACATTGATAGTCTCCATCGTTTGATAGTTTCATATCGTTAATCCCAATCAGTACCTTCTTAACGAGATGTTGTTCATCGGCCGTCGTCACTTTAACACGATCCGGCTTGATGGCGATCATAAATTGTTGGTCTTTGCCTACTACCCGGTATGGAATGATGCGAATTCTCTCAGCAAAAGGGTGATTCTCCTGGTAGATTTTCTCCATATTTTCATAATCGAGAAGTAGTTCAATTTCTTCCTTGTTCAGCATAGAATGTAATGCATCCTTTTCTAAAACCATAACTGGAGCTCTTGAAATCGGATCATGTAATTGGTTTCCACTATCGACTAGACCCTTCACATACAACAGTTCATGCCCAATTGAGATTTCCACACTTACCACTTGTTCATAATGAATTTTCCTTGCTTCCACTTGTTTTAATTGGTGTTTTGAGAAAAGCCATACGAGAGGAAAACCAATTAAAACAAATAACCAGCTAAATGTACTACCGAAGCCTGATGTCTTCGTAAACATAACCCCATCCAAAACTTCAACCTCGGTTTGCCAAAAGAAATGAAGTGCAAACAAGCCTCCTCCCGTCATAAAAGTAACAAAGTAAAACATAAATAAATTTTGAATAAAGTACGTCAACCGGTAAAACCCAAAAGCGATCCAAACAATTGCCATTGAGTATAATATTTTCATCCAAGGTTGGTAAAACAAATGGCCAATCGGTGTAAACATAAAAAATACTATAAGTGATGCAAAAAGGGCTGCTAAGAATAACCGCCATTTATGTATTGTTCTTTTTAGTGTAATTGCGGTTATCCAGATTAAGAGAAAATCAATACATAAATTAAGAAACCAAATAACATCCAAATAAATGGTCATTGCATGTCCTCTCATTCACAATTTGGTATGTTTTAGCCAAGTATATATCAGATTCTATTTATAAGTCTGTCAGTTTATGACGAGATTAAATAGTTATTTTGATAGATATACACTTATACTGTCTAATGAACCTGATAATTGATTGACAATTTTTTGCATAAAAAAAAGAACTGACTCATAGTGGTCAGTTCTTCGTATTTTTTTACTTTGAACGTCTGCGTCGATTACGTAAGAACGTTGGAATATCCAGCGTATCTGCTTGTTCTGGCTGTTGCTGAACTTGAGGATTTAGTCTAGGCTCTTTTACTTCCTCTTGCTTTGGAACCGGATTACTAACTTTCGTTTGAACAGACGGTCGTTGCAATTGTGTTTTTCCTAACGTGTTACTTTCACTATCTTCAAACCCCGTAGCAATGACAGTTACTACAATCTCATCTTTTAGATTTTCATTAATAACAGAACCGAAGATCATGTTCACTTCAGGATCTGAAGCACCAGATACTATTTCAGCAGCTTCATGAACTTCGTAAAGACTTAAATTCCCACCACCAGTAATGTTCATTAAAACACCTTGTGCACCATCTACTGAAGTTTCAAGTAAAGGACTGGAAATAGCTTTTTTAGCAGCTTCTGCCGCGCGATTTTCACCCGTGGCAATCCCTATTCCCATTAACGCAGAACCTTTATCAACCATAATCGTCTTAACATCAGCAAAGTCTAGGTTAATTAAACCTGGAACTGCAATTAAATCTGAGATACCTTGTACACCTTGACGTAAAACGTTATCTGCTTCACGGAATGCTTCTAGCATTGGTGTATTTTTATCTACGATCTCTAGTAGACGATCGTTAGGGATAACGATCAATGTATCTACTTTCTCTTTTAAAGCATCAATTCCACTACCAGCTTGCGTCGAACGCTTACGGCCTTCAAACGTAAATGGTCGAGTTACAACACCCACAGTTAAAGCACCTAGTTCTTTTGCAATTTCAGCAATTACTGGTGCAGCACCTGTTCCAGTTCCTCCACCCATTCCTGCTGTAATAAAAACCATGTCAGCGCCTTGTAAAGCCTCTTCAAGTTGTTCCTTACTTTCTTCTGCTGCTTTTTTTCCGATGTCAGGATTAGCACCTGCACCCAATCCACGTGTCAGTTTACCGCCCAATTGCAGTTTGATTTCTGCTTTCGATAAATGTAATGCTTGAGCATCTGTATTTACAGCGATAAACTCAACGCCTTGTAAACCATTTTCAATCATACGGTTAACAGCGTTACTTCCGCCACCACCAACGCCGATGACTTTTATTGTCGCTAGTTGATCCATATCCATTTCAAACTCTAACATGTAAGGTCCTCCTAATTCATCATGTATGCCAAAAATCACTAGTAGAGGTTCAAAAAGTCCAATATTTGTCTAATTTTCGTTCGTCTAGTCTGCGTACCTCACGTATCAAAAGGCTACGCTGGGTACTCGCTCGTTACTGCAAGCCTCAAACTACTCGGATCTTTTTGCCTTCCTCATAAACACGAATTATTATTCAAAGAAAACTTTAAACCAATTTTTTACTTTTTTCATACCTTCTTTATCCTCTTTCGCCTTAGGAGTTGCTTTTTCCTTCTTAGAAGGCGATTTTTCTCCTTGGTTTAAGTCAGAAACTGAAGCAGCTACTTCTTTTCCTTGGATTTTAACGTTACGGTATGCAAATTGTATCAAGCCAACTCCAGTTGTATATTGCGGTTCTCGAACACCAATATAATCTGGTATAGCAATTCGAACGTTACTACGAAGTACTTCACGAGCTAATTCTAATACTCCCGGAACCATTGCAGCTCCTCCTGTTAGGACATAGCCACCCGGAAGTACTCCAAAACCTAAGCGCTGTACTTCTTTTTCAATGAACTCAAACATTTCATCCATACGAGCTTCGATAATGTGTGCAATATCATATTGAGAAAATTCATCTTGGTCGTTACTACCGATGACTGAGACTTTAAATACTTCTGCATCAGAAGCTTCATCAATGTAGGCATGTCCATGCTTTAATTTAATCCGTTCAGCTTCTTCAGTAGAAGTCCTTAAACCAATTGCAATATCATTTGTCACATGGTCCCCACCAATTGGTATTACAGTTGTCGCTTTAAGCGTTCCTTGCTCAAAGATTGAAACAGTAGTTGAACCGCCACCAATATCCACAAGACCTACACCAAGACTCTTTTCGTCTTTTGAGATCGCTACTGCACCACCAGCTAGAGGTTGCAGGCAAATATCAGCAATTTGTAACCCCGCACGTTCTACACATCTTAATAAATTATGTAAGATAGTCTTAGAGCCTGTGATAATTGTTCCTTCCATTTCTAAACGAACACCTATCATACCACGAGGGTCATTAATTTCATCTAATCCATCCACTATAAATTGACGAGGGATTACATCAATAATTTCACGTTCTGGCGGTATGGAAACCACCTGAGCAGCATCGATAACACGAGCAATATCTTCATCACCTATTTCACGGTCAGGGCTAGAAACTGCAACTACACCATGACAAGGTTGTAATTGAACATGATTTCCGTTTACACCTACAATAACTTGCTTTATTGATAAACCGATCATTCGTTCTGCTTGATCGACAGCTCTTTTAATTGATTTTACCGTTTCATCAATATCCACAATGGAGCCTTTCTTAATTCCATGGGACTTCGTATTTCCAACACCAATGATGTTTAGTGATCCATTGGTCATTTCTCCAATGATTACTCTTACATTGGATGTACCGATGTCTAAGCTAACATAAATATCATTGTTGTTCATCTGTGGCACCTCCTTTTGTTCTTTATAGCAATTATACTGCTATATTATTACTGCAATTCTTAGATAATCAAATCAAATACCATAAATGTTTAAAAGCTCTCGCGAGAAAACAAGAAGGGAAAATTTATTTAACTATAAAATAATTCAACATTAAATGTCTTTTCCCTTTTATTTTTTTGATTTTCTTTACAATTCTCACTTTTTTTTCAAAAATCTGCTTGTTTCATAACTTAAGAGACTATTTTATAGTTCTCTAAGCTTTGTTCTCATTCCTTCTTTCTTTCCAATTCGACAGCATCATTCGGCGAATAACCGCAATATTATTAAAGAGTCGTACACCGAAAGCAAAAATTGCTGCTAAATATAAGTCTACACCAAGATGGACACCTAGAAAAGCTAAACCTGCAGCAAGTAGGATATTAAAAAAGAAACCGGTGAGAAAGACATTTCCGTCAAAGCTATTTTGTAAATGTGCTCGAATTCCACCAAATAATGTATCTAATGCAGCCAATACTGCAATTGATAAATAATTGGAATATTCATCAGGAATACGAAATTCTGTAAAAAAACCTAATATCACTCCTAAAATCAAACCAATAATTGGCAACCACATCGGTTGGTTAATCCTCCTTCACTTGCTCCATATACCGCACCCTTGGTGTATCATCAAAAGCTGGTAATTCAAGATAATTAATCGGTGTAGACGTTAATTTTAAATTATCAATTTCAAAGTACTCTACAGACTCTGAAACGACCATTTCATTGTGTAGTTTTTGGGCATCATTCGTTAACACCTTAATCTCTATCGGTAATGGCGGTAATCTCCTGTTATTAACACGAGTAACACCATTTACTTCACGAAAAGCAGTTGTTGAAATAATCCTCTGGTTTCCAATCGCAATCTCCTCGGCACCATTGAAATTTAATTCGTTTACTAAAAACCGCAATAAGACGGGAGAAACTGAATGTCTTTGATGGCCGAAAAATTGATCATGGTAAAGTGGTTCAATCGTAAGGATAATTCCTTCCCCTGAAGATTCTGTAAGGCCGGCTTCTTTTCTTAACTTGTCTATTTGCTCTTCCATTACGGTTTCAACGTTTTCCTTATGATCACTTAATGATGTTTCATACTGAGTTATTAAAGTGGCATATTTCTCTATTTCTTGTGTGAGTTGCTGATGTCTATCTTGCTCTGCTCTTAATTCTTTACGCAGTTCTCTAATATCTCTTGTGTCTCGAACGACCGGTTCTTTTGTAGACTGAAACTGAATAGCTAACATAAACCCGATGATAAGAGTAACAATCATAAAAATCACTTGTTTATTCATTATGTCACCTACTTTCAGATAAGTAAGGTTCCATGACTATTTCGTTTTTTTGTTGTAGCCTTACTTCAATAAGGTCATTTAGTAATTGGTCTCTTACTCCACCAGGTAATGTCATTGATCCTTCTAAACTTGATGGGTCCCCGATTGCTGTTATAACGAATGGGGCGTAAGAGGTATGACCGTCAATATAAATTACAGGTCCGATACATTGTATATAAGAATTGCTGGAAAGACGGTAGCCATTGATAGCAACTGCTTCAGCCCCAGCTACTAACAATTCATCTACGACTTTTTGAATTTGTTCTTCATGAACGATATAATCATTCGGGTTAGCACCATCGGGAACATATGAATTATCAGATAACGTAACTTCAATTCCTGAACCTTTAACTTTAACCGTACCAACCAGCTTTCTTAACCGATCTAAATCTTCAATTAACGAAGCTACTCTTAATTCTTGTTCTTCTGTTAAATCTGCTATTTGTTCTTCAATCTCTCTAAGCTGAGATTGGTAACCACGTAAATCTTCTTGTAAATTCCGATTTACTGCTTGTTCTAAAATAATATTGTTGCGAAGTTCATCCTCATGTCTCCATTGGCGCTGAGAGATCGGATTTGTATCTTGATGCTCTTTCGCAAATTGATAAGATACAGCTATAATAAATCCGGTTACCAACAGGACAAGTGAAAGAATAACGTGTTTACCATTAACCTTCACCTTCCTCTTCCTCCTCACCAAAAAACTCCTCAAAATAAGGTGTCATCCTCATATGAATGATCCCTGCTTTACTCGGATCAATTTCTTTAACAATGGAAGGGTAGGGTGCGATTCTTTCTGCAAAATTCCGAACAGTAGAATGCACTTCATACCCATCATTCATATATACAATAACTCTTAACGGGTCAGTTTCTGTAGGCGTATAATAAATCTCTGAAATTCTATTAAACAACCCATCGGATAACTTGGTTATTTCCGCCGCTAATTCTTGTGCTACTGGCCCAGACTCCCAGTCTTTTAGTATAGGTGCATCAACCGGCATTTGGTTTGGTGGTAGTTCATCCAAGAAAACTCCAGTACTTAGAATAGGATAGTACTTTCCTTCCTGGTACATATATGCGACTCGTTGATATTCAACAACATGAATTTCAATCGTATTAGGGAACTTTCGTGAAAGATCAGCTTTTTCTATTTCATCTAGATTAGTTATTCTTTCTTTCACTTCTTCTTGATTTAGTTTCCAGAGGCTTGTCCCATTGTTCAGCTTTGACGCTTTAACGATAGTCTCGGCAGGCAGGTAATAGTTTCCGTGGACTTCAATCATTTTAATATGACTTAAAGGAGATTGAAAATATATGACTAAGAGGATAAGGAAAAAGAAAAAAGATAAAAAGAATATCAATCTTCGGTTTGCTCGGTGCTTTCTTTGTTCCTTTAACTTAGGGATTCTGTCGTTGATGGTAATAACTTTTTCATCAACCATATTCCAACCTCCATTATAAGTGCCTATAGTTCGAAAACGGCATAAAATATATATGCCGTTCACATAAAATTTAATGTTACATTCTTGAATTATAACACAAATCGAAGATTATGCTCAGTCGTTGTTTTGTTTTTTTCCGACAATCTCTACTTCTGTTTCAATCTCTACTTCAAATTCATCACGAATTGTAGTTTTAATGTGTTGAATAAGTTTTAAAACATCATCAGCCTTAGCCTCAGCGACATTTACAATAAAGTTTCCATGCATTTCAGACACTTGCGCCCCACCTAATTGGAAGCCTTTTAATCCTGCTTTTTCTATTAGTTGCCCCGCATAGTTTGGAAGGGGATTTCTAAATACACTGCCTGCACATGGATAATTCCATGGTTGAGATACTCGCCGATAATCTTTATTTTTTTGCATCACCTTTACAATTTCATCACGGTCTCCTGCTTTTAACTGGAAAACAGCCTCTACACATATTGCCTTTTCCTTTTGTAACCTTGAAGTCCGATAGGAAAATTGTAATTCTTCATTTGTCAGCCACTTCATGGTCCCATCTTCAAAAAGAATGTGTGCCTTCGTTAATATTTGTGAAATATCAGAACCATGTGCACCAGCGTTCATAAATACAGCTCCACCTACAGAACCAGGAATTCCACTTGCAAACTCTAACCCTGAAAGTCCTTTTTTACTGATAACCATGGCTAACTTAATAACAGAAAAGCCGCCACCGACTTTTATTTCTTCACCATCTATTTCAAGATGACTAATACCGTCCCCTAATTTAATGACAACACCCTCAATACCGCTGTCACTTACAAGTAAATTTGAACCTCTACCAATAACACGCCAAGGAATTTTATTTTGACGAATTAAAATCATTAATTCTTTTAATGCTTCAACGTCTTTAGGCTCTACTAAAAATTCAGCAGGCCCGCCAATTTTCCAAGTTGTATGATTTGCTAATGGTTCCTGGACGAGGACTTTACCTATATTTTTTTCTCTAAGTTGTTGAATAAATTGTTCCATCGCCTTATATCCCCTCACTTCTTGAAAAGGTCGGTCTGTTTCCAAAGTACTCAGACCGAGATCTTTTCTATACTTTTATCCATTAAAAAGAAGTTATTTTCACTTAAAACTTATTGTCCGCTTATTCACCATTTTATTATATTCTATGCACCTGCCTACTTCACCGTGTTTGTTTACATGCGTTAAAAAGTTCCACTAAGTTCTTTACTTGTTACTTTTTATTTTTCGTTAATTCAGCCAATAAATCTACAAGGTGAGTTGCTGCTTTTGGCATACCCAGTGAAAGAGCTGCATTATGCATTTCTTCCCATTTTCCAGCCTTTTTAAAAATAGTATCAATATCTTCAAGTAATACTTTTCCACTCATTTCCTTTTCGAGGCGGACAATAGCAGCTCCTTTTACACTGAGTGAACGTGCATTCTTTTCTTGATGATTATTCGTTACATATGGGCTTGGAATAAGAATACTAGGTAGCCCTAACGCTGTAATTTCAGCTAAAGTTGTAGCCCCCGCTCTAGCAACAATTAAGTCTACTCCAGCTAACACTTCAGGCATGTTATGAATAAATGGTTTAATAATGACATTCTCCGGGTTCCCTTTTGCTTTTACTTCCTCCATTACTCTTTCGAAATGGACTTGACCAGTTACATATAAAAACTGATAATCAAAGTTTTTCATTTCAGGTAAAACTTCTAAAAATGCGTCATTAATTGGCCTTGCTCCTCGGCTTCCTCCAACAATTAATACAGACTTTTTCCCATCTTTAAGACCTACAGATTGCCTGCCACGTTCAGCATTCGTTGAAATTACTTCCGAAGCTCTCGGATTGCCTAGATATACAGTTTTAGCTTCTGGAAAGAAGGTTTTTGATTCCGGGAATGATAATACAATTTTATCTACATAACGGCTTAGGAATTTATTTGTAAGTCCAGGAACACTATTTTGTTCATGAATAACCGTTGGAATGTTCAATTGTGCGGCTGCAAAAACAACGGGACCGCAAACATATCCCCCCGTGCCGACTACGACATCCGGTTTAAACTCTCTAATCATCTTTTTAGAGTCACTCGTTCCCTTGAGGAAACGGTAGATCGTTTTTACATTATCAAAAGAGACTTTTCTACGAAACCCAGTAATCTTTATTGTTTTAAACGGAATTTTTTCTCTAGTAACTAATTCACTTTCTAATCCATTTTCAGTACCTATGTACAGTATTTCAGCATCTTTGTATTGCTTTTTTATTTCTTGAATTAATGACAAGGCAGGATAAATATGTCCTCCAGTTCCTCCACCACTAACAACTACTCTCATTGAATTCCTCCATTAACTCTGTCTTAATTTCCATACGCCCCTGAGATTTTTCCGGGACTTTTTTTAAACATCCTGTGCTATTACCATTTTATCAGAACGATAACTTGTATTATACATAATGCTTTTAAAGGATTGTGTAAAATTATAAAAGTCTATAAGAAAAATAAATATCCCTCTAGTTAGGCTTCACCTTACTAAGAGGGATTTCTTTTATTATATCCTTGAAAACCTGCTAATGTTAAGTAAAACACCAATTGCAACGAGCATTAGAGTGAGTGAGGACCCGCCATAACTAAGAAACGGCAGTGTGATCCCTGTGACAGGCATAAGTCCAGTAACTACCCCGATATTAATCATCACCTGAATAGCTACCATAGATATAATTCCTACGGCTAAGAAGCTGCCAAACAAATCAGGTGCACCTAATGCCACTCTTATCCCCCGCCATAGAAGAATACCAAACAAAAAGATAACAATGGCCCCGCCAATAAATCCTAACTCTTCGGTTAGTATTGCAAATATAAAATCAGTTTGCGGTTCAGGTAAGTAAAAATATTTTTGGCGACTTTCTCCTAACCCCAACCCAAGTAATCCACCTGGCCCGATTGCATAAAGCGATTGAATAATTTGAAAGCCGCTTCCTAAAGGGTCTGACCACGGATCTAAAAAGGATGTAATTCGCTTTATACGATACGGCGCGGACGCAATCAGTGCTACAAAGCCTGCCACCCCGATCAGGGCCAAACCAACAAAATGAGCAATTCTGGCTCCCGAAACAAAAATCATAACAACGCATGTACCAACCATTACTGCCCCTGTGCCGAGGTCTGGTTGCAACATAATGAGACCGAATGCTAATAAAACTAAAGATAACGATGGAATTAATCCTTGTTTTAAAGATGTAATCTTCTTTTGATTTTCTGATAAGTACTTTGCTAGAAAAGCGATCATGGCCATCTTCATAAACTCGGATGGTTGAATTGAGAATGCCCCAACACCTAACCAGCTCCGCGCCCCGCCACGAACGAGCCCAACGCCAGGAATTAAAACAATAATGAGAAGTATAAAACAAATAATGAGCAAAACCTTAGACCATTTTCGCCACGTCCAATAATCGACGTTCATAACGAAAAACATAGCTGCAACTCCTGCACCAGCAAAAAAGATCTGGCGTTTAGCAAAAAAGAACGAATCGTCGAACTTATATTGAGCCCATACTGCACTAGCACTATATACCATAATAACACCTATCGTTAATAGTGCGATTGTTGCAATCATCAAAAGAAAATCTGGTGCCGTTTTTGTCTTAGGCAACTGTAACACCTCTCTAACTAAAAAGTGTTCGTACAATCAGCTGCTGATCGTACAACCTCTATTACCTAAACATATGCACCAGACTGTTAGAACATGTCCTTTTATCTTTGGATTAATTGCTCAACGGCAAGAATAAATTTGTCGCCGCGTTCTTCAAACGTTTTGTATTGATCCCAACTCGCACAAGCAGGCGATAGTAAGATAACATCACCAGCTTCAGAAAGATCATATGCGACTGGTACTGCTTCTTCTACATTTAATGCTTCTTTAATAATCTCTACCCCTGCTTCTTTGGCAGCAGACTTAATCTTCTCTTTAGTTTCTCCAAACGTAACGACTGCTTTCACTTTTTCTAACGAAGGTATAAAGGCATCAAAAGAATTGCCTCGATCCAAACCGCCAGCTAAAAGAATGACAGGCTCTGTAAAAGCCGAAACAGCAGCTTGAGCAGCTAAAATATTCGTTGCTTTTGAGTCATTAAAGAACTTGCGATTATTATAAGCCGTCACATATTGAACTCTATGTTTAACTCCAGTGAACGACTTTAATACTTGGACGATTTGGTCTGTATGTGCACCCATCGTTTTTGCTGCGGCGATAGCCGCTAATATGTTTTCTAAGTTATGTTTACCAGGAAGAGTAATCTCTGCTTGATCAATGATTTTTTCATCTTTAAAGAAAACAACATGATCTTTTACATATGCACCGTCTGTAACTTCAGTCGTTGTTGAAAAAGGTATTTTCGTGCCTTTTACTCCTTCTGCCAGCTTAACAACATAATCGTCATCGACATTAATTACATAAAAGTCACTTACTTGTTGATTAGCAAAGATTTTGGCTTTAGCATGTCCATAAGCCTCTTTTGTCCCATGGTAGTCTAAGTGAGCATCAAAAAGATTTAATAATACTGCCACCTTTGGATGAAAATTTTCTGTTCCTTGAAGTTGGAAACTTGAGACCTCTGTAACAATAATGTTTTCCGTAGTCGCTTTTTCTGCAACTTCGCATGCCACTGTTCCAATATTTCCAGCCACTAAGGGCTCCTTGCCGCTATTTTTTAACATCTCAACAACCAATGTTGTGGTCGTCGTTTTTCCATTGGAACCAGTAATCGCAATCATATCAGCTTCTGACAGCATGGACGCTAATTCCACTTCTGTAACGACAGATATTCCTCTCTGTATCGCTTCAGCAATTAATGGATTACTATAAGGGATGCCCGGGTTTTTAACGATAAAGTCAATTGGCTCATCCAATAATGTTAATGGATGAGCGCCACAAACAACCTTAATTCCCAAACTTTCTAGTTCTCTTGCTTTAGGATTTTCTTCAATTGGTTTAGCATCATTGACAGTTACGTGAGCACCCAGCCGAAATAAAAGCCGGCTAGCAGCTTCCCCGCTTTTTGCTAAACCTAAGACGAGTACATGTTGATTTTTAAACTGTTGTTCATTTTTCATCTAAATCCACACCTCTAAGTAAATTCCTAATACTGCAAAAAGCATACCTACTAACCAAAATGTAACTACCACTCGCCATTCCGACCAGCCTGACAGTTCATAGTGATGGTGGAGAGGACTCATTTTAAATACCCTCTTACCTCTTGTTTTAAATGAAATTACTTGGATTATAACCGAAAGAGTTTCAATAACAAAGACCCCGCCGATAATAACAAGTAAGATTTCTAATTTGGTTAAAATCGCAACTGCTGCAATTGCACCACCTAAAGCAAGCGAACCGGTATCACCCATAAATACTTTTGCCGGGTGTGCATTAAAAACTAAAAAGCCTAATACCGCTCCTACAACTGCTCCACAGAAAATAGCGACATCAAACATTTCTGCATTCCATGCTAAGATGGCAAATGCTCCAAATGCGATTGCACCTGTACCAGCTAGTAAACCGTCTAAACCATCCGTTAAATTCACCGCGTTTGACGCACCTACTAACATAACAATGATAAGCGGGAAATAAAGCCAACCAAAATCAATTGAAAGGTTAGTTGCTGGAATAGCAATTTCTGTTGAAAAGTCGAGCATACGTAATCCTAGATAAAAAATAATAGCAATAACGAGTTGACCGACTAACTTTTGCTTTGATGTAAGCCCTAAATTCCTCTTCATCACAACTTTAATAAAGTCATCTAAAAAGCCTAATAATCCGTAACCTAATGTTACAAATAACAGCAACCAAATTTCTGTCGTGAACGTTAAAAATTTTGAAATAATAATGACTGTTGTAAGAAGGATCGATAATAAAATCATAACCCCGCCCATTGTCGGTGTACCGCTTTTCTTTTGATGCGATTTCGGTCCTTCATCTCGAATACTTTGTCCAAATTTTAACCTTCTCAGAAATGGAATTATAATTGGGGATAGTATTACGGCAATGAGGAAAGATGCGATTAATGTAAATAATAATGTGATCTGTTCAAACATTGTCATTGCCTCCTTTCTATTACATTAAATGTTTAGTAATCGTTTCTAATTGGAGTCCCCTAGATGCTTTTATCAATACAACTGTTTCGCTGTCTAAAAGTCTTACGGTGCTGGCGATAAGATCTTCTTTATATAAAAAGCTTTGTACTATAAGCCTATGGTCATTTTTCTCATTAAATGCGTCAAGAATCCATTGTCCTTTTTCCCCTACAGTGAATAGGTGTGTAATAGGCTCTTCAATAACAGCTGCAACTGAACGATGAAGTTCTTCTTCATCTGGTCCAAGTTCGTACATATCCCCAAGAATTAATACCTTTTTCGAATAGCCAGGTAATTCTTTTACTGCCTCTATCGCAGCTTTCATAGAAGTTGGACTTGCATTATATGCATCATTAATGATAGTGGACCCATTTAAACCTGTTATTCGTTCAAGTCTCATCCCTGTTAAGTTTACTTGTTTTAGCCCGGTCTGTATACTTTTTTCCGATAATCCAAGCTCGCGCCCAACCATGATGGCATAGGCTGCATTTTTTATGTTATGACGACCAAGCAGTGGCAGTTCATAAATCGTTTCTTCGCCTTTAAGAGAAAATCTAAAACCGTAATCACTAGTAGAGACATTTAAAATTTTGGAGTCACACGTGTCAGTAAAACCACATGTAATTACATTATTATGATAAAAAGGCTTAAGTAATGGTTCGTCACCATCAATAAACACTTTACCACTTTCCTGTAAACCTTCTACAATCTCCATTTTCGCTTGGGCAATACCTTCCCGACTGCCAAGCTGTTCAATATGTGATTCTCCGATGTTTGTAACGACAGCATAATGGGGCTCACCGATCAAACTTAGTACCTCAATTTCACCAAACCCGCTCATCCCCATCTCTAAAATGAGCAACTCACAATCGCTTTCCATCCCAAGTATTGTTAAAGGCAATCCGATATGGTTGTTATAGTTACCTTGCGTTTTGTAGGTCTTATATGAAGTTGACAAGACAGAATCTAAAATATCTTTTGTCGTTGTCTTACCGTTGCTGCCTGTTACACCAACTACTATCGGGTTGATGTGGTTTAGATATCTTTTGGATAATTGTTGGAGCCCTTGGATGGTTTCTTTTACGTAAAATAGTTGAAAGCCTTCAGGTAAACTTTCCGGAACTGCTTTATTTTTTTGCCATAGAGAAGCTGTTGCTCCTTTTTCAATCGCTGTATGGATAAAACCATGTCCGTCAAAGCGTTCTCCCACAATCGGAATGAACAATCCATCAACCATTGGTTGGCGACTATCGGTATGAACACCAGAAAACGAAAGATTAACGTTCTGCCGTCGTACCCCTTCTGATATTTCTTCAACTAGCTTCCCAGATAATTTCATTGCATTCTCTCCTCAATGATACCTCTTGCTACTTGTCTGTCATCAAAATCAATGACTTCTTTACCTATTACCTGATACGTTTCATGTCCTTTTCCGGCAATAAGTACAACATCATCAGCTTCTGCAAGAGAAATCGCGTGTTCGATGGCTTCTTTACGATCGATGATGGAAACAAAATTATCACTTTCAATTCCTGCTTCCATATCTTTTAAAATCATCTCAGGCTGTTCGCTTCTCGGATTATCAGCCGTAAAAATAGCTTTGTTAGCATATTTGACAGCAATTTGCGCCATAATAGGGCGCTTCGTACGATCCCGATCACCACCACATCCTATGACGCAATAGATCTTACCTTTAGCTAACTCTTTAATGGTAGTAAGTACATTTTCTAAACTGTCAGCCGTATGGGCGTAATCTACGATAACTGTGAACTGTTGACCTGCTTCTACTGTTTCAAATCTACCTGAAACACCTTCTACACTTTCTAAACTTTGTTTAATATCATTTAAGTCGATCCCATGAGCTAAACAAGCGGCAGCAGCAGCTAAAGCATTATACACACTAAATTTCCCGATCAACTTTAACTCAATTTCCGTCTCACCGGCCATAGTAGATAATGTAAATGATGTTCCGCCGGCTGTCATCTTAATGTTTTTCGCTCTCACATCGCTCGTTTCATTAATTCCATATGTTACAACTTGGGCTGCTGTCATCTTCTTATATTCTACTGATGCTTCATCATCATCATTTAAAATTGCTATTTTTTTACTCGTTTGATCATATGTATTTCCTAGTTGTGAAAAAAGCAGACCTTTAGCATATTTATAAGCTTCCATCGTTTGATGATAGTCCAAATGGTCTGGCGTTAAATTCGTGAAGACAGCAATATTAAAGTCGCACCCTCTTACTCTCCCTAAGTGAAGTGCGTGAGAAGATACTTCCATAATGGCTGTATTTACTTGTTGGTCAACCATTTGCTTAAACGTCTTCTGTAACGTAAGCGATTCAGGGGTTGTATTTTTCGTCTCATACGTCTGATCACCTATTTTTGTATACATCGTACCGATTAAGCCTGTTCGTTCCCCTGCATCATTTAATACTTTTTCAATTAAATGAGTAACTGTAGTTTTGCCATTTGTTCCGGTAATCCCAATCAATGATAACTTTTTCGTCGGATGTTCATAAAAATAATTAGAAAGTATAGCCATAGCTCTTTTTGTGTCATTAACTAATATAACAGGAACCGAAGCATTCACCGTTCTTTCTGCTACTATTGCAGTTGCCCCGTTACTGATCGCTTGATTAATAAATTCATGACCATCAACCGTATAACCTTTTATACAAATAAACAAACTACCTTCTTGCACTTCCCTTGAATCCATCTCAATAGACGAAATCACCGGATTGGTTTGATCATTTAAAATGTTAACATATTGTAATTTTTGAACCAGTTCATCTAATTTCATAGTCAATACCCTCTCTATTACTTGCATTTAATATCTATCGTAGGAAAAAGATATACTCTTTAATCATAAATCCTATTTTTTATTAATAATTTCTCTTTCAAGTGTATGTTGAAAAAATCTGAAGAAGTCCCCTTTTCCTACAATGTATTCCTATAACACAATGAATCCCTCCGAAATATGTACCGGAGGGAATTAAAGTGTTACAGAACTATTTTAGTCTGTTGTGTCTGATTTGTCACCCATATAAAGTCTTATCGTTGAACCTGCTTTTACTTTCACACCAGGTTCTGGTGCTTGGGCTAACACTTTGGACCCACTTCCAGAAGCGTCAATTTTCAGATCATAGTAAGCTTGATTAATCTCCCTTATAGAAAGGCCAACTAGATCTGGAGTTTCTATAATAGGTTCATCATTCCAAGCTTTTTCTTTTTCAATCTGGTCTGTTCGTTTGTCAACTCCCATGGCGGCTAGACTGTCACCAATAATCTTTCCAACAATCGGTGCTGCAACGACCCCACCGAATTGAACGGTCCCCTTTGGATTATCAATGGCTACATAGACAACAATTTCTGGGTTATCCGCTGGTGCCATTCCGATAAATGAAACAATGTGATTATTTTCTAAATAGCGACCGTCTTTTGCTTTTTGTGCGGTACCCGTTTTTCCTCCAACTCGATACCCATCTACATATGCGCCTTTACCAGTTCCAAGTGCAACTACACTCTCTAAAGCATGGCGAATTTCTTTAGATGTATCTTCCGAAATAACTCTTCTTTTTAATATTGGAGCTTGAGAACTTACCACTTGTCCTGTTACCGGGTCAATCCATTCTTTCGCGATAAAAGGTTGATACAAATATCCGCCATTGATGGCTGCAGAAACCGCCGCTACTTGTTGAATTGGCGTAACAGAAACCCCTTGACCAAAGGCAGTAGTTGCTAATTCTAATGGGCCGACTCTATCTCGATTAAAAAGGATCCCTTTTCCTTCACCTTGCAAGTCGATTCCTGTTTTTTGACCAAATCCAAACTTTTCAATGTAGTCAAACAAACGATCTTTCCCCAACCGTTCACCTAAAACAACAAATCCCGGGTTACATGAGTTTTGTACGACTTCTAAGAACGTCTGGTGTCCATGTCCACCTTTTTTCCAGCAACGTAACCGGTGTCCAGACACTTCAATAAACCCTGGATCATTAAATGTCTCTTTGTGTAAATCAACTTCGCCTTCCTCTAAAGCCGCTGCGATCGTTATAATCTTAAAAGTAGAACCCGGCTCATATTGCATCCAAACCGGCTTGTTTTGGTTGTAGATTTCTGGTGGAACTTCACGAAAATTTTCAGGATTATAATGTGGTCGACTCGACATCCCTAAAATTTCACCTGTATTTGGGTCCATTGCAATGGCAATAGCACCATCTGGGTTATAGGTAGCTTCTGCTATATCTAACTCTCGTTCAATGATCGTTTGAACCTTGCTGTCAATGGTAAGCATTAAATTTAGACCATCAACTGGAGGCGTGTACTCATCTGCTAAATCTGGCAATCTCTTACCTTTAGCATCTGAGAAGAAAGATACATGTCCTTTTTTTCCACTCAAATGTTCGTCATATGTTAACTCCAGTCCTGTTAACCCTTGATTGTCAATTCCAGCGAAACCTAATACATGTGCTAAAAACTTTCCGTTAGGGTAATGTCTTTTACTATCTTCAGCGACATAAACCCCTGGCAAATCTAGTGCTCGTACTTCATTTGCTTTTTCTTTTGATATTTTTCTTCCTTCTGGATTAATCCTAACAGATGATGCACTTTTCGTAATGAGTTCATACGCTTTCTTTCTATCCATATTTAAAACGTTTGCTAATTTCTCAGCTGTCTCAGCAGGTTGCTTTACCTGACGAGGAACTACTAATATTGACGGTGCACTAACATTAGTAGCGAGAATTTCTTGATTTCGATCTAAAATTTCTCCACGCTTTGCTTCAAACGGTATATCACGACTCCAAGAATCTTCTGCTCTGTCAGTTAACCAGTCCCCCATACCAAATTGTACATAGCCGAGACGGATCGCAATGATCGAAAAAATAATTAAACCACATATTAATACAAATACTAAACGTTTTCGTACGGTTACATTGGACACTCGCACTACTTGTACCCCCAATTTCCAACCTAGATTTCACATATAGCAAGGCTTGTCATCCTTGTTTTACTTATATGCGGAATACTAGATAATTAGAACAAAGAGAGAGGCACTTATTGTTCTTCATTAATCTCTCCATCTTCGAGGTCTGCTTCATCCGAATAACTTTCATAATTAGGTAATTCTAGTTCAACAGTAATATGTTCTTCTGTTCTAACAGGACTTCCTGCGCTAACACTTTGGGTTGTTACAAATCCGGTTCCAAATATATTTATATTGAGATCGAGTGCTTTTGATAGTTTCATGACATCACGGAACGACCAACCTTCAATGTTTGGCATCGCATAAGTTTCACTGTTTGTAACGAGAACAACCTTTTCATTTTCAATCACATAACGCCCAGCTTCGGGCTGCTGTCCTTCGACCTTATTCCCATCACCTAGAACAATAACTTGTAATGCTTCACTTTCTAACTCACTCTTAACAGTCTCTACAGCTTTTCCTTTATAAGCTTTCAATTCAAGCCCTATTTCTTCGCTTTCTACTTTATCTTGAAAACCTGGATTTATATTTAAATATTGTAAACTATGTTTCATTACCGTATTAAAAATTTGTGATACTGGTGCAGAACCAGCTTCTGTTTCTTTTAATTTCGGGCGGTCTACAGCTACGTATACGATGACACGAGGATCATCTTTAGGCGCCATTCCTAAAAATGAGAAAATATTTTTTCCGTGTCCACGTAAGTACCCTGGTCCATCTGGATTAGGTACTTGAGCAGTTCCCGTTTTACCGATCACATCAAAACCTTCGATATAATAAGGGGTTCCTGTTCCAGCCGAAGAGGTAACAACGGTCTCTAGTATATCGATGACTTCCTTTGCAGTAGCCTCCGAAATCGGTTGTCCTGCTTCAGTTGGCTCATTCTTTTCTACAACTTTGCCTGTTTCTGGATCAACAATTCGATCAATCACATACGGCTTCATCATCTTTCCTTTATTGGCAATTGCTGTTGCCGCCTGGACTTGTTGAATTGGCGTGACCGCTGTCGCTTGTCCAAAAGCAGTGGAAATAGCATTAGACGCATTTTTTGCAGCAATTAAACTCGTAGCTTCATTAGGCAGGTCGATACCTGTAACTTTCGTAAATCCGAATTTATCAAGGTAATCATAGACTCTATCTGTTCCTAGCTTTTCATTAGCTATCTTTGAGAAAGCTACATTGGAAGATCGTTGCATACCCTCATTGTAAGAAATCTGTCCCCAGCCTCTGCCTTGATTATGATCCGAAACAACCCTCTTGCCTATGCGATATGTCCCAGATTGAAACTGTTCATTACCATTATAAACACCTTCTTCAATAGCAGCTGCTAACGTAAAAATCTTCATCGTAGATCCAGGCTCAAATCGAGACGAAACTCCGAAATTAATAAAGTTCTTAATATCTTCATATTGATTTGGATTGAAACTAGGTCGGTTGCTCATTGCTAATATTTGACCGGTTTTCGGATCAGCAACGATAGCTATCAATCTTTCAGGATCGTAATCCTCTTCAACTTTTGTCATCACTTGTTCTAAAGCTGTTTGAATATTAGAGTCCAGGGTTAAATACACATTCTGACCATTCTTAGGTGCTTCAACTGTTTCCTTTGGATCTGGAAGCCTAATTCCTTTTCGGTCCCTTTGATAGACGACTGAACCGTGTTCGGCACGAAGAATTTCATCAAGACTAAGTTCGAGACCCATTCTCGACTTTTCCATATCCCTTTCTGTATACCCAATGACATGAGAAGCATACGTTTGCTTCGGATAATAACGGCGAGGTTCTTCTCTAAATTCAATTCCTGGCAGATCGTATTCTTTAATAGCCTTCATTTTTTCATGACTCATGTTTTTAGCCCCAGCACCCAATTCCACTTGGAACCGGTCGCTAGAAAGCAATCGTTCAAGATTTTCAATAGACATATTAATATAAGGGGATAAAATTTCAGCTGTCTTTCTCGGGTCTTTAACAAAATGATTTTGTCCCTTGTCTAAAACTGCAAACATCGTATACGATTTTATTTCTTGAGCCAACGGGCTGCCTTCTCGGTCTAAGATCGCTCCACGGTGACCTTCTATAACATTTTTGGTTGTCCACCTTTGTTCGGCCATTTGCTTTAAATCATGTCCGCTTACTTCTTTTGTCGTTTGGATCATAATTATTCTTCCGGTGAGTATTACGAAACAAATAAGAAAAATTGCCATAATAAAAACGGCTCTCTTATTCGTAACAGGTCTTTTCTGAACTTCCATTATAATCACATCCTATTCCTGCGGGCGTTAGCATCCGATCAGTTGTGAAGAATTTTTTCTTGAGTTTAAGGCAGTAGGACATTCGTTTCTACTTAAAAAGAAAACTAGCTCACATCGGAACTAGTTTTGTATCACTTTCACCTTATTGTCGTCTAAAGACATACCAAGTTTTTCCGTTGCAATGTGTAGGATTCTATCAGGTGCACTTAATTCAATTACTTGTAACTGAAGTCCCTCATTAACTTGAGTCTGTTGTTGAATATCACGTTGTAAATTATGAATATCCCTATTCACAGAGTAAACCGAACCGTAATTCGCAATAATGAAGGTAACTGCTACAGATAACGCCACAACAGCTAATAAAGCTATCCCCTTTTCTCCTCTTGTAAAGGAAAACTTTTTTGGTTTTGGGGCCTTTGTTTGCTTTGGCTGTTGACCTTGAGTTTCTTTTGGTTGCTGCTGTTGCTGATATTGACGAGCCAAATTACTCATATTAAAACCTCCTTCAATTTTTTTCTGCTATTCTAAGCTTTGCTGAACGTGCTCGGTTATTCATTTCAAGTTCATTTGTGCTTGCAACGATTGGCTTTTTCGTAATTAACGTAAGTTTCGGTTCGTACCCTGGAGGAATCATCGGCATTCCTGGAGGCAGTTCTGGACCTCTGCTTTCCTTTTTAAACAAATCTTTGCAAATTCGATCTTCAAGTGAATGGAACGTAATGACACAAATCCTTCCTTTAGTTGCAGTAATATCAATTGAGTCAGCCAGGGCTTGTTCAAATGCTCCTAATTCATCATTTACTGCAATACGTATCGCTTGAAAGGTACGTTTTGCCGGATGCCCTCCTGTCCTTCTAGCTGGAGCAGGAATGGCAGACTTTATAATTTCAACTAGTTCCCCTGTTGTTTCAATTCGCTTTTTTTCTCTTGCTGCTTCAATCTTTCTAGCAATTTGCTTTGCAAATTTTTCTTCACCGTATCTTGAAATAATGGAAACCAGTTTTCCAAACTCCCAATCATTGACAACTTCAGCGGCACTTAAAGGTGCGGTTTGATCCATTCTCATATCTAGAGGTGCATCTTGGTGGTAACTAAACCCACGGTCTGCTTCATCTAATTGAGGTGAAGATACTCCTAAGTCGAAGAGGATACCATCCACTTCTTCTATCCCTCTTGCCTGTAGTTCTTCTTTCATAAATCGAAAATTACTTTTAATTAAAGTGAATTTCCCTTCGTAACGGCTTAATTTTTCTCTTGCGTTGGCAATAGCAATATCATCTTGATCAAAAGCATAAAGGTGCCCTTCTAAACCAAGTCGAGAAATGATTAATTCGCTATGTCCCGCACCACCGAGAGTGCAATCAACATAAATTCCATCTTCTTTAATATTCAGTCCTTCGACTGACTCTTCTCTTAAAACCGTAATATGATTAAACATTAGCTTTCACCTCTTATAGGCTTTTCTTAGTTGCATTGGTTAAAGGTCAAAATCAACGATGTTCTCTGCAATCTCACTAAATGATTCTTCCGACTCCATAAAATAGTCTTCCCAGATTGCTTTACTCCAAATTTCCACCCGGTTTGATACCCCGATAATCACACATTCCTTTTCAATATGTGCATATTCCCTAAGGGGTGAGGCAATATTTACTCTACCCTGTTTATCAAGCTCACATTCAGTTGCACCGGAAAAGAAAAATCGAGTAAAGGCTCTGGCATCTTTTTTTGTAAATGGGAGAGATTTCAATTTGCCTTCTAAGATTTTCCACTCGCCCTGAGGATAGACGAATAACGACCGGTCAAGTCCACGGGTTACAACAAAAGAGTCACCAAGTTCTTCACGAAACTTAGCAGGAATAATGAGTCTTCCCTTTTCATCGACATTGTGCCGATACTCCCCCATGAACATAGTCGTTTCACCATCCCCCACTTTATACCTCTAAGTTACCACATCCCCCCACTTTATACCACTAGATTTTCTAATTCTCTCCACAAAAAAAAAATCCTGCTATAATGCAGGATTTTTTTAAAAAAATTTTAGTTAATATACCTGTACTTAATTTGTATCTTGCTCTTTTTTTCGCGAAAAAAAATTATAATTCAATAATTTTGTGTTGGCCATTTATGTTTAAGTCTTGTTCTTTGACATCGTCTATAAACTCGTGACCATATTGATTAATTATTTGGAAGATATTATAAATGCGCTCCTGCGGCTTGTGATTAGGCAATACGATTTGCCCAACTTCATCATATTTCATTAATTCATACTTATATTTTTCTTTTTGTTGCCGTTCTAATTTTTGATGAAGAAATTCTACTTGATCTAAAAGAATGCTAAGGTTTTTAGTTGCAAGTTTATGTGATGTTTCATCTAGTTGTTCGGCAATTTGACGAAGCGGGGCGTGAATGCTTTCAATATCGTCTTTGACTTGTTTTGCCGTTGACTCAATATCCCACTTTTTTTGCTGAATATACCATTCGTCTCTTATATCTGCTAAAGATTTAGAAAGTGCATCCTCTAAGGTTATTCCTTTGCCCTTCAACCAGTCACTGTACTTCTGTTCTAAAACGGTTAGAGAAAACCTCGGAACGATAGGCGGCATTTTCATCCCTACTGACTCAAATGCTGTTTTCAGCGTCGACCAATAGGCAATTTCACCCGGACCGCCAACAAAGGCAAGTACAGGCAATAAATACTCTTGCATTAAAGGTCGGGTTACTACATTATTGCTTAGACACTCAGGAGACCTTTCAGCGATCGATAGTAAGTCTTGTTTTGAGTACTTCTTATCATTTGCAAGAAAAAGTTCTTCATGAACACGATCAATTCTTTGTCTTTGACCGTCTTCTAAAATAAAAAGGTTAGTGTTGTCTTCATTTCGTTCAATTGGTGTTCCATAGTCAAATTGGGCAACTTTCTCCGCCTGTGACAGGAACGCCCTATGTATCGATTCATTTTCTTCAATTAGTAAAGAGAACATTGGAGATTCTATCATACGAATTTGCGGTTCAGCAGAATCAAGTAATACGAGACCTTCCTCTTTAAAAATCCATGCTATTAATTGACTAAAAAAATGAGAGTAATCGGTTGATTTTTTTAATAACACCGTTACTGTTTCAAGAAGCTCTTTTGTGTAATTCGTTTCCTCCATTGATGAGAATACATCTTCTATCCATTTTTGTGTTTTTTCATAATCAAGCGATCTTTCTGAAAGCGGGAGTTTATTATCTTCTGTCTTATCGTATAATTGATGTTTTGTTAATTTTTCGTTTTTTTGCAGGAATAAATGGTTAACCTCAAGAAAATCATGATCTTCACCAGCTACCCAAAAAACAGGAATGACAGGAACGCCTAACCTCTTCTCTTGTTGCTTTGATAACGTGATGGCTGTTAGTGCTTTATAAATCGTATATAAAGGACCCGTCAATAAACCTGGCTGCTGTCCCGTAACGACCACCACACTGTTCGGATCTCGAAGACGCTCTATTTGTAATAATGCCTTTTCATTGTGAACAAGACGTTCGTTATACATTTTTAAAGCGTGAACTAAACTGTCTCTGTTATACGTTCGATTTTTTAAATATTCATATCGACTTCCATAAGCAGATTGGTTTTTATATTCATATTCAAAAAACGAAAGGAACTGAGGATCGTCTTCTAGATATGCTTTAGCTGCTTTTGTTGTTGGTGAAAGTTGAATTTCTTTCACATTCATATGTAACGCCCTTTCATAAAAAACTTATACTCGAACGATTTGATTATAGCAAAATGATAAACGTACACAAAATAAAATGCTTAGAATCCCTAAGTACCAAAAATCCGCGTTATTAATCCAAAGGTACTCAATAAAAGATACGCTAAAAAAAATAAGATAAAATTAAACCGCCATATCCCTCTAAATAACCGGACAAAGTGCACATCTTTCGCCACTTTCCAATGAATAATCGTAAAACAAATGGCTACGACAAAAAAAACAATTAGAATAACCCATAAAAATGACTGCTTCCAAATTTCATAACTAATAAAATATACGGCTAGGATAAAAAACACTAAAGAAATATCTGCTGCAAGACGAATCGAATAACTTTTTTTCTTCGTAACTTTTACAGTAATAATATAAACTAAGTACCACCCTAAAATCGGAAGCGTTACAACTGTAGCTAAAAACCAAGCGAAAGCACTACTCAATCTTCTCCCTCTCTTCCTGTTCAAGTCCTTTAATGCTTTCAAATAAAAATTTCGTTATTGGCATTTCAAACCCTTGCTCTTTCCCTTTTCGCAACGTATAACCTAAAATAGCTTCAATTTCTGTTTGATTTCCACTTTCAATATCACGCAACATCGATGACCTGTTCTTACCCGTTTTCTCACAAACTAATAAAACTTCTGCCCACAAACCTTCTTGCCCAGCAAGGTTGAGACTCTTGACCGTCTCCTCATACACACTACGCATTAAGTTCAAGAAGTACAAATTAGAGACTAATCGACCATTCGGCACTCTAAAAATGGTAGTCAAAGGGTTGATGCATGAGTTCACGACTAACTTTCTTTCCATAATAGCTAACCAATCATTTAGCACGACAACAGGAAACTCTTCACTATTCAGCGACTTCCACAAGTGACTCCATACACCTGTTCCTTGAACAGCGCCAATTTTAATCGTCCCTGCACCGGTGTGACGAACTTCCGTATCAGAAAGCCTCATAGCCCCGTGTTCAACGATCCCAATAAACAACGTTTCAATCGGGAGTTTCTTAATTAGGGAAAGGTGCCCCATGCCGTTTTGCATGAACACCATTGTTCTCGGTATTGAAGATTTGCATTCCATTTGTTCACATATAGCCTTAATATGAAATTGTTTTACAGTTACAAATACGATATCATCACTTAAATCACAAAGCTCATCCATTACCTTTGCGTGAACAGTGAATACTTCAGTTTGATTATTTTTATAAAGAGTAATCCCATCCTCATTCAGATGCGCTGCTTGTCGTTTACTACGTGTATATACATTTACATTAAATTGACTTTTTCTTAAATAGGCGGCTAAAAGAAGTCCAATTGAGCCCCCGCCAATTACTCCAATATTCACACACCATCACTCCGCAAAGTTTCTCTTAAAATAAATAATATCACAATTATTTTGAAAGACGAATTGTCAATTCAATTTTTTCCTACAATTATGAATTATTATCGAAAAATTATTACTTTTTTAATTCTAGTAGAATTTTTAGTTTTTTAACGATGTCCTATTCTTTTTGTAGTAAAATAGAGTAGGATGATGATTATTTTCTTTCACTTAAAATTACTACTATCAATTAGGGAGGTCATCTTATGGAGAAGCCGGAAGTTAAGCGCTTACTTATTAATTATAAAACATTAGAGGAATTCCAAAACTTTAGAGAATATGGAGCCCCTGAACTCTCAATGAAGGAAGACCTTCAAGCGAATATCATCGAGAATGACAGCGAGTCACCTTTTTACGGGATTTATTACGGAAATAAATTGATTGCAAGAATGAGCCTTTATCGAGTGAAAGGTAAGTTTGACCAATACTTTGAACCGCCACAAGACTATTTAGAGCTATTTAAACTTGAGGTACTAGAGAAATACCAAAATAAAGGATATGGAAAAGCTTTAGTAGATTTCGCAAAAAGCTTTAACCTACCAGTCAAAACGAACGCAAGACAGAGATCAGATGAATTCTGGAAGAAGATGGGCTTTGAATCTGTTAACTACTTACCTATGCGGGACCGTGGTGAAAACCCTTACGTTTGGTATTCAGAAGGAGTAAAAGAACAAATAGTAACAGAGGATTAACCGTTAAAAAAGTCGACTCAACGTGAGTCGACTTTTTTAACGGTTAATTTGTTTTTTCTTCAGGCAGGACGGCCATCTTTCTTGCCCGATCCATTATATTGATTAACGTTCTATAATCTTCATTAATAGTTTCTTTTTCCTTTTTAATGACTTTTATTTCTTTTTTTAGTTTTTCATTCGACTCTTTTAACTTTCCGTTTTCTCTTTTTAATTTCTCGTTTTCATCTTCCAGTTGATTACTTTGTCCTAATTTGCTAGCGTAAGTTTGTAAATAGTCAATGACGTCTTCGAGCGTCATATCAGACACCGGAGCTCTTTGCTCTTTTGAAGCTGGAGCTTCAGGTTCTTCTTCCACAACCGAATTCACAACAGGAATTGCAGCTATTTCTTCACTAGCTTCAACTTCATAGTTTGCTTGATCTTGATCGTCACTTTGCGTTAGTTTTCCTTTTTTACGTTGTTTCTTCGCTAATGTTATGGCTGCATCATATTTTTTTCGAATAGCTGAGTTCCAACGAAATCCACACGCCGCCGATGTTCGTTGCAGCCTCTCACCGACTTCTTCAAACGCTGCTAGTTGTGTACTGCCTTCTCGTATATGACGTAAAACCACTTCAGCTAATATCAAATCTTCATCATTCGTCCATGCGTCTTGCCGAATAATAGACATGTTGTTATCCCTCCTAAAACATCTTTTGTCTATACTTATGCATCTACTAGATAAGATAGACTTTTATGTTCTATTAAAGGATTATGTCCTCGATTTAATTAAAGTATTCACAAGAGCGAATAAAGAGTTTTCTAGTTAGCTGAAAACGCATTCTTAGTTAGAAATGTGATTACTTGGATAAAAACCGTTCCACAGCAGCATGGTGTTCATCTGACTCCCACAATGTCGAACACTCATCAATTTCGTTTAAGAACCTATTTTTTACACTCGCTTTATCAAAACGATCTGTCCATCGCTTTTTATATGCTTTCAACACAGGTGTTGATTGTTTTAAAAACGGAGCTAACCATTCCTTACAGCCAGAGTCAAAATGATCCGTTTCTATAATCTGTTGAATGAAATTAAGATTAGCTGCTTCATGCGCATTCAATCGTTCAGCTGTCAGAAGCATTCGCAGTGCGTTTGCATGATCGATTCGCTCAAATAACATCGTGGAAGCACCCCAACCTGTCGTAATACCAAGCGTTCCTTGAACAAACCCTACTTTAGCATGTGGTGCAGCGAGCCTGAAATCACAGGCAGTCGCTAATTCACACCCTCCGCCAACTGCTGTGCCATTAATCGCTGCAACGGTTGGTTTGGGAAAGAAAAAAAGTCGAAATAATATTTCACCCATTTTTGAAAGCATTTCCTCTGCCTGCTTTTTCGTATGTAATAGATGAAAGATGGAAAGATCTCCACCAGAACAAAAGGCTTGATCTCCTTTTCCCCTTATGACAACCATTTTATCTTGTTCATTCGCTTCAATTTCATCTAATTTTTCTGTTAATAAATTCATTACGTCATAATCAACCGCATTCCTTTTTTCCTCTCGGTTAATAATTAACCACGCAATTCCGTCTTCACGAACCAATTGTACCTTTTCCAACTTTATTGCCCCCTTCATTTTTAATCTATTTCGACATTTTTCTTATATCTCCTTCAAGTAAAAAAAGTTAGATGCAAGACATATATCCTATTATCACCCATAATAATCTTACCATCAATCAAACTACTTTTTTAATCCACTCATTATGTTGAGTTGTTATTTTTAAGAGTAAGAAAACACCTACAATTACGACGACGATAAGCATCAGCACGTAAAACAAAAAAAATAAGCAAAAGGCTACTCCCTTTTGCTTATTGTTTATGAAACTCATTTATTATTTGTTTAAAACGTCTTGTCCTTTGTATGATCCACACTCTTTACAAACACGGTGTGCAATTTTTAACTCTCCACACTCAGGGCACTTTACCATACCTGGTACTGCTAATTTGTAGTGAGTACGACGTTTTCTTTTGCGAGTTTTTGAAGTTCTTCTAAAAGGTACTGCCATCATTCCCACCTCCTTAAAGGGCTGTCAATGTTACTTAAAATTTTACATTTATGATATTTATGCGGTTAGTCAATGCTAACCAGAACAATAAAGGCCGAAAAAGCCGATGCTCCCAATATTACTGTTCGTCGAAGAATTTAGCTAAATCTGCAAGGCGAGGATCAATACGCTCTTTCTTATTTTCTTCCGTAATTAAATCCCAATCTTGACCAGATTGAAGGCCTTTTTCATCAGCTTCTTTGCTGATAAGCTGCAAGGGTATTTCTAGAAGGATATGTTCCATTATGTATGGAACGAGATCAATTGTTTCTCCTTCAACAGTGTGAACATCATCTTCCTCATCTTCACTTATCCATGCATGGTCATCTAAACTAAACACTTCTTTCACTTGAAGGTGAAAGGGAAACTCCACATCTATTAACGATCTAGAACAAGGTAATGTCATTTCTCCCTTTATTTCAAGCGGAAACGAAATCAAATTCTTAGAAAATATCCCTTCACCGATCACTCGAACCGGGCTGATATCCCGTATCTGCGGGTCGAGCTTTTTGATATCACTAAGATCCACCGTCTCGTCAAACGTTAATCCCCTACTTTTTAAACCATTTAGTTGTTGAATTGTCCACTTCAAAAAAATCACCTCAAGGCAACAAGAGTAATTATAGCTGTGTAATTATTATTTGTCAACTTATTTTCTTTACACTATTTTCAAGTGTTTACTTTATCATTTTTCCCAATAGAATTGCAAGTTCTTTTATAAATGCTATACTTTTTATTAGTAAATTTTACTATACTATTATGTATTTTTATTGCTACATTCGTCTATGACTGAAAAACAAAGCTTACCTTCATTTTTTCGTTGGTATTTTATGCTTGGAGGAGAGAATATGAAAGCAGTCGGAGTGGTCGTTGAATATAACCCTTTTCATAATGGACATTTATTTCACTTAGAGGAGTCAAGACGTGTTACAGAAGGTGATGTTGTAATCGCTGTAATGAGTGGAAACTTTTTACAACGAGGAGAGCCGGCAATTGTGTCAAAATGGCAAAGGACGAAAATGGCATTAGCTTCTGGTGTTGATATTGTTTTAGAACTTCCATATGCTTACTCTACCCAAAAAGCAGAAATTTTTGCATTCGGTTCCATTTCCATATTACAGGCAATTGGTGTAGAGGAAGTTTGTTTCGGCAGTGAGGCTGGTAACATTGATCTTTTTCATGAGCTTTATGAGTTTATTAATAAAAATAAACAACATTTTAATGAACAAATTCAGTTTTATATGAGTCAAGGGAACAGTTATCCTAAAGCAACTTCCTTAGCTTTTTCTTCAATGAAAGGGAAACAACAACAACTCTTAGACTTGTCACAACCTAATAATATACTAGGCTATCATTACGTAGAGGCAATCCATCTTTTAGGAAACAAAATGAAAGGCAAGACCATACAGCGAAAATCAGCACAATATCATGATGAAAGTTTTGCTTCTGAAACGATTGCCAGTGCTACAAGTATTAGAAAAGCGATTTTTAACAAGTCTGCCAATCAAAAAGGAACAATCCATCAAGTCATGCCTAAAAGCACATTAGATTTATTAACTTACTATGAAACATCTAATCATACACTCCATGATTGGGAGCTTTATTTTCCAATGCTTAAGTATCAAATTCTTTCATCAACAGAAGCTGAGCTCGCTGAGATTTATGAAGGTGAAGAAGGCTTAGAATTTCGCTTAAAACGCTTTATTAATACTGCTAATAGCTTTGCTGAGTTTATGCATTCGATTAAAACAAAGCGTTACACTTGGAACCGGTTGCAACGCTACTGCTTACATATTTTAACGAATACGAAAAAAGCAGACATGCAATGGGCCAATGCAAAAAACTCACCACCATACCTTCGCCTGCTCGGTATGAGCGCTAAAGGACAAGCATATTTAAACCAGAGAAAGAAGTTAGTTGACATCCCATTGATTACAAAAGTAAATTCTTTTCATCATCCAATTTTAGAACTAGATAAAAAAGTTGCTAATATATATGCGCTCGCTTTACCGAATCGTTTACAAAACGACCGCCTGAGAGAAGAATACACTCAGTCCCCTATTCGGTTCACTGAAGAGCTAAAAAAATAAGACATTGAAAGTAAGTCAATGTCTTATTTTTTGATGACATGATTTGGTTTTTAACACTTGAACCGACACTAGCACATTAGCTTTCTTTTTCTTCTTTAGGTCCGAGACTTTCTAAATATTCAACAGCTTCTGCTAGTGTATTAACTCCGATCACTTTGGTTGATGTTCCTAGGTCCTGTGCCGTTGCGCTTGCTTCTTCATAATTCGAACCCTCTCTACCACCTTCTTTAGGAACAAAAAATATATCCGAGCCTGCATTATGAGCAGCTACTACTTTTTGTTTAGCACCACCTATACGTCCTACATTTCCTTGTTCATCAATTGTTCCAGTACCAGAGATATGATACCCTTTCGTTAAATCTTCTGAAGTTAATTGATTAAGAACTTCTAATGCAAACATAAAGCCGGCAGAAGGGCCGCCGATATTTTGAACATCGATTGTTACCTCAGGGGTGAATGAGATCGATCGGTCTGTAACTGGATACATAATACCAATTCCAACTCTCCCTTCCCCGCCTTCTATATCCTCTGGAAATGGTGATAAGGGAACTGCAATTTCTACTTCCTCACCGTCTCTAAGCACCGTTAATACTGCTTCCTCACTTAAATCTTTGCCAGCTAATCTTTTATTTAACTCATTGACCGTCTTTACCCTGTACCCATCTACTGCTAAAATCCGGTCTTCATGGGTCAAATACTCTTCTGCAGACATTCCTTCGATGAATGAAGTAACCATAATACCGTTATACGAAATATTGACTTCCTTCCCTGCATATTCATAGGCTGCAATCTTTGCAGCATCCTGCGAAGAAGTCATCATCATTTGTTGTCGGTGAAGGTAATCTTCTTCTGTTTCTTCTGGGCGTTTTATTTGATCCTCAGGATAAATATCTCGATAATCACTTAGCTGAGCCCATGCATAAAAATAAACATTTGTTTGTCCCATTAACACTGTTGTTAGCATAAAGGACCCTTGTTCCTCCTTGTATCCACCTTCTACTTCTACAAATGGAGCCAGCTCTTTAGCATCTCCTGGTTGAGAATAGTAAAAAGGCAATTTATAAAAGTGCAACACAATTAATATAGCTCCAATAATCCAAGCTTTACTTATTTTTTTCTTTTTTTCAATGACCATCCAATTGTTTCTCCTTCCACCTGTCAATTTGTTCATGGATTAAATCGAGTTGCTTTTTAGCTTCTTCCTCCCCAAGCCGGATATATTCTTCTACATTAGTAAAAGCAATAGAACTTGCTTGCTTTACCATTGGACGGATCATAACATCCGTATCAATCTCTCGGAGACGTACCATTTCACGCTCCATAATATCCATCGTTTGTAATATCACATCGTAGATTGAAGAAATTGGCGGATCCACTTGAAAATACGAAATATCAACAGCAATCGTAATATCCGCTCCCATTTCTTTAACGACAGATACAGGTACCCGATCAATCACACCACCATCAACAAGCAGACGTCCATCCTTTTTTTCAGGAACAAAGATACCGGGTATTGAAATACTTGCCCTAATAGCAGGAGCTGCAGGACCATCTTTAAATACAACTCGTTCTCCTTTTAATAAATCTGTTGCTACAACCCAGACTGGCGGAGACAGCTCTTCTAGGTTTTTGCCTTTAGCTAAAATATGAATGAGTTCTTTTACCTTTTTGCCTGCAACAAACCCCATCTTTGGTACTGTGAAATCTAAATAATACTTTCGTCGAAATAGTTTAGCAAATTTTTCAAGCGTTTCTGGTGATTGTCCTGCACCATATAAGACACCGGCTAGGGACCCGATACTGCTCCCCGCAATAAAATCAATTGGAATATTCGCTTCTTCTAGTACTTTTAATACACCAATATGAGCAAACCCTCTTGCTCCGCCAGATCCTAAAGCTAATCCAATTTTAGGTCGATCCAAAAATATCCACTCCTATCTTACAGGTTACAACTCCTGTTTTCAATCATATGGTCTAAATTGACGAGCTATACGTATATTGATTAGTGGGACAGGTTGAATTGTTTCAAGTGTTTGT
This sequence comes from Alkalihalobacterium chitinilyticum, assembly GCF_029028005.1. Lineage (GTDB taxonomy): Bacteria > Bacillota > Bacilli > Bacillales > Bacillaceae_F > Alkalihalobacterium > Alkalihalobacterium chitinilyticum. The sequence goes on from NZ_JAOTPO010000003.1 coordinate 368,473, forward strand.
TCAAAAAGGAGGAAGCCCTCTTGAATTCTTCAATGATTAAAACAATTGTACTTGCAATATTAGCGACTTCGTTAACAGCTTCACTAATGATATATCCTAAAGAATCATTCGAAGCTTCACTACGTGGCTTAACGATGTGGTGGGAAGTTGTGTTTCCTTCATTATTGCCCTTTTTTATCGTTTCAGAACTGCTCATCGGTTTTGGTGTCGTCACATTTATTGGCACACTTCTAAACCCATTTATGAGACCTGTTTTCAGAGTGCCTGGTGTCGGTGGCTTTGTGTGGGCTATGGGTTTAGCTTCTGGATTCCCAGCTGGTGCCAAATTAACAGCACGTTTACGGCAGGAAAAGAAACTTAGTAGACTAGAAGCTGAACGTCTTGTAACTTTCACGAATGCATCTAATCCTCTCTTTATATTCGGTGCAGTAGCGGTCGGTTTTTTTCATAACCCAACACTAGGTGTTGTCCTCGCCCTTGCTCACTATCTGGGAAATTTCTGCGTTGGTTTTGTCATGAGGTTTCATGGTGGTAAAGAAACGTCACCTCAAACAACAGGATTGCAGCCGAATAGAAATTTTAAAGATGCCATCAAATCTCTTCATGAAGAACGCCTAAAAGATGGTCGTCCGATTGGGAAGCTACTAGGTGATGCTGTTCAATCCTCCATTAATACATTATTAATGATTGGTGGATTTATTATTTTATTTTCTGTATTAAACCAACTACTAAGTTTAATAGGTGTACTTACGTTATTATCATCTTTTATTTCAATTCTTTTCACTTTTTTAGCTTTACCTAGCGAATTAAGTATGCCTCTGATCGCCGGATTATTTGAAATAACGCTTGGCAGTCAATTGACTTCGGAAGCCAATGCTACATTATTTCAACAAGTCATTATTGCTAGTTTTATTTTAGCCTTTAGCGGCTTTTCCGTCCAAGCTCAAGTTGCTAGTATACTAGCGGAAACCGATATTCGGTTTAAGCCGTACTTCATAGCTCGAATATTACACGGGATTTTCGCTTCCGTGATTGTAATCTTATTATGGAAGCCGTTATATGTCAGTCAAGTGGAAGTTGGTCACGATGGAACCATTCCAGTGTTTCTTCAAGAACAGTCCTGGAATTGGATAATTACAGGTTGGAACAGCCTCGTTCAATTTGGATCATTAATTACGTTATTTGGTCTTCTACTCTATATTGGCATCCGTACAAAACGTGCCCTTATGGTAAAATAAAAACCATTTCATGTTGAAATGGTTTTTATTTCAGGTCCTTATATTTTGTACGCAGTGCAGCTTCAACGACATCTGGAACAATATCTGATACGTTTGCACCGTATTTTGCAACTTCTTTTACAATACTTGAACTTAAATATGAGAACTGGTTATTTGTCATCATAAAGAAAGTTTCTACTTCAGGGTCAAGTTTTCTGTTAATTGAAGCCGCTTGCATTTCATATTCAAAGTCGGATACAGCTCGCAACCCGCGAATGATCGTTGAAGCTTTCTTTTGCTTCACATAATCCACTAATAATCCATTAAATGAGTCAATTTCAACATTTTCTAAATGTGCTGTAACTTCTTGGAGCAGCTTTACCCGTTCTTCTACCTCAAATAATGGTGTTTTATTACGATTATGCAGAACCGCTACAATCACTTTGTCAAAAACTTTAGAACCCCTCGTAATAATATCTAGATGTCCATAAGTCACCGGATCGAAACTTCCTGGACAAACTGCAATACTAGCCATTCTTCTTCCTCCTTATGCATCTTATAAATTATTCATAAAATGAAATAGCTGTATCCCCATATACTTCACGCCTTTTACAGGAGAAAGACCCAATGTGTTCAGCTAGTTCAATAGTTGAATCGTGTTCAGCCACAATGGTCCCGCCGCTTGCTAATAAATTAAAGTCATGAATGATTCCAATTTCAGCCTCTATTTTTTGCTCTGCATACGGCGGGTCTAAAAAGATATATGTAAATGATACTTCTCTCTTAATCAGTGCTTTTAATGCGCGCTTTGCATCATTACGGTATACTTCCGCACGGTCTGTGTATGAACATACTTTTAAGTTGTCTTTAATGATTTCTACAGCTTTTCTATTTTGGTCAACAAAAATCGCTTTCTCTACACCTCTGCTGAGTGCTTCAATGCCTAAGTTACCACTTCCTCCATATAAATCAAGCACCCATCCTCCATCGAAATAAGGCCCGATAATATTAAATATCGATTCTTTTACTTTATCTGTAGTAGGTCTCGTTGTTGTACCTGGAACAGCTTTTAACGGCTGTCCTTTTTTTTCACCTGAAATGACTCTCAATGCATACACCTTTCCTTCATCGCAGCTAGCATTCTTCTTTGTTTTTTATCCTATCATAAAAGGTTAAAAAACTAAAGAATAGGATAATTTACCAAGCGAATAAAAAAAAATTACGAATCGATGTATTAGTGAAAATTATTGTGGTCATAATAAGATTAGCAACATTGAGAGATGTTGCAACAACCGCGGAGAAGACTTACGTTTCCCCATAAGTTCTTCCTCCGGTTTCTCCTCTCCCATAGCCTTGTACATACATTGTATGTTGTAGGGCACCTCGCAAGGAAATCCTTGCGAGGATTTTTTTTCGATGCTACATTATTTAATAGTACATATTCAAAAAAGAGGACAAAAAGAGCCGTTTGAACTTCCTCTAATAGGATATTATTAAGGACGAATAAGGAGAGACCTACTATGTTACAACGTTTCATTGAATTAGGAGAAGGCTATTCAGACCTATATGAATTAATGGAAATTGCAAGAAGCAATCACCACCGTATACATCATCTCGTTCGCTTAAATACGACGATTAACAATAGGAAAATGACCTCGCTCGTCGTAGTTTTAAAACCAATGGAACCAGGAAATTATATGCCCTTATACATTTGCCGAGAAGGTATTCCTCAACCAGAGTGGAAAGAAAATCAACGCTTTTCTCTTTTTAAATCATTAGCTGATGAGCTGAACCATGATATTTTCCAACTAGAAGTTAAACCTTCTGACATTTTTAACGAAAAGCAATTATATTACCAATACTTAATTGGCGTTCTTCGGTTAAATCATTTTATTCCAGAACTTAAATTCTAAAGAATTTCGTATAAAAAAGGAGACTGAATTTTTTGAATTTCAGCCTCCTTTTTTTATATTCCCATTTTATAATCGTACTCTTTTGCTTTATCAGGCTTTGCATTTTGGTATTGTGTTTTAACAAAAGGTCTCATTGAAACTTCTACATTTTTAACAAAGTGAAGTGATTGGAGTCGATCAACCATTCCATCGATATCCTCTTGGTCACAGTATAGTACAACGTATTTCATTTTTTTTGAAACATAATGAACGTTGCCGAATTTTCGCAATTGTCTGGCATATTTCAACGAGTGTAGCCATACTGCCAAGCCTTGTCTGTGACTAGCAAGCATAAATATTTTCCCCTTTTCACATATCATATAACTTCTTCAGTCTAGCAGAATTAATGTTATTGAGCAATAGTTTGACAATTTATTTTTGTAAGCACTGTCATTTTTTATTGTGTATAATATTTGTATAACAAATTTATAAAAGAGGGGTTTAATATGGCGGAAAAGGTTATTGTTGTTGGAGGCGGTATAGGGGGCTTAACAGCCGGTGCATTATTGGCAAATAACGGATATGAGATTACCGTACTCGAAGCTTCTAATGAATGGGGAGGTTGTGCAGCTAAGTTTAACCGTAAGGAATTTCTATTTCCGGTCGGTGCAACATTAGGCATGGGGTTTGAAAAAAACGGAATTCATAAACGAGTGATGGACTATTTAAATAAACCAGTTTCTTACCAACAGCTAGACCACATAATGGATGTTCATTTTGAGAGTGGTGAGAAAATCGGCGTGCTGCAAGATCGTCAAGCCCACCTAGAAGCTATAAAATCACTGTTTCCTAAAAAAAGTGCAGCAATTGATACTTTCTATAATAAAATATGGATGATTTCATCAGAAGTAAAGAAACTAATGAAAAATCTCCCGAGTTTACCTCCCAACACATTTAGCGAATGGGCTTTTTTGCTTCAATCGTTGTCACCATCCTCTTTAAAGTTACTACCTTTAGTGAATAAAACCATTATGGATCTATTAAAGAGCTGTACTATTGATGAAAACGATTTATTTTCGCACTATATTGACGGGCAATTGATCGATAGTATGCAAACGACGAGTAAGCAATGCCAAAGTATATTAGGTGCACTAGCACTTGATATTTATCACGAAGGTGCTTTCTATGTTGACGGTGGATTATATGTCATTGCTGGACAACTAGCTCAACATATTCAGGACAAAAATGGCAGCACATTAAAAAAGAAGAAAGTTGCCCATGTTAAAAGAACAAGGAATGAATGGGTTGTCACAGACCAAAAAGGTGAAGAATGGCATGGAACTCACGTCATATTTAATGTCCCTGTCCATTCATTAAAGAAAATTCTTGAACCAACACTTTTTCAACAGTTGCCTATACGATTTAAGAAGAAAGCAGACCTCCCTACTTGGGGAGCATTTACGATGTACTTTGCATTAAAAGAAGAAGGTTATTTTGAACAGCTACCATTATTTCAACAAGTGATTTCCAGAGATAATAACTTGATTGACGGTGATCATATCTTTTTATCACTATCTAAGAAAGGTGATACTTTAAGAGCACCTGAAGGATACAGAACATTAACAGTTTCAACCCATACTGAGACTGATAAATGGTTTCACATGGAAAATTACAAAACAAATAAGTTACAATTAGAACATAAGATAATTGAAAAAATAAAATATGCTTTTCCTACGATTGAAGACCAAATTATTTTACAGCTGTCCGGGTCTCCGAAAACATGGGAAAGGTTCACCCATCGACCAGAAGGAATGGTTGGCGGTTTTCCACAAACGACTAGGAATAGTTTATTTTATAGCTTATCACACCGATCTCCCCTGAAAAATGCTTGGATGTGTGGCGATTCCATCTTTCCAGGAGCAGGAACGATTGGTGCTTCCGTAAGCGGATACCATGTGTTTCGTTCAATCACAAATTACAAAATTCAACTATAAGGGAGGTTATCATGTCACTAGAAACCGTTTGGGACCATTTCATGGAACTATTAAAGAATAATCCGGCCATTACTTCTGTGACAAAAAAGAAATTTACACATCTCCCCTTTCTTTATGTTCAAACAACAACCAGTCATGTTGAGCTCGAAAATACATTAAAGTCAGCAGCCATGACAGTTATGAAAGGAAAACGGTTAACACTTGAAATGGCCTATGTAAGAAAAATGGAAGATATCTATATATACAGACTCCGTTTTTTAGTTCCTAGCGAAAAAATGTTTTGTTGCGGGAATGGATGTATGGACTGTATTCGTTTTAAAACATGACCGTTCAATTTGAACAACACAAATATAAACTAAACTTCCAATTGGCTTTTTAGGCAAAGAGAAGAGGTTGACACTTAGTCAACCTCTTCGAATCCCTTATTTACATCCGCAACTTCCACCAGTTCCACAACCACCGCCACATGCAATTGAGTCAAAATATGGGTTTCCTGAAGGAACTTTAATATGGGGTGAAACAGTATTTGCAATGATACGACTGATTTCAATCAATAACTGATCAAGCTCTGTTTCTGCTTTCTTATACGCTGATATTACAGGGTGTAAATCTAATTCACGTTTTAATTCACGGACCTTTTTAGATGTCTCATGAAAGTTAGGATGATACTTTCCAAAACGTTGGACTTCCTCATAATCTTCTTTTATTTGAACAAAACATTTAATTAAAGTTTGTGCTTCTTTATCATGCTGTAATTTATATTTACACTCTTTAAAGTGATAAAACACTTCAGAGGATAATATGACTTGAGATAATTGGTGCGTTTCTTCTAAAATATCAAATGACGTCATCGACGATATCATTTAGCCACCTCCTGCTATGTATTATAACATGAGAGATAGATGTTAGCGAATGTCTAAGTTTGGACAAACTCAATAGTTGCTTGGGAAATAAATTTACAGTCTTTTTCAGCTTTTAAATCTTCCATTAATTGAAATAAAGCCTGATCCTTCTTTTTTGCTTCAATCATAACGTCAATTCTTTCACAACTCCCATTAACCAGTTGCAGAAATTCAATTAAACGATCCTTATTAATATAATCATGATGACTTTTATCATCTGGAGAGGACTTTGGACTAGAGATGTGTATTTTAACTGGTAATGGACTGCCTTCCCATGTTTTTAAGACTCGTGGCCATAATTCACTTAAATGCAACTCACCATAATTGACATCGTGATGATGAAGATCAAGGATAACAGGTATATCTAATTTTTCACCCAAGTATAAAGCATCTTCTAAAGTGTAAACTGTATCATCATTTTCAAGCATAATCATTTTTCCAAGTGTAGTTGGGATATTAGAGAAATTCTCAACAAACGCTTCTAACCCTTGAACCTTTCCCTCTTTTTTACCCCCAATGTGCAAAACACACCGGTGAGTCGGATCGACGTTCATCCCTTTTAATAATTTATAATGGTATAACAACGTTTGAAGTGAACGTTTTGTTATTTCTTCATCCGTACTATTCAATACAACAAAATGATCTGGGTGGAAGTCCACTCTCATTTGATTTGATTGGACAAACTCACCAACTTCTCTAAGTCGCGGTAAGACCGCACGTTCATATTTCCAACCTTCAGTGTATGAGTGATTAACTAATGGAACGATTCTCGAAGAGAAGCGAAAAAAAGAAATATCGTGAGCTGCATTATGTTTTAATAACCTTAAACAATTTTCGATATTATTTTGTGCAATCCGTTCTAACTTCTTTAATCCAGCTTCTTTATCTTTTATTTTAGAAAACTGCTGAGCTGTCATTGTTTGAGAAGGAGATGCATTCGTTAAAATTTCGCTCATAGCAACATATCCAAAATTGACTATCATCTGCCACACCTCCTTCAACACTAGTTAAGGAATCTGAACAGTAAACTCCTCAGAAATCTCATATAGATCATAATTGTTTTTGACTAATTCTAGTTTGATCGTATGCTCCCCGCTTGGAAGTCCTTTAATGATGAATGCTGCTTGATAAATTGAATCTACTCTTTGTCCATCGACAAACAATTGAATATGACCTTCTCCATCTACGTGGTTTTTACCAGCCTTTTCTTTTGCAAACGTGAACTGGTCGATAATACATTCTACATATACATCGGATCCTTTTACTTCATGATTTACAGTTAACAAGCGCTTGTCCTTACTTACGGAAACTTGAACAATTCCATTACCGTGCATCGGAATGACTTGAACCTCTTGAAGTTCATCCGCAGTAACTTGTCCCATAGGACTAAACAAGCCAACGATAACGGAAAATAAAATAAGTATAGATTTAAACATTTAGACGAACCCCCTTTTTCAAAAATATTTTTACCAACAGAAAGTAAAAATATCCTGTAAACATGCCTATTAATAAAAAAAGAGCTAACTCGGTGGAAGTGTCAGGCTCCTCATACTGAGGGGCGCAGACACTATTGAGTCAGCTCTCAACTATTCCATTGGAGGAGGAGGTTCTTGAGTTCCTCCAAACGGGTTCATTTGTAACATTTGAATAAGCATCATTGCTAATTGTAAGTTATTTTGTATTTTCTCCATTCGCTGTGGAAATGTTCTGCCATAAAATTGATTGACTTCGACTTGAAGTTGTTGCAATTGGTATGGGTCACGGCTTAATTTTCGATACCAATACGGATGTTGGCGAATAAACTGCTTAATCTCTGGCTGACTTCTTAATACCATATTAATATCGTTTCGCATTTTAGTCCCCTTTCCTTTTTAGAGAGACACAAAGTCATCCTAGGCACTGTTTAAGTGTCGAACCGATGCTAAGCATGTTGAGATATTAATGTCGTCTAAAAGAAAAAGGATCGTCCTGAGGTGGTGGCTGATTGGGCTGGTTTTTCCCTTGAAAGGATTGCATTAACCCTTGAACATTTGAAATAACACTGCTTACTTGTGCCATATGATGCTGCAAGTCGTTAAAATTAATGTTCTTTAACATCCCTAAAATATTTGCAGCTGTAATTGAAGAAGAACCCTCTTCATTTTCACTTTTCTCGTTACTAGGATTTTCTTTTTCTTTCTCAGCACTCTCAGAATCGTAAGTATTCTCTTTTCCTGCTTTTCGATACCTTTCCCAATTCGGATGATCCGCGCCAAGAAGAGTCCATTCTTCATAATATTCTTGCCATGTCTTATTTCCACTTCTCACTTCCTTAATGAGTAACGGGTGTTCTTTTACAAAATGCTTAAACTGTTGAACAGAAGGATGTAATTTGCTTGAATCAGTAGGCATGTTGTGTTTCCTCCTTTGCCTAATAATCATCTCTCTACATCATATCGTTTTGCCCAGTTTAGCGTTCGCCCATTTTTGTAACAAAGAAAAATTGCCACTATTTCATCAAATTGCTAAAATGAATGGAGGACATTACATAGAAAGAGGAACTGATAATGGAAGAAAATCAACTGCTTGCTGAAATTCAAACAATTATTGAAACTGGTTCAGAAGACGATAGGAATGTACTGAAATCTGTAGTACAAGGGATACGTACAAAACAACGTGGAGAACATAGGACCTACCTATCCGCAATAACGCATGTAAACCATCGATTTGTAGATGATGGTACCTTTGAAGTCACGATTCCCATCCAGCCTCTAATTGAAAATCCACTTAAAATGGCGCATGGAGGAATAACTGCCACGTTACTAGATACAGCTATGGGGTCAATGCTAAATTTAAAAGCTCCTCAAAATATAGCTTACGTAACGGCTGAGTTAAAAGTTAATTATATTCATCCTGGTCGTGGAAAACATTTACGTTGTATTGCAACTATATTACACCAAGGAAAACAGCTGAGTTTTTCTGAAGCTAAAGTTTATAATGATGATGATAAGCTAATTGCTACCGGTTCAGGAACATTTTTTGCCATTCCTCTTTCATCATAATTAGAAAGGAGGGATAGTTTGTTGGTTGCTGCAATAGTAATACCCATTTTGTTTATTGTTTTTTATTTTATAGTAAAAAGAAACAATGCAGCTTACGAAAAGAAGTGGAAAGAAGTTGGTGAAATCAAGGAGCAAGTAATGATTTCTGGCAAGTTAGAAAGATACTTTGTAGAAAAAAAGAGGTTTTACCAACATCGTTACATCTGGCATATTCAGCTCTTTTTAAAAAAAGACCAAAAGATTATCAAAGTTATATTTGAAAAGCCAGCAGAAACAGACAGCGTCCCTTTAAAGTTTTTAACAAATGATCCAATTAAATGCTACGGACAGTGGGATCGTAAAACGTTTCTAGCTAACCGAGTCTTAAAAAATAATTAAGCATAAAGATAGAGGTGCTAGTTAAAAAACTGGCACCTCTTTTTTTATTCCGTGTGACCTGCATTAATTCGTTCGGCGGTTCGATAAGCATCTACCATTCCCCATATCCAAAGTATAGGTGTTGTAATAAACCCTATAAGAACTAACATTAATAACCCTGAAATAAAGTAAGCAATAATAAATGCAATCCCTTTTGCAATTTCACCGTTGTAAACCTGCCCCAAACCAGCACAGAAAAAACTTAACACTGCAGCTAATCCTGGATTTTTCATTCACTCCTCCTTTGACGCCTTATCATTAGGATGTTTATGAGGTGTTACTATAGTAAATGTTCCAGGCAGCTAGTTTAGAACTATATATGGCCGTTTAAATGTAAAAATTCTAAACCTCTAGTGGATTGCCCAAGGCGTCATAAAGTTTTGCGTGTAGTACCTTTCAAATACTCCAACACCTAAATGTGTAAACTCCTCATTCAATAAATTTACGCGATGCCCTTCACTGTTTAACCAGCCTTCAACCGCTTCAATGCTGTCCACATACTGCGCAGCTATGTTTTCTCCTGCGAAGTAGAAGGATACACCTTCCCGTTCTAATCGATCTTTTAACTCACCGTAAGTAGGTGACGTATGGGAAAAATACTGATTTTCGTACATATCTTTACTATGTCCATAAGCCACTTTTGAAACTTCATGATCCCACTTTAAAACAGCGAGATTATGTCTAGTTCTTATTACATTGGTTATATCCAAAATTTGCAGCTCAGCTCCAGCTTCAATTTCTCTCCATTCTTCAGTTGAAAGCTCTAGTTCTTGTGGTAATTCTCCTCGATAAGTAACAGAATACGGCCGTTGCTTTAATAAAATATCACCAGATAAATACCTGACGCTTGAGAGCTTACTTGTAAACGTATCAAAATAAAGCTGAATCCAAGTATCTTCATCAACTTGAATGAGGGGGCGACTCAGTAATTCTGCTTCAGTTAATTCGAAACGAAATGAACCAGCCCCCTTATTCAATGATACATTTTCAGAAAACGGGTGCTCAAGCGCTATTTGGTCGTAGGCTGTACCAGTTACAAAAGGTTTGGACACTTCGCCTACATCCATAGCAAAGATAGTGACGACTTCATCCGTCTCCACACCTACTTGAAGGTAACCTTCACTGTTATCATTATAGACCCACCAATCATAACCATAAGAAGTAGCGTCTATCCGTTCTGGGCTTCCAAATTGAGTCTCGATAACGCTAGAGGATTCTCCTATTAGATCGTGTAGTCCTTCATTTAGTGATAAAGGAAAGCCTGGCTCCTCTTCTACTTCAACATCTGAAGATATTTGATCATGTCCTGTTTCTTCCCGATCTTCAATGGTTGGTGCAGGGACATTTACTTTTGCTAACATAGCTGAGAACTCATCTGGAAAATATTCAAAAAGAATGATTATAAGGACACCTAAAAAAATAAATAGGCCACACCCTAACCTTTTCATCTAACCCTCTCCCTGTTTTATTGTACATATCATTTTCTCTGTTCTATGCGATAATCCTGCTAATTTATGACTGTATGCTGGGATTTAATATATATAACGTAAAGAAGTAAATAAAATGTTAACAAGCAAACGAGCTTTATGTCAACGAGTAGACTGTTACATTTAAAAAGAGCAACCCTAAAGGGTTGCTCTTCCTATTTTAATGGTGTACTTCTGGACTTTCAGAGATTTCACTAAGCGCAAAACTAGCTTCATCCATAGTACCTCTGTGGACTGCAATATCACCTAATGCGACAATGCCGACCAGTTTATTATTTTCTACAATTGGTAAGCGACGAATTTGTTTTTCAGCCATCATTTTTGCAGCATCATCAACTGTCATATCTGGAGTGGCTGTAATTAACTTTTCACTCATAATTTCTGTTACTTGTGTTGAGTTAGGTCTTTTTTCAGCTACACCACGAATAACAATATCACGATCTGTAATCATACCAAGTAATTGTCCATTTTCACAAATTGGGATTGCACCACAATCCTCTTGCTTCATTTTAACTGCCACTTCAAATACGTTGTCAACGGGAGTACAATATTCTACATCAGTTGTCATAATATCTCTTAAGTGTTCCATAAGGCAGGCCTCCTTTTCAGAATATCAAGCAATAGTTTGCCCAATAAAAAAGGAACCATACGATTTGACAATAAATCCTCTTCTTTCATGAAATATTCAACAATATTCGTTGCATCTTGGTTCTTTTCATACTATGATTAGTTAAGTATAGGGTATTTGTCTAGGAGGGAAAAAAATGAAATTCGAAAACTTACAGTTTGAAGGAAAAGAAATAAAATTTTCAACTTTACAATTTGCAGCCGAATCTGTTGGATTGGTACATGCAGGCCAATGGGATTACGAGCGAGTCACTTTCGATTACAAAATCGAAACACACGAAACAAATGTTACATATTATTTAAGAGTTCCTGCTTATGCAATTGAAGGGGATATCCCGTCTCCTGATGCAAAAGTGAAATTACTTACACCAATTCTTGGTAAACATTATTACCCACATGGTGTCGAGTACGATGAAGATTTCCCGAAAAATATTGTAGATAAATGTAATAAAAAACTACAACTTTTCAATGAAAAATTAGGAAAATAATAAAAAGGAGGGGACATTCCCCTCCTTTTTACCTTTTCATTATTGATAAAATTCTAAAGCTCTCATTATGCTCAACTAACTCATACACTATGTTCATCTCTTCAGTCGTTTTTTCACCACGACGGTCAGTCTTTTCTGTCACTTCAAATACGTGAGCGAGAAGAATTCCTTGTTCATTGTCGAGTACATCACTTACAGTATGTTCAATCAATGTTAAAGTACTTCTTTCTTGTTGAAGGTCATTTACATGACGTCTTATTAAATGATAAAAGGTCGAATTTGGAATTAAGAAATGTTCCAATTCACTAAAGTTCCCTTCATTCACTTGAAAGACCATCTCTTGTTTATATTGATTAACAAATTCAATAGCCGATTGTGTCGATTCTTCTGATGCAGGAACGAATGTCTCCTCTTCGCCATTACCACATCCAGTTATTAAAGATGTTATCGCTAAACTAATAAATAGAAAAGTAATTATTTTTTTCATCGTAGTACTCCTTTTAAATAATCTTTAACAAGAGTACTTCAAAATGAAAGAAACTTCAACAAAATCGTATAGACATTCGCTTAATCGTCAAAATGAATGTCTTCAATTTTAATACTAACCCGTTCTACTATAAATCCTGTACAATACTCGATTTCGTGTTTTATGACCTTTTGGATTGTTTTAGTCAATTCTCGAAAATCTGAACCATATAATACAGAAAGACTAACATCAAGTTTTAAGGAGTTTTCTTCTACTACAACAGCTATTCCATATTTTTCATTACGATTTAATGAGTTCCTCACTCGTTTCTTCCACTCATTATATGGTTTAATATAAGGATAATGATTTTCCAAGGAAAAGTAGATAAGATCAATGATTACTTTTTCTTTAATATGAAGCTGACCATCTTCAAGCAATTGAATGGGCATAATATCATTCTCCTTTTTTTGAATGATTTATTAATATTTCAAGAAAGCCTTTACAAAGCCTGTTCAATGTTTTGCGTTCATACTATAATAGAACTACATGCCTTTAAGATAGAAAGGGGTTTGAAATTGTCCGCCATCTTCACTAAACGAAACATTATTTTAACAGTTACGCTTATACTAATTATCGTTGCAGGTTATTTCATTTTACCTGTTTCTCTTCCGCTTATTTTAGCATTGTTTACAGCGCTCATACTGACACCTGCTGTAAAGGCCCTTTGTGAGAAAACAAAAATGAAAAGAAACTTAGCCGTTATGATTGTTTTTACGATATTTGTATGCTTTATTGGGCTAAGTGGTTACTTTATAGTCACTAAAGCAATTACACAAGGCGTACAATTAGCAGAAAACTTACCTACCTATTTAAATGATATAAATCGGGCTTGGTTTTCATTTCAAAGAGATTTAGAAAGTAAATATGCGGATTTACCTCCTGATTTTATCCTTGGAGTAAATGAGCAAGTCACTAACACATTAAATAATTTAAGGACTGATTTTGCCAATAGAGACTTAATTAGTGATATAACCTCATTAATTACGACGATACCAGCATTTTTAGTAAATTTTTTAGTCTATTTAATCGCTTTGTTTTTATTTTTATTAGAATTACCAAGACTTAAAAAGCAGTTGTATTCATACTTTTCAGATAAAACCGCGGATAAAGTGAATTTTATGGTCTCACGTTTATCTTATGTTATCGCTGGATTTTTTAAAGCACAATTTTTGGTGAGTATTATTATTTTCATTGTATCTTTAATTGGGCTATTGATTATCGTCCCGGAGGTAGCTTTACTGATGGCCTTTATTATTTGGATCATCGACTTTGTGCCAATTATCGGCTCTATCGCCATTTTAGGACCATGGGCACTATTTTATCTATTTACCGGTGATGTTGGATTAGGAACCCAACTGTTAATTTTAGCAGGTGTGTTATTAATCATTCGTAGAACAGTCGAACCAAAGGTAATGGGACAGCATATCGGTCTATCCCCGCTTGCCACACTAATTGCCATGTATATCGGTTTAATGCTCTTTGGCGTCGCAGGTTTTATTATCGGACCATTAATTGTCATTGCCTTTACTTCAGCTAAGGAAGCCGGCATTATTAAATTAAATGTAAAAATTTAAGGTAATTCACTGAAAGTAATTCACTGAAAACATCAACATCAATCAATAAAAAAACTCCTGCTATAAAGCAGGAGTTTTTCTTAATAATACGGTGAAATTAAAATATAAACTAGTACACCAGTTAAACTAACATATAACCATAATGGCATGGTCCATCTTGCAATTTTACGGTGTCTTTCATTCTCCATATTCCAAGCTCTAGCAACTGTAGTTAATGCTAACGGAACAATAGCTGCAGCTAAAATGATGTGAGTGATGAGGATAAAGTAATAAATGTATTTTAAAACGCCATCTCCACCATAAGTTGTTGATGCGGAAAGAAAATGATGCCCTACATATGTGACCAAGAATAATGTCGTTGTCGTAAATGCTAAATATATGAAACGCTTATGCCATGTAATGTTTTTCTTTATAATCGCAATTAATGCAAATAACAGGAATAAGAACGTGAAACTATTAAAAATAGCGTTCATCAATGGCAATATCTTAACATCAAATAAATCAAAGTTTTCGACCCCTGGCAATCCTGAAAGAATGATAACTAAACCATTGATTACAATCGTAATTGCTATGATCCACGGCTTATAATTTCTCTTTTTAAATGATGTTTCACTAATCGTCTCTTGACCGTGACCCTTCATCGTTTTCACTCCTATCTTTAAAATACTAAACCACTTCTTATTATACACAAATTCAGACAAAATAACTCATTTTTTGCATGAGGTTATTTTACAAAACATTGAACAATTGATTTGAGCACTTTAGGTGGTTTTTCCATTTAAACCTCCATGTTATTATGCAGAAAAAAAGCCGACTGTAAGAAATTACAGCCGACTCTTGTCCTGAACTTAATACTTCGTGATACCTAGTAGAAGCATTAACGCAGCAATTGCAGGAATTGCAATTACAAATCCTGATGCCATAAATGAACTAGCCCATCCATGGTCTTTATCCTTCAAGTGCATAAAGTATAACAACTGAAGGAATAGCTGAATTACAGCTAGAATTAAGATGAATGGAATGGCAAAAGTAGCAGGGACGATATCTGTAGCAACTGCTACGAAAGCCAATAACGTTAAGAAGATCATTAACGCAAACGCGATAATTTGACGCTTCTGCTCGTCATTCGTCTTTCTTAATTCTTCTTCTGACATTGAACTTTTAGAAAAAGAAGTACTTAAGTTGTCTGCCATAAACTTAACCTCCTATTCCCATTAGATATACTACTGTAAAGATAAATACCCAAACTACGTCGATAAAGTGCCAGTAAAGGCTGGCAACGTAGAATTTCGGGGCATTTGTTAACGTAATACCAGAACGTCTGTAACGAATTAACAAACAAACGATCCAAGAAAGACCAAAGACAACGTGGGCACCATGCAAACCAACTAATGTGTAGAAAGATGATGCAAAAGCGCTTGTCGTATAACCTAAACCATAGTGAACTGAGTACTCGTAGAACTCGTAAATCTCCATTCCTAAGAACCCAATTCCTAATAATACTGTAACCCATAACCAAGCAACCATTGCCTTGAAATTATTCTTTTTCATGGCATACATTGCTAGTACACTCGTTAAACTACTTGTTAAAAGTAGCATTGTCATGATGAATACTAATGGTAATTGGAAAATCTCAGCTGGCGTTGGACCATCAGCAACCCCGTTACGAAGACCTAGGTACGTCCCAAAGAATGTTGCAAATAGTACAGTTTCTCCACCTAAGAAGAACCAAAATCCTAAAAATTTATTTTTCCCTTCGAGGGTGGCCCTCTCCGGATGAGGAGGAAGCCCTTTAGAAGTATCTACCGCGTGTCCCATCGTTAGCTTACCTCCTTCTCTTTAATTTCTTCAACTGGAATATAATATCCATGATCTTCTTTAACTGAACGTGCAATCATTGAACCAAACGTTACAACAGCACCTAGACCGATAACAACAAATGGCGAAACGATTGGGTTCTCCATGTTCATCATAACAAAACCAAAACCTAAGATGAATAATCCAATTGACATAATGAACGGAATAATTGATCCATTTGGCATATGAATTGGAGCGATTGGTTCAGCTGGTTTCATTTTCCCATCTCCATGAATTTTCTCATAGAAAAGTGGATCTAATGAACGAACTTGTGGCGTTTGTGCAAAGTTATACTCAGGTACTGGAGTAGGTGTAGCCCACTCTAATGTACGAGCATCCCATGGATCTGCAACTGTTACACGCTCACCTTTAAATGCTGAATACACAACGTTGAGTACTAGTACGATAACCGCTGCACTCATGAAGAATACACCAATTGTACTAATATAGTTAAATGCATTTAAACCTTGACCATCTAGGTATGTGTATACACGACGAGGCATACCCATTAAACCTAAGAAGTGCTGAATGAAGAATGTTAAGTGGAACCCGATTGCAAATAAGATATACATAAGGATCCCTAATTTTTCATTAAGCTTATGACCAAACATTTTAGGATACCAGTAGAATAACCCAGCAAATAAAGCGAATACGATACCACCAACGATAATGTAGTGGAAGTGAGCTACTACAAAGTAAGTATCATGATATAAGTAGTCTACAGGTCCCATTGCAAGCATAACACCTGTAACCCCACCAAGTACGAATGTTGGAACGAAAGTTGATGCAAACAACATGGATGTATTGAATGTTAGTTTTCCACCCCACATTGTAAATAACCAGTTAAATACTTTAATACCAGTTGGTACTGCAATTGTCATCGTTGCAACTGCAAAGATTGCATTAGCAATTGGTCCCATACCTACAGTAAACATGTGGTGAGCCCAAACCATGAAACCTAAGAATGCGATAACGATTGTCGCAAATACCATTGCTGTATAACCAAACAAACGCTTTCTTGAGAAAGCAGGAAGCACTTCTGAAATAATACCAAAAGCAGGAAGTACTAGAATATATACCTCTGGGTGTCCGAAGATCCAGAAAATATGTTGCCATAATACAGTGTTACCACCCATACCTGGGATGAAGAATTGTGCACCAAAGATACGGTCTAACATTAATAAAGCAAGACCAGCTGCTAATGGTGTGAAAGCAAATAAGATTAGCATTGATGAAATAAATGATGTCCATACGAATAATGGTAGACGCATCATCGTCATACCAGGTGCACGCATGTTAATGATTGTTACTAGGAAGTTGATACCTGATAATAATGTACCGATACCAGCAACCTGTAAACCTAACACGTAAAAGTCAAGTCCTAGACCAGCATAGTCACGACCAGCTAGAGGAACGTATGCCGTCCAACCAGCGTCCGGTCCACCACCGAAGAACCAACTCATATTTGTTAATAAAGCACCAAAGAAGAAAATCCAAAAACCTAATGAGTTAACAAATGGGAAAGCTACGTCACGCGCCCCGATTTGTAATGGAATCATATAGTTCATAAAAGCAAACAGTAACGGTGTTGCCACAAAGAAAAGCATGACCGTACCGTGCATTGTAAGTAATTCATTAAATGTTTGACCCGTCATAAATGTATTTTCTGGGTACATCAACTGGATTCGCATTAATAATGCCATTAGTCCAGCTTGAACGAAGTAAAGCGTACCAGCTACTAAGTAGAGGATGGCTATTTTCTTATGGTCAACAGTAGTTAACCAATCCCAAATTACACTTTTTGACTTTGTATTAGCCAATGAAGTTGTAGCCAATGGGGATTCCCTCCTTTTATTCAAATTTATAAATTATTCGTTTACTTTTAAAGATTTTAAGAACGCAATTAGTGCCGCCATATCTTCATCACTAAGATCAGGATAAGCTGGCATGTTATTACCTTGTTTTAAAGACTCAGGATCACGGATCCATGCTTCTAAGTTCTCATCAGTGTACTCAAGGTAACCTGCAACAACTGTACGCTCACCAAAGTTAGTAAGTGTTGGACCAAGATCTGACCCAGCGCCACTAATAGCGTGACAGCCGATACAACCTTGATTTTCAAATACTTCATAACCTTGACGTGCTAAAACTTCAGAACTATCTTCTGCTTTAGCTTGCATACCAGCAACCCAAGCATCGTAATCAGGACGATCTAAAGCAACTACTTTAAAGTCCATAAGAGCATGCTCAGGACCGCAAAGCTCAGTACATTTTCCTTTGTAAATTCCTGGCTCATCAGCAATTAACCATAAGTGGTTTGTAATACCAGGAACATTATCTACTTTACCAGCAAGTGCAGGTACCCAGAATGAGTGTTGTACATCACTTGCATGAAGTTCAAAGATAACTTTTTCACCAGTCGGGATGTAAACATCTTGACCAGCTGTAAATCCTTCATCCTCATAATCAAATTGCCACCAGAATTGATGACCTGTTACTTTGATATGAACTGTGTGGTCTCCCTCTGGCTCAGTATCAGCCAACATGAAAGATCCAGTGATCGTAGGTACAGCTAAAATTGCTAATAATAGAATAGGAATAGCTGTCCAAATAATCTCCAGCGTCGTACTCCCGTGAACTTGTTTAGGGTACGTATCATCGCCAGGCTTTCTTCTAAATTTAATTAGAATAATAAAGAATACTGCAAAAACAAATGCTGCCACGAAAATCATGACGAATAATGACAATAGCATTTTGTCATAAATCCACTGTGCTTGTGGTCCTTTAGGATCAAGCGCAGTTAGGTTTGCCTCACCACACCCTGTCATAAAGAAGACAAGAAGTGAAAGAGGAAGCAAACGTA
Source organism: Alkalihalobacterium chitinilyticum (assembly GCF_029028005.1). Taxonomy (GTDB): domain Bacteria; phylum Bacillota; class Bacilli; order Bacillales; family Bacillaceae_F; genus Alkalihalobacterium; species Alkalihalobacterium chitinilyticum. The sequence continues at coordinate 387,358 of NZ_JAOTPO010000003.1, forward strand.
AAGCATTTTTCCAATTTCTCATCTGACAATCAATCCTCACTTTCGCTTTGTAGTGAATACTACGTAATTTATATTACAGTCACTATTCCCCTCATAGTTTTCTCTCTATATGTGGACAATGACCATAAGAACAAACAAGATAGTAAGATAGTTAAGGGAATAAACGAACATTAAACGTGCCCATTTAATATCATCCTTCATCTTAAAACCTGCTATCCCCAAGATTAACCACCCTGCACCAAGTGCAGCAGCTACTATTGTATATACGAGGCCAAATGGTGCTAACATTAATGAAACTGGGATTAAAATAGCTACATAAAGGACCATTTGACGTTTCGTCATCTCAAAACCTGCAACAACAGGCAGCATCGGGATACCTGCAGCGCGATACTCCTCACTTCTTTTCATAGCTAACGCCAAGAAATGTGGAGGTTGCCAAAAGAACATGATAAAGAATAACAGCCAAGCATACGTGTGAAGTCCTGGGTCAAGTGCTGCCCAACCAATTAATGGCGGTACTGCTCCAGAAATACTTCCAACCACTGTATTTAATGAGTGCGTACGTTTAGACCACATTGTATATAAAACAACGTATACAAATAAACCAATAATTCCAATGACAGCTGCAACGGAGTTGGCAAATGCTAGAAGCATAATACCTAGCCCCGACTGGATAAGACCTACCCAAAGAATGTGATTCGCTTGAAATCTCCCATTAACAGATGGTCTTGCTTTCGTACGTTCCATAATTGGATCAATATCTCTATCAATAAAATTATTTAGTGTACATCCTCCAGCCATAACCAAAGCGGCACCTACTATTGCAAAAAACACGATATGGAAATTATCTGCCAAACTAATACCCGAGTACTTTGCTGCTAGAAATAGACCAGCAAATGTAGTGATAAGATTCGAAGTAACTATACCTACTTTACCAAGTGTTAAATAATCTTTCCATGACTTTTGTTGATCGGTTACTATGACACCTGGTTCATTAGGAAGAACATTCGTAGCTTCTATCACCGTGTTGGTCTTATTCATCTCCCTTTCACCCCCTTTTTCGAGAACGGCTCATAACAGCAACAGAATAGATCAATATCCTATCGAGTTATAACCACATTATATCTTAAAATCTACTTTGTTTCATCAAAATCCAAAGTTTCACACTATCTTCACATTTTTATGTATCCATAAAATGTTCATTCTCTAGAAATTGACTAAGCCGTTCTTTTTACTTAAGATCAATAATAGCCTCATATATTTTAATACATCTAACTCAAAATGAAAAGAAGGTGAATGATTTGCATAGGTATTTAAAAATATTTGGTGTGATCACGTCCATTGGGATGTTAATTGTTCTACTACAAGGTGCACTGGTTACTAAGACTGGTTCTGGTGAAGGTTGCGGGGCAACATGGCCTTTATGTTTTGGAGAAGTTATACCAGCATCTCCAGCAATAGAAACGATTATTGAATATAGTCATCGAATTGTTTCAGCACTTATGGGACTACTCATTATTATCTTTGCAATTTGGGCATGGAGAAAACTTTCTCATATGCGCGAAGCTAAGTTTTTGGCAATTATGGCAGTATTTTTTATCCTTTTCCAAGGTTTACTAGGAGCTGGAGCAGTAGTGTTCGGTCAATCAAAAGCTATTCTTGCCTTACACTTTGGTATTTCAGCTATTTCGTTAGCAACTGTAGTACTATTAACCGTTTTAGCATTTGAAGATGGAAAGTCGAAAGTGCCTGTCCCTAATGTGTCAAAAGGATTTAGGAATTATGTATTTTTTACCATTACCTATTGTTATTTAGTAATATATACAGGTGCATATGTAAAACATACTCAAGCAACATTAGCATGTTCAGGATTCCCACTCTGTAATGGACAAATCTTCCCTGGTTTTGCAGGCCCTATTGGTTCTCACTATTTTCACCGTCTCGTAGGAATAGCTCTCTTCCTTGTTATTTTAGTAATGTTTGTATGGGCAGTAAGGCGCTATCGCCATGAACGTACTATTATTTGGGGCACTGGGCTGTCATTATTATTTGTTACTGGTCAGTTCATTAGTGGTGTAGCTGTTGTATTTACTGCAGCATCATTATTTACAGCTATGCTTCATGCTCTTATTATTTCTGTATTGTTCACGACACTATGCTATTTAACAATGGTCGTTACTAGAAAAAAATATTAATAGAATGAAGGAACCATTCAGTAGTAATAGTCTAACTCGGTACCTTATAATTATGAAAAGACGGGAATGTAAAGCCATTCTCGTCTTTTCTTTTTATACTTCGTTTTTCTTTTACAGAAGCACCTTAGAAGAAGTCAATAAATCCTGTTGGCTTATTGACAATAAGTTGTTCTAGTATGGCTATTTCTTCCTGTGATCCTTTAATTTTTTGCATCTGTAATAAATTACTAGGTCGATGATAATTTAATAGCATAGTTGTAAGGCTATTAATATTACAAATAATCCCTCGCTTAGGTTCTTGCTGGCAGGCACCTTTACTTCTCGGTTCATGCCTTTTAACATTTACTTCTTTTTCTTTAACTGTAATTTGATAAGTTGCATTATTCCAAGGACAAAATTCATCTAAAATATGTAAGAACAAATTTCCATTTGTAGCTGGTTTAAAAGGATACTTTTTAAGAAACTTTTCAACATCTACAATTCTTGCCATAAAATATGGAACAACTTCTTTTTGAATTTTAGGATCCGGCAGCCAATAAGGGTAAGGTTCACTATCAGGAAGTTGTTGAATAATAAAATCATCAGCCATCGAATCGTGATTAGCTATAAAATTCCAAATCCCTCTTCTACTCTCTTCATCGAGAGAGACACATTCTTTGATAGTCATTTTTCTATCTTTCACTTCATAAATGATGTAACCTTTAGGGGTACCAACAGGATCGATAAAAGCTGCTATTCTTCCTTTCTTTCGAAAAAGGACCCAATCCCTCCACCAATCATTATCCCGTAAAAGCATACCTGTATAGGATTGAACATATTTATCATAGATTTCTATTAGAGTATGAATGGAAGTATCGTCAACCTTTTTCATATGGCCAGTGACAGTTTTAAACCTGGGTAACTGCTCCCTAGTCAGTGTTAGTTTTTGGAAATCAATAAAAAGTTCCCATCCATATTTTCTATAAAAAGGAATTGAAAATGGAAATAAATAGGACAGCACTTGCCCTTTTTCTTTCATTTCTTTTAACCCGTGTTGTAATAAATTTTTGACCAAACCACTACGTCGATATTCTGGATAAGTGGCTACCCCGGAAACTCCACCCATATCAAAAGAAACTCCATCAAGTAAGACTTTGAACGGTAAAGTTGTCATTTTCGCTAGTAACTCTCCATTAGAAAAATAGCCTAATGAATCCTCTGGACGTAATACATTGAGACGGTGTTCTCGTTCCTCACTTGTCAACGTATATTGAAAAGCAAATTGAGATAATTTTAAACTTTCATCGATATCATCTTTTGTGAGCTTCCTAACTTCCATCTATTCTCCTCCTTTAAATAATGCAATTGCCTTTTGCCTTTGCAGCTGATGATCTATTGTCGGTGCTGGATAATCGCTATCTATTTCAAAATTATATTTCACAGCAAGTTCCGGTGGAAGTTTCCAAGGCTCATGGATGTATTGCGCAGGCAGGTCCTTAAGTTCTGGAACATACCTCTTTATGTACTCACCTAAAGGGTCAAATCTTTCTGATTGACGGATGGGGTTAAATACTCTAAAGTAAGGAACTGCATCAGCCCCCACAGATGCAGCCCACTGCCACCCTCCAATGTTTGTTGCTTCCTCATAATCAATAAGCATTTTCTCAAAATATCGTTCCCCCAACCGCCAATCTAATAAATAATCTTTGGTTAAAAAAGACGCTGTAATCATTCGAAGGCGATTATGCATCCAGCCCTCTTGCCTTAGTTGTCTCATTCCAGCATCTATAATTGGGAAACCTGTCATTCCTTCTTTCCATTTATCTAATCGTTCTTGATCTGTTTCCCAGGCCAGATTACCGTATTCTTCACGTAAAGCTTGTTGTTTACTCTGTGGGTAATAATAGTAAAGCATATTATAAAATTCTCGCCATGCTAGTTCTTTTATGTATGTATGGGCTCCTTCTCCTATATCCATTTGACATTCAACGATTTTCTGATATATTGTCCTAATAGATATAACTCCTGTCTTTAAAAAAGGGGATAGCTGACTTGTTCCATACTCTGATGGTATGTCTCTTTTTATATGATATGTATGGAAAATAGCAGTAAACCTTTCTAAACGATCAGCAGCCTCACTCTCACCAAGTGCCCCCCAACTTCGTTTTGATTTCATAATAATATTCGAAAAATACCTTTCACCGTTTGGATCGATACTGCTGTCCATTGGATAATAATATTCCTGTAGTTCATTTAGGCTTATTTGCAGCGGTGCAGGTTTTGCTATTTTAGACCAAGTTCGAAAGTAAGGAGTAAACACCTTATAGGGTTGCCCATCTGCTTTCACTACTTGTGTTGCTGACGTTAAGTGCGTATCTAAAAAAGAAGTTGCTGATATTCCTCGTTCAGCAAGTCGTTTTCTCACCACATCATCTCTAATTTTTCCACTTCCGACTTCATCTTGGTTGAAGTATATTGCCGTTAATTCAGGGATGGCCTCCAAAGTTTTCTTTATAAATTCATCGACAGTCCCATAAATGATATGTAATCGAATTCCTGCCTCTGCACATTTTTCTTTAAATTCATAAACGGTTTGGAAAAAGTAATCATGATGAGGACATATTTCTTCTGAAAACTTTGGATCTAAATGAAATAAAGCAACCCACTTTCCACCTGATTTCTTAGAGCGTTCTAAACATTGAAAAAGTGCGGTTTGGTCATTCAATCTAAAGTCTCTTCTAAACCAAACACCTACTACTTCCGACATGGAATTTCACCTCAAATCAGCTGATCTATTCAATCTATTTTAATTGTATTCCTAACCAGTTTTTACTATTTTAAGGGGAGTTTTACGGTGTGAAACTCCTCTTGCAACCCATTTTACAAGTTCGAGGAAGTTTCTAGTTATAAAACTCAACTTGTATCAATATTTAATTTTTCGGGATCAATTAAAGTCTTGAGAGCTTACAATTAAATAACAAACCTCGTATCTCCTACATCTCCTGTTAGCAAAACAGTAAAAAAGGCTGACCTAGCAGCCAACACCTTCTTCATAATAACCGGATAGACCAGAAATTACAAAGAAGGTGAATGCATGCATAAGTCAGCCTTTTATTTTCTATTTGTTACTTTGATAGTTCAATCAATAAATCACCGGTTTGGATGGCTTCACCATTTTTAACATACACATCAACGATTTCTCCATCAAATGGTGCTTGAACCGTTGTTTCCATCTTCATAGCCTCCGTGATCATTAGGTGATCACCTTTTTTGACTTTATCCCCTTTTGTTACTAACGTTTTCACGACAGTACCTGGCATTGAAGCGCCAATTTGATTCGGATTTCCTTTATCAACTTTTGGACGAACGACTACAGATGTTTTTACACTTTGATCTTTTATCAACACTTCACGCGGTTGACCATTTAATTCAAAGTATACGATTCGTGTTCCATCATCTTGCGGTTTAGAAATTGAAACAAGTTTTACAATTAGTGTCTTACCTTGTTCAATTTCAACTTCGATCTCTTCCCCTAAACGTAAGCCATAGAAGAATGTCGGCGTATCTAATACAGATACATCACCAAACTGCTGACTGAATCTCTCATATTCCATGAAAACTTTTGGATACAGGGCATAAGAGATAGCGTCAAAATCTGTTACTTGGCGACCGATTTCATTAAATAATGTTTCTTTTATTTTCGCAAAATCGACCGGTTCCATTAACTCTCCAGGACGACAAGTTATTGCTTCTCTTCCTTTTAGAATGATATCTTGTAATTTCTTTGGAAAACCTAGATATGGTTGACCCAAGTGGCCTTGGAAGAATTCTACGACCGAATCAGGGAAATCAAGTGAAGCCCCTCGCTCGTATACATCTTCTTCTGTTAAATTGTTCTGAACCATATATAGAGCCATATCACCAACGACTTTAGAAGATGGTGTTACTTTAACAACATCACCGAACATATCATTTACTGTTCGATACATTTTCTTAACTTCATCCCAACGGTTTTTCAAGCCAACAGCCTTCGCTTGTTGTTGTAAATTACTATATTGACCACCAGGCATTTCATGCTCGTATACTTCAGTATGCGGTGCATTCATACCACTTTCAAAGCCACTGTAATACTTTCTAGTCCCTTCCCAGAACTCACTTAGCTTTTCAAGTGACTCAATATTTACATTCGGCTGTCTGTCAGAACCTGTTAGAGAGTAGTATAAGCTATTCGCACTCGGCTGTGACGTTAACCCAGCCATAGAGCTAATCGCAACATCAACGATATCTACACCTGCTTCAATTGCACGCGAGTACGTATATACCCCGTTCCCACTCGTATCATGTGTATGAAGGTGAATTGGGATATCAACTGACTCTTTCAATGTAGAAATTAATTGATACGCAGCTTCCGGTTTTAATAAACCAGCCATGTCTTTAATTCCTAAAATGTGAGCTCCTGATTGTTCTAACTCTTTCGCTATGTTTGTATAGTAGGTTAAGTCATACTTTGTTCTTGATGAGTCTAAAATATCACCTGTGTAACAAATTGTTGCTTCCGCAATTTTCCCTGAGTCTCTTACAGCATCAATTGCAAGTCTCATTCCTTCTACCCAGTTCAAACTATCAAAAATTCGGAAAACGTCAATGCCTGCGTTTGCAGATTTATCTACGAATTCACGAATTAAATTGTCAGGGTAATTTGTATAGCCTACTGCATTTGATGCACGCAGAAGCATCTGTAATAGAACATTCGGCATTTGTTTTCTTAAGGTTAATAGACGCTCCCATGGGTCTTCGTGTAAGAAACGCATTGCAACATCATATGTTGCCCCGCCCCACATCTCAGCAGAGAATAAATTAGGTACTAACCTTGCTGTCGGTTCTGCAATTTTCTTTAAATCATGCGTACGAACCCGAGTAGCTAATAAAGACTGATGAGCATCTCGGAACGTTGTATCAGTTAAGAGAACTTCTTTCTGCTCTTTTACCCACTTAGCCAGCCCTTCAGCTCCTCGTTCATCTAAAATTTGCTTTGTACCAGACGGCATAGGCTCTGAGTATTTAACAGAAGGAACACTTGGTTGATCAAACACTGGTTTCTTCTCTTTTTCTAACCCCGGATAACCATTGACAATTGTTTCTCCAATGAACGTTAACATTTTCGTTCCACGGTCTTTTCGTACAGGGAACACAAATAGTTCTGGAGTCGAGTCAATAAAAGAAGTATTATATTCACCTGAGATGAAATTTTCATGTTGAACTACATTCTCTAGGAATGGAATATTTGTAATGATTCCACGGATACGAAACTCTCTTAAGTTCCTTAGCATCTTAGCAGCTGCTTGTTCAAATGTAAGTGCCCAAGTTGAAACCTTAACCAGTAAGGAATCATAATAAGGTGTGATAACAGCTCCTTGGAAGCCATTCCCTGCATCTAAACGTACCCCGAATCCACCACCTGAACGGTAAGCGTTAATACGCCCTGTATCAGGCATAAAATTATTACTAGGGTCTTCCGTTGTTACACGAGACTGAATAGCAAAACCATTACAAACAATTTTTTCTTGTGTCGGGATGCCTAATTTAGCTCCATGTAATTGTTCACCATCGGCAATTAAAATTTGAGATTGAACAATATCTATTCCAGTTACCATCTCTGTAATTGTATGTTCTACTTGAACACGAGGATTGACTTCAATAAAATAGAATTGCCCATTTTCACTTACAAGAAACTCTACTGTTCCCGCATTGACGTAATTTACATTTTTCGTAAGCTGAACAGCAGCATCACAAATCTCTTCACGTAATTGTTCACCAATTGAAACACTTGGTGCTACTTCTACTACTTTTTGATGACGACGTTGTACGGAACAATCACGTTCATAAAGATGAACGATATTACCATGTGTATCAGCAAGAATTTGAACTTCAATATGTTTTGGATTTTCTACAAATTTTTCAACATATACTTGGTCATTTCCAAAAGCTGACTTAGCTTCTGATTTTGCACGGTCATAGGCCTCTCTTAATTCGCCTTCAGTACGGACAATACGCATCCCGCGACCTCCACCGCCTAATGCAGCTTTAATAATAAAAGGATACCCATGTTTACCTGCAAATTCCTCGACTTCCTCTACACTTTCTACAGGTCCATCGCTACCTGGGATAACAGGAATATTTGCTAGAATAGCTTGCTGACGTGCTTGTACTTTATCACCAAACATCATAAGATGCTCTTGTTTTGGTCCGATAAAAATAATGCCTTCTTCATCACATCGCTTTGCAAATTCAAGATTCTCAGATAGAAAACCATAACCTGGGTGTATTGCATCAACACCATTACGTTTTGCAATCTCAATTATTCCTTCAATGTCAAGGTAGGCATCAATTGGCTTTTTACCTTCTCCTACGAGGTAGGCTTCATCAGCTTTATAGCGATGAAAAGACCCTGTATCCTCCTTTGAGTAAATAGCAACCGTACGAATATGTAATTCAGTACACGCTCGAAAAATTCGAATTGCAATTTCTCCACGATTTGCTACTAGTACCTTCTTAATGTTCTTTAAACTGTTCATATAAACCCCCTTGGAAAAATGAAAGAATATTCAGTTTTATTTTTACTATTTTAAAAAGGTTTTCAGTATAAAGCAAGAAGAAAGTTCACGTTCACAACTTCTTCAAACGTCTGATAACCAGATGACGAACTCAATTTCAGTATATAACTTGTATTCATATCTTTCAAACAATTTTTATTATTGTATCATACTTTGACTATCATGCATTCTTCTATCTAAATAACTTTTTAGCTATATTATTACTTATCTTGAATATGTAAATTGCAACATTAACATCATACGTAGGTTTATGATTTCTAACAACAATACACTCGAAAATTACAAAATAAAAAAGGAGACTGACTCTGTGAGTGTCAAGCGCCTCGCGCGAAACATAGAGCTACCCATTAGCTACTACTTCCACAATTGAGGTACCTGACACTTACCTAGAGCCAGCCTCTCTATTATTTCTCATTCGTTGTTGCTTCATGTAATGCAGCAAGTCGCCGTTCTAAGTCAGATAAAAGTTGCTTGCCTGTATCTTCATCAATTAATTCTAAGCGGATAGCAAAATCAATTTCTCTTGAAAGTCCAAACATTTGTGTATCTAAAACTTCCTCATAAAGAGGACATTGGGGCATTGTTAGATTTTCCATCTGTACTTCTATGAGTTTTTGGATTTTTTCTGCATCCGATTTAAGAAGGGCATATGCTTTTTCGCTATGTCCTGTCATCGTCTCCATAGAACGTTGGTCCCTCCTTTAAATAAAACTCTTAGGGTCGTTTTTAGTAACTTACCACTAATACTATATTCTAAATAAAAAAAATGCAATGTTTTTAATCAGTTAATATAGAAGTAAATTAAGCTAGAATTAAAAAATACTTAAATTATATTGTTTTGAAAGCAACTCTAAAAGTCTTAAACCACCGATACTATTTCCTTTTTCATCTAGTGCCGGACCATAAATTCCAATCCCAACTCCATGCGGCACAGAACCAAGAATACCACCCGACACTCCACTTTTAGCTGGAATTCCAACTTTTATAGCAAATTCTCCAGAAGCATTGTACATACCGCATGTTACCATAAACGTCTTCACAATTCTCGCTATTTCAAGTGGAATAACCGTTTGGTCTGAATTTGGATCTCTTCCCTCATTTCCAATAATGTAACCTAACTTTGCTAAATCATTACAATTCATCTCTATTGCACAATGTTTCGTATATAGATTGATTAGCATTTCAATATTAGACTCGATAACGCCATGTTGTCTCATAAAATAGCATAGTGAGCGATTTAAGTCAGCGGTCTCAAATTCGGATTGAGCAACTACAGGATTGTAAGAGATATTCTCATTTCCTGTTAGCTGCCGGATAAATTTAAGTAATCTTTCTAACTTATCTTCTACAGTATTTCCTACTAACATATCTGTAACAGCTAATGCACCTGCATTGATCATTGGATTAAGAGGTTTAGACGGGACACTTGTTTCTAATTTAGAAATTGAGTTAAAAGGATCACCAGTAGGTTCCATTCCCACTCTTTGAAAAACGTAGTCAGTCCCTCGGTCCATAAGGGCCAATGCTAAAGTTAACACTTTTGATATACTCTGCAACGTAAATCGCTCTTCAATATTGCCTGCATACATACATTCCTGTTCTCCTGTATATATAGCTACCGCCAATGTAGATGGATCAGCTTCACCCAACGCTGGTATGTAGTCCGCTACTTTTCCTTTATGAGTTAACCGATTGGCCTCTTCGACCATTTTTATTAAATCTTCTTGTTTATAACAACTCACTAGTTCCACTCCTTTTTTCACTGCAATGTGACAAATTGCAACTGTCGCTTTATACTTAGGATAGTCAAAAGCACAAGGAGGATACATATGGAATTTGTAGTATTTATCACCGGTAAAGTTTCTCATCCTTTAACAATTGACCCTTCGGTTTGGATTTTTGATGAGAGAAAGGTCGATTTAAATACATACTTTGATCTGCCAAAAGATGAGGAAGATGAACTTACAAAGTATACGAAAGCGATCTCAAAGCAATGGGATAAAGAAATTACAGAAGGCTCTGAACCCCCAAAACCGACAAATGATAATGTTATCAAATATAAACGTCAAGAACTTGAAAATGGTACATTTGGCATGCCATTTCTTCCATTTATTATGAATGCACAACCAGATGAAGTTGTTTCAGAAGTAATTGTTGAATCTCACGATGGAAGAAAAGAAATTTTTTCTCTTGATGTGGCCAAGCAGTTTATTTTACAATTTTCACAAGTTGGTAAACCATTAAAAGAGGATGGCCCTGTACACATCCTGTTCGGTGATGGTTCAAACCGTAATAATCCTATAAAAAATATTAAACAATTTACATTGAAATAAGGCTGACAGTTGTCAGCCTTATCCTAACTATATTCATCAATTAGAGTAAATCAGCTGCAAGCTGTGCTAATCCTGAACGCTCACCTTTTTGCAGTTTTACATGTCCACTTATCGTTTGATCCTTGAACTTCTCAACAACATACGTTAATCCATTATTGTATTCATCTAAATATGGATGATCAATTTGTTTTGGGTCACCCATTAAAACAATTTTACTTCTTTCGCCTACGCGAGTAAGGATTGTTTTTACTTCGTGCTTTGTCAAGTTTTGCGCTTCATCAATTATGATATATTGATCAGGAATACTTCTTCCTCTAATATACGTTAATGCCTCTACTTGAATAGAACCCATTCCAGCTAATATCTGATCTAACTCTCCAGGCTTCTTTGTATTAAAAAGATATTCTAAATTATCATAAATCGGTTGCATCCACGGTCGAAGTTTTTCTTCTTTTTCTCCTGGTAAATACCCAATATCTTTTCCTACCGGAATGACAGGTCGAGCTACCAATAGCTTTTTATATAGGCCTAAGTCTTCTGTTTGAAGTAAGCCAGCCGCTAAAGATAATAACGTTTTCCCTGTACCAGCTTTCCCGATTAATGTTACTAGGGGAATATCTTGTCTAAGAAGAAGCTCAAGAGCCATTCTTTGTTGTACATTTCTTGCTTTTATCCCCCAAACTTGGTCGGGTTCAATTTGAAATGGTTTTACTTTTTTTCCATCAGGTTCAACTTTTCCTATCGCTGAACTGGAACCTCCGAGCGCATCTTTCATAATAATAAATTGGTGAGGATAAAAGGGGTGCTTGGCTAATTCAGAAATCGCAATTTCATTATCAACAAAAAACTGGTTAACAACATCTTTATCAACATAAACTTCAACATAACCAGGATATACGTCATTAAACTGAATGACCCGGTCACTCAAATAATCTTCAGAAGGTATTTTCAATGCATCAGCTTTCACACGCACTAATGCATCTTTACTTACAAGTACCACTTCTCTGCCAAACTCTTTTTCCTGTTCTTCAAGCATTAAATTAAGAGCAACAGCGATAATCCGATTATCATTTGTCATTTCTGCAAATAAGTCTTTTAATTTTGAAAAAGAGCGATGATTTAATTCAACTCTTACGGTACCACCCGTCTCAATAGCAACTCCTTCATGTAATTTCCCTTTTCCTCTTAGGCTGTCCATCATCTTAGAAAATTGCCTAGCATTTCGGCCAATTTCATCCATGTAACGCTTCTTTGAATCTACTTCCTCTAAAACAACGGCTGGAATGACTACTTCATTGTCTTCAAAAGCATAAATTGCACGAGGATCTTGTAGTAATACATTCGTATCCAAGACGTAAACTTTATTCAATATTTGCGCCTCCTGACTAAAAGTTCATTTGTCAACATTTCTTATAATCATTCTATGCACATTCGAATGAATTCGTTATCTAAGCAGACATGGCTTATAGTATAGATGTATGATAAACGGGCCCAAGATAGAAGAAAATTCAATTAATGATACCGAAATTTCTTAGACATGTTTTTTCGTTATTGAGAATAGGCTTTCAATAATAAAATTTAATCTATTCCGTCACATTTCCTCTAAATTAACAATTAATTATTAAAATCTTTACAAAAAAAAGCTTAGTCAGAGACTAAGCTTTTTTCATTGAATCCATAACTTGGCTATCTAATTTAGCTGCTGCGTTTGCATCATATGTTTTTTCATACTTTGGCTCTACAGCAATACGAGCTCCATAAAACATAACATCACGAACTTCTTTAATATTAATTTCAACTAACGCAAGCTTTAATGGAACATCGTCCATTTTTTCCTGAATAACTGAAGCATCGCCTACAATAGAATATGTAGATCCATTACCGATTAGGTTTAAGGTTACACCACTATGATTGTTAATGTTTTCGATAATTCTTGAACGATTGTCAACTGCGAAACGAACTTTTTCTTGAGAAGGTGCAAACACCCATGAAATCGCATTTACGTTTGGCGTTCCAGTCTCATGATCGACTGTAGCTATAGTAACGAAGCGTTCAGATTGCAATAATGGTAATAATTCCTCTGTTAGTTTAGGCTCTACCTGGTTTCCCATTCATATCCCTCCACTTTTTATTATTACATCTATACTATACCTATTTTTAATCTTCGTTAAAACATATATGCCTTATTTTCATTTATTTTTTCAAAAACTACGTTAAAATGATAAAATAGTACAACGAAGACTTCAGAAACACTAATTAACGCTTTATATTAGTGTAAATAAATGGTATTCTATAACAATTAGAATTGAATGTACCTTCGTCGAGTGTGAGGTGAAAGAATTGAGAGTCAAATGTGTAATTTGCGATAAAATCGATAAAATCGATGATTATAGCCCGTTAGCAAAAAAATTACGAAACCGGCCGATTCACACCTATATGTGTGATGAGTGTAACGAACGTATTTCAGGACGAACCGAAGCAAGAAAAGCATCAGGTAACTTCCGCCTATACCGCCCCAAAAAAACCGAAAACGATTGGTAGATAGAAAAGCGGAAGGCGCCTGGGTATCGGCGACAAGCGCTGGAGGGCCAGCAGTAGTGTCCCGGTTTTGGACACGGTGATGGACCGAAGCGACCTCGAGCCGATGGCGACTGCAGCTAGACAAGAATAAGGTGGAATTTCATGTTTTATTCAGAAAAAATAGGCTGGTGAGAAAATACTCATCAGCCTATTTTTTTAATTATATTTCGGTTCTGATTCGATTTGAACTAATAACGCTTCAATTAGCTCTATTGGAAATTGTTTTTGTTCATCATTACCGTCTTTAACATATCGAACGATGTACATAGGATCTACCACTTCAACAACAATTTGTTCAAGTTTATGATCCTCTGTTAGGATCGTCGAGAAAAATTCGTACGTATCTAACGCTGCCTGATCATCGGGCCTAGCCTCATGAACAACCTTTATTGATAACCAATTGTATAATGCATCTTGAAGATTCATTGAAACTTACCCTTCCGCTTCTTCACGTTTTCTTTGCAACATTCTTAGCTTATAAACACCTAAAACAGCTGTTGAGATCAGAAGTACCTCAACGATCGGAGCTCCCATTAAGGCTAAGAAAAACATGACAATGCACCCGATAAAAAGAGCAATGTATACAATGACTAGCTTTAAAACAGGTAATTTTCGAGCGAAGCCCAAATTAAATACAAGGATAGATAAGGCAACAATTCCTAGATATACCCATATTCCCATATCTGGGTTTTCAGCGACAATCCGCGGTAACCAAGATAATGATTCAACATCAATTTCTGGTCTTCCTTCCATACTGATCCTCTCCCTCTCAAGATGAGTAGTATGTGATTAGTTTGACTGATTAGCCAGCTTTTTCTTCTTAATAATACGTTCACGCTCATTTTTATCTAAAATCTTCTTACGAAGGCGAATCGATTCTGGCGTAATTTCACAGTACTCATCTTCATTTAAATACTCTAGTGCTTCTTCTAATGATAAGATACGTGGCTTTTTCATACTTACCGTTTGTTCTTTATTGGCAGAACGAATATTTGTAGCTTGTTTCACTTTTGTGATGTTAACCGTTAAATCATTTTCACGATTATGTTCCCCAACGATCATTCCTTCGTAGATTTCAGTTGCAGGTTCAACGAATATTGTACCACGATCTTCTACACCCATAATACCATATTGCGACGCTTTACCTGTTTCCATAGAAACAAGCACACCTTGGCGACGACCACCTACTTGTCCTTGAATCATTGGTTGATAAGAGTCAAATGAATGGTTAATAATACCGTATCCGCGAGTCTGTGATAAGAACTCTGTTGTATATCCAATCAAACCACGTGCAGGAACCATAAACTCTAAACGAACTTGTCCTGAACCTGTGTTCGTCATATTGATCATTTCACCTTTACGTGCACCAAGTGATTCCATAACAGCACCCGTATATTCCTCAGGAACATCGATTTGAACTCTTTCTACCGGTTCACTTTTCACGCCATCAATTTCGCGGATAATTACTTCCGGTTTCGAAACTTGAAGCTCATATCCTTCTCTACGCATATTCTCAATTAAAATAGAAAGGTGAAGTTCACCACGACCAGAAACGGTCCATGCATCAGGAGAGTCTGTATCTTCAACACGTAAACTAACGTCTGTTTCTAACTGAGATTTTAAACGTTCTTCTAACTTACGACTCGTGACATGCTTTCCTTCACGGCCAGCAAACGGACTGTTATTAACTAAGAAAGTCATTTGTAATGTCGGTTCGTCAATTCGTAAAATTGGCAGAGCTTCCTGTTGGTCAACAGGACATACTGTTTCACCAACATTAATTTCTTCCATACCTGAAACAGCAATCAAGTCTCCAGCTTGTGCTTTTTGGATCTCAATTCGCTTAAGTCCTAAAAAGCCAAAGATTTTTGTTACTCGGAATTGTTTAACTGAACCATCTAGTTTCATAAGTGCTACTTGCTGACCTACCTCCATTGTCCCACGGAATACGCGGCCAATCCCGATTCGTCCTAAATAGTCGCTATAGTCCAACATCGTAACTTGAAATTGGAGTGCTTCGTCACTATTATCAAAAGGAGCAGGAGTATGCTCAATAATCGCATTAAATAAAGCAGTCATATCTTCATCTTGCTTTTCAGCATCAGCACTTGCTGTTCCATTAATTGCAGATGCATAGACAACTGGAAATTCAAGTTGGTCTTCATCTGCCCCTAGGTCGATTAGTAAATCAACTACTTCGTCAACTACTTCAGCCGGACGAGCAGAAGGTTTATCGATTTTATTAACAACAACGATTGGACTTAATTTTTGTTCTAACGCTTTCTTCAAAACAAACCTCGTTTGCGGCATCGTTCCTTCATAAGCGTCAACAACTAATAATACCCCGTCAACCATCTTCATAATACGCTCTACTTCACCACCGAAGTCGGCGTGACCAGGTGTATCTAATATATTAATTCGTTTGTCATTGTAATTAATCGCAGTATTTTTTGCTAAAATTGTAATACCTCGTTCTTTTTCCAAGGCATTGGAATCCATTGCTCTCTCGTCAACTTGTTCATTTTCACGGAAAGTTCCTGATTGTTTTAATAATTGGTCTACTAAAGTTGTTTTTCCATGGTCAACGTGGGCAATAATGGCTATATTTCTAATATCTTCACGTAAATTCATTCTAATTGAACGCTCCTATCCTTTTACAGGTTATTATAACTGTCTAATTATATCATAAATGAAAAAGAATCGATAACTTATCCAAAATTTTTTCCACTATTCCGATGATGTTTAACTATATTGTCATATTATTGGTCTTTTTCTTTTGTACAATTCAAGGTAAAATAAAAGTACTTAATTATTTGAATTGATTAAATCAGGGGGAAATAGTGTGAAGAAAGAGAATATACTTTTTTTAACGCTTGCTATTGTAACCGTGATCGGGATTATGGCTATTGGTGTTGCGATCGCAGAACGTAGTATTCTTATTGGAATACTTTCATTACTTGGCATAACAGTTGCTTGTGGAATGGGCTTTTCTCTTAGAAAAAAACTAAGAGAAACAGAAGAAATATAAAAAAAAGAGTCAAATGAGTACTGTACTCACTTGACTCTTTTTTTATCCAGTATTTACTTCCACCGTTTTACCTCTACCCCTACTTGTTGTTCTAATGGACGAATAATCGCACAAACATCATTTTTACCATAGTTTTCTTTCGCTCGACGGACAATATTTTCAGAGTGCTCTACAAGCTCCACCGGTACACCTAGACTTTCTGCTAAGTCAATAGCAAGCCCCATATCCTTATGTAATAAGTTAATACTAAATCGTTGTTCAAACTGTCTGTCCATAATCGCTTCAACAGACCAATCCATACTTTTTGAAAAACCAGAGCTTCTTTTCACAATGTCGTACAATACCTGTGGATTGACCCCTGCCTTAGCTCCCATAACGTACGCCTCTGATAATGCAGCTGTATGTACACCAACTAGCATATTATTTATTAGTTTAATGACACTTCCACTTCCAGTTGGACCGACATAGGCAATATAATCACCGATGACCTTTAAAACATTATACGATTTATTAAACGCTTCTTCACTTCCACCGCACATAATCGTTAAAGACCCTGCTTTTGCCCCCATCGGACCACCGCTAACAGGTGCATCCATAAATAAAGCACCTTTGCTTGCTAATTGCTCATTCATTTGTTGATTTAGTTGAGGGCTGACTGTAGAATGATCAATAATTATTTTTCCATTTGTTGCACCAGCAATAATTCCATTTTCTCCTTCATATACGTCAATAACATTTTGGGGTAAAGGAAGACAAGTTAACACGATATCACAGATTTCTATCAATTCCTTTGGACTGCTTGCTTCTTTTGCGCCTAACTCTAACGCCTCCTCAATTGGAGGACGACTTCTGCTCACTACATACGTATCATAACCAGAAGCTAATATATTTTTTGTCATTGGAAGTCCCATTGTCCCAAGACCTATAAAACCTACCTTCATAACTTCATCTCCTATGTACAAACTCACTTATAACCGCCTCATGGAACTGAGGTCTTCCTACAAATACAGAACTTGACTGTAACATTGCTAAAGGCTCTCCATAAATCGTAGAATAACATCCACCTACTTCATTTAGTAACACGAGTGCAGCAGCAAAATCCCATGGTGATAACTTTAAACTTATGTATCCATCTAACCTTCCTGATGCAACATAAGCCATTTCTAAAGCAGCCGACCCGTAGGAACGAACACCTCTAACCTTATCAACAAGATGAACAAGAAGCGGTTGGTACGGCTGATCATCATTTAAAAGCCATCTTGCATTTAAGCCTATAATAGCTTTACTAATTTCAACTTCCGTTAACAGTTCTAAGCGCTCATCATTCTTATATGCTCCTTGCCCTGCCACAGCATGATACAACACATCATTCATTACATCGTAAATTAAACCAATTTTACCTTCCCCTTTATGATAAACAGCTACACTTATAGCGAAGTTGTATTGTTGATGAACAAAGTTCGTCGTCCCATCAATAGGGTCGATAATCCAAATTGTATCCTGATTTTCGTGTTCGTCTTTACTGATCCCTTCTTCACCTAAAAAAGCATGGGTTGGAAAATTCGTTTGAATTTTTTTTAAAAAATACTGTTCTATTTTTCGGTCCATTTCAGTAACAAGATCATCTGGACTGGATTTTGTTTCAACATGTATGGTTTCTAATAATGAAGCTTTTAATTGATTACTTGCTTCTTTTACCCATATAATAGCCATTTGTTTTATTTTGAGCCAATCCAATTCATTCATCTATATGAGACCCCCTGTTTGAGTACAGCAAGTAAGCTTGTTTTTTGTTATGTTATATTATTACACAAATACTCATTTCAAGAAAAGTTAAAAATCATGAACACATTCCGAAAATTACGAATACTATAATTGGGTGTGAGAAATATAAATTAAAATATTATAGAGTAATATCAAATTATTAAACATAGTTTGCAAAAATAAAAAAGTGCGGAATATTCTCCGCACCGTAAAAGTATTTAAACTTCTAATAATATTAACTCTTGACTCAATCTCTTCAACTTCCTCTTACATTTGTTCATTGTTTCTAAGTCTTCTGCTAACATAGCATCGTGTAGAGTTGCTAGTTCATAATCAATTTCTAGACGAAGGACTGGGATTCTTAGTTCGGCATCCCTTCTCTTGAAGGCTTGAATGACTTGTTCCACAGAAACTCACACCCCTTATATCCCTAATTTTAACGTGTCCAAAATAACTTAACCGAAAATTCAGATTATTGTTTTGTATTATAGCATATGTTAGTACACAGCAAATTGGCACAACCTATTTCATATTTGTGGTAAACTAATTGAAAAATATAATTGAAGGTGATTGCTATGTCATTTAATGGATTTACAGAAGAAGACTTTAACGTATTTGCAGTTGAAGGATTAGAGCCGCGCATGGATCAACTAAAAGGAAAAATACGACCTAAATTAGAGGAATTGGGTCATCATTTTGCTCCTACACTCTCTTCTTTAGTTGGTGACGAGATGTATTACCATGTGGCAAAACATGCTAGAAGAAAGGTTAATCCACCTAAAGATACTTGGGTTGCTATAGCTAATAGCAACCGTGGATATAAAATGCTTCCGCATTTTCAAATTGGATTGTTTGAGACCCATTTATTTGTCTGGTTCGCCGTCATTTACGAATGTCCAATTAAACAACAATTCGCAGAACAATTATTGTCACAAATGAATACAATTAAGCAGCAAATTCCTTCTCATTTTGTTTGGTCTGGTGATCATACCAAACCTGAAGCAACGTCACATCAGGAAGCAGATCTGCAAGCTCTATTCGAGCGCCTTCGTGACGTGAAAAAAGCAGAAATTTTATGTGGTATACATATTGACCGAAACGATCCGCTTGTTTCAAATGGTCCAGAATTAATTAATTTGATCGATGAAACCTTTACAACTTTAGCTCCCCTTTATCGATTAACCAGTCCAATTCACAATTAAGAAAAGGGCAAGCGAATATGCTTGCCCTTTTTTATGAATGTATATAATTCGAAGATGTCTAGCTACAGACGCCATCGGCTCGAGGTCGCTTCGGTCCATCAAACGCGTCCAAAACCAGGACGCTACTGCTGGCCCTCCAGCGCTTGTCACCGATAAGCAGGCGCCTTCCGCTTTTCTTCCTTACATCTTAATTTTTAGAGCCTGTTCTTCTTCACGTGCTTTTTTTACTGCATGATAACAGGATACGCCTGCCTCTTGGTCAAATTGTTTAAATAATTGTTTCTCTTCACTTTTTGAAGGAACAATCTCCTTAAAGCGACGGTATAAAGATAATAATTTAGCTCGCTCTACTCCATTGGCATGCGCTTCTTCAACTGCTTGAAAAAAAGACATGACATCTATCACCTCTTCTTTACTCCAGTCTAAGGAAATTGGCATGTTCATTGTTATTCCACCTTTTACGGTTATTTACTCCAAGTTGTTCTTATCTCTTGCCCTTCTTTAATCATTCGATTAAAGAGTTCCTGTACAGTTGGGATGTCTTTAATTCTCCCCATTACTTGTCCAGCCCAACCAAAACCTTCAGACTCATTTCCTTCATAGATATACTTTTTATTAGCTTCTCCGCTAATTAAGTTTTTTAATGACTCATAGGTCGGGTTTTCTTCTTCGACTTGGAGTATTTTTTCAGTCCATACATTTTTAATCGCACGGGCAGGGGCACCGATTGAGCGCTTAATGACCACTGTATCTGCTTCACTAGCGTCAACTAACTTTTGTTTATAAGACTCATGTGCGTGAATACATTCCTTAGTTGCAATAAAGCGAGTCCCCATCTCTATTCCTTCAGCTCCTAAAGCAAGGGCCGCCATTAAACCTTTTCCATCCCCAATACCGCCAGAGGCTATTACTGGGATTTTAACAGACTCTACAACTTGAGGAATCAACACCATTGTGCCTGTATCGGCTCTTCCTAAGTGCCCACCGCCTTCTTGGCCAACGACTATTACAGCGTCTGCACCAAGCTCTTCTGCTTTTTCAGCTTGTCTTCTCGCAGCGACAAGAACCAGTTTTTTCGTATTCACACCTTTTAGCATATCAAAAATAGGTGCAGGATTACCACCCGTCATGGTGATAACAGGAACTTTTTCCTCTATTGCTACTTCCAACATATGTTCAAACGGCCTTCCATGCTGACCGATCGCGTAATTAACACCATATGATTTATTTGTTTTCTTTTTTACAGCTTGAATTTCTTTCCTCAATTCTTCAGGTGTACTTAGGGACATTGCTGTAATTTGACCCAAACCACCTGCATTTGACACTGCAGCAGCCAAATCTGAATAAGCTAAGTACGCTAAGCCACCTTGAATGACAGGGTACTTAATGTTCAACATTTTTGTTACTCTTGTTTCCCAATTCATGAAATCCCTCCTTACCTTGTATATCATTGCTTTCATTAACCAAACTAATAAATGATAAAGTTAAGAGCACCATTAACCTCACTGAAAGCGGTCTCATATCATTTCGACAAGAGCTATAGAAAACCCTACAGTCACTAACGATTTATTAATGTCGAAAAAAGTAAAAATTTTCATTGCTTTTCACCTATTTTTTGATATACTCAATCTTGTTTTATATGCAAGGTGACAACTTGCAATTAGAAAGTAGAAGAGGTGAATCGGTTGTCGCAACAACGCTTAACTCCGCTGTATACCGGCGTAAAAGAACATGCAAAAAAAGACCCTATACAATTTCATATTCCTGGTCACAAAAAAGGAAATGGGATAGATCCTGAATTTAGAGAGTTTATTGGTGAAAATGCCTTATCCATAGACCTAATTAATATCGGCCCACTCGATGACCTGCATCACCCTCACGGCATCATTAAAGAAGCACAATCACTTGCTGCTGAAGCATTTGGGGCAGATTACACTTTTTTTTCCGTACAAGGGACAAGCGGTGCAATTATGACCATGATTATGAGTGTTTGTGGTCCTGGTGATAAAATTATTGTGCCTAGAAACGTTCATAAATCCATTATGTCTGCGATTATTTTTTCAGGTGCGAATCCAATTTTTATACACCCTGAAATTGATAAAGATCTTGGCATATCACATGGCATTACTACAGATTCTGTAATAAAAGCAATTGAACAACATCCGGATGCAAAAGGATTACTCGTTATCAATCCAACATACTTCGGCATTTCTGCCAATTTAAAAGAAATAGTAGAAATTGCACATCATGCAAATATTCCTGTATTAGTTGATGAGGCTCACGGGGTTCACATTCATTTTCATGATGAACTACCGTTATCTGCAATGCAAGCAGGTGCAGATATGGCAGCTACAAGTGTGCACAAATTAGGCGGATCAATGACACAAAGTTCCGTATTGAATGTTAAAGAAGGGCTGGTGTCTCCCAAACGAGTTCAAGCCATCATAAGTATGTTAACAACAACATCTACGTCGTATTTACTCCTTTCTTCTCTTGATGTTGCCCGAAAACAGTTGGCGACTGTTGGAAAGAAAATGATCGACAACTCTATTCAATTAGCTCAGAGAACAAGGGAAGCCATCAATACGATCCCTGGTCTATATTGTGTTGGAAAAGAAATATTAGGTTCGAAAGCTGCATATGATTACGATCCTACAAAATTAATTATCTCAATCAAAAACTTAGGTATTACAGGATACGAAGTTGAAGTTTATTTGCGTGAAAAGCATAATATTGAAGTGGAGCTCTCAGATTTATACAATATCCTATGTATCATTACATTTGGTGACTCTGAAAAAGAAACATCTGCATTAGTTCACGCTTTACGTGAGCTGTCAGATTTACATCAAGATAAAATTGAAGCCCGTGAAGCAGTTTCTGTATATGTTCCTAACAGCCCAACTCTGGCTTTAACACCTCGAGATGCTTTTTATTCTGATACGGAAGTGATTTCTTTTGATTATTCGGCTGGAAGAATTATTGCTGAATTCGTGATGGTCTACCCTCCAGGTATCCCTATACTTATCCCAGGAGAAGTTATTACTGAGGAAAATATAAATTATATTCAGGAGAATTTATATGCAGGCTTGCCAGTTCAAGGCCCAGAGGATGCAACATTTAAAAAAATTCGCGTAATTAAAGAAAGACGACCAATTCAATAAGCAAGTGTGTAAAATAAGAAAGGCACCATCTTCCGTATAGTGGCGAAGTCTCGCTAGGCGCCCGAGCTAGACACCTTCGAATTTTATTATTTATTATCTTTTTTAAAAGTCCCAACCGTTTTTAGGTTCGGGATTTTTTTATGAATTACTGACTACATCATTCATAAAACAACAGAAAAAGGAACTCCTAAAAGGAGTTCCTTCCATAATTATTTTAGTTTACTAGCTTTCTCTTTACACTTTTCACAACCTGAGCATTTTGCATATAAAGTTGTAACTTTTTCGCCTTCGAAATGTTCAATTGTTGTGTTGCAAGTTTGACATACGATAATCCCCACAAATCCCATCTCCCTTGTCATATTATTATAGTTTTTTACTGAAAACGTTTTCTGATCTCTATGTATCTATAATAATATGTCACATTGTTAATGTCAATATTAAATTGTATAACACATTTAATTCTTTTCACCTTAATTTGTGTATTAAATGTTTCAGAACACTTTCCTTTTCAATAAATATTACACATTAATAAACAAGAGGCTGAATTAAGCATCAGCCTCTTATTGAACCAAGTATATTCCTTTAGTTTAAAATCAATATTGTGGCTCTAGCGGCATTGTCGGCAAGGTCTTTTCAAAAAACGTTGCAAGATCCTCTGCCTCTTTAGCAGATTGAATATGAAATACTTTTTGAATATGATCTACATTACTTACATCGTCAGCACAAAGTAGTGCAGAACGTCCTGTTTGCATGCAGATCACAAGAGGTTTACCAAAGAACATGTTTGTATAGACAATGCCAAAATCATAACGAACATCGTCAGTAGTAAACCCAATAAATTGCACCTTCACATTTTCTTGCTCGTCGTATAAACGCTCAAACAGATTCATTTAGTACACCTCCATAATTAATTCATATATGACAACAATAAACAAAAAGGAGACGTCTTTTTATTTATTGCTATGTCCAAAAAATATTTTTTAAATTTTCTGATATTAACATTATATATCCTTTTTCTTGATTAATCAACCTACTTTTAGACTAAGTTGTGTAAATATTGTGAAAATTACCTTTTGGTTAGTTACTATAATGACTTTGATTTAACTCTATATGCCTACATACTTCGTGAACGAAAATCAAATCCTCTTCTGTTACCTCATATCCTATTTTAGGTAAACTAAAGACCATGATCCCAATTAAATGATGCCCCTCATAAAATGGAGCTAGCAGACGGATTGTATTTTCAAACTCTATTGTTGAAATACGACCTCTGATAGCACTTATACTTAATGGACCTTCTCCAAAAAGTTCTATCAAATTGTATGCTTCATCTCCCACACTTGCAATCAGTTTAAAAAAACGCTCATGTGATTTATACAAACCAGTACTAAATCCTTGTTTTATGTACTTTCCAAACACTTGTATAATCCCATTGAAAAATTCATTTTGTGAGTTTGCGTACTCTGAAACAAGTCCCACTTCGAGTCGAAGTTCATCTAAGAATGCTGACTTATCCATATTGCTTCCCCCATTTTTGTTAAACGGTTTTCTTTTTTATTTGGCACTATAAAGTATCGCTGAAGTTTTTAGCTTATATGCCTTTTACCATTGCGTCACGTCAGTTCATTTTATCTATATTTAAACTTAGTATTCCAATATATACAATTTTAACTATAAATTCGTACATTTTAATTATATTACTTATATTACGAGATAATGATTCGTATTACCTTCGTTCTTTTATACTAATTTTAATTATGTTGTCAGCTTTCATTACTAATGCTAAGATAGATATGGAATTGAAAACGTTTTAAAGTTGGGAGTAGATGTCTATGTCCGACCATGCATACATAAAGCTAGTGAAAAAATCAACACAACAAGACATAACATTAGAAGAATTGAAGGATATTTTCAAGTATTACCAAACCATCACCACTAAAACTGGAGATCAATTAGATTGGGGCTATGGTGACGCAGCTTTCCCATATGGGATCTCAGAAGTACCCGACAGTGACGATAACTGGTTTTATTTAAAAAGTAATGGCACATCAACAAGATACAAATACATCGTGTTTGGTGTAGGTAAAGAAACGATTGAAGATAGTGAAGGAAATGAGACGTTACAATCGTACATACAAGTTATACTTCCTGAAGGTGCCACACATGGTGATAAAGGAAAAGCAAATGAATTCTGTAAATTCTTAGGCAAGAAATTACAAGCTGAAGTTCATTTATTTAATGGTAGAATTATGTATTTCTATAAAAGATAGGCACAGGCAGCTGCCTGTGCTTTTTTCGTTTTATTCTTTAAAAATACTTTTAAGTACATTTAGTACTTCATCTTGGTCTAATGGTTTCCAGAACAACTCACCATATATTAGTAGATCCTGATGTAAATGCAACTCTGTTTCGTCCTGGTCTACCGCTCCACTAGTACCAGAGTTACCAACGTACCCGATAATTGTATTTTCATCAATTTCTTGTCCGACTCGAATGTCTTCCGGGATATCAGATAAATGGGCAAACCGACTCATAACCCCATTCGGATATTGCACCCAAACTTGTCTACCCCGTAACCTGTCAAAAATATATTCGGGCGTTTCACCCAAACTAGAAGTAAACTTCAAATCTGTATTTCTCACTTCAGGAGAAGCGTATTCTTCATAATTATGATCTGCTCGTACAACTATACCTTTTGCCATTCCATAGATGGGGGTATCAAAATTAATATCACCGCCAGATGCAAAGTCATACCAATCTAAACCTTCGTGATATCCATTACGATACGGACGTTTTGCACCAGGCAAATGACTAGGTATCGTACTTACTTGAGCTTCTTTTATCGGCTTTTTTAAAAATGAAAGGTAATCAATCATTTGTTCAGCATTCCATGTTTCAAAATTGAAATCTTCCGGTGGTCCTCCTGCTTTTTCAACAGGTCCATACCATTCAAACGATATGGCATCTTTTGTATAGGTTGTATTCATCCCAAGTCCTAATTCCAGAAAAGATGAAGGTAAATATACTTGATCATCTTCAATAATCAAGTAGATGTCATTTTCAGCTAAATACTCACCATTTCTTTCTAAAACAGGCACACCGTCTATTAAGTAGAAATGATCATCATCTATAGTCAATCTTAGCGTACGATGGATTGGATCATATTCATAAAACCCATTCATTTCAGCAACTAAATTATCCACTGAAAATTTTGCTTCAGTAGGTGTTATTTCAATTGGTAATTGAACTAAGTTAGCAGGATGTTCAATTGTTTTCTTTTCTGCCAGTTGTTGAAATTCTTTATCTTCTGATTGACAGCCGGTTAAGACTAATACGCTCAACACAACCAAATTAATTAACTTTCGTTTGTACATCATCATCTCTACTTTCTCGAACGTTTCATACCTATTGTATCTTTTCTCTAAAAAAATGACAAGGTTCTACAAATTTTAACAATAAGTTCTTCGCGGTTGGGCTATAGTTAATAGCTAAGAAAAAAAGCGACTAGCTACATAACAGCCTAGACGCTTTTATTACATTTTATTCAAATTTACTGAATTTTTTTAGGGTCGACAATTTCATACCCTTTATTCCTTAAACCAGTCACAATATCTGCTAAGGCTTCTTTTGTCCATTTTCTATCATGCATTAATAAATTGGCACCATTCATCAACTCTGGTGCATTCACCATAATATCTGCTAAAGCTTCGGCATTCGTATATTGTTGAAAGTAATCATAACCATACGTCCAGTTCATCCATTGCATTCCTTCTTCCTCAACTACTTGTTTAGAGATGTCCGTGTTTACTCCGTATGGGGCTCTAAAAAAACGTGGCCGCTCCCCTATAATTTCTTCAATTAGATCATTTAGTTCTACAATTTCTTTTCTTTGTTCTTCTGCCGATAGTTCACTCAATTTCTTATGACTCATCGTATGATTACCGATTTCAAAACCTAATTCATGAATCTTTTTTAATTGTTCTTTACCATCATTTTTATTTATAAAAATACCATTAACGAAAAAAATGGCATTTGCATCCAAATCATAAAGAATTTGAGCCATCTCAGCTCCGAATTGATCGGGGGCATCATCAATCGTTAAGAGGACAACTTTCTCATTAACACCCTCTTTTTTAGGTTGAATAAGAAAGTTTGTTTCGTTTAAAGTATACTGTGGCACGACAACCTCTTCTATTTGATCAACCTGCTCCATTTCTCCTGTTTCAGAACTATTTTCAGGCTCTACATCTAGTTTCTCTTCAGTAACACTTTGATCACCTGTCCCCGCTTCTTCAACTATATTTTCTGCATCCTCTTCAATCGAGGCATGCTCCTTCTCAGTACTTTCAGAATTACATCCAGCCAGTATAATAAGGAAACTACACAATAATACAGCGAACCATTTCATATACACACCAACCTAACTATATTTATGATTTGACTTGTCAAAAGTCACCTTCTACTAGTGAATATATTAGCAAATTATTTTTTTAAATACACCTTTGTCTGTATATCTAATAAATAGCAATCCAATACTATAGATGGATAGTCAGCTAAGAAGGTGGTTTAATGAGAAATACAAAATGGGTTGGTCGTAGAGTTATAAAAACTGGACTTTCAGTATTTGTAACAGCTTTTATTTGTAAGTTACTTGATTTACCGGTTGTTTTTGCTATTATCACTGCAATTGTCACAACAGAACCCACTGCCGCAGATTCATTAAAAAAGGGACTTGTCCGCCTGCCAGCAGCTGCGATAGGTGCTCTTTTTGCTGTTTTAATCGATTTTTTCCTAGGTCAATCTGCATTAACATATTCATTAGTAGCCATGCTAACGATCATTGCCTGTGCTCGCTTAAAGTTAGATACAGGCACTCTGGTTGCGACTTTAACAGCAGTTGCAATGATACCTGGTACAACTGATAGTATGTTACACGATTTTATTTTTAGGTTATCAGGTACTTCAATTGGAATTATTGTATCAACCTGTGTAAACTATGTAATTCTGCCACCTAAGTTTGGTCCTATCGTCGTCCAACAAATAGAAACACTTTATACGGAAGCAGCAAATAAATTAATGTTACTCATTGATAACTCTATAGAAGAGCATCCTTCTGTAACGTACCGCCCACTTTCACAACAAATAGAAAAGATCTATCAATTTACTCAGTTTCAGACTGATGAATGGAAATATCGAAATTTTGAAGAAAATGAATTTCGCTCATTTCAATACCTGATTAAAAAGCTCCATTTTATCGAACAAATAAATTTGAGAATCGGAAACTTAACTTACCAACAAATTAAGAGAAGTCATTTTTCTGAATTTGAATGGGACCTACTAAAAAAGTCAATAACATCTCTTGCTGAAATCTATAAAGATCCGTTACATCAAATGCATGAAAGTCATTATGAATGGATTAACAAAAATAAGGAAAACTTACAGTATATTGAACCTAATAACAATGATGAACTACAATTTGTTCAACGCGTTTTCTATGAACTATCTATTATTCAACAGCTGACAATTGAATTAGCTGAGGTAACAGAAAAAGAAAGACAATATTCTTTAACTGAACAATCTTACCCAAGTTATGTATTTCCAAAAATACAGTACGATTAGTACATGTTATTTGTATAGTAAATTTGGGTATGGTAGTGTGGAACAGGAAAAACTTAATAGGGAGCGACAAAGGAGTATGATAACTTGAAAAAACTAACACCTGTTTTTACTATTTCACTGTTTATTGCAATTGCCTTCATTCTTTGGGGTGTCATTGCTCCGAACCATCTAGACGCAACTACTGCTGCTGTTCAAAGTTTTATAACTGAAAAATTTGGATGGTTTTATTTATTAGCCACAACAGGTTTTCTTATTTTTGCTATTTACCTTATTTTTAGTCCTTATGGTAGGATTCGCTTAGGAAAACCTGAGGACCGACCAGAATACAATTATGTAACTTGGTTTTCCTTTTTATTTACAGCAGGTATGGGGATTGGACTTGTCTTCTGGGGCGTCGCTGAACCAATGTATCACTTTTATTATCCGCCCAATCCAAACCTAGATTCCTATCAAGCAGCAAGTCAAGCGATGCGCTATGCCTTCTTCCATTGGGGGTTACATCCGTGGGCCATTTATGCCATCGTGGCTTTAATTCTCGCTTATTTTCAGTTTAGAAAAGATGCACCCGGGGTAATTAGTGCAGCTTTTAGACCCCTACTGGGTGATCGCGTTAATGGACCCATCGGAACAACGATAAACGTCATTGTTGTTTTTGCAACTATCTTTGGAGTCGCAACATCACTCGGATTTGGAACTTTGCAAATTTCCGGGGGAGCTTCGCACATAATTCCTGGTGTAAACAATAATATATGGACACAATTAGTCATTATATTAATTATCACCATCCTTTACATGCTATCTTCCCAAACCGGATTGAATAAAGGAATCCGTATCCTGAGTAAAGCGAATATATATTTAGCTATAGGATTAATGCTATTTTTATTATTCTTAGGACCTACTACTTATATTATGGGGGTATTTACTCAGACATTAGGAAGTTACCTTCAAAATCTTGCTGGCATGAGTTTTAGAATTGATCCGTATAACCCTGAAACAAATTGGGTTCAAGGCTGGACAATCTTCTATTGGGCTTGGTGGATTGCATGGGCACCATTTGTTGGGACCTTTATTGCTCGTGTATCTAAAGGTCGTACAATTCGAGAATTTGTAGTTGGAGTTTTACTAGTTCCTACGATCTTTGGTGCTCTATGGTTTTCTGTATTTGGCGGAACTGCCATTTCACTTGATCTACATAGTGATATGGGAATTATGAACGTCATTGAAGACCAGGGAATGGAGCTTGCCTTATTTGCAGTATTAGACCAATTTCCATTAAGCATCATTATGTCGACAATTGCGATTTTATTAATCTGTTCTTTCTTTATTACGTCTGCAGATTCAGCTACATTCGTTCTTGGTATGCAGACGACAAATGGAAATTTAAATCCAGCAAACTCAGTTAAGTTTGTATGGGGATTAGTCCAGTCTGCAGCAGCAGCGATATTATTAACTTCGGGTGGTTTAGGAGCGTTGCAAACCGCCTCTATCATCGCCGCACTTCCTTTTGCCATTATCATGATCTTAATGATTATTTCATTAATGAAATCATTACGCCAAGAAAAACCGATACTCTATCAAGATAAGTTGCGTATGAAGGATGAAAAATTAAGATTGCGTGAAGAAAAATTAAAGCTGAAAGAAGAAATTGTTGCACTTAAAAAGAAAGTAAACGAACTAGATAAGAAAAAAAATCATGACTAAGACGGTTATTTATAACCGTCTTTTTATCATTACTTTTCTATTTCATTACATTTTTGTTACTTCACGTACAACCATATAATGGCATGGTAAAATAATATCAATTAATTTATCCTTTATAGGAAGTGAGGTCAAAGGATGAGACATCATTTATCTTACTTGCTCTTATCGACCTTTTTAATTACTACAGGGTGTTGGTCATCAGAAGCAACTACTAATCCACTAGCAACAGATAATACAGAATATATGACTGTACTGTTTTCAAATGAAGAATCAATTTTGGAAGAAGCAAGTTTTTACGATGCTTTATTAGAGATGCAAAGATTATTTCCAGAGCACCACTTCCCGTTTCAAATTGTATACGCCAGCGAACGAAACGTAATCCGCTATTTTAATGTAAGTACATACCCAACTTTAATGGTACTTAGCGGTGATGATGTTCATTTAGTAATTGAAGGAACACATTCTAAAGAGGATATTATCAATTTACTTACTACCACTTTAAAAATGAATGAGCCCGAATTGTCTTATCATCATATTAAACATTAATTCAATTAGCTTAATAATACAAAGAGGCTGACTTCAAGTCAGCCTCTTCTTTTTATAATCAGGGGAGAGAAATTCGAACTATTTTACAATATGAATTGGCATACCAATAGCAACCTCAGCAGTCTCCATCGTAATCTCACCTAATGATGGATGTGCGTGAATGGTTAATGCAATATCTTCAGCTGTCATACCTGCTTCAATGGCAACGCATGCTTCTGAAATCATGTCTGACGCGTTCGTTCCAGCAATTTGTACACCTAGGACCAAACCATCTTCTTTACGTGTTACCATTTTCATGAAGCCTTCTGTTTCATCCATTGATAGTGCGCGACCATTAGCTGCAAATGGGAATTTAGATACAACTACATCGTATCCTTCCTCTTTTGCCTCTTTCTCATTTAAACCGACAGTTGCAAGTTCCGGACCTGAGAAAACAACCGCAGGAATAGCTAAATAATCTACTTCAGCAGGGTGGCCTGCAATAGCTTCAGCAGCCACTTTCGCTTCATAGGATGCTTTATGAGCAAGCATTGGTCCAGGAACAATATCACCGATTGCATAGATCCCTTCAACAGATGTTCTGCACTGTTTATCTACTTTAATAAATCCACGCTCATCAAGTTCAACACCGATTTGTTCTAGACCAATTTCCTCCGTGTTAGGACGACGACCAACTGTTACTAAAACGTAATCCGCCTCAAACGTTTTCGTCTCACCTTTCACTTCAGCTGTCACTGTAACTCCATTTTCAGTCTCTTCTACACCTTGCGCTAATGCTTCTGTGTAGAATTCTACACCGTTCTTTTTCATACGTTTCGTTACAAGTTGACTCATTTGTTTTTCGAAGCCCGGTAGAATTTGCTTTCCACCTTCTAGTACAACAACTTCTGATCCAAGATTAGAATATGCTGCGCCTAGCTCTATACCAATGTAACCTCCACCGATAACAATTAACTTCTTAGGAAGTTCTGTTAAGTTAAGCGCCCCAGTTGAACTTAAGATCCGCTTACTGAATTTGAAAGCAGGAATTTCTATTGGACGAGATCCTGTTGCAATAATACAATTTTTAAATTTATAGGTTTGAGCTTGTTTATCATCCATAATACGTACCGAATCTTTATCAGCGAAATATGCTTCACCTTTAACAATCTCAACTTTATTTCCTTTTATTAGCCCTTCAACGCCACCAGTTAATTTATTTACAACCGATGACTTCCATTCTTGCATTTTTGTAAAGTCTAAATTCACTTTATCAACTGTAATCCCCATATTTTCTGATGAGTTAGCATCATGAAAACGGTGACCTGCTTGAATTAAAGCTTTTGAAGGAATACAACCGACGTTTAAACAAACCCCACCGAGGTTGCCCTTTTCAACGATTGTTACTTTTTGTCCTAGTTGTGCAGCACGAATAGCTGCTACATAACCGCCAGGGCCTGAACCAATGACGAGAGTATCTACTTCTGTTGCGAAATCTCCAACTACCATTTGTTTATCCCTCCATTAATAACAATTGTGGGTCGTTTAATAAACGTTTTACATGATTTAAGGCATTTTGTGCTGTTACTCCATCAATTAAACGATGGTCATAACTTATTGATAAGTTTAGTACTGGAGCAGCTACAATTTCGCCGTTTTTAACAACAGCTTTTTCTTCAATACGTCCAATTCCTAAGATCGCAACTTCCGGATGGTTAATAACCGGTGTAAACCATGCACCACGTGCTGAACCTAAGTTTGAAATTGTGCATGTTCCACCTTTCATTTCATTCGGACTTAACTTTCCGTCACGAGCTTTTACAGCTAATTCACTAATTTCTGCTGCAATTGTATAGATCGATTTGCGATCAGCATCTTTAACTACAGGTACAACTAAGCCTTGCTCTGTATCAGCTGCAATCCCGATATTAAAGTAGTTTTTATAAACAATCTCTTCATTTACATCATCAATTGATGCATTTAAAGCAGGATATTTACGTAAAGCGGCAGTTAAAGCCTTAACTACATAAGGTAAGTATGTTAATTTAACACCTTGCTCAGCAGCAGATTCTTTATACTGTTTACGGTGTGCAACCAATGCAGTAACATCAATTTCATCCATATGCGTTACATGTGGTGCAGTATGCTTAGAATTAACCATTGCTTTTGCAATCGCCTTACGAATTCCTTTAAGCGGAACTCTTTCTTCATTAGCACCTTCTGGAATAGCAACAGGCGTTGTTTTTGGTGTTTGCGGAGCTTTTGCTGCTTCTTGAGCAGTTTCTTCTACTTGGTCTGTAGCAGCAGTTGTTTGTGTTTGTCCACCTGCTAAATAACGGTCAATATCTTCTCTTACGATACGCCCATTAGTTCCTGTTCCTTGAACAGCACGAATATTAACTCCTTTTTCACGTGCATATTTTCGTACAGACGGCATAGCAACGACACGACGGTTTTCATCCACTTCCGTTTCCGTAGCAACAGGTGCAGCCTCTTTCGTTTCTTCAGCTTTTACTTCTTCTTTTGCAGGTGCAGGAGCTTCCTCTTCATGATCACCGTGCGCTGATTGAGGAGCTTCACCATCAAAATCAATCGTTACTAGAACATCACCTACAACAGCAACTGTTCCTTCACTTACTTTAAGATCTAAGATTTTACCTTCAACTGGTGATGGGATTTCTACAACAGCTTTATCGTTTTGTACTTCAAGTAAAATATCATCTTCTTTTACTTCGTCACCTGGTTTAACAAACCATTTAACGATTTCACCTTCATGGATACCTTCACCGATATCAGGAAGTTTGAATTCAAATGCCACGAAAAGCGCCTCCTTTTTGTCCGTTAATTTTTGTCATTATTTACAGTCTTTATGCCAAATAAAATTAGACGGGTTCAATATTTGACCTAATATTTAGGTTGAAATTCGTGAAAAAAGACTGAAAAAGAAACCTGTAAGACTTCTTTTTCAGTACTACTAATTAAAAGTTAACGACTTGCTTCGCTTTCTCAACGATATCTTTATAGTCCGGAAGCCATACATCTTCAGCGGCAGCAAACGGGTACACTGTATCCGGAGCGGTTACACGTAATACTGGTGCCTCCAAATGAAGGATTGCACGTTCAGTAATTTCAGCCATAACATTTGCAGCAACTCCAGCTTGTTTTTGAGCTTCTTGTACAACGATCGCACGATTTGTTTTTTCAATAGAAGCAATGATTGTATCAATATCTAGCGGACTCACCGTACGAAGGTCAATAATTTCCGCATCGATACCTTCTTTTTCGAGTTCTTCTGCAGCTTTTAGTGAAGAGTGAACCATCGCACCATATGTAATGATAGAAATGTCTTTACCTTCACGTTTAACGTCAGCTTTACCAAGTGGAATTGTATACTCTTCCTCAGGCACTTCTCCACGGAAAGAACGATATAATTTCATATGTTCCAAGAAGATAACAGGGTCGTTATCACGAATTGCAGAAATTAATAAACCCTTTGCATCATAAGGAGTTGAAGGATAAACGACTTTAAGACCTGGCGTTTGAGCGACTAATCCCTCTAAGTTATCTGCATGTAATTCTGGAGTTTTTACCCCGCCACCTAATGGTGAACGAACGGTAATTGGTGAATGATACTTTCCACCAGAACGGTAACGCATACGTGCCATTTGAGCTGCTACTGAGTCAAACACCTCAAATACGAAACCGAAAAATTGAATTTCCATTACAGGGCGGAAACCAGTTAAACCTAAACCAATTGCTAATCCACCGATTCCAGATTCAGCTAATGGAGTATCGAATACGCGCTCTTCACCGAACTCAGCTTGTAAGCCGTCAGTAGCACGGAATACTCCACCGTTTTTTCCGACGTCTTCTCCAAATACGAGAACATTCTCATCTCTTTTCAGCTCATTACGCATTGCATCGGTAATGGCTTGAATCATCGTCATTTGCGCCATGGATTATTTCGACTCCTTTGCTTTATATTCTTCCATTTGTTCTTGTAAATTGTGTGGAAGTTCTTCATACATAAACTCAATTAAATCTGTCACCTTTTGTTTAGGAGCAGCATCTGCTTGTTTAATTGCTTCTTTAATATCTTCTTTTGCTTTATCTACCATTTCGTTTTCCATATCCTCAGTCCATAAATCTTTACCTTCTAAGAATTTACGGAAACGAACTAATGGATCTTTCTTTTCCCACTCGTCATCTAGATCACTTGTACGGTAACGAGTTGGATCATCACCAGCCATTGTATGCGGACCATAACGGTAACACATTGTTTCAATTAGAGTCGGTACTCCTTCGTTAATTGCGCGCTCACGAGCTTGTGAAGTAGCAGCATAAACTGCTAAAATGTCCATTCCATCTACTTGAATGCCTTCAATTCCAGCGGCAACTGCTTTTTGTGCAATTGTTTTTGCAGCAGATTGCTTTTCAACTGGTACCGAAATCGCAAAGCGGTTATTTTGTACAACAAAAATTGCAGGGGCTTGGAACGCACCAGCAAAGTTCATTCCTTCGTAGAAATCCCCTTGAGATGCACCGCCATCACCAGTATAAGTGATCGCTACATTCTTTTTACCTTTACGTTTTAGTCCAAGAGCCACACCTGCTGTTTGCACGATTTGTGCACCGATAATAATTTGAGGCATTAACACGTTAACACCTTCAGGGAATCTCCCACCTTCATAATGCCCGCGTGAATATAAGAAAGCTTTATATAACGGGAAGCCGTGGAATACCATCTGAGGCATATCACGATATCCAGGAAGGATCCAATCTTCCTTATCTAAGGCATATTGTGAACCTAACATTGATGCCTCTTGTCCTGATACAGGTGCATAAAAACCTAAACGTCCTTGACGGTTTAGTGAGATAGCACGCTGATCCCAAATACGTGTATAGACCATACGACGCATCATTTCTTGAAGTTGCTCATCAGAAAGTTCCGGCATAGCCGCCTCGTTAACAACCTTACCTTCTTCATTTAAAATTTGAAACATTTCAAACTGGTCTTCAATTTGTTTTACTACTGTTTTTGTACTCAAGTTCTTCACCTCTTCCTTTCTAATAAAAGCCGTAAAGGCATATTTTGTAATCGGACTTTACTATCCCAAGCCTTGAAACTAATCGTATTTAATAATCTAAAAACTAACATGAATACCCACTATTAGGATACCCATTTTAACTTGATTCCAATACACTGTTTCCAACGCTTGTTATAAGCAAATTACCATTTTTTTAGTTAAGTTTTTTAGGTTTTAAATTATCAAAAACATAGCCTATCCAATGTTTAGTTTGTAAATATGTAATTTATTAAATACCCTACGTTGTTTTAGCTTAACCAAAAATTATAAATATCTCAAAAGCTGTACTAGTCTTTTTTAAAATACACTAATACAATTTCTCTTTCAGGCTATAGTCTACATCACAAAGTTTTCTTCCGTCAATCCTTTTGCTTAACATTTTTTAAAAAGATAAACCAAAAGGTATTCACATATAACATGAGCAACTGTGTTATATAATAAAGATAACCTGATTAGTACAGTTTTTAAGCGAGCGATCTGTAGCAACTACGTTAGGCAAATAGCCCACAAAAAAAAGGAAATGCCATAACGGACACTTCCTCTTTTCGTTAATCTACAAACGTAATATCTAATTCAGCCAGCGTATAAAATTCTTTTTTCTCTTCATTGTAAGCTTCCGTGTATTCGTTAAATACATCCTTAGCTTCCATTACTCTTTCATACGCTTCATTGATTTCATCGATTTTTTCTTGTAATTCATCAATGGTTAAGTCTTCTTGTTGTAACATGGTATATAATTCTTCGTCTAGACTAAGCGCCATGTCATATTCATCGTATAGTACTTGATAGCTCTCAAATCTATTGGTCATCGTTTCTTTTAATTGGAGAGCGAAATTTTTAAGTTCTTCGTCTTTCAATTCTTCAATTTCAGCTTCAATTTTTAAAAATTCTTCATAGCCTGCTTCAATACTCATTTTTTCTTTATCCATTAACTGCTTTCTCTCTTGTACAATCGCAATAGCCTGTTGTGAAAGGTCTACAATTTCTTCGTATTCAGACATACCTAATTTAATAATCTGTTCATACAGTTCGTGCTCTTTCTTTTCAGCTATTATAAGCGGTTCTTGTTGTTGTTCAAAAACCTCCTCTAGTACAACCGCCTTTTCCATATGGGTGTACATATTTTCTGCTGGATTGTTTCCACAGGCAGCGAGGAACATCACCATTGTTATACTTAAAATCAAACCAAAATGTTTCAGTTTCAAACTGAAAACCTCCTATCTCCAAAATCCCAATAATACATATTCATTAATAAAAACACTATACGAAAACACACCAGTTGACAATATTTATTTCAACGCGCTTGTACTTTTATAGGTAGTATATTGAGTTTAAAGAAATATAGTACTTTAAACTACATGAAAAATTTATGTTCTTTAAAAATTTCCAATTGAAAATTGGGTATATGACCAAACACGATTATATTTCCCTGCATAGGTTATTAGTGAGTCGCAAGAAAGCGATGCATTTTCAAAAGGAGGTCATATAAATGTACGGACACGGATACGGATGCTATGATCCTTGTGGATATGGTTACGGACCACAAGTTGCAGGTGTTGCACACACACCTGGTTACGGACGCGGAAGAGGCTTCGCTTTAATTGTTGTTCTCTTCATTCTATTAATTATTGTTGGTGCGTCTAAATACGGCTGCTAATATTTTATAAAAAAAACGGAGGTCAAAAAGACTTCCGTTTTTTCCATTTTACCTTTTTGGTATACTATAATTACGAAATAATATATGTTTATTAAGATACATATGTAAATGTAGATAAAGGGGTTGTAAGAAGAAATGATCACAATGAAAGATGTTATTCGAGAAGGGCACCCTGTTTTAAGACAAATTGCAAAAGATGTTCCGCTTCCACCATCAAAAGAAGACAGAGAAACTTTAGAAGGAATGCTTCAATTTGTTATTAATAGTCAAGACCCTGAAATAGCAGAACGTTATAATTTAAGGCCCGGAATCGGTATTGCTGCACCGCAAATTGGAATTAGTAAACGAATGATTGCTGTTCATGTATATGACGAAAATGAGGAATTAATAAGCTGCGGGATGTTTAATCCGAAGATTATCAGCCACTCCGTTGAACTAAATCACTTAGAGAATGGTGAGGGTTGTCTTTCTGTTGATCGAGACGTTCCTGGACTCGTCCCACGATACTCTAGGATAACGGTAAAAGGAACTACACTTGAGGGCGAAGAAGTTTCAATGCGTTTGAAAGGACTAGTTTCCATTGTGTTCCAACATGAAATAGATCACTTAAATGGAATTATGTTCTACGACCGTATAGAAGGTTACCAAGATAAATTTACCAAACCACTTCCTAAGCTATAACACAAAGACGTGACTACAAATCGTGTGTCACGTCTTTTCTTATCGCATTTATCTCAACAGTCCAACCTTTTTCAGGCCGACTAAAATCCCGTCATCGTCTACATGGTTCGTTACTATATTTGCGACATCTTTCACCTCTTCGTGACCATTCCCCATCGCTACACCCGTACCTACATAAGACAACATCTCTTTATCATTTAAACCATCACCAAAAGCATAGGCGTTTTCAACAGGGATATCCATCTGCTTTAAAAGGATTTCAATTCCTTTTGCTTTGGAACCTCCATTGGGTAAGACATCAATAGAATAACGGTGCCACCTGACATAATCAAAGTGATCATGTCCATGCATGTACATCTCTTCATGATGATCTTCACAGAAAATCAACGCTTGATATACTTCTTGTGAATGGTAAAAGCCTGGATTGTAGTCAGGTAAATGAAGCTTTAAGCTGCTAATACATTCATGAATATAAGGGTGCTCTTTATAATTAGAATAGTGATTATTATCGTCTAAGAAGATCATTGGATGTTCATTTGCCAAGGCGTCCTTCTCTAGTACTTTAAGTTTGTCTGTTTCTAACGGTGATTTAAAAATAACATCATTGTTAAAAATCACATAGGAACCGTTGAAGCTGATATATGTATCAATTCCTAATTCATCCCGCAACCCTTTGTACATAAAAGGCGCCCTCCCAGTCGCAATAGCAACATGAACTCCATTTCGTTTCAACTCATTAATCGCAGCTACTGTTGAACCAGGTATCATTTTGTTATGGTCATATAATGTTCCGTCAATGTCAAAAAAAACAATTTTCTCTTCTCTTCCCTTCATCATTGAACATAGCTCCTTCTCTAATTTATATTATTTACTTTTTTATAATTAAAACCTATTGTTGCTATTGTACCGTTAGCTAAGCAATACTTCGTTCTAATCACACTTTGGCCTAAAGCTTCAAAAAAGAACCAAAACAAAGATGGGCTTAATTTTTAAACAAAATAAAAATTCAAAACTTACTCTTTTAAGTATGAAGGATTTCAAACTGAGTTTAAAGGAAAAATATTAATAGCCATTTATTACCTTGTAGTTTTTTTATAAATTTCCACATACTAAGACAAACAAAATGTTAGGACCGTATATTTTATCACTTCCTAAAAGGAGGCGGATGACATGCTAAAAAAATTGAAACGAAAATTGGTCAAGCACTGTCGAGGAATACTTCCCAAAAAAAGACTTGCGCAAAGCCCACATTAAAACGTATAACTAACAAAGGGAAGATTTTCAAAAAAGCTTCCCCTTTTTACATAAAAAATGAATATTATTGAAATAAATTGGCAAAGAAGAATAAATGCATGAAAATCTAACCAATTTAATTTATAATATGATAATAAATAAAAGGTTCAACACTTATTAAAGGAGAGGTATTATGATTTATAAAGTATTCTATCAACCAAGACCCGACCAAGTTCCTGTTCGAGAAAATACAAGGTCTTATTATGTTGAAGCGAACAGTGAAAGAGAAGCTCGAAAAAAACTTGCCGACAAAAACATCAGCATCGAATTTGTCCAACAAATATCAGGTGTGTTTCTTGAGTATGAAAAACAAAATCCTAACTTCCAGATAGAACAGGGGTAAGACATGAAACAAGCTAAACCAAATCAAGCATCCGTTTTTGCATTAGGCGGCCTAGGTGAGATCGGCAAGAACACCTATGCAGTCCAATATCAAGACGAAATCATATTAATTGATGCGGGAATTAAATTTCCAGAGGATGAGCTCCTAGGAATTGATTATGTCATTCCCGATTACACATACCTAGTTCGGAACGAAGAAAAAATTAAAGGTCTATTTATAACGCACGGACATGAAGACCACATCGGTGGAATTCCATATTTAATGCGAGACGTAAATATTCCCATTTATGGCGGAAAACTAGCTCTTGGTTTAATTAAAAATAAATTAGAAGAGCATGGACTACTTCGCAAAGTAAAAATGCACGAAATTCATGAAGATCAACCGATTAAATTTGCCAATACAACTGTAGAATTTTTCAGAACGACTCATAGTATCCCTGATGCATATGGAATTGTAGTAAAAACACCAGCTGGCAGCATCGTTCATACTGGTGATTTTAAATTTGATTTTACACCTGTTGGTGAACCAGCCAATTTAACAAAAATGGCTAAAATCGGTGAGGAAGGCGTACTATGCCTCCTTTCAGACAGTACCAATAGTGAGATCCCTGAATTTACCATGTCAGAGCGTAAAGTCGGTGAAAGTATTGACAGTATTTTTAGAAAAGTAGAGGGGCGCGTCATTTTTGCAACCTTCGCTTCGAATATTCATCGTTTACAGCAAGTTGTCGAATCTGCAGTTCAGTACGGTAGAAAAATAGCCGTATTCGGAAGAAGTATGGAATCGGCTTTAACAATTGGACAAGATCTTGGATATATTCGTGCACCTAAAGGTACATTTATAGAACCATCGCAATTAAATAAACTTCCTGACAACCAAGTAACGATTCTATGTACAGGAAGCCAAGGTGAACCAATGGCTGCATTATCACGAATTGCCTTTGGTACGCATCGACAAATCCAAATTATTCCTGGAGATACGGTTGTATTTTCATCGTCTCCAATACCAGGCAATACTTTAAGTGTGAGTAAGACGATTAATCAGCTTTATCGTGTTGGTGCGAATGTCATTCACGGTTCTTTAAGCAACATTCATACTTCTGGTCATGGTGGACAAGAAGAACAAAAGTTAATGTTACGACTCATCAAGCCTCAATATTTCTTACCTATTCACGGAGAGTATCGTATGTTAAAAATGCATACGAAGCTCGCACAAGATTGTGGTGTACCTGAGAAAAATTGCTTTATTATGGATAACGGTGAAGTCCTTTCAATGAATAAAGAAGAAGCCATAATTTCTGGTAAGGTTCCTTCTGGTTCAGTTTATGTAGACGGCAGCGGTATAGGCGATATTGGAAATATTGTTTTACGGGACCGTCGCATCCTATCTGAAGAAGGGTTAGTAGTTGTTGTTGTAAGCTTAAATATGAAAGAATTTAAAGTGTCTGCCGGACCAGATATTATCTCTCGAGGATTTGTCTACATGCGTGAAGCTGGAGATTTAATTCAAGAAGCACAGCAAATGCTTGCAAAACACCTTGATGAGGTCATGGAAAGAAAAACGACGCAATGGTCTGAAATCAAAAATGAAATAAGTGATATTCTTGGTCCTTTCCTTTACGAGCGTACGAAGAGAAAGCCAATGATATTACCTATAATTATGGAAGTGTAAAACCCATAGTAAAAAGAGTAGGAGGTACCAGTTTAATGACCTCTACTCTTTTTATTTTGGTTAATCGAGCCTCGTATGTTGCTCTCATACTTTCTAATTATAAATATTGGTGCTCTTCTACTTTCTTAATATAAACTATATTCTAAAATATTAATTCATTTATCCTTCATCTAACAACTGTTTTTCAAAGCGGTCAATATCTCTATCGGCGCCGATAACAATTAATATGTCCCCTCTACAAATTTTTTCATACGCTTGCGGAGAAACATTGATTTCTTCTTTGCGTTTAATCGCCATAATATTAATCCCATACTTAGCACGAATATCTAAGTCTATTAATGTTTTTCCGTGTATTTTTTCGCCAGCAATCAACTCTACTATACTATATTCGTCTGAGAGTTCTAAGTAGTCTAAAACATTTTTGGAGACAATATGATGCGCAATGCGAATCCCGATATCTCGCTCTGGATGAACAATTTCATGTGCCCCAATTTTCTCAAGCACTTTTTCATGATAGTCATTTTGTGCTTTTACTGTAATATGCTTTACACCTAATTCATGTAACATTAAAGTTGTTAAAATACTTGATTGAATGTCGTCACCAATCGCAACAATTACATGGTCAAAGTTTCGTATTCCTAAATTCTTTAAGGCTGCTTCATCCGTGGAATTAGCTACAACTGCATGAGTGACAATATCTTTAAATTCGTCTACTTTTTCTGGAGAATGATCAATTGCCAT
The DNA here is from genome assembly GCF_029028005.1 of Alkalihalobacterium chitinilyticum. Lineage (GTDB taxonomy): Bacteria > Bacillota > Bacilli > Bacillales > Bacillaceae_F > Alkalihalobacterium > Alkalihalobacterium chitinilyticum. The sequence continues at coordinate 429,532 of NZ_JAOTPO010000003.1, forward strand.
AACTTCCATTCCTAATCTACTTAGTTCTTTACAGATACTTCCCCCAAATCTCCCTAAACCGATTACAGCAAATTGCTTTTTCATGAAGTCCTCCTCACGCAAGCCTTGTTTATTTTATTTAAATTTTATCATAGAAAGTATTTATAATGCCTAAAAAAACAAAGAGTGCCAGGTACCTCAACCTCAATAAAAGGAACCATTTTATCTAGTCCTTTATATCAGTTAGAGGAAAACTGGCACATTGTTGTTATCTATAAATTAGTTAAGAAAATAAACGTGACCAAGTTTGCGGTCCGACAATTCCGTCTACGGTTATACCTTCCCTTCGCTGAAAGTTTCTAACCGCCTGTTCAGTTATTGGGCCATATAATCCATCTACGGTAACATTTAAAGCACGCTGAACCCTTCTAACATCGTCTCCTCTCATAAATGGTGTCTGAAGAGAGATTAATCGAGTGTAGCTAGGATGTTCATTCGGACTGACACGATCCAACGCTCTCCATGTTTGCGGTCCAACAATACCATCTACAGTAATGTTTTCTCTTCGTTGAAAGTCTCTCACTCTTTGTGCTGTTTCAGGTCCATACAATCCATCCACCATTGCTCCTACTTTTTGTTGAACTTCACGCACATCTTCACCACGCATCAGAGGTGTAATATGACGTAACATCCTTCTTGATTCACTTGTAAATATTTCTTCACGCTCATCCGGTTCATCTGTTGGAGACCCATGTTCAACGATTTCCATATTTCCATCGAAATCTCTTAATGCGGCACGTGTTTGAGGACCGACGATTCCATCTACAGCAATACCAGCAGCTCGTTGAAACCGAACCACTGCATCAAATGTTTGCGGACCAAAAATTCCATCGATTGGTCCTGGCATGAAATTTAATTCATTAAGGCGTTCTTGAAGTGCCATAATATCATCACCTTGGTCGCCTCTTGACAAAATGGTACGTTGTCTAGCTCCAGCAACATACGTCGGTGAAGGGATGGCTGAACGGTCAATTTGACCCGTTCTTTCGGCTAATTGAGAGCGGAATTGCGTCATACTGATTGAAGGGCAAGGTTTCCAAGAATACCCTGGAAATTCAATGTGGCCCCACACGTTATCAACAGGTATATTGAGCTCATTCATTAAAAACTGTGTCAGTTCTAAAGCGGCTTCACGTTGTTGAGATGTAGGAGTCTGAGTACGGAAATCCCCGACCATACAAACGCCAACAGCCATCCCATTACTGTTACCTACATGGTAACTAACAACTTCTAGATCATGGCACCAGCTAATGGCCCCATCACGATCTACCACGTAGTGATACCCAATTCCTGGCCACCCTAAATTGTTAACGTGGTACCTCGCAAATGCTTCTGCGCTACCTGAAGTTGTGGCACTATGATGAATAGCAATATTTCTAATAGCACCTCTAGAACGACGACGGTATCTTCTACTCGCGTGTCTCGCTAATGAATTACGCTTGTCTATAATATTCATCAAATCACCTCATTACTTATATATGGTAATAAGTGAAAAATGGTGATATACCCATAGTGATTTTTTAATATCCAGCCTTTTGTTGACGTTAGAACTGAAAAAAACGGATTTAAACCAAATACCTTTTAACATTCCATACTTCAAATACAAAAAAGAGCAGGCGAATTTTACACATTCGACTGCTCATAAATAGATTTATTTCATATTTAAAGTTACTCTTCTTTGATTCCTAATACTCGATTAACTCGTTTTGTTAACATCTTCATACCACTTCCACCTGCTTGGAAGTGGCGAAGTTGACCTTCGGCATCAAACACATAGTAGGCCGGGACATACTGATTTTCGAACGAATCCGTAATTTTATGTGCGTTATCAACAGCAATTAGTTGTGAGATGCCATGATCCTCAGCTACCTGTTTGATCTGTTCAATATCTGTATCTTTTTCTGAACGTGGCATGTGAATAGCAATTACATTTAACTGATTCGCATATTTATCACGGAATTCATTAATATTTGGCATAGCATCTTTACAAAGCCCCCATGAAACTGACCAAAAGTGAAATAATGTCGGTTTACTTCCTAGTAATTCTTCTTTGCTTATCCCACTGCCGTTTAACCACTCAGTTGCCCCGCTTAGGTCTGGCATTGGTGAGCGTAACTTTAGCGCCATCCTTTTCCCTCCTTGGTATATTAAAATAGTTGAAAAAAGGTCTAACATAAATGCTAGACCTTTATTTTTTTATCATATGTACTTAAATTAAGCGTTTAGGGTTTCTTGTCCTGGTTTCCAATTTGCTGGGCATAGTCCACCCGTTTGTAGTGCTTGAAGCACACGTAACGTTTCATCAACATCACGACCAATGTTATTGTGATTTACTACAGAGTACATTAACTCACCTTCTGGACTAATAATGAATAGTCCACGAAGTGCTACACCTGCATCTTCAATTAACACACCATAATCACGCGAAACTTGGTGATTTGTATCTGCAGCTAACGGATACTTTAATTCACCTAAACCATTGTCATCACGAGAAGTGTTAATCCATGCTTTATGCGTGTGAATCGTATCAGTAGAAACACCAATTACTTCTGCATCTAAATCTTCAAACTCATCATAACGGTCGCTTAGTGCAGTAATTTCTGTAGGGCAAACGAATGTGAAGTCCATTGGATAGAAGAATAGAACGGTCCATTTATCATCTTTCATATTATCTTCAAGACTAACTTTTCCAAATTCTTTGTTCGGTAAAACAGCTTCCATTTCAAAACGAGGAGCTTGCTTTGCTACCATACGCTTATCTGACATATGTACATACCTCCTAAGTGATTTAACGTTGAGATTTAAGAGAAGGTTATTTTAGATCATATTAAATTATAGTTCATCTAAATTACTATCATATTCCTTCCTCTTGTCACACTATTGCTATTATACCCACAGTTTAATGAACTAAACTTTAATTTTACGTAAACAATTATTAAAGTTTTTCTACAATAAATGCTTGGGATTACACTTTTAAAATTCTCCTTTATCTCGTTACATTATAAAAAAGTTTCCTTTTTTCTACACTTATCGTTTTACATTCAAATTTTCTGGGAATAGAATAAGGGAAGGTTTTTCTTTAATATGGGTGGATCTTTCATAAATTCTTAATGAGGATTTACTTAAAATGAACCGGTATAAAAATAAATATAGGAGTGGTTTTGTGAATCAATGGTTTGAAGATATTAATTGGACTTCATTTTTAGAAGGAGGCATAGAGATCTTTGGGCAAGCCGTAATTGCTATCATTGCGTTTATTATCGCTAAGTCTATTGGAAATAAAATAATTAAGACGGGCTTTACAAAGATGCAAGAGCAAAAAGATATATCGTTAGGTCGAGTTAAAACATTAGAAAAGTTAGCTTTGAATGCTTTTTCATACGTCCTTATCTTTGTATTTATTACGATTGTAATTAGTATATTCGGACTTGATGCGACCGGGTTAATTGCGGGTGCTGGTATTATTGGTTTAGCAATTGGTTTTGGTGCTCAAGGCTTAGTGAGTGATGTCGTTACTGGCTTTTTTATTTTATTAGAAAGACAAATTGATGTTGGCGATTACGTAACAGCTTCAGGGCTCGATGGGATCGTGGAAGAAGTTGGATTACGCACAACTTTAATTAGAGGTTTTGACGGGACTCTGCACTTTATTCCTAACCGAAATATCTCAAGTGTCAGTAACCACTCTAGAGGCAATATGCGTGCATTAGTAGATATGAGTATCTCCTACGATGACAATATTGATGAAGCTGTGAAAGTGATGCAAGCAGTATGTGATCGAATTGCAACTGAGGATGAAAGAATTGTAGAAGGGCCTAACGTTGTTGGTGTCCAAAGTTTAGGAGATTCTGATGTTGTTCTTCGTATTGTTGCTAAGACTGTTAATATGGAACAATGGGCAGTTGAACGTACTTTGCGTAAGGAGCTAAAAGAAGCTCTAGATGCAAATGGTATTGAAATTCCTTTCCCGCATCAAGTATATATTGAAAAGAAAAATGCATAGAGGATTATATAAGGTATACTTCTTGCAACAATAAACTCTGTCAAGAATTATGGTCTTGCTAATTGAAAAAATAGGTCCAATAACATAGTTGACTTAAAAGAATAAAGGTACCAATTTTTCAAGTGGCTGATAACGTGTATCAGCCACTTTTTTTATAATTATATAAAGAGTTTCTCCAGCTGCCTACACCATTTCGGCATATGTCCCATATGTTATTAATATCTTGTACGCAAAGAAAGGGAGATTCAAGATGAGTGAAAACTTTAATCCAAGTAACCAAAAGAAATTAATGGAGTTAGTTGTAGGTCAAGTATTAAAAAAGCATAAGGTTTCCCCTAAAGATATAGACCTTACGAAAAAAGAAAAAAAGAAGATTAAGGAAATTGTTGGAGATATTGAAGGTGAGGTACAGCGCTTTCTTGAAAACCAAAATAAACAATTAACAGAACAAGACTTTTCAACGGAAAGCACATCAACATCAACACCTGAAACATCACAAATAAATCAAGCACCCCAGTCAAGTACACCACAACGGCAAACCTTCCAGTCCACAAACGATGTTACATCCGTAAAAACCTTTTTCAATCGTAGAAAGTAAGCTTAACAGCTCCAAATTTGTTGGAGCTGTTTTTTTACAATTGGACTATTTAATCAAGATATTTGTCCAAACAATGTGCACTTGTAGTACATAAGTTGAAGTAGACACACAAAAAGGAGGAATAACTAATTATGAGTAACCAAGAAGTTTTCTATTCGACTGATAAGAAAAAATCAGACTGGTCAGCATTAGATCCTAAAAAGAAACACCCATTATGCCCACCGAAAAAAGAAGAACAAGAAGAGGTTGCACAAGTAGCTGAACAGACAAATAAAACATTTCAGTTATCAGAAGAGTCTATTATGATCAAAGATTCCTGTGATGTTTCTGTAAATAGTACTGATACGAAAGCTGCACTATCTCTTCAAGCTTCACTACAGGCAGCGATTGCAATTGTAATTAGTATTTCAATTGCAGACAGCACAAAAGCAGATATGATCACGCAAGAATTACTTCAATCTTCTAAAATCAAGCAAGTAACGAAACAAAAAACGATTATTGAAAACTCCCGTAACGTCCAAGTTACAACAACTGACACTCAAATTGCAGCAAATATTCAAGTGTTACTTCAATTATTACTAGCGATACTAGTTCAAGTCGACATTCTTTAACAAGAAAAGCAAAAGCGCAAGCGCCCAATCGGCTAAGTCTCACTAATCGCTGGGCCTATGTTCAAAAAAACTCTCCCTGGTACCAGGCACCTTTAACAAACTAAAGAGGTGCCGGGGTACAGGGAGAGTTTTGTGTTTATGCCAGATGCGGCGGGATATTATGATGATGGCCTGGCAGCATCGTGTTATGCATATAAGGCGGGGCTGGTTTAAGTTTAGGCTTTCTGCCAAATGGAACTGGTTGTGCCACATACTGAAATTGTCCCATACTATCCATACTTGGTCCACTTGCCCATCGTCCTCTACTACTTTCTTCACCGCGAGACAAATTGAAGAAGGTATAAGAAACTTCTTGTTTTTCCAAATGCCGAGGGAACGTACTCGGAACAACAATGTTTTCTTGAGCTTCTAGCTCAGCGATAGCCGCTTGCCACATATTCTGGTGCATCGTATCGCGAGCAATTAGCCATGATAACATATCCTTAACTCCACGGTCATTTGTCATTTCATAAAGCCTTACTGCTTGGAGTCGTCCCTGAGACTCATAGGTTAGGTTCATACGAAAATCAGCTAATAGGTTCCCACTCGCATTAATATAGCTTGCTGTCCAAGGGTTACCTACACTGTCAGCAGGCATTGCACCTAAGCCAGAAACAATTGCATGCTGCGGGTTCATGCCACCTAAGATCGCGCCAATGACAGGGTCTTTTGCGGCATCTTCTAAATCCCCAACTGGTGCACCATCAAGTAATCTCGCAATCATCGTTGCTAACATTTCAATATGTGCCAACTCTTCTGTTCCAGTATCCATAAGTAGATCTCGATACTTTTCGTCTCCTCTAAATGACCACCCTTGAAATAAATATTGTAACGCTACTGAAATTTCGCCAAATTGTCCTCCTAAAATTTCTTGCAATTTTCTTGCAAAGACTGGATCTGGACATTCAGGTTTAGCAGGATGTTGTAACTCCTTTACATGATAGAACATTTAATCACCTCCATACTTATTACATTCGGTGACTAGAATGTCCTATTCCACAAAAAAAGTGAGGACACTATGAAAAGTGTACCTCACCTTTTTTATCATTATTGATTTAATTTTTGCTCGACCTGTTGACAAACTTCTTCAGCCGACATTCCTTGTGCTGAAATAACAGAACCGGCTGTAACTACATTTTGAATCCCCATCATATCTTGGTCTTGTCCTGTAATTACGCAGCAATCGCAACCATTTGCATCTTGCTCTTGCTTTAATTGAACGACATCATAGCCTCTTGATTGAAGCTCTTGTTGTACAGCAGTTAACGATTGTTCCACACCAATTCTTGGCATGACATACACCTCCAAAAAACATATCAATTATTTGTTTCAATGTTAGGATGTACAGAAAAAGGATTTTTATTCTAATTTTGTTTTATCTGAAATATCCAAAGTCTCTTATTTTTGCTTCTACGTTACATGTAACATGTATAGTTGGGAATACCTCTCTCCAGTCCATTTGTTTCCAGTCATTATAACTCATACTATTTCTAACATATCTCCCTAGACCAATACTATCTGCATTTAATTGTTGCATGGTCTTTACAATATCCTCGACTTCTTCTTTTATATACTGTTCAATTTCCCTCTCTAACCGGTGTTGTCCTTCCTCACTTGTAACATCTAACTTACCATTATACTCAAGTAATTGACCACGTACCCAGATGCCAAGTTCAATCTCAATATCATTTGGTCCATGATGTATCACATTAATTTTTCTTCGATTTACCACCGAAGAATATAATACCTGTACAGATCGTTCAATGCCTTCCTCTTTAAATGACATTTGTAAGGCACCGCCAGTGAACTTTCCACTTACAAAAAAGAAAATGCGTGCTTGTTTAGGCTCAATTTTCCCTACATACCGATCTTCTTGAAAAAGAGCTATTCCATCAACGATAATATCATCTATGCCTTCTTTTAAAATAGGAACAACAGGGTCTATTCCTTCATCCATCCAATCTCTCGTAAATTGATAAATCCTAACTTCCGGTATCATATTTAAGTTGGCTTCTTTTTCGAGAAGTTGATCCACATATCTGCTTGTTCTCGGATGTTGCTTATATTCTTTGATTAATAGATCATGAGCTTTACCGTTTACTACTGCAATTTTTACTCTTGGACCAAAAATGGGATCTCTATTCATCGTTTCAATATTCTCACCAATTCCATGTTCCGAAAGTTCTAACCCAAAGAATAATGTCCTTAATTGGCCACTTACAATTTGTCGGTTTGTTTTACGAGAAATAGCGAGCATGGCTTCTTTATCACTATTCGCCAATGTTGTTAAAACTTCTCGCTTCGCAGCCATTTCTGGATCTACTTGAGGAATAGAAACTGATACAAGTAATCGATTGTCAGCTTCATGTTGTTTTGGATCAGAGATATCCAATGACATCCCTTGAACGAAACCTACATCTTCAATAATTCTCTGGTCGGTACAACCAACTAACAAAACCACCAGTAGAAGCCATTGAATCATCTTCATAGCTGCACCTTCCTTCTTGCAATTGGCAGGAGCAATAAGGTAAGAAGCGGTAAGCCGAACGCCACACCAATTTCGATCACTGCAATGTCCGTTAACCACGTCTCTAACTCTGTATAGGTAGTGAAATAGTAAGTAATAACATAAGCAGTAACAACTACTATAATTATACTTTTCTTCTCTTTGACATTATTACCTATAAAACTTAACGCCTCTTTTGCTCCCCATAAAAAGAACACACCTGTAACGATGATCTTAATGATAAAGACAGGAACAATTAAATTGTCAACTCTTTCTAAGAACGGGGCCTCAATGTATGCAAAAAGCTCTAGAGTAGGAAACTGAATTTTAACTAATTGTTGCAGACTGTAAAACCCAAAACAAATTAACGAGGTGTATCCGTAAACGAAGGTTGTCAGTAAATTACCAAGTATCATCGAACGAATTAATTTGGCACTCTTTTTTACATATGGTGTTAGTAAAAACATAATTTCAAAACCAAGAAAAGAGGTATAAACGGATCCAATTTGAAAAAGGGTCAGATCCCCGTCCTTAAACAAAAAAGGAGTTAATCGTACGAAATCGAATTCCCCCAAAAAAATCAACCCTAATAACAAAGTCCAAATCGAAAAATAAAAAAAGATTGTCCCTGCTTTTACCATGTTCGTTATTCCTAAGTTCAAAAAAACAAAAACAATAATAAACATAGTCGTAATAAACCAAAAAACATGTGTTGTTGGAAAAAAAATAATTTGAATAATAATTGCAAACTGTTTCAATACAAGGGCAGCGAGTGCACACCACAAGATAATGATGATGAAGAACAGCAGATAGTAAATCCACTTTGGCAACGCAATTGAAATTACTTCAAACATAGACCGTTCGCCAATCTTCTTATATACAAATGAAAATAACCAAATATTTAATATAACAATGACCGAAAGAGGAAAAATCGCAATCCAGCCATTGGTTCCAAACACCTCACCTAGAATACGAGGAAGAGCGAATATAACGACGCCAGACTGAATCATATACGTTAATACAATTAAGTGAAATTGATACACTCTTCCTTCCATACGCTTTCCACACTACTTTCTCATTTTCGTTTTAATTTTGTTCTCCGTTACAGCTTCTGACATCCTTTCTTTATCTGCCCAGAATGGAGCCCTTAGTATTGCAGTTTTTAAATCAGAAGCTTCGATTGGAGCTACCGGTGTTAGATAAGACATTTGCAGACTTGTTACTTTTACTAAGTGCAGAAGGATGAAAATGATACCAATTAACAGTCCGAAATTTCCCAATGCTCCCGCTAGAATAATGAGGCCAAAACGCGCAATTCGTATAGATGCACTCAACATATAACTCGGTAGAACAAACGAAGCAATTGCCGATATAGCTACAGCAATAATTAATGTATTACTGACTAAACCAGCTTGTACTGCAGCCTGTCCTATAACGATTCCGCCAACAATACCGATCGTTTGTCCAATCTTAGTTGGTAACCGTGCTCCTGCCTCACGTAAAAGTTCAATCGTGATCTCCATAATTAATGCTTCTAAAAGTGGTGGAAACGGCACCCGGTGGCGTGACTCCGCTAACGATAATAGCAACGTTTCCGGTATCATTTCATAGTGGTACGTTGTAACGGCAACATAAAAAGCAGTAAACGTAATTGTGATAACGATAGACAAATATCGTAATAATTTTGTCGCTGTCCCAATCGCCCAACGTTGATTTTTATCATCTGGTGAATCAAAAAATTCAAAAAAATTCGTCGGTGCAATAAATGCTGTTGGACTATTATCAACCAGACCGACTACCTTTCCATTAACAAGTTGATTGACAACCACATCAGGACGTTCCGTCGTATTAAATTGCGGGAAGATCGAGTTAGGATGTTCATCGATTAATTGAACAAACATATCTGTATCGTATATCGCATCAATCTCTATTGCTGAAATCCGTTCTTTTAGTGTATTAACAAATACTTCATTGGCAATGTCTTCGATATACAATATTACAAGATCCGTTTTTGTCACTTCACCGGCTCGTAGTTTTATAATTTTTAACTTTGAGCTTTTAATTCTTTTGCGAATGAGAGATAAATTCGGCTCCAACCCTTCAATAAATGCATCGTGAGCACCAGTAATTGTACTTTCTGTCTCTGTCTGTTCAATTGCACGATTTTTCGGCTCATAAGCATCTAATAAAAATACTTGCTGATTATAAAAAACAGCTACATTGCCATCTAAAATTCCTTCAACCACTCTTTCAGCGCTTTTTCCTATTTCAAATTGTTGACTAGTAAAAAGCTCAGAAGGTTCAAGATTATGATTAAGCGGGTTTAATATTTCTCTTTCAAAAATGTCCTTACTAATTAGAGACTTGAAATATAAAAAATCAATCTGTAGTGAGGGCATTGAATAATGTTTAATATCTGAGCAATTTTCGAACTCCTTTTGAATCTCCTGTAACGTAATTGGGTTATGGATTAAGTCCCTGGGTTCTTCTTGCTTTTGTTCATGTTGCTCTGATAAAAGCTTGTTTTTAACTCCTAGAAGTTTTTTCATCGAACGAACACCTCGGTACAATAGGTGTTCATATTTTCTTCATTTATTAGAAGTTTATTCTGATTTTAAATCTAAATAAAAAAAGACCCTCACATATAGTGAAGATCTAGTTTTCTGATTTATAGTGCAAGTAATTAATTAAGTGTGTGACCGCAACTTCTATCGCCTGTTCACTTGGCTCCAAACGATTATCATGAAGACCATATGGACTGTTGACTCCAAGCCAGAACATAAAGCCCGGAATTTCTTCTAAGAAATAACCAAAGTCCTCACCAGTCATTGCTTCTGTACATTCAATCAACTCAATAGATGAATGATCACGAGTGAAATTAATAAACTCGCGAGTTAACTTTTCATCATTAAAAACTTGACAATAGTTTGCACCGTAATCGATTGTTGCGCTACATTCAAACCCCGCTTCTATCCCTTTTACAAGTGCTTCAATTCGCTGTTTGACTTTTTGCATCGATTCAATGGAAAGCGTTCGTATCGTTCCTTCAATACGTGCCTTTTCCGCAATGATGTTCTGCTTCGTGCCACCAGTAATTTTTCCAATTGTAACGACGGCTGAATCAAGCGGATCAACATTACGCGATACGATAGATTGAAGTTGAGTTACTAAATATGCTCCGGCAACGATCATATCCCTCGTCGTATGCGGATAAGCTGCATGGCCGCCTTGACCTTTTAAATCAATAAATAGTTCAGACGTATTTGCAAAAAGCAGTCCTTCTCTTGTTGCAATTGTACCTACTGGATACTCAGGAGCAATGTGTAAGGCAACGATTTGATCAGGACGCCACTCTTTTAGAATATCTGATGCTAGCATCGGCTGTGCCCCGCCTGGACCTTCTTCGGCAGGTTGGAAAATAAATAAAAGGTTATCTTTAGGCTGGGCTTTTGAAAAATGGGTAAGCACTCCTAAAGCAATCGTCATATGGAGATCATGACCACAAGCATGCATCTTCCCAGGGTGAGTCGAACGAAACGAATAAGATGTCTCTTCATCCATAGGCAACCCATCAATATCAGCACGATAGCCAATCATCTTTGAAGGATCACTGCCTTGAACCTTTACAACGATCCCTGTTTTCCATGTTTTTATTTCTAGATACGCCTGCGGTAATTGGTTGATATATTCTAATAGAAAAGCTTGTGTTTTCACTTCTTCAAACCCTAACTCTGGAATTTGATGAAGTGCTCTTCTTACCTCAACTAATTTAGAACCATCAATCATTGGTTAAGCTCCTTCTCCAGTACAAGCTGAAGTTTTGTCTCTAAAACTTCGATGAATGCATCTATTTCTTTTTCCGTGAGCGTAAGCGGCGGGAGTAGGCGAATGATCGTTTGTTGGGTCACATCGACTAAATAGCCTTCTGCCAACAGGTCGCGTTGTAACTTCTTTGCATCTTCAGGAGCAAGGAGTGTTACTATACCAACCATCATTCCTTTACCACGAATTTTTTCTAAAATTTTAGGATTTTTGTCTTTTAAACGATTTAATTTTTCATGTAAGTATTTGGAACGCGCCACTGATTTCTCCAGCTCACCATCTTCTAGTAAAACCTTGAACACTGTATTACCAAGGGCAGCACTTAATGGTGAAGGTGCAAAAGTTGTCCCGTGATCTCCAGGCTTAAATAGATGACTTAATTCGTTTGATACGATAATACCTCCAAGCGGTAAGCCCCCGCCAATTCCTTTAGCAAATAAAATTAAATCTGGTGAAATACCTGCGTGTTGATAAGCAAAGATTTTTCCTGTACGTCCAATACCCGTTTGAATTTCATCCATGCAGCAAAGTACACCATATTTTTTCGTCAAACGAGCAACCTCACGTAGATACTCCTCTTCTAATGGTAAAATACCACCTGATCCAAGTACCGGTTCCATTAATACAGCTGCAGGCTTCTTTGTCTTAATGATATCTTCTAGCTGTTCAAGATTATGAGGTTCAACTTCATAAACCGGCATATCCGTTACAGGAAAATCTTGATAAACACCCGGTTGCCGGGTTAATTTTATTGCACCTAATGTTCTGCCGTGAAAACTCTTTTCTAGAACGACAACACCACGATTACTCTTTTCTCCATCTTTCGTCCACTTATGAATTAATTTAATCGCAGCCTCTGTTGCTTCAGCCCCTGAATTCGTAAAGAAAACTTTTCCGTCAATGGACTGCTCAACTAACGTTTTCGCTAATTGAATAGCTGGTTGATTTAAAAACACGTTTGAAATATGTAAAAACTTTTCACCTTGGTCCTTAATCGTTTTCACAATCTCCGGATGAGAGTGACCGAGTACATTAACCGCTAAGCCGGTAAATAAATCTAAGTAGCTTTTTCCTTCCGTATCAATAAGCTGATTCCCTTCGCCTTTTTCAATCGTAATCGGTAAACGATTATACGTAGCCATCATATATTGTTGATCAAGGCCTTGCCAATCTGTCATGAGTGGCCCTCCTTTTAGATAGAATTGAGGCATCCATCAAGCGGAAGCTCAATGAATGCCGTAGTTGATTAGTTATCTTCGTTTAAGCGACGTAATTCTTGCTTAATTTCTGTTTTCCCTTTAGTTTTTTCATCAATCTCTTTAATTACACGAGCTGGAGTTCCAGCAACAACCGTATTTGGAGGCACATCTTCTGTAACAATTGCCCCAGCAGCTACTACTGCACCTTTACCAACAGTAACACCTTCAAGAATTACCGCGTTAGCTCCAACTACTACATCATCTTCAACTACAACTGGTTTTGCAGAAGGTGGCTCAATTACACCTGCTAATACTGAACCTGCACCAATGTGGCAGTTTTTCCCTACTGTTGCACGTCCACCCATTACAACGTTCATATCGATCATCGTGCCTTCGCCGATAACTGAACCGATGTTAATGCTTGCACCCATCATGATGACTGCGTTATTGCCGATTTCAACTTGGTCACGAATGATTGCACCCGGCTCAATACGAGCTTGGATATTTTTCATGTCAAGTAACGGGATCGCTGAATTGCGACGATCATTTTCTACTACATAATCTTCAATTTTTGCTTCATTTTGCTGAATTGCAGCTTCGATCTCTTTCCACTCTCCGAAAAGAACACCTACATTTCCTGTAATAAATGCTTTTGTTTCAGAACCGAAGTCGATTCCTTCTAAATCACCTTTAATATGTACTTTAACTGGTGTCTTTTTCACACTATTTGAGATAAAAGAGATAATTTCATTTGCATCCATCATTTTCATAGTTTAATCCTCCAATAATTTTCTTTCTTTTTAAATAAGTATAAGAAAAATGTCGTTCTGCGTCATAAACACATGACGAATTTTTCCGATAGTATGATTGTACCAAAAAAGCTAACAGAGCTCTATTATAACATCCCACAATAACAAAAATATTCTCTCCTTGTTTAAATTCTTTAGCAAAAAAGCAGGAATTTTAATAGGATATGACGAATAATTATTCATCAATAGTCTAGGAGGAGAAACTATGCCAATACCAACTGCTGACTTACACGATGCACATGGAGATCAACTACTACTTGCTGAACCAATCTTTCAATTTTGGGGTCAGAAAAAAACGTTTGAAGGACCGATTTCTACTGTACGTGTCTTCGAAGACAATGTATTAGTCAAAAAAGCTCTTCAAGAAGTTCCTGAAGGAAGTGTCCTTGTAGTTGACGGTGGCGGGTCTAAGAAATGTGCTTTAATGGGTGATAACCTAGCTGAAATTGCTGTTTCACGAAATTTAGCGGGTGTTATTATTAATGGCTGCATTCGCGACTCTGCACAAATTAACGAAATGAATATTGGAGTATTCGCAATTGGAACAAATCCAATTCGCAGTATCAAAAAAGGTCTAGGTGATACCAACGTCCCTGTACAATTTGCAGGAGTAAACTGGGAGCCTGATCATTATGTTTACGCTGACAGCGACGGTATATTAATTGCGAAAAAAAAGGTTGACTAACCTTTGATACAAAATTAATGACGAAAACGAGCACATGGGATGTGCTCGTTTTTTTGCACCTTTAACAGACAAAAAGAAGGCTGACTACGATCTGCAGCCAGCCTTTCAAGAATATATTTAAATTGATGAGAGAGTTTTGTTAGAAAAACGCTAGATTGCTTATTGCTTTTGGAATTGTGCTTCTTCAGTTGAACCTTTAAGAGCTGTAGTTGAAGAAGTACCACCAGATACAGTTTGAGATACTTGGTCAAAGTAACCAGTACCAACTTCACGTTGGTGACGAGTAGCTGTGTAACCATGCTCTTCAGCAGCAAATTCAGCTTGTTGAAGCTCAGAGTAAGCCCCCATACCACGAGTCTTATAGCCACGAGCAAGTTCAAACATGCTGTAGTTAAGAGAGTGGAAACCAGCAAGTGTAACGAATTGGAATTTGTATCCCATTTTCCCAAGTTCTTGTTGGTAAGTTTCGATTGTATCTTTGTCAAGGTTAGCTTCCCAGTTGAATGAAGGCGAGCAGTTATATGCAAGCATTTTCCCAGGGAATTTTGCATGAATAGCATCAGCAAATTGCTTCGCTTCTTCAAGACTTGGTTTAGAAGTTTCGCACCAGATAAGGTCAGCATATGGAGCATAAGCAAGACCACGTGCGATCGCTTGATCGATACCAGCATTTGTACGGAAGAAACCTTCTGGAGTACGCTCACCAGTAATGAATGGAGCATCTAATGGATCGATGTCGCTTGTAATTAAGTCAGCTGCATCAGCATCTGTACGAGCAATTACTAGTGTTGGTACACCAGAAACGTCTGCTGCAAGACGAGCTGATACTAAGTTACGTACAGCTGTTTGTGTAGGGATAAGTACTTTACCACCTAAGTGACCACATTTTTTCTCAGAAGCTAATTGGTCTTCAAAGTGAACACCAGATGCACCAGCTTCAATCATACCTTTCATAAGTTCAAATACGTTTAACTGTCCACCAAATCCAGCTTCAGCGTCAGCTACGATCGGTGCGAAATAATCAACTTCGCCTTCGCCTTCCATATGTTGGATTTGATCAGCACGTTGTAAAGAGTTGTTGATACGCTTAACAACTTGTGGTACTGAGTTTGCAGGATATAAACTTTGGTCAGGATACATGTGACCAGCAAGGTTAGCATCAGCAGCAACTTGCCATCCACTTAAGTAGATTGCTTTTAGTCCAGCTTTTACTTGTTGAACCGCTTGACCACCAGTAAGTGCACCAAGTGCATTTACATAAGGCTCTTCATTTACAAGTTTCCATAATTTTTGTGAACCTAAACGTGCTAATGTATGATCAATTTGAACAGAACCGCGTAAACGAACTACTTCTTCAGCTGAATAAGGACGCTCGATACCAGCCCAACGTGGATCATTATCCCACTGTTCTTGTAATTTCTTAGCTTCTTCTTGAATGTTTACTTTTGCCATAATCTCCATCTCCCTTTTCTTAAGAAAATTTTAATTTATGATTGAGGTATTATTTCTAGTTGATCAATGCTATGTAAGTTTGTGTATAGAGAATAATTACTAGTTGATCACAACTCGTAGATAATAATAGGTCTCAATCACTTGACCCCAACTTCTTTACTTTTTCTGTATTACTACAGTTTGTTGTTTACAGTTTTATAATATAACAGATAAATAGAAAACTCAACCACTTTTTTCATTTTTTTAGATCTTTTACAAATAGTCGTAATATTCAATCTTTTGACTATATAGTTAATATTTCTTTTATCCTTAACTACTTCTATAATCTTTATGAACGCCTAAACTACAGTCTATCTTTTTAAACTAACTTAATAAATAATACTCGATTCCTAAAGCCCATCCCACAAATTAATAATTTTAGGTCACTAACACTCCCACTATACTAGGATTTACAATAACTGTTACACAAAAAAATACAACTCCTCCCCTGTTATGAAACAGATATTCTCATAACTCTTTATAGTTTCAATACTTTCTGATTTTTCGGTTGAGTTTCTACTGTAAGTGTGTTAATTTTGTACTCAGAATAGCAAAGCAAAATATTTAAATCTTAATATGAAATGTCCACTAGGGGTGCTTTTTATTAGCTGAGACTGGCAAATGCCTAAACCCTTGTACCTGATCTAGATAATACTAGCGGAGGGAAGTGGATAGTCGGAACAGCGAATGATGCTCACATTTAAATTCGTACTGACTATTCAACCACTTCCCTCCAAATCGGAAGTGGTTTTTTAATGCTATTTTTAAGTAGGATCAGTGTTTCATTTATAATTTGAAAGGAGTGAGTATTTTGACCAAAACATCTATTGAACTACTACTTCACCAGATCGATGAGCGAAAAGAGGAACTTGTTGATCTAGCCAAAACATTAATTCGCTATAAAACACCAAGTCCTCCTGCTCGAAATACAGCTGATGCACAAGAATTTATTGCTACATATTTAAAGAATTTAGGGTTTACGATTGATAAATGGGATGTATATGATGGGGATCCAAATGTAGTTGGGGTTTTAGCGGGAACAAATTCTATAGAATACAACAGCCTCCTTATTAATGGTCATATTGATGTCGCTTCTATTGAAGAAGGTGAAAACTGGGATCAGGATCCTTTCACCCCAGTTGTAAAAGATAATATCTTATACGGGCGTGGTGCTGCTGATATGAAAGGCGGTCTCGCTGGCGCTTTATTCGCTATCAAGCTATTAAAAGAAGCTGGCGTTGACCTTCCTGGAGATCTTACCTTCCAATCGGTCATCGGTGAAGAAGTTGGTGAAGCAGGAACACTCGAGTGTTGTAAAAGAGGGTATAATGCTGATTTCGCTGTCGTTGTCGATACGAGTGACTGCCAAATCCAAGGACAAGGCGGCGTCATTACCGGCTGGATTACAATACAAAGTGCACAAACATTTCATGATGCAAACCGGCGCAGTATGATCCATGCCGGTGGTGGTTTATTTGGAGCTAGTGCCATTGAAAAAATGACAAAAATTATTGAAGGGTTAAAAGATCTTGAGAAACATTGGGCAGTTACAAAATCATTCCCTGGATTTCCTGCTGGAATGACAACGATTAATCCAGCCGTTATTGAAGGTGGACGTCATGCTGCTTTCATAGCTGATCGATGCGCCTTATGGATTACGGTACATTTTTACCCAAATGAAAACCATGAAGAGATTGCAAAAGAAATAGAGGAACATATTCTTAATGTAGCAAAAGCTGACCCATGGCTCCGAGAAAACCTGCCTACCTTTCGTTGGGGAGGCTCATCAATGATTGAAGACCGCGGTGAAATCTTCCCTTCTCTTGCAATTGATGAGAAGCACGCCGGCCTTCAATCATTGGCTCATGTTCATCAGTCTGTCCTTCATGAGAAGGCGACAGTGGGGATGTCTCCCACAGTAACAGATGGGGGCTGGCTTGGAGAAGCAGGTATTCCTACTGTTATATATGGACCTGGTAAGCTCGAACATGCCCATGCTGTAAATGAACAACTTTCAATTGATCAACTCGTTCAATTTACAAAAGTTATGACACAATTCATTTACGAATGGTGTAACACACGAAAAGTGGAAGGCTCCTGTTAATCGGCGACAAGCGCTGGAGGACATATAAGAAAACCAAAAATCAAGGAGTGATTATAATGCAATTTACAGATCGTTTATACAAAAAAGCAAAACCAATTTGGAGAAAAAGCCATGACCATCCGTTTGTTCAAGGAATTGGCCATGGTACGTTAGATATTGAAAAGTTTAAGTTTTTTATGCAACAAGACTACTTGTATCTCATTGATTATGCTCGTTTATTTGCATTAGGAAGTCTTAAAGGAACTGACCTTAAAACGATGTCAATCTTTGCAAAATTACTAGACTCTACATTAAATGTAGAAATGGATTTACATCGTCAATATGCAAGTCGTCTTGGAATTAGTGAAGCAGAACTTGAAGCAACAAAAGCCGCTCCAACTACTCTAGCTTACAGTGGATACATGCTAAATGTTTCCCAACGCGGATCATTAGCAGACCTCGTTGCCGCAGTCCTGCCTTGCACTTGGAGTTATTATGAGATTGGAACTGAGTTAAGTAAAATTCCTGGAGCACTTGAAAATGAAACATACGGTGAATGGGTAAAGATGTACGCCTCTGAAGAGTTTGGGGAACTAGCTGATTGGCTTATCACTTTAATGAACGAACTAGCAGAAGGAAAAACAGAAGCCGAACTAACAGCCCTTGAAGAAATTTTTCTAAATACAAGTCGCTATGAGTATATGTTCTGGGATATGTCTTACAACTTACAGATGTGGCCAACAGATGATGAGCAATAATGTTCTTACGTTTGATGAAGTTTCATTTTCCTATAAAGGAAAAAAGAAAGAAAAGGTAACGCCCATTCTTGACCAATTATCTTTAAGCGTCCAAAGTGGTGAATTTGTAAGCTTATTAGGACCGAGCGGATCTGGCAAGAGCACTATTTTCAGATTAATAACGGGGCTGGAACAACCGACAAAAGGTTTGATTTCTCTATATGGAGAAGAGGAAATGAAACGCTTAGGCAAAGTCGGTTACATGCCTCAACAAGATATGCTTCTCGACTGGAGAAATATCCTTGATAATGCGTTTCTACCACTTGAAATTAATGGATTTACTAAAAAAGACAGAAAAGAACAGGTTTTGCAGCTACTTGAAGAATTCGGGCTTAAAGGACATGAATATGACTATCCCCATCAGCTTTCTGGAGGAATGAGACAACGAGTCTCTTTTTTACGGGCCATGCTTGGCGGGGGGAACCTATTACTTCTTGATGAACCTTTTAGTGCACTCGATGCAGTAACACGTCTATCCATGCAAGAGTGGCTTCTAGATCAATGGGAGAAGCTTGAAAAAACAGTTGTTTTTATTACTCACGATGTAGACGAAGCATTATTTTTATCGGATCGAGTGTTTCTTTTCTCGCAATCGCCACTATCTACTTTTAAAGAAATACAAGTGCCACTGCCGCGGCCTAGAAAACTAGAAGACTTACTGTCACCTGAACTCGCAACAATCAAAAGTGAATTACTCAGGGAATTACGGCAGCAGGTGAAACTATGAAACAATTAAAGCATTATACAAGTTCAGTCGTCCTTTTACTCCTGCTGCTTATCGGTTGGGAAATAGGTGCAAATCAGGTGAATAAACCTTTTATTCTACCATCACCTACATTAATACTAGCGAAGATGCTTGAATTACATGACGTTCTTTTTAAAGTCCATTTACTTGCAACACTAGAAGTCATACTCATTGGCCTGTTTATTTCGGTTGTTTTTGGGGTTAGCTTAGCCGTTTGGATGAACATGAGCACACTTGCTGAAAAAACATTTTTTCCTATTGTGATTGCATCTCAAACCATACCCATTATTGCTTTAGCACCTATTTTCGTGTTGTGGTTTGGCTATACCATTTGGAGTAAAGTCTTTGTTACCGTTCTTATCACATTCTTTCCAATAACGATTGGCGTATTTGACGGTCTGCGATCCACAAGTAAAGATCATATCGATTTATTACGAACAATGGGAGCTAACCGCTGGCAAATCTTTTATAAAATTCAAGTTCCAACTGCTCTGCCGTATTTCTTCTCTGGCTTAAAAGTAGCTGTTACTTTAAGCGTCATTGGAGCAGCAATCGGTGAATGGTTAGGGGCGAATGCAGGTTTAGGTTATTTTAGCCGCAGAATGATGACCCAATTTGATGGTGCCGGAGTTTTTGCACCGATTGTCTGGTTATCCATTCTTGGCATTACTTTATTTTTAATCGTTAAAGCACTTGAAACTTATTTACTTAAATGGAGGAAAAAATCATGAAAAAACTATCGATGTTTGTCCTTTCTCTTGCAACCGCATTAAGCCTAGTCGCGTGTGGTGCTGATGATCAACAAGAAGAAAACGAAGAGGCAACAGCTGGAAATTTACCAGGCACAGCTGAAACAGAAGAATTAACTAGTATTGATATTATGCTAGATTGGTATCCTAATGCAGTCCATTCTTATTTATACGCGGCATTAGAGGAAGGTTACTTTGAAGAAGAAGGATTAGATGTAAAAATTGTATTCCCTGCCAACCCAACAGATCCTATAAATCTCGCTGCTTCTGGCGGAGTGACTCTAGGGATTACATATCAGCCTGATGTCATTATGGCACGCACAAAAGATGTTCCAGTCGTTTCTATCGCTGCTATTGTTCGCTCTCCTTTAAACCATATGATGGTTATGGCAGACAGTGACATTGAGTCACCTTCTGATTTAGAAGGAAAAACGGTTGGGTTTCCTGGCATTCCTGTTAATGAACCAATTTTAAAGACAATGGTCGAAGCTGATGGCGGTGATTACAATCAAGTAAACTTAATGGATGTTGGCTTCGAACTAGGTTCTTCAATAGTAAGTGAGCGTGTAGATGCTGTGATTGGAACTTATATTAACCATGAATATCCTGTGTTAAAGCACCAAGGACATGAAATCCGTTATTTCAATCCAATAGATTACGGTGTTCCTGCATACTACGAGTTAGTTATTGTAACCAATGAAGATAATTTAGAAGAAAAACGTGAAGAGATTGAAGCATTCTGGCGCGCAGCTGTAAAAGGATATGAGAAAATGAAAAACAGCCCTGCAGAAAGTTTAGATATTCTATTTGCAAATCAAGACCAAGCCAACTTCCCTCTTATTCGCGAAGTTGAAGATCAGAGCTTAGAGATTCTTCTTTCTAAAATGGAAACTGAAAATGAAAGTTTTGGTAGTCAAACCAAAGAATCTTGGCAAGAAGTCATTGACTGGTTATTATCTGCTGGACTTATTGAAGAGGCTCCTGAAGTAACTACAATTTTTGAAAATATTACTGAATAACGATTTTTAAAAAACGTAATCGCCCGGGTTGCAAAGTACGGACTGGAGAACCCCCACGTTTGGTGGACCGAAGCGACCTCGAGCCGATGGCGCCTGGAGCTAGACATCTTCGAATTCTTACAAAAAAGCTGCACTGTGATGTGCAGCTTTTTCATTCTTCAAATTTATTTTTACCGAGAACGTCATGAGGTCCTACAGTCTTTCTCTCAACCAAGCAAATAATATTCTTCCATCCTCTTCTTCAGCTTCAAACATGAGAGAATATTTATCTAAATAATATTCGTACATCCATAGTCCTTCCATTTCATTTCGTTCACTAACATCCGGGTTACCGAACACTTCTTTTAACTTTGCTGCATCTAGCTCATATGCCTCTGTAGAAAGTGCAATGGCTACTAAGCGGTCCGTCTCAGGATTAATAAAAAAGGTTGCGTCATCATAACGAAAAAACTCTCCTCCTTCATAAAACCCTGTATCAATTGCATCTCCCCTGCTCGCTAAAATCGTCTCTTTTGCAGTGCCTAGTTGGAACTCAATATGATCGAGCTGACCCTCAACTCCTTTTTCAATCCAGTCCCTATTAATCATTTGTTTATCGGCTGCAAATACTGTACCTGCATCTCCGCTCTTTTCAATTGTCTCCTCAATATCGTAATCCCCATTATCGTACTCGCCATTGCTATAAGAGAATTGATTATTTAGAAAATCAATCGAAAAAATAGTCAAAATCACAAACAATGTCACAAGTGATAATTTAAACGTAATATGCTTCATAATCCGTACTCCTCCAAACTTAAAAAGTGAAATAACCGTTCCTTAAGTCTCTTATTCTGGACCTTATTAAAGCCTAATTTGTAAAGGTTAACTACCTAACTTTTTTAACTTCAAGTATAACGTTCTATAAAATTTAAAGCTTGTCCATATAACTGTTTGTTACATGTTTACCCTTTGTAATCTAAAAATATGCATCATTTTTAGATCAGGGAAATTAAACGAAGTATGGTTTGGAGAATTAACAAATTGTTATAGGCTAGCAATTATGTATATAATAGGTTTGAAAAATATTATAGTTTTTGAAAGGATTGAAACATAGTGAGTTGGAATGCTGAAGCAACATCTTTATTAGAAGAATTATTAGCACCAGTACCTGTATTTGTAAGACCAATGGCCAAAAAAGGTATCGAGGCAAAGATTAATGAATTAGCAAATGGTGAAGAAGTTACGAAAGACCATGTGATCCGCGGTTATATCTTAGCTTCTCCTGGTCCAATGCAAAAACGTGCTGTAGCTTTATTAAAAAGTAAAAATATTGATTTAACTCCATATGAAGATTTACTAAACTAAAGTATTAAGTTTAATTAAGGGAGAACGCCACGCTCTCCCTTTTTGTTATGAAGTAATCATACTCGGTTATACTTTTATATGTATATAATTCCTCATGGTAATTGAATTCCCTTCTTCTGATCCAAATTATTCCCAGAAACTTTTTTACCTCTATGTTTTTTCTGAAAATTCCATTACAATAATTAGTATGAATTTTCAAAATAAACACTTAAAGGTTGGTTGAAATGAAACAGTCTTCTTCTTTTCATAAAGGATGGTTCATGCTCATCCTTATCGTTCTCAGTGTATTAGCTTGTCTTGGCTTTGGCCGTTTTTCATTTGGAGCCATTCTTCCATTTATGAAAGAAGGTTTACTGCTAGATTATCGAGAGACAGGGTTAATTGCATCATCTATTTTTTTAGGTTATTTAGTTGCAGTCCTGCTTTCAGGTTTTTTTGTCTTAAAATACACAGCAAAAAGAGTCATTGTTGCTTCACTAATCGTTATTGCAATAGGAATGCTGATTACAGCAAATTCTCCTTCCTTTTTAATAGCCTACATTGGATGCTTTCTAACAGGGCTTGGGACTGGAGGATCCTACGTTCCATCATTAGGTCTTATAAGTCAATGGTTTTCACCTAAAAAAAGAGGAATGGCTATGGGGACAGCTATGGCAGGGTCGGGTATTGGTATGGTATTTAGCGGATTCGTGGTTCCCGCTTTAGTTGTTATCAATATCGATCAAGGCTGGCGCTTAAGCTGGTATTTACTTGCCTTTTTAGTTATTATTATCGCACTTCTCAATTGGATACTTTTGAAAAATAAACCAGAGGATGTTGGATTACACCCCATTGGAGCAACTGACAGTCGCTTATCACAAATCCGCTCATCTGAACCGTCAGTTGCTAAACCCAAAAATGTATATCGCAACAAAACACTTTGGTTTATTGGATCGATCTACTTTTTATGGGGAGTAAGCTACTTAATTTTCTCAACTTTCCTTGTAGACTACTTAATTACAGACGTTAAATTTACAAGTCAACAAGCTGGAAACTTTTTTGCGGCAGCAGGCATCGCCAGCATCATTAGCGGATTTGTTTGGGGAAGTGTCTCTGATAAAGTTGGTAGAATGGTTGCATTGATGATTGTATTTTTTACGCAGTTCCTTATGTTAATGGGTCTTAGTTTTTCCACAGACAGTTTTTTCATTTTTATGCAAGTGATTATTTACGGTTCAACGCTATGGGGCGTACCGACTATAATGAATGCGAGTGTAGGAGACTATATTGACGCGAAATACATTCCAGTCGCAATGGGCTTTGTAACGATATTCTTTAGTGCTGGACAGCTCGTTTCTCCAATAGTAACCGGGCTTCTAATTGATTATACTAATTCCTATTTAAGCGCCCACCTTTTATCAGCGATTACATGTTTGGTTTGTGGAATTGGATGCTACAGTCTATTTTACAACGAACGGAAAAAGGCTGCTCTATTAAAACTAGAATTATAATGTTATATCTCTTTTTTACCCGGCTTTAAATACGATTGAGCTACTGAACGAACCGAGGAATTCCAGAACGATATCGATTGGCACATCGCTTCTTGAACGGTTTGAGCGCCCTCCTCCTCCCAGTAGCTCAATGTTGTGTTTTCGTGAATTTCTCTTACAAATTTGTTCCAAAATTGAATTACCTTCTCAGCATCTTCACCTTCAACCGAAATTATATATGACTCTCCAATTGTCGTCATTAGCATAAACGACATTAATCCTAGCATACTTTTTCCGTTACATTGATGACTTTTCGTTTGGAAGTAGATTTTGCTGGCAAAACGTTCATTTGCTGTTACAAGTTCGATCACTTTTCTTACCGTAAACCCTTTTGGAAAAATCAATTCCTTTTCAAGTTTCATAATAACCCCTCCACACCTGTTGTATTGAGGGCAATTATAATAATAAACCAACCGTTCTAACTACAATGATGTAACATTTGATAACATAGAAAATGAAACATCTACAAAACTGATTATCTTATAGTCATGCTCATGGGCTTTCGACTTTTACACACCTTCTAAAGGTAAACCAAGTGCTTTTCTAAATTTCTTCTCTCGAAATCCTAGAATTAATTTCCCATTAACTAAGGTTGCTGGTGTACCTATAATCTTTTTTTCTTTTAATTGATCATAATACTCTTTTACAATCGATACATTTCGTTCTTCGTATTCGATCCCCCACTCTTGTAACGCCGTTTTTACCTTCTCACAATAAGGACAGCCTTTACTTGAATACACAATAACTTCCATTTACTACCCCTCCGTTTGCAATAGTTTCTCATTATAACCTAATAGACCTAGAAATAACTCCCTGGGTTAGTAACATTTTTTTGAAACCCAGGACTTTACTATTGTCTTTTATGATATCATGGACCATCGCACGAGGCGTTAGGAAAACTAGAATTAAATCGCACAAATTATTGATGGAATATAAAAGGTACCTGGTACCATTTAAATGGTACCAGGTACCTTTAATTCACTAAAGCGTCTATGAAATAAAAGAGAGGCTGACCTAGTGTCAGCCTCTTCCTTGTTTACTAGCTTTCTGCAGTAATCTCTTTACCTTTTGTTTCTTTCTCTACGGTTTCAACATATAAAGAACGACTTGGGTAGGCAATAGATGCTCCTTCTTCTTCTAAAATCTTCATTATTTTTAGATTAATATCTTCTTTTACTTCTAAATACTCGCTCCAAATCGTTGTTTTCGTATAGAAATAAATAAACACATCTAAGCTGCTTTCATTAAATTTATCAAAACGAACCATAATCGTTTCAGGGTGAACTTCTTCATGATTTTGGATTAATTCATTTATACGGTCGACACATTTACGCATCTGCTCTCTAGTCGTTTGATAAGTTAAACCTAGGTTAAACATAATTCTCCGTTTACCCATGTTACTAAAGTTTTCAATTTCTTGATTGGCTAATGTTGAGTTCGGGACTATAATAACGGAATTAGCAAACGTACGAATTTTTGTACTTCTAAAACCAATGTCTTCAACAACGCCTTCTACTGAAGGTGTCTTAACCCAGTCCCCAAGTGAGAATGGTTTTTCTGTTATAATTACAACACCGCCAAAAAGGTTCCCTAATGTACTTTGGGCTGCAAGAGCAACAGCCAGTCCACCAATTCCTAAACCTGCAACTAAGTTGTTAATGTTATGTCCCCACGCTTGGGCAACTAAACTTAGGATCACAGCAATAACGACAACTTGTACAACCTTTGAAAAAAATGGAATTAAAATATCATCAAACTCTACATCGAGCTTCTCTTTTAGTTTTTCAAACACTGCTGAACTCTTACTTGACAGCTTAACTAAACCTGAGCCAATAACTAAAATAACGATCGTATTAAAAATACGGTCCACTAATAGCTCGGTGCCAATTGGAAGATCGTGAGTTTTTATTCCAATATAGATCGGTAAAAAGATAAAAAACGTCCGAAGCGGCTTTTCAAACGCATTTAAAACCGAGATAAAAAATTCATTATTTGTTTTATTAATCAATTTTGAAAGTAAATAGATTACAAGCTTTGATAACCATCGATTGATAAAAACAAAGAAAACGACGACGATAATTGTTGTAATTTCTCGATATTGCATAAAAAGTGCAATTAGTTGACTCATTAGTTCAGGCAACGCATTATTCCCCCAATCAATCTTCCTTCAATCCAGTTCCCTGTGGCAGAACTATAGTAAAGATTGTACCAAACCCTGGCTTACTTTCAACAGTAATTGTTCCACCATGAAGTTCGACAATATGTTTTACAATTGCTAGGCCTAAACCACTCCCACCATTTTTAGATGTTCTGGATTTATCGACCCGATAAAATCGTTCCCAAATAAAAGGTAATTCACTTTCTGGAATACCTTGTCCATTATCTTGGATTGAAATATCGAGTTGCTGCAACTGTTCATTTTTTTCAATCCGTACTTGAATTTCCCCATTTGGAGTATAACGAATACTATTTTCAATTAAATTTTTCACTACCTGTTTCATCTTTTCTTTATCAAAAAATGCAGACCACTCGTTATTCTCTATTTCTAGCTTTAATTTAATATTTTCCTGCTGGAGTTTCAAATCAAAATCCAGCTTTAAATCATGGAACCAAGAATATAAGTTTACAACATCCTTATGAAGTTGTATATTCCCCTCCTCGTATTTCGCCAGCTCAAACAAATCATTTACGAGTACCTCCATATTCTTAGCCTGCTTGTAGATCATCTCTGCTTGTTTTTTACACAATGTATCGTTCTCTTCTCGATCCTTTAACAGTGCAGCATACGCCTTAACATACGTTAGGGGGGTTCGTAGATCATGTGAAATATGAGACAGAAACTGTTTCCTTGTATTATTATAACGCTTTAATTGATTTGACATTTGTTGGATATCTTGAGCCAGCCTGCCCACTTCATCATTAGCCGTCGTTTGTATTTCATACTCAAAGTTCCCTTGAGCAATTTGATTCGTTGCCCTACCCATCATTTGCAGTGGTTTTGTTAATACTCTTGTTAAATATAAAACAAATAAAAGACCTACTATAAAAATGATAATACTCATTATAAATACAAGTTGGAGGATATTATTTTTTGTTGTTTCGAATTCCCTCATGTCTTGATCAATAAACAAATAACCTTTGACTCTTTCATTTACGTAGATAGGTTTCATCGACCATATGTGCTGAATAGGATGTTCTCGTATGGAAACATAATCTGTAATAGGTTGTTTGATACTTGGGTGAAGCACTGTTGTATCAATAATTTGTTCGATCCATATATGGTACGCCTCGATCAAATCCGCATCAATAGGCTGTGCCATTACTAAGGGAGTTAAATGTTCATCAAAAAGAAGAAAGTTAACGGTATCTTCTTTTTCCATTTTTAATACATGTAATATCGTATCAATCACAAAGTGATTTTCAATACTTTCTGCATGAGCTACTAGTCGGTGTTCTAACTGTTTCGTTAGGTGATCTCGATAAAATTCTTTGGACTGAATATAAAACGTAAAGCTCATCGTTAATATTGTCGCTAATAGGGTAATAACTAAGAGCATCGCTAGTTTTGAAGAGAGCTTCATTGTATCCTCCAATCTTCACGAAAAGTCTTCAACGACTTGATAACCAATCCCCCAAACCGTTTCAATTACTTTCTGTGTGTATCCTGTTTTCTTTAACTTTTCACGTATATTTTTTATGTGGGCATCCACATTTCTAGCGTCACCATCAAAAGAAAAATCCCATTCCAATTCAACTAATTGTTCACGTGAATAGACTCTTCCTGGATGACTGGCCAATCGAAAAAATAATTGATACTCTTTTTTCGTTAACGGAACAACTTTTCCATCGTGGGATACTTGATATTTTTCCTGATCAAACAGTAAGCCGTGTATTTCAAATGTTTGTTCACTAATTGCCGATCTTCTTATCACCGATTGAATTCTTGCAACCATTTCCCGCGGTTCAAATGGCTTAACAATATAATCGTCTGCGCCTTTATTTAACCCTTTTACGATATCATCTGTATCTCCAAGTGCAGTTAATAATATGACTGGAATTTCTTTCATTTTCTCTAATTGTTTCATTTCAGTCAGTACGGAAATACCGTCCATTATGGGCATCATTACATCAAGAAGAACAAGGTCGACACTTTGTGTGTCAAGAATTTCTAATGCAGCTTCCCCGTTTTCTGCTTCTACAGTTTCATAGTCATTTTGTAAACATATACTAATCAATTCACGCATATCGCTTTCATCATCTACAATAAGAATGATCTTTTTTTTCATTGATAGGTCCTCCAATGTTAAATTTGTAACTATGTTTTATTTTTTGACGTCTATAAAATATAAATAAAAAGGATGTGAACGTATGGAACAAGAAGTTGAACAATATTTAAATGATGATATTTTACTTCAAGCAGCTACTAGCTTTCAAATCCCTTTCACCTCTTTAAAAAAATTAGGAAGCTTTGAAAACTACGTATTTGAAGGTATCAACTCTCACGGTGAAGAGGTCATCTTAAGATTAACCCACAGCAGTCATAGAACGAAAGAACAAGTTGAAGCTGAGCTCCATTGGTTATCATACTTACATAATAATAACGCACCCGTTTCCGGCTGCTTACCTTCTATTAATGGTAATTTGGTTGAAACGGTCCAATCTGAGGATACCTCATTTTTCGTAAGCTTATTTGAAAAAGCAATAGGTCGTCCCGTTAAAGTAACCGAGTCGTTATTTAATGAAACATTATTTTATAAATGGGGGAAAACGATTGGTCGCTTCCACCGATTAACAGTCAACTATACTCGACCAGACTTCATTACAAAGCGCCCCGATCTGGTTGAAGAGTATGACAAACAGTTTGCTCCTTTTTTACCTAAAGGTCAGAAGTTGCTATCCAAGGTAAATGAAGTTCTACAGGCGGTCAAGCAATTACCCAAGTCCTCCATACGTTATGGTCTGATTCATTCTGATGTTCATTCAGGGAACTTCTTTTATGATGAAGCGACGGACAAGATGACTGTATTTGATTTTGATGATTGTTCTTATCATCATTTTATAAGTGATATCGCCATTCCCTTATACTATTCTACCTGGTTAAAATGCGACAACCAACAAGACAGAAATCATTTTGGTCATGAATTCCTTATGCATTTTTTAAAGGGTTATCAAACCGAACGTTCTGTACACTTAGAAAGCCTTAAAGAAATATCATTATTCTTGAAATTAAGGGACTGCGAACTATATGGTGTTTTTCATAAAAAATGGGATCTAGATCACTTGAATGATCAGCAAAAAAAGCTGTTGAATGGGATATATCTTCGAATAATGAACGATCAGCCCCTTGTCCAACTAAACTTAGAGAAAATCATTCACTCGCTGTAAATTGTACTTAACCATCACCTATCAACTATAAACTAAAAGTATGTAGAAATTATAAAGAGGCTGACTTCCTTGTCAACCTCTTTGTTCTTCTCCATCTATATTTTCCAGCATACTGTGGACGACATACCCTGTATCACCGCCACCTTGATCCTCTTGCTGTAAATTTCCTTGCTCTTCGTCTATTTCAAACAGGTCCTGAGCCCATTCGCTCCCCATTTCCAAAATCATATGAGATAGCGGTTTTTCTTCAGAAGGTGTAACGTTCATTTTTTCAAAGAGATCTTGCCTCATCTCTTCTCCTCGTTTTGGTGTAAGTAACAGTGCGCTCGTTGCGCCGATCATTCCCCCAATAAGAGTTCCAATGACAAAACCTGGTCCTAGATTACTTTTTTTACCCACGACACCAACTCCTTAAGGCACTTTTGTTTTCTAATTGTTATTACTTACCTTTTTTCTCTACAGTTAACATACCCGTTTTTTATTCATATATGCCTGTTCACAACTCAATGAGAATAAAGTCGTATCCACAATTTGGTCTTTCTCTTTGAACTAATAGCTGCACATCGTTACAATAGAAGTATTCATTATAGAAAGGGCGTTGATGTAATGATTATTAGAGAAACCGAAGATGCATTTATAATGATAAAACAACATGACCACGCCTTTCTCTCAGGGAGAGTCGTTGAGCACTTCTCACCCGACTTGCTCCAATCCAACCATTTCATGAAAGATATACGTTATGCTGCTTATGAGCATGACCGGAGTTGGATCGGTTTAGATGAAACTCCTATTTGGAATGATCAAGCTCAAGTGCCTTACTCGTTTTCCGATTTCCCGCTAATCCCGAAGCTAGCATTCTACAAGATCGGGCTGGATGAAATTGAACAAGCCAATCCGTATGCAAGTTTATTATGCAGTCTCCACTACTGCTCGTTCTTTTCGAAGTCGACGGATGAACGTGCGGTTCAATTTCTAAATCATGAACGGAAGAGACAAGCAAAAATTAAACAAAATATAACAACTCTTAATCATGAATTGCTTTTTGAACATTTCCGTTTACTGCAACTTTCAGATGACCTATCATTGTATATCTGTCTTAACGAACCCGGCGTCGGTAAAAAACTAGAACATCCATGGTTTGTTAATGGGTTTGCCAACTCAGAAATTTTTACAGGTAACAACAATCCTTTTGTAGCAAACTGGATCAATCAAAATGAAATAAGGGTAAGTTCGTTTCCATTTGATAATGAATTTGAGTTAACATTAAAGTACAAAACTGTATTAAAAAGTGCCATTCAAGTCATGGGTATTGCAAAAGCCTATGAAAATAGTTTGTCAGAAGAGCATCAAGTGTTCATTCGGAAATAATAAACAAAGTTACTTATAAATTTTATATATGGAAAAGAGGATCATTATGGAAAACATAGCAGAAAAGTTAGCACAAAAACAATTAGATGCCTATAATAATCAAAACCTCGAAGAATTCTTAACGGTTTATAGCGAAGATGTAGAAATTTATGAATTTCCTTCAACTTTATTATACAAGGGAATTGGTAAAATGAGAGAACGGTATGACCAATTATTTCAATCCAACCCAAACCAACACGCAGCCCTTCTTTCACGTATGGTAAATAACAATAGAGTCATTGATCATGAACATGTAACAGGTAGAGCCAATGGAGTTGACGTCTATGCAATCGCGATCTATGAAGTGAAAAACGACAAGATTACAAAAGTTTGGTTTATAAAATAAGAGAACTGAAAAAAACATCGTGAACCAAATGGCTTTCACGATGTTTTCTTTACCTATTTTAATTTAATTCCATAAATTCGGCCACCACGGGAAGCAACGACTAATGTGTCATGAAAAACTGCCGGTGACGCTTCAATATTAGCACCAACATTCATTGTACTAATCAACTCACCTGTTTTTCCCTTTAGCAGATGCAGGTTACCTACAGAATCGGCTTGTACAATATATGACGTTCCAGACTTGCTATAAACATCAACCGGAGATGACCAAGCATAATTTTCCATCTCCCAACGCCAAACTTCTTTACCTGTTTGCTTATCTAAAGCAACCATAACACCGCCGCTCATCGTTTTATAACGAGCCACTGTAAAAATTACTAGGTCTTCAATATCCTTTTTCCCCATGACCGGTGTAGCTAATAAGCCACCATTCACACCGTCAAAGAAAAATGCTGGATAGTCTTTCTGCCAAACAATCTCACCTGAAAGACCATTTATTTTTCTAAGCATCGCTTTTCCATTATGACCTTGTTTATCCACTTCTGTTCCTGTATACAAGTAGGGCACATCTTCTTCAATTTCAAGGATGATCGTAGCATCGGTATCATCCGATCTGCCTAAGGCCCATACTGGTTTATTTTTTGTTAAATCCATTGCTAGAACACTACCGCCATTATCGGCAAAAAAGGCTAAGTTTCTATATATAGCTAAAGAATTTTCTATTCCCTGATATTGATTTCCATTGACCTTATATCTTAGCTTTATCGTTTCTGGGTGAATGGATATTTTTTCATTCTGTCTATCAAAATTCGTATGCAATTTTAAAGAATAAAACAAACCATTTTCTCCACCAACATATAGTGTATCCGTCATACGATTAACGACAGCCGAACTATCAAACGCACCCCATTCTCTATAGGCAAAAGGATCGATACCAGGTATAAAGTGAAGTAATTCTCCATCTATTAAACTATAAATCGAAAATCCAATTTTTCCT
Organism: Alkalihalobacterium chitinilyticum; assembly: GCF_029028005.1. Lineage (GTDB taxonomy): Bacteria > Bacillota > Bacilli > Bacillales > Bacillaceae_F > Alkalihalobacterium > Alkalihalobacterium chitinilyticum. The sequence goes on from NZ_JAOTPO010000003.1 coordinate 461,734, forward strand.
GATTGAGGGATACCATGCCCGACATAAAGAAGCGGATATCCTCTAGGATCAACAGAAACACTTCCTTTAATAGGATTTCGAACATTTATCGGTTTTCTAGTAGGCTCTCCTGTTTCTAAATCTAAAAAATAAACATGACCATCTAAAGAGCCTTGGATCACTTCTACAAACTCTTCTCTTTCCTTAAACGGTTGTGACAAATTCATCAGTTGTTTAACGTCATCTTCCCACTCGATGATTACAGGTTGACCAGTCCAACCAGCACCGCCACCCCAATTTGGACTTGAAGATGTTTGGAAGTTCCAACTAATATCTAAAAAAGAAAGCCCTTCACTGACATTACCGAAAGTTGGAGCATCTCTTAAATGATTACCCCTAAATGTTAAGATGCCTTTAATTTCTGAGTATGTCTCTGGAAAAGTCATCGGCATTGCTTCGGTATGAAATGTCGTCTTTTGATTCGGCCCTATAAGATTAAAACTAATATTGTGATGATCATGATTTGGTAGATCAATTAGTACTGGATATTCAATAGGTCCCCTAAATCGAATATCTGAATCAATTGCTTTTTCATGATTTTCTTTTTCCTTCATCGTATGAGCATTTATACGATGTGTTTCGTCCATCAGTGTAAAAGTTGCCTCACTTTTTTCAAATGTTAGGAAATAGAAGAGAATACAAGCTGATAAAACAATCGTGAAAACGGTAAGACTCGAATAGATCATTTTTTTCATAAAACATTTCCTCTACTATTCATTGTTTTCTTTATTCTATCAGACTTTTATCATAGACTGTCACACTTATTTTTTGTCATTTTTTTACTCGTTACGACAACTTTAACTTGTTTTTCACCCCTTATTTTACTTTTAAATCTAGCTTTAGAGCGTTTCTATTTTTGGGTGCTTTATTAGTTAAATCAAATAAAAATCTTAAAATGCGCCATACATATATCGAGTAGGAGGAGGTGATTAACCTCCGACCTCTCACACCACCGTACGTACGGTTCCGTATACGGCGGTTCAATTTTATACTAAGCATGTACTTTGTTGTAATGATGGACACAAGAGATTAGCCCGAAGTTAGCTAATCTCTTATTTGTTATTGTCGTAGTAAGTACCCACGAATAGGCGATGCGAACGGCCCCTTTACTTGTGTGGCTATACTTATAGGCATTGTATTTATCCATTCCGAGTTTGATTAAGTTCTTCCTGCGGTTCTTGGCTGTTTTCCATTTCTTCCAAATGCACGTTCTTAATCGAACTCTTGTGCGGGAATCTATCTTGCTTAGTAATCCCTTCATGTAGCCTATTCTGAAGTAGTTAACCCATCCTCGTATTACTTGGTTAATTCGCTCAACCTGATATTTCGTCTCAA
>NZ_JAOTPO010000040.1 GCF_029028005.1 Alkalihalobacterium chitinilyticum
TGTATTTGATAATTTAATATTGAGCCACTTTCCAGTAGTTCGATCACATAAAAAATGAGCCACATGATTTCCAATTTAATTAACCTCTCTTATGATTGAAAGTGACCAAACTATCAATTAGGAGAGAGGAAAAAAGGATGATCAACATGGCTCAATTTTATAATATCAAATTCTTGAAAGAGGTTGAAGGATTATCACAAAGACAAATTGCGACAAAACTTGGTATTTCCAGAAATACTGTTAGTAAGTATCTAAAACAAAATCAAGCACCAACGACAATACATCGTAAGAATACATACTCTCATAAAGAGTTATCTGATGAAACCAAGCGTGTAATACCTATTATTGATCAATGGTTAGAGGACGATTTAAAACGTTGGGGCAAGCAGAAACACACAGCTGCTAGAATTTATAGAAGATTAGTAGAGGAATATGACTTTAAAGGATCAGAATCAAACACACGAAAATTAGTTAGAAAACGCAAGAAAAAACTACAGGATGCATACATTCCTCTGGAATTTCAACTCGGCCACCAATTCCAATTTGACTGGGGAGAGGCGGATGTTACACTACAGGGTCAAACGAAACGAATTTTCCTCTTTTGCGCTCAACTTTCTGCCAGTCGGCTTAGATTTGTACGAGCGTATCTTCATGAAAAACAAGAAGCATTTCTTGATGGTTTTGTACATGCGTTTGAATTTTTCGGTGGTGTTCCTACCGAAGGGCTATTCGACAATTTGAGAACAGCTGTTGTTAAAGTTCTACAAGGTCGAGATCGTCTTGAACAGGAGACATTTCTTGCTCTTCAAGCCCACTACTTATTTAAAGCTGAATTCTGTAACGTGCGTTCTGGAAATGAAAAAGGACGTGTTGAAGGAACAGTGGGATATATAAGGAGAAACGCTCTAGTTCCCTATCCAACTGTTCAATCGATTGATGAATTAAATGAGTACTTAATAGATTGGTGTTTGGCAGAGGCTAAGCGCAAGAAAGTTCCTGGCTCTCAAGAAACTGTTTTTGAACTGTGGGAAAAAGAAAAGGAATACTTTCACCCTTTACCAGATAGTCAGTTCGAAGCTTGTAAACTAGTATCATGTCAAGTCAATAAAACATCTTTGATTACTGTAGAAACAAATCAATATTCTGTTCCGAGTCGTTATGTAGGGCAATCCGTTTGGACAAAAATTTTTGTCGATCGGGTGATCGTTATGGCTCAAAATCAAGTGATCGCTGAACATAAGCGTTCTTACGAACGAAATCAAATGGTAACAGAACTTGATCATTATCTTGAAATATTACTCAAAAAGCCAAGAGCGATTAGAGATGCACATGCATTTCACTCATCTGATATTCCTGATGTATTCAGACGTTTTCATCGTAAGATGAGAGAACAAGAAGGGTCTGTAGGAGATCGAAAGTTTATTCGACTTCTCCTCCTTCACAGAGAAATCGGCATGGACAAGTTAACCACAGCTTTGCTAGAAGCTGAAGAAACTAAGGTTTATCGTTATGAAGTCGTTCACGAAATTATACAACGACTAACAAACAATACCTTAAATGTTCACCAACTCTCAAATGAGAAAGCGCCTACGAATCTTTTGAACTATAAAGTTCAAAAGGCTAATATAGCAAAATTCAGACAATTAACAGGAGGTCAGATGCAGTGAAAACAGAGATTTTGTTAGATCATATTACAAAACAGTTAAGAATGCCTACAATAGCGACTAATTACCGTTCTCTCGCAAGAGAAGCAGAAGAACGAAACCTTAGTTATGAGGGATATCTATTAGCACTGTTAGAAATTGAAGCGCAAACTAGAGAAGAAAATCAAAAGCAAAGAAGATTAAAACAAGCTTCATTTCCTGTAGTAAAAACACTAGATGACTATGACTTTAGTTTAATACCTAGTTTAAACAAAAATCGCTTCTTAACATTAGCTAAGGGAGAGTTCGTTGAGAAGAAAGAGAATATTATTTTTCTAGGAAACAGTGGGACTGGTAAGTCTCACTTGGCAACTGGGCTAGGAATTGAAATGATTCAAAGTGGATATAAAGTTAAATTTATTACAGCTTCTGAACTAGTGGAAGAATTATTAATGGCAAAAGAAGAACATAAATTTAATTCTCTAGAAAAAAAGTGGCTCAAATTTGATGTGATCATCGTTGATGAATTGGGCTACGTCCCCTTTTCGAAAATAGGATCTGAACTCTTATTCCAATTCTTTTCAAGTCGATACGAAAGAGCCAGTGTAATCATTACTACTAACCTAGAGTTTACAGAGTGGACGGATGTTTTTGGGGATGAAAAGATGACAGCTGCGCTATTAGACAGACTCACTCATCGTTCACATATTCTCTTGATGAATGGAGAGTCATATCGATTCAGACAAAGTATGAAACAAAAAGATAACCAATAGGAAGCGCGGGGTGTTTGTGTGTCTTGCCCCCATTAATGGGAACTAAGTATCGTAGAATGGCTCACTTTTGAAGTGATCACTATGGCTCAAATTAATATTGACAAAAACA
>NZ_JAOTPO010000041.1 GCF_029028005.1 Alkalihalobacterium chitinilyticum
CTGTATTTTGCAAGAAAAAAGTGCAGAAAAATGCAAGAAATAGTGCAGAGTTTTGCCACCCAGTAATTTGATTATTTTGCCTTTGATAAAGCGTTCGAAAGCCTGTAGCTTCCGCCACTATATGTTAAGACATGAGCGTGGTGGATTAATCGATCCACCAACGCTGCAGTAAGCCTAGAGTCAATAAATATGCGATTCCACTGGCTAAACTCTAAATTTGATGTGATGATCAAACTTTTTTGTTCGTACCATTCTGCAATAAGTTGAAATAGTAATTCAGATCCCTCCTTACTAAAGGGGAGGTATCCCATTTCATCCAAAATGATCAAATCTACCTTCTCAAACTTCTTCCTAAAAGAAGGCAACTTATCCTGTTTCAATGCTTGTTCCAATTGCTCTATTAGATGGGATACACGAAAGAATCTAACCTCATGTCCCATTTCGCATGCTTTTCTCCCTAGACCAGTAGCCAAGTGAGTTTTTCCCGTACCAGGAGAGCCTATTAAAACAACGTTCTGTTGCTGCTTAATGAAATCAAGGCTCATAAGAGCTTCTTTATCTATTTGTGCAGGAAATCTAATCCTCTCATTCCACTCATAATTACTTAGATTTTTAGCATCAAGAAATTTGGCATTTTTAATTAGTCGCTGTACTTTAGCTTTTTCCCTTAAACTAAATTCCTCATTAAATATAGCCTCCAAATATTGAGATGGCGATTCAAAAGGTATTGTTTCATAAATTTCAGCTACATAAGCAAGTCTTAAAGATTTACACATACTACGGATTGGATCACTCATAAATCCTCCCTCCCATTTGAGGGTGCTAAGGAATCGTACTGCGACCAATCAATCCCAAAGGGATTTTCATTATTGCCAGATATCAAATCATAAAATTCTTCATTTATTCTCTTCATATCATGCGTAACGAGTAAACTTACTAACTCTGTTAACCGAGCTTTTCGAACGATTAAATCATCAACCATTAAATAATCGTTAACTCTTCCTGGTAAGTATTTTTGATATCTTGAATAAGGGACAACCCTTGGCTTTCTAATCCAATCTTTAAAAACAGACAACCAAGGAATGGCTCGTCTTTTATTCATGTATGGTCTAAAATCTTCTAGAAGAATTTCACCATCAGGAGAAACAGCTTTAAACTTATCCCAAGACAAAATGAAATAAATACTAGAGTAATTTGAGGCTTTGGGAATATGGATTAACACATTATCTAACTTGGCCTCATTAAACTTATTTACCTTAGTTTCAATCTCTTTGAAGATAGGGTATTCTTCTACTGGTAATTCTAGTAAATGTTTCTTTTCCTGATTCCAGAGATCTTCGATCATTACTTCCTTTTCGTAGTGAAGCCTTTGCCGATCTTTTTCAAGCTTAACACGAAGTGTTTCAGTCAACTCCTCGTAACTATTTATAACTGGAGAAGTAGGGAAGAAATTATATCTGACATAACCAACTTTATTTTCTACGTTACCTTTTTCATGCCCACTACGAGGGTTACAAACTTGAACTTCAAAGCCATAATGATTTTGAAATTGAATGAATGCATCGGTCAATTTCGCTTCTTCAAACTTTGATCTTACTTTCTTTACGGCAGGCGTTAAATTATCTATTCTTATTTTTCTAGGAACTCCTTTTGATTGATGAAATAGTAATTTAAGACCTTCCAAAAAACACTCTTGATTCTCTGATGGTAAGGGTGCAACAAAGGCAGCATTACTACATGGATAAGACATTACAAGTGCATGAATATCAACAAATTCTCCATCTTTAACCACTTCCATTACTCCAAAGTCTATCTGTGCTTCACTAGGAGGATGTTCTAAGCGATCATGACCTTTATCATGGTGATCATTATGGCTATTCTCCCAATTTGATACAAAATAACAAACAGTTCTGTAAGAACCTTGAAATCCATGACTTTGGAGTTCTTCAAATATAGCTTTCTTCGTACGACGTGATTTTTTCTTTAACTTACTGTCCTCAAAGAGCCAATCGGAAACCATCTCGCCCCAGTTACCGTCAGTCATCATTCCTTTCTTCTGCTTTATTTTAGATTGAGGCAATTGTTCACCGTCCCCATACTTCTTAGCAGTTCTCCAGTTAATACCAAGTGTTTTTTGGATCTTAGATATAGATAAACCCTTGTTGTTTCTCAAGTTTTTGATACAATAAATATCAGACATTGCTAGCATCCTTTCATATTCCTCCACTCTGTGAATGATTCGACACCATTACAGTAGAGGGACTTGGGGTGACTGGCAAGTCTTTTTTTATGCACTTATTAAATAAAGTGCAGGACTCTGCATTTTTCCTTTGCAAAGCTCTGCACTTTTATTTTGCAATAAACAA
>NZ_JAOTPO010000042.1 GCF_029028005.1 Alkalihalobacterium chitinilyticum
TGCGCAGCATTCCTGTAGTGCGTTAATTTTGACTTTGAAAAAAATAGAGCCCCTCAGTAAGATATGAGTATAGACACCACTCTAAAACTCAACCTTAAGGAGGAAGCTCTTATATGAAGTTTAAAATGCAAGACAAACAAAATCAACTAATTGAAAGAATTTCTGATAAACACCTTGTTGTTGGTGTGGATATTGCTCAACAAACACACGTAGCTCGTGCTGTAAATTTTCGTGGTATTGTCGTCGGTGATCCTCTCACTTTTGAAAATAACGAGAATGGTTTCGCTAGGTTAATAGAATGGATTAATCATTTAAAACTTTTAAAAGGATTGAATACTGAAATAGTAGGGATGGAACCTACCGGACATTACTGGTTGAGTCTATCTAAATGGCTATATGATCAGGATATTGATGTAGTAACAGTTAATCCTCACCATGTGAAAAGAAACAAAGAAAATCGTGATAATACCCAATCTAAAAGTGATAAAAAGGATGCCCTTGTGATTGCAGATATGGTCAAGAATGGGTATTACTCCTTTATCCGACCCACTTCTGAAGCTTTTGAAAAGCTTCGAGTACTAATGGCTAACCGAGATGTAATCGTCAAACGCCTCACCAGTTCTATTAACCAAATAAATCGTTGGGTAGATATTGTCTTCCCTGAACTTCGAGAAGTATTTAAAGATGTAAAAGGTAAAGGGGCAATCGCAACACTTCGGTTATTTCCTACACCTTCAGAACTATGTTCCATGAAAGCACAGGATATTGTGGAAGGTTGGAAAACAGTGATGAAACGTCACGCAGGACTTAAAAAAGCACAATCGCTAATTGACTTAGCCAAAAGTTCTGTTGGTAGTAAACAAGCTCATGAAGCCTATAAGCTGCACTTGGAACATTTACTTGAAGAATTCGATTTAGCAAAAATCCAACTAGAAAGAGTAGAAAAAGAAGTCACTTCCGTACTTGACCAAATTACTTTCGCTAAAAAAGTACTTGCCATTGAAGGAATTAGTGAAATTTCATTGGCGGGTATTTTAGGAGAAGCTGGTGATTTAAGTGGCTTCGCGCATGGTAATTCTCTATTACGGCATGCGGGTTTGCATCTGGTAGAAGCAAGTTCAGGTAAATGGAAAGGACAAATTGTCGTTTCAAAACGCGGGAGATCTCGACTAAGGCGCTTTTTATTTTTAACGACATTAAGTCTTGTGAGCAATAACTCTGATTTCAAGCAGATTCATTTTAATAATGTTAACGTCAAAAAGTTGAAAAAAATGAAATCTATCATGAAACTCGTGGGGAAATTAGCAAGAATATTGGTGGCAATAGCTAAAAGTCATGAACCATATTGTTCTCAGAAAGTACAACCATTAGCACCTATAGCAGCTTAATTCTAATCGTAAGCTAAGTATGGCTTTAAAGTAATTAAAAGCAGTTTAATAATTCTTGAATATTGGCTTATTCGTAGGATTACAGAGAAAGCACGGAGTACTGGAATCCGTTGTACCTAAGGGCACTGACCCGTTTGCGCAGCAAAACCGGCCTCCACCCCTTGGATAGGCATGACGAAGGAATGAGAGGGCAAAAGACCCGTTGAGACATGGGAGGGAAAGCCTCCAGGGGCGGCGTGGAGAATCGTGCATTATATGGTAAAAGGTGGAGTTTCTATTTACTCCTCTATTTCCGCATGCCTTCATGTAGCCTTTATTCTCAAAACTCATTCCATTTATCCGTCATAGTTCTTACTAGTGGTTTGAAATCCTGCGAATAAGCGAGTATTTAAGAGATATATTAATCTAACAGAGGGAGTACAAC
>NZ_JAOTPO010000043.1 GCF_029028005.1 Alkalihalobacterium chitinilyticum
TGTGATATGCTCCCCTATAGGTAGACAGATTAAAAAATAAAAATCTGTTTACCTTGGGGGAGTTTTTCTATGCCTAATAGTAAGTATTCTAAAGAATTTAAAAATGAAGTTTTACTGGCTTATGAAAAAAGAGAATGTAGCATAAAAGAATTTTGTTCCAAATTTCAAATTACTCATTATTCATTAAAAGAATGGATTAAGCAGTTTGAGAAATATGGATCAGAAGGCTTAAAACAAGCAACCACATGGAAATCATATTCAAAAGAGTTAAAAAAATCAGCTATAAACGACTTTCTTACAGGGGAATACTCTGCATATGAAATCGTTAGTAAGTATGAAATTTCAAGTCGAACTGTGCTCCAAGGATGGGTTAACAAGTATAATAGTTATAGAGAATTAAAGGATACGTCACAAGAAAGGACGAGCTCTATGACTAAGGGAAGAAAAACGACTTGGGAAGAACGAATACAAATTGTAATAGATTGTTTGGGTAACGGAAAAGATTATCAAGAAACAGCTAGTACTTATAATGTTTCTTACCAACAAGTTTATCAATGGGTTAAGAAGTATGAAGATGGCGGTGAGGAAGCGCTAAAAGATAAACGTGGTAAAAAGAAAGAAGAAGCTCAACTGTCTCCAGAAGAGAAAATCAACCTTCAAATGAAAAAGTTAGAAAGAGAAAATGAACGGTTACGTGCAGAGAATTTATTTTTAAAAAAGTTAGAGGAGATCGAAAGGAGGCGAAAATAAACCAAATCCAATTTGAAAATAAGTATGTCGCTATTCAGGAGCTTCATGAGAACGAGAATTTGAGCATTAGTTTACTTTGTGAAATTGCCGACATTGCACGATCTGCATACTATAAGTGGCTTAATCGTACTCCTTCTACCCGAGAAATACAGAATGAAGAAATCATCAAACGGATGAAAACTCTCCATGAAAAAGTTAATAGCACTTTCGGTTATCGCCAAATGAATCTTCACATGAATAGACAGTTTAATAAGAAATTAAATCATAAAAGAATTTATCGACTAATGAAAGTGGCTGGCTTACGTTCTGTCATTAGGGTCAAGAAGAACCAATATAAACGCTCAACACCTCAACATGTCACGGAAAATATATTAAATCGGGAATTTAACGCGGCAAAACCAAATGAAAAATGGGTCACGGATGTTACAGAATTTAAGTATGGTCAGTCAAAGAAGGCCTATTTAAGTGCGATTCGTGATCTTTATGATGGATCGATTGTAAGTTATGTTCTAGGACATTCCAATAATAATCAACTTGTATTCAAGACGCTTGACCAAGCTACAGTACTTTTAGATGGTGAGCATCCACTTATCCATAGTGACCGTGGGTTCCAATACACCTCTAAAGGATTTAAACGTAAGGTAGATTCGGCAAAGATGACACAAAGTATGTCACGAGTGGGTCGGTGTATTGATAATGGACCTATGGAATCCTTTTTTGGAACACTGAAATGTGAGAAATATTATTTAAATAAATATAAGACATTTGAGGAACTTTGTACTGCAATAGATGAGTACATCCATTTTTATAATCATGAAAGATACCAAAAAAGATTAAACGGCCTCAGCCCTATGGAATATAGAGCTAAAGCCGCTTAAATACTTTTTATTATTTCCACTGTCTACTTGACAGGGGGCAGTTCA
>NZ_JAOTPO010000044.1 GCF_029028005.1 Alkalihalobacterium chitinilyticum
AGATGAGATTTCCCATTACGTTAAGTAAGTAAGACCCCTTAGAGATGATGAGGTTGATAGGTCTCGGGTGGAAGCGTGGCGACACGTGGAGCTGAGAGATACTAATCGGTCGAGGACTTATCCAAATATGAAAGGCGGAAATGCCTTGGTCAGATTTGCAGTGCATTGGAGCTTCAGAAGGCGAAGTGGTAACTTCAACTGAAGAAGTGAAACGACACAAAAATCTAGGCATTGAAGCTAGACAATAATAAAGCGTTGAATTCATCTAGCCATTATCCAGTTTTGAGAGAACCACTCTCAGGTTAAGGGGCCTTAGCTCAGCTGGGAGAGCGCCTGCCTTGCACGCAGGAGGTCAGCGGTTCGATCCCGCTAGGCTCCACCATATATATATTTATAGTTTTTTTATAATGGCGGTGTAGCTCAGCTGGCTAGAGCGTACGGTTCATACCCGTGAGGTCGTGGGTTCGACTCCCTCCGCCGCTACCATTATACTGATGTTGGAGAAGTTCACTAATAATAGTTATGGAGGAATACCCAAGTCCGGCTGAAGGGATCGGTCTTGAAAACCGACAGGCGGGTTAAACCGCGCGGGGGTTCGAATCCCTCTTCCTCCGCCATAATTTATTATTAAATATTTTAAAAATAGTATTGGCCCGTTGGTCAAGCGGTTAAGACACCGCCCTTTCACGGCGGTAACACGGGTTCGAATCCCGTACGGGTCACCAACTAAAAAAATTAGCAACAATAGCTTTATGGAGGATTAGCTCAGCTGGGAGAGCACCTGCCTTACAAGCAGGGGGTCGGCGGTTCGAGCCCGTCATCCTCCACCATATTAATTTATATTACCGCGGGGTGGAGCAGTCTGGTAGCTCGTCGGGCTCATAACCCGAAGGTCATAGGTTCAAATCCTATCCCCGCAACCAATAATTTTTATACCTGCTCTGATCTACTACTAGGAAGATAATAAAAGTAGTGCTTGAAGAGTGCAACCAAAAAGTGGTCCCGTGGTGTAGCGGTTAACATGCCTGCCTGTCACGCAGGAGATCGCGGGTTCGATTCCCGTCGGGACCGCCATTATAACATTCCTTTTTAAAGTTTGAGAAAAGCTGTAAGTTAACAGCTTTTTATAGATCAAATCTGGCTCGGTAGCTCAGTCGGTAGAGCAATGGACTGAAAATCCATGTGTCGGCGGTTCGATTCCGTCCCGAGCCACCATATATGCTGGAGGGGTAGCGAAGTGGCTAAACGCGGCGGACTGTAAATCCGCTCCCTGAGGGTTCGGCGGTTCGAATCCGTCCCCCTCCACCATTCCTATTTATAGGGGCATAGTTTAAAGGTAGAACTACGGTCTCCAAAACCGTCAGTGTGGGTTCAATTCCTACTGCCCCTGCCAAAACTATTTTATAATATGGCGGTTGTGGCGAAGTGGTTAACGCACCGGATTGTGGTTCCGGCATTCGTGGGTTCGATTCCCATCAGCCGCCCCATATTACATTTATAACTAAATTTATTGGGCTATAGCCAAGCGGTAAGGCAACGGACTTTGACTCCGTCATGCGTAGGTTCGAATCCTGCTAGCCCAGCCATTTTGCGGAAGTAGTTCAGTGGTAGAACATCACCTTGCCAAGG
>NZ_JAOTPO010000045.1 GCF_029028005.1 Alkalihalobacterium chitinilyticum
CTTTTGGAGCCAGCCGCCTAAGGTGGGACAGATGATTGGGGTGAAGTCGTAACAAGGTAGCCGTATCGGAAGGTGCGGCTGGATCACCTCCTTTCTATGGAGTATTAACTCTAGTCGATGCATACTTCGGTATGTACGCTTTGGTCTTTTTTGTTCAGTTTTGAGAGAACTCAAAACTGTTTGATTAACTTATTTGCGTCTGCGTCTACGAGTGTCGCTACGAAGTAAGCTTCCTCGACGCAAGGCAACATGAAGTTATTCAATGTAGAAGTTCAAGGTGTGATTGAAATCAGTCGCCTTGTTCAGTTTTGAGAGAACTAACTCTCAAGTTTATAAGGATTTCTCAAAATCCAATATTAGATTCCCTTTGAATAATGGCGGTGTAGCTCAGCTGGCTAGAGCGTACGGTTCATACCCGTGAGGTCGTGGGTTCGACTCCCTCCGCCGCTACCATTATAAGGACCCTTAGCTCAGTTGGTCAGAGCGGTCGGCTCATAACCGATTGGTCGTAGGTTCGAGTCCTACAGGGTCCACCAGGGAAGAGTTACGGAGGAATACCCAAGTCCGGCTGAAGGGATCGGTCTTGAAAACCGACAGGCGGGTTAAACCGCGCGGGGGTTCGAATCCCTCTTCCTCCGCCATCATTTATTCTAATGTGTCAAAGTATTGGCCCGTTGGTCAAGCGGTTAAGACACCGCCCTTTCACGGCGGTAACACGGGTTCGAATCCCGTACGGGTCACCAACTGAAGATAGTTAGCAGCAACAATTGCTTTATGGAGGATTAGCTCAGCTGGGAGAGCACCTGCCTTACAAGCAGGGGGTCGGCGGTTCGAGCCCGTCATCCTCCACCATACTTTCATATTACCGCGGGGTGGAGCAGTCTGGTAGCTCGTCGGGCTCATAACCCGAAGGTCATAGGTTCAAATCCTATCCCCGCAACCAATAATATCGCATCTGCCTTGAATTACTACTAGGAAGATAATATAAGTAGTGTTTGAAGAGTGCAATCAAAAGTGGTCCCGTGGTGTAGCGGTTAACATGCCTGCCTGTCACGCAGGAGATCGCGGGTTCGATTCCCGTCGGGACCGCCATTCCTTAAATTTCCTTGTAGTCTTTGATTGACTGCAATTGATATAGATATTATGGCTCGGTAGCTCAGTCGGTAGAGCAATGGACTGAAAATCCATGTGTCGGCGGTTCGATTCCGTCCCGAGCCACCATTAAAAAAAGTATTTAGCTTCTAACTAAGACGGAGGGGTAGCGAAGTGGCTAAACGCGGCGGACTGTAAATCCGCTCCCTGAGGGTTCGGCGGTTCGAATCCGTCCCCCTCCACCATTTTATTTGTTATGGCGGTTGTGGCGAAGTGGTTAACGCACCGGATTGTGGTTCCGGCATTCGTGGGTTCGATTCCCATCAGCCGCCCCATATTACATTTATAATTAAATTTATTGGGCTATAGCCAAGCGGTAAGGCAACGGACTTTGACTCCGTCATGCGTAGGTTCGAATCCTGCTAGCCCAGCCATTTTGCGGAAGTAGTTCAGTGGTAGAACATCACCTTGCCAAGG
>NZ_JAOTPO010000046.1 GCF_029028005.1 Alkalihalobacterium chitinilyticum
ACTCGTTCCTCGACTTTTCCAGCAGGGTAGATACAAGCTGAATAATCAAAGTAACCTATTTCACCATTTTGGTTATATAGTGGTGCTCTATTTAAAACCATTAGCTTTACGTCTCCATTTTTTAGCTGTACTACACTTCCTATTGGTAATAATTCCATTAAAGTTTCCCCTTTCACTACCTTTTTAATGAATTAATTATGGATTTTTATATAATTTAATTCTTTCTTTTGGCAATCTATATACAAAAATATTAAAGAACACTAATGCAAAAAAAGAGAAGATCAATACAACTAAAGAAGAAGTAAAGAAAAATAGAATGATTGAGAACAGAAAGCCAATTAAACAAATAGCTGCAATCCACATCTCTAGTTTAAATACTTTCTTTCCTTTTTCTACATAATCTTCAATCATTGATTCTGTCAAGTAAATTTCTCTTACCTCTTCATATGTGAATTTCTTATAGTAATACTTTCCTGAAATAGAACCCAGCACAATGACAGCAATAATTAATCCAAAAGTTATATAATTTGAGAAAGTTAAATTTAACTGTTGAATACCTCTCATGAAAAATAATAAACTAAAAAAACCAATCCAATAAAAACTTTGACTAGGCTCCTTATGGAAGGCCTTATAAGTATATCTAGTTTTCTCATCGATAAATATAGTATGATTTTGTCTATCTTTAATAATTTCAGTATAAATTGGGATCAGTTTCATGACTACCATTCCTTTTATATTATGTAGCTTAGTCAAAAACACTACCTAAACCACTAAAGAACACCTTTACGGAGTCACCTACATTATTTAATGTTTCAGCAGTCCTTAGCGCAAAATCACTAATACCCTGAACGATCTTATCTTTATTATCATAAACATAATCAAATGCCATAGAACCTAAAACACCTACTACAAATCCACCAGCTGTCCCAGCAACCGGAAATGCGGACCCTATAGCCGCACCTGCCATTCCAGCTCCTAAATGACCGACTGTTTTTACGGCTGCATCTGTTACATCTTCTCCATTATATATTTGAATACCAAAGTCAATAGCTGAACCTACTATCGGTGGACCATACCTAGCTCCATTACGTATCGTAGAGGTTAATGCTGATGGCGGGGCCGCTTTTGTCACTACACCACCACTTACGGTTTGTATGGCTAGAGCTGGATCACCAAAAAGGAATGTGTTCCTTTGTGCCCATGAAACAATAGACCCGGCTATCTTTTCTGATACTTTATCATTGACCTTTTGAGTTGCGGCATTCCTAATGAAGGCAGAACCCGTACTAATGACCCCTGATACAATTGAATCATATACAGACTTATCGATTTCACCATTTTCATAGTCTTCTTTTGCTTTTTCATATATTACTCTTGATTCTTCATCAAGGTCTTCAATTTGCTCTTGTCTTATTT
>NZ_JAOTPO010000048.1 GCF_029028005.1 Alkalihalobacterium chitinilyticum
AGATGAGATTTCCCATTACGTTAAGTAAGTAAGACCCCTTAGAGATGATGAGGTTGATAGGTCTCGGGTGGAAGCGTGGCGACACGTGGAGCTGAGAGATACTAATCGGTCGAGGACTTATCCAAATAATAATAAAGCGTTGAATTCATCTAGCCATTATCCAGTTTTGAGAGAACCACTCTCAATTTTATAAGGATTTATTAAAATCCAGTAAAATTGTTAGAAGCGAGAAGTTCGAGGTGACAAGCTCACGAGTAGCGGAATGTACGTTTGAAGGGTACATGAGCAACGCAGAGAGCGCAGTCAACGAAGAAATTCGAAGCTTATCACAATTTTAATAGTCTAGTGGCGATAGCGAAGAGGCCACACCCGTTCCCATGCCGAACACGGAAGTTAAGCTCTTCAGCGCCGATGGTAGTTGGGGGCTTCCCCCTGTGAGAGTAGGACGTCGCTAGGCACAAAGCACAATCCAAATGGGTTGTGCTTTTTTAGTATGAAAAAAGGATGAGTAAGCTTCAGGTGGTGAAGAGCTTCGGCTCGAAGAGGCAACCGGTTCGAAGGACAGCCGATGGAAACAACGTGTGAAAGGTTCGAAACGAGTCAACATGTCCCCCTGTGAGAGGAAACCTTTCTTTTTGTAAAACAACATGAGGAGCATCGAAGGTGAGACTTCATGGATTACGTCCCCGTAGGAAAGAAAGGTTTAGAGGGACGTTGCTAGGCATAAAGCACAATCCAAATGGGTTGTGCTTTTGTTTAATATTTTTTAAAATTTCTTTCAAATGGCTGAGTAGATACTCCTTGATGTATTAAGAGGACTCAGAAGCCCTTATTTGGGAACAAAATGTCCTTTTGATCGATTTAGGGGACTCACATGCCCTTATTGCATGAAATCTTCGTGCATATCACATGATTATAGGTATATAAGAGTCTCTCTGCAATTAGAATAAAAAGTGGACACCCCTTTAACGAACATCATTTTTGGATATGATGATAATAACAAGGAGGGGTTCCCATGGGTGAACATCGGCAAAGGTATAATGAAGAATTTAAGCGACAAACG
>NZ_JAOTPO010000049.1 GCF_029028005.1 Alkalihalobacterium chitinilyticum
AGATGAGATTTCCCATTACGTTAAGTAAGTAAGACCCCTTAGAGATGATGAGGTTGATAGGTCTCGGGTGGAAGCGTGGCGACACGTGGAGCTGAGAGATACTAATCGGTCGAGGACTTATCCAAATTTATAAAGCGTTGAATTCATCTAGCCATTATCCAGTTTTGAGAGAACCACTCTCAATTTAATAAGGATTTATTAAAATCCAGTAAAATTGTTAGAAGCGAGAAGTTCGAGGCGACAAGCTCACGAGTAGCGGAATGTACGTTTAAAGGGTACATGAGCAACGCAGAGAGCGCAGTCAACGAAGAAATTCGAAGCTTATCACAGTTTTAATAGTCTAGTGGCGATAGCGAAGAGGTCACACCCGTTCCCATGCCGAACACGGAAGTTAAGCTCTTCAGCGCCGATGGTAGTTGGGGGCTTCCCCCTGTGAGAGTAGGACGTCGCTAGGCGTAACAATGGAGGATTAGCTCAGCTGGGAGAGCACCTGCCTTACAAGCAGGGGGTCGGCGGTTCGAGCCCGTCATCCTCCACCATTATGCCGGTGTAGCTCAATTGGTAGAGCAACTGACTTGTAATCAGTAGGTTGGGGGTTCAAGTCCTCTCGCCGGCACCACTTTAGTTAGAGCCATTAGCTCAGTTGGTAGAGCATCTGACTTTTAATCAGAGGGTCGAAGGTTCGAGTCCTTCATGGCTCACCATTTCAATATTGCGGGTGTGGCGGAATTGGCAGACGCGCTAGACTTAGGATCTAGTGTCTTTGACGTGGGGGTTCGAGTCCCTTCACCCGCACCAATTTAATGCGGAAGTAGTTCAGTGGTAGAACATCACCTTGCCAAGGTGAGGGTCGCGGGTTCGAGTCCCGTCTTCCGCTCCAAGAAAATAGTCTGCTTTGCCGGGGTGGTGGAATTGGCAGACACACAGGACTTAAAATCCTGCGGTAGGTGACTACCGTGCCGGTTCAAGTCCGGCCCTCGGCACCATAATGCGCCCTTAGCTCAGCTGGATAGAG
>NZ_JAOTPO010000004.1 GCF_029028005.1 Alkalihalobacterium chitinilyticum
CTAAGAATTTTCGGATGAGTGAGATGACGTCGCCGTCATCCACTGTTCTTGATATGAGGTTCATCAATCTATCGTGATGCACTGTGTCAAAGAAGCGTTCTAGATCAATGTCGACAATCCATTCGTAACCATCATTCAAAAACTCTAGTGCTTGTAGGATCGCCATTTCCGCATATCTTCTTGGTCTGAATCCATAGCTATATTCGCTGAATTGCTTGTCAAAGATAGGCGTTAGGACTTGGGCTATGGCTTGTTGGATCATTCTGTCCTTAACAGTTGGAATTCCTAGTAGTCGAACCCCTCCATTTGCTTTGGGGATTTCAACCCTTAGCACAGGTTGGGGTTGGTATTTTCTTTGACGAATTTGACGAATGATTTCATCCTTATTTAGTGCCAGGTATGGCTCTAATTCATCTATTGTCATCCCATCGACGCCTGCTGCACCCTTGTTTCTTTTGACTTGCTTCCATGCTAGATTAAGATTATCTCTGTCCAATATTTTGTCGAGTAGTTTTCTTTCATCCATGCTTGTTATTTCCTTTCTGTCTCGTAAAGTCGGTATCCACTTTTGCGCTTATTAGCCAGTGGTCTATTTCCTCTTCCAATCGAGATTTCGATAACGATAAAATTGTTCAGCCCTTCGCTCCTTCTAACTTTCGCTAGGTATCTTCACTACTACGGCTTCTGCTGACTTCTCACTATCCAGTCTTGTATCACTACAAGATTTTGAGGCAGACCAGTGAGATCTCCCCAGTTAAGGTGCGAACTCTTTCCCTCCATCTATCCGCCATATATACACCGTATGATTGTTGTAGCTATTGGACTTCAACTTCTTTTGCAGTCTTATCCTCATACGTCGCCTCTTATATGATTTCTGTTCGTCAGACCGGAGGTTTGCCTCGAGCTTCCTTCAGATTCCACGTCACCATGGACACCCTTGCTTTTGGCTATGTACTTACCGCTACAAGGTCGTACTCGGGACTTTCACCCGTTAGAGTTCGCCCATGCTGGGCGAACAAAAAACGACTTGGTTAGATAAGTAACCAAGTCCTTATTACGATATTTTGTTTATCGCTGCCCGTTGTTGAATAGCAGTTGTCCCGTTAAGCCCCCCGCTATCTCTTTTATACTGCGTTAAGGAGTATCAAATACAATCCACTGATTACCATAATAAGAGGAAACGTTGGTTGAAACTTCGCTGCGTATACAAAATGATCAAGTTGCGATATTTGATTAGCATTTTGTATTTCTCCATATAACAATTGAGAAAATGGTGTTGAATATTCCCATTCCCACGGATTATCTAATATAGCACTTCCTTCATACCAACTGGCAAAAGTAGAAAACAAAAGAGAAGTAATGGCGATTCCCAATTGTATCCAGTCGCAAATAAAATTAGGAGAGTAAAAATCCATCCACTTGTTGGTATTACATAATTAACAAATATGCCAATTACTGTTAGTCTTAGAAAAAGGTAAAAGTAATCATTATATCTTACAAACAAGTGTGAGTATAAATATACGAATGTACTACTCTGACTATACGGGATAGAAGCATCAACTATTTCATCTATCCTTAATCAGTGCAATGTATTAATTGTCTTATTCTGTATTCATTTCATAATGTCAATCATATAACCGTTATTAAACTATCGCTCTCGTTAACTTAATAACCTTGAAATCCCAAAGAATATTAAGAGGATAGCAAGAAAACAAGAAGCTAAGATATACTTTTTATTACCATCTGATAATGCATATCCAAGGACCAAGAAATATAATCCAAATAAAATATTTATAATTCCTTTAAATAAATCTGATTCAATGAATTCTGGCATAATTAAATACACAAATAAAATTGGAAACAGTACATTTGGTTTTTTTAACGTTGTTACTAGAGTTTGCAATACATAACCCCCTAATTTATTAGTAAACAATCCTGCCTTTAGTTTAACATCATTTTCCAATATATAGCATAAAAAAAGAGTTGCATCTATTACAGCCTGTAATTTTACTATTTCACCCATTAGTGAAATAAGGTGCATTCGATTATCTGGTTAATTTTCATCAACAAACCACTACTTGCTTTCACGTTCAATTTTTAACCATCTAGTTTGTGGAGGATTGGACTCTCTAATGTAGTTAAGCAGCCTCTTTACTAGCAGTCTTTTCCCGGTCCTCGGTTCAGCAATGCTTTTATTGAAATGCCGAAACCCCTTTTGTCGCCAGCTTAGTAATGAGTTCCGCCATTTCTTTTGGGGACTCCTTCAAACCATTCTTCAGCCAAGTTTGCAGGATATGGATACTGCCGTTTGCGATAAAAAGGGTTAAATATTGTTTATTTTCGTCGGGCATGCTACTCCCAGGAAACCATGATTTCAGTAAATGGTTGTGGGCTAGCATAATCACTTTTTTCTGGAAAGCCGGGTCACCGTGTTCACTGAATAATACTTGGCAGCTTTCCTGGTTTTCTGCAATATATTCAAGCAATTTTTCCGTCATCTGAATCGCTTCATCATCTTTATTATAGTTGTAAGAAGACAAGGTATTGTTTAAGTCTGCAATAATCTCATCCTCGATTTGTGAAAGAAGGTCGTACAAATCCTTGTAATTGGAGTAAAAGGTGGACCGGTTAATATCAGCCATTTCGCACACCTCTTTAATCGTGATACTCGATAAAGGCTTCTCATGCATTTTCTTAATAAAGCTTTCCTTTAATACATAGCGCGTATATTTCTTTCGTCGATCCATCTTTAAGCCCATCAATTCATCCCCTTTTGTTACATATCCAACATTTTTTTGCAATGTGTTGGAAAACTAATATTTTTTAATAAACTGTTTGTTGATAAGACTACACAGTGTCATTATAATTATTTCTTAGTGAAGACTCAAGGAGTGGTTACATGGCTGACATTGCAGCAAAAATTATAAAACACAATAAAGCAATCGTAATTGTTTTTATGGTACTGACAATGGTTAGTGCCGTCGCACAGTTTTTTGTTCATGTGAATTACAACATGAGTGACTATATGCCTGAAAACACCTCCTCCACCATTGCCGTTGAGATCATGGAAGAAGAGTTTGGTGGCGCGATGTCTAATGCCCAGGTCATGGTAACGGATGTTACCGTCCAGGAGGCACTTTATTATAAAGATAGACTTGAGAAAATTGACGGAGTGACAGATGTGATCTGGCTCGATGATACCGTTGATTTAACGATCCCTCTTGAAATGATGGAACAAGACTTAATAGAAACCTATTATCAGGACCATAATGCTCTTTTCTCTCTCACCATCCGTGAAGGTGACGAAGTCGTTATTACCGATGAAATTTATGAGCTCATTGGCGAGGAAAATGCACTCGTAGGAGAAGCAGCTGATACAGCCGTTTCTCAGAAAATGGCGTTCACTGAAAGCATGTATGCAGCGATGTTGTTAGTCCCAATCATTATAATCATTCTTGTTATTTCCACGAATTCCTGGATCGAACCATTGTTTTTCCTTACTGCTATTGGTGTGTCGATCATTATAAACCTCGGGACAAATATATTTATTGGGGAAATTTCTTTTGTAACACAGTCTGTCAGCCCTATTTTACAGCTGGCCGTATCCCTTGATTATGCAATTTTCCTGCTTCATAGTTTTTCAGAACATCGTAGGAAGACATCCTCACCAGAAGAAGCGATGCAGATGGCGATTAAAAAATCTACTCCGGCTATCGCAGCCAGTGCCGCTACTACTTTCTTCGGGTTTATGGCGCTAACATTCATGCAGTTCGAAATCGGCGCGGATTTAGGAATCAACCTCGTTAAAGGTATTGTATTCAGCTTTATCAGCGTGATGGTGTTTCTTCCTGCCTTGACAATTATGTTTTATAAATGGATCGATAAAACTCAGCACAAACCTTTCATCCCTGCTTTCAGGTCCATTGGCAAGAGAGTGCTGAAGGTAAGATATATCAGCTTGATCATAGTTTTCCTTGTGATTGTGCCTGCTTATCTGGCACAGCAGGAAACAGCATTTATATACGGAATTGGCGAACAACCAGAGGATACTCGCCTAGGGAAAGATGAGACAGCCATAAATGCTGTGTTCGGTAAGTCCACACCTGTTGTACTTCTCGTTCCAAGAGGAGATGTAGCCAGAGAGGTTCAGTTGGAACAAGAGCTTGAGGAAATTGAATATGTTTCAGGTATCATATCCTACAACCAGTCTGTCAGCCCTGCGATACCTCCCGAGTATCTGGATGAATCGATTAGAGAACAGTTCCATTCTGAAAACTACAGCCGGATCATTATTAATACAGAAACAGAATCGGAAGGTGATATTGCCTTCAATGTGTTTGAAAACATTATGGCTGTAGCAAAAACGTATTACGGTAAGGAGGCATTCGCACTCGGAGAAAGTGCAGCCCTTTACGATATGAAAACAGTCATACAAAAGGATAACTACATCGTGAATATACTCACTGTTGTAGCTGTCGGCCTAGTATTATTATTTACATTCAGATCCCTGGCGTTGCCGGTCATTCTGTTGTTGACTATTCAGTCAGCCGTTTGGATAAATCTTGCTGTTCCTTATTTTACTGACACGCCGTTAGTTTTTGTTGGTTACTTGGTTGTCGGTACTGTTCAACTTGCGGCCACTGTTGACTATGCCATCCTATATACGGAGAACTATCTGCACAACAGAAAAGTGATGCCTGCAAGACAAGCGATCATGAAAACGATTGATGACAAGACGTTCTCTATTTCCATCTCGGCTGCGATACTGGCAAGTGTGGGCCTGATTTTATGGATAACTTCTACAAACCCGATCGTTTCATCTATCGGCCTGTTGCTAGGCAGAGGTGCTATTTTGGCCTTTATTATGGTTTTATTCTTCCTGCCGGCGGTACTGCTTGTCTTTGACAAGATCGTCTCTAAAACTACATTGAAAGCAAATTTTTATAAGGAGGATTAATAGATATGAAAAAGATAATAACTATCGTTTTAACAACATCCCTCCTCTCCTTCCCGGTTATATCCGGACTGGCGAATGAAAACCAAGGTCATAATAATTCCTCCTCTCTTGAAGGGTCAAAGGATTTGGCACCTGTGAGCACAGTGGTCGCTCGTGAAGCCTCTTCAAAGGAGGAGGTGGTCTATGGAACCTTAAATTCTGACGGAACTCTGACTGAAATATATGTAGTCAATATGCTAGAGGTTATTGAGCCTGGTTTAATTATCGACCACGGCAATTACACCTCAGTAAAAAATTTAACTGACCTATCCGAAATCAAGAATGTGGACGGTACTGTTCAATTCGATGCTCCCTCAGGTCTCTTCTACTACCAAGGAAATTTAGAAGAAGCTGAACTTCCTTGGGATATTGATATCTCTTACCGTCTCGATGGGCAGGAAATTTCTTCCGATGAGCTGGCAGGAGAAACTGGACGTCTAGAACTGGCCATTAACACTGCCAAAAATGACAGAGGAAATTCGATTTTCTATGAAAATTACACGTTGCAAATTTCTTGTACTCTCGATACGAAAAATATTAACATTATTGATGCAGTCGATGCCAACATTGCTAAGGTCGGGAAAAAGCGGCAGGTCACCTATACAGTGATGCCGGACAGCGACGGCTCCTTCCGACTTACAGCTGATGTGACAGATTTTGAAATGGAAGGCATCAATATTAATGCCATTCCTTTATCTATGGTCATAGATGGTTTTGATGTAGACGAAATGACTGGTGAAATGCGCACATTAAGTGATGCCATTGCTGAAATAAATAAGGGAGTTTCTGAATTAAATAATGGTGTTACTGAGCTCAATAATGGAGTCCAAAAGCTACGTAACGGCTCAGGAGAGTACAATAATGGGATAAGGGAAATAAGCAGATCTTCCGCTGAAGTCATTGAAGCTTCCGCATTAATCGAGGGTGCTCTCGCACAAGTACACAGAGAGTTGAGCGGCGCGCCAGATCTAGATTTAAGCGACCTTGCTGAACTCCCAGCAGGCTTGTCACAAATGGCAAAAGGCCTTTCTGAAGCAGGCGACGGACTGCTCCAGCTCCACGGCGGGTTCTCAGAAGCTTTCAATGCGCTAGATGAAGCTATGAACAAAATTCCAGCCGCTACCCTTTCTGAGGAAGAGATCCAGCAGCTATATGCGAGCGGAGCTGATCCTGAAACCGTTGGCCACCTGATTGAAGTATATACTGCAGCCCAAACTGCAAAGGGAACTTACAATGCAGTAAAACAAGCATTTAGTACGACTGAAGAAGTATTGAAAGAAGTTGGCGGTGCACTTCACGAAATGAGCGGTCACCTCTCTGGAATTGCCAATGAGGTTGGCGCGGGTATGGCAAATATGGAAGGACTGGACGGACTGAAAAAATTAGAAGAAGGCCTCGCACAGCTTTCAGCGAACTATGGTGAGTTCCATTCTGGTCTCGTTTCGTATACGAACGGGGTTGGCAAGCTGGCAGATGCTTATGCTGAAATTCATTCAGGAATTGGTGAGCTAGCAGACGGTACTACTGCGCTGGAATCTGGCGTCAATGAGCTGGCAGATGGCACGGACGAATTAGCTGACGCGACTAGCGACTTACCTGATCAGCTTCAGGAGGAAGTGGATGCGATGCTTGCAGAATTTGATAAGTCCGATTTCGATCCAGTATCATTTGTGTCACCGGACAATCGAAACGTTGAATATGTACAATTTATTCTTAAAACGGAAGCGATCGAAATACCAGATGATAAATCAGCCGCTGTTGAAGAGGAAGAAGAACCAAGCTTTTGGCAGCGATTAAAAAAATTATTCTCTTAAATCACTCCTATTCAACCAGGCAGGTTTGTTCTATCTGCCTGGTTTTATTTTGCATTTAATTAATGGACTCCCAGTTTCGGCAAACTTTTATCCATGAATACTACTCCTACAAAGATCTAAGAATTCACTTCATATCCTTGAACTTTTTTACTGAAAAATCGGCGAATACGCATAAACTGCTGGTGTTCCTCCCGAGTGTAAAAACAAAATGTTATCGCTTGGCTTAAAATATCCTTGCTTTATCAAGCTAATCAAGCCGTCCATTGCTTTTCCGGTATAAACCGGGTCGAGAATGATCGCTTCGGTTCGTGCTAAAAGTTTTACCGCTTCTAACATACCTTTTGTTGGAGCCGCATAGGCCGGACCGACGTAATCATCAAAACACGTGATTTTTTCTTTTGGGATCACATCCTTTATCCCGATGTGAACAGCAGTTTCGTTTGTCAGTTGATGCACTTTGTCTTCCTGTTCGTTTTTCCCGCGACTGACATTCATCCCGAGTACTTTAGTGCTGCCGCCTAAACCGAAAAAGCCAGCGACAAGTCCGGCATGCATTCCCCCGCTTCCACTCGCGCAAATAACATAATCAAAAGATACGCCCAGTTCCTCTGATTGCTGTTGGATTTCTTCGGCACACGAGACGTACCCCGATACTCCTGTCACATTAGATCCACCGACTGGAATAATATAAGGGGAACCACCATTCTCATTGACTTTGGCAGCGACTTGGTCCATTACTTTATATACATCGGTTCCATTCGGGACAATTTGAATCGATTCCGTGCCAAGTAATTGATAAAGAAGGTAGTTACCGTTTGTTTTTAAATCAAATTGGTCTTCTTTATTTTCTTCTAAAACAAGGATGCACTTCATATTTTCTTTGACACATGCCGCTAATGTGAGACGACAATGGTTCGACTGGATGCCGCCTGCTGTAATAATTGTATCGGCGCCTTTCGCTTGAGCATCCGCAATTAAAAATTCTAACTTTCTCGTCTTGTTGCCTCCTTCGGTCAGTCCAAGTAAATCGTCTCGTTTTATGTAAATGTTTGGACCGTTAAGTTCTGCTGTAAAACGACTCGCTTTTTCAATCGGAGTTTGGTTAGGTGTATAACGATTTCGTGGAAAATTAGAGATGTTCATTGTCTCTCTCCTTTGTATTCAATGATTAGTTACGTTTAGTTTACATGAGTTTATTTGTTTGGTGGGAGTTTTTGGGCTATTTTTTTGGTGGAGCGGATTTGAGTAAGTTTTACTGTTGTTTTAATTAAGTCATAACTTCGCATGATTTCTTAAAATCACACTTAGTAAAAAAAGCCCCACATTAAAAAGCAGGGCTAATCACTGATATAGACATATACGATTAAAATTGCACCCCGATCCAAAGTTTTTCGTCACGGACTTCAAAAAGTTTAAGATTTCCGAAACGAATGGATTTGGCTTGTTCTATGTGATTTAAGTTAAGGTTGATAATTCCTTTATGATAGCGGATGAGTGGTGGTTTATTGAGGAGTTTCGTTGTAATCCAATGTTGGTTTACCGGTTTGAGATCCGTGACTTGAAATGATAAATGGCGATTGTTAGCTTCTAAAGGTCTCAGGACAATCTGAAAGTGAATGGGTATTTTCAGTTTCTTCGCGGTCCCGTTGATAACCATTTTGTCTTCAATGAGACGTATAGTAAGGTCTGTAATGCCTTTCACTTTTTTCTTGTTCACAATCCAATCTAACGTACTTTCCGTCACCTGAACTGTAATGTACTTTTCGTCAAATTCGTTCGGTGTATGGGGTTTCTGAATACGAAGTTTTTGATGAGACTGTGAGTTTCCCTTCTTGTCGTCAATAAACTTCTCCAATGAAAAAGTACCTCCCTCCTCTCGATATGTAAGAATATTTTTATTGGGAAAGTATTTAATCATTTGGAGCAGTGTGCATGTATGTTCCCTTTTTCTTATAGGACAGCTGTTTTTACTAAATTGACTTGTCCTCGACCATTTTATTTCCAGTCACTAAGCTTTATTCAACTCAAACTTGTATTATGCGAGGAAGAAAAAAGATGACTTGATGACCGTTTCCTCATATTACTGGTAATATCGGGTTCGCATCTTATCTTTATGGCCCGCTTCTTCCTGTTACTGGTAATATGAGGGGCATATCTTCTCTTTATGGCCCTGTTCTTCCTGTTACTGGTAATACCAGGGTCATATCTTCTTTTTTTGGCCCTGTTCTTCCTGTTACTGGTAATACCAGGGTCATATCTTCTTTTTTTGGCCCTGTTCTTCCTGTTACTGGTAATACCAGGGTCATATCTTCTTTTTTTGGCCCGCTTCTTCCTGTTACTGGTAAAACCAGGTTCATATCTTCTCTTTTTGGCCCGTTTCTTCCTGTTACTGGTAAAACCAGGGTCATATCTTCTCTTTTTGGCCCGTTTCTTCCTGTTACTGGTAAAACCAGGGTCATATCTTCTCTTTATGGCCCGTTTCTTCCTGTTACTGGTAATATCAGGGTCATATCTTCTCTTTTTGGCTCATTTCTTCCTGTTTCTGGTAATATCGGGTTCGCATCTCCTCTTTATGGCCCGCTTCTTCCTGTTACTGGTAATATGAGGGGCATATCTTCTCTTTATGACCCGTTTCTTCCTGTTACTGGTAATATGAGGGGCATATCTTCTCTTTATGGCCCTGTTCTTCCTGTTACTGGTAATACCAGGGTCATATCTTCTCTTTATGGCCCGCTTCTTCCTGTTACTGGTAATATCAGGTTCATTCGGGTACACCAAAACCGAAGTCTGATATTGGAATGAATTACTTTACCGCGCCGCCTCGACACAGTACTCATCATCTCGTCAATGCAAAATAAATCACATAAAACCAACTAAAAACCCCATGAATGATTGCCCATAGGATCGATTGATTGACACTCCATGAAATGGTGATTGCTAAAACTGATCCGAAACCAATTCCTGTTTTTACCGCTGTATTTTTATCGCTCACTCCAAAAACCTCCTTCTCTTCACTTAATGGGTACCTATCGCAAGTGTGTTCAAAATAGTTTATTTGATATATACCCTGTTCCACATAACAGTATGAATAGTAATCGTCGCCTTAAACTTCTCCCTATGAATGGATTACCTGGATGGGTGCCTTTTATCGTTGCTTCAAAAGTTGTTATAGCTAGAAGTTCATCTGTTTTTCGATCGTCATGAAAACTTGTGATAACGCCCCTTTTATCGTTTGGTCTGAGACGATATCATCATAGAGTCCGAAATACCAGTACGTAAATTCTGCTTCTTCTGTTGCTTGTAAACCAATAATATAATGATTACTAATGTCTTTTAAATCTAGATTTTCTTCGTAGGAAAAATCTTTTTCAATAAAAGAATAATACGATTTACTCGCATCAATAAAGAAAAACGGAATTTGAGTTTCCATATAAACATTAGCATATTGATCTTCTGACGCCTCATTTAAATGTTCCTTCGTTATAAAAACCGCATCATATATTTCAAGTTTTCGCTCCAATAAATCCGTAAATTGAATGGTTGAAAATTGAATATGTTGTTCTCTGACGGATGGCAGCTCTCCAATCACCGCGATATGTAATGGCCGTCCTTCATACTGTTCGAGTTCTAGAATGGGAGCATCTGTTAAGGGCCTTCCGGAACACGCCATAAGGAGTATACCCAAAATAAGTAGTAAGCCGACCAAACTTGTATTACTCTTAAACATGACAATCCCCATTTCTAGTAAACTTTCTAGCTTAAAACGTTATTTTGCTGCTAGATAAATAGTTTCCGTGTAGTTTCCATTTGCTATTTTCCACTCTACAGTAATTTGAGCATCATTAATTATTTTAATAAGTTCTTCTTTGTCTACAGATCTTTTGGATTTTCCTTCCATCCAGCCCGTTTGTTCTTCAAAAGTTCCCATTTGCCCTTGAAAGTTTAATAGTTCTAATGAATGGGGATTTTCTACCTCATAAACAATAGAAGTTAGTTCATCTTCACCCATGAATTTCAGTAAGATTTTTTCACTTAAAGTGTTATCTGAAATTGTGTAATGAATTTCAACATTACCATATTCTCCTTCACCAACTGCTGTCACCGAATCATTTTTAGGCATACACCCAGCTAGAAAGAGAGAAACAAGAAGGATCACTAAAACATTTTTTATTTTCATCTCCGACCTCCGATCTGTAACTGTAATCGTATTTTTAATAAGAGCTTTAACACTTCTTTAGCATATATAGTTACCTTAACCTTACAATTATAAAGTGATATAATTCAAGTAAATGAACCCATATAGACTATAGAAAGAGGTAATGCAATGTTTTTAGCTATCTTAACAGGATTTCTTATTTACATGGTTAGTGGTATGATTTATTATTCCATTCTAGGGAAACGTTGGGTCAATTTATTACATATTAAATTAGAAAAACAACCTAACTATGGGCTGCTAACATTCGTCACTTTATTGACGACCCTTTTACTTTTTGGCCTCCTAAACCTTTCCCAAGCCGAAACCTTAGTAGATGGTGCGCTCATTGGCGGCAGTGTAGGGTTAATCGTTGCGCTTGCCTATGCCAAAGACTTTATTTTTAGTTTAGGATCAAATTCAAAAAACGCCATTTCTCTCTATTTTATTGCCGTCGGTTACCATGTTATTGCCCTTACTGTTATTGGTACTGTTATGATGTTTTTTATTTAACATAAACGGAACTGAGGCATAGAGAAACGATCTTTATGCCTCTCAAATTAGCTAAATGGATGATCAAGTTTTTTAATAATCCTTAAAAATTCTCAGGTTGTTCTCTCAACTTTACCCTTTAATCTATCTTCTTTTCGAAAATGATCTCGTAAAATTCAGCAGCCCCATACCCTGCAATAGCCGGCGCAAAGATCTGTACTAACCTCCAACCTTCTGCCCCATGCTGCTCAATGACCGTATGATAATCTTCTTCAGGTTTTGTCCCTTTCCATGTTGACTTTAAGTCGACTTTGACAAACTTATATTCATACATAAACGATAGCCTCCTCCATTCAATTCAATACAATACAACTACCATACATACGAAGCACAAACATTTTGGTTTCAACTTTTTATTAGTGTTTATCCATAAATTAATATAAAATGTTACTTGGAGCTTGAGTCTTCGCCTACTCCGCTTTAAAACTCTTAATTACTTCTTTCGACTATAGAAATAAAATAGACAACCACCTAGAAAAGGAAAGCTTCTCGCTATTTATTTTTTTAGAAATATATTACAATTATCGAAGAATAATTTTCTATTACTAGTAGAGGTGATGCTATATCGATCAAACTGTACTTTTCATTGGAATTTCATTTTTACTATACGGGATTTATACGCTTATAAAAACAGATCGAACGATGAAGCAATCGAAGGTAACGAAAGGCAAGATTATTGATTTACGTTTAGAGCCTGTTGCAAGAGCGATGGCCTACTTTCCTGTAATTGAATACTTTGATGAAATTGAACAAGAAGTAAGAACTTTTAAGTCCTACATGGGTTATGACCGTCACAAGTACGAGATTGGCCAATCGATTGAAGTTCGATATTATATTAAAAATAATAAAAAAGAGCTTATGATTAATAATTGGTCTTCCATATGGGGGAAAGGTGTTTTTGCTGCCGTTTTTGGTTTCATCTTTTTTCTAATAGGATTAGGTGGTTCCGTTACAATCTATTAAACTCTAAATCACCCTAAACATAGTAGAGATTTGCGAATTCATTGTTTTTACAAAATCTACTTTTCCCAAATCAGTCTGATATCTTGGTGATCTTTACCTTGAATATAGACTTTATTGATGTTGTCTGTCGGTTCATTAATCGTTATTGAGAAATCAGCGTTTGGATTGACACGACTGACTAGGCTGTACTTTATGCGAATATAGAGAGCATCATTAACAGATGTATACATATACTTGCTAAATCCAGTGGCGCTGCTTGACGTATACCCTTTTAGGTGGATCGTGTCTTCAAGTACTTCAATCGTCGTCAATCCGATTGTATCCGTTGCAGCATACTCCCGTTCAACGTAATAAAAAAAGCCTAACCCAACAATGAGGCTTACCAATAAAGCCAAGCAGCTAAGTAATATTTTACAAAAATTCCCCATTTTATCTCCCCTGCCCCATAAATTAAGTATACAATGAACTTAAGAGCGCCATTTATTACTACATCACGAATTTCCATTTATCCCTATATCCTTTTTAACTAGTATTATTATAAGTGATCTCTTAATCGATCGTTTGAATATTTCTAAAATTTCCTAGGCAAGCGCAGAAACCGACAATTTTCAATGAAGTACTGTGGAAGTTCGACAGTGATTAGTTCAATATGAATGGGGAAATTAGATTGAAACCGATTAAAAAAAGACTAGTTTTAGTTATATGTATTACATTCCTGCATCCTATTTCCCTACCTGACCTATTCATTAATTGAAAGAAAGAGAGGTATAACAAAATGACTCATTTCGTTACTGGTTTATTCTTTATTTTACTAGGGTATTTGATCAAATATAAACAATGGAGTTGGTTAATAGCGGGGTATAACACTTCTTCTAAGGAAGAAAAAGCAACATACGATAAACAGGCGCTTTGTAATGGTGTAGGGAATTTTATTTTTTTATTAAGTGGGCTACTATTTATTACCGGACTAGGTGAATTCCTTAACATGACTTGGATTACCAAATATAGTTGGATAATAGCTATAATAGCCATCATTCTTTTTTTAATTTACGCCAATACAGGAAATCGCTTTAAAAAATAGAATTTATATTGTAACAGTTCATTTTCCACCTCTCTACACACAGTCTTATTTATGTGTCTGTTTATATAAAGTTAATATAATTTGACAGACAGAAGATCATTATCTTGTTATAATTTAGATGTTTGCCATGTTCATAGAATTGAAAACTCATTATGGCACATAGATGTAAAACATCTAAATTTTACAAAGCGAAGGAGTTCAATAATGACTTACAAGGCTGCAACTGACCTACTGGAGTTAGTGAATTCATCGATTGAAGGAAAAATGTTATTTATCGGTAAAACATCAGAAGATACTTTCTCAATCATTAAATCTATAGATAACGGTACAGAGATACCGATTACCGATAACCAAGAAATACGGCTTAAAGAATCCTATTGCCAACAAATTTTTTTTGGTAGCCGTGAACCCCTTATCATCAACGACTCTAAATCTCATCCATTCACTAGCCAATTAGCGGTTACGAATGATTTAAATATTCAATCATACATCGGTGTACCCATCTTTTATAAAGACGGAGAAATGTTCGGGACTTTATGTGCCCTAGACTGCAAACCTTCACATTTCACTGAGAAAGATATTGATATTCTAGTAAAGTATTCTAATCTCTTTTCATACGTTATCGAATTAGAAAAACAACTGAAAACCGATCCGCTCACCGGTTTATATAATAGAAGTTACTTAGCTGATAATTTTGAGTTTATAGCGGATAAAGGGGCTGTCATGCTTCTTGATTTAGACGGGTTCAAACAAGTCAATGATACATATGGTCACGATGTTGGAGATCTCGTATTGAAAGAAGTAGGAAATCGATTAAAACAAACGATTGGCCCTAATGATTTAGCCATCCGGATGGGCGGCGATGAGTTTGTCCTTTTAATCCCTCATCAAACAGACAAAAACTTGTTAGATCAGCTTGGTAAACAGTTAACTAAAGACTTATCCAATTGGACGGCATTTGATTACACCATTAACGTCTCTACAAGTATCGGTATAGTTCAGTATCCACAGGAGGGTAAAGAACTAAGTAAACTATTGAAAAAAGCAGATCATGCAATGTACGAGGCAAAGAGAAGTGAGAAGAACACTTACCGATTTTATCTAAGTCCCTCTACCTGCTCTCAATTGAGTAAGTGAGTTCCACTTCCGGATATACTCTAGTTTAAGAATCTAAATAAAAAGGATAATTCTAATGCCAAATGAGATTGTTTCAGTCAATACTCTTCAAAATGAAATAAAGAAACTAACCAATATTAATCAATTGATCTTGGAATCGCTGATGACTGGTCAGGAATGTCAAATAAACAAATTGAAAAATTAGGAGAGCCCTTCTTCTCAACGAAAGAAAAAGGAAACGGTTTAGGAATGGTGGTCACTAAAAACATTATTAAAAACCGTAACCAAGGAAACATTCACGTTGAGAGTAAACTTACGGTTGGTACCACCTTTACAATTGAACTTCCTGTAAAACTTCAATTATAAGCGCAAGTGAAAGTGTGAACCACATGCGATCAACATACAAAAACACACAATCATCTGTGTGTTTTTACTCTCATTTTATAATTGTTAAGGTGAACCTTCATTTTTTGCTTTATATTTGATCATTAAATCTCTAACCAGACTTAGTGAGAAATAAATGAATGTGGATATCAAACTCAAATGTTGTTTGTTTGCCCAATCTGTTCATTACTGCAACCAATCAAAATTAGGGCTAACAAGGGTAAAATCATAATCAATAGGTAATTTTTCATTTTATCACCTGCTCTCTTTTTGATATGGTCATTTAAAGGTAGTTGGCTATATTAGTTCCAACGATAAGGCAAGATCTCCTCAAGACTTACTACTTTATTTTCTTCAACTAATATTTCGGCTTCGATATTTTTAGGATTAATTTGATAGATAAATTCCCTGCACCTGCCACAAGGAGGATAAATCTTTCCTTCAGGTCCCGCGGCAACAATCTGGGTAATTCTCGTTTCATTGTTCGTGATCATCTGTGCGATCGCGGCATGTTCGGCACAAAACCCCATTCCAGACGGCGCATCGATACATACCCCTGTGTAAACGTTCCCCTGTTCCGTCACAAGCGCACAGGCGACTGAGCCTACGTAACAATTTTCTGTTAGCTTTTGCGGGTTTACCTTACTCATTGCAAGGTCTTTGAGTTGATTTATTTCCATATTGCATCCCTCGATTTTTATTTTTTGTGGCCGTTTATAGCCATTTCGTTAATTCTGTTTCCAAGTAATGATCTTGTTCCCTTTTCTACAGCAAATCGAGCATCTTTCTACTGCAATTCATCAAATGGATAATAGATTTCTCGTCCATCTTTTAAGATAACACTGAATTGCTCCGCCATAAAACTCCCTTGATCTTCCACTTCCGACAAATCAGGGATATACCAGTGATAAGCGTTAACTCGATGTTGAATGTCAAAGCCATTCGTTTGAAACCGGATATAGTCCACCTGATTCGCATTCACATACCCGTACCAAAATCCAATGGGGCCACTATGGATGTGACTCATATTATCAGTTCTAAAGATGAGATCATTACTTCGGTCATTTGTCGCTTGACTTATCGTTCGTGCACTCCAGCCGGTTAATCCTTTGACAAACTCTTCCCCTTTAATATAATTACCTGTATCAAAAATGACAATCGTACTGTGTCCAGTCTCTATTTTTTCTAAAATTTCTAGCGCCCCTCGTTTTTCAGCAACACGCTCGATCGTAGAATTTCCATAGTATTGGACACCAATAATAGAAACAATAAAACCAATGAGAATAGCAATAATGAACAAGAGTCTATTTTTCTTCATTTTCGATCCTCCGACGTAACTGTTTTTTATCCAACTTACCTTGTAGTGTGTAGGGCATGTGATGAACGAATGTTATACTTTTAGGGATCTGAAATCTAGGCAATCTCAGACGCATCCATTCTAGTAAATCTTTTTCCGTAAGATCAGCATCTTCTGTTAGAAGAACAAATGCGGTCAATCTCTGTCCAAATTGTTCATCTTGTACCCCGACTACAGCAACATCTTCAATGAAAGAATGTTGTATCACTACTTGTTCCACTTCGATTGGATACACGTTTTCACCGCCAGACACCACCATGTCATCGCTTCGCCCGCATAGAAAGTAATAATCATTTTCATCCTTGTAAGCTAAATCACCGGTTTGAATCCAGGTGTTGTTTTTATTGCTGATTGACCAATCATTTTTAATACAAAGCTGACCGACCTGCCCGCTTTTCCCTTCTTCCATCTGCTCATCGACTCTTACAGCCATCCCGTTTATTCTCTTACCTATGGTTGCAGGAGAATAGCGCAAATCTTCAGGTGTAGCGATGAAGTTAAGTCCTGACTCGGATGTGCCGTATAAATTATAGAGTACATCACCCAAGAAGCGCTGCGTCTCATCGACCAGTTTAGTACTAAGCTTTGCTCCACCCGAAGCGACACATACTAGCGATCGCAAATCGTCGACATTGTGTTGTAACATTTTTTGCAGCATTAAAGGAACTAGAGTAACCACTTCCGCTTGGTGGTCGCGGATAAGCCTGCAAGCTTTTGACGCCTCAAACGTATGACTAATCACTACTTTTTTCCCTAATGGAATAAATAATAAGAGGACCGCAATTCCATACCCATGAAATAACGGTGACCCAATATAAGCTGTTTTGTAGTTTAAAATTTTCAAACGTTGAAGAAAGGCTGCAAACGGATTTAAGTAATTAAATAGGGACGGTTTATGGGGTGCTTCTTTCGACATTCCAGTCGTACCGCTCGTTTGCAAGACCAGTTTACTCGTGGAATACCGTGGTAAAGCTAGCTTTGAAGTCTTGGTTGAATGGACAATGTTATCAATTGCTGCAAGTTGATCATGATAACTTAAGAGTTTTGCATTGGAATAATCAGAGTGATGAACTACGTCCGTAAATTCCAAATCGTATATTAAAAAGTCAAAATCATGACGCTCGACAAATTGATTAAACTGGCTTGTCTTTAGTTCAGCATTTAATAAATATAAGTCTGCTCCTAATCGGGACACAGCAAAAATAGCTTTCACAAGAGAAGCATGATTTTTACAAAGAAAGCCGACCTTTTGACCGCTCTGTATTTGATAGTTCTCTTTTAGATAGATAGCTAGTTGATATGATTCTGCTAGCAATTGGCTATATGATAATGTTTCCTTGTCATCTACTAACACGGTTTTATTAGCATATTTCTTTTCCGCAAAATGTAATAGAGTCATCAAGTTCATTCCACAGGCAAAAAAGGAAGTAATGAACCGGTACAAACCGAGTGGTGACAGCAATTTTATCTTGTATAAAACATAGATAAGCTTGAATACCTTCACCGGCCCTTCCCCCTTTTCTTTGTTGAAACCCCGCTAAAATTGGATAGAAATATGGAAGCGATCTGACCGAAGATGAACCACCAAGGCTGGTAAGTTTTCTTTTTGGTGTACATGCTTTTACAAATAATTCTGGCAACATAACCTGGAGACATTGCCGGTAGATTTCGATAGGTTGCTGTAGGTTCGATCATCGGTGTTTTAATTAAAGGAAGATAGACCGATGTCGTTGATACTCCTTGGGCATGTAGCTCAGGCGCTGTTGAACGAAGCCACACATCAAAAGCTGATTTCGATGCTTGATAGGCCGCAAAATACGGAACAGGTGCTAGTCGTGCATTAATCGTGGAAACATTAATGATATGGCCTTTATTTCTTTGAAGATGAGGAGTAACAGATAACAGCAATTGAACAGGAGCAAAATAATTAATCGCCATCGTCCGTGTAAAATCATGATAACGGTTTAACGAGTCATTGATGGATCTGTGAATGGATAAACCAGCGTTATTGACTACGACATCGAGCCCATGTGGCAGTCCATGTAGAAAAGAGAGAAAGTTCTCCATTTCGGTCGCATCTCTAAGATCCGCTTGAAAAACACTGACTCTAGCATTCTTTGTTTCAATCGTCTTCTTTATTTTCGCAAGTTCGTCTCCTCTTCTTGCCACTAAAACTAAATGACAGTCTACATCTGCCAGCTCATAGGCTAATTCTTTTCCAACACCTGAACTAGCACCCGTTATAAGAATTGACTTACCACGAATGACTTTCTTTAACTTCTCTTTGTTACAAGAGATCGGACGAAATAAAAAATAGTCCCAACAACGTTGTTTATACATATGGACACCTGTTTCACTTTCATGATCGTTGTAATACGCATAGCTCATTATGTCTAGTTGTTTTGTTGCATTTACTCATTACATTTACTTAATACATTACCGTTTAACTTTACCATAAGTATCCATTTGTCGGTTAGTTTTCTTATTACACTTTAAACAACATTTACATATGACCTTTGTTCGTACTATCCTGAAAATGTTTTATTGTGGTAAGCCTAAATCTGCTTTTTCACATACTAGTAAATCTTTTTGTTTTAAAACCTCAATGACCTTTTCATGTTCACTTTCTCCAATAATGATGTTAAAACTCTTATCGTTTTTTAAATGAAACTTGAACTTAAGATGATGGTCTTCTTTTCCAAAACCATATTCTTTTTCATGGACTTTTAATGAGGAGAACTCCACTTTTTCAATTTGGGACCACTCATGAAAAACACTGCCAACTAAAACGCCTTCCTCTTTTAATTCAAACGCTGCGAATAAAGAGCCCCTGGAAAACATTAGTGGCAATATTGCTGGTGCGAGCAGAAAGAACGCATCGTTTCCAGAGTAAAGTGAAACATTTGCAACTACAGCACATGTAAAACCAATAAGGTAAAGAGGACTTTCGAGGAGTATTAATTTAGGAGTCACTGTCCTCAACTGAACCCCCATTTGCTTATAAATAAATGGTTGATTCTCAATCGGATAAAGCGTTTGTCCACCCTTTTTATTATTAATCATAAATTTAACCGCTAAATACACATAAAGTAACGGAATAATCCCTACGATCACCGCTACGATAAATTCAAACATCTTACCACCCCTTTTGTTACATAAAGTTACTGAGCATGAAAATACACTAAATATCAATTGCTCTAAAACGGTTTTAATAAATCGGCAATTAAACTTTAATACTTGCTTATTATTAGTTACGACTGGCGAAAGGAAAAGTTTCGCAGTTTTAAAAAGTGTTCAAAAACTGCTTCGCCAAGAACGTTATTATAAAAAAATTAACTAAAATTTCAACTCTCTATACATACGAATGGGATATAATGCATGTAGTTCTCTTTTAGATCGCGTTCTATTAAATAAAGTCATCAAGAAGAGCTTACGAATAAAATACAGGCCTAACGAGGTGTTGAAGCATGGTTACTTTAATGAAAATCCTTATTGGTTTCTTCATATTTTGTTTAGTGACATACATACAGGATGCTATTTTTCGAGTTATAATGAAAAATAAAATGGACATCCCTAAAATTTATCGGCTTTTTCCTTTCAGGTTTGGGATAAAGAAAGTCTATGAAAAAAAGCTTTATTCTGATAAAAAGACTGCAAATAAGAACCATGGGATTTTATACTCTTTTTATGCTTTAGATTTATTTGTAGTAACCTTGCCGTTTACCATAACAAAGTGGAAGTATTGATGGATGGATAACATCCCTGTAAATGGAACAACCAGCATCCTATTCGATGATGCTGGTTGTTTAATAGATGGGATCTTTCTTAGTCGTACAGTAGTTCCGCCATATATTGCATCGTTGAAATCGCCATCTATTCACATTTTGGACAATAAAACAGTGAAATTGGACAATATATTTTGAAATTGGACAATAAAAAGTGAAATCAGACAATAAAATTTCAAATTGGACAATAAAATCTCCAAACCCGACAATATCATTAAATGAACTTACACATTCTCCCTCGCTATACCAACAGACATGGACTATTAAGCTATCTTCTACACATTTAGCGAAAAAAAGTACCCGTTAGAGTAGACTTTTTAAGCATCTTCTCTAACGGGTACAACTTTATACAGAGACTTCCTATTTCGTTTGATCAACCGTTAACCCATTTCCGATCATTTGTAAATGAAACGGTTAACCATTTTTTATAGCGTAAATCTTTTGTACGTTTATTAATTTCTTCACGAATTAAATCTTGTTCTGCGACGGTTTTTACTTTGGATTGCTCATTTAAAATAAAGTCAACTTCGATGAAAAGCTTACCGCCTACCTTGGACATTCGCAGCATCGAATCTTCTATTTGATATTGGGCTTGGATCGAATCGATCACCGATTTAAATTTCTTTTGGATCAGTTGGTCGGGTGCCATTTCGAGTACTTCTTTTGAAGCTTTTGCAATTTCTACAATTGGAACCTTCAAGAAGAACCCAGCAGAAAGAAGAACCATAAGCGGGTCAATATAAGGGGTTAAAAACGTAAATCGAGTATAGGATAGAAGCGCTGCGATGAAAAATCCCACTAGGACTGCCGCACTAAGTACCATGTCCATTCTCCATTGATTGGCCTCCGCTTGAATGAGGCCTGATCCTTGCTTTTGTTTCTTTAAGTACACAAATACGCCCCAACATGCTACCGTAGATAAAATAGAATAAAGAAGAGCGGACCCGATATTTGTTTCTCGACCACCTGATACAAGCGCCTCCAATGCTGAGACCACGGCAACCAAACAAAGTATCAGAATGACCGCATACTTAATAATAATGACTAGAGGTTCAAGTACCTCCTTACCGAATGGAAACTTCTTCGTATCCCGCTTCTGAATAAATTGTGCTGCAAATAAGGACATCAGGGACAGCATGACACTAATTAATGAATAAAGTCCATCGAACATGACCATTTGTGAAGAAATGAGATATCCCCAAACGACACCAGTCACAGCAAACATGACCGCACCATAAACTGAAATCTTCAACAACTTTTTTTCCAATGCATAATCACTATGCATATTAACACCTCGTCTAGGCTTTGTTTAATGATTGACTGTCAGTCAGTGCGCTTTTTATAAACAGTAATACTTGATTTTTACTATGTTCCATACTTCTATCACTTTCATTAGTTAAATAATACGTTTCCGCTGAATTTTCTATTAAATCTATAATCATTTTAGCTAACGAATTTAAGTCTAGATTTGTATGAATGAGCCCATTTTGATTGGCATGATCAAGTCGTTCCTCAAGCCAGCTGTAATAAGGCTGGTATATTTCTTCCCACCGCTCAAACGAATGGTAATAGGCGAGTCCGGAATAACAAAATAAAATCAGCTCACGGTACTCCTTCGTAATATCAAATGTAACTTCGACGATCATTTCAAGTGTATGAAATATCGTTTCTTCCGCATTGAAATTCTGCTTTATTTTCAAGAAAAGGGCATTTAGTATCTTCTCGGCAATAGCCGGAACAATTGCACTTTTGGAGTCAAAGTATAAATAAAATGTACCTTGGGCAACTCCTGCTTCTTTGACGATTTGCGAAACTGACGCTTTCTCAAACCCTTTTTCTTTCATTACAGTTAGTGCAGCATTCACTAACAATTCGTATTTGTTGTCTTGCTTCATTATCAATCCTCCAGTAAAAGTAGTCACTGACTGACTGTCATTCACTATTATATCACGAATGACAGAATTTGGCTACTTTGTCCGCATTTACTTCCGAAAAGAGCATACGTCCTTCATTTAAACGCTATAAACTGTTGTGTTGATTATAATGTCTTGTATTTAACTGTGCTGATTGGTGCATGAGCAACCATCTGCCTTGATTAGTGTGCAATTATGGGGATTATTAGGAAATTGCGCTTATCAATAGTGCTGGTTCATGTGCGTTTGAGGGAATTTTTAGGAGATCTCGCTTACGAATTGTGCTGTTTCGTGGACGCTTGAGGAAATTTTTAGGAGAGCACGCTTACGAATAGTGCTGTTTCGTGGACGTTTGAGGGAATTTCTAGGAGATCTCGCTTACGAATAGTGCTGTTTCGTGTGCACTTGAGGGAATTTTTAGGAGAATTAGTCAGCCTATTGCAAGCATAATTGCGCACCAAAGGAAAGATCTAGGAAAATCGCACCCACTCGCCTCGATTGGTAGATGCGAATGGAGCTATTTGGGAATGTAAACACAACAAAACCCTCTAATGTTAGTTAGAAGGTTTTGACTATGCTTGAGATTAACAAATATTAAACCTAATATGTTTTTCATGATGACTCCATCGAGCACTTTTTCCCGAACATTCACTTGACCTTTTCCCTATTTAACTATTATCAGTTTCTTTCCGAACGGGTATGTCTTTATAACAGAACCACCAATCAAAGCATGAAAATTCTTGAGCTTGAGCAGCTTCTAGTCTTTCTCTC
The DNA here is from genome assembly GCF_029028005.1 of Alkalihalobacterium chitinilyticum. Lineage (GTDB taxonomy): Bacteria > Bacillota > Bacilli > Bacillales > Bacillaceae_F > Alkalihalobacterium > Alkalihalobacterium chitinilyticum. Next base: position 22,925 of record NZ_JAOTPO010000004.1, read on the forward strand.
GCTTTCATCACCGTATTTGCAGGTGGTATAATCGCTTGGTCACCGATGATTTCATTATTTGGCCAATTCGCTGGCATCGCAACGCCATGTGCATCAGCCGCTTGTAACCCTTTAAGTGCCCGTAATAATTCACTCGTATTACGCCCTAATTCATCTGGATACGTTAGAATTAATCGAATATAGCCATTTGGATCGACAAAGAATACGGATCGAACCGTACGTTTAACTCCTTCTCGCGGAAGCATGCCTAAACGACGTGAGACATTGCCGAGTTCATCGGCGATGATTGGAAATGTGATACTGACACCTAATTCAGTTTGAATCCATTCAATCCACTTCATGTGGGCATATACCGTATCAATGGAAAGACCCACGAGCTCACAATTCATCTGTTGAAAAGCGGCTTGATTTTTAGCAAATGATACAAACTCAGTCGTACACACTGGGGTAAAATCTCCGGGATGACTAAATAACATAAACCACCGACCTTCATAATCATCAGGAAGAATTCTCTTCCCAAGAGTCGTATGAACTTCTAATCGCGGCATGCGATCACCAATAAACGGCGGGAATACATTGTGGTCTTGTTTCATTACCATTTCCTCCTAAAATATAATCACATTTATGTTTATTCGCCTACATTCGTCCTAGTGAAATGGTGTTTACAGTAACCCCGATCCGTTAGAGTCCAATTCGTTCAACTTGACACCTACTTGATTAATAAGTTATAAGTGACATACACTTTAACGCTATTAACCTTTTTATAGTTTTATAGAATCAATAATAGTGATTCTGTTGTAAAAAAATATTATGATTATGTAAAGGAAGAGCTGTTTTTACAATTAAGTGATAAGATTGATGTTGAAAATTAAAGTCATATCACAAGTGAATTTAAGGTGAGTTATGAAAAAAGAATGATGTAAATAGATTAGAAATAGCCCAATAGCTGCTCGAATACTATTAAAACAAAAAAGGAATGATCAATACATGTCCAATACACATGTTTTCTCTAAAGGAGAGGAAATTGCTAACGCGATTATCCACGGGATCGGTGCTCTTTTAAGTATCGCTGCCTTAGTTCTCCTCATTGTCTTTTCATCACTATACGGAACCGCATGGCATGTTGTGAGTTTTACCTTGTTCGGAACAACGATGGTCTTATTGTATACATCGTCGACTCTCGTGCACAGCTTTCCTCCAGGTAAAGCAAAGGATGTCTTTGAAATTTTAGACCATTCATCCATTTACTTTTTTATCGCTGGTACGTATACTCCATTTTTATTTATTGCGGTTAAAGGTGCTTTAGGGTGGACTCTTTTCGGAATTGTATGGGGGCTTGCGATTGCGGGGACGATATTTAAATCGTTCTTCGTCAAACGGTTCTTGCATACGTCTACCGTCTTATACGTTTTATTAGGTTGGATGATTGTTTTTGCTTGGGGTACTTTAGTACAAAATGTTCCTTCAGAAGGCATTGTCATGCTAGTCATAGGCGGCGTGTTATATTCAGGTGGCGCAATCTTTTATGTATGGAGAGGCTTTTATTACCACCATGCGATTTGGCATCTATTTGTAGTCGCTGGGTCTATTATGCACTTTTTCTCGGTTTTAACCTTGTTGCCATAGGATCATACGTTGGGGTTCAAAATAAAAAGCTCTACTTCCCTGTAATGAGTACGAAACGAGAAAACAAATATGAACTCACAGGTAAAATCACTACTTTCATACCGCAAACACAGTTTAATCGTATAGAAAAAAAGGCGCGAAGATATGTTCTTCGTGCCTTTAATTGTTCTATTTACTTATTCAACTAAGTATATTTTTGTAGTTTATGTAATGCTATTTTCATATGAAGGTTTCCCATTTAAAAGTTATAGACTTTTACATAAAACGAACGTATCAAATGGTGCTGTAGATCACTTTAAACAGCTTTATTTATATTAATCTCTTCGAATGACTATTATCTATGATTCGCCCTTTTTACTAGAAACACGGCAAATAGTATAAGCAAGCATTATCTTAAGTCATAGTATGTAACTGTAAGGTACGAGACCTTACAAAAAATATATTAAGAAAGGTGGAGAATAAATGTTAGCATTAGTAGTTATTGCGCTACTGTTTTTAGTTGCCTTACTAGTGGCCATTTTAATTGGTAACCAACAGCAGCATAACCTTATTATTAGATGTCTTCAAGAACTTCTGGGACAAGGGTCTTCTGCTACGGCATAAGCTTAAGAATCATCCTTGCCCCACACATCTAGGAGAGCGCTTCATGCGCCTCCTAGATATCCCAATGTAAAAAATGTATACACATTTTTATTATTTATATGATTTATTTTAGTACACGTTACTTAAAGTCACACTTTAGGTGAATTAATTGAATTAAAGGGAGGTGAGGAATAGCATGAGTGAATTTAATCCCAAAAAGAAAGAAGATCAATCAGAACCAAATCATGAAACACATGATGAAAATGTAGATCTAAGTGGGATCCTTAATATTGCAACAAATTTATTAAAGAACACAAATGCAGATAGTCTAAATACCCTTTCAAAATTGGCGTCTAATCAATCCCTCAACAGTTTAAATGGTCTGTTAGACGAATTAGCAACGGTTGAGCAATCAAATGAGAAATCCGATAATGTAAATAAGATTATAAGTAGTATAAGTACAATTATAAATGAAACCAGTTTAATAGATAATCTTTCAACTGTGCAAAATCAGGAAAACAATGATTTGAAAAAATTGGAGTCTAAATTGGATCAAATACTTGAGGAGCTAGCAGATATAAAAGTACAATTGGATAAAGTTAAAAGTACGAACTAAAAAAATTTAAAAGTAATTAGATAATGTAACAAAGGGACGGCTGTAACCATAAATGGTCACAGTACCGTCCTATATCTGGTTAGGTTAAGTCGTTTATAGAGTATAATCTGTAACTATTTTTATGTGATCATATAAAAAGGCCATGATCCTTTAGCTGAATCATTGGCCTCTTCTTTTCATCTTGCAATTATGAATACGTTCATACGCAAAACCTATCTATTTATTTCAATCCATAATTTGTATTTCATCAGTTTCATCCATTTTACATTTGAAATACGTTAATTTCCCATTCGTTTTTTCAACAATCGGAAGTCCACCGTTATCGTAACAAGTATTTGCTGCTGCCTGAATTTCTTTTGAATTAAAATATAAATTGGTGATCATTAAAATACCAACGATTACTATTGCAACTGACGCCACAACGGCTACGGCTGAGCCTTTGTTCATATGTGAATTCATAGTACCCTCCCTAACTCTTACAACCAAAATATGTATAAAATTGATGATAACATAATAGATCACAAAACCCTACTTCTACTTCTCTATTTCTTTTAAAAATAAATACCACTTGGGTACAAATGAGCTAATTATGGGGTAGAAAGGGATAAAAAGTTTAGCACCTTTTACGGGAGAGCCGCAAATAAGCTGAATTTCTTCCCCAGGCTCTATGTCTAGTTCAAGCTTCTTGCTTTTCACCCAATCGATCTTAATATATAATTCATGATGCCCAGGCTCCATCGGTATCACCACTTCTTCCCCGTCTTTAATGTCCTGTACATGAACATCATCTATATACACTTGAAATCGTCTGACTAGATTGATATATTGTGATGTTCTTTTGAGCCGGATTGTAGATTCGGTAGCATTCAATTTCCACCCTCCCCTATGAATTCTTTTGTTTACATACTTTAATTATAACAGATCTATTGGTAAAATTTGTTGGAATTTTGTCTTTATAATACACGGTATTTAAAACTTTTTACGTTTCAGCTTTTATAATTCCTACCATAAAAAACAGACTAAACCTGTTCAATTTAGTCTGTGGAAGATATATTTTGTTTTTTTACACTACTTTGGAACGACACCCATTAATCTCGGCTTTCCATATCCTTTTGAATTTGTTCAATTTGTGAAGACAATGAATCACTTAATTTTTGAATATCGTTCGTTATCGTATTGAATTCCTCGAAGGTTGCAAGCTGTTGTTGGGATGTTGCTGAAATACTTTCGGTAGCCATTTGGTTTTCCGTTGCTACAGCCATCATTTCTTGAATCGCTGCTTGTACATCGCCCATTTTTTTGCCGACCGTTTCTGATAATTCATTTGATGTTTTTATTTCTGAGGCTACACGATCAATTTCTTCAACAATCCGACTAAAAATTTCACCTGTATAATTTACTTGAGTTATCCCAGCAGCGGTTTGTCTTTTTCCATGTTCCATCACTTCAGCCATGGCGCTTGTATCGTGAACCAAATCATTCAAGACGAGGTTAATTCGGTTCGCATAGTTTCTCGACTGGTCCGCGAGCTTCCTTACCTCATCTGCTACAACGGCAAACCCTTTACCATTCTCACCTGCCCGTGCGGCTTCGATTGCAGCATTTAAAGCCAATAAATTCGTCTGTTCCGCAATGTCGGTAATGAGCGATAGTGTGTGTTGAATATCTTTTGAACGTTCATTTAGACGCACTACAACTTCGTCCATTCTTTCCACAGCTGAAGCCACTTCTTGTATCGTTTGCTCCGTTTGTCGCATACTTTCCTTTCCGTCTTTTGCTTCTTCAGCTGTTCGTTCGGAGGACTGAACCGAATGCTTCGCCTGTGTGATGATTTTCTTTACATCACCTGTCATTTCTTCTAGTGCGATGTTACTTCGCTTTGCCTCGGTTAGCTGCCGTTCCGCACCAGCGACCATTTGGATCATCGAATCGCTAATGGCTGTTGATGCTTCTGTCGAAGTTACCGCTCCTTCTTTTAACGTTTCAACGTTTTTAAGCACTTTATTAGAAGTAGTCGCAATATGCTGGACAAGACCTTCAATGATACTCTGTTGCTCTTCCTCATTTTTTGCTACCACACGATCATACTGTTGTCTTGCGATAATTTGAATGATAATGACGGCACTCGTAAAAATAAGAAATACAGCATGGATTAGTAGTAATGAAAAAGGATAATTATCACTACCGCAGATTAGCTCTGGCACAGTAAAATAACCGAGTAAATGCTGCACTGCAAAAATCACGGTACTCACAATAACAAGGCGAATATTTTCATAATAGGCAAGACTCGCTAAAACCATAAAAATCGAAAAATGGTATTCAATTAAACCATCGCCACCAGCGATAATTGAAATACTACCAAACGTAAGTGTAAGCGTTACAAAGAGTGGTATCGACGTATGTATGCGGTTTTTCCAGAAAAGAAAAACAGAAACTCCTAAAAATAGAAACGGCAAAAAGAATAAACTATTTAATAAAAAGTGCAACTCCGTCGGTGTACCTGAATGAACTTGTGATAAAAGCAGATAGGTATCCAACCAGCCAATCGAACGGTGTAAAAAGTGAACCAAAATCGAAATCACAACTACAAATACACTAAATAAAATCATGATTAAATTCTTTCTCGCTTGCAACGTAATCTCCCCCAAAACTAGTAATATGTAACTATAAAATTCCAAATAACAATGATATATACCCATCCCCAAAAAAGTTAAACCTACTTTTATAAAAAATTTTAATGTTTTTGAGAAGAAAAGACTATGACGGATATCACACATTAAAGAATTTAGTAAGTGGACACTTGCCTGGCTAAAAGGAAAAACTACCAAAAGCATGCCCTCCATCGAAGATTACGAAGATTAGAAGCATCATACATTAAAAGTTAGTGTGTGAGCTCTTTAAAGGACTCAGAGGCTCTTATTTCTCTAAAATCACCAAGTTTTCCAATGCTCACGGACTGAGAGGCCCTTATTTGCAAGATTTCATGTGTTACTGTCTCTTTTTTTATGGAATAAGAGCTTCTGAGTCCGCTAATTTAGTAAAAATCGTGTTTTCGACACACATAAGGGCTTTGGAGTCCTCTTACGTTTCGTTGTATATGACAACAACATAAAACTAGAATTTGGATCTAATCATAAACCATAGCACCTGTAAGTTTGTTAAAATGCGCGGCTAATTGCATATTCTATTAGAATTAATACCGCAATATCAATACACAAAAAGAAGTGAAGATCCTAAGTTTCTCCACCCCTGCTTCAGCTGTAATTTATCATCGTTATGTGGAACTTGTAACACAATTATTAACTCTTCTCGTATTAAAACGTTTGGGCAAAGTCCTTTGCTCTTGCAATCGCATTTTCTTTAATTTCTTCTGCTTTATCCGGCATCGCATTATGCCCTTCGACGAATAATCCTTCAAATGAAGGCACTCCAAAGAATTGCATCATAATGTCTAAGTAGCGGTGACCCATTTCCATCGCAGCTGCTGGACCTTCAGAGTAGACGCCCCCGCGCGCTTGAATATGCAACGCCTTTTTATCCGTTAACAGACCGATTGGACCCTGTTCCGTATATTTAAAAGTTTTACCTGCAACAGCTACTGAATCCATATAGGCTTTCATAACTGGTGGAAACGAGAAGTTCCACAACGGTGTAACGAAGATATATTTATCCGCTGATATGAACTGTTCACATAACTCTGATAGTCTTCCTACTTTTGCTTTTTCTTCGGCTGACAGTTCTTCAAACCCTTGACCTGAACGAAGTTTCCCCCAGCCGCTGAAAACATCAACATCAATGTGAGGAATATCCTCATTGTAAAGGTCAACATGAACAATTTCATGATCTGAATTCACATCTTTGTATGTATCGATAAAAGCCTTCCCAACTGCCATACTATAAGATTGTGTATCATCATGAGGGTGCGCTGTGATGTACAATACTTTTGTCATATACATTGATCCTTTCTTTTCCTATAGTCCTTGCAGTTTAGGTTTTGCAAAAAGAGGACATTTATGTGATTAATAATAAAAATGCACCGAACTTCGTTGCCGACGAATACTGACTTTTTGCCCAAATAAAAAAGTCGCCTTTTTATGAAAGACAACCTTTCTGGCAAAACTATTCCTGATTACCGCTTAAGTAGGGATTCCCACTAATACTCCCTCTCATTTCATCCGTTACCTTAAATGGCTCAATTCCCGCTTCTCCAGCAGAGTTTTCACTATTATGAAAACTTCCGTCATAATGAATCGGCTTCCCTTCCATATGTACCTCACCTCCGTACGAATAGTTTGTGCAACTATTTTACTAATTATCTATATCTCACGTTTCAAATGTTTTGTGCAGTTATAAAGCTCACAATCCCATGTGTTATTCGTGTTTTTTATTATAGTAAGAGAAGTATTATCAATCATCGTCTTTTGAAACTTTTCGGGAAGCAGCTGTTTTAATGTTATACCTATGAAAGTCCCGTGACTGACTACCAATATCCGTTTTCCACTATAGGTTTTGACTACATGTTCCATGAAAGAAACTCCACGTTTTCCTACCACTGCAAACTTTTCAATTCCAAGATCAAGATCGCGCCACTTTTCCCCCCACTTCGCAACACGTATTTCTTCGTTCGTTCCTTCGATTTGCCCGCAATTAATTTCTCGAATTTGTGGATCCGTAAAGCTTGTTGGTATGTTGAGTTGCGATTGAATGATTTCCCCTGTTTCAACCGCCCTGGATAGATCACTTGTAATGAGGATATCCCACGGTTCTTCTTGAGCGAGTCGATTGGCAACATCTAAAGCTTGTTTCCTGCCGATATCATGTAAAGGAATATCAGATACTCCTTGTACGAGCCCGCGTACATTCCATTCCGTAATCCCGTGCCTAATCAGACCTATCGTTGTCATATCTCACCCTCCTTTTATTTACAGATTACTGCATCTTCTTTGTTTTCGAGAATTTCTGTTTTAAGTATATGTCTGAATTTTTCTGGATTGAACCTTGCTTATCATCTTCCATAACTTGTTTACCTATCAATATAATACACTGTATAGCGGATACTTAGAGTTGTTTTCTAATAAAAATTGCTGGTCTCGACAATGAAGAATTTCATAAATCGGTCTAAACCCATAGAAAAATCATACATATAGATCGGTTAATAAATTTGCGGGGCAGGTGAATTCATGGATCAGTCATCAAGAGACAACAAGAAAGTGGATGAAAACAGCAAGCAAGAACAGTTAGAAGCACACCGTATCCAAAACACGGGGAATCGAATGACGACAAATGAAGGACTGAAGGTCGCAAATAACGAGTCGACCTTGAAAGCCGGAGATCGCGGTCCTGTACTTATGCAAGACTTTCACTTTTTTCAAAAGCAGATGCATTTTGACACTGAGCGAATACCGGAAAGGGTCGTTCATGCAAGAGGCTACGGGGCACATGGGGAATTTCAGTTATATAAATCGATGAAAAAGTATACGATTGCGGGCTTTCTCCAAGAACCAGGAACAACGACGCCTGTTTTCGCTCGCTTTTCAACCGTTCAAGGCGGAAAAGGTTCGATGGATACAGCCCGAGATGTGCGTGGGTTTGCCGTGAAATTTTATACAGAAGAAGGAAATTATGATATATTAGGGCTCCAATTTCCTATATTTGTACTTTTCGATGCCTTTAAGTTCGTCGATTCACAACACGCGTTGAAACCTCAACCGCACAATGATATGCCGACAGCCTCTGCTGCTCATGATAACTTTTGGGATTTTGTCGCCAATAATCCAGAATCCGCGCATTTTATCATGTGGGCCATGTCAGATCGAGCCGTTCCAAGAAGTTACCGAATGATGGAAGGGTTCGCTATTAATACCTTCCGATTTGTCAATGAACACGGGAAAGCAACCTTTGTAAGATTTCATTGGAAGCCTATACTTGGAGTTCATTCTTTCCTAAATGAAGAGTCACTAATGATTGGCGGGTTAGATCCAGATTACCATAGACGAGATTTGTGGGATGCGATTGAAAAAGGGGCTTTTCCTGAATATGAGCTAGGTGTGCAGCTGATTGATGAAGAGGATGAGTTTCAGTTTGACTTTGACGTGTTAGATCCTACGAAGATATGGCCAGAAGAATTAATACCTGTAGAAATCGTTGGGAAAATGACATTGAATAAAAATGTCGATAATTTCTTTGCGGAAACGGAACAAGTAGCCTTTGATGTAACGAATCTTCTTCCAGGAATCACCTTTACGGATGATCCAATTTTACAAGGAAGAACGTTCACCTATAAAATTACGCAACAACACCGACTAGGAGGGTCCAATTACCCAGACTTACCGATTAATCGATCGATTTGTCCATTCCATAATAACCAGCGCGATAGCTTTAGTAGGCATCGAATTGATGTCGATCAAGTGAACTATATTCGCAATTCATTGGCCGGTAATACGCCAGGCCCTACACCGCCAGAAGAAGGTGGATATTTTGACTATCCGGACAGAGTGGAAGGTTATAAAGTGAAAGCCAGCAGTGAGTCATTCAAAGATTTCTACACTCATGCCAGGTTGTTTTGGAACAGTATGTCGACTGTCGAGAAACAACACATTATTGAAGCATTTAGCTTTGAACTCGCGAACGTAAAAAACGAGTCTGTTCGCCAGCAAGTAGTTGATATGTTCGTCAATGTAGATAAAGACATGGCAACAACCATTGCTGACAATGTGGGAGCAAACCCTCCAGTTGGGGAGCATGTATCAGTCACAGCTTCCTCACCAGCTGTTAGTCAAGCAAATACACCACATTACCCAAACACCTTAAAAGTAGGTGTTCTAATAGGAAACGGATTTGATGGACCTGAAGTACGGAGTGCTATTGAGACACTACAGCAACATGGGGTATTTACTGAATTTATTAGTGAAAAACTCGGCTATGTCACAGGGACAGACGGCACTAAAATAAAAATCGACGAAATCTTTGTCAGCACTCATAATGTTTTATATGATTCTCTATATGTTGTTGGCGGGCGTACGGATAATCAAGCCATATTCGATCGTAATGTCAGCGAGTTTATTGATGGCGCATATAGTCGCTATAAGCCTATTGGTGTAGCAACGACAGGCCAATCCTATATCCATCCCTCAGAAGATAATCATTTGGCTGGAGTCGTATTTGCTGCGAACAACCCTGATTTCGGTACAGATTTTGTTACTGCCATCGCTACACGCCGGTTCTGGGATCGGCGTTAGATACTTTTATTAGAGGCTTTCTCTATTGGTAAAGCTCTTTTTGTTAGAGAATAGCCTCTTAAATTTCGTTTGGTACTGACCAGATGAAATAATGTCTCGTATACATCCTCGTGGTTACAACACTCACCATTCCATCTTTTTCAAAAATAAAACCAGAACCCATTTGTTCTTTAAAATTCCAGCCTCGGTCTCTCATAAAGTCGTGAAAGATCTCTTCTGATGAAGAACCTGTCTTGGATAAATACCTTTTTGATGTGCTAGTATCACTGATTAGTTCAAAATCATGATCCGAGAATTCTAGTTTCATCACAGTATACAGTATGAGTATCGGACGTTCTTCTTGGAATAACGCACTTCCAAATCTTAATCCGATAAAGCTAATTAGAAGTACGAGTAGGGTGATAATAACTATTAAAATTCGCTTCACATCGGGGCCTCCTGAGATTATTCGAACGATAGTTGTAATTGCTGCCGGCTGCCGAGTTTAGTTTACGCTTAACCGGCGAATTCACGTTACTTGTCGACCGTTTTTCCTGTCCGCCTTTACATTCGGGGATCGGTAGTCTTTTTGATGTCCGCTTTTCCCGACCCTCTTTCTTTTCGTGCTTCAACCGCCTGTTTGTTGACCGTTTTTCCTGATCCTCTTTTATTTTCGGGCTTCAACCTAAAAGATGCTCACTTTTCAAATATATTCTACTTTTCCTCAGATGTTTGGGTTGTAAGACTCTTATGTATTTTCTTAAGTGTTAAATGAATATTGTTTAAACTTAATAAAATAAAACCCAACATAAGAAACGTAATGATTTCTCCAGTGAAAAAAGCGATGATACCTAAAATCAAAAAATAAAGTGTATACCACCAATTAGTCATGCTGCTTCCCCATTTCCTTTTACATTAATTAAATACTCTTACTCAAAACGCTGATGGATGACTTCCTGTGCTTTATGTTTATCTTCTTCTTTCACATAAATATCGTAGTAAGCCTTGTCATTGTGAACAATCGCTTGATACGTATTAGAGTTTCTTATAATTTCCGTTTGAAACGGAATTCCAGCTGTTTTTAAACGACTAGCTACCTTCATATAACTTTTATTACCAAATGCCGTGTAAACCAAATACTTATATTTTGAAAATAGTAATCTAATAAACCGCAACTCCAACCACTCCCTCTCAACTAATCATACGAATAACAAAGTTGGTGGTTTCATCTTTATCTCAATAACAATAATCCTAATTCATCTACCGAATTTCTTCTCTATACATTCCATCTAATTTCCATCCCTCATTGAAACGAACGTAAGTAAATGTTCTTACTCCCGCCTCAGTATCGTTTTCATAACTAACTCGAACTGTGCTCTTCCAAGGCAAAGAGGTAACAGTCACTTCACCATCGTTCATGTCTTCAAGGGAGGGTAAAATTCCGATTAATGTTTCAGGAGAAATGGAGTGGTAAATGAGATAGCTCAGGGGGTCTTCACTCTCAACAATCTCATTCATAGCTTGGTGATGCAGTTGAGCGACTTTTTGATTGCTATCACTGACGCCCCACCCAATTCCAATTACACTCAATAAAGAAACGACTGAAACCACAATAATTTGTTTTCTTTTTAAACCTTTAATTAAAGTATTAATAGCGGTTTCGTCTTGATTAAGTCGTGAAATATAGAGGAATACAGCTATGCTAATTGGATAAAGGAAAATCAATTGAAACAACAGAACAACCCAAAACAAATCACCATAATTAAGCAAGTGCTGGAGCAGCAAAAAATTAGTGAACCATAGTGGAAACGCTAGGCTCGACCTTTTGTGTTCTTCTGCTAAATTGCTAAACTTAAAATAGATTACTAGTAACGGTAAAGATAATAGCCACGCGACCGAAATATCACTATAAATAATCAATCGTTACACCTTCTCTAGAGGATTTTTGAAAAATTTTAATTTAAGCTTTATTTTATTTAACATTCAACCTTCAAAATCCTTCTACGATCGACAATCTTTACTTCTATTTAACATTTAACTTAAAAATGGATAACCCGTCTTAAGGTTATCCATCCACTATGGTTATTTATTTTTCTTGTCCTTTTTGACTTTACTTTTTTTACTTTCTGTATACTCTATTCCAAACTCGGCATCACTTGCATTGTTTGTGATCTCTGTTTCGTTTTGGCCTCGTTTCTTTTTACCCATTCCCTTTCCTCCTTTTCCAGATCAATTTGTTGTTATAGCTAACTTATTTTTCCACAGTAGGAATACTTCTATCACGCTGATTGAAGTTTATCTAAAATTATCCCCTAATAGGATGTTAAAGAATTGCCGTTACCCTTGGAAAATTCATCTTTAAAAAACCAACGATAAAATATTCTTGAGGAGTAATAGGTAATGGACATCGTAATAAAGCTCCAATACCATTTCCACTTTACATATGTAATAAGATTTGTCTTCCTTTCAATTAAATATTCAACGAACGTAACAGCTCCTGAATGAAACATTATATAAAAAAATTTCATAAGCCTACTTTTGTTTTCTGGATAATTCATATTAAAAATGGTACATAAAGCAGGATAAATAAAATATTCAAATGAAAAGCTCGTTTTATTTGCTTTCTTAAAAAATCTTACAGGATATTTAATCAACCCTCTTTCGACAACGAGCAAACCAAACAACCAAGTCACCATTTGTTTATAGAGAAAAGCGAGAATTGCATGTTTCACTCGGTTTCTTGGTACATTCAAAACTAATAGGACAATTGTAACCACCCAAAAAAACAGTAAAACTCTTTTATCTTTTGACACAATTCCACCTCCTGAGCTTATAGGGGGTCAAGTAGGTTACGCATAATCTAGGTCCTTCATTGGTTTACTAATCACGTCCCTCATGAAGCTTTCTCCTTTATGGACATCTAATATTTTTTTACCGTAATTTATAAAATGTACTACTTCATCCTCAGATAACTGGCGCAAATCAAAAGGAAACTGCTCCATTGACTTAACGGTTTTAAATATGTTTTCTAGAACGTACTTTCCTTTATCTGTCATGGACACGAGTTTATATCGGGCTTGATTCTCTTTCGCTCTCACATCGATATATCCATTGTTCTCAAGACGCTTAAGTAATCTTGTAACTGTTGATGCATGCCAGCAGCCTAATTCCCCGATCTTAGAAGGTGTTAATTCATTTCGATTCGTTGAAAGCAGAAATAAAATATGCTGTTGCGCTGGTGAAATATCATATTCCTTTCCTATTTCGGCCCACTGGTTTTCCATACAAAAATATAACGCTCTGACCGTTAGTAACAGCTGTTGTTTTAAGAGTAAATTCAATCCTAACCCTCCTCACTTGTATCTACAATTGCACATACAAGTAATATTCTCCTGATTCTAAAGTCATATACATGGGGACTTTCGTTTAGTGCTTTTACATTTTTTATATTTAATAGAATTTAACTTATGAGGTGCGCAGTACTAGTTTGCGTTTTCTCCTAGTTTTTTCCTTTAACGCACATCATTCGCGACGTTTCGTTCACGCTTCCCCCTAATTTTTCCCTCTTCCGCTCACGATTCACGCTGTTTCGTTCACGCCTTCTCCTAATTTTTCCCTCTCCCGCTCACGTATCATGCTGTTTCGTTCACGCCTTCTCCTAATTTTTCCCTTTTCCGCTCACGTATCGCGACATTCCGTTAATGCTTTCCCCTAATTTTTCCCTCTTCCGCTCACGTATCGCGACGTTCCGTTAATGCTTTCTCCTAATTTTTCCCTCTTCCGCTCACGATTCGCGCCGTTTCGTTCACGCCTTCTCCTAATTTTTCCCTCTTCCGCTCACGTATCGCGCCTGTTCGTTCACGCTTTCTCCTAATTTTTCCCTCTTCCGCTCACAATTCGCGCCTGTTCGTTCAGCATCCCTTTGGAATTGCTCACTAGATGAATAATTGTTTCTCTCTTTTAGGCTGATTAGCACCACAGTTTACGAAGAACACATTTTAAAAAAACAAAAAGGACTGCTGGAGTAACAGTCCTTCGATATGGAACACTCGTATTTGTATGTAAATTAACCTGTGTAGTAAAACACACAGAGCATTTCATTGTTTGTCTTCACTGGCTCAGTCCTTCTCCTCATTCAAGAACATTACATCATCTATCTTTACTAGTTGTATTTCTGAATATAAAATGGTTTGTTCTTTACGTATCTCGATTTGCCCATTCCCATAGTCATGCAAAACAATATATATTTCGTTGTTATAAATGACTTTTGTTCCTATCAATTTTTCTCACCACTTCATTTATAAGCTTATTTCTTTACTTATCTACCATATCTCGTTATATTAATCTTACTTCATATCTACCAATTAAAAGGTGGCTAATTGCTACATCTTATCCAAATATATAAATTTTTCTTTATAATCAACAATACACAAACCATAATTGACCATACTTTGGTGATTGAGAAAGGATTATTTTATTTATGAGAGATTGGTTAAAAAATGTAAGAAAAGAAAGAGGTTTAACACAGGAAGAAGTTGCTTCATCTGCATTTATCAATCGTGCATTTTATACTCAAATCGAAAATGGCAGTCGCAACCCTAGTTTTGAAGTGGCAAAAAATATAGCAACTATACTTGGCATTAGCCCATCAGCCTTTTATACGAATGAGTTTAGTGAACCTTTTCAGCTCGCTTTAAGAAATTCTCCAATGATTATTGCTCATTGCGATTTAGAGTTAAGATATACTTGGATTTTTAATCAACATCCTGATTTTGATCCAGAAAATAGTGTTGGAAAACGAGATGACGAATTGGCCGTGAACGAAGGAACACTTGCTTTGATGGCCTTAAAACAAGAAGTTATAAGAAAAGGTAAACAAATGCAGAAAAAAATTTGTTTTCCTTTAACCGATGGTGTGCACTGTTATTATGTATTCGCGGAACCTCTTGTAGACAGCAACTCTGAAATTGTTGGAGTCGTTACAGCTTCAATGGACATCACTGAATTCACACCGGATGAGGAAGAATAAAACCAAATGCTGCATAAATTACTTTCCTAGTAAGTTGGAAAATTACATAATTAGTGTAAGAAATAAGCAAAACGCAGAAGAAATGCCCTCTTTCGTTTTGCTTTATTTAGACCTCTAAGATGAAGCTGCAGCCCTGAGTAATCATTGGCTTCCATCGATCGATTGTTCCTTATGGTCCATCGCCTTGTTTCCGTTTCGCCGGAATAGTTTTTGTTGAAAAAACTCTTTTTTACTTCTAACTAAGAAGAAAATTCCCATAAGAAAAGAAAGAAAAATCCAAAATGAAAAGCCATTCCCAATATTGGCATACGTATATTCATAATAACTGATGGGTCCTGGTTCCGAATTCAGCATATGTATCGTTATAAAAGCTGCCGTAAAATGTTTAGAAACGTATAAAAAAGCAGCTAACGACAAAAAGAAACAACCTAAAATCGTATTTTCTCTCATCGTTTTTCTCACCCCATAGTATTTAGTTTTCATAACAACAGACCTTGTAATTTCAATCCATTATCCATATAAATCCAGCCCTACTATGCTAAGGTCTTCACGATCCACGACAAGTATGATCCGGTCTGCAAATGATGCGAATGTTCGAATTGAAACAGCATTTAATAATTCCTCTTCTAAATTCCACCCCCTCGGTGTTAAGGAAAGCACACCGTCTCTAGCAAAAAAAGAGCTCTTTACAAAGTCTCCAATTTCTTTTGCTTCTTTCGTATGTACAGGTTTTACGAATTTTTTATCAATCAAATAGTATTTTAACTCTCGGGGATAAGCAGGTATATTCAACGGTTCCGTACGATATAGGTCGTGTACAAACGGTAATTCCCCTTGCACTAGTCTTTGTTTCACTATTTTTTTCGATCCTTCTTTCAGAAAACGTACATTGATTTCTACTAGTTTTTCATCAACAACTATCTTTTTCACATCTTGGTAATGAGGCACCAGTTCATTCATAATGATGTCTTCCGCCTTTTTAGTCGGTGTTGGTAAAATGGTTAGTGCATCTTGTCCAGTTATCACATCTAAAGCAGCAAAGAATTGGCAAACAGCCGTCATATCATTAAGTTGCTTCCCGCACTGTACTGTTTCAATTGTGAATGCACCACATTCAATTTGATCCTGTCTACTAGGTTCATCGATTTCGATCAATCCATTCAAGTTATTATCACCTCTTGCTCCACTATAAAAGTATATATATGGTTTTCATTCTAACATTAACCAATACTAATTTCCTTAGATCTATAGTTATTACTACCTTTTTCTTATGTTTAATTTAATTTAAAAACAATTATTTATTCATAGGAGGTATGCACCATATGAGTGTTACAAGCATATTCTTCTTTTGAGAGGCGGTGTTGTTGCATGAAAAAAGAGCTCATATTTACCGATAAGACTGGAAAAAGAAAAAAATGGTTAGGACGAATTACCCTTTCTCTTTTGTTAATTGGACTCACTTTAGTCGGGTTAACAATCGCCTATATTTATGCACCTACTGCCCTACCTTCCGTTGTTTTCAATCTATCTGAAGAAGAAAAGAAGGAAGTATATGCTTTTATTACACCAAATGATCCGTTAGGTATAGAATCATTACGTAAACATATACATTCTATGGATGTTGTACTGCCTAATGCATTAGCCATTAATGAAAACTACAAAGTCACTTATCAGTCAATTGATCCGATTAACTCTTTGATTAAAGAAGCGGGTGTAAAGATCGTTCCTACCCTACCACTAGAACGATGGAAACTTGAACACTTGTTACAAAGTGATCTAGTCAGCGAAACGGTTGGTAAACAAATTGTAAAACAAATCCAATATTTTCAATCAGATGGCGTAAATATCGAACTCGCCCCAGATATTGAATATACTCTTTATTTCCCTTTTCTAGATATATTAAATGAGCAACTCTCAGGGATTGATAAAGAGCTTTATATTACCGTTCAAAGCAATAGAAATTCAAAAGAAATCAAAGAACTCTCTTCTATTGTTGATAAGATTATTTTGAAGGCATATGATCCAAGGAACCCAAATGTTCAACCTTCACTTCCTCCTGAAAAACTGACAGAAACACTTTTAAAATGGCGTGAATTTAAAGACCTAGTCGTTATAGCACTTCCAACATATACTCTTACTGCAAATGACGAATATACTGATAAACTCTCTTTTACTGAAGCGATGTCGATCGTAAATAAAAGCAATAGTGAACTGTATTGGGATAACGAGTTGAGTCAGCATTATTTTAGTTACCTTGACCATCGATACGTACAAAAAGATGGATGGCTAAGTGATGCAGGTACCTTTTTTAATCAATTGCAACGTATTTCATCTATGCAATTTTCTTCTGTTGCTATAGATACACTAGGTTTTGAAGATCCATCGATTTGGAAGTTGCTTAATAAACAACTAGACAGTAACAAGAAAATAAGTAATGCAATAGAAACGACAGAACCTCTAGTCAGTTTTAAACGTTTTGGAAGTGGAGAAATCATTAAAATCGGCTCGATGAAGCAAAGCGGAAAGCGTTCAGTTCTCTATAACAGTGAAGGTTTTATAGAAGATATAACTTACGAAAAATACCCAGTTCCTTATGAGGTCTTTCATATGGGGGGATGGGATGAAAAAAAGATCGTGCTTTCCTTTGATGATGGCCCTTCTGAATACACTTTAGAAATTTTAGATATTTTAAAAGAACATGAAATCAGGGGGGCTTTTTTCGTTACCGGCTCACAAGGATTCCAACACCCTGATATCTTAAAGCAAATAGTGAACGAAGGCCATGAAATTGGAAACCATTCCTTTACTCACAAGGATCTATCCAATATGTCTTCTCTACGTTTTAAATTTGAAGTGAATGCTGCCCAAAAATTGATTAAAGATGTGACAGGGTATTCAACCACCTTACTCAGACCTCCTTATACAACAGATGTTGATTACGATAAGAATCAATTATCAGCAGTGAAGACAGCACAAGACATGGGGTATTTTTTTATAGGAAACTATATAGACTCTAGAGATTGGGAAGGTAAATCTGGTGAAGAAATTGTTGACACCGTATTAAAAGAACTACCGAACGGAAACATCATCTTGCTACATGATGGTGGCGGCGATCGTTCTGAAACCGTTGCTGCTTTACCTCAAATCATAAAACAATTGCAGTCAAACGGTTACTCTTTTGTATCGATTAGTGAACTTCTAGATCTTGATCAAGTTGATTTAATGCCACCCGTTGAGAAAAATTCATCTTTTGGTTCCATAATCGAATCCGTTGCTTCACTTGGACCAATACTAGCAACTGTATTCAAACTCATTTTTTTCACTAGTTTTGTAATCGTCCTGGTTCGTGTCGTCCTATTTATTTATTTGAGCTATAAACAAAAACAAACGCATCCATCCATTATAACGGATGATTACAAGCCGTTCGTTTCCGTGGTCCTCCCTGTTTATAATGAAGAAAAAGTCATAGAAAATACCGTTTCTACCATCCTGGCATCAAATTACACAAACTATGAATTAGTGATCATTGATGATGGCTCCACTGATCGAACCCGTTCCATTCTTGAGGCTAATTTCAACCATTTAGATCATATTCATCTTATTTCAAAAGAAAACGAAGGGAAGGCGGCCTCATTAAATCGGGGAATTCAAGAAGCACAAGGTGACATTATTATTACGATGGACGCTGATACTGAAATTCACGAAGAGGCAATCTGCTATTTAGTTACACATTTTAACGATCCTATGGTAGCTGCAGTTTCTGGAAACGTAAAGGTAGGGAATAAAAGAAAAATTCTATCCCTTTGGCAACATATTGAATATGTAACGAGTATTAATTTAGAAAAACGCGCGTTACAAATGATCAATTCCATTACGGTTGTACCCGGAGCTTTAGGTGCTTGGAGAAAAGAAGACATTGAAAAGGTGAATTTATTTGAAGAAGAGACACTAGCAGAAGATACGGATTTAACTATTAAAATAATACGTACTGGTAAACGAATTATTTTTGAAGAAAAAGCCCTAGGCTATACCGAAGTCCCAACGAAACTAAAGGACCTTACTAAACAGAGATTGCGATGGTATTTTGGAATTCTCCAAAGCTTATGGAAGCATAAAGATGCATTATTTCAACCGAAATATAAAGGGTTAGCTTTTATAGGAATTCCAAATATGATGTTTCAAATTACGTTTCAGCTTCTCGTTCCTATTATTGATATCCTTCTCATCATCGCTCTACTCACTCAAACTTACAGCTTGCTTTTCTATATCTTGTTCTTCATTGCCATAGATACTTTCATTTCCCTTTACGCCTTTAAATTAGAAAGAGAAAGACTCTCACCCCTTCGTTGGATCATTATTCAACGTTTTGCTTACCGTATTTTTTTCGCCTACATTACGTGGAAGGTCGTCATCAAAGCGATCCAGGGAGTTAGTGTGAAATGGGTAAAACTTGACCGTTTAGGTAAGAAGGGTTATTAGCGCGTCAAAAGAATTTAGGAATATCCGTCGACGAAACAAAGCGAAGTCTATCAACCTTTGCTTTGTTTCGTTTTACCTATGCAGTATAAGTTCTCTTCAGTTTCAATTAGTTTTAATTATAACTCTTGAATCTCTACTAAAAAACCTAGCTAATTATTGCCGACCCTCGAACAACTGCGATGACTCATTAGCCATATCTAACTCAACGTCAGATACTTGCTTTTCTATAAAATCAATAAAAAGCCGATAACGGTGCTCACGCATTAACCAGGAGAGCACTTGCCGGTGAGATAATATTGGAAGATGAGATTCGCCAGAATAATAGTCAAACAAGAGAAGGATGGAAAAGTCTAATTGGACGAGTTGCTCTGCAATCTCAAATTCCTGTTCAGTGGAACGTTTTCCTCCTTAATCACACGGATCTAGTTTGTTTTTATAAACAGCAAAACATAATTTTAAACTTATTACTCGACATCTCTATTTCGTTTTTCATTCAATAGTAAAAAAAGATATCATAACCTGCTTCTACTAACTCTTGGCAAATGGCTAATCCGATCCCTTGCAGTAATTATCGCTAATTTTTGTTTAGTTTGACACATAGTTCCTCCATCGCTAGCACACTTTGTTTGTTGTTTTATAGAGTAGCAGCTCTAATTAATAACACGAAATAATACAATGCAGGAATCAGCGTCAGACCCACACCTGCTACTCGAGTTCGCTCTTTCGTTTGCAGGAAAAAACCAATAATCCAACAAACAAAAAACAACATATAATACCATCTGTAAATGGGTGAGTCAGTTTCAGCGATTCCTGGACCACTCATCCAAACCGAAAAGAGTAACACAAAAACACCTGTAATGAAGTTAGACAGATACCTTAAAATCTTAATAGCGCTTCCCCTCCGGACGAAGTGTTTTTCTATATTTTACCACTAACAACCTAGAATAAGGGCAACCTAGTAACTTTTTTTGATAATAAAAAACATTACTTACTATTGAAGTAATGCTTCCGTTTGATATGAAGTTGATACTTATTCAGAAATAACAGGTAATTGTACTGTAAACGTCGTACCCTCATTTAATTTGCTTTTAACGTTTACCTTTCCGTTATGGTTTTCAATAATCGTATAAGTAACCATCAGCCCAATTCCTGTACCCGCTTCTTTTGTTGTATAAAACGGTTCACCTATTCGACTTAACTGTTCTTCTGTCATGCCTACACCTTTATCTTCGATGGAGACATTCAAATACTCTTTTTCTTTTTCTATTTTAATTAAGATACTACCACCATCAGGCATAACCTCAATAGAATTTTTTATTAGATTAATAAACACTTGTTTAAGCTGAGAACTTACTCCTAGTACGACTGCTTCTTCGGTTTCAAATACAGTAGAGATGGAAATCGACTGCTTAAAAGCTTCCGTATCTAGAAGCGCAACTATATCTTTTAAAAGAACAGGTAAATTAACTTTTGTAAAATCCGTAGTTACCGGTTTTGCAAGTGATAGAAACTCGGTAGAAATTAAATCGATTCGTTCTAGTTCATCCTCCATAATATTAAGGAATACATCACTTGGGATCGTTCCGGAACGAAAGAGCTGCACAAATCCCTTTAATGACGTTAGCGGATTTCTAATCTCATGAGCAATACCAGCCGCAAGTTGCCCCGCTACATTCATTTTTTCGGCTTGGATCATCATTTGTTCCGTTTGTTTTCTTACTGAAATATCCCGACAAACCGATAATATGTACTTTTCACCCTCACCATCAAACATGTGCGCCTTAATTTCAACAGGAATTTGTTGTCCATCTTTACAAATATGAGTCGTTTCAAAAATATAAGTTTCATTTTGAAACGTAGCATCAATCATTTGAAGGATCTCATCTTCGTCATGAATATCAATATCAACAGGAGACATTTTAAGTATTTCTTCACGAGTGTAGCCTAACCTACTATAACCCACTTGATTTACGTTAATAAAATTTCCGGCTCTACCATCCTTGTAGATTTTATTATAATAGATCCCATCCGAAACATTATTAAATAACTGGTCAAATGCTTTTTCACTATCATTAAAATTCTGAGCCAGTTGCTTATAAGCATTGAGTTCTAACTTTAAATGTTCAATCTCTTGGTGTAACCGGTCAATTTCACTTTTTTCTTTAACAATATTCAAGCTTTTCGTATTCAAGGTCTCACCCCAATCATGAGTAGATGTAAAAAATTTACACATTCCATACTACCACTATAATATAACTTTAACATTTATGACACATGAATAAAGTGCTAATAAGAAAAAAATTATATTTTAATCTATTTATTGCAATTGTAATATAAATGAAAAGTTTCTTTAATAGTCGGAGTACTGTGATGTGTTCTCTTTAATTGAACCTGTTTTTTCCTGGTTCGATCTAATCTATCGAGCTGTTTTCACTTATGAACTTACTTTTCCCTTATTTTGGGGATACTAGGTCGATTTTTCTTTTTATGAGCCCACATATCCCTTATTCTGGTAATACCGAGTCGCAAATTTCTTTTATGAGCCCGTTTATCCCTTATTCTGGTAATCTCGAGCCGCAAATTTCTTTTACGAGCCCATTTATCCCTTATTCTGGTAATCCCGAGCCGCAAATTTCTTTTACGAGCCCGTTTATCCCTTATTCTGGTAATCCCGAGCCGCAAATTTCTTTTACGAGCCCATTTATCCCTTATTCTGGTAATCCCGAGCCGCAAATTTCTTTTACGAGCCCACTTATCCCTTATACTGTGATTCCGGGGTCATATTTCTTTTTCTAACCCGCTTAATCCTTATTTTCGTAATTGCGGACCAGTTTCCTTTTTATCGACCCCCGTGACACCAAACATAGCGCTCGTCTAGTAAACTACTTTTTTGACTTCCAATTGATTTAACGTTAGTTCGTCAACAAAATACCCTTCGAAATTCTTCCAGATGTCGTGGGCGGGTGATATACAAATGTTTTCTTTATTCTGCAAGAATTCGCTGTGGTCGGCGAGGCCAAATGCATGGTCGGCTTGCTTTAACAAGTATTTCCTCATCGGTGTATTTGGTTTCAATTCGCTCTTTAGGTTTTCATAAAGATTTAGAGCTTTTTGCTTCGTTTCTTCTTTCGTGTACATATATCTTAAAATATGAAAATAGATGCTCAACCCAAAGTCATTTGCTTTTATTTTCGCTAACCTCTCTTCATCTTCCTGTAAGTAATCGACATAGTCGACGATCACCGAAGGCATTTGCTCGATACGCCCTGTTAAATATTCAATAATAAAATGATCGACAAGACCAAGCGTATAAATATGATTATCCCTTTCTTGTAACTTTTTCTCCAACTCATCTAACAAAACAGTTCTTAAATACTGGTTTTCGTTCCTAACCCGTTCATGTTCAGTTGAGAAAAGCGCATACTGATAAAGCTGCATCGCAATAAAAAAACGATCGTTTTTAGCTAGCTTGTAGGCTGGAAAATCCCCTACTGCATATTCATTTTTGATGAAACTAGTTGCGAGTAAAAACAAGGTAATAATCGTTAAAGATATCATAACGGTAAATGTTGTTGATATAAGGGCTGCATTCGCAGCTGTAAAAAAGAGCAGTACAGAAAGGACCGTAACACCTGCCCAAAGCATGATCGAAGAAACGGGACCAGCAATAATTGCTCTGGCATACGCCCGCTGCGTTTGTTCTAAGTCAGCTTGATCCTTGATTGCTCGTATATCAGGAATAGCAATTCCACCAATCGCCGTTAATTTATTCGGACGAAATTTAACCTTCCAACGCCCATTTTCTTTAATAAAAAATAAAAACATAACAATAACTGCTCGCACCTTTACACCATTTCTAGAAAAACTATAGGCATGACCAAACTCGTGAAAAGCGACGGCCATAAAATATGTACATGCAACGATTAATAGATTCACATAAAAAGGGAATGCTCTATACTCAGATGGGAACTCGATGCTAGACAAGCTATAAGCAATTCCTCCGCCTGCAATGGCACCGATTAACATGTAGGCTATGAAAATTAAGTATTTTTTGATCAACTGCTTTTTCATCTCATTCCCTCACTTATAATTTTAGATTTCACTTTCTGGTTTTCGCAGTGACGTTTATCCTCACTTAATATACGTATAAAAAACGATAATAGTTTCAAAGAAAGATGTATTTTTATTTTATTATGCTATGCTCCATTTAATGTGAAACACAAAAAAACGGGCTTCGAAATAGAACATTGAAGCCCGGAGCTAAACAGC
This sequence comes from Alkalihalobacterium chitinilyticum, assembly GCF_029028005.1. Classification (GTDB taxonomy): domain Bacteria; phylum Bacillota; class Bacilli; order Bacillales; family Bacillaceae_F; genus Alkalihalobacterium; species Alkalihalobacterium chitinilyticum. Next base: position 46,743 of record NZ_JAOTPO010000004.1, read on the forward strand.
CTTATTATTAATTGGCTACGTTATAAGGGAGTAGACCTCTTCGTTAACCACTCTTTCAGAACACGAGGGATTTTCCCCGTCATGGCAATGGTCACATGACCGCCATTTATTTTCTCGAATGTTTGATCCTTACAAGTTAATAAACTCATGATCGTTTTTGTGTATTTTTCAGGAACGAGTTCGTCATGTGTTGTTGATATAACTAGTGTATTAGCTTTAATGTTGGCTATTCTTACTTTTTTTCCACCAATCACTAATTCATCCTTTACTAATTGGTTCCCCAAGACCATCTGGATTAATTGTTTAAGCAAGGCTCCCGAAAATGCAATTTGATCATTAATCCAATGGTATAATAACTTCATTTTCAAATTCTTTGGTTTCTTTTTAAGAGACAATTTAGATTTAATCGTAAACGGGGTTGTTGCTAGGGTTATTGCGTTTTCAACAACTTTTGCCGGGATAGTACCATACTCATCAATGATTTCATCTAACTCAAATTCATTTCTCTGTAACGCATTATTCCAATCTTGAGGGATATTTAATTTACTAAAATCGATGGGTGTAGCAAAGATAATTAGGTTTTTTATCGGTGTTTCAGCTATTGTTGCATAAATGGCTGTAAGTGTCCCGCCTAAACAATAGCCAATTAAAGTAATTTCACGAGCATTCGAATGTAAAAGCGTCCGTTTTACCGCTCGATCCATATACTTAAGAATATAGTCGTCCAACGTTAAGTCCTTATCTTCGTATCCAGGTTCCCCGAAATCAAGTAGATAAACGTCATACCCTTCCTTTAGATAAGCTTCAATCATACTCATTCCAGGGTGTAAGTCAAGAATATATGATTTATTAACTAATGAATAAACGAGTAACAATGGAGTTTTGTACTTTTTTTCTTTGGAAGGATAATACCATAATGCAGCCTTATTTAACCGCCAAATTAATTTTCTAGGTGTTTGTCCCACTTTTAAATCTAAAGATTCTTTATCAGTGGATTCGCATCTCAACCGACTTCTGCCATGCTTATTTTTCACATCATCTCCTCCGATCTATTAGGCGTTCAAGTAACTCTTTCGTTCCTAAGGAGTTATCAACTGATGTGTCAAACATATTTTGTGTCAACATATCCTTCCATTTTTTCTTCCTATCTTTATCGTAAGTTCTAAAATGTTCTTGGTAATGTTCTGGAGTATTTTTTTCTGCACCCAATTCTGCGTCTTTTAATTTCTCTTCTAAACTATCTATTTTTTCCTCTAGTTGTTTAACTAGCTGTGCAACATTCGCTACATCGTCTTTTGTTGGTGTATTTAAATGTAACGCTATAACATCGGCATACTCGCGAACTAACTTAATGAATTCATAATGTGATTTAGATCCTAATTTAATAACCTCAACCAATTTCGGGTCATTTAGTAGCTTATGAGCAATCCCACTAATCGTATCTTCAGATTTTTTAGTTTTCGACTTTAACGCTTGTAGTTGTTTTACTTTTTTCTTTTGAACCAATCGTATCACTTCCTTATTTTCTAATACTAAAAAAGATACACTTATAACCTATTCATTGCTTTCCCGATTGGTTTTCTACTTTGCCTACTTTTGACTATTTTTAGGCATAAAGACTCTGCTATTTATCCCTCAACAGCATGGCGAATGCCTATTTATTAACAATAATTTTATAGAGCAGATATTTGTCCAAGCGGAGATCATTACTCAACATAAATTAATAAAGCAGACTAAAAAAAGAGAGGGTTAAGTTGTATGGGGAAAATAAAAGATTGGCATCAGATAAAAGGACCAAGAGGCAGCTGGTTATCTGGAAACCTCAAAGAATTTCAAAAGGATCCATTACTTTTTCTAACCCAGTTATCTAATGTCTATGGGGATGTGGCTAAATTTCGTTTTGGGCCCTTTCAGAAAGTCTATCATGTCTCAAATCCTGATTTAATTAAAGAAATTCTAGTTTCGAAACAAAAGAATTTTATAAAATCTAAAGACTTAAACGTACTAAAAGACGTTGTCGGCGAAGGCCTCCTTACGAGTGAAAAAGAGATGCATTTGAAACAAAGACGACTAATCCAACCAGCTTTTAAAAAAACTCATATTACTCAATACGCTCAGGACATGATAGACGTTACTGCTAATTATATTTCTGATTGGGAAGATGGCCGTGAATACCTCATGTCAAAAGAGATGATGAATGTAACACTCGGTATCATTACAAAGACCATGTTCAGCATGGACTTTAAGGAAGGTTCTGAAGCGATTGGGCAACCCATTGAAACGTATATGAAATTAGCTGTTAAAAGAATGAGAGCTATCGTCCGCTTACCGCTCTGGCTACCTACTAAAAACAATAAGTCTTATAAAAAATCAATCCATATACTGGAGCAAACTTTAACCAATATCATTGAAGACAGAAGAAAAAGCGATGAGAGAAACGAAGATTTACTGGGGATGTTAATGAAAGCACGTTCTGAAGTCGATGGCCTTAGGATGTCTAATCAGCAACTAATGGATGAACTGATGACGATTTTTTTAGCCGGACATGAAACGACTGCCAATGCACTGACTTGGACTCTGTTCCTAATTTCACAGCATCCTATAGTTATGAAAAAGTTAAATGAGGAAATTAACGAAGTAATTGGGGACCGGAACATTCAACCCGATGATTTTAGCAAGCTGACCTATACACAAAATGTGTTTTGGGAGTCACTTCGACTCTTTCCACCAGCCTATGTCATTGGGAGACAAGTAGATAGTGATGTGGAAATCGGTGATTATGTTTTCAAGAAAGGCGAAATGATCTTAATAAGCCCCTATGTCGTTCACCGTAGCCCACTCTATTTTGAGGATCCTACTTCATTTATTCCTGAGAGATTTGAAAAAGACCTACTAAAAACATTGCCTTCATTTGCCTTCTTTCCATTTGGTGGCGGCCCGAGAGTCTGTATTGGTAATCATTTTGCGGTCATGGAAGCCGTCCTTGTTTTAGTTTCTATTTTCCAGCGTTATCACTTAACACTTGCTCCCGATCATCACGACGTCAAACCTCAACCACTCATAACACTGAGACCGAAACAAGGAATTAGAATGATTGTAACGAAAAAGTAAAAATGTTATAGGCAGATAGTAAGTTTTAATGAGAGATGGATCATTTCTCCAGCTCTCAGTTACATACGAGAAAAATATCGGTCACCCAAACTTTAAGTTCTTATATAATGCGACCAGAGTGAATAATCGGGGATAATATAGAATTGTGGTGAATGGTGATGAAATATACACATTGACTGTTCCTTTAGATTAGGAGTTTGTAGGATATTGATAGGATGTAGCTAGTGGTTTGCTAGCATCGCTCTATTAATAAAATGATGTCTTCTCTTCCACTTCAATTTGCAACTTCCCGTCTTCATTTATTGACTGAATGGTAACAATCGCTTCTCCTGAATAACCTTGTTCAATATAGCCAAATACCGTTTCTTGATGCAGTCTCCCCTCTTTATCCTGATACTGTAATTCCATCGAGGTTTCACTAAAATCTTCAGTTGGATTGACTTTCAACTTATGTTTTTTGTTCGCTGGTATTGCAGGTATGTCTACGTTAGGAATGGTAGTATAGTAGGTTAGATACATCCCTGAAATTTCTGCGTTGGTTTCGTTGCGAATTTCAACCTTGAAGCCTCGATCGAACAACGATATGAAGTAATACCCAGCTACGAATCCTAGCAATATAAAAATGATCACTTTTTTCATGACGAAGTCCCACCTTTTCTTTCTACTCTGTTTTTATAGTTTTAAAAGATTTGAAATTGTTCATAACTCCATTTAAGTTTAACAGAATTAACCAAAAAGGTTCTATTTTTGTAGCGGTCAGTATTCTCTTTCAAAATTGAATTTAATTAACTAAAAAGGCCTATGAGAAATTTATCCTCATAAGCCTTTTCAATGAATAGTATGCTCCACATAAAAAGTCATCCATCCTTCTTTGTACTCCACACCTATGGACCCTTTATGAAGTTCTACAATTCTTTTAGAAATTGCGAGTCCAAGTCCTGTACCTCGATTTTCACTTCTGGCCTTGTCTCCTGTGAAAAACCTCCCAAATAATTTGTTAACATCTTCTACCGGTGGCTGATCTACTCGGTTGGATACTTTAAAAACGGCTTTGCTTCCTTTTGCTTCAAGACTTATACGTATATCGGACGGTTTTATACTATATTTTATGGCATTCATAAAAAGGTTTTCATAGACGCGAACAAATTTTTCAATATCCAAAAGAACAGGAACGTGTTCATCTGTAATGTTTTTCTTTACACTTAAGTGCTCCCTTTCAAAAATGGGAATGTATTCTCCCACTATCTGTTCTAAAAGAGCAGTTACATCCACTTCCACTAAGTTTAACTTTACATCAAGGTCGGATAACCGAGTATATTCAAACAGTTCATCAATTAAAGTTTTTAATCGAAGTGATTTTGAATATGTGGTCTCAACGTACTCATCAAACTGTTTTTTGCCTTCATATTGTCCCTTTTTTAACAAGTCCAAATATCCAATCATGGAAGTCAATGGAGTTCGTAAGTCATGTGAGACATTGGTTATCAGCTCATTTTTGGCAGCTTCCAAACGTCTTTCATGCTCAAATTTATTCTCCAGCTCTTTTGACATGAAATTAATATTCTCGGCCAGTTGGGTCAATTCGTCTTTTCCCTCCGCTTTTATCGTTAAACCCAAGCTTCCATTTGCTATGTGGTTTACACTGTCTGATATTAGCTTCAGGTATGCTACTTTTTTTCGCACTAGTAATAAAAATGCAGCTATGAATGATAAAATTCCAGTTGTAAATGTAAAAAGGTTCATAAAATTAAAATGAAGTACACTTTCCATATCAAAGTATCCACTATCATAAAGATACCTAAAGAGCAGGGCATTTAAGACCATTACACAGTACGAAACGAAAAAACTAATGGCAATCGCACCAAGAAGCTTTATGATTAGCTTATTTCTAAGCTTATTTACCCTCATATTTTATACCCTACTCCCCAAACCGTTTTAATATAAATCGGATGCTTCGAGTCTTCCTCTAACTTATCTCGAATTTTTGTAATGTGTACCATCACAGTATTATCTGACTTAAAAAAGTCTTCTTTCCAAACGGCCTCATAAATTTTCTCAATACTAAGGACAATTCCTTTGTTACGTGCAAGAATTTCCAATATGTCGAATTCTTTTGGAGTTAGTCTAATATCCTTTCCTCTTACCCAAACCTGGCGTGTGTCGGTATTGACCTTTAAATCCCCTATCTCAATAACAGTCTGATTGTTATTGTTATCGGTATCGCTATTGTATTTTTTAAATCTTCTTAATTGAGATTTCACCCTAGCGATTAATTCTAACGGATTAAATGGTTTGGATAAATAATCATCAGCCCCGGATGCAAGACCTTGAATTTTATCCATATCTTCAGACTTTGCCGAAAGCATAATGATCGGCATATTTCTTTCTTGTCTGATTTTCATACAAGCTTCGATACCATCCATTTTAGGCATCATAATATCTAAAATAATTAGGTCAAAATCCTGCTTCTCCAACAGTTTTAGTGCTTCAATTGCATCTTCCGCTTGAATGGTTTGCATTCCCTCGTTTTCTAAATAGACCGAGATAAGATTTCTTATATCTTTCTCATCATCCACAATAAGAATTTTCGATTCCATAGTTTTCCTCCACATTTTTTTCTTTAATCGAACAGTTAAACACGTAAGCTGGTGGAACATTTCTCAGTTCTCTCTTTATTTCTATTTTGGTAAAAAACTGTTCAATCAATGCCTTTTTCATTTTAGTGTATTGGAAAGTAATAAATTGTCCATCCTTATCTAGGATTTTCGAAGTATTGAGTAAAATATTGTGTGAAACCTGTTCGGGCAAACTTGCAAAAGGAAGCCCTGAAATCACATAGTCTGCATAAGGCACTTTATATTTTTGAAGATACTGTTCAATTTTTTCAGCTGATCCATTTACGATGTATAAATTCTTTTCCATTTTAAATTTTTCTTTCAGTAATAAATAAAATTCTTCATTGTTTTCCAGTAACATAATAATGGTATTAGGGTTTCTTTTCTTAAGCAATTTTTCAGTAAATACCCCTGTTCCTGGTCCATATTCAACAATATATTTGGCATTATCGAAATTAATATGTTCAATCATTTTATCCCCAAGGAAACTTGAACTGGGTAAGATCGCACCCACTGTTTTCGGATTAACAATATATTGAAATAAGAAGGTTAGATGTTTCATCTTCCACCACTCCATTGGCTTGAATTTATACCCTACTTTAATAGCCAAACCTGAAGAAAAAGCAGTGAAAGTTCTTAAGAATTCTTAAAAGTTTAATATTCTTTATATATCACGTCTACAGCAACTAGAGACCTTCAAATATCCATACAAATTTTTTTGCTTTTGAATTGATTGCGGACCGATGTATTGAAAAAAGCTATCAAAAAAATTCATTTCTGAATCTATTCGATAGCACGTATATTTCTTAATCCTATATAATTTCAATTGAATTTGCATTTGCCGTATTTACTATTTGAGAAAAATGCTCATAACGCTCCGTTACTTCAACTAAAGGGTCTGCGTCATAATACAGCTTATCTTTTCCACGGGTTGCAAGTACGATTGGGACCCCTTTGAATTTTACCGCTTCAATGATCTTCCCCGCATTTTTAACAAAATAACCTGTTTGATCACGGTTATTGTAAGAAATGGTATGGGAATCGAGCCATTGGACGATATCAAGAACGTCATACGATTTCGAAAAAAGTAAGGAGGTAAGAAATGTCTTATCTTTTACCTCCAACAGCGTAACAAAACAATCGGCAACTTGAATGGATTGACTTTTGAAATCGTCAAACAGCAATTCATAATCTTTTATAAAACAATATTCATAATCATCGTCAAACTCTCTTAAATAATGTTCAACCTTATGAACCATTTTCTCCATTCGAAGGTTAGCTATATCGGCAATATCCACTCTTAATACCTCCCGTTTTTCTTTTGGTTAGACTTTTAATTCCTAAACTATTTACCGAATCAACTGGTCGACTGCGATCAATGTTTCTTTTGCGCTTCCTTCGATGATTAAATCAAAAAATGAGTGATGGTCATTCACTTCTTTATTGATATAAACGGTTTTCCCCTGCGTCATTTGTGGTAATTGACTTACAGGATATACTTGCAAGCTCGTGCCAATGACGATGACAAGTTCAGCTCGCTCAATGTGATGAAGAGCGCTGTTCCACGCATCTTCCGGCAGCATTTCACCAAAGAGAACCACATTCGGGCGAATCTGTCCATTGCAAATACTGCAGCTTTCTTTGTTTTTGAATTGTTCAAAACTTGCTGAACTTCCACATTGATGGCAACGAAACGTTCGAATTGAGCCATGCAATTGGTCCACTTGTTTGCTGCCAGCCATCATGTGAAGCTCATCGACATTTTGCGTTGCAACTTCATGAACAAGGTTTTTTTGCTCCCATTTAGCGAGTATACGGTGTCCATCATGGGGCCTGCAGTCTCCAAGTGTTTGAAGCCTGGTTGAGTAAAATTCATGGAATAAATCATAATCTTCCTCTAGCGCATCGACGGTAGCCACGGTTAAAGGATCAATGTTCTTCCACCATCCTGATTTCGAGCGAAAATCCGGAATCCCGCTTTCCACACTCATACCAGCACCAGTAAGTACGACCGTATGATTGGATTCCACTAATGCATGATAAAGTTCATCGATTTTGTTCACTAATATCACCACCGAATTATAGTTTCCATTGTCCTTGATGGTTTGAACCATCATTTGTCCACTTACAAAATGAGTCCCTATAAAACAAGTTTACATTCCTATCTTTTCCATGTACTAGCCTTGTTAAAAGGAGCGGTTCAAAACATGAAAAAGAATAGCAACAACCTTATTATTTATGGACTTTTACATGGAACACTTGGTCGATTTCATAAGTGAATGAAACGATTGTTTCCTGATTGGCAGGGACTTCAACCCAAAATACAAGTTGTCTTGTGTTCTCTTGTTCATACGAATGACTGCTTCTCATGATTTGGGACCATCTTTCGTAAATCGAATGTTCAATTTTCATCATAACCGGTTCATCTTTTTTATTTTTAATGACGTATTCGTAATCGACGTACTCATACTCACCCTCAAAATCATACGCTCTGTATCGCTTTTTTTCCTTACTATCTGTTACAATATCAAATGCCTTTCCAATCGTTAGTGTAACTAATTCGTCTTTCGGGGTATGCGGAATTTCGTCTTCCCCGATAAACTCTAACGTTTGATCGCTTTCATCTTCCTGGTACACTTTGACTTTGCCCTTAGGAAGCGGTATTCCCATTTGGTTGTCTTTACTGTTCATCATTTCAATCATAATCGGTGGTTGTTCGGTGTAACGATCAACAACGTAATATTTTTTGTATTCGCCGTTTGCAATATTCAAAAAATTAATTTGCTTTTCTTGCTGATTTTTTAATTGCACAGGTCTGCTTAAGGTGTACATCTGCTGGTCCGCAAAACTTTTTTCAGTGAAATTCTCGGCTTCTTCTTCGATTGACATTTGACTATAAACGACATGCTCATCGTGATCAAAATCACGTATATCATGAACGCGATTTACTTCACCCGCAATGAGTTTTAATTGGGCTTGGTTATACGTTGTACCAGATTGATTGTTAATCTGTACCCAGCCAGTCAGTTGAAATGTATTGTGTTGCAGCTCTAAAACATAGTTTCCGTTCCACTGTATTCCTTTTGTTAAATATGAAACTTTAATTTCATGGTTCATCCATTGTGGCTTGATATTCCATATTAGAGCGGGCTTGACCATTAGTCCTGATGGTAAGGAAGGCAAAATGAGCTCACCGACAGGATTTATGATGATTTCTTTCGTATCCACTATTTCACCAATTATTCCATCGGTTACACTTAATAGTCGAACTCTCGTCTTATCGCCCCGCTCTTTATCATGGACCGTAACGACTTGTTCTAAGTATTTTTCTAGAAGTTTCCTTTGATTGACAAGATCATAGTCAAAATTAAATTCCTCTACTTTTAGACCACTCACAATGATAGAATCGGTTTCTATTTTTTCAGCTACATCCACATATTGAACTTCTGATATGGCATCCGTACTATAAAGCTTCCTTTCCTCTTTCACTAGACCAAAACCATCATTATATATCGTAATACTAAGCTTTTGACAATCCTCATTCGTTGTTTGCAGTCTCATTGTCATGTCTCCTTTTTTCGAATTAGTATGTTATTCGAGCAAACGAAAACTTTTACCTATTTCTATTTATTAACTTTCAGTGAATTTTCTCCATCTCCATTTCTCCTTATATTTTACAAAGAAAAAAGCTGAGACCGTTTCCTTTTTTGGGTAGGGTAGGAAAAAAGATGCGAAGAATGGTTAGGTTTCCAAGGAGACTAAAAGACGATGAAAAACCGACTACTCCTACTGGTCGTCGGTTTCGTCATTGTATATTTGTTTTTGTTTTTTCTTTAACGTCTCTCCTAAGCGAGATGGCTCTAACATTTTACGAGCACTGGAGTCCGTTTTAATTTGTTCTACTTAACTTTTCATCCAAGTTATTGCTGGTATTGTTTATACAGCTTTTCCGCTTCTGTTTTCATCCGGTCCACCAGTGACGGTGGTGTAAGTACTTTTGCATCGCTGCCCCATGTTAGTAGCCAGCGCACTAACCCGTCACTAATTACCGCATTGGTCGTTATCCTAAATGTACCTTCTGAATGTGGACGAATATTTACATTTAAACCAAACCGATCAATCACTACATTAAGTAATTGATTAACGAACTCAATTTCAATGCTTCGTTCTTCTCCCGAATACATGTGAAACAGGGTTTGCGTATAATGATTGATGTTAAAATTAGGGTCGAGAATAAACGTATTCTCAGTCACCTCAACGTTTCGCATTCGATCAATCCGGTAATGACGGATATCTCCTTCTGGGACAAACTCGCCAATCAGATAGTAAAATTCATTATTCCAGACAAGCGCATACGGTTTGACCAGATAATAATCTCCATTTCTATTCAGTTGAAAGTCTTTTTGAATGGTGTACTTTCCATATTGAAACTGAATCGTCTGTTGTTTCCAAATGGCTTCATGTAAGGAATTGATCGCATTTCTGACACTCTTATTTTCAGTTTTAGTCCCCGCTGGTAATAAAATTCGATTTTCGAGCTGTTTAGCCAGGTGATAACTCGTCAACTTTTTTAATTTGTTTACTAGATTTTCAGTTTCCGTTTGCGTGATAAACTTCGCTGAAGAAACAGCATCAATTAAAAGACGTAACTCATGAATTTCGAATAAGCGGGTTTGGTGACTGTAATATTTCTCTACCCCATTTTTTTCGTGATTTTCTATCACATCAAACAGTCCGGATTCTGCTAACTCTTTAAGGTCATCTCGAATGGCCTTATGCCCCACCGTTTGTTCTGTGTTTTCATAATACAAGTCTACTAACTCTCTAATTGTCAGTTCGTTCTGTTCGTCGGTGTATTTTTTCAACAAATCCCTAATGATCAATAGTCGTTGTTTTGTGGATTGCTTTTCATTCATCGAGGTAACCTCCATGGATAACGGATTTATATTAAGGTCATGTCGGTGCAGCTAAGGGTTGCATATGTTATTCATACTTAATCTATTAAAATCTTAAGTATTCAATAGAAGTGACGATCACAACTAAACTTTTACATAAAATGATATAATATTTAAAACTAGTAAAATAATACCATATCATTCTATTAAAACAAAGATGATTTGTGAAGGAGTCATTTATGTATACAACAATCTTTTTTACTTTTTTCATCGTTTTAGCGTTCATTCATTTTATTATGAAGTGCTTAAAAGACCATATAAAACAAGGAACTTATAGCCTAATATAGATTTTAATTTGCTTTTGTTAACTGCTTCACAAATTGATTAGTGTTGTGCTTTTATTTAATGAGGCACTATCCGCACTGTTTGACGACCGTTCTCCACTAAGTTTTTTCCTTTCGATCACTATTCTCTATCATCAATTAACACTTCTTGATACTACTTCTTCCCAACTGGCACCCGTCGCTTCTTTCCTCATCAACTGGAATTACTTGGCTCATTCCCGCTCATACTAAGCCCGAGGTGAAGGTATTGATTACAACAAGAGAATTAACTGACCATATCAAAAAACATGCGGTTCCATTTAATAAGACAGCAGATCTCCAACCGTTAATCCAAAAAGCAGGCCAAGCAAAGTACGCACTCCTTGGTGAATCAAGTCATGGAACGAGGGAATTTTATACGATTCGGGCCGATATTACGAAGCAGCTCATTCAGGAGCATCAATTTTCTTTTATTGCCGTCGAGGGAGATTGGCCGGCCTGTTATGAAGTAAATCGTTACATTAAAGGAAGGGCCCCCGAGTACTCGAGTGCTGAAGATGTATTAAAAAAATCATTCTATCGTTGGCCGAGTTGGATGTGGGCAAATCGGGAAATGGTCGATCTCATCCAATGGCTTCACGCTTACAACCAACAACAAACCGATCGAAAAATAGGCTTTTACGGAATAGATGTGTATAGCTTATGGGAGTCTATGGAAGCGATTGTTGATTACTTAAAAAAGATTAAATCCCCTGATTTGGACAAAGCGCTACAAGCAATCGAATGCTTCGAACCTTATCACAGGAAACCTGAGAACTACGGGATTTCAGCGGCCTTTTATGGCGAAGACTGCATGAGTGAAGTGATGGAACTGTTATCAACTATAAAAGAAAACAAGAAGATGTACGATCAGGACCCCGAAGCGGTATTGAATATGAATATTAATGCGATCGCTGCCATGAATGCTGAACATTATTACCACACGATGGTGACGAATGATAATGAATCGTGGAATATTCGCGACCGTCATATGGTCGAAGCGCTACAACATATTAGTGAGTTTCATGGCTCTTCTGCTAAGGGAATTATCTGGGAACATAACACCCATATTGGCGATGCGCGCGCGACCGATATGGCTAAAGAAGGAATGGTCAATGTCGGACAATTAACTCGAGAATCTTTCGGGGCGAATCACGTTTATGCGGTAGGGTTCGGAACTTACGAAGGTACTGTTATTGCTGGAACGGAATGGGGTTCACCTGCTGAAATTATGACTGTCCCTCAAGGCGTTACAGGCAGCTGGGAAGAAGCTCTTCATCAGGCAGGTGCCTATAATCAATTTTTACTGTTTACAGATGACAATAAAGACCTTTTCTCTAATGTGATCGGCCATCGTGCAATTGGTGTTGTTTATCATCCTGAATTTGAACATCACGGAAATTATGTTCCATCCCGTCTATCACAACGATACGATGCCTTTATTCATATCGATAAAACAACTGCCCTTTCTCCGCTTTAGCGGAAACGGTCGTGCCCCCTCTTCTCAGCAACAAATCGAAAAAGTCATATACTTTAGTCATAAAACTAAAGAAATAAACATATATATAATTTAAAGGTTTAATCTGGCCTCGTTAAACCTATCGGATAACAAAACTCCTTCATGTTATTCCTCCTAAGAAAGAGGCCACTACTATTATCATTTCTCCTCAATTACTTCACTTTATAGTGAAGTTCCTTTTTGTGCTATATTTAAGTAGGGGCTCGAATATACTTTCCTGAGATACAACAATTTCATGTTACGAGTGGAGAAGGGAGAACTATGAAGACAAATAAGCAAATAAAATCAGATATTGAGATTGCACAAGCTGCAACATTAAAGCCCATTCAACAATTTAAGGAACAGCTTAACATTTTAGATGAAGAATTAGAGTTACACGGTCACTATAAAGCTAAAATTTCACTTGATTTAATGAAACGGCTGGAAGGTCAACCAGACGGAAAGGTCGTTTTAGTTACTGCGATCAACCCTACCCCGGCAGGAGAAGGAAAATCAACAGTTACAGTAGGATTAGGACAAGCTTTAAACAAGCTAGGTAAAAATGCGATGATTGCTCTTCGTGAACCGTCCCTTGGCCCAACGATGGGGATTAAAGGCGGCGCTGCAGGTGGTGGATACTCGCAAGTGTTGCCAATGGAAGAGATTAACCTCCATTTTACCGGCGACATTCATGCAATTACAACTGCGAATAATGCATTAGCAGCCTTTTTAGATAACCACATTCACCAAGGAAACGATCTTCAAATAGATACGAGACGAATTGTCTGGAAACGAGTTCTAGACTTAAATGACCGTGCGTTACGTCAAGTTGTCGTTGGCTTAGGCGGGCCGATGCAAGGAGTACCGCGTGAAGATGGATTTGATATTACAGTCGCTTCTGAAATTATGGCTGTTTTCTGTTTAGCTACGGATTTGAAAGATTTGAAACAGCGCTTAGCAAAAATTGTTGTCGCTTACACTTTCGATCAAGAACCTGTAACAGTGGCAGACCTTGGCGTAGAAGGCGCTCTAACGCTTTTATTAAAAGATGCGATTAAACCAAATCTCGTACAAACGATTGAACACACACCGGCGTTAATCCATGGCGGACCTTTTGCAAATATTGCTCACGGCTGCAATAGTGTCATTGCAACGAAAATGGCGCAGAAGTTGAGCGATATTGTCATTACTGAAGCAGGATTCGGTGCTGATTTAGGAGCTGAAAAGTTCTTAAACATTAAATCTCGTTTTGCTGATATACAGCCAGAAGCGGTTGTCATCGTAGCAACGATCCGAGCGTTAAAAATGCATGGCGGCGTTTCTAAACAAGAGTTACATATGGAAAATATCGAAGCGTTACAGGCTGGATTAAGTAATTTACAAAAACATATCGAAACGATCCAAGCGTTTAACTTGCCTTTTGTTGTTGCGATTAACCGATTTACGTCAGATACAGACCAAGAAGTAGATGCTTTAAAAGCATTTTGTGAAAAAGAAGGATACGCGGTTGCTCTTACTGAAGTGTGGGAAAAAGGCGGTGAAGGCGGACTCGACTTAGCCGAGCAAGTTCTTCAAGCGATGGAACAAAATACTCATTCGTTCAAACCGTTATATGATGTGAGTGACACGATTCCAAATAAGATCTTAAAAATTGCTCAAACCGTTTATGGCGCAAAAGCCGTTGAATTTTCCGATAAAGCTAAAAAGCAAATGGCCCAGTATGAAGCATTAGGTTGGGATAACTTGCCGATTTGTATGGCAAAGTCTCCAGTTTCTCTATCTGATGATCCAACGAAACTCGGCAGACCGACAGACTTTACAATTACGATCCGAGAATTCAAACCTTCGATTGGAGCTGGCTTCCTCGTCGCCCTTTCCGGTAATATCATGACGATGCCCGGCCTTCCAAAAGCACCATCCGCATTAAAGATGGATGTCGATGAAGACGGTCGTGCTTTAGGACTTTTCTAGATGATACTTAAAACCGTGTGGAATATGCTTCCCATGCGGTTTTCATGTTGAAAGCTCGTTCGTCAATTACCTGTAATGTAATTTAAGAGGACTCACAGGCTCTTATTTGGCACTAAAGCATCGATTTCTAGAATTTAGCGGACTCACAGGCCCTTATTCACTGATATTCAGGAGAAAACCGTGGCTTATAAGTAAAATAGAGGCCTCTGAGTCCTCCAAAAGAGTAAAATGTTCAGTTTTTGCATAAATAAAGGCCTCTCAGTCCTCTAAACTCAATTTTATCCCTGACGCTTTGTCTTTCCGATAACTCACTTTTCATTCCTGGCACTTTATTCACCCGATAACCCCAACTTACTCACTACCACTAGACTGCTTATTTCAACCTAAAACGCCTAACCATTCACGGCAATGGCTCTGCCTCTAACCCGTTGATCATAATCGCAGCCAAATGCGGATTATAGCTTCTCAACATTTGTGCTGATTGATCTGACAGCACCCCACCTTGATAATTTTGCAAACGTTTATTTATGAATGTGTTCGAATCAATAAAGTGCTTCATTTCCAAGCTTTTATCTTCTAAGGCAAAAACAACGTTTCTAATGTTTGCAGTAATAATCGTAGACAAACACATCATACACGGTTCAACGGTAGTATAAAGGATGCAGTTCAAAGCATTTTGTATAAGGAAAGCGTTGCAGTTATTCATTGCATTGATTTCTGCATGGGCTAAATCATTTCCTTGTGTGAACGTCCGGTTTGAACCTCGTGATATAACCACATCATTATGTACAATGATTGAACCTATTGGTGTAGGCAAAAAAATAACGATCAAACCTTAATTGGTCGATCGTCATTTTTTTACTTGTTAAGAAAGCAGAGCTCAATACCTTATGATTAAGCGTTCTCTACTTCAAATCCTTCATTTTTCCAAGCTGTCGTTCCACCTTCTATGTAGGCTACATCTTCAAAGCCCATCTGCTTTAAAAGATAGGCCCCAAGAGCGGCTTGACCGCCTGCCCCGCACGTGACGATGACTGGACGGCTGCGATCTGCTAATTCAGGTGCTCTTAGGTGTTCTGGTAATTCAAGATCTGCACGGATCGGCAACATTCCCAGTGAAATGTTCATACTGCTTGGAATTAAACCACAAGCACCTGCATCTGCTGCGTCCTGCACATCAATGACCAGTGTATTCGGGTTTTGATTCATCTTTTCGCGTGCGTCAGCTGAAGAAATGCCAGCTACATTTTCTTTAGCTGTTCCCACCATTTGCTTAAACGTTAATGCCATGAATATCCCTCCTATTTTAACAACAACATTATTGAGTACCGAACACTTTATTCGATTACCCTTATTTTATTGCCCTTAATTTCATATGTTAAACCTATATTTCTTTATACAACGGATTAGGTACACCGATATAGGCATAATCGGTCACATCATCTTTTAACCGCATAATGGTTAATGCCTTTGTTTCCACGGTTGGGCCGAGTAACGCCTCCATATCCATCTCTACATCTTCTCGTAAGGTTTCATCCTGTTTAAGTTCGGTGAAAATGTTGATGCACACTTCTCTTACAACATCCCAAAGCTCTTGCTCATGGAGCGGATATTGTCTTGCTAGATGAGCCGTAAGCTCCCCAATGTGACTTTGGAACACCGTATGGATGACTTTGTTTTGCATTTCAACGAAATCATCACCAATCGTAACGGAATTAGGATAAAAGGTACCAGGTACCCCTTGTTGATCTAATCTCTTTTTATAAACCCTTACACCGCCTAAATCTCGAATGAACGCTTTAACAGGCTCATTGTCTTTAAAAACGATCAATGAATTTTGTAAATGTCCTTCTAGACCAATGCCGTAGCGGGTCATCAATGGAATAATCCCAGAAAGAACGACATCGATATATTTTTTAAAGAAAGATTTTACATTCTCTTCTAACGAATGGTACGGACGGCGCAAGTTGAATTGATCGACAATCTCATAAACGACTGAACGGTTTGAAACAGGAGACGGGCTGTATAATCCACAAGCGACCATTACATTTTCACCTTCATTGACGAGCGACTCTGGATTGGGACGAATGAGCAGTGATAAATTTTTATTTCGATGATACAATTGGGTGTCATTTTCGATTGTGGAGTTAAAGCGTATTCCAAAGTCTTCACCTGCAACGTGAAATGTTCCGTTAAAGTTTTTCTCTCTTTCTAAAATGGTTTTAATGATGCCTGTCAATTCTGGACCATTATGGACAGAGTTTGGAGAGATCGTTCGGACAGCACTAGTCATTTGTACGTTGATCGGTAATTTAAGGTGGTATTTTTTATCGACAGAAATCGGTGCAACCGTACGGACTGACAGCGTCGGCTTTATTGGCAGCCGATAATTGTCAATCAAAAAGATGTCCCCCTTTTCTAACTCATTTGCATATAATTCCGGTAAAGTTTGATCCTTTTGCCACGGATGCACGGGTAAAACGACATGTTCGTCTGGATTTACTCCTTTTGCTAAACAACTATTGATAAAACAGTCATAGAGCGTAGGGTATTCTTTGGACCAGAATTCGTTCATCTGTCGGCGTTCAAACTGCGGGTTTATATAAACGACATCTTTATGAAGAGCCACAAAAGACAGTTCAACCACTTGATCAAACTCTGAAGAATACTGCACAATTTCTCCGATCGTTAATCCGACTTTGGACTTCGTACACGGATGAAGCTGGTGTCCTGTCACACAAGACTGCTCAAAAAATAAGGCCCGATCAAAAGTTGGGTCTGTAGCTGCTAAGCCGTTTACAAGCTCTAACGTTGTTTGCCAGTTGTTTTTCTGACCAATTGCCTTCAGCTGTTCATATTTCGTTTCTTGGAATAACAACCCTAATCCCATATTAGCGACACTATCAGCGAGCTCTAACTGGAATCCCTCTAAATTGGAATACGTGATGTTTTGTTCTTCCATATATTCTTTTAATAGTTCGACTAAAAAGATCGGGTGTAAAACCTCAATTACTGCCTGCTTATGATCAACAAATTTAACATTTACTCCAAGCTTATATCGATCATAACTATATTTTTCAGCGATTGGAATGATGATCTTCCCTTTCTGAAAAGTTAATTCAACTGGCTTTGACTGTGAAAGTTGCGTTTCTATTTGATCTTTTTGAATAAACCCTTCTCTTAACAGGGCATTGATCATTCGCTCCATGATCATAAATCGCGCTTTAGGTACGATCGTTAAGTATGTATTCACTAACTCTGGATATGTAGTTGCAATGAAATCATGGATTTTCATTTCTTTTGTTTCTAAATTTAATTCAGTAAGTAACATTTACCCACTCCCACTCTACTTTTTAGGGTTGCTAATAACACAACAACGATAAGCCGCTGTTGTGTTATGTAATCCTATTAATGTTTATGTCTAAGCTGACCGTCCCTAGCACTGTTTCATGAATGAATTCGAGTTTAATGAGCAGAATCCTTTTTGTTTCAAGGAAATTTAGGCCAGATTGTTACAAGCCTGGTAACTACCTCTTCGTGGACAGCCTTTACACATTTTGCCTTCTTCAGAAAGAGCATAATAGAGACAGCACGTTTTTCGAATTCGAACAGCTTGTCCCCCAAGGCTTGTCATATCACAATAGAAACCGGTGATTGGGTGACTTTTGTAATCTTTAAAAATGGAATGTTCGGTCGCATAAAGGAAATAATCAAAATCTAGTTGAATGGTATCCCTTAGCTCTGGGGCAAGGTCATCCCGCTTAAGTAACGTCTCGAAAATCCAAAATAAATAAATCGCTGTATTTTCCCATAAAATAGGCTTTGGAACTTTACAAAGTTCTGAAATATTGTCCCATAAAGGACTTAAATGATCAACGAAAAGCTCTTTAATTAAATCATCCCTGCAGGTTTTACGATCCTCTTTTGTCTCAGGTATGTAAGCCGTCTGATCATTAAAGAAAAGACGAGGTAACCATTTTTCTTGAGAGGTAGAAGATAAAATCGCTAAATTTTCAGCCGACATATTTAATTTTTTATTAAACATTAAGAACGAATAAAATGCAGAGGCAATAATAAGGTAACTGTACCGTTTGGAAAAGGCAGAACCCGTTACCATCAAGTCTGGAGCTTGTAACTCCTCCTGTACTTCCTCTAAAAAAGATAGAAGCTTTTCCTTATCAAACAGATCGATGACATCAATGTTTAACATTGATGCGCTTTCTTCTTCAAAACAAACCCGGTAGTCTGCCAATTTTTGCTGTTCTTCCAATGACATCAATTGCGTACACATACGAACCTCCAAAAATTTTATGCTTTAAGTCGCCTTCTCGTACCATTTATTTATGACAGGTGTCGTTCACCAATTGTTTAGTAAGTTTAGTATATTACAATCGTATCTGTAATGATAATCATTGTCAATTGTTGAGTTGTAATTATTTAAAAATAAAATTTCAAAACATAGATAATCATAAGACTACTTATTTTAGAGACCTTATTCTTTGACTTATTGTTCATGCTCTTAATAAAATTAAAATGCTAATCAGCAAATGCTCATTAACAAATATGAATTAGATTTATGCTCATAATTGAAAAAATTCATTGGTGGCTAGAAAAAAGGAGGTGTGAATATTGATAACATTTGATCAAGTGACAAAAGCATATGAAGATGGAACGATTGCTGTTGATAATGTTTCGTTTACAGTTAAAAAGGGTAACTTAGTTACGTTAATTGGTCCTAGTGGCTGCGGGAAAACGACGACGATGAAAATGATTAATAAGCTCATTCCACTGACATCAGGAACTATTACAATTAACGGAAATGATATTGCGAATGAAAATGCTGTTGAATTACGACGGAATATCGGCTATGTCATTCAACGGATCGGTCTACTTCCCCATATGACGATTGAAGAAAATGTTTCGCTAGTACCAAAACTCAAGGGCTGGGAAAAGAAAGATTACGAGAAACGAGTCGATGAATTATTAGATTTAGTTGGACTTGATCCTAGTGTCTATAAAAAAAGATACCCACTAGAATTAAGTGGCGGGCAACAACAACGGGTTGGTGTCATACGAGCTTTAGCTGGAGAACCACCTATTATCTTAATGGATGAGCCTTTTAGTGCACTCGATCCGATTAGTCGAGAGCAGCTTCAAGCTGAGCTGAAACTTCTACAGAAAAACATCCATAAAACCATTGTCTTTGTTACGCATGATATGGATGAAGCTATTAAACTAGCGGATGAAATTGTCGTTATGAAAGAAGGTAAAATCCAGCAAATCTCCTCTCCAATGAACCTAATAGAAAATCCGGCGAATGAATTCGTCCATTCTTTTATTGGAAAAGAACGGATCAAGCACCGAGCTAAAGAAGAACTTTCTGTGGCATCGATTATGAAGACGCTAGACCTTACACAAAGCATAGCAGAATATCCAACACTCCCCTCTCAATCTACCTTGCAAGATGTGACTCGGGTAATGCTATTAAATGAAACAAACATAATTATCGTTACAGATTATAAGGGATCACCTATTGGTTTAGTTGAAAAAAATCAATTATTACAGGAGCTTGCGGGGATTGAAGGAGAGGTGAAGTAAGTGGAAGCAATACAAGTGTTTTTTGATACGGTAATCACTCGACAAGATCTAATTATACAACGTGCCATAGAGCACCTTTACTTATCCTTTGCAGCGATTCTTATCGCTGTAGCGATATCTTTACCACTAGGTATTTATATTTCGAAAAGGAAAAAGGTTGCCGAATATTACATTGGAGTAACCGCCGTTTTTCAAACAATTCCAAGTCTAGCTCTATTCGGTTTTCTCGTTCCGTTTTTAGGAATTGGTACCATAACCGCTCTTGTTGCCTTAATTATTTATGCTCTTTTACCGATTCTTAGAAATACATATACAGGCATCAATAGTGTGGATGAAGGTATTGTTGAGGCTGGTGAAGGGATGGGCATGACCTCACGACAAATCTTATGGAAAATCCAGTTACCTCTCGCCTTACCTTTTATTATGGCTGGTATTAGAACGGCTACCGTTTTAACAGTTGGTGTTGCGACTCTCGCCACATTTGTCGGCGCGGGTGGATTGGGAGATGTCATTTGGCGCGGTTTACAGTCATGGAACAATAGTCTAGTCCTAGCTGGAGCCATTCCTGTTGCCCTAATGGCGTTGTTTTTTGACTTTGTATTAAAGCTAGTGGAGAAAAAAGTAACACCGAAAGGCATTAAATCATAAAAAGGAGATAATATGGATGAAAAAAACAAAATTACTAATTGCTAGTTTGCTAAGTTTCACACTTTTTTTAACAGGCTGTGGTAGTAGTGAAGAGACTGGTGGAGACGCTACAGATCGTCCAATTGTCGTTTCGGGGAAAAACTGGACGGAACAATACATCCTGTCACAGTTAATAGCGATTTACATCGAGGAAACGACAGATTATAGCGTTGATTTGAAGGATGGATTAGGTGAAGTAGCGATCTTAACCCCTGCCCTTCAAAACGGTGAAATTGATTTATACGTTGAATATACGGGAACGGGGCTGGAAGCAGTCTTAGGTGAGCAAGCAGAAGTTGGCGAATCAAGTGAAAGTATCTTTAACCGCGTCAAAGAAGGATATGAACAAACTTACAATGCGACTTGGTTACAACCACTAGGATTTGAAAACAACTATACACTGGCCTACTCAGAAAATGCTGATTTTAAGGCAGACACATATTCAGATATCGCTAAACGATCTGCTGATCTATCATTTGGTGCTCCACATGCCTTTTATGAGCGTCAAGGGGATGGTTACGATGCTTTTGCTGATGCCTACAATTTCGAGTTTGCTAAAAGAGAAAGTTTTGATCCAAATGTTATGTATCAGGCTCTAATTCAAGGCGATGTCGATGTTATACCAGCCTTTACGACAGATGGACGTATCGAGCGTTTTAACATGCAAACAACGACAGATGATCTCGGATTTTTCCCTCGTTACGATGCAGCAATTATTGTCAGACAACCGATACTCGATCTATACCCTGACCTTGAAGACGTATTAAACCAGTTAGCTGGACAAATTTCTGAACAAGACATGCAGCAAATGAACGCAAGAGTCGATATTGATAATCAGGACTATCCAGTGGTTGCAAGAGACTTCTTACTTTCAAAAGGATTAATTGATTAATAGTGTTTCAAACAAAAAGACGGCGAGACCTTGTTGGTTTTCGTCGTCTTTTTATGTAAATTTGGATGATGGTTAGCCTATAAAGAAGGATAAATACAATCCAACCACCTTAAGTCAAAATACTTGTTTTTTCTTCTGCTCATTTCGCATGATAGATCAATTGACGTTATACCAAAAGTCATTAAAATAAATATCTATACCGTACTCATTCACTTGTTCGAAAAAATCATTGTCCTTCGAAGACAAAATAATATGATATTCGGATTAGGCTCCAGCTCGAGGGGAAACTGTAATTTTTCTTGTTGCTCCCACAAGTTAGGAAAACGCTGAGGTATCCCTTTGATCGCATATTGATCTAGAAGAAATGTACTTCCCACTTTTATCTCATCCAACGTTCTCAACTGTTTATGCCTTTCATCTAAAATGAGTACTGCATAAGCATAGTAGGTATCATTATAAGGAACCGTGCCCCATTCTGGGATGGTTAGTTCGGGTTCCTGTTGATTTGCATTCAAAAACATAGAAGTTATACCGATCACAACTATTAAAATAATAAAGATAAAAAGATACTTTTGTAGTTTACCCATTTCTTCCCCCCTAACAAACTATTAATTAACGGTCATCGCTTGCATTACCATAAATATTCAACTTTATCAATTTACATTCAAACATAAAATCAGGTTAGTTTATATATCAAATACGATTTAATTCTGCATAATACCCGAAAAATATAAAGCCAACAGTATAGTTGGCTTTCAAAATACTCAATTATGATTAGGGTAATTATGCTCACTATTTATTAAAGTTTCTAGGTCACCTCTGTATAAGCTATCCTTAAATTCTCTATGCCTAAAAGGAAGCAGTGGAGAGAGATAAGGGACACCGAAAGACTTTAAGTTTGTCATATACAAAAGTAATAATGTTAAACCCACTATAATTCCCATGAATTGAAAATGATACCCTATAATAATAAAACTAGTAACTAATACATTTAAAGTTGGGGAAAGTCCTTTGTTACCCATTGTAAAACTGGCTATAAAAGATATACCAACAACAAGTAGACTAACCGGGTGAATGATCTTTGCGGCGACAGCTGTTTGTCCTAGTAATACAGATCCTAAAACAGAAATAAGTAAAACAGCCCCTTTTGGAACCCTAAAGGATGAATCTAACAATATTCTTAGGAGGATAAGAAGAAACACAAGTTCCCATACTGTAGGCAAAATTTCTTCCTCACTGACTAAAATATCGTATACCTTTTTAGGTACATTTTCTTGGCCAAGCCCCTCCAAAGCCAAATAGATACCTGGTAATAAAATAGTTAATAAAAATGCCAAGAGTCGAATTAAACGGCCTGAAAATCGCCCATAACTCGTATAGTATTCATCAGGTGCATGGAGAAATTCCATAAACAACGAAGGTGCTATGATAACTTGTGGGCTACCATCTACTATGATTACTACCCTGCCTTCAAAAAGTGCAGAAGCAGCAACATCTGGTCGTTCTGTTGAGAGTGTCCGTGGAAATATGGTTTTTGGATGACTAGCTAATGATTCTTGAATAATTCTAGCCTCTAATAGATATTTTATATTTAACTTTTTTAATTTGTTCTGAATATCTGCCAATATCTGTTTATCCACAATATCATCAATATATAATATAAATACATCATTTTTTGATTTAGATCCCAAAGACTGTTTGTCTATACAGAAGTTCTCAGTCTTAATAATGCCTCTTAAAATGCTAATATTTGTCTTCGCTCTTTCAGTAAGACCGACTACATTTCCTCGTACCGATCTTTCACCTAGGGATTCTTCTAAAGCTCGTTCTTTCCATTCTGCAATATCTACTACTAGAGCTTCAGTGTATCCATCAACTAAGAGGATTGCTTTCCCATATATTAATTCATCAATAACTTCCTGTAGGGATTTCGTTATTTTATAATTGGGATTTGTAACTATTCTTGTTAATTGTTGGATTAGGTGATTGCCTTCATTTATGTTTTTAAAGCCATTAGTTATTGGTTCAATTACTGAATCTCTTAAGTAATCTGTATTAATTATTCCATCAATATAAACAATCGTTATTCTTTTTTTTTCAATAATATAAAGGTCTCTGGACATGAGGTCAGAAGTATGATGAAACCGTGATTGGATCGAGTTCAAAGTTTTACTACTATCTTTGTTAAGAGCATCTTCCATAACGTATACCACCTGTGATAATAATAATCTTATTATGAACGCTTGAACTATACATTATCCCAGTCTAACTAGAAAAGTATGTTTTATCTACTTCGATTACATTCCATATTATTGGTTCCTCTACGATAATCTTTATTTCAGTTTTTGTCCGACAAATTGAATGACATGAGACAACCCATTGTGTAACTTTCCTTCGTGAAGAACAACCTCTCCCATAAAAAAGTGAACAATACGCCAATCTGAAAAGCACCGTAAAAACTCATCTGGTTTGTAAAGAAGCTCAACGGTTTGTGGACCGCCACTTTGATAAGGAATTTGATAATGGGAATAAACTTCGGTAATAAAATAGCCTCCTGGCTTTACTGCTTCTTTTACACCTTTAAGTGTTTTCTTTCGAAGTTCTTCTGGAAAATGTCCAAAAATACAGACAATCTCATCCCATTGATTAGGTTGCCACTTGGCATCATTTAAATCAACGAGTTCCGTCTTTACTGATACGCCTTTAGTTTCAGCTAACTTTTTCGTTTTAAGTAAACCTGACTCCGCATAATCCCATGCGGTGACGTTTAGTCCTTGTTCAGCTAAAAAGGCGGCATTACGACCTTCGCCTTCTGCAATTGCCAAAGCCTGGCCAGAAAGGTTTAACCTTTTCTGCATTTCTTTTAAAAATTCATTCGGTTCTTTTCCGTAAACATATTCTTCACTTGTAAAACGTGTATTCCAATCGCTCATGCTAAATACTCCTCTCAATCACTTATAGTGATAAAATTTTTTAAATCATTAAATCACTTCGTTTAACTTTGTTCACTGTTAAAAAACTACGTTATCTGTGTCCTTACCTTACTTTCTATTCGTATTCCTATCTTATACCGTAGCAGGTATGATTTCAATTCATCTGTTTATAGCTGTTCAAGCTTATCTTTACTGTTTCAATAGATTTCCTTCATCGTAAATTTTTTTACCGATAAATATAAAAAAGGACTGAATCTCTTCAGCCCTTTTTCCTTGATCTGCTTTATTCTTTTCTCATCCCGTAAAAAACATAACTGTAATCATCGGAATGTTTATCGTACAATTGGATTTCTTCGCGCAACATTTGCACCACTTTTAAAGCATCCTCGTTTTGTGGATATTTTTGCACCATTTTCTTGAGGTTTGCTTCAAGTGGACCGTAGTATTGCACTGTCCAATCTTCTTTCGGAAGGACAAAAGAAAATTGGTAATGATAATTGTTTTGTTCGACTTGTGTTATTTTATTTACAATCGTATCCATCTCTTGATACGCTGTCTCCCAAAACGTTTTACACTCTAAAGAAGGATGGTTATTTAGCCAAGAGATTTCACTACAAACGAGATAACCACTCGGTTTAAGGTATTTTTTCCAGTCTCTTAAGCCATTTTGAAATCCAGCGATATAGATCGTACCTTCAGCCCAAATGAGATCGAAATATTCTAAAGGAAAATCTAGCTCAAACATCGATACATTCTTTACAACGATTCGATTTTCCAGGTGTTTTTTTACCACTTTTTTCTTTAATTCATTTAAAAAGTCTTCTTGCGTATCAATGGCTGTGATATGGGCGGCTGGAAACATTTCCGCCAAAATCATTGTATGACTTCCTGTACCGCACCCAATATCTAGAATTCTTAAATGATCTTTCACATCTACATCTAGCATAGAAATCGCTTTTTTAGTTGATATCTCGCTACCTGGCGCTAACCTAACTAAATTTTCAAATGCCTCAAAAAAATATTTACTCATGTTTGTAAACACGCTCCTCTATCATTTTATTATTTTATAGAAAAGGTGCCTACCAGCTCTAAACAGAAGTTATTCAAACAAAACCCTCCTAAGTAAGATACTTCCATCTTAATTAGCAATTGAAGTACCGTCAAGTGAACAGTCAGCAATCTATGACCTAAATTAGATTATTGAAACATTTCTACGTAAACCGCTAAGTTCTCATCTTGACGAAGGACCTTGAGGATTTGTTCGATATAATCTGAAGAAAATAATCGTTTTTCATTAAAGTGCACAGCATATAGCGCAGCAATCTCTCTAATCTGTTCATTGCTGTTTCCAAGTAATTCGATTATCTTGTTTTCAATGATTATTAGGTATTTTAATTCTATCAATTGTTTCTTCTTAAGAGCATGCAGGTAATTGAATGCTTGAACGATTTCTTCATTATTATTGGAGGACAATGCTTTAACTATTGCTTCTGTCGTCCACGGTTGGTGATTTTTTTCTTTCCTATCTACTTCAAATTCATGGTGACTATCATTATCATTATGCAAAGTTAGTCCGTTTAAAAACTCTTCAAACGAGTTCGCGAGCTTTATGACCTTGTTTTCCTCCCCCTCACATTCTATATAAATGATTGGTGGATTTTCTTTCGTATTCCTGTAATCAAAAGCAATCCAAAATTCACCCTCTCCCGATAAAATGACAATATCCTTAGGTAGCCCCCATTCCTGAATTAAATAGTGACTAGGTTGGTTGTTAAAGGTTCTAACGTATAAAAATGATTATCTTTCTGCCAAATGTTTTTCATAATGCCTCCTTATGTGCTCTTGGTTCACGCTTTCTCCTATATTTTCCCTCTTCCGCTTACGATTCGCGCTATTTCGTTCATACTTTCTTTTTTTTTCTCTCCCGCTCATCATTCCACACTTTCCGTTCACGCTTCCTCCTAATTTTTCCTCCATCTCTAAATGTTTCTCTTATCTCTTCACTCAATTCATAAAAAACGGTAACTGTGGTACAATCTCTTCACTAATTATAGTGTACATATCAATAATAATTTTTAACTTTCTCTTGAATATAGAAAAATTCTTTCTTAAAACACACTTATCCACAGTTTAAAAATTTATAATTTCCTAAACAAAAAAAAGCTTGTAACATCAATCATCGAGACGAAATGATGTTACAAGCATAACGAGTATTTCATATTAAAGTTTAAATTTAGAGATTTCTTCTGTTAAGTCTTCCGCCATTTTTGCTAAAGTGTTAGCATTTGCTGTTATTTCTTCTACGGTTGCAGATTGTTCTTCAGAAGCTGCAGCAACTTCTTGAGCCGAGGCCGCTGACTGTTCAACAATCGCTGAGATTTCCTCAATGGAAGCTAATACTTGTTGAGAGTTTATTAAAACACTTGTAAGAACTTCTTTCGTCTCAATACTTTTCTCTTCTGTCCCCTTTGTATAAGAAACAATTTCCTTCAGTGACGCACCAACTTGGGATATTACTTCCACTTGTGATGCGACTGACGAGAGATTTTGCTCTATTTTTATAACAATGTCATTCGTTTCTGATTGTATTCCTGCAATCAATGAACGAATTTGGTTAGCTGATTTCGAAGACTGTTCCGCTAATTTACGAACTTCATCAGCAACGACTGCAAAACCTTTTCCATGTTCACCAGCTCGAGCAGCTTCAATCGCTGCATTTAACGCTAGAAGGTTAGTTTGATCAGCTATTTCTGAAATAACTGTGATAATACCGCCAATCTCCTCAGAACGGCGACCTAGTGCTTTCACAGAATCAGCTGAAGCACGAACTTGCTCATTCATTTTTTCTAGCTGTTCTACAGACGCCTGTGCTACTTCATCTCCTTTAAGAGCAGATTGACTAGACTTTACAGCAATATCTAACACTTGTATGGAGGCCTTTTCACCTTTGTTAACATCATCTACGGTCTTTTTCATCATCTCAAATATAGTAGTTGTGTTTTCCGACTGCTTAGCCGCTCCATCAGCTATTTGATTAATCGTCATACTAATTTGATTGGATGACTCACTTGTTTCCGTAGCACTCGATGCTAATTCTTCAGAAGCTGCGGAAGCGTGCTGAGCACTGCTCGTAATATTTAGGATCATGCCTGATAAGTTGCGTTTCATTACATCAAAGGTTCTCGTAATTTCACCAATTTCATCTTTTCTTTTCAAATATTCTGCCTGAATGTTTTCTGTAAAATCTCCTTGAGATAGCTTATTAGCCACCTTAACCGTTTCTTTGATTGGTCTAGTGATTGAATTCGCAATCCAAATTGTTATTAGAACAATTACGATTTGGCCTACTAAAGCTACAATTATAAGAACTAACCTTAGATCGTTGGCTTCTTTCATAATTTCAGCTTCAGGAACAATGATCATCGCAGACCAAGGAGCGTCTGTAAATCCAAATGTAACGGGTTCAGCGACGTAAATCATTCCACCGTCTCCTAGTTCAATATCCCCTCCGATTTGGATTGCATTTTGTACATCAGTTAAAATTTTGGAAGGAATGATTGAGCTTAATTCTGAACCGATATACTCTCTATTCGGATGAGATACGATCTGACCTTCATTTGAACTAAGCATCGCATAGCCAGTTTCATAAAATGAAAACGAACCAATAAATTCTTGAATATAGTCAAATGAAACATCTATTCCAATCACACCAAAGAAGTTATCATTTTGTTTGACTGGAACAACGACGGACAGAAACATTACCTGTTCTCCCTGTACTTCATAGAGATACGGTTCTAATACCACTTCAGTCCCTTTTTGCTTAGGTATATTATAAAAATCTTGATTGTCCGGGTCACTGGTAGGCTCGCCTACAATTCGATTTTGATCGTCCCAGTAGAAATAAGGAGTATACCTCCCAGTTAGATCATGAAACTCTGCACCGGCAAATTCTACATCATTCCCATCGAAGGCATTTGGCTCCCAAATAGTCCAAATCCCTGTAAAACTTTGATTTTCTTTTAGGATAGATTGTAACATCGCATTCACCTGATCGCGGTTCATGTCGTTATACTGCTTTAACCCTTGCAAAATATGAGCAGTAGCTCTTGCCGTATCTAATGCCACTTCTATCTCACTTTCAACTTCTAAAGCCAATATTTCTGTTTCAGCTCTTAGTGTTTCTGTAGAACTATTTTTACTCATTTCGGCAACCTTTGTTATCGTAAATACAGAAACCCCACCAAAAATGATAAAAACAGTTCCTAGTATGAGGACTAGCATTCTCGTCCGTAATGTCATAGTTGTCAGCCCCTTTGAATTATGTACTAGATACATAGTACTATAAAGGAACTTTAAAAGGAATAACTTTATAATAGAATAATAATATCCGTCGAATTTGTTAATCATAATTTAGATTTATTAAAACCTTCAAAAATGATAATAAGAATAGTTGTCCTCAATAAATTACAAAATCATCCCTACGTAAACCGCTAAGTTCTCATCTTCACGAAGGACCTTGAGGATTTGTTCGATATAATCTGGAGAAAATAATCGTTTTTCATTAAAGTGCACAGCATATAGCGCAGCAATCTCTCTAATCTGTTCATTGCTGTTTCCAAGTAATTCGATTATCTTGTTTTCAATGATTGTTAGGTATTTTAATTCTATCAATTGTTTCTTCTTAAGAGCATGCAGGTAATTGAATGCTTGAACGATTTCTTCATTATTATTAGAGGACAATGCTTTAACTATTGCTTCTGTTGACCACGATTGTTGATTTTCTTCATTAGTATCATCTATTAACTCTTGGTGAATATCTTCGTACAAGCTTAGTCCGTTTAAAAACTCTTCAAACGAGTTTGCAAGCTTCAACACCTTGTTCTCCTCGCTCTCACATTCTATGTAAATGATCGGTGGATTTTCTTCCGTATTCCTGTAATCAAAAGCAATCCAGGATTCACCCTCTCCTGATAAAATGACAATATCCTTAGGTAGCCCCCATTCCTGAATTAAATAGTGACTATCTAGTATACTATCCTTTTCACCAATACCTAACAGGTGTTCAACTTGAATATGGTTCTCCCCCCAAATGGTTGGTTCGTTGGCAGGGTAAGTAGTGTATTTGATGTGACCGCCATTCTGTTTATTCAGAAGCTGGATATAGGAGTCTGGTAATTTTACTTTTAAACGTTCCGCTGCTTGTGTGACTAGGTTTGGTGTTAAAGGTTCTAACGTATAAAAATGATTATCTTTCTGCCAAATGTTTTTCATAATGCCTCCTTATGGACAACTAAGTAAGATCTTAGTCATTATATTATTTTGGATAAAAGAGCTTCTTTTGCATCACTAGCTAATTCTTTAACTCAATATCAGGTAGTGTTTCTAAGAACTTTTCCGTTTCACTCATATCAGTAGATAGAAAAACAACTCCCTTATCGTCGAATATAACAAACGTAGGAAACTCTTTGATGTTTAGGAAATCCACTTGTTCTGGTACTCTATCAGCCGACTTGACACCAAATTGATGTACTTTAAGGAGTGGATCTAATCGCATCATATTCTCATACACTTCATACTGTCTTTCTAATTTGTCATCAACGACTCCCCGTTTGTCTGGGGGAGGAGGAACCTCATCATGTGGAAAGTCAAAAAACACATACATATAATATTGACCCTCTTGATCTGCCTTTAATCCACTAATCGTTTCCATTTTTTTCGACTCGTATTCCCCGAATGAGCACCCGGCAAAAAGGATGCAACTTAACATAAGGGTTAATAACACACTCTTTGGTTGCATCTATCTAAACCTATTCCTTCCTCTCTAATTTTGCTGAAACAGCTTCTCTTTGTTGAACCTGTTTTCCCCTCTACCAAACACCATTCTTTGCTTTTGGTTCACTCTTTCTCCTATATTTTTCCTCCACCGCTCACGATCCACGCCGTTTCGTTCACACTTTCTCCTATATTTTTCCTCCACTGCTCACGACCCACACCGTTTCCTTCACGCTTTCTCCTATATTTTTCCTCCAACGCTCACGATTCGCACCATTTCGTTCACGCCTCCTCCTAATTTTTTCCTCTACCGCTCACGATTCGCGCCGTTTCGTTCACGCTTCCTCCTAATTTTTCCCTCTACCGCTCACGATTCGCGCCTTTTCGTTCACTCTTCCCCCTAATTTTTTCCTTTACCGCTCCAGATTCATGCCGTTCCGTTCAGGTTTTCTCCTAATTTTTCCCTCCACCGCTCACAATCCGCACCGTTTCGTTCACGCCTCCTCCTAATTTTTTCCTCTATCGCTCACGATCCGCACCGTTTCGTTCACGACTTCTCCTAGTTTTTTCCTCTACCGCTCACGATTCGCACCGTTTCGTTCACGTTTCCTCCTAATTTTTCCCTCTACCGCTCACTAATCCGCGCTTTTCATTCACGCTTTCTCCTATATTTTTCCTCTACTACTCACGATTCGCACCGTTTCGTTCACGCTTCCTCCTAATATTTCCCTCTACCGCTCACTAATCCGCGCTTTTCATTCACGCTTTCTCCTAATTTCCCCCTATTGCGCACTCTATTCCTTCAACACATCCAGTAAAGAGGCCATATAATCCTATTAATTATGCTAGTTTAATAATTTTTTCAATTCACTTTGCTGCTGATCACAATACCTGTCCAAAAAGATAGCTACACCATCATTATCGTTTGTTTCCGTTATTGTATTAGCAATCGATTTTAATTCTTTAACAGCATTCCCCATGGCAACCGAATAGCCACACATCTGGAATAATCCAAGATCATTAAAGTCGTCTCCAAAGCACATCGCGTCATCAAATGTTAATTGCATTCTATCTAAAAGATACTCAACTGCAGCTTCTTTAGAGGATCGCTGTGACATGATTTGAATGAGCTCGCCGTGATCAGTAATGAGAACATTTAGCTCTTTTCCAAACTTATCAAGCAGCTGTTCAGGGTGCGCAAAATTCGTTAATAGTACCTTTGTACAATCATATGCTAGCAATTCCTCGTAACTGATCATCGTTGGGTTTTGCTCTACCTTCATCATCTCTCTATAATCTAATGGTCTACTACTAAACCATTGATCTTTCACTTCAATACTTAAATTCGCCTCATGATCTATCGAAAAACAGAATTCGATGAGTTCCTTTGTCTTTTTGCTCGGAATTGAAAAATGTATTTGTTCGTTCGTATCAATACAATGAAATAAAGCACCATTATAAAAGACCATAGTTCCTAATGATGCTAAGTCGATCTCTTTGAAATCGGTGCATCGCGGCGGCCGTGCTGTAGCAAAAATGAGCTCGATCCCGCTCGCTTTTAACCCTTTTAGTACCTCAATACTCTTCTTGGAAATCGTTTTCGACGAATTTAATAGAGTCCCGTCTAAATCTAATATAATTGCTTTTGGTCTCACTTATGATGTTCTCCTCTCAACCGACAATTAAGTTTATTTCAACTAGAAGTGAAATTATTAATAGCGTACCATATTTTGTAATACTTGAAGTTCTTTTGAGGAAAATTACCAATTATACGACCTTTGGTATTGAACCGAGAAACATGTATTAAGATTAATATTAATGTTCAACAACTATAGTAATTTTTCTAAAACTAATTTTCACTTTTTTAAATCCACTTTCTTAATGTGGGTTATAAAACAACCTATACACCCAAATAAACAACCAAAAGAACCAATAAAACCACTAACCATACGCTTAATATTACTATTAACTAACAATTCGGTGATTTACACCTATTTTGTCGATTGGCACAACTCTTGCAATACTAGTATAGAATTAATCTATTTTTGAAAGGAAGTGATTTAATTGGAAATGCCAAAAAATAGAAAGCGTTTTCAAACACCTGATACCTTTGTCATTATCTTCTTCGTAGTGGTAGCAGCCGCATTACTCACCTACCTCATACCACTAGGTGAATTTGAAACAAAGGAAGTTACATATGAGTATCAAGGAACTGAATCGACAAGGACTGTATTGGACCCAGAAACTTTCTCCGTTGTAGTCGACCCTGACGGAAATCCAGTGAAAGATGGTGTGAGTTTATTTGAACCTGGTGGCGGCGTGGGTTTCTTGAACTATTTATTTGAGGGACTTGTTTCCGGTAGTAAATGGGGATCGGCTGTAGGAGTCGTTGCTTTCATCTTAATTATCGGCGGTTCATTTGGGGTCATTATGAAAACCGGGGCAGTTGAAGAAGGAATTCTATCTGTCATCAAACGGACCAAAGGAAGAGAAATGTTAATCATTCCTGTGATGTTCACTTGTTTTTCATTAGGTGGAGCCGTTTTCGGTATGGGGGAAGAAGCGATTGCATTTGCTCTCATTCTTATTCCTCTCGTTATTGCCTTAGGTTATGATGCGATAACTGGCATTATGATTACATATGTAGCGACTCAAATTGGATTTGCGACATCTTGGATGAATCCATTTGGAGTTGCGATTGCTCAAGGTCTTGCAGATGTTCCTGTATTAAGTGGAACTCCATTTCGAATTGCCATGTGGGCTTTCTTTACATTGCTAGGGATTATTTACACGATGGTGTATGCTTCAAAAATTAAAAAAGACCCAACATCATCTTTATCCTATGAGTCTGATGATTATTTCAGAAAAGATTTTCGGGAGGAAAAGATTAATGCAAAATTCACAGTAGGGCATGGGCTTGTCATCTTATCTTTAGCTCTAGGTATCTCTTGGATCATTTGGGGTGTCGTCAATCATGCGTACTACATTCCTGAGATTGCGACTCAATTCTTTACGATTGGCTTAGTCGCAGGGGTGATTGGTGTCATTTTTAAATTAAATCAGATGAGGATTAATGACATTGCGCACAGCTTTAAAAACGGTGCTAAAGATTTATTACCTGCAGCTTTAATTGTTGGGATGGCCAAAGGAATTGTCATTATTCTTGGGGGTGATGACCCTGCTCAAGCATCGGTGTTAAATACGATTTTATTCCATACGGGTCAATTGTTTAACGGTTTGCCAACCGAATTTTCAGCTTGGTTAATGTTTGTCTTCCAATCGACGTTTAACTTCTTTGTTGTTTCAGGTACGGGACAAGCCGCATTAACAATGCCCCTCCTTGCTCCGTTAGCAGATATGGCTGGTGTAACCAGACAAGTGGCTGTGCTTGCTTATCAATTAGGTGACGGGTTCACCAACCTAATTGTACCGACATCTGCAGCATTAATGGGCGTTTTAGGTGTAGCACGACTCGATTGGAGTAAATGGTTAAGGTTTCAGATTAAATTTCAAATTATACTATTTGTTTTCGGGTCTTTATTTGTTATTGGCGCAGCATTTATTGGCTTCAATTAAATAGATTGAGGAGGGATAAACTTGTTACTACTAATAAAAAACGGTGAACTGTATACACCAGACTATATTGGAAGAAAAGATATTCTGATTGCGCATTCAAAGATTATCGTAATTCAGGACACTATTGATCTACCTGAAGCCTTTATTGATGTAAAAGTGATTGATGCAACAGGATTGGTTATTACTCCCGGCTTTATTGACGCTCATGTTCATATTATTGGAGGTGGCGGTGAAGGCGGATACAAAACTCGTACCCCCGAACTTCAACTAACGGACACGATTAAAGGCGGAGTGACCACGGTAATTGGGGTCATCGGTACCGATGGGACAACAAGAACGATGCCAGATTTAATTGCTAAAGCAAGAGCATTAGATGAGGAAGGAATTACCTGTTTTGTTCAAACCGGATCCTATCAAATTCCTGTCAAAACTCTTACTGGTGCCATTGAAGATGATATTATTTTAATTGATAAAATCATCGGTGTTGGTGAAGTCGCAGTTGCAGATCACCGCTCTTCACAACCTACCGCACAAGAAGTGGCGAGGATCGCATCAGCCGCACGGGTTGGCGGTATGTTGTCCGGAAAATCCGGAATTGTAAATATTCATGTTGGCGACAGCCCTAGTAAACTCAGCTTATTAGAGCAAGTCGCAGATCAAACAGATATACCGATCAAACAATTCTTACCTACTCATATTAACCGTAACGAACCGTTATTTACAGCTGCCATCGATTATGCTAAAAAAGGCGGTTATGTCGATTTCACTACGAGCACAACTGAAAAATTTTTAATGGAAGATGAAGTGAAATGCAGTAAAGGCTTAAAAATGATGATTGAAACCGAAGTACCTATTGAAAACATTACTTTTACATCAGACGGTCAAGCCAGCTTACCAGACTTCGATTCTGAAGGGAACTTGATTGGATTGCAAATCGGAAAAGTAGAAAGCCTATTTCATGAAGTTAGAGATGCTATTCTGATAGAGGAAGTTCCAATTGAAACGGCTATACGGGTCATTACCTCGAATCCCGCTAATATCCTACGATTAGAAAACAAAGGATATATTAAGGAAGGAAAAGATGCTGATCTTGTACTATTATCTAAAGAAAACTTAAAAATTCAGTCAGTAATTGCCAAAGGCCAAGTTATGATGACTGAAGGAGAAATACTCGTGAAAGGAACTTTTGAATAACTAAATCAAATAAACAATGATGACAGTCGCTCTTTTACATAGTTAAGGTAAAAGGGCGATTGTTTCTTTATCATACTATTTTTCCTTATAAAAAGCCTCCCTTCACCATCTGGTTACTCCTTTCTCCCTAGTTTACGAAACTACAAAAAAACAGTACGAACCCATTCTAAGATTCGTACCGTTAAGCAGACGACAACTTATAATAATTTTTTACCTAGTAAAGAACTAACTAAAGCTACGGCTACATCAGCTGTTTGATTTTTATTATCTAATATAGGATTAATCTCTACAAACTCAGCCGATGTGATTAATTGTGATTCGGCTAACATCTCGAGTGCTAAATGGCTTTCCCGATATGAAATTCCACCTAAAACAGGTGTACCTACACCTGGAGCATCTAAAGGATCAATACCATCTAAGTCAAAACTTAAATGGACCCCATCCGTCCTGCCGGCAAAATGCTCGATGGTTTCTTCAATGACTTTAGTCATCCCAATTCGATCAATTTCATGCATCGTAAATACTTTTATACCTTGTTCTTTAATTAACTCTCTTTCCCCTTCATCTATAGAACGGGCACCAATAATAACTATATTTTCAGGCTTAACCTTAGGTACTATTCCTCCAATTTCAGTTAGTCTAGAATGACCGATCCCAAGATTTACCGCTAGGGGCATCCCATGTATATTTCCAGAAGGAGACGTTTCTTCTGTATTTAAATCCGGATGTGCATCATACCAAATCACACCAAGGTTATGATGTCGCTGGCTAATCCCAGCAATTGATCCAATACTTATGCTGTGGTCACCGCCTAATATAAGTGGAAAGCTTTGTTCAGCCTCAATTTCACACACTTTTCTGCACAGTTCCTCACTTGCTTTTATCACTTCTTCTAAATTCCTTAGGCCATCTTCTTTACTAGAGCCAGGACGATTGATATAAATGTCGCCGTAATCTTCTACTTCAAAGTCCAATGACTGAATTTCTTCAATTAACCCTGCATATCGCATGGCACTAGGCCCCATATCTACTCCCCTTCTTTTTTGCCCTAAATCCATCGGTACTCCGATTACCGAAACTTTTTGAAACTTTTTCATGTTTGTAACTCCTCTCATTTGTCAAAATCTATTACACTATATAATTTGCAAAAACCATGCCAACTTAAAGGCGGCTTTAGAATGGGTTATGTATATCAATACTCAATCCTATAACTAATCATCACAATCTATTTTTTATCAAATGTACTTTCTAAAATATGTATTGTTATACGGGGGCCGTTTTTTTCATAAGGCAAAAGTTGAGCCCCCTAAAAGCACGCGTACTAGATAAATTATAGTTAAAAATAAGTACAAAAAACCTAGATGAGAATTAGATTTTTAAAAAATAGAATACTAGATAGATTACACCCAACCACGGAAGCGCGAAGCTTCTGCCATTTTGCGAACCCCTACCATATAGGCGGCTAACCGCATATTTACTTTATGAAATCTCGCCGTATTAAAAATATCATCAAATGATTTTACCATCACATCATAAAGTTTTTTGGAAACTTCTTCTTCTGACCAATAATATCCTAGATTGTTTTGGACCCATTCAAAGTAGGATACGGTTACTCCACCCGAACTTGCTAATACATCAGGCACTAACAAAATTCCTCGGTCGGATAATATGTTAGTAGCTTCTAAAGTGGTAGGTCCGTTTGCCGCTTCAACAATAACCTTGGCTTTAATTCGTTCTGCGTTTTCCGCTGTGATTTGATTAGAAATGGCAGCTGGAACTAAAATGTCACAAGGCAGCTCTAACAATTCTATATTGGTTATTGTATTTTTAAAGAGTTTAGTTATGGTTCCAAATGAGTCACGACGATCTAAAAGATAAGGGATATCTAACCCACTCTCATCATAAAGAGCACCGTATGCATCCGAGATCCCAATTACCTTCGCTCCAGCTTCATGCATGAATTGTGCTAGATAACTACCCGCATTCCCGAAGCCTTGAACAACCACACGAGCTCCTTGTAACTCAATCCCTACTCGCTTAGCCGCTTCTTCAATACATATGACGACACCGCGAGCAGTAGCTGTTTCACGCCCGTGCGAACCACCGAGCACTAACGGCTTCCCCGTAATAAAACCTGGTGAATCGAATTCTCGAATTCGACTATACTCATCCATCATCCACGCCATAATTTGTGAGTTTGTAAAAACATCTGGTGCTGGAATGTCTTTAGTTGGTCCTACTAACTGGCTGATCGCTCTTACATAACCTCTGCTTAAACGTTCTAATTCAAGCATCGACATTTCTCTAGGGTCACAAACAATGCCACCTTTACCTCCACCATAAGGTAAATCGGAAATCCCACACTTCAAACTCATCCAAATCGATAATGCTTTCACTTCTTCTTCTGTCACTTCGGGATGGAAGCGAACACCCCCTTTTGTTGGTCCAACAGCATCACTATGCTGCGCACGGTAAGCCGTAAAAACTTTAACATTCCCGTCATCCATTCGAACCGGGATTCTAACCGTCAACATTCGTTGGGGCTCTTTCATCAATTCATACACTTCATTAGAATAACCTAATTTAGACAGCGCTTCTTTTATGACAATCTGAGTCGAGTCTAACAAACTCTTTTTTTGATCCACTTGCTCGTTACGTTTTTGGCTTACTGAAGTTTTAACTGCCATACCTTCCACCTCATTTAATTAAAATAATTAAGATAATACTCTTTTGATACGGTCAATGGCCCAATCCATTTCCACGATCGACATGACTAAAGGCGGTGCAAAGCGGATAACGTTGATATGTGTTTCTTTACATAACAATCCAACTTGTTTTAATTGTTCACAGTATTCTCTTGCAGGTACCGTTAATTCAACACCAATAAATAACCCTCTACCACGCACTTCTTTTATCAATGGATTATTAATTTCTTTTAATTTTTCTTTAAAATATGTTCCTAGTTGATGTGAACGATTAACGAGCTGCTCTTTTAAAATGACGTCTATAGCAGCAATTGAAACTGCACAAGCAAGCGGGTTTCCACCAAAAGTTGATCCGTGTGAACCTGGTTCAAATACACCGAGAATATCATCATTGGCAGCGACAACGGATATTGGCATAACACCAGCTCCGAGTGCTTTACCCAGAATATACATATCCGGTATAACACCTTCCCAGTCACAAGCAAACATCTTACCTGTTCGCCCAAGGCCGGTTTGTATTTCATCGGCAACGAACAACACGTTCTCTCTTTGACATAATTCATAGGCTGCTTTTAGAAACCCTTTAGGGGGAACGATAATTCCCGCTTCTCCTTGAATAGGTTCAAGCATAAACGCCGCAGTGTTTGGTGTAATAGCATGTGCAAGTGCATCTAAATCACCGTACGGGATGACCTTAATTCCTGGCAGCATCGGCCCAAAACCTCTTTTATACTCTTCATTTGAAGAAAGTGAAACCGCTGTCATTGTACGGCCGTGAAAATTATTTTCACAAACAATGATCTCAGCTCGGTTGGCAGGAACACCCTTTACATCATAAGCCCAGCGGCGAACAGCTTTTACAGCTGTTTCGACGGCTTCTGCTCCCGTATTCATCGGGAGCAGCCTGCTTTTTCCTGTTAAATTTGAAATTTTTTCATAAAAAGGTGCCAATTGGTCATTGTGAAACGCTCGTGATGTTAAGGTTATTCGATCCGCCTGTTCTTTTAGCGCCTGAATAATTTCAGGATGGCAATGCCCTTGATTGACTGCCGAATAGGCACTCAACATGTCCATGTATCGATTACCTTCTGGGTCTTCTACCCAAACGCCCTTCCCCTTAGAAATAACGATCGGCAGAGGATGATAGTTTTTGGCACCATATCTTTCAGTTGTTCCAATAATTGTATCTGTTACAGTAGTCGTCATGTCATTTACCTCCCTGATTAAAGTTGCTCTGTTGTTAATTTTCCTTGTGTGAAGTGTAATAAGTAATCCGGTCCTCCTGCTTTTGAGTCTGTTCCTGACATATTAAAGCCGCCAAATGGATGGTACCCGACAATCGCACCTGTGCAACCGCGGTTGAAGTATAGATTACCGACATGGAATTCTTCACGAGCTTTTTCAATATGCTCTCGCTTATTCGAAATGACTGCACCTGTTAAGCCGTATTCTGTGTTATTAGCCACTTCTAAAGCATGATCAAAATCTTTAACTTTACAAAACGCCACAACAGGACCAAAAATTTCTTCCTTCATTAATCTTGCATTTTCATCAACATCAGCAAAGATCGTTGGCTGAATAAAGTATCCATTGGTTAAATCGCCTTCTCCTCCAGTTACTAAGCGCCCCTCTTCTTTACCGATTGCAATATAACTCATTACTTTATCAAAAGCACCTTGATCATTTACAGGGCCCATATTCGTATCATCAACTGGATTACCAACCGTTAATTCTTTCGTTAACGCAATCGATTTTTCTAATACCTCATCGTATACATCCTCATGAATAACTGCCCTTGAGCAAGCTGAACACTTCTGCCCTGAAAAGCCAAATGCAGATTGAACTATCGATTGTGCAGCAAGGTCAAGGTCCGCAGTGTGATCAACAACAATTGTGTCCTTTCCTCCCATTTCTGCAACGACGCGCTTTAACCAAATTTGTCCTGGATGCACTTTAGCTGCTCGCTCATAAATACGGATACCAACTTCACGTGAACCAGTAAAGCTAATAAAACGTGTACGAGGATGGTCGACTAAATAATCACCAACTTCTGCTCCACTACCTGGGATATAATTGACAACGCCATCCGGAAGACCTGCTTCCTCTAATACTTCGATAAATTTATAGGCTACTACTGGCGTTGTACTAGCTGGTTTTAAAAGAACCGTATTTCCTGCTACAAGTGCAGCTGAAGTCATACCTGCCATAATCGCAAATGCAAAGTTCCATGGTGAAATGACAACACCGACACCTAGCGGAATGTAAGCTAATTTATTCTTTTCAATTTTGCGGCTTTTAACTGGAAAACCCTTTTTTAGTCCTAACATTTGCCGGCCATAGTACTCTAAGAAGTCAATCGCTTCTGCTGTATCTGCATCTGCTTCTTTCCATGGCTTCCCTGCTTCATATACAAGGTAAGCAGAAAACTCATGTTTTCTACGGCGAACAATAGCTGCCGCTCTAAATAAGATATCTGCTCGAACTTCTGGACGCCATTTTTTCCATGTGTTAAACGTTTTGTCTGCAACTTGCATCGCCTGTTCGGCTAAATGTTGATTGGCCTTAGAAACCGCTCCAACAATTTGTTCTTTATTTGACGGGTTCTCCGAGATAATCTTAGCTTCAGTCGTAATTCGTTCTCCTCCAATAATGAGTGGATACTCTTTACCTAATTCTGATTCAACTAGCTTTAAAGCCAGTTGAAACTCCTCTCTATTTTTCTCTACTGTAAAATCCGTGAATGGTTCATGCGTATAATCTTGGTACATATTATATCTACTCCTTTTATTTAAAGAATTTTGTTTTTCACCTAAACTATTGCAAATTCCATGCCAACTACTTCATTCATTGAATTTCTCTAAATCTTACGTGCACTCTAGCCTTTACGTTGTTTAATTTGGCATGAAAATTTTGCTACCTCATTCGATTCGCAAATATTTTTTTCTTTCTTAAGAATTTTTTTATAATAACGACAATTTTTTTGGCGAAATATTAAAACGTTAAATCCTACCTCTTTTAATCACACCCCCTTGGCAAATCGTCTTCTTCTACAACCGCTAACGTCATATCCGATAAAATCTTTTCTCCTGGTATAACTCTAATCGAATTGATCTTCCCACTTACTCCAAGTTCGACTTTTTTTAAGTTCCCATTTTGAGACTTAATAAGAAATAACGGCTCCCACTCATAGACGTACTCACCTTCATTGATAAGGACCTCTTCAACAACTCCATTTGATTCACTTGTAACGATGTGATAACTTCCCATTTCCTTACCTCCTTTTTCTATTTGTGAATTATATTGCAATTCGCGTGCCAATTTTAAAAATACTCTCACTATTCAAATAACAACCTCAAAGACAATTTTTTTGTCCATTTTCTCGCAATATTTTTTATTACGAAAAAAATATTTGCTAAATTTATTTGAAAATTTTAATATAATAGAAAAGTGGAATAGAAAGGATAGATGAAATGATTAATAGACAAACAATCGATAAGCTCCTGCAGACTCAAAAAATCTATGAAACGTTAATTAATGAAATAGATGTCGGTGTACATGCCATTGACCATACAGGAAGAACGATGATCTATAATGACAAAATGATGGAAATTGAGTCAATGAGGAAGGAAGAAGTCATTGATAAAAATTTTCAAGATGTATTTATGTTTGAAGATGGACAAGGAAGTACGTTACTGAACGCCTTACATCATAAAAAGGAAGTGAAAAATCAGAAGCAGACCTACTATAACAATAAAGGAAAAGAAATAACGACGATTAATAACACATTCCCGGTTTATGACGGCGAAACTGCTATAGGAGCCATTGAGATTGCTAAAGATGTTACGGTGATAGAACGGTTAGTCAGAAAAAATATGGGGATCAACGTTAATACGCGCTATTCTTTTGACAACATTATTGGATCCAGCTTAGCTATTAAAGAAGTCATTGAAAACACAAAGCGAGCAACACGTACCGCTTCTTCCGTACTTATCGTAGGAGAAACCGGAACTGGTAAAGAATTATTTGCTCAAAGTATTCATAATGGAAGTGACCGGTCGTCTGCACCGTTTATCTCTCAAAACTGCGCGGCAATTCCTGATAGCTTAATAGAAAGTCTACTATTTGGGACGAAAAAAGGAGCATTCACAGGGGCTATCGATCGTCCGGGATTATTTGAACAAGCGGAAGGCGGAACTCTCTTACTTGATGAAATCAACTCCCTAAGTCCTATGCTGCAGGCTAAATTATTAAGGGCTATACAGGAAAAATCAATCCGAAGAGTCGGAGATACTGTTGACCGAAAAATAAATGTTCGGATTATCTCAACCATTAATGAAGACCCGATTGAGGCGATTTCGAATCAACGATTACGCAAGGATCTCTTTTATCGACTAAGTGTAGTATCCCTTTTTATTCCTCCCCTTCGTGAACGAAAAGAAGATATTATTCAACTCATTGATTTCTTTATTAAAAAATATAACCATATGTTTCAAATGAATATCAAAGGCGTTTCTGAGGAAGTGTCATCTCTTTTAACGAATTATGATTGGCCTGGCAATATAAGAGAGCTCGAACATGTCATTGAAGGAGCTATAAATCTGATGATAGATGAAGAGGTAATTGAAGTTTCCCATTTACCTTATAATTTTCGAAATAAGTCCGTGAGCAAGTCTAATGATACATACCCAAAAGAACCGTCGATCATTGGGGTTCATCAATTTACAGCTAACGATAAACAACAACCGTTACGCAACCTTAAAGATTTCTTGTTAGAAGCTGAGAATTACTATATTAACAAAGCACTTGAGAAACACAAGTTTCACGTAACAAACGCTGCTAAAGAACTCGGACTCAGCAGACAAAGTCTTCAATATAGAATGAAGCGATTAGATAATAACTAATAATCAAAATAAACCATTAGGACAAAGGATCCTAATGGTTTATTTTTAGTTTTAATTTATTTCTTCCGTACGATCAGTTGCAGGTGGTGGTGTGATCGATAAACTTGAAATCTCTTCACGCCACTCCTTCGTCATGTTTACATCTAATGCAGCTAACGAGTATTCTAGCTGTTCAACGTTTCTGGCACCGATTATTGGGGCGGTGACCCCCGGATGTGCCATCACCCATGACACCGCAAGCGTAGCTGGATGTATTCCTTGTTCGTTCGCGTGGGCAGTAAATCGTTCTGCTACTTCAAAGTTCATTTGCTCACTATAACGTTTGGTATACATCTCTTGTTCGACTAACCGACCTTGCTGCGGCTTACTATTCACACCATACTTCCCAGTTAATAATCCGCCACCTAATGGACTGTATGTGATGACGCCCAATTGTTCGGACTGAGCAAGCGGTAAAATTTCAACTTCGGATTGACGTTTTACGAGATTGTACATCGGTTGAATTAACTCAAACCGTGCCAATTGCTCTTTGGCTGATATACCGAGCGCCTTCGCGATTTGCCACGCTGCCCAGTTACTAACCGCTGGATAAAGGATCTTTCCTTGAGCTTGAAGATCATCTAATGCACGAAGGGTTTCTTCCATCGGTGTATCTTCATCAAATTTATGTACAAAGTAAAAATCAAGTCGATCGGTTTTTAACCGTCGTAACGTATTTTCCACTTCCAACATAATATGGCGACGCGAAAGGCCTCTTGCATTGACATCATTACCCGTTGGAAAATAGACTTTGGAAGCTAGCACAATTTCATCACGACAGTCTTCAATACATTCCCCTAAAATTTCTTCAGCCACTCCGTTACTGTACATATTGGCACAATCATAAAAATTAATGCCTGCCTCACGTGTGCGCTTAAACATCTTTTTAGACGTTTCTCGATCGGCATTTCCACCAAAAGACATTGTCCCAAAGCATAAGCTTGACACTTTAATTCCTGTTTTTCCAACTGTACGATACTCCATCGTTACCCCTCCATTGAATTCATTTCGTAATGCATTACTTAAGTATCCCTGACTTTCTTTTATAACTATTGAGTTAAGTATGATTTCTGTAAAATTCAATCGATATCCTTTAATAACAATTCCAACTCATACTTCAAGTTGCTTCTCGTTTCCAGGTCCACATCACCCGTCACTTCTTCGACTGGGTATTTTTCCTGTGAAACGATCGAGTGTTTTAACCGTAAAAATGTACTTAACGTAAAATCACAGTCATCCCAATCGGTACGATAACCGACGATTCCTTGTCTCTTAATCAATAAATCTACTTCTTTAATCACGCATTTTAAAAACTCGTCATAGCAACATTCTGTATCCATCCATATTTCAGCCTTATTTTTAAAGCTTAAATCATCATAGTATTCTACTTTTACAGACAATACGCGCTTCTCTTTTAATTCAAAGGTCCAGACAATCCCATCTGGTTCACCGTCCCATTGACAGTTGCTGATGTTCTTTACGTCTCTTTTAGGGACACAATCTGAGTTTAACTCCATTAATGCGACTAAAAAATCATCCAAACAGTTGGTGATATAACTCGCGGTAAACTCTAGTTTTTGCGAATTCAGTTCCAAGGTACACGTCGCCCAGCCAGTCCCGCTTACTATATAATTAAAATTCATATCCTTCACCTTCATATCAAATATAAAATACTAGAGTACTCTATTCGTAGTTGCTGCCATTTTCTGTTTTACCTCTAGGGGTTTCCTTTATTAAGTTCGATTTGAGTTCCTGTTTTTCCTTCGTCTAATTAAAGTTGAAACTATTACAATTTCTTCACAATAGAAAAAGGAGCTGCTTTACCAACAACTCCTTTGCTATATTAGCTTTAACTCAGTAAAAACCCTTGTATAGAAACTAATAGAACAAATAAAGATACCCCGATGCTCATATATCCCCAAAACGCTTTTCTATCTCTTTGTAGTTCAAGGATTCCTGTCAACATAATCGCTATTGATAAAAACAATAATAAATAAGGTGAAGTCGCCATGTTTCCTGTGATCATACTAAATAGCGCTAATCCTGTTACGATTATAGATGAGACCAATCTTAGTTTCTTTAGCATACTCTACCTCCTGCCACTAGTTCGTTACACCTTTTA
The DNA here is from genome assembly GCF_029028005.1 of Alkalihalobacterium chitinilyticum. GTDB lineage: Bacteria > Bacillota > Bacilli > Bacillales > Bacillaceae_F > Alkalihalobacterium > Alkalihalobacterium chitinilyticum. Next base: position 91,614 of record NZ_JAOTPO010000004.1, read on the forward strand.
AGTCCATTTAATAGATATATATTGGTATGAAATAAGGTTTATGACAGATACGAGATTAAGCAGTTCCTTCTCAATCTCAATTTTATTAACTGAATTTTATACAGTACATTTACCCTACTCTCTCTTACAGTCACTATTAGGATTTTTAGGTAGGTTGATGTAGTTGGATTTTTCGAAACACTAAATATCTACTAGTAAGTTAAAATACTATTTTCTCATTTTTCAAAAAACGATTTATTTCTAAAGGGAAACTATTTCGCGACACGAATATACCTCTAGCAAGTTTTTAAAAAATTTATAAACTTATGGAGGTCATTTATGAAGAAATGGTTAGCTGGATTATCATTAGCAGGTTTACTTGCACTTGGAGGCTCAGGGGCAATGGCAGCGGAAAAAACGGACTATATCGTCACGTTCTCGGGTCAATCCATTCCTCAAAGTCTTATCACAGAAATGAAAGGTTTAGGGGCCGAGATCATTCAGGAAGTACCGCAAATCGGTGTTGTCAATGTAAGTTCTTCAAACCCTGACTTTAAAGCATGGGCGGAAAGTCAATCTGGCATAGCAGCTGTATCAGAGGATGTTGAAATTCGTTCTCCTGAAACAGAATTTGAATTTGCCTACCGTTTTGACGAAGGTTTACGTGTGGACACAGATGGTCCTGATTTGTATGAAGAATATCAGTGGGATATTAAACGAGTTACAAACAACGGAGCATCTTGGGACATTCAGCCCGGGAATCATGATGTTTTAGTAGCAATCATTGACAGTGGTGTGGATACGACACATCCTGATTTACAAAGAAACCTATTATATGCAAAATCATTTGTTCCAGGCACTGCTGATGATTCTTTTAGAGGAAATCATGGTACACATGTTGCCGGTACGATTGGAGCTAACGGTAGAGTCATGGGAGTAGGTCCTGAATTAGGAATTGCATCCTACCGCGTTTCAAGCTGGACAAGTATTTTAGCTGGTATCACAGCCGCTGCTGATGATGGGGTCGATGTGGCCAACTTAAGCTTAGGTACGTACAGTTTTATGAACGATGAACAACAAAGAACGCTTCACTTATCCGCATCTCGCGCGGTTAGATATGCACAAAACAAAGGCATGTTTATTGTTGGTGCAAACGGAAACAACGCAATTGACTTAGGCAAGAAAATGCATACGGTTCCTGGAGAAGGAGCACAGTGGTCAGGCCCGTTACATGACACATTCTCGGATATCCCTTGGGTCATCAGTGTTTCTTCGTCTACAATTAACGACACTCTAGCAAATTACTCCAATTATGGTAATGTTGACCTTGCTGGTCCAGGTGGAGATGCCGCCGCACGTACATTATCAACAATTTCAGGTGGATACGGATATATGATCGGTACAAGTATGGCTGCTCCAAAAGTAGCTGCTGCGATCGGAGTTGTGAAAGCACAAAACCCTGATATGAAACCAGCTCAAATTAGAGCTTTACTTCAGCAAACAGCGGACGGTGGGAGCAAAGGAACAAGCCGTCAACATTTTGGACATGGGATTGTGAATGTTTATAATGCGTTACAAAGATAAATAATAAAAAGAGGCTCCCCTTTGACGATTGGATCGTGATGAGGCAGCCTTTTTTATAGCTTTTAGGGAATTAATTTTCATTACTTGCACTAACATCCTGCTACTAAACTAACTAACAAGACTACGAGGCGTCGGATCAAGTTTACAATGTCCAACAAGAATTAACTTAATACAATGGATATGTAATTATCCCCATAATTACCGCAGATACCAAAACTCCAAAACTAATCGATAGAAAAGCGACTCGAAATGGAATAAAAAACAAGATTGCAGCTAAGCATGCACTATACGCCCCTGTCGTCGGAAACGGAACCGCTGTAAATAACACTAATCCAAAAGCTCCGTACTTTTCTAATTTACGACTTTTGCTCATCGTCCTCTGATATAACCAATGATGAATACTCCCACCACTTAATTTCTACGAAATTTGAAGTGGGGGTTTCTGAGGTATCGACTTTGGAAATGACGATTAACCATCAGTGGAGTTGACACATTGGTGTGCTAAAAACACCCAACCCCGCTATCCCATTGGTCTTGCCTTTGGGATTACTTTTATTTGAGTAGGAATGATGTCGGTTGCAGTAAGCATTTAAAGTCTGAAAAAGGTTCTTCAAATGCATGTTTGAATACCTTCCTCATGATGTTGGCTGCTCCGTTTACATCAGCATTGATAAGAATTCCGTTCTTCGAACGGTAAAGACCACGACTAATACGCTTACCAGAAAATGATTTTTTCAAACCACATTCACCATAAACGGGAATATCATCGTTATCTAGGAAACTCGCTTTTGAAGTATAAGACTCTTCATTAACATGGACTTTAATTCCATGTCTCTCTGTCTTGTATTTAATCATCTGGATTAAAAGGCTGTGCGGAATGGTTGTAAATGCTTGATTATTTCTTTTCCCCATATTGGAGCATTGCTTCCACTCTTTGTTGTGACCGATGATGATGGTATCAATATCATCTTCTAGAGCGATTTTCTCAATATGATGACTGGCTTTATGAAACAAGTCTTTGATTTTGTTAAAACGCTTATTGTTAATTCTTTCTAAACGCTTGGAGGTAAAAGGACCCTCTTTTTCATTTTTTCCATGACGAAGAATACCCGTGAAATGGGCTTTCAATTGATTATACCGTTGATTGACAGATTTAATATTTTTGCCCTTCACTAATACAGTCTTACCTGTGTTTGTGACGATGGTTGCAAGATTATCATTTCCTAAGTCAATCGACATATAACGTTTCTTGGAAACTTTCATTTCTTGTTCCGAAGGAACACTAAAAATTAACTCAACAACATAATGTCCGTACCTTGGGTTCACACGAACTTGTTTGAGTTTTCCTTCGGAGTAACCCAATTTTCCGATATTCAAACGGTCTTTTGTTTTGGGAAACTTCAAGTACTTATCATCTTTAATCACACAATCTTGATTGGAAAAAGATACTTCTTTTTCTGTAGCACGACTATACCCTGGAATTTTGGGTCTTGCTTTGAACTTATTCTGATTGGATTTGTATTCTCGTAAACTACCATAAAACGATTTCCAGTTCTGGAATACTGTTTTCATGACTCCTTGACTTGATTGAGCAGGGAGAGAGCGATAGTCGTTTTGTGCTAAAACCTTAAACAAAGCATCCAAAAAGTTGTAATCTACGTACGGTTTCTTTTTTGACGGCAACTCAAATAAATTACATTGGATGTCTTTTTGTGTATCTTTCTCTTTCTGCATTTCTTTTTTCATTTTTTTAAAACAAGAAATGGTCTGAACTTCGTTCATTTTATCTATGTTTTGATACACCATTTCTAAAACTTCTTTCTGGAGGGGCTGTAGCTCTTTACTTGAATAAAGACCCGTGTAAATTTGACGAATAAAAAAGTTAGTTGTATTGTGCATATTTTTTGCGTTTTGACACATCTCTTGAAAGTAAGAATACATACGATGACCCTTTTTCACCCATATTTGCATTGTTTTATAGTTTTCCATTTCAATTTCACCTCCGAACATATGTTTCTATATTTATTTTACCAAAAAAGGTGAGAAATTCCTAGTGATGACACTCAAAACCGCCAAGAGGACTCCCACCTGAAATTCTAACGAATTTTTGAGGAAGGAGTCCTCTTGGCTGAAATGATAGAAACGATCGTAGAAGTTGAACCTGACTAACCACTTACTTATCGGGCGGAACAGTAATAAAATCGGTGCAATCGGAAGCAGATTTCCTAATATACTGTATACGAGCGCTGATTGAAATGATAAGTCTAAGAATGCTCCTGCCGGTAACCCACCCCGTAATTCGATAATCGGCAATGCTGAAATGATAACAATAATAGCTTCTGGTGGTAAAAAACTTAAATGTTCAATGAGTCCCTCTTGTATCGTTTTCTTAAAATTATCCACTCGAACAAATTTCCTCCATAATTGTTAAAATTTCCACTTTTATTCATCTTATCATATCTTCCTTTTGAATTGGACTTACTCCTGTTTGATTTTTTCACCTTCCACTTCCATTACAATATTTTCCTATCTCCCCTACTAATCTTGTATAATAGCAAGATGGTTAATAACAACATATCGTTTTTACATAAATATCTACTTTTTAAAGAAAAACATTATTTTGTTGAAACTTCCTCCCTCACTTATGTATCTAACAAATAGAACATCACGAAAGGAGCACGATTCGTGGAGCAAATAAAGATCGTCAAAAAAGCGAAAAAAGGCGATGTGGACTCATTCGAGCAACTCATCCTTATTCATAAATTAACGATGTATCGTGTAGCAAAAACGATACTTTCACGAGATGAAGATTGTGCCGATGCGATGCAAGAAGCGATATTAAAAGCCTTCCAAAGCATCCATACGTTGCGAGAACCTGCTTACTTTAAATCCTGGTTGATCCGCATTTTAATGAATGAATCTCATCAACTGCACAGACAAAGAAGAAACCTTACGACCTATGACCATTTTGTTGAGCCCTTTTCCGAAGATAAAGGTTACGAAAAGATTGAAATCCAGGAAATGCTCGACACTCTTCCAAGTGAACAGAGTCAACTTTTAAAACTGTTTCATATTGAAGATCTTTCAATTCAGGAAATCTCTCAAATCTATGAAACACCTGAAAATACGATTAAAACTAAATTACGCAGGGCGCGGGAAAAAGTCCGTCAACACCTAGTAAAACATGAGGAGGGTTTAACATGGAAAAATGGGAACAGCAACTAAAAAATGACGTGAATACCTCCCTGCCAACTGAAGTCGATCAACGTATTTCAGCAACCTTGCAACAACTGCCACGAAAAAAACAACGCCCTAAATTCATCTTCGGTTTAACGGCAGCAGTAATAGCCTTAATTGTGACAACGAGTTTACCATTTTTATCTCCAACGATTGCCGAGACCATGAAAAAGCTCCCTGTTGTTGGCTCTGCATTTGAATTTGTTGGTAATATCGGCATGAAAAAAGGCGCTGATGATGGTTTAGCGACCTCTCTAGGTGAGCAAATTGAATTTGATGGCCATCTTGTTACCTTCACAGAGACACTTTATGATGGCGGTGAGATCCACCTCGGCTATATTCTTGAAATGACAAACCCAGCCCAACCTCCTCAGTTTTTAGGGACATTTGACTTACTAATCAACGGAAAACCTTCAGGTGGCTACGGAATGGGTGGTCATGAAGAAGAAATAGAAGAAGGTTTGTATGCTGGGGCTGTAAGTATCAGGTTAAGTGAAGAAGTACCAGATTCGTTTTTACTTGGCATCCGTCCACATGAAGGGCGTTCATGGTTTGTACAACTACCTGTAGAAAAGCAGGGAGATCAAAAATCAGTTCTAGTCAATCAAAAAAGAGAAACAGACGGATTAGCAATTGTATATGATAAAGTTACATTCTTCCCTACCTCTACACAATTGACTTTGCGATTAATTATGGACGAAGAAGATTTCTTCAATGATCGCTTTATGTTGCTAGATTATCTTGTGACAGATGATCAAGGTCGTGTACTGCAACCATTTAGTGGCGGTGGTGGTGGCGGGGGACCCGAAAATGGTAAAGTCACTCATACATTTGAACAGTATTTTGAACCACTTGATGTTGTACCGAGCTCGATTACGATTCGTCCGTACCTTGGTGACTTTAAAGAAACCGTTCCTAAGAGCATCAAGAAAAAATGGATGAACGAGGAACTTATACTTTCCCAAGGAGAAATGGGTGAAATCACTTTCTTAGATGTTAAAAAAAGTGATGATGTCTTTACATTAACTTACGAGGTGAGCGGATTGGATGCCTATCGTCAAGCCAATGCCATCTGGCTAGAAGACGGAGACGGAAATCGTTACTACAGTTTAAAACCCGCACTTCGCGTCGACGGAACGACCCATCAATATCAATCTTCCTTTGAAACGACAGTACCGTTAGAGGAGTTATACTTTACTACAATTAGTTTGAATGCTCCTAACTTCTTGGAAGAGCTAGAGATAAAGATAGAGTTAGACAGATAACTATTTAAAAAGTATAGAGGAACAGGTATCTAACCTCCTTCCTCTATACTTTTTTTGTTCCAAACACGGAGTAACCTCTATTCCTTTTTACCTGACAATACGTGAATACTGTGCTTTTGTTATGTAATAAAAGACTCCATATACAATGGCATATGCGACATACATAATTGCTGAAAATCCTAACACCGTCAGATACGAATGATTAACAGTAATCATATGCGTGAAAACGATCGTATCGGCAGCTTTCATTGCAAATATACTATGGAGGATCCCGATGAGTAACGGAATAAGGAAAACCGGTAGCAAACGCTGCGTAATGACCTTCTTTTCAACTTCCTCATTCATTCCAATTTTTCGTAACATTTTATATTGATGCTTTTCTTCTTCTGCAGCCATGACTTGCTTGAAGTATAACAAACTGGCCGTCATTAAAATGAAGACGCCACTCATGAAAAATCCAATAAAACAAACAAGCCCAAACACTTCCATCGTTTCACTATAATGGTTATAAGCTGTTCGGTAACTCCCTGCATTTCCAGCTAAAATAGTGCTTAACCTTTCGTTGAGAGTGCTCGATGTTAAAGCGTTTGTATAATTAAATACATGAGCGAAGTTGTCCGTTGAAAGAACATCTCCGGTCTGACGTAATACTTGAAAATCATCATCATGCAGTATGAGGTTATGCAAACCACCAAACGTTCCCAGCCCCGTCGCAAGCGCTGCTGTAATTTCCATCGTGTTCTCGGAAAAGTGAAGCTCATGCCCCAGGATCGCCTGCTCCATATCACTTAGTAATGAGGGATGAGTATAAGTTACAGTGCCTTCTTTTACATTTAATGGTTGTAGTCTTGTTTGAGACAATAAAATAAGTTGATTAAACTCTGTCTCGCTGTATACTCTAAAATAATTATCCTCACTCGTTATATACGTTCTGCTTTCATCGAACACATTCTGCATTTTCGGTGCGGTCTGAAACATCTCGACTGAGTAAGCGTCAATAACCGTCGCGTCGTGTTCATTAAAACTCGCGTTTACTTGTTCGAGTAACCCTTCCTCTCCTCCATAAAAGTACATATCATACCCGATGATTTCATACGTATTTTCTTCTATATTACTATAAAGCGTATAACCGGTAGCAATCGCTGTTGTTGCAACGGCAGAAAGGACAGCAATTGTTGCCATCAGTGAAGAAATCGTTGTCATTTGATGAGAAAAAGACGCTGTAGAAATTAAACGAGCCCCTTTGTAATACAACGTTTGATCTCTTTTAATCAGGCTGAAAACCTTTGGTAGCCCGCCCCAAAAAAACAAATACGTTCCGACAACAACTAATGTAATGATGAGAAAGGCATAAGTGACCACTTGATTTGCATCGTTTATGGCAGCCAAATAATAACCTAAGCCAACAACTAAAAATGAGAAAATTAATAGTCCATAAGATCCTTTGGCAACACCTTCAGATTTTTTTTCAGCTTTGAATAAATCAACTAATTCAAACTGATGGATGATACGAAATCCCGACAAACCCATTATTGAAAAAATGACGAGAAAAACTACGATCGTTATAAAAATAGACATAGGATCGATAGCAAAAGAAATATGTCCAGTATAGGAAGCGAGCGATAAATCTAGTAACACCATCGCAACCAACTTTGAGAAGAAAATCCCTGTACCAATCCCGACAGCCAACGTCGCTATACCAACCATCATCGTTTCTATAAACAGCAATTTCCCAATTTTTACGTCTGTCATCCCAAACAATGAATACGTTGAAATCTCTTTTTTTCTCGCTTTAATAAAACTAGTATTTGAGCTAATCAGAAAGAATAATACGAACACCATAATAATGACCCCAAAGCTCAAAAGCAGTGCCTGGTACCTGTCACTATACGTAAATGCGTTCCTGACAGTTTCATTGTGAATGAGCGCAATGAACGTATACGTGGTAAATACACTAAAACTTAATGAAAAAAAGTACATCAAATATTTCTTTGAATTCAATTTAATATTTCGAAGAGCTAATGTATAAAGATTCATGGGCGCTCTCCTCCCAGCACACTCATGACGTCAATAATCGCATCAAAAAACTGTTTTTTATCATCTCCAGCATATAATTCGTTGTAGATTTTACCGTCACGGATAAACATAATTTTTTGGCAATAGCTAGCGGCAAATACGTCATGAGTAACCATTAATATCGTAACCCCGTACTCCTTATTAATATAGGTTAATAGATGAAGGAGATCCTTACTCGATCGCGAATCTAAATTCCCAGTCGGTTCATCAGCGAGGATCAGCTTAGGCTTTGTAATTAAAGCACGACAAGCAGCTGTCCGTTGTTGTTCACCTCCTGACACTTCATAAGGGTATTTATCAATCACTTCCGTTATCCCTAGATCTGTAATTAATGGCCGCAGTTTTACTTCGATCTCTTCAACAGAAGCTCCCTGTAAAGCTAGCGGTAAAATAATGTTTTCTTTTAACGTCATCGTTTCTAGTAAATTATAATCTTGAAAAATAAAGCCGATATTTTCAATTCGATGCGTCGCAAGCTCTTTTTTACTCAGCCCCGCAATATCTTTTTCATTCATTATAAAGCGACCAGATGTTGGCTTATCCAGACTTCCAAGAATATTAAGCAATGTTGTTTTCCCAGAACCAGACGCCCCCATCACACCAATAAATTCACCCTGTTTCACTACAAAGCTAATATCACGTAAAGCTTGATATTGATTGGTACTATTGGTTGATCCATAAATTTTACTAATATTCTCAACTTGTATCATGTTCATAACAGACACCCCCGAGTTATGATTTATACATTTACTTTATCTCAGATACGGCATAACAAAAATCGAATGACCTTACAGTTTCTCTGTCCATCTTACATTTTTGTCACATCATGAATCGTGTCACTATGATGAAACGCTAAGTGGAACATGGCATAATCGTTATAAACGGATTCCACCGTTACCTGATGACCGAGCAAATCGCTTACCTTTTTTGATAAATATAGTCCATAGCCTGTAGCCTTTAAACCCGTTCGCTGATCTGATGCTGTATAGCCTTTCTTAAAGACTTGTCCAATGTCTCTTGGATGAATTCCTTTTCCACTGTTTCTTATAGAAATCGTTGTTTGATTTTCCGTCTTATTCGTAGTAATGGAAATCGTTCCTTCATGTGGTGTGTATTTGACCGCATTCGAAATCATTTGCGACAAAATATAACCACTCCATTTTTCATCTGTTAAAACCGAATGATCTTCCCCTTCGATAGAAATAAATATTCGTTTGTAACTAAATAAATTAGAGTATCCTTTTAATGCACGAACAATCAGCTGTTTTGTATTCACTGGTGCAATTTTGTAGTCATCGTAAAATCGATTGCTTTTTATCTCGTAAAACACCCGCTGAACAGACTCTTCAATCGAGAATAACTCATAATATAAACGTTCAAATACATGAGCTGGAATTTGATGTTCTTCTTCTTCAAGGATTAGTTGAACAGCAGCTAGCGGCACCTTCACATCATGGAGCCATTTTGTTATAAACTCTAACTCTTCGGAAGATTGTGTTTGAACTTCAGCTTTATATTTTTCAAAACCTATGACGATCTGTTGGATTTGTTCTGCCAGCGCCCGGTCCGTTGGATAGGAAAAATCTTCAACTTCTTTTGAAGAAGCGTTTAACTTTGTAAATTGACTTAAGTTTTTTACGCGGGATCGTAGAACAACATAATCAATACTAATGTACATCAAAAATAATAGCCCACAACCAGCAACCATATAATAGCCATTCGCATTACTTAGTTGCAGACGATGATCGAGATGAAAGACAGAAGCAGCAAAAGCAGACGCCAAAAAGATAAATAAAAGAGTGATCCAACGTTCTTTTAAATAGTTTAAAAAACTCATACTAATTGATATCCTTCACCTATAATGGTCTTAATATAGTTAGGGAGATCTATCTTTTCTAATTTTTTTCGCAGACGATTTACATTAACAGTCAACGTATTATCGTCTACAAAACTTTCATCATCCCATAGTGCTTTCATGAGTCTCGAGCGTGAAACTACTTTTCCTTGATGTTGAACAAGTACAGTTAAAACCTTTGCCTCATTGCGAGTCAACTCTACTTCTTTTTCTCCACATAGAACGAGATGCCGTTCAAGATGTAAAATTAAATCTTTATATTGAATGACATTTAACGATTGATCACTATAAGAATACGCCCGACGAAGCGTCGCTTGAACTTTTGCTATGAGCAGGTCCATGGAGAAGGGCTTTTCAATATAATCATCCCCGCCTTGAGACATTGCACGGATCTTATCTGCATCTGAGTCTCTCGATGATAAAAAAACAATAGGGACATTCGAGACCTCTCTTATTTTTGCACACCAGTAAAACCCGTCATAATAGGGTAAATTAATGTCCATTAACACGAGATGCGCTTTAAACGAAGTGTAAAGGGATAAGACATCCGTAAAATCTGTCACCCGCTTCGGTAGATATCCCCATTTAGATAAATTGTCCTCCATAATAGCAGAGATCGTTTCATCGTCTTCAACAATAAGTATCTTATACATTCGTATTTCTCCTCAAGAATTGTTTTATAAAAGTAGTATCATTCACTAATTTGAAATTACATGCGCCACGGTCATTCGTATCATATTTTACCATAATTAGGATGACTGATATTATAAAAGAAGGCTTGGATGAATTCGTGTATTTTGTAGATTAACTATTCATCTTACTACGCATTTTTGGGTGTGTAATGTAATCTCCTCTTTAATTTCCTATTGGCACAACAAAAACGCTCCTGTCACAGGCGACAGGAACGCTCATAATTCCCTCACTAACTTGAAGCTATATACAGCCTCGTTCGAATAAATTACAATCACTCCAGCTCTGGCGCTCTCGATTTTTTTGTGTAAAGTTTCCAGTTGGATCGAGAAGGGTCAACCCCTTTTACCAAATTATTAATTCCCTCTCCTGCTCATGTATGATGGTTCGTTGACTTTCGAATTCGCCTTAAATTCCTCTAGACGTTTCAGTGTGATCTTATATTTCCTTTCTTGCTTTTTACGGACTTTTTTTACGAGCTTTTTGATTAATTTCTTCTCCATATACAACCTCTTCCTTTCTGTTTTAAGATTAAAAGCAGTTGTATGTTTAGGATATTCGTGAAGAAAGTTGTACTGTGCTACGTTACGGAAGATTTTTTTTGTGTATGGAAGCTAAAGGGAATGACCTATGTTATTTATAAAACACTTGTAACAGTACATAATATGATTTATTGAAACACACTACTCGTGTTTGATGGTATTTGATTATTGGAAAAAACTCTCATAAATCTAAATCCATAAAATACTATAAGGAGCTGATCGATTGACACCCTCTAAAAAATGGCTGTGCTATTTAGTATCCATCTTTCCATTTGTTGGCTTAGTGTTCTTTGCCTTTTGGATCAGTGACCCCCACAAAGAGAAAAGAAGGGTCGGGTTCATCTCACTACTCATTTCGTTTGTGTCATTTATTATCATTTTTTTCTTCTTTAGTATTGTTTCTGCTTATGCACCATAAACGGCTGGCACTGATTCTTGGTGATTCTTTCTTTGACCGGTTATGCTCCCTTTACACCTTTGGTATTGTAATTCCCCCAGAACTTCAGCAATAATCGAAATGGGAACGGGATGGGCCAACCTGCTTTTTCCACTTGACGAAGAAAGTTGATAAAGGATGCCCCGACGCGTCGTTGTGATTTTACTTTTTCTTTGTCGCCCCGTACGGTCACTCGATATCCATCTTCGAGTCCCTCAAACTTCACTTCGTACGATCCAAATTCCTCAGCAGCTTCTTTTTGTACTTTTGCTTCTGACATATTACTCATCCTTTCGAGAAAATTGATTTACTAATCGGCGATACACTAGAGTTGAACGTAGATAGTAAAGAAAGCTTATAGTAAAAACAGCTACACTTCCATATGCAAGTTCAAGCTCATTCAATAAGAACGATACGTAAATGGCAATTGAAGTAAGTACCATAAAAAGAAAGGCATCTCGCTTCTTTGATTGGTAGTAAGAAATGGTTCTATCCGTAAGGTCTTTTCTTTCTTGCCATTCTCGATAGCGCTTTGGTTCATTTAAAGCTTCTTGCAATTGACGTGGAATACCAAGCAGCGGCCTTGCATATTCGCGTAGCAATTTAACGACTGAATCACTCGTACCCTCTTGATTTCGACTAAGCCAATCCTTTATAAGAGGTTGGCTTAACTTTAGTAAGTTAATCTTTGGATGCAGGATATATAATATGCCAACAAACGTCGATAAGGCTCGACCAAAGAATGCTAATTCACTAGGCATTTGAATCGGTTCATTCTTAACCACACGTTGAACGTCCTCAAAAATTTGCTGGACCAAAAGATCATCCATCTGTGTAATATCATGCTCAACATAGGTGCTTATCAATGTAACTAACACCCTCTTCAGCTCATCTTTATTCGCATGAGGCAATAAGAACCTTAATTTTTCTAAGGCATTGATAACTTTGTCAAAATCATCAAATATAATTCCTTCAACAACCTCACGAATGGCTAGGGCATCTGTTTTTTTGACTTCACCAATCATTCCAAAATCGATGAGTACGATCGTTCCATCGCTCTTTACCAGGATGTTTCCTGGATGTGGATCCGCATGAAATTTTCCTTCTTGCAGTAATTGCTCCAGAAACACTTTAAATAATCGTTCCGCTAGTTCTTGACGGTCAATTCCATGTTTTTCAAGAAAAGATAGGTCGGTAACCTTTTTCCCATTCATCCATTCCATCACAAGGACTTTTCTAGTTGAAAACTCTTTATAGTATGAAGGAATTTGTACGTCATCAAAATCATCATATCGTTTTTCAAAGTATCGTCCGTTTTCTAACTCTTTTCGGAAGTTTAACTCTTGGCCGATAACATATCTCATTTCTGTATAAAGTTTAGGCAAATCTATTCTCTTTCCGTAAGAAGTAAAACGATCCGCAAGCCACATGATAATTTTTATCGCTTTAAAATCAGTCCTGATAACTTTTTCAATTCCAGGGCGCTGTATTTTAACCGCAACTTCTTCGCCATTGTGCAAATATCCGTGAAACACTTCGCCGATTGAAGCTGATGCTACGGGTTCAATACTAATCTTATGGATGATCTCGCCATAGTTTCGGCCCCATTCATTTTCGAGTACTTTTTTTGCTTCTTCCCATGGAACAGCAGGGACATGATCCACTAAATCCTCTAGTTCCTTTATAAAAACTTGTGGCATAATGTCTGCTCGTGTACTTAAAAATTGGCCTAACTTAATTAAAAGCCCTTCTAACCTTAAAGCTGTCTCACGATACTCAATCGCCTGTCTTCTTAATAATGCTTCCCATTGAACTTGTAATTGATCAGACCCTTTTGAGTGATATCGTTTTTGAAAAAGTGTAATCTGAATAAAAAATTTAACTGCCATAAAAACGATAACAAATATTCGATAGAGGGCGATTTTTTTCAATTTTGTCCCTCCTTTCAAGAAAAAGGTACGGTACAAGATATAATTTGGACCTGTCCAACAACAGTAGAACACTTTCCTGTTGAACTACACTTATATTGTATAATATATGTATAAATTTTGTATAGTATTTACACCACTTCAATTCATACTATTGATTATCGAATTTATGAGTTCAAGAACGTATATCCCACTAAAAACCCAGCCAGTAATAATTTATTAATATAATATTTATTCCTTTAAACATTTAAATTTTTCTAATAAATAAAATTAATCAACCAAGTCTAGAATTACCACTATATCTACTGTAGTTATAGCATAAAACACTTTGTATTTAATGATTTCACAACATAAATCCCATCTTTACATGGTAAAAAATACAATAGTACATGGGAAAATTTAATAATTTTGTAATAAAATTTAGTCAACATCATGAAGGTATCAGTGGAACTATTGTTCTTTTTAGCAATATATTAGAATATTAAATTGTAATATAAATCCTAACAGAGAGCTCAGAGGTGATTGGCATGTGTGAAGTATGCCGTAATGAGACAACAATGAAAGCCGCTGTGGTGAAAGAATTTAAAAAGCCACTAATGATTGAAGATGTACAAATCCCAAAGGTTGGCCCTCATGATGTATTAGTAAAAATTAAGGCTTGCGGTGTATGTCACACTGATTTACATGCAGCGCATGGGGATTGGCCAGTTAAACCTACTTTACCTCTTATCCCTGGACATGAAGGGGTTGGAGAAGTGATAGAAATAGGAGAAAATATCTCTCATTTACAAATCGGCGATCGAGTGGGTGTTCCTTGGTTATATTCCGCATGTGGTCAATGTGAATATTGTTTATCAGGACGCGAAACTCTTTGCCACAATCAACAGAATGCTGGTTACTCAGTAAATGGAGGATATGCTGAATATTGCTTAGCTGATGCACGATATGTTGTGAAAATACCGGATAACTTAAACTATGTAGAAGCTGCCCCTATCTTTTGTGCTGGTGTGACTACTTATAAGGCGTTGAAGGTTGGTGAAGCGAAGCCTGGTGACTGGGTTGCGGTTTATGGAATTGGCGGTCTTGGTCATGTTGCGGTTCAATATGCCAAAGCGATGGGCTATAAAGTTATTGCCGTCGATACTTTTGATGAAAAGTTACAGTTAGCCAAAGACTTAGGAGCAGATTTAGTCATTAATCCAAAAGTTGAGGATTCAGCGAATTGGATCCAACGAGAAGTTGGCGGTGTACAAGCTTCCATTTGTACTGCAGTCTCTAAGCCAGCTTTCGGCGAAGCTTATCGTGCTGTAAAACGAGGTGGAAAGTGTGTAGCAGTAGGCCTTCCTCCTGAAATGATGGAAGTCCCTATCTTTGACACTGTCCTAAACGGGGTAAGTATTGTCGGCTCGATCGTTGGAACTCGAATGGACCTACAAGAAGCCCTCCAATTTGCGGCAGACGGAAAAGTGAAAACGATCGTCGAAGTAGCACCACTTGATCAAATCAATCAAATATTTGATGATTTAGAACAAGGGAAGATTAACGGTCGTATTGTTATAGAGTTCTAATGTAATAACAACACCCCTATCTTTAAGCAGAGTAGAAGCTAATGTCTACTCTGCTTTTTTTATTTCATTAGGGGTCCATATTGAGCACCGCTTGAACTACTAAAACCTCTCCGCCATCACTCCAAAAACAGATGATCGAACTTGTTCCATCTCTTTTAATACTTCTAATTGTTCTGATGTACCCGTAACAACAGCTCCCAATACTTTAACACTTGTTGTGTCAATCGATTGAGAGTCTCCTCTTAGGTATTGATAAATTCGTTCAAACTCTCGATAGTACTTTCCATCGTTTACTTGTATTCCTTGTTCAATCGCTTGGACAAACCATTCTTCCCCTTTACTTTGACCATCAGGGCGTTCGCTAAAACCATAAATACGATCTGCTAACTCTGGAAAAGCTGGAACAACATATTCCTCTCCATCTCCATCCACTGTATTGATTTCTCTTAAGCTTTCAACATCAGTATACGTATCTGCCCACAACCATTTAAGTGAAACATTCTCCGGTAAAAAAGTACGGACTTGTTCTGCTGTATAAGATTGATCAAACGAAATGGCCATTTCAATGTATTTTTCACCTGTCATTTGCTCCAACTGTTCCAAATCATTTCTAATATTTCTATACTCCACTTCAGGGTGGTAAAATTCCATTATCCGTTGTTTGGTTTCCCGATCATAATATCTCATTTGTCCATCTGAGGGATCTAAAAGTTGTATCGGTGAGTGGTCACCTGTTAATCGGCTGACTCCGCCAAAAAGACTGTAAGTAACCACGTGATCTCCCCAATTTACAGGGATCCCTTCTATTTCCTTATACTGATTAAAGTATAAAACCCCTTCAAATAAGCTATTCCCTATATTTTGTACCCCTGACTGATTTACGTTAGGACGTGTAATTTGTTGAAAAAGCTGTACATCACGTATGGCATTCTCTTGACTTGATCTCATCAATGAAAGCCAAGTAAAACCTAAAGCTATTATTAAGAAAATGACTACAGTAACCGATATGATCACATTACGAAAAATAGAGAAATTATATTGAATGTTTTTTCTGCTTTTCTTTGCCCACTTTAGCGTACTCCAAAATCAATAACATTTATATCCTATCTCCCTTCTCTCATCAAAAAACGTATTGATAACAGGAACGCGTTGCTTCACTAGGTTAGCAGTAGAGGGAAAAATTAGGAGCAAGCGTGAACGAAAAGCGCTGATTCGTGAGCGGTGGAGGGAATAATTAGGAGGAAGCGTGAACGAAATTACTTCATTAATACATTCTCTTCTCTGGGATTACCCCTCTCACTCCGCCTCTTGGATTTTCGATATCTCCCTTATAGCGCGGAATGAGATGGACATGAACGTGGAAAATCGTTTGTCCGCTTGTTTCTCCACAATTGATTCCGATGTTATAACCATCCGGTTGATACGTTTCTTCAAGCAATGCTTTTCCCTCTTCTAATAGCTGATTAATTGCTGCCCTTTCTTCAAGGCTAGTGTCAAAAAAGTCACTGACATGTCGGTTCGGTATGATTAGTAAATGACCTTTCGTAACAGGGTATTTATCAAAAATAGCAAAGGCAAGTTCATTGGATATTACAATGTTTTCTGGATTACAAAATGGACACTCCATCAGTTGACCTCCAAGTATGGTAATAAAATAAAAGATAAAAAAATTTCTAATTTAAGTATAATCGATTATGGTTGATGTGACGTTAGATTTTTACTGCATCTAATTAGTTTACATAATAAAAATATGATCAACTAAAATCCGAATTGAATAGCACTTTGTATTCAAGGGTATAGTACAAGAAACAAAAGTCATCCAATAGAAAGGAATTTTTGCGATGAAACACGCTCGTCCCTTACTGATCAAATTTTTAGTTACCACGCTATTATTATTTTTCGTATTAACATTAGGTGTAAGTGTTCCCATCGGCTATGTGATGATTATTTCGATTACTTATACGTTGTTTTCCTATTATGTGATTGACTTGCGGGCACTGCCGCGGATTAATAACCTTCTCACTAGTTTAATCGATACAGCGGTTGCCTTTATCATTATCTTTTTAGTCACTTGGACGTTTTCTCCAGTTCCCCTTCTAGGATCATCGATTATTTCAGCGATTGGCATCGGTGCCGGCGAATGGTTTTTCCATAAGTATTTAGGGATGTACGTTTTTATTGGGGAACTCGAAGATACAGCTGTTATTCCAACACACCCTAATTTACAAACAGAAATCGCGGAAGAAGAAGATATTCACTCACTAAAAGAAAACGAAGAGGACAAATAATCTTATGGTTAATAAAAAAGCTGGAGAAATAAACGATTATTCTCCAGCTTCCACATTTTCGGTTATTGAATATTTAGCTTTAACTGACTAAACTTCTTGCCGTCTCTACCTTCCTCGACTAATTCACCTGTTAGATTTTCTCCATCTAGACCATAGTGTAATTCAATATAGTCCATCTGTTGATTTCGATTTAAATGAAAGGAAATCACAATATTCATCTCAGCATCTTCAGCAATTCCATCAGGGTATTTAACACGAGAGGAAAATGAACCATCTGGATTCACTTTGGTAACATTTGTATAGCCAAAAGATATATAATCCGGCAAATCAACTTCTATATGGAGTTTAGAACCATCTAATAAGTTTGTTTCTCCTTTTATATAAAAACGTTCATCATCTTTTTCTACTTTAACATTTTCAATCTTAACCTCTAAATCACCTTGATCCTCACGAAAGTTCCAATCTGGTATTTTCGAATTTAACGTTACATACTTATCTTCTTTTGGAGCATGTGAAATGACCGAAACGACATGGTATTCAATTTCTTCTCCATCACTTGTGTTCGCCGCGACAAGTGGGCCTTGGACATTTTCAAACAACTCTCCATAGTGCTCCTTAATCTCGTCGTATTGCATATGAGCTCTTACTTCAAAAATAAAATCAATTTCTGTATCATACTTCTGCGGGTGCTTTAGTTCACCTTTAAAGGTACCGTCCTTTTCAACGGTCATATTCGTATGATAACCAATAAATGTGTAGTCATCAGAGTTAGCCGACACTCTCACTTTTGATTCTGGGAGTAAATTCGACTGCCCCGTGATTAGGTACAGTTCTTCTTGTTCTTCAATCGTAATTTCCCAACGAACTTCATAATCCCCTTGATCCTGAGGAACATCACCAATATCGGAAGTCACTGCTGATACATTAACGACTTCCCGGCTGCTCTCCTCCTCTTCTGTTTCACCTTTGTTTTCTTCGCTTTCGTTTACATCCACTTCTTCTGTTTCATTATCACCGGACTCCACCGAAGTTTTGCCTGCTTCACTACAACCTACTAATATCAAAAATAACATTGCCGTAAGTACTAGGTAGAATACACCTTTTTTCCGAGACATACTATGACTCCCCTCCATCTATTTATACAAACCAGTAAATATTTTACAAAAATATTACAATAATAGCAAATATTGATAAAATTTTAAAAATAGTTCTAACCTATCTGTTAAAACCATTAAAACTATGATAAATATATACTGAGTTCGCCCTATATCTAAAGGTAGATGGGAAAATATAGATCTTAAGGTAAAAGTTTTAAAGATGTTTTTTTATCCACATATTTCTACGCTCATGAATACTTTCATCAAGAACCCATTTCTTAATACCATCACTGCTCTACGATGAAACAACAAAATCATGACTAATATACCAGTAATATTTTTTATATAAAATTTTATATGATTACTGCATACAGAGAAAAAGTACCTCCTGTTAGGCACTTTTAACAACCCCTTCTTCACTTTTCTTTTTACTCACTATTAGCATTTAAAAAACCAATAATTCGTTCTCGATAAAACAGACTCTCATCATCCAATACATCCTCAATAATTAAGTGTTCTTTTCCTTCAACAATCCATAGTTCCGTCATGTCACTACTAGATCGTTCAGACAACGTACTCGCATGGTACACAGCTGTTTGCGTATCTGCATCGCCATGGATAATAAAAATGGGTATGTGATTTAGTTCGGTTATCGATTTCTCTGGAATGTTATCGACAGGATTGATACGAAATAAATGCCAAAAGACCAGGTTAACAGAAGGCTCAAATAGTTTTAACAAAAAAAGATGGCGCCCCGTCTCTTTTCATATAATCTGCCACTTGGCGTTGCATGGACAGATAAGGACTGTCCGCAATAACAGCAGCGATGTCATCATTCTTTGCTACCACGTTTATCGCAGTACTTGCCCCCATTGATAATCCGTACAAAATCATTGGAGCACCTTGAAAACGATCGTCTGTTTTTAAATAATTTACAACTGCATTGACGTCATTTACTTCATGATATCCAAAGGACAAACGCTCCCCTTCACTTTTTCCGTGTGCTCTCATATCGACGGCAACCGGAGTATAACCCGCTTCAAATAAAAATTGAGCATACCCAAATAACGATGTCGCATCCATTCCATGCATACCATGAAGGATTAACACATTCCCTCTGGAGTTTTCATGCGGTACGATGTAAGCATTGATTTTCAAACCGTCACTACTGAAAACTTCGATTTGTTCGCCACCCAAATGAAAATCCTCTAAAGTTGCCTCGTTAAATTCCACTCTCACATCTGACATGGAAGAAAGAATATTGTACGCAATAACCGTGTTGATAATGAATGTAATAAGTACGGAAAATACGAGAAAACCTAAAATGATTTTTAGAATAATACCTTTTCTTGATTTCAATTTTGATCCACTTCTGTTGATTGAGATCTTTTTCGTTTGCACCATAGCAAAACCCTCTCTTTAACGTCTTACTTTAATGTGCCACTCATATATCTAAAGGAAGTGAGTAAAACAGTAACAACGCCAATCGTAAACAATATACTCCTATAGAATTTTTTAAAGTAAATAAAGTGAGCAACTCGGGGCGATTTCCCTTTGGTGTATTCCTTTGGATAAGAACTCATGAAGAATATACGGTCTTTGTGGTTGACCTTTAATTTGTAATTAGCGACTGATCTGCAACTAACGAATAAAAAGCTGTTGAACGTCTCAACAGCTTTTGTATTAAATATCTTACTCCATAATTCGGTTGACAATTTCTTTTGCTGTATCTTCACCATTTTTGATACAAGCGCCAATCCCGACGCCATAATAAGAACAACCAGCTAAAATAACATTAGGATATAGAGCCGACATGTTTTCTGTTAGTGACTGAACCGCTTGGCTGTGATTTAAATGATAATTTGGCATTAAATCATCCCAATTCGTCACTTGAACCGTTTTCGGTTTTCCTTGAAGGCCTAACCCTTTATGGATATCTGCTAATGCGGCTTCCACAAGTTCGTCTTCCGTCATCTGTTTTAAGGAAGAAAAGACTTCACTCGAACTTTTATAAAAAAGACGGACTAATAAGTTGTGATTAGCTGACGTATGCTCCCATTTGCGACTCGTCCACGTACAGGCATTGCAATTTAAATTGCCGTTTTCTGAAACGATAAACCCTGTTCCGTCAGCCGGTAATTCTTTGTCTGGAATATCAAACCCTAAATAAATACTAATGAGCGAAGAATTTTTAAATTCGTTAAAATCTTCGTCTAGTTGATTGTGATTTAGTATTCGCTGCGTGACATCATGCGGAGTCGATAAGACGACATAGTCTGCTTCGATTGGTTCATGATTAGAAAATGTCAGTTGATAGCTTTCATTCTCTTTATGTACACCGGTTGTCGTAACACCTTTTAGAATAGTACAGTCGGTCAGTTCTTCTTCGAGTTTGTCAATGATCGCTGTAAGACCCGTGTCAAAGGAAATGAATTTTTTATCGGATGCGCCTTGGAATTGTTTTTTATTTTCTTCTAAACCCTTGATGATGCTGCCAAATTTATTTTTATAATCGAGCAAATAAGGAAGGGTCGAGGCTAGTGTCAGCTCATAAATATTCCCTGAGTACACACCTGATAGAACAGGAGCAATTTGTTTCTCAACTAATTCCTTTCCTAAGAAGTATTCTAAAAAGGAGCCGATCGAACTTTCCTTCGTGAACGTTTCATTTTTAGTTTCTAAATCTTTTAAGGCAGCCTCCTTCCCTTCTTCCGATACTAAAGTGCTGTTATAAAGGGATTCCACGCTTGTCGGAATTCCAAAGATGGTATCGGCTGGAATCGGATGTAATTCATCATTCGTGTAGATGTATGAGATACCTGTCGCGTTATAAACGAGTTGGTCCTCAAGTTGTAAATCTTGAACAAGCGGCATCACGCTTTCGTGACGCGCAACCATGGAATCTGCTCCAGCTTCTATAATAAACTCGTCATCGCGTACCGTTTTAATTTTCCCCCCCAACTGTTCGTTCTTTTCAATGAGTTTTAATTGAATGTCGAGATTGTGCTCTCTCTTCAGTTTTTGTAAGTAGTGCATTGTCGTTAGACCAGTAATTCCTCCACCTATAACTACAACTGTTTTCAGCGTACTCACTCCTAGATCCAAGTTTCCATTATGTATTATGATTATTTCTTTGTTACTTATAGCATTATTATCCTTTGTCCTTCATAATTTTAACATAATTTTCATGGGGATCATTCGTGTCCATCAAATTGTCATTTTTCTAGCTATGTAGAGGTTCATGGTAAGGGTCTGAAGTAATATAAAAATCTAGGGAAGACAAGGATTTTAGCTTTAGGACAAACAGATGAGGGTTTCAAATGGGGATTTAATTGGTAATGCATGTTGGATCATTCTATCGGATTTGTTGGTTGAGTTAATCATGCTAACGGCTGGAGATTTCACATTAGGAGTTGAAAAGTAACTCGTGGGGGTCCCTGATTTGCAGTAACATAGAAGCGCAGTTGTGAGTAGCACGCATTTTTACGGTAACTGCTGCGTATTATGAGCGGGGTTTACATTTTATCAGCGCGTCTTTCAATTCATGGGCGCAACTTTATTTTATTGAAGGTTACGCCGAACTATGGATGTGACAGCCGTTCAATTTCTGACTCTACTTTAAAGACACGTTTATTTAAGACTTGTATTTCTGAGTCACGCACATCCATCTTATCGTTCATTTGCTTTAGTAGAGCAATTACATCTTCGGTTTGGTCTTTCTCAATTCGTCCCAAGGTAGTTTCTATTCGATTTTTATGACAAAATGACTTGTCGCCTAACGATCTTAACAAAAAATTACATATTTTAATATAGTGGTATAAATTTGCTCATAGCATCCTACATATCAATATAGACAGAAAAGGTGTGATTCTGTTGTACATATGTCATACAATTCTATACAAGAAATGAGGGATGCGAATGAAGTCGCTTCAACAGCTTCAAAGGGAATTATCCATTTCTACTGCGAAAGGAACACCTATGCTGTATGCGGGGATTTTGTTTTGGTTTTTTGCCGGGCTATCCTATTTTTTTATCCCTGAGGACATTAGGTTTTGGGTGTATATTTATGGGGTTGGAATTATCTTTCCGTTAGGGATACTCATTTCGAAAATCCTAAAAAAAGATATGTTTGTCCACGACAATCCTCTGTCTTCGCTGGCTGGATTATTAGGTGCCATGCAAATTTTATTTATTCCGGTTGTTCTGATCTTTATTGCGAAGAACCCAGCGATTATCCCTTATGTACTAGCGGTTTTAACAGGCGCTCACTTTTTACCTTTTTCCTGGGTTTATCAAACAAAATGGTATCTCATTCACTCCTTTGCGGTCATTGGTATTGCCCTTATCTCTTTTTATATCCCGAATGGAATGATGGTGTTTCTTCCGTTCGCATTAGCGATTGAGTATTCCATTATTACGTGCTTTTTATCATTAGAGGTTAAACGATTAAAAGCCATGCAAGGTACAACGTCATCTATTTGAGAGTTATTAAAAACCCCTTATTAGGCATGGAGAATTGTTCTCCATGCTAAATTTTGTTGTATAAGAGATGATAAACGATAGGTCAACACTTAAGACAATTGATTTTAATCTCTATAAAATTGTTTATATTTTGGCAACAACTTGGTAGTACAATAGAGTGTGGACGATCGACCTTTAAAGAGGAGTAACGCTTATGACAGAAACTAAGAGAATTCTTGTAGTTGAAGATGACGAATCCATTTCAGATATCATTTCGTACTCGCTGCGGAAAGAAGGCTATTTTGTACAATGTGCGTTTACCGGCAAAGAAGCATATAACCTGATGGAGAGTATGCAACCGAATTTAATCTTGTTGGATGTAATGCTGCCAGATACGAATGGATTTGATATTTGCAAAAAAGTGGTGCACGACTATCCACATATTCCGATTATTATGCTGACTGCTCGAAATGACATTGTTGATAAAATTCTTGGATTAGAGCTGGGTGCCGATGATTATATGACGAAACCGTTTGACATTCGAGAGCTTTTAACCCGTGTAAAAGTTGCATTGCGCCGGGGGCAACGTCTAGCAAACATCGAAACTTTCATGAAAATTAACGAATACATAAAAATCGATCCTGCCTCCCGTACGGTGTTTAAAAGAGAGGAAGAAGTGAAAATTAAACCGAAAGAATATGACTTGCTTTTGCTTTTTGCTGAGCATAAAAATCGAGTGTTTTCACGGGAAGAGATCCTTGATTATGTTTGGGATATGAACTATGAGGGCGATTTAAGAACGGTCGATGTCCATGTACAAAGACTACGAAAAAAACTAGATTGCGAGTCTCTCCCGTCCATTATTGAAACAGTGTTTGGAATTGGCTATAAGATGAAAGGATTGCAATGATGGCTAGGAAATGGACGATCCAAAGAAAGTTTCTGCTCGGCTTTTTACTTATTTTTTCTATTTCACTGCTGTTGCTCAATGCCTATATTAGCAATATGTTGAACAAAAACAGCGAAAACATTATTAAAGCCGAGATGGAAAATACACAACAATACTCGAGAGAATATATTAAGCAGCTTCTTCTATTAAAAAACTTAACGGGTGATGTGTTTGCCCATTCTGGAAATTCGTTAGTCCAGGAGTTAAGTGAAAATCTACGCAGTAATGTCACCTTGTATGATATAGAGGGAAATTTTCTTTACGAAGCAATTGACGAACAAGAATATGTGATTGTCAATACGAAACCGAGTAAACGGTTAGAAGAAAGCAGTGACCATGACCTGCAGTTGGCCCTGAACAATAAATCGGCCTACACGATCAATCAAATCGACAATGAATGGGTTGTTAACTTCTCCTACCCTCTTTATATTAACGGCGAGCATTACGGCATTATTCGTTTAACGAAAGATTACACTGCTTTATTTGCTTCCAACCAAAAAGTTTTGACCAGTCTCACCTATTTTACGTTAGTGCTCTTTACTGTGATTTTTCTGTTTTCTTATATATTATCGCGTAAAATCACGAAACCACTTTCCAAAGTAACTGAAGCATTCTCCGATGTGGCTCGAGGCCAATACGATACGAAGCTGAAAATTACTACGGGTGATGAAATTGAAGAACTAAATGATCGCTTTCATGAGATGAAAGAACAAATTAAAGAACAAATTGCGGTCATTACTGAGGAAAAAGAAAAAGTCGAGAAGCTTGAAAAAACGAGGCGTGAGTTTTTTAATAATGTAACCCATGAATTAAAAACACCTTTAACAACGATATCGGGGTATTCGCAAATTATATCTGAAGAAGATTTTAACGATCCAATCTTCTTGAAAAAGGCAGCCGAACGTATTAGAAAAGAAAGTGACCGGCTTCATCAAATGGTCGTTGATGTAATCGAACTGTCTAAGCAAACGAACTACGTAGTGGAGAAAGTCGATGTTTCCCATCTGATCAAACAGTTATGCGAAGACATGCAACTGAACGCAACAAAATACGGCATGACCATCGTATATGATACAGAACCTTCCCTTTTTATCAAAGGAATTGAAAACCGGCTACTTGAAGTCATTATGAACGTACTAGATAACGCCATTAAATATGGAGAAAATCATTCAACCATTCAAATCGCTTCTTATCGCCAAGCGGATCATGTCATTATCAATGTATCGAACGTCAGTAATAACGTTAATCCAGCCATTTTAGTCAATGCCTTTGAACCATTTTACCGCGGCAGTCAGTTATCAAAAGCGGAAAGAGGCAGTACAGGACTCGGGCTTTATATTTGTAAACAAATCGTTCATGAACATGGGGGTACCATCTCAATTGAAGAAAAACACAGTGTTATTACTTTAACGATCTCCCTCCCACTTTGGCAATAACTTGGCAACATTTTCACTCTTTTTAGCAATAACTCTTTCGTACAATCAAGTTGTAAAAAACAAGAGGAGGTTTTTCAAATGAAAGTCGTTAAAGGAATTTTAGGAGTAACACTCGCTGTATCCGTTTTAGCAGGGTGTAACACGCAAGGAAATGTGCAAGGAGACGGGAAAACCGTCATCGTCAGCGAAGATGTTGTCCTCGAAAGTATCATTTCTGATGCAAAGGTTGCTGTATCTCAACCCGAACAAATCACACTAAAAGAGAGGATCACATACGGTGAACTACTTAAAATTGATAATGAAAAGCTTTACTACACAAGAGAAAATGCACTTTTCTCTACAAGCATCAATGGTGCCAATCCTACATTAATTGAACACATCGCTGCCAAACAGCTGTCTAGGAATGGGAAAAAAGCAATAAGTGTAGAAAATAACAGCGCCTACGTAGTAACGCTTGAAACGGGTAAAAAGAAAAAAATCGCAGAATTAGATGAAAACCATGGCGATGTCAGCTTTGCTGATCCAGAAGGAGATTATCTGTCTTATTATGAATTTACGGATTCCAACTTAGTCTTAATAAACACCGACACGACTGAAAAAACATTGTATGACTTTAATCAATTGTTCGATAGTCCTAGGAACTTTTCATTTCATAGCGGGACCATCCACAATCAAGATGTGTACTTAGCCACACATATCCAAGATAAAGGCACTGCCTTATATAAGCTTTCTGCGGACAACCAAGTTGAAAAAGTGATTACCTTGAAAAACATCAACGATAATATTTTTGATTTTGAATTCATCCATGATGATTTACTTGTATTTAATGGTGTCTACGATGAGGAACCAGGAATTTTCTTTTATGACCTGAATAAAAAGGCGGTAACGAAAGTTGTCTCAGGCGGTACAAGTTCGGAAGGAACATGGATTCCATCCTACAGTATCTCCCCTGACGGAACAAAACTGCTATTTAATACGATCCTGCATAAAGGCGACCAGTTTTTAGATAATGTCTTTATTGCGTCAATTGAGAACAATCAACTATCAAAAAGCATTCAAATCATTCAAAACGCAGAACTGCCAGCGGTTATAAAATTATTAGCTCATTGGAACGAAGATTCTTCAGCCTTTTACATTCCACGTTCCGACAATAGTGAAATCGGGTATGGTGACCTTAAAATTGATTATATTTCCTTCTATGAACTGGACAAAATTGAAACGGAATAAATGTCAGACCTACGTAAAATTTAAAAGTCCCCTAAGGAATTAGGGGACTCATAGGAGAAGCAGAATATACAAATATCGGTCGTCGACCATCGATGACAATGGATAGTGATTGGTCACAGGTAAAAGTGTAATCGGTGATGGGTAATTGGTTGGACCATTAGCCGTTACAAGATCCCATTGAAAGAAAGAAGTTCTTCTCCTATGCCTTGAAATGGAGTCTCACCATCTCAAGGTTTAAAAGTACTTTTCACTATCAAAATCTAATTCAATTGCATAGTTTTTTGCATTAATGAGGTTTGAAAGTTTGTTGGCCTGACGCTCAAGCTCTAATCCTTTCTGACGATAATCTTCTGGTTCAAACATCGCCACTTTTACGACTAAAACATTGTCACCAAAAGGATATAAGGGCTCTTCTTTTGGAGAAGCGCCCAATTCTTTACATTTTCTTGCTTTAGCTCTTAATTGAGTCGCTAACTCAATCGCTTCAACAATCGTTAAATTTTCCTGATTGAATTGCACCTCATTTTCATAGTTCGCTTGATACATGAGTTTATCCAACAGACGAAAGTCTTTTCGGATCTCGTCTAGTTCATTCTCGACATCTGCTAGGGTACGAACTTGTGGCGGGATTTTACTACCGTTATCGATTTGCACAAAGGCGACTCGGTACATTTCCTCTTCCAATTCATGAATTCGCTTTGACAAAATACTTTTTAGCTTTACCGCTTCTGCTAGAGAGATTTTTGACATACCTTACCTCCATACGAATGCTCTATTTTTTTCTCTTAAAAGATCTAACTTGATTTCTTCCACCTTGTTTGGCTTGATACAATGCTTCATCAGCTGCCTTGATGATCGTCGCAGGGTCACTAGCCTTTGTTGGGATGACACTGGCTGTGCCAATACTGATCGTCAGAAAACTATTAATTAATGAACCCGCATGAGGAATTTTCAACTTTTCAATGGTCTGCCTAATCGTTTCAGCTACATGTTTGGCACCTGTTTCATCTGTATCCGGTAAGATGACGCTAAACTCTTCGCCACCATAACGACAGACGACATCAATGGGACGCTTTAACGTTTTTTGTACTGCTGAAGCTACTTGCTTTAAACTTTCATCCCCCATTTGATGACCATATGTGTCGTTATATGGCTTAAAGTAATCAATATCAATCATCAGTAACGAAATATCGCTAGAATATCTTATCGCTCGCTTCCACTCTTTAATTAATCTTTCATCAAAATAACGCCTATTACCTATTCCTGTCAATCCGTCTTTAGTAGACAAATGTTGCAGCTTTTCATTTACTGCTTGTAGTTTCTGTTCTTCAATTTTTCTTTGGGTTATGTCACGGGACATGACAATCAGTTGCGGATCCGCCGGGTCTCGTCCCGGTAGAAATCGAACGGTAGACTCGAACCAAACATATTTCCCGTCCTTCCGTTGAATGCGATATGTAGAAACACCCGCACCATTCATCAGCATCAGCTCGTGATTTTGTCTCACAATTTTATGATCTTCTTGGTGGATTAGGGCATACCCGCATTTGCCAATTAACTCTTGATCTTCATATTGTAAAATTTCTTTAACTGCAGCGGACACAAATAGATATTCACCCGCTGCATTATGTATCGTAATCATATCTCTTGAGTATTCCGTAATAATTTGGAACAGTTCCTCAATCTCTTGAAGCTTTTTTTCTACTAATTTTCTCTCGGTGATGTTGCGAGAGATTACTATAAGTTTAGGTTCATCCGCTGCTTCTGAATTATCCTTTTCTCCAAATGCTCTCCCGTACAAACTCTGGATGGACGATTCAAACCAAATATATTCTCCGTCTTTTCTTCTTATTCGATAAGTAGACACGACATATCCGGTATTGAGGAGGGTTTCATGATTTTTTCTTGACTGTTCATGGTCGTCTGGATGTATAAGCTGATAGCTGTCTTCCCCTACTAATTCTTCACTACTATACTGGAGGATTTTTTCTCCAGCGGGAGATACATAAAGGTATCGTCCAGCTGAGTCATGTACAGTGATCATATCACTTGAATACTCAGCAATAAGCTGAAAAAGGTCTTCCCCCTTACTTAGATTAGCTATAATTTGATTTCCCATCCTAAGTCTCCCCTATCCGATTCTTCTCTATATAAAAAAGACCAACAAAGCAAGTTGGTTGTTTATCATCTCTCTATACTAATTTCGAGTGATTTGAACTGCACTACCTGAATTAAAGTATGACTTTTTATCTAGTTTTATTATACTATATTAGGCTATCATTGGAAATTTCTACAGTGGAATTTTCTTAATTTAGTAACATGTTTCTATAATTTTTGTCACTTTCTTGTAGGTTTTCGTAATGGTTATACTATTCTCCTAATTTTTCCCTCTACCGCTCACGTTTACGCTCTTTTCGTTCACCCTTTCTCCTAATTTCTTCCTCTACCGCTCACAATCCGGCACTTTTCGTTCGCGCTCTCTCCTAATTTTTCCCTCTACCGCTCACGAATCACACCGTTTCGTTCACCCTTTCTCCTAATTTCTCCCTCTACCGCACACCAATAGACAAAAAATACTGGCTCAATCAAACACAAAATGTGCCTATCTGAGCCAGCATCTTTAATATCAGTCCTGGTGAACCTGACGTATTGTTTGCCTAATAGCTACCTATATAAAGACAAGTTCACCGCAACAAATGAAAGACATCTATCTTAAATAAAAACTCTTTCTATACGCTATCATTGCATGCATAATGTAAAAGTTAGTTTTGTTTCTTGCCAATAAAACTTACTTCAGAAGCCGCCCCTGTATCTTCATCCGTACTAGGGACAGGCATATTGTTTACTTGTCTAACTTGAATGGTTTCAAATTTTTCACCAGTGTAATGAATTACCAAAGTAGATTCATATAAATATTCTAATTGCTTTATGTTTAATACAAAGGTCTCTTCATCTTCCCAAACTCCTGTGACGGAATGAACCCCCAATGTTGTATCACTTACGAGAGGGATACCGTTCAAACCAATATGAAATGTATCCGTAATCCCATCCTCATAACTCAGCATCATTTGAGCAGCGCCGTCCTCATCAAATGTAAGAAACATTTCCTTCCAATGAAATGGATTTTTCTCAAATGTATACTTTTGTTGATCGATTTTAGCTGCAGTGTCCGGGAGAGACTGCTCCATATTTTCACTTGCCTCATTTTTGCGATTAATCAATTCAGATAAGGCATTAAACGGCTCCTCATTTTCTTCAATAGCGTCTTCTGACACAACCGCTTGAATGATCGGACCTATTAATGGCGTTAATCTCCGATTGATTTCAGGAGCGTCATGTCCAGACGTGAAAACGACGACAAGCTCTTCTTCCGGTATAACATAAATGGCTTGACCGTAGGCTCCTTGTGCATAAAAGACTTTACGCTCTTCGACTTCATCTATATACCAACTGTAGCCGTACTGGCTGCCTCCTATAAACGGTTCTTCGATATCTGTTGTCGTAGATCTCTCAATCCATTCCTTTGAGATGATTGGTTCACTGTCCCATGTACCCTCATTTAAGTACAAGAGACCCATTTTAGCCATATCGCGCGGGGTCAATGCTAAGCCATTGCCGCCCATCGCAACACCATGAAGCTCTGAGAACTGTGTATTTGTAATAGAAAGCGGTTGAAAGAGATATGTCTCTGCAAACTCAACCGTACTCATTCCCGTTTTTTCTTGAATGATAGCTGATAATAGATGTGAATTACCGCTATTATACAAATATGAACTATTCGGTGCTTCTTTCATTGGCAAATCTAACATAAATTGAACCGGATCTTCAGCTTGTAACATTTGACTATAAACCATTCGATAGTCCACATCATAACCTGAACGCATCGTTACTAAATCTTCCACAGTTAAATTTTGCTTATTTTCATCTACGTTTTGTATCTCTCTATCTGCAAAAATATCGACCACCTTCTCATCTAAACGAAGATATCCTTGATCGATAGCAATTCCAACTAGTGCAGAGGTGAAGCTTTTTGTGGCAGAATAAATCCACTGTTTGATCTCGGGGTTATAATCGTCGTAATAGGCTTCGGCGACAATATAATGGTTCCTCACAATGAGTGCACTATGTATACCTGGGTGTCTCTCATCTAATTCCTCGAAAATCGTAAACAATTGACTTGAATCCATCCCCTGTGCTTCTGGTGTCGAGATCAGCCATTGATCCGTAGGAAAATATGGCTCTTGCGTAAAATGGACTTCAGCATTAGCCTCGATATCTTTAGTTCCTTCATTATCTAACATCGTACAACCTGCCAAACAAATGATAATTAATAGAGACAATAAGAGTTGTTTCATCTTATAAATTATCTCCTTTCCAAAATTGATAATAAGAGATTAAATTATTGCAAAATAATAGATGACAAAACCAGCGATAAAAACCGTATCACCGATCACATGGTAGAAACGCACTTTGGACTTTTTGACTTTTGCCAAGCTCGTTTCGAATAAAATTTGATAAACATTAGCAATGAAGAGAACGGCAGATAGGATGATGACAAAAAGATTGCCTGTAATCAAAATCGCTAAAATATAAAACAACCAGCTGCGCAAAAAAGAAAACGCCATCATAAACAACAATAAGGAAAAACTATGTGGGTTAATATCCAACTCTTCCTCAGATGATATTTCTGCTAAACTTTCTTTAATCTTTTTATGTTCCCTCAAGTAACTAACATTCACCCAAAGTAAAATAAAACAATATATCAGTAAAACAAGGTCTTCACGGCCAGTTATAAGATCTGTCATTGTTATCCCCTCCTGCTAGTCACCATTTAAAAGTAGGTTAACTCCAAAAGAACCTGTCTTTAATTTCATCGGTGATGCAATATATATGTATTTGTCATTGTATGGTCATCCATCTCTTCCTAATAATTTTTTCTTAGTATGTATTACGTTTAACTGACAAAAAAGTTCCCAAAAAATACCCACTTTGTTTTTAGTTGATCAAAGTGGGGTGTTCTATATTTTAATAGTAAAGCCAGTCTGTATTTTTCCTTGTGATCAGATCATTCATTACTCCTTGTACCCTGCACCACTACTTCGGTTGATTTTCTTCTAGTTCCTTCACTCTTTTTCCAATTAAAACATCTTTAAACCCACACACGAATACGATAGTAACAATGAAAAAAACTTAGGAGGCGACGTAAATGTTACAAGTAGCAGGGATGCCTTTTCAACCGAGTGGCTTGTTGCACCTTGGAACGATAGAAAGAGTGATTATTCAGCAAATGATGAACGCTCCAGTTGTCTATTCATTTCCTTCCGTTCGTGAACTACAGTTTGAACTTAGTGCTCGAAAACACATTATAGAAAGTTCAAAGGCTATGAACGAAAGCCAAATGGAGTTTACCACTTTCAGGTATGCGCGCTGTAACCCTACATACTGGAATTTAACGGGGGCTGGCGGTTTTTTACTTAGACCTGACGTATTTCCAGCAGATGCCATTCTAGACATTTATCGAAATAGTTCACTGTATGCCTTCGAATGTGCAACAGCTTGCGTAATTATTTATTATCATGCCATTTTAAGAAGTATTGGGAGAACTGCTTTTAATACCTTTTTTCGAAATCTCTATCTATATAGTTGGCATACCGATCCGGACCTTGGACTAACTACCTTTCAAGGAAGTCATTTTTTACCCGGTGATGTGATTTATTTTAATAATCCAGACTTCCATATCCAAACACCATGGTTTAGAGGATTAAATGCGGTTGTATTAGAAGATGGTAATTACTTTGGGCATGGTTTTGGAATTATGAGTGGCCAAGAAATAATAGATTTTCTAAATACCCAGCGTAATCCAGGAAGTGTTCAACCCGCTTATTTAGCAAGTATAGTTACAAGACCTTCCTTTAACAGATTGTCTAACCTCTCTATAACTCTACAAAGAGAGCGTACCGTTCCTAAAACGACACCTAGCGTAGTTCACCATAACAAAAATCGTATCTCGTCAGTACAGCATTTACACTATTGTAATATAGAGATTCAAAGTTAAAATACTCTATTTAAGTTTAGAAGGCACCCAAGACACTAACCCATTTTTAAAGGAGACGGGCTCCACTTTCAATTAGGTGAGTATACTGTAGTGTAAATACACAACACGAAAGGATGTATAAACATGTACGCAAACGTAAATGCAGCACCTTTTATGGGCGCAAACGTATCACCGATGATGATGGATAATGTATCACCTATGATGATGGATAATGTACCTCCTACTATGACTGCTCCTATGGCTCACCACCCTTATATGGCGCCTTCTTATGGTTATGGGTGCCCTACTCCATCACGCGGAGTCGATAACTTTGTATTAATTGTTGTGTTGTTTATCTTGTTAATCATTGTAGGCGCGAGCTTCACAGCATACTAATCGATAAACTATACTACAGTAAAATACTACTGCTTACTAAACAAGGACATATTCTAATAGAATATGTCCTTGTTTTCACTTAATAATGTCACGGTTTCTATTATTTTCCTCATGTCCTGTAAAATTGATCGACCATTTGTGCAAAATATTCCTTTTCTTCTAAGAAGGGGTTATGGTTACTTTTTTCAAATATGACTAAATTAGAAGTTGATATAAGGTTTTGGATTTCTAATGAAAAAATTAACGGACATTGCGAGTCAAATCGACCACAATAGATTTGAGTTGGTATGTTAATTAACTTTATCTTCTCTCTTAAATCGTAGCTCGGTAGCTCTTTAAAAGAAAAATAATCTAATCTTGATTGAACGACTCGACCACTACTTGGGGTTGAAAAATAATCATTAAATTTACTAGGGTCAAATAAAGACATTTCTGTCCACTCTCTTCCCGCTATCACTCGTTGTTCCCTTGTAGATGTATTGGACTTCATGATTGCCAATAATTCTTTCAGTCTTGGGTTTATAGGATGTTCAGAACAATAAATACTATCCTTATGCTCTATATATTCCTTGCTCGCTGCGGTTCCACCGATAAGCATCTTTGTAATTGATGTTGAAAAAAAACTTGCATAGGATAACCCTAGCATTCCTCCAGCAGAGTGCCCGGCAAATGCCCATTTTCGTAGCTTTAATGCTTTTCGTACAGCTTCTAAGTCCTTACTTGTTTCTACCAAACTTAATTCTTCCTCATTAACCGTGCGACTTGAATTACCAGCATTCTTTAAGTTTACGAGATAAACGCGAAATAGCCGGATAAAGTGATCAGCAAAATAATTTCCTCTCTCATCAAACTCACTATATAAATGTGTAATGCAAATGGGGTCCCCTTCTCCTGCTGTAAAAACTTCGAAACTCCCTCTTTCTGTCTCAATCATCTCTTTATGCCACATAAAGCTTCCCCCTTCCAGTAAGGCCTTTTCAGAAACAACCTACCGTAAATCAACTTCAATTTTTTTATTGTTCCATTTATTTTTTTGATATTCTATGATTTGAATTCCAATTGGTTGGATTACTTCCATCGTTTCATCCTCACTCCAAACTGTTACATCACTTTCAGTTGTAAAGTACTGTGGCTCCTCTAACTCATTCATACGATAAAGGTAATCTAGGGCTTCGTACGTTTGACCATATGCATCTACTATTACTCCATTAGTACCAATCGTTGAACTATAAAATTTATAAGGGTCATCATCATATATTAATTCAAACCAGTACGAACCATATTGTCTGTCACTGTTTACCTCTTCAATCATTTTAAATGTTGTCGGGTTGCCTAAATGGATGTCCTCTATCGAAGTCTTAGTTCCTAAGTACTCAAACGAATAGTCCTCTTCAAAGTCAAAAAGGATCTCCTTATCATCCTGTACTTGAACGACGTAACCATCAATATGAATAAATATTTCTTCAGGTTGCAAGAGATACATTGAATCAAAAGCTACTTCAGAAAAGACAATTGTCCCCCCTACGGTCGATGAATTATTTCCAAATAATATAGGTGATCGTTCATACATCCTTCCGCCAGCTTCAATCCCTTGAAATTGAATGTGAATTAATTTTTCAACAAGACCACTACTGCGTGGTTGATAGGATAAGATCGTCATCGTCGGGGCAATCGTTATTTTATCAAACTTAACCTTGTGTCCATCCAGTTCTACATCAACATTCATCTCTTTAACAACCATAGGATGCTTCTGAATGGGAATATCAAAGGTCCAGTTCCCAGAAAACCTCTCATTGTCTTCACTTGGAGCAATATTCATTTTATTACTTTCTTTCCAATCGGATAAAACCTCTGCAAGTTGAGTTAACTGTAGAGAAATCACTCCCTCTTCCACACCCATTGGAGACACCCCTAATCTTCCTTTTACAATAAAGTCCTCATCTGAATGTAATCGGACATGGCTTCGAAGTGGGGTAGATGTATACGGATCTGCCCAGTATTCATCCGTGTTTAGGATTTCAATACCATCAACAAAATCCATCATATAATAACCTTGATCTGACAAATCTTCAATCTCATAATAAATATGGGTTTGAAGATCGTCTGCAACAACGTTTGTTATCGTTACTTTTACATCACCGCTCACTTTCTCTATGTTAAGCCGTTCACCTACACCTTGTGCAATACTTTCATCCACTTGTTGTTGATGGTTCACTGAATGTTGCTTCCACCAGTCAAACAAACCGCTAAAGCCATTCGTTGCAAATGCAGTACCGATAAATAAAAAACTAAATAGAATGGCTGTAACCCATGCAACTGGTCGAAAGATCTCAAGGATCTTCCTTTTTGATTTTGGTTTTGGGGTTGGTTTAGAGGTTTGAATTTTTTCTTTTATGGATCTCATAAAATTATCGGGTGGTTTTACATGGTTCTTTTCGTCATTGAAAATAGACATCATTTGTTGGAGATCCATATATTCTTCTCTACAGTCTTCACACTCATTTAAGTGATGTTCGAAACTTCTCGTTTCTTCTTCACCTAAACGACCTTCGATATAGTTAAGGACATGTTCTTCACACCTTTTGCAACTCATGGCTATTCCCCTTTCTGTAATTCTTTTCTTAGTAGCCTGAGACCTCGATAAATTCTTGATTTTACAGTACCCGTTGGAACTTGTAGAAGCGCTGCAATCTCTTCTTGTGAGAAGTCACTTAAAAACTTTAGGATAATAACTTCTTTATACGGTTCTTCCAACAGCATAACTCCATTCATAATGTCCATTTTCAGTTCTGGCTCATGGGGTAAGGTTGCTGCTACTTGAGGCATCTCTTGTTGATTTCGCTGCATTTTCCGATAAACCGCCTTACATTCATTCATAAAAATCGATGTAACCCACGTTTCGAAATACTGTTCTTTTTTTAATTGATTGATATTTTCATAAACTTTAATAATCGTATTATGAAACACATCTTCAACATCATGAT
Source organism: Alkalihalobacterium chitinilyticum (assembly GCF_029028005.1). GTDB lineage: Bacteria > Bacillota > Bacilli > Bacillales > Bacillaceae_F > Alkalihalobacterium > Alkalihalobacterium chitinilyticum. The sequence continues at coordinate 127,646 of NZ_JAOTPO010000004.1, forward strand.
GGCTGTGCAAAAAGGCCCAGCCTACTTTATAAAATTTTTGTTCACGTTCGGAAAACCAGTTAATAAGCGCCTCCATATCCTGCTTTTTAATGCGCTTGATGATATCTTTATTTACCACAAGTTCCTCCCTCTCCTTTCACTATCACCAATTAGAGTTTTATGCCTCCTAAAAAGTTCCCAAATAATTCATCTTTTTCAAATTGTTTATTAAACGATATAAAACACATTTACCTGCTGCCGAAAAAAATGAACGATCATCGAAGGGTATTTATTGTAATGTGCATCCGGGGAAACCTACAAAAAATTCACGCATTCGAATTTAACAACTTGCAAAACTAATTACAGTATAAACGCATTAAAAAGGGGCGAAGTCTGTTCTTCGTCCCAATAATTATCATATATTATAATCACACGCTTCACGTTTGTTGAAGATGATGTTTTCCTAACAAAATTCAAGTAAAATCATCACATACTATCGAGAGCTTTTATCCACTCGTTTACGTAGCCATCAATAATTTGCTGCTTATCCCAATTGTCATGAAAAGATGGGAAAATAAATGTTTGATACACAGTTAGATAATAAGCGGGTGCAATTAGTTTTACTAGCTCAAATTCTTGAACCAACTTTTCCTTTGAATTAAACACTGTCCACTTATTTAAGTATTCATCTAACAAGGTTAAAGAAATTTTCTGTGAAAATAGATGTTCAACTTCTTCCAAGAATACAACAATACTTAAAAATGGATGTGAAAGTGAACAATCTGACCAATCATATATTATTGGTTTTCCGTTTTGAACAATAATATTACCTCCAAAGAAATCACCATGATCTAAAGAAAGGGGTACTTTCGTCGATATTAATGACCTTGACTTTTCTAATATGATAGGAGCACTAGTAATTAACTTGTTGTATGTTTCACTACTAATCTCATTTTTATTAGCTAATTGTTGCAGTGAACCATCTAGATAATCTTGAAGAATATTAGGGATAGGTCTAATAGGACATTTTAATTTTTCTAGTTCATTTCGATGTAAAGCTGAATGTTTTTGAATATCTGCCAACCTTAAAATGGATTGTTTCCAATACTCCATTTTTTTTGTTCTTCCAAGTAATGGCCCTCGTATCGCTTTCATAACATACCACTTTTTCTCGACCTCTATATTAATTATTTCTGGTACATCGGATGGGTGATTTTGAAATAAAAAAAGACTTATAGAAGGTTCGTGGGAAAATATATTTGGTACAGCTTTAAAATAATAACTTTTTCTCGCAGTATCAACTTTAAATAGTGCGGATCTTTCCCAATTCCTTACTTGCTCAATGCTGATTGACTCATCTGGAATTATATTTTCAAGCCACATTTCCATTTTATTTCTCCAACCGATCATAAACCATGGAAAGAGAGTTTCATTTGAAGGTGATAACCATTCTTGTAATATTTCATTCTCCCAACGACTAAAACCATCGAATTGATTAATATCAGTAATTTGTAACCACCTGGTCTTCGAAGACACTAATGTATCTCTTCTTAATAGTTCGATTATATAAACGCGTTGCTCACCCTTTTGGGAGAAACATTTTAATACATTTGTCTTGATATTATATTCTTTCTCAAGATACCGATTAATATGATTCGTTACTGCAACATGTGAAATTATAGGCTTGTAAGATGGGAGTGAAATACCATTTTTATCGGCAATTACTAATATTGCATGATCTTCTTTACTATAAATTATAAACTTATACAATAATCCATTACCCATACTATTATACTCCCTGTCTAAAATATCTTACTTATACTATTCTCACTGAAGAGTCACAGACCCATTATTTAGAAGAATTCGATGCTAGACCAATAGTAGCGTCCTTCACCTTCTTCAATCATTGTTTTATTTAAACTTCTTCTATCTACTTTAATTTTTATTGTATTTTAAAACGAACTAGATTTACCAGTTTCTATATAATACCATAAATATATGAGAAATTTTTTACTTTTCTAAAAGATAGGAGCCGTTAAAATGAATAGAGATTGGTTTGGAGATATTTTGAAAGAAAATGAGAAGAGCGGTGAGCGATTAAAAGGAATGGGAAAACCGCTTTCAAGAGAAACACTCGAAGGAAATGTACTTGATCGTACCGTGAAAAACGCAGGATATTTACCAGAATGGGTATCGTTACAACAGGAAGTTCGTTCTCGCTTAATTACGCTCATTCCTAACTTGCAAAACGTCGACAGAAAAGATGAGATCGATCAAGAAATTGACGCCATCAACATTCTAGTGAAAAAATACAATAAAATATGCCCTGCACCCATGCAAAAAATGCTAATCACACGGGAATTAGCTGAAACTCAACTGAAACGTTGGGAGTAGCAGCACCATCTATTAGATAAAATAGGTGTTACATAGTGTTATTGTCCGATTTCATTGATTTATTGTCCGAATTCTAATTTTATTGTCCAAAATGTGAAAATGCCAAACCCAAAACACCAGAAGCACGAAATACACTGCTTCATCACTTTTATACCAAACAAAAAAATCCAGGGTGCGCCTTCGCCCCTGGATTTTTTTGTTTCATATTAATTTTCGTTTAGTTTGCAATACGCATCCACAAAAAATTGCGGGTTAAGCGGTTGACCTGTTACTTTTTCTATTTTTTCATTCCAATGATATTTTGATCCTGGTTTGAAAAACTCTTCTCTTAGGAAATTCCCAACAGTTGGTGTAAAAAATTGATCTGACAAATCTGTCTTAATATATTGATGAAGCTGAGCAGAAGTCAGTTCTCCTAATAAGTAATTTTGATAGTAAACGGGTGCTAACGTAAAGTGAATTTTTGCTGCCCAGTCTGGTAGGTTTCGATCTTCTGGTGCATTTACTAACTGAATGTCACTTACTAACTTCCACCAAAGGGCATTTAAGTCTTGATCTGGATTTTCATATAACTCTTTTTCAAAGAAGACAAACGTGATAATCCAACGGGCAGAAATTAACATTTTTAGTTGCTCGTATTTTTCAAGAGCCGGTGCCAGTGTGTCAAGTTGCTTATCGTCTAGCTTCAAGAAAGTAGATAACCACTCGCGATTTTCAGTCATTTTTCCAAATAACATCGCAATCGCCTCTGTTGTTAACGTATGAGCCGGTGCTCTTAAAACGTACGGTAATTTTGTATCTAAATATTTGAAGTATGCCGCATGTCCAAACTCGTGTAACATCGTACCCATCCAGTAAGAGTTCGGTTGATTGTTACATAGGACGCGTGTGTCACCTTCTCTGTCCAAATCCATACAGAAAGCTGTTGGATTTTTACCTGGACGAGGGTTTAGATCACTTTTCGCATATAAGTCTTCAATAGGAATATTCATGGCTGCAAATGTATCAGCCGTTAATTTCTCAAGATCTTCATTTTTAAAATACGGATCTAAATTCGTTTCTTCTGTAGCCGGCGCTTCTTGGAAAAATGGATCAACATAATGCCACGGACGAAGGTCAGAAACATCCATTCCAAACTTAGCAGCTAATTGCTCATCCAACTCACTCTTTAATTGACGGTACGTGTCATTTGATAAGTCAACTAACTTTTGGAAGATAGCAAAAATCTCTTCTCGATCCAATTCCTGATTTTCAAATGACATTTCATGGTAGTTATTATATCCTACCGCTTTGGCGGCTTCATTTCGTTTCATGACTAATGTTAATAGTTTTTCCTCGACGACTTGACCGACTTCTTTAGATGCTTTCCATGCGTCTTCACGTTCTTGCAAGTCCTCACTGTTTAACAAAATATTACGAACGTCATTGGCCGATAACTTCTTCCCATTCACTTCTGGTTCGTATGTATTAAACATGTGGTTCAGCTCAGCTGAAAGTTGCGACAGCTCTTGTAAGCTTTCTTTAGGAAGTTGATTTTCTTTAAACTGACTTTGCAAAGCTTCTAGTTGACGTGTTTCGATCGCCGTTAATTCCGATTCTCTTAAATAGTTTTGAACCGCGTTAAACAGTTCACTGTTGGAAAAATAAGTACGAAACTCAGTTTGCGCTTCACCTACTTTATCCGCCCACTCTTTTTCCCCCGTTGTTTGTGCCATCCAACTAGTATTTGTAATATTACGATATAGCTTTTCAACCATCAAATTTTGATCTTTTAAAAATTGTTGTACGGTCATTCGTCTTCCTCCAATTTAAAAATGATATGATGAGTAGTTTAAAAATTGCTTTTAATATAATACTATACTAAAAAACCACTTGGACGCTAATCATTTTCTCTTTATTTTTCTAAAATTTGATAATCTTTTGTTTTGGATGAATTATCAATGTATAGTTTAAGAATAAAGTTAGGAAGAGAAGCACTGAAAATAGGATCAACAATACTAGTTGCCATTGAGAATAACTAGAACTAAATCTACTCACATTAAAGATACTTATCATTACAAGTATAAGTATTGGCAGCTTTGATGTTTTAGCTGTAAACACCATGCGCATGCCTCCCTTCTATCGTATTCTCTTTTATACGAAAAATTGCTATATCCTATTACAAAATTTTTTGGGATTATATAATAAATACTAAATAGTTAGCTTTGCTTCTTCTCTAGCTTTTGTAAAATATCTTCCATTTTTTCCTCCATACGTTTCACGCGCTTTTTGTTCTCGATGGTAGTCCTTATGAAAAACACAATCAGCATAATAATACCTATTAATACTGCTAAACTAAGTAATTGGAAAATGGCATCAAATACATTAAATTGAATTTCACCAAACATCTCGTATCACCTCGTGTCTTTTTTTTATTTGCATAATGTTGGAGATCCGTTTTTTCTAACAGCCTCTACTTTGACTCCTGTATTCTTCTAGTTCCTCACTTACAATTACTGAGAACCGTGCTAATCATAAAACTCCATATGCTCTTTATCTTGTTTATAGTAATTGATTCGGTCTTGCAGCGTACCCGTATGCAATTCGAATTTGTGACCATCAGGATCTGTAAAATAGATTGATTTCCGATCTCTTTCATCTCTAGGGCGTCCCGAAAGGATGTTCACACCTAGCTTTTCTAGCTTCTCGTACATTAGATCGTAATCGGCTTCTTCTATTGAAAATGCGATATGCGTGTAAGATTGCTTGATTTCCTGACGCGGAATATCCTTTTCTTCATTCAAGGCTAGCCACATCCCATTTAGGTCAAAATAAGCTGTCGTTCTCCCTTTTACTAGCAATCTGGCATCAAAAACCTCTCGAAAAAAATGAATGGAATGCTCTAAATCAGACACCGAAAATAAAAAATGATTCAGTCCCTTAATGGACACACTCTCACCTCAACTCTTTTATGCTTCACATGTTTGTGCTCTTACTGAGACTAGATAATCTCCCATAAAACCCTCACTGAACCGTTCGATCGATCAACTGAAACACTTCTTGCGCTCCTGCCTTTGTAAGTGAATAAATCGTATGTGTATTAGTCGTATTCATGATCGTACCTGAATTCTCACTTATCCAAAGGAAATATGAATTTTCGCCCCATTCTACTCTGTATTGTGGATCAGTTATATCGACAATACCAGGTTCCTTGTTTGCCTGGTTAAATGCTTTTTGAATGATCTCAATTTCGTCTGGCTCAACTATGTCCACTACTGAATCCTCTACGATCACTGAAAAACTCTCCATTTTATAAATCGTTATCTTTTCTACCTTTTCAACTTTTTCATTCGAACAACCAACGACTACTATTCCTATTAAAAATAAAAATAAACTTATAAATGATAACCTAACCACTCTTACACTCTCCCAAATCGATTTTACTATTATCGTAACTACATGAGTTCCCGTATTTCTTCAACAACTTCTTCATGTAAATGGAATGTATCTTTTTCTGTACTACCGTCACCATAAGTGACTTCTACTTCAATAAAAACCATATTCTCCATCTCAACCTGAACTGCCCAAACTTCTTCACCGTCAAGTTCATGCTGCATTTCATCATCATAAATTCCGTCATCATAAATTCCATAAGTAAAATCAACTACTTTTTGCGACCCATCATTTAGGTGTACGTAAGCTTTTGCTTTTTCGACTTTATAAAAATCAAACCATACATCCCGCTGTTCAATAATCGCTTCAAAATGAGTAGTCTTCCCACTCGTTAAAGTGGAATAACTGATCGTTAATCCCCGGGACTGAAAAAGATCCACTGGGAGATATTCGGTGCCGGTTCCTCTGTTTAAAGAACCAACGGAATCTATCTTATATAAATAACCGAATTCAGGATCAATTTGAATAGCCGCCTCATAGGTTGTACCTGACATCAGACTTGCCACGACTTCACGCCACTCAGCCTCTTCGTCTTTTTTATAGGAAAAAACCACATCAGCATCACTTTCTAATTCTTTAAAGGTCCATTGTACATCGAGGTGAATATTGCCTAGGGTAGATGCTTCAACATCTGGTAGAAAATGAATATCAGACACCCACTTTTCACTTTCTCTCCACTCATATAATTGCTGTTGAATGCTAGAGACTTCGCTCATCATTTGCCACTCGGTTCTCGAATAACTTTCTCTCAGATACTCTAACTCTTTCCCGATTTGGTTCATTTTAACAATACTATATAAATTGAATAATAGACTTGCGATAACCACTGCTAGAATTACCTTTAATGGTTTTTTCATTAAGCCGCTCCTCCGTTATATTGCTAGCTTTAAATGTCCATTTGACTTTAATAGTAACATGAGAAAGGGAACAAATGGAAAATAAATATTACTACTTTTAATAACAAAACTTAACTTGTTCAAGGAGTCTTGATATGGCTTGTGCCCCAATTTAAGGCATTACTTTAGTCCTTCCAATCCTCTGGACAAGATATGTATTTTTTTACCAATTAGGGTAGAAAGTCGCTTTACATAATATTAGGAGAACACTACCATTATAATTGTGTAATTTTTTATAAAATTTCCCACATTTTTTTATTTTTCTTCCTCATAAATTCCATTTAGATGTTTACCTCAAAGTACTCATATTACACGTTTCCATTTCTATTCCATACGAAAGAGAGGTGAAGAATCCCTGTCGGTGTTAGGTCCATTATTTGAGTAAATACTTGAAAAGAGGTGTTAAGGAAATATGTCAATTACACAACTCATCGTGCGTACGATGCCTTTCTTTATTTCTAGGCTTGTCGTTTATGCATTGTTTGGGCTAATTTCTTTGATTTTCTTAGGACTTATGATTGGGTTAGGAATCTTACTTTTTAATTGGTTTGATTTCGCTGCAGGATTTTTCATTATCATGATGATTGTTACGTTTTTTACCGTTTTTGGGGTATTGCGGTTTGTTGAGAGATATTTCTTGTATATGGTTAAAGTTGGTCATATTTCGGTTGTAACCGAATTGCTAAGAAAAGGTGAAGTGCCTGAAGGAAAAAATCAAATTACCTATGGCAAAGATCAAGTCATTACTAACTTTGGCTCTGCTAATGTTGCTTTTGTCTTAGATAAGATTGTATATGCAGCTGTTCGCCAAATTCAAAGATGGTTGATGAGAATAGGTAATTTTTTTAATTTCATACCTGGCGCTAAGAAGGTCATAGGGATCTTAAGTAAAGTAATGGAAGTAAGTCTACGTTATATTGACGAAGCCATCTTGAGTTATATCATGCTTAGAAAAAGTGAGATGACCGAAAACGGTGAAGAAGAAACAGAAAGCGTTTGGAAATCTGCATGTGATGGTGTTGTATTATATGCACAAAGTTGGAAAAACATTGTACTTACAGCAGCTGGAATCGTAGCTTTTGTCTTTATACTAAATCTCAGTGTCTTTTTTATTAGTGTCTTTCCATTGATGGCTATCGCGTCCGCTATGACGAGTAGTGCTGAAGGTGCAGCTGTTCTAGGTTATTTTGCCATCATTGGTGCTTTTATTATTACATCGATGATTAAACGCGCGATTGTTGACCCTATTGCGATGATTGCGATGGTTCGGACCTTCCAACTAAATATTAAAGACATTGAACCGAGCATGGATTTACAGCAAAATCTATTAAAAGTTTCATCGAAGTTTAAAGAACTATTTAATAAAAGTAAAGGCGATCCGCAAAAATCCGTTACTTCTACTCCAAATAGTAAAGGTGTTACTCCTTCGACTTAGTAGGCTGTTCTTTATGATAACGTATACTCTGTTCTCCCTTTATAAGGTGACGAGGTTAAGGTATAGCTCCTTTTTGTTACATCAATGTCTGGGTGATTCGCAGACAAAGTGTGCGATGAGGTACCTAATTCCTTATTCTAGTTCACCTTTTTGTCTTATCTTCCTTATAGTTCACTGCTTTATCACCTTTTGGGTTTACATTACAACAAATCTAAACGTGTTAATCCTAATTTTTGCTTCAATTTCCGCAATACTCATTTCTTCTAAGGTGACAAGAATCAATTCTCTAACATTCATTACAATTTGATTAAAAATCCTATGTAATCCTAGTAATCTAGCTAAAATCGTGAGAAAATAAAATTACTTAAAATAGAATTACATGACTTAGAAAATAGATAAACTAGAAAAGTTATTAACTGGAGGAAATGAGATGCCACACTGGTTACGGAAGTCATTATTTGTTGCTATTACGGTTTTAACATTAGGAACAATTACTCCACCTCCCTATTTGTATTCGAATGAATCTGAAGCAAAGTCACCATCAGATGCAGAGGTTAGTCAAAAGGAAAAACCTTCAGACGAAGTACATATTCTAACTACTCTCGAAGATGATACAACCTCTGACACGGACATAATGATGCTCCCATGGCATGAAGTTGCTGCAGGAACAGACAGTGAGGAAATCGTTGAAAGATGGATAGACTACACGGTTTACCATGCAGATTCACAAACGATGAATAAGTTTGGAAACAGAATTAAATCAAAAATAGAAGATGAATACCGCGATCTTATTCTCCCTAAGCTAGAAGAAACGCTTGCCGATATTAGCAAACAAGCTGATGAGGAACTGCTTCGAAATTTATATATTACGAATGACCCTTCGGATGGTCTAGGTGAGAAGATCTTTCATGTCTATGATATGAGGAATGGAGAAGATTTATATCGTTTCCATGTCCGTCGAGATCACCCGCCGCAACAAGGTTATTGGTTTAACTTTCACTACCACACCGCCAGTGATAACTTTGAAACCCATCATGAAATTGGTACCATCTATTGGGATAAAAACACCCCGCCAAATTGGATGTCTTAATGGCAGTTTAAGATGCGTAAGCACCTAAGCTTAAGAAAAGCCAGCTACTTTCAAAAATCTTGGAAGTGTCTGGCTTTTTACTATTATGGAAAATCGTATTGCTGACATTGAATCTGTATAAATACGAGCTCATTAGTTTACATAATAATAATATAGTATCTCTAAACAAACAGACACATTTTAGTTTGCCTGTTTAATCAACTCTGGTTCAGGTGTTCTCTTGGACAAGTAATTAGCAAGAAAAGATCCAAATGACAGATTAATAACCATATTTATAATGGCTGGGATGGCGGCAATGTCACTAATAAATTCAATCGCTAGTATTGCAGCTAAAGCGGTATTACATAATCCAACATGAAAAACAATCGCCGTTACATCTTCATTTTCTACTTTTAGCCATTTTAATTGCAAGAGTAAATAAGCGATCAGCATTGGCAAAGTCACTTGTAAAAAGGCAACAAGTGTAATGATTGGAATAATTATCAGTTCTGAAGAGATCGCCCCTTTTGCACTTCCAATAATCGTATGAATGATGAGCAACAGTGTAATCGATGAACCCAGTTTTGTATAACTCACCGACTTAGCGACTATATGAGGAAGCTTTCGTTGAAAGAAGAGCCCAGCTGTGATCGGTATAATGACGATAAGTACAAAAGATTGCAGTAAATTAAAAAAGGAGATAGTGACATTTTCCCCGTCAATACCAAGTAATGCCAAAGGAGTTACAATCGGACTTATGATGATATCTAAAAAAGACGCCGCAATGACTAAGGAAGTATTCCCACCGGCAATAAATGTGTAAAGCGTTGCCGCTGTCGCGTTCGGAACCGTACCTGACAAAATAACACCGGCAGCTATTTCCGGACGTGTCGCAAAAAACAAATGGGCTAAAGCAATAGAGATCAGCACGGTAATTGTCCATTTTATACAGGTAGCTAATCCTAACACACCGTACTTCGACCGCATCTTCTTAATCGCTTCCACATTCATCGACAGGCCGGTAAAGAAAATGACCAAACCAAGTAACACACTCGGCACCCAACTCGGTACTTGTAAATGAAACGGGAAAAAATATGTAAAAAATGCAACAAAAATAATTAATAAGGGCAAATTGCCTGATATAAACGAATGGATATGTTTGATTCTATACACCTGCCTTTTGCCACATTTGCGGTAGCAGGTACCTTTATCACTGTAATAGGATAAAGGTACCCGCTACCGAACTCCTTTATTTTCCTACTTGCTTAGCTCCAGCCCATTGATTTTCAGGTGCTCTTTGTAAATATCCATCATTTTTGGGATAGGCTCTACGTTTGGCCATGAATTATAATCCCATACTCCAGACCTGTGAAAAGCTTTAGTACAGTGAATGAAGCATTCTTCTACATCCACCCCGATGCCTAACAATGGAGGCTTTTCTTCAACGTTCCATGTACTCAAAATCTCAGAATCTCTAACAATCGTTGCTCGACCATTAATTCGTAACAACTCATTCATTCCGGGAATGACAAAAATCAGCCCAACATGAGGGTTTGAGAGGATATTTTGGATCGAGTCGACTCTCTTATTCCCGGGGCGGTCAGGAATAAGGAGTTGACTCTCATTTAAAACGTGAACTGCTTCGGTCCGGTCGCCCCTTGGAGATACGTCACACTTACCATCAGCATTAGAAGTCGCCAAAAATAGGAGAGAGGACATTTTAATAAACGTTTTACATTGTTCATCAATAACCGAGACTACCTTGTTCTTAACGTACTGATTAGGAGACCCTACGATATCTCTTAATTCTGCTTCTGAAGTAACCGCATTTTTTGCAAAATTGATTTTCTGCATTACAGCCTTCCCTCTTTCCCTGTTTATTTTAATAGCAAAAAACCTATAAAACTATTTATCAAATCTATTAGGAGTACAACTAGATACTACTTATGCTTCTCCTCATAATCCACAACAAAAGGTGTCAGCAAGAAACCTACACAAGCAATGGCTAAACCTGAAATCAATGTTAGAAATACATTCGTAAAAGGGGTTAAAGTAAATATAAAAATAATAAGTGGAAAAGTTGTCAAAAGAGTGACTAAAAACCTTGAGAACCATGTGATTTGATGATTAGCCCCACAGTGCTCACACGTTGTCATACTATAAGACATATTCGCCTTTAAGATTTGACTCCACTTCAATCGAGTGTAACAATTTTTACACTTTGGCATTTACAGCCCCCCTCTCATTGCCTAAGCTTATTAATCTAGCTTCTGTTACTAGAAAACTACTATTTGATTAAATGAAGAAGTAACCACTTATATCTTTTCTTTTATTCTATGAATTACTGTTTGATAAAACGACTCTGGATGAGGAACGAAATGATCTTTTCCTACTTGTCGTTTGACTACGATCTCACTTCCATCATCATCAACTTCAAAACCGCTTACCATTAGGGTTTCCACCTCACCATGCCACAGATTACAAAAATCGCTAAAATCCGCTTTAAACATCCCGGCAACTTCTTCCGCTTGGAGCGTAAATTGATCAAAGCTCTTGTTACTACTATGTAGAAACACATTTGCTAATTCCTTATCAATGAAATGATCTTTCGTTACACAATAATCAATAACACCTAAGGAAATTAAATCGTCTATCGTTACATCAATGCCTAGTTCTTCTTTAACCTCTCTCACTCCATCAACAACCGTTTCATTCGCTAACAAATGCCCTGCGGCTGTAATATCTAAAAGGTTCGGGTAGTCCTTTTTATCCTTACTACGAAGTTGCAAATAAACATATGTTCCAGCTTCCTCTTGGCTGACAAGCCAACAGTGAAATACTTCATGCCAGTAGCCTTTTTTATGCACCTCTTCCCGGCTGGCTTCACCAATTACCTCTCGATTTTCATTAAAAATCTTTAGTTGTTCACTTTCCATGGTTTCCTCCATAATGCTCTTTTTTATATCCATCTGGTAAAATTTGATAATCCCATTTTATCACAGCTTCCATTGATTGAGACGGCTTTCCTAACTATCACAGAGATTTCTTTATCATTTTCTGTTTGGTTTTCTATAAGAGTCCTATCTTTTCGTTGAATAACGAGGAATTAATCTCTAGATTAGATATAATAAAAAAAACGGACGTCATAAGCTTTATGGACGACCGATTTTTCAAATAAAACAGGTTTCATTAACTTGGATGACAACCGTTTTTTTATTATGTAATGGTTTAGTCTAAGTTGAACCCTTCCCCCTTTTCTCTACACTCTCAATCGTTTCTCCATCAGGAATGGTAAACAATCGGCTTTTCGGTTCATGGATCGATTGAGACGGCCATAGCCCGTGATGTCCTGAGACAATATAACTGGTGAGGCAGGCCACAAAAAAGTACTCGATACCTTTATCCCCAAACATCTCAAGACTGAGAAGAAAGGCAGCAATCGGCACATTCGCTCCCGCACAAAACGTTGCGATCATTCCTAATGCGGCCAAGAAAGACAACGGTAAATCCATGAATTGATATAAGGCATTGCCTAACGTTGCCCCCATAAAAAACAGCGGAATTGCTTCTCCTCCAACAAAGCCCATACCCATTGTAACGGCGGTAAACACCAGCTTTGCAATAAATGCATACGGCGGGACTTCTTCTGTAAAGGACTGTTCCAACATATCTAAGCTACGCCCATTGTATTCTTGTGTTCCTAGGATCAAAGTTAAAACAACAATAATAATTCCACCAACAAACGCTCGTTTCATATGATTTTTATTAAAATAGTTCTCAGATATCCGTTGAAGTCCATGACGCAATTGGCAATATAACACACTCAAGAGGCTAAAAAGAATCGCAAGAAAAATGACCTTTCCAAACGTAATCACTGATAATTCAGGAATAGTTTGAACCACAAATGTTTCATGTTTGACATCCCAAGCATATTCCGTCATATAGTGACCGACAAAACTAGCCGTCAGACAAGGGACAAAGGCTTCGTACTTCAGCTTCCCTAAAGCGACCATTTCCATCCCGAATACAGCACCCGTAATCGGGGTTCCAAAGGCTGCTCCAAATCCCGCACTAATGCCACTCATAAGAATGATTTTCGTATCAAGTACATTCACTTTTAAAAATTGATTTACGGCTTCTGCCACACTTCCGCCCATTTGGATCGCTGCACCTTCTCTTCCAGTTGACCCGCCAAAAATAACCGTAATAAACGTCCCTAAATAAACGATCGGTCCCATTCGCCGTAAAACTCTAGCTATACCGTGTACTCCTTCAATGACAAGATTATTTCCTTTCGCAGCATCATTTCCAGATTCCTTCCCAAACTGCATATACATATAGCCAATGACTAAGCCCCCTATCGGTAAAAAATAAATGAGCCAAGCATTATCCTTACGTGTATTTCCTAGGAATTCATTTGTTGTTAAAAGTAAAGCAGTTGTCGATCCAATAACAACACCAATAACCCCACCCAAAAAGATCCATTTAAAAAGGGTCACGAACAATGTTTTATACTTATATTTAGCATTCAATGTCATCTGCCTCTTTTCAAAAGATGTGCATTACCATTCAGTGTGGTTTTCTAAATACGCAAGCACGTAAAGGACACACGATTCCCACTGTATATTCTTTACTAATCAACACCAATCATGTATTTTATTTACAATCGTTTTTTCAAGTTACATTGAACACATTTAAACCTTAGGGGTTCCATTATTTACATATAGCAAAGAAGGTCTTTATCTTCCGCTTCCCATACATTATTCTTAAATAAGAATTCCACCTTAAATAAGTTTGCTTTTATAGCATTATTGATAGGTTAGGAGGGAAGATAGCCATGTGGTTTTCTTTAAAAGACATCCGCGAAATGTCAAACCAAGAAATCAAAAGTAAGTATTATGCCATGATTAACCAATCACGACACGAGTTTAATGAAAAACAAAGAATTCAACGTTACTTAGAAAGTCCGTTGCTGATGTGTTGCTTTATGGTGCTTTGGTTGATGATGGCCTTTATCTTTTTATTTTTTATTTGGATTGCACCAAAAGAAGGGGTTCAGCTATTCCTTTTCTTTGGAACACCATTAATCATCCTTCACTTCACTACTCGACACTATAGAAAAAAGTGGATACAGAAAAAACAAAAGCTTAACCTATTACACCACCAACTGGATGACTTTAGAGAAAAACTCGAAAAAGCACGCAGAGAAGTACCAGCCTATCCTTTTACGGCAACTTCTAGTTATTATCCTTATGAAAAATTCGATAGCTACCCATTTGACGAGTATTCCTAGGTTAGGAATTGGTGATATTCAGATTGATAATAAAAACATGCAAAAGCGCTCAGATCTAATCTGAGCGCTTGTCTAATAAACCAATTTTAAATTAACTACCTAGCCTACTAAAACACTTACCTTAATTCCATTCCAGTGAGTTGATAAAGTATTCTAACCTCTGATAATAGACTCCACCATTATAATCTTCTCGGTCTGCATGCTTATGTTTGTAATACCATTGACCTGATTGTTCAAACAGTTGAAAATGGCCATCCATAAATTCTTCATCCATGTGACTTACATAAGCGTAGTGTCCAGACGCACTGCCACCTAAATCTTCTTGATAAGCAAGATCAATATTAAACGCATCAAACATTATTTCTTTTCCCTGGTCAATCTTGAAGCTTTCTTTCAATTTACCAAACGAATAAAAACTATTGTTCGAAACACCAGGCTCGGTAAACCGCCATTCCGTAAAGTGTTGATGTTCAATCTTTTCTACATCGGTACTACGAGGAAGATAGCCTGTTATTTTAAGTTCCTCAACTTCAAACAGTTTCATATCCACTTGCTCATAACCCATAGCACCAACCATCAGCACGACACTTTTTTCCAATGAACGTCCATATTCAGGATGGGGCGCCCCGACTGTACCTGGAATCGTAAATGGCGTATCTACCGTTAAATTCGTTAAAAAGATCCAAGATAAATTCGAGCTGTCCCAATTATCTAACGGGAATTCTGCAGTATAAATAAACGGATACCCAAATAATTGGGAAGCATAAAGCTCAATAAAACGTCCAGCTTCCTCATCGATATACACAGATATCCGGGCATTTTCTATCTCAAAAGGAAACACCTGTTTGTGAGGAAAACTAACCCGATTATTAAACCTCAATTCCTCAATTAATACTTCTGGAGCAAGTGTGATTTGATCCATATGTTCAAACTGAGAAGTTACTTTTTGAATCTCATCATTGAATTGATCTTTACTCACTGTCTCATTAAAAAGCAAAAGCTTCATGCTTTCCGAGTCCAGCCCAGTCATAACCACCGAATGAACATCTTCACCTTTATCTTCAGTTACTGTCCAGTTTCTTGGAAGTTTAACATTAAAAGAGTTATTGAAAATTCGGTAATCTCCCAACCTGTTTAAATCATCGTGATCAAAAGGCGGTCGATCTAAAACCGTTTCTACTGAAAAATCACTTTCAATGGCCGGATTCTGTACTTCAAGATGTTCTTCAGGCTGGATTTCTCTACTTTCACCACCTCCAATGATTATATCCCTTTCATCTAGCGGTTTCTCATCTTGTAGAAATGTAGTATTGAATATTAGTAGTCCAGCAATCCCGGCGGCAGCAACAGTAGCAGTACTTCCAATGACGAGTTGGTGAAGCTTTTGTCGCTTTTGAACCGTTTTTTGTAAGTCACTGGTTTCATGTAGGCCGGCTTGAAAGGCATGAAGGCTTTTTTCACGTGCAGCTTTAGGTGCTTTCATCCTCTCCTTATGTTTCATAATGTACGAAAGCTCTTCGTCCCTCTGTTTTCGCTCATTCATCTGCTGCTCACCCCCAAATTAATTTGTTCAAAAAGGGCCTTCCTAGCGCGGTGCTGCAACGACTTAACAGCAAGAGTAGATTTGCCCATAATTTCTGCGGTTTCTTTTATAGAAAAGTCTTCAATAAATCTTAAGTGCAGAACCGTTTGATAATGGCTCGGCAACTGATCAATGGTTTCAAGAACTTCATTCATATGTACATTCCGCAGATAGATATCTTCTGCAGATTCACTCTTTCCCCCGAAATCTTCCATCTTGTCATGATCCATAGCAACGGACTGACGTTCTTTATTTTTCTTACGGTAATAATCAATCACGACATTTCGAGCAATTTTGAAAATCCACGTTTTAAATGAGGATTTTCCTTCAAATCGTTCGAGTTGCCTCGCAGTCTTAAAGAAAACATCCTGCAACAGCTCCTCTGTATCGTGATAGCTATTCGTCTGTATGTAAATGTACTGGAAAATACGATCGACATATCGGTCGTGCAGTTCCTGAATAGCTAGTTGATCACCTGCAAGAATCTCACGTATGAGTTCGTGATCGTTCATTTCTTCATCCCCCTATTCACCTTTCGTAATTATAGACGAGTAGTTTAAAGAAAGGATGCTTAAATTCCATTATTTTATAAAAACCTTATCTATTTTGAATAGTGATGAAAGATAATAGTGGGTTATTAGGTGAATCTGTTAAGCAATCTACCACTTTGATGTGCGCTTGAGGTAAAATCTAGGAGAATCCGCTAACCAATCCTCCACTTTAGTGTGCACTTGAGGTAAAATCTAGGAGAATCCGCTAACCTATCCACCACTTTAGTGTGCGCTTGAGGTAAAATCTAGGAGAATCCGCTAACCTATCCACCACTTTAGTGTGCGCTTGAGGTAAAATCTAGGAGAATCCGCTAACCTATCCACCGCTTTAGTGTGCGCTTGAGGTAAAATCTAGGAGAATCCGCTAACCTATCTTCCACTTTACTCTCGATTTTCTACCGTGCTCTATACAACCAAATAAAAAGACTGAATTCAACAGGTACAAGGAATTCAGTCTTACTTTCTAATATTTTTTAAGTTTTTAAATATAGATAGTCTTTTCTATCCCTTATGGTAATAGCACCGCATCGATTACATGGATCACACCGTTCGAAGCTTCAATGTCTGGTTTAACGACGTTTGCTTTATTCACTCGAGTCGGGTCAAGTGTAATCGTTACTTCTTTTTCCGCTAACGTTTTAACCTTCATGCCGTCTTTCAGATCACCAGACATCACTTTACCTGGTACTACATGATATAACAGGATTTCAGCAAGGTCTTTTCGAGCTAATAAATCTTCTGCCGTTACGCCTAATTCTTTTAATAGTTTTTCAAATGCCGCATCTGTTGGGGCGAATACAGTGAACGGCCCTTTACCTTTTAACGTCTCGACTAGACCTGCTTTCTCTAAAGCAGCAGCCAACGTATTGAAGTCACCTGCTTGTACTGCTGTATCCACAATATCCTTTTTAGCTCCAGGGTTTTCTGCAGCTAATACTCCTGCTGAGAAAGACATGATCATCATGAACACTAACGCAACTATCGCAAACTTTTTCTTATTCATTCTTCCAACCTCCACTTTTTTTCCTATTTTTTACCTACATCACTAAATAAAACAACACATTCATTGCACTTTTCTAGTCGCCACACCCCCGTATGTATGCTCTATGGTAGTATTCGTTTGTTTGGTTTTTTTATCCTAATGTATATTAAAAATAGAGAATTTTTCAAAATGGCTGATCATAAATGCTAAAAACAAAAAAAGAGGCCCGAAACGACATTCGTTCGCACCCCTTTTCATGCTTTTCAATTGCTACCTCTAGCTTCTCATCAAACTCTCCGACTTTTATTGTTATTTAAAAAATCAACAAACTCATCAGCAGTTAACGGTTTCGCTAAATGGTACCCTTGGACTTCATCACAATTCATTGTTTTTAATACGTCAATATGCTCCGCAGTCTCTACCCCTTCAGCAATAACCTTAAGGTTTAAACCGTGACCAATATCAATCATGGATTGGGTTAATTTTTGATCATCCTCATTTTCTAAGAGGTCTTTAATAAACGCACGATCAATTTTTAACACGTCAATTGGAAATAGCTTTAAATAACTCAAGGAAGAATAACCCGTTCCAAAATCATCAATCGAGACACGGATGTCACGTTGTTTTATTTCTTCTAAGATTGGTTTAACTACCGTTGGGTTTTGGAATACACTTTCTGTTAACTCTATTTCTAGATATTGAGGGTCTAATTGTGTTTCCTCAAGAATCCGGTCAATCGTTGAAAGTAAATATTCTTTGTTATTAAACTGCTTCGCTGATATATTAACCGAAATAATGAGCGGATCAAAACCTTGCATTTGCAACCTTTTGTTATGTTTACAAGCCTCTAAAAGAACCCACTCGCCAATTTGGTAGATTAAACCTGTTTTTTCTGCTAACGGAATAAACTTAAATGGTGAAATCATTCCTAGCTTAGGGTGGCTCCATCGAATAAGAGCTTCCATGCCATTAATTTTTCCTGTTTTTAAATCTTGTTTCGGTTGATACGTAAGGAATAGTTCCTCGTTTTCGATTGCAACTCTTAAATAATTTTCCAATACGTATTCTTCTTCAAAGCCTTTATGCATGTCTTCTTGATAATACACATACTGCCTATCATCATGTTCTTTCGCTTGAAACATCGCTGCTTCTGCATGTTGCATTAACGTTATAAAGTCGTTGCCATCCATTGGGAATCGACTCACACCGACCGAAACTTCCAGGTAAAAGGTATATCCATTAACCTCAAATGGCTGAAGAAATTGTTGGTGAATTTCTTCTATTTTTTTATTAATTTCCGTTGGGTCAGCAATGTTTGGTAAATAAACCGTATACTTATCACCGTATTGTCTAGAGACCATTCCTTGATCCTTTATCGAATGTTTCAGGCGCCTAGCAATTTCAGTTAAAGTTAAGTTCCCTAAACTAAAACCTCTTGCATGGTTTATATTCTTAAACCGAACCACATCTAACCGAAGAATGGTTGCTTGTTTCATATTCAATTGAATATCACTGGTAACACTGGACTCTAATTTGTTATCGTTAGGCAAGTTTGTAAGTTGATCATAAAATGCAAGTGAATAAATTTCTTCAGCTGCCTTTTTTTGTTTCGTAATATCGGTTTGTAAACCTAGGAAATTGACTAATTTTCCATTTTCGTAGACAGGTGTAATACTTAAGTAATTCCAAAACGTCTCCCCGTCTTTCCGATAATTTAAAATCTCTAGGGAAAAAGCTTCTTCCTTTTCTATACCTTCTCTAATTCGTCGTTTAGCTTCAAGAGACGTTTTCTCACCTTGCAACGGGCTTGATTTACGACCAATCACTTCTTCTGCTTTGTACCCTGTTAACTTTTCAAAGCCAGCATTTACAAAGGTAATAGGGTTATTCGGCTGTTGAGGATCGGTAATAATGACACCGATTTCCAAATTATTGATAGCTGTTGCCAACTGATTATTTTTCTTAAGTGAATGTTGTAAATCTTCTTGAATACGAATATTCTCTTTAAGGTTTTCTTCAAAACTGCTAGCCAGTTGATTAAAAGAATCACCGATTGACTTTAATTCGTCATTAGTATTTACTCGAATTCTGGTCCCTAACTCCCCTTTGATCCAGCGCGCAGTTCCATTTTGTAGAGTCTGCAAGGTTTGAACTACAGATATAAATGCTCCACCGAATAAAAGGTAGATTAAGAAAATGGAGAAAAGAAATAGTAGTACTAGTAAGAACTGGCCTTTCTTATAGGCTTTGTTGGCTTCTTGTAAATGTTCAATTAATATAAAATTACCTTTCTCATATAATTGAAAACCACTATTTATAACTCCCGTTGCTTGTTCAAAAACGATCTCAGGATCCTTAGGCCGAAATTCATTACTTTTAAGAAGTTCAATAAACATTATTGTTTGTTCGCTAAATTGCTGTTGCTGTTTTAATAATAGATGTTCTCCGTTTTTATCTTGAAGATAATACGCCTTCATTTCCAAATTATCGAGAAGTAATTGCACACTTCCGAACATCTCTAGCAACTGATGGTGTTGCGTTTCGGTTAACGGTGCTGATTGTAACGTTAGCTGTGTAGAAAAAGCACGTAATTGACCAATCTGTTCAGTGCTTAATAGTAAATCTTCATTAATTGTTATACTTAAACGATTCAATTGAGGATCTGGATTTAAATAAATATGCGCCTCATTTACGATCGTTGCAATGATCTTTAAAAGATTTGAATTCATTTCAGTGTGACCGTCAAAACTTTTTAGAACATTCGTTTCGTTTTTTACATCTTCCCATTGCTTTTTTATCAAGTTCCACTTACTTATGTTTATAAATCTCTTCCAATCCTTTTCAATTTGTCGATCAATATCCATTATTTTTGCTTCAACTAACTGCTTTTGTTCATTTACAGGATCACTAAATTCTTCATAACCTCTCAAATAGGACTGTTTTAACCCTCGATGTGTTTGGTTATGGCGTAAAAGTTCCGCAAAATGTTGCAATGAAATTAATGCCTGTTGCTCTATTTCGTTCTGAGTTATTTTCTTGTTAATATCCGTTGATAATACATATATAATAACGATCATTGGGACGGAAAAAGCAATAAAAAACAAAAGAAACTTTTTTGAAAACGAAACACGTCCCATCATATTCACAATCCATCTTGGTACCAATTTCCAAATCATCTTTATTAAGTACTTACTTAAAAGCAAGCACTTAAATCCACCCCCTATTTATGTAAAACCTGTACATTAACTAGGAAATTAATCCTAATTTTATAATAAGGTTCATTAATAGTTTTTAGTATCGTAACCACAAAAAAAGCAAACCAAAACATGGTTCACCTCTAGCGTCAGTATGTTCATTGTCGCTCATTATTGGACATTCCTATTTGGTGCTCTACTGAGGTGTCTTTTGTCCTATTAATCTTTTCTTATATTACCATATTGTTTATGATTTTAATAGATTGAATATTTTATAAATCTACAGAAAAATTTCCAATTGGAATTACTCTCAATAAGAAAACGACGAACAAACTTCAATTCGTCCTTTAATACTTCTAATATTCATTACATATTGCCCAAACATATTCTACCCATATTAATCGTCACTCTCAACGACACCTAGAATGATTGTTCTCCATCACTACCACTCATTTGCAATTAATTCGTAAGAACGAATTCGGTCCTCATAAGAATGTGTAATCGTGACCATCATGATTTCATCTGCACAGTAGATCGATTGTAATTCTAGTAACTGCTCTTTGACATATTGAGGATTTCCGATGATCATTTTTTGTTTCATTTTTTCGATCGCCGTCATTTCCTCGTTTGTATAGATGTAGTTCCTGGCTTCCTCGATTGAAGGTACACCTAGTGTGCCTTCACCTTTACCAAGCTGGATTTTCCAGAGTAATGAACTTGTTGCTAGTTCTTCTGCTTTCGCAGTTGTTGCAGCACATACGACAGATACCGCTATTATCGTTTTGGGCTTCTTTAAGGTTCGTCTTGGCTCAAAATGGTCAACATACGACTTCACAATTTCAGGGCCCTCTTTATCGCTCATGAAATGACCAAATGCATAGGCTGCTCCTTGTTCCGCTGCCAGCTTCGCACTTTTTCCACTAGTCCCTAATATCCATGGTTGCGGGGGTGTATTTGGAAGAGGTGCTGCTGAAATGTTTGCATACATATGGTCGTCAGGAAAATCACGATATAAAAACTCAAACAATTCTTGTACAGACTCAGGTAATTTGTACACTTGTTGCAGAAAATTATTGGATAGTGCCATCGTGACTTCAGCTGAACCACCCGGTGCCCGGCCGATCCCTAAATCAATTCGTCCCGGATACAGTGTTGCGAGCATATTAAAAACTTCTGCTACTTTATAAGGCTTATAGTGCGGGAGTAAAATCGCGCCGGCACCCATTCGAATATTGGATGTGTTCGCACCAATAGCAGCTAACATGACTTCAGGTGCTGAACAAGAAAGTCCTGAAAAATCATGGTGCTCGGCAATCCAATATCTTTTGTAACCAAAACCCTCTCCAGCTTGTGCTAATTTTATCGATGCTTGTAATGCTTCACTTGCTGTTAAACCAGAAGAAATCGGTGCTTGGTCTAATATACTTAAGTTCATCTTCACTTTCTTCTCCAACTCACAATATATTCAATATTTTCATTCGGGATCTGTATTGCCGGCTCTTCTACTTGCCATTCACCATCTATATCTAATTCCGTACACGCTAGTTCAAATTGACACATCGCAATTCCCATATCTAAGAGCTGCATATCGTAACCTAATTTACTGCTATAATTTGGTGTATGTTCAATGTAAAAATGACACGTGTTGCGATCTTCCGTTAACACTAGACGCCACGGTTGTTTATTAGATGCAGAGGGGCCGATCCGTACCATTTCAATCGGTGTTTCAAGATCCCCTGCGTGTTCTTTCGTTAAAGGTTCCTCAAATGATGCATCATAGAAAAGCTTTTCCCACACTTTTTTATTATCTGCTTTTACCACATAGCGCAGTGCTTTATCAAACATTCGCTGTTTCTCTTTCCGGTATCCTATCGGCGTGACACATGGAATGAAATGACCGTCACTTATTGAAATTTCTTTTTCAAATGAATTTCGGTTAAACGTTCCCCCCATCCAGCAAGTGCCTAGTTCTAAATCCGTCAAAAATAAGACGAGGCGATGAAAAGTATACCCAAAGTCAACGAGTGCGTATTTATTATTTTCAGACACCCCGACTATATAAGCTCTCGGATTTTTAATAAATCCATAGGTTCCAAGCTTAATTCCTTTGTCTGTCACATTATTCGTAACATGAACCAACTGTATATTTCCTTGTAATCCAAAAGGACCGATGAATGGCTTTTCATCGGTCATGTATTTTTCAATTTTTTGAAGGTGAGTTTCTGATATGTTCCGTGT
The DNA here is from genome assembly GCF_029028005.1 of Alkalihalobacterium chitinilyticum. Lineage (GTDB taxonomy): Bacteria > Bacillota > Bacilli > Bacillales > Bacillaceae_F > Alkalihalobacterium > Alkalihalobacterium chitinilyticum. The sequence goes on from NZ_JAOTPO010000004.1 coordinate 150,691, forward strand.
GTCATACGTTCGAACGGACTGACGTTTCTTCATCGTTTCAATAATAACTGATTGTTGGAAACCCATAACAACCTCCTAGTTTTTCGGTTTAATTTCACCATCTTCAATAAAAACATCATATGAAATGCCTTCTAAATATTGATAGATTCGATTTCGATAATCTTCTCCTTTATCCACAATCACGTCGTTATCAATATAGAAAGGATTAAACTTCATTTTCACTTGTTCTTCCTCAATGATAATACTTAACAATCCTGTTTCTGCAGTCGGGCCAGTAATGTAGTCAGGAAACAGGAAATTCCCTAGAGAATAGGCGATCGGCTTCCCGTCATAAAATTCAAACCCTTGAAGTACGTGAGGATGCGCACCAATCACCGCATCAGCACCAGCATCAATCATTTTCCTTGCATAGTCTCGTTGATAATTTTCCGGTCGATTGGCACGTTCAATTCCCCAATGCATATACACTAAAACATAATCCGTATCTACTTTTTCTTTTTCTATAATATCTATGACTCTTTCTTCCTGATACCCGCTGGCAATACCAGGTTTTGTATCTGTAGCGTACCAAGAAACATCAGGTAATACTCTTGAAAACGCCAAGAACGTTACTTTTTGATCATTTAGAACGACTGTATGTGACGCATAAGCTTCCTCGCTATTTTTACCAGCACCAACGAAATCAATACCATATTCCCTTAAGTATTTTATCGTATCTAGTAAACCTTCTTCTCGATAATCCATCGTATGGTTGTTGGCTAAAGAAACTAAGTCGAATCCAGCGTTTACTAACCCTTCAAGCTTTATAGGATTCGCTTTAAAGTTATATTGTTTTCCAAACGAGTTGTTACTAGTCGTGATCGCTGTCTCTAGATTAGCGACGGCGTAATCCGCTTTTTGGATGTCCTCTTTGACGTTTTGAAATGGATAATCGACGCCTTTGGTATTGATCGTATTTTTTAACGACCATTCCATCATCACATCACCGACGAAGATAATCTCAATAGGCTCTAATTCTTTTTGTAAAAATGCAGGTACAGCTTCTTCATTTAGCGGCCTTTCTATGCCCAACTCTTCTGATTTTGACGTTAAATCTTTTGAGTTTTTTTCCACCGTTGTTGCACTACATCCTACCAAAACTAAAACTATCATAAGACCAATTAGCTTTTTCACGCTTTTCCCCTCTTTACCCTCATATTTATCTATTACTTTCATCATATCATCACACGTTCATTCTAGAAATGTAAAAATATTGTTTTTTAATAGGTTTTATTAAAAAATTGTATTGATCTTTCCTGCTAATTGAACAGGATCAAGAGATTTATAGTTCTTTGTATGTAGTCGTTTATACCTTTTTATAATTTTTTATGAATTCCCCCTCTATCTATTATCCTAGAAACGGAATATGATTAGCTTATATTTTGCTAGATTACATTTAGGGGGACATCCATGAAAAGACTGTTTGCTTCTTTTATCGTAGTTTTACTCGTACTAATGTCTTTACCAACTCATTCTATACACGCTTCTGGACAAGCCATTCAGCAGCCAACTGTTACCGTTAAGCTGGTGAACTATTTAGGTAATGTGAATAACCTTTCCATACAATTTTCAGGAAACTACCGATTAAATAATGAGGGAACGGTTGAAAGTGGAAAAACCTATCAATTACGTCTAGAAAACGGAAGAATTTCTATGTTTGATGGCACTCACCGTATGCACAGTCTTACTGAACTCACTTTCACACCTGTTCAAAATAATGAACAACATCTAGTTAGAATTAATAACCGTCCCTACCTTGGAACAGTACGCTTTGTTGTAGAAGGAGCTTTCATTCGTCCAATTAACACTCTGCCCGTTGAAGACTATTTAAAAGGTGTGGTTCCTTCTGAGATGCCAGCTTCCTGGAATGTCGAGGCCTTAAAGGCTCAAGCTATTGCAGCTAGAACTTACGTTATGTCCCAAGGTTCTAAATTAATCGATGATACGATTAATTATCAAGTATATGCAGGTTACGCTTGGCACTCTAATAGCACTAGAGCTGTAAATGAAACGAGTGGACAAACACTAACCCATAACGGCCGACTCATTTCTGCTGTTTATTCATCTAGTAATGGCGGGATGACTGAATCAAACGGGAATGTTTGGGGCGGAACGAACTTACCCTATCTTCCTATAAAAGCAGATCCTTATGACTCGATTGCACCGTGGAATTTTACCATTAATAAAAATCAAATGGACCTTACCAATCGCGATTTAAGAAATCCGCAATTATGGTGGTCAACGGTGAGAGAACGAGATACAACGATACCGAATAACATTAAAACCTGGCTATATCAAAATGGTTATCCAAATACGGAAATAAAAATTGTATCGATTCCTACGTTTAAATTTTCGGATCAAAAGACAACAGGTGGCCGTGTACGTCAAGGAGACATTACGGTAAACTTCTTAGTCCGCTCATTAGCTACCAATGATTTTGTTCGAAATACAGACGGAACCATTAGATTGCATACCGTTGAGTTTAAAAACACGACGGCACAACGTATGAGAGCCATGATTGGGATTAATTTAGTTCGCAGTTACCTAGTAGACTCTGTTGTTGAAAACGATACGTCTATCGTCGTAAATGGACGAGGTTTCGGCCATGCTGTTGGTATGAGCCAATGGGGTGCAAAAGGAATGGCAGACCGTGGATTTAGAGTAAATGATATTCTACAATTCTATTACCCTGGTACTACACTAACTCCATTTATTCAATATGCACCGCCTATTGAAGCTGTAAATCCGAGTCCACCGGTAAACCAACCGGTGAGTCAGCCCGTCAGCCCTAGCGTACCAGCCCCGGCTCCAGATTCTCAAGTAACGCCAGAAGTAAAGCCGATTGAAATTAGTCATGCTCGAGCAGAATACGATGCTAGACACGATCAAGTCGTAATACGCTATACATTGAATCAAGATGCTTTAGTTACGATCACCGTTAGAGACGCGAATCATCTGGTCATCGCTACGTTGATCCGAGATGTGAATCGAAAAGCTGGAGACCTTGCTCAATTTTGGACTGTTGGATCTCATCCAAATGGGACGTATTCATTTACTATTGAAGCAAAAGGAACACAAAGCCAATCCGTTTCTGCACAAGTACAGCAATCGGTTCAAAAGGCAGTTTCTCAACCGGTAACTAGTCAACCGACGAATCAGCAGCCTGCAGTGCAACCTGTTGCTGGTCAACCGGCAACTCAGCAGCCCGCGACACAACCTGTAGCGAGTGAACCGACTATGCAACAACCGGCACCAGCTCCAACGCCTCAGTCTGTGCAAGTGGCTCGCGTAGGAACACAAGTAACCGCGAGAGTCAATGTCAACGCTGCGAATATCCGTAGAAGCGCAACAACAAGTTCTGCTATTGTCGGAACTTCACGCTTAGGTCAAAACGTTAATATCCTTGGACGTACAGGTGACTTCTATCAAATCCAAACAGGTAAAACTCGTGGATTTATTCATGTCAATTTGCTCACACTTAAGCAAACGTTAGCAGCTAACGGTCAAACAGCCGTGGTTATTAATGGTAAAGTTGCGAATGTTCAAGGAAATCCAGTTGTCCGTAATAAAACGATGTACATTCCGCTTAAAGGTACAGTAGAGAATTTAAAAATGTCTTACAGTTGGAACAAATCGACGAACAATATTACCGTTAGAGATACAAAAACAACACTCAACATGAAAGTGAACAGTAAGCAAGCAAGGGTCAATACAAGGAACATTCGACTTACAAACCATCCTGAAGTAATGCACTCTAGAGTCTATGTATCGATTCGAACATTAAATGAAACTCTTTCGACGAGATCACATTGGGATACAAGAAATAAAGTAGTTTGGATCAACAGGTAGACTATGTTTCATTTATTTACGTTTCTGTTGGGAATTTTTACTACATTTTAAGTATAGGTCCATTACTTTCTACAAATAGTAAGTACTGTATTAAGAAACCCAACAGGAGGTGCCCCAAATGGACGCACAACGTGCACAAGAAATTTCTTCTTCACAAAACATGAAAACGGTCACTTACAATGGTCAACAAGTTTACATTGAACATGTCGATCAGAATAATGAGATGGCAACCATCCACCCAATGGATGACCCGAATCAAAAAATGAGCGTTTCTGTTCGAAATTTATCAGAACAGTAAATGGTAAAAAACCGCTTGAAGAGTACGCGACTTTTCAAGCGGTTTCTGTTTTGTTGTTCATTTATAAAAATTTTCAAGGGGTTAACCATTATATGCAATTATATAAAACAAAAGAACACTTAAATTCGATTTCATATACATTAAAAGGAATAAATTACACCTGAACAGCGGTTTGGATTAGACTTTTACCATTTATTAAAATATATAGCTTTCAAAACAACCGTTTACTCTCATTCTCTACCACTTATTGGAATATACCTCACCTAAATAATCGTTTCAACTCATTTTCTAACAATATTCCTTACCCATTCAGCCGTCAGTATATTCGATGTATTTCACCATTAGCATGAGGCACTATAATGTTCATTGCTCATTATGTCCGCTTAGTGCAATATTTCCACTTTTATGATTGTCCTCTAGGTTATCGCCCTGCCACTCCCACAAACGTAACATAGGCTATTATGTATTCTTTCCATAACAAAACTTAGAGGAGTTGCTGCCTTCATGAATTATTACCCTTATTATCCGGCAAATGTTCAACAACCGACTAACTACTATGGTCCGTACTATCAAAACCAATCTGCATCACAAGCACATGGAGAACAAACAGAACAACCAACGATGACGAGACAACAACCGGACCTCCAACAACAAGTCAATCAACTGACGAGACAAAACCAAGAACAAGCAGCCGAATTAACGCGACAAAATCAAGAGATTGGCCGCATTAACAATGAAATTAACCGTCTCAATGAAGAAATTCGCCGAATTAATGGAGAAATTACCCGCTTAAATCGTAATGATGAACTACACACGGATCGTTTAAATCGTTTAAACCAAAGGGTGCGGACGATTGAGCGAAACTTAAACATACCGGTTACACCAACAACTGACGGGTTTTAATGAAAAATGCAGCAGGCTCTTTCGCACTGCTGCATTCTTATTTAACTATGAAATTCCGTATTCATGAAGCATTGACTTAAGAAATTCTCTTCGACTGTTCAACCAGTTCCTGTAATTTATTTTTACAAAAGAGCTCCTTTTCCTTATCTTGAGCACTCATCGCTTCATGTAATTCCATTAACAAATAATTGATCTCTAACTTAATGATTTTCTCTTTCGTTTCGTTTGGCATAGGTGGTGTTAATTTCTTTTGACTTTCTTCTTTTCTACGATTTTGGATCATTTCAATGTCTTGTTTTCTTTTTTCTATTCTTCTCTTTTTTCGATCGTATACATTCTCAATGCCCATCATCTTTTTTCGTGCTTCAAACAATAATTCATTAAACGCAATGGAGAAGGTTCTTTCACTCGTTACAAGTTCTTCAATCGTTAAGCGTAATGCATCTTTTTCTTCTTTAAATGGAAGCTGATAATGTTTGTCTCCATGAATAATCAGCGTTTGATATCCCTCGTTTCTTACCCACTCATATGGATAGGCTTGCTCTATTTTTTCTAAAAAGGATTGTACTAAATTTTTATTCATATCCACTTGAATATTTGTAAAACGTCCAACAAAACTCATAAGATCACCTCTATGTCTTTTATGTCGTTATCCTTCTTTTCGATATCCATACTGACAAATGACAAGGAAATACTAAGTTGAATTTAATTTTCCTAATATTATAATAATTTATGAGTTTGGACTTGTCCATATACTAAATTTTGCTACCTTACATCACTGTCCAAAAACGATGTAACCGGGACCACATACCTTTTAGGTCTCATTCGTAAAATCAATAATTCTTATATAATTACCTGAGTTATCTTGGTAGATTGCATACCGTCCTGGTGGTATATCGATTGGCTCTTTAACAAATTTGAGTTTATCTTTATTTTCTTTAAAAAATGTATCTACACTATCAACTAAGAAAACGCCGCCAGCTGATAAATCCTGTTCATCATCTTCAATCAATAGTTTCACATCTGAACCAGGCAAGCTTAATGCAACAGTATGCTCCCCTTCTCGCCACGCCTCTTCAAAGCCTAGTGTATCTTGATAAAATGTAAGAGATTCATTGAGATCTTTAACGGGGTGATACAAAAATATTAGTTTCACTTTTATTCCTCCTTTATTTTTTCTAGGATGCACCTTGCTTACTATTGGTAACGGTTTTCCCTAGATATTTCCTCTAACATGCACAAAGCTATGCTATTAGTTTCGATCTTCTCCTAGGTTTTTCCTCTAATGGTGCACGAACCAATGGATTTTTACTAGCTTTTTAGTAAAAGGGCGCTGTATAGTATCCCCTGCTATTCATTAGGTTCTTGATACTGCTCCAATCGAAACTTCCTCACCTTTTTTCATTTCATTCCTACCTTTTCATTGTTTGGGGTTTTCGTATTTAAAAACTTAGTGGAGGTACCTATCATCATTTTGATATGCACCTCCACTTCATTCACTTAACTCTATTAAGTGTTCTTTTTAACTTAATCAATCTTAAACTCTTTCATAACCTTGTAAGATTCGCCGTCCATTGGTGTCATCCATACGGAAAGAAAGTACTTTCCAGGATCTAGCTCTAACTCATTTAAATCGATCATGTATTCTAGCTTTTCGCCTTCTGTTAGTTCTTCTTCTCCTAGAGCCTGAAGAAACATCGAGACACTAGAAAATAAAAACAATTCTTCGCCTGCTTCCGTCGTAACCGTATAATCGATTCGTTGTGAACTTGAGAACTCCATCGTAACTGCTATATCTGATTGGTTCATCACTTCATAGTTAAAAATCAAAGGACTTTCTTCAACAAGACGTGTAGCCATCCCACCTTCGATTACTTCACTTCCCCCATGACTTGCATCCTGATTCACTTTTTCACTGCCTAATCCACAACCCGTTAGCATCATTCCCATTACTAGTAAACCTGCAACTAACTTTCTCATCAAACTTCCCCCTTGTTTGTATCTATCTTATTTGACGTTTTAAAAGAAAAAAAGTTTCATGAAATTTTTAAGCTTGTCCACTTTTTTAAAAGAATAGGAGAATATTCCATTATTCAATAGACTCAACTTATCAGAAAAGTGGGAGAAATGAGCCATTTCTATTTAAGAGTATGAAAAAAGGTCATTTCCCCTAATATATATAGGTTCTATCTAAATGAAACTGCAGTTTTTTTTCAACTTTTGCGATTTTATTTTTAACTTTGTATGAATTATTTTCAACTTCTATCGTTTTATTTTTAACTTTTATCGTTTTATTTTCAACTTCACCTCGTTTATCGATTTCTCGACCTATTCAGCCAAAAGTCGACACGCACTCCCCCGCGGCACCCGCTTTTTCAGGCCTCCCCCTCATGTCAAGACCAGCGGCATTCTCTCATCATACTGTTCGTGAATGTTGGATCAATAAAGAACTGATCAAACCTCATGAACTCACCATCGTTCCACCATTTACGTGCAGCACTTGGCCAGTTACATACTTTGAGTCATCTGAAGCTAAGTATACATAGGATGGTGCTAATTCAAACGGCTGCCCTGGTCGTTTTAACGGGACATCGGTTCCAAACGTCTTGACTTCTTCTGCCGAGAAAGAAGATGGAATGAGCGGTGTCCAAATCGGACCTGGAGCCACTGCGTTCACACGAATTTTTTGTTCGGCTAGATTTTGAGATAGTGATCTTGTAAAGGCTACTACTGCCCCTTTGGAAGAAGTATAGTCAATCAACGTTTCGTGTCCCTCATACGGAACAACTGATGTCGTATTAATGATGCTGTCTCCTTCTTTTAAATAAGGAAGGGCAAACTTCGTCATATAAAAAAACGAGTGGATATTTGTTTTAAACGTTTCCTCCCACTGTTCAATTGAAATATCTAGTAAACTCTCTTGCACATATTGAACCGCATGATTATTCACTAGTATATCAATCGTTCCAAACTGTTTGACAGTTTCATTGACAATATATTCACAATGAGTTGGCTCTTTTAAATCGGCAATATAAAGAAGACAGTGTTGTCCCAATTCCTCTACCCGTTTTTTCGTGCGAAAGGCGTCTTCTGTCTCATATTTTTTAAAGTAAGGAATAACCACATTTGCCCCTTCTTTGGCAAAGGCAATCGCCACCGCTGCACCAATGCCACTATCTCCTCCTGTAATAATAGCGACTTTATCCTTTAATTTTTTACTTCCTTTATAATATGGATTTTCTATTATCGGTTTCGGTTCCATTGGCCCTTCAATACCAGGATGAATGTCTTGTTCTTGTGGCGGGAATGAAATGAGCTGTTCCTCACACGTTTCTTTGACACCAAAATATGGATACTTAGGATATTTTTCTTGCATCTTATCCCCCCTCAGATCATCATATAATATGGAAGAAAATAAGTATTAACCTAGAATTCTATACTTTATTCAATAAAGGTTTGTCCTGTGTATGGTCTATAATATAAGGACATTTTCGTTTGAGGACTGTATTGGATGCATATAAATAAAAAAACCTAAGCCTCCATGTCAATTCAGCTCAGGTTTTCGAAAATTATTCTTTTGTTTCTTTCTTTTTTTCAGCAGCTTCCGCTTCAGCCAGTTTGGCAACGAGGATATGTTGCGGCATATGCATAATTTGTTCTAACGGCACATTTAATGTTTTCGCTAACTTTTGTGCTGTTTCTGCTGAGATTTGTAATGGTCTCATTTATAACCCTCCAAAAAAACTTCATTTTAAAAATAAAAATATGGTACTAGTATATCACCTATACTTTCTCAACCAAAATTTGAAACTGGAGCATTAAATTTCCGATCTCATAATACTTTACTTTTTAGGCTTCACGATATAAAAGGTAGCTAGGGCATGAGCGATAAGAATTTCATTTTCATCCTCAATATTACATTGGGCGACGATCGTTGTACTCCCCTTATGCAAAAAGTTAGTTTTTGCGTACAACTTTTCACCAGTTCCACCTTTGATAAAATTCATTTTCATTTCAAGGGTAAATACTTTTTCTCCATCTTTTAAATAATTAGTCAAAATGGCTTTACCGATCGAAACATCTGCGAATGTATATAGAGCTCCTCCTTGTGTTACACCGTACGTATTTTCGTTAAAAGCCCCTAACCGCATAAACTCTCTACCATTTTCGTCTTGATCAATACCTATGAATCTCCCATAATAATGAAGGTTCCAACCTTCTTCCGTTTTCATCAACGAGCCTTTGTAACTTTTAATAACTCGGTGAACTTCTTCTAATTCACTAGAGGACAAATCTTGTAAGTCATCCATGATTTCTTCCAGCAACATCATCACCTATTTTCTTCTAAAATAATCGGTAATGAAAGTATTTCACGATAAAACAGGATTTTCCTGTTTTTAAGCTAAACAAAATTATTATTCTCTAAACTCGTTTAATCTCGCAAAGAAGTCTTGTAAAAACTCATAAAATAATTGCTCTGTTGGAAGCAACACTCGTTCGGTAGGCGTGATCACACCTACCGTTCGTGTGACACTCGGTTCGATTAACGGTATTTTTACAGTTGAACGCGGCAGGCTGTCTACTAGGGTCACTTCTGGCATAAGAGTGACGCCAAGTCCAGCTGACACCAGTCCTTTCAATGCATCGATATCGTCTCCTTCAAAGGCAACATGAGGATGAAAACCGCGCTCCGTACAAGCGTTGACGACAATATTTCGAAATACAAACCCTTCAGGCAGCAAGACAAAAGGATCATCCTTTAAGTCGAGTAATTTAATTGAAGAGCGATCCGACAGCGGATGATGGATCGGCAAAAGAGCTACAACATTTTCCGTGAATAATATTTTGCTCTTTACTTTCTTTTCCTGCATGGGTACCGGACCAATCAACGCCATGTTAAATTCGCCTTTTACGACCCCGTCAATTAAATCGCGATAAAGGGCCTGTTTCAGTTGGAATTTCGCCTCAGGGTAATGTTTTCGAAAAGCAAAGATCGCAGTCGGTAACGTATACGCTGCTAAACTAATGGGAAAAGCTACACGTATCGTTCCTTTTTCCGGGTCTAAATATTCGGCCACTTCTCGTGTTGCATCATCAATGACATTCATTGCGTGCTTCATTCGCTCTAGGAACATTTTTCCAATCGGTGTTAACTTTACACTGCGCCCTTCTCGAATAAACAAGTCTACACCTAACTCGTTTTCCAAATTAAAAATTTGCCGACTCACAGCCGACTGTGCAACATGCAAGGCATCCGCTGCTTCTGTTACATGTTCTCGTTTAGCCACTTCCATAAAATATTTAATCTGTCTAATTTCCACTGAAAGGACCTCACTTTTCTATTCATCTCAAAAAAGCATGAACTTTATCGATTTTTGATATTGTTTAGATGATTATTTTAATTATAAAATAAATTACAGTAAAAAAGCTAACAAACAAAAAAATTGGTAATATAAATAATTTTTATAATCTTTAGATATACATATTTACATTTTTGGGGGTAGGGGAATATGAAAACAATGGAGAAAATGAAGCAATCGTATACAAAAGAAGTTCAAGAGTATGTAGATGCAGTATACGAAGCAGTAAAAAAACGCAATCCCAATGAAGAGGAATTTTTACAAGCAGTTAAAGAAGTCTTTGACTCTTTAATTCCTGTGCTAGCTAAAAATCCACAATACATTAAACAAGCGATTCTTGAGCGAATCGTTGAACCTGAAAGACTGATTTCGTTTAGAGTACCGTGGGTAGACGATCAAGGGAATGTTCAAGTCAACCGTGGTTTCCGTGTTCAATTCAACAGTGCCATCGGTCCATATAAAGGCGGGTTACGTTTTCACCCATCGGTTAATGCTAGTATCATTAAATTCTTAGGTTTCGAGCAAATTTTCAAAAACTCTTTAACAGGCCAACCAATCGGCGGTGGTAAAGGTGGATCTGACTTCGACCCGAAAGGTAAGTCTGACGCTGAGATCATGCGCTTTACGCAAAGCTTCATGTCAGAGCTTAGCCGCTATATTGGCCCAGATATTGATGTTCCAGCTGGAGATATCGGTGTTGGTGCTAGAGAAATCGGTTATATGTTTGGACAATATAAAAAGATGCGCGGCGGTTACGAAGCAGGCGTACTAACTGGAAAAGGTATCGGCTACGGCGGAAGTTTAGCGCGTAAAGAAGCAACTGGATACGGAACGGTTTACTTTGTTGAAGAAATGTTAAAAGATAAAGGTTTACGTTTTAAAGATAGTGTAGTAACTGTTTCTGGATCAGGAAATGTTTCCATTTATGCAATGGAAAAAGCAATGCAATTAGGTGCAAAAGTAGTTGCATGTAGTGACTCTGGCGGTTACATCTATGATAAAAACGGAATTAACCTAGATACCGTAAAACGTCTTAAAGAAATTGAGAACAAGCGTATTAGTGAATATGTAAAAGAACATCCGGAAGCCCTTTATTTTGAAGGCTGTACAGATATCTGGTCCATCCCTTGTGATATCGCACTTCCTTGTGCAACACAAAATGAAATTGATGAACAATCAGCAAAACTTTTAGTTTCTAACGGTGTAAAAGCTGTTGGTGAAGGTGCTAACATGCCATCAACTCTAGAAGCAATTGAAGTCTTCTTAGATCAAGATGTATTATTTGGACCAGCCAAAGCCGCTAATGCTGGCGGAGTATCTGTTTCTGCACTAGAAATGGCTCAAAACAGCATGAGACTTTCTTGGACATTTGAAGAAGTGGATGCAAAACTTCATGAAATCATGAAAAACATTTATCGTGAGAGTGTAAAGGCTGCTGAAGAATATGATGCTCCTGGTAACCTTGTTGTCGGTGCCAACATTGCTGGATTTGTAAAAGTAGCAGATGCAATGATCGTTCAAGGGATTATTTAATCGAGTAAAATAATACTAAATCAAAAAGCTGATGAGATCTCAACTCTCATCAGCTTTTTATCATTTTTGTCTCTTCTTCTTATGTTGTAATCCCCTACAACTTCCCTTCTCGGATCCACTGCCATATTTTATACGTACCGAATAAAGCAACGATGAACACTCCGATAAGACCGATTACCCAAATCGTCAACATATTTAACTCTTGTAAATCCCCAGCATTTAAAATAATAAAAATTAAAATTCCAATAAACATGAGCCAGGTCATTACGATAGGAACAATGTTAATAACTCGTAAAAATCTACCTTCATTCATAATAATCCCGCTTTCTATCCATATCGTTTTTAGATCATAGGATGATAAAATTCACTTTTTTTATCTTAACATACCTCCCCTATTAATGAACATACTTCAAAGAAATTTCAGAGTTCGGTTCAAAGTTATTAAACCTTTTTAAAATTTTGAAGCCTAGATTACATCTTCTCAATATTTTTATATGAACCTATTTCACTTTTCTTCCATTCCGGCCTATTCACGTATTGAGCTTTTTACATAGTATGTACTATCCGCTTAAGGAAGGTGGTGAAATTATGAGTTACTACGGAGGTTACGGCTGTCACTACGGTTATGCTCCTGTAGCTGGTGTTGCTCATCACGCGCCAGGAACAGGTTTCGCGTTAATCGTTGTATTATTTATCCTACTCATCATTGTAGGAACTGCGTTTACGCACAAGAAGTATTAATTTGATGAAAAAGGTTCCATCCTTTTAAAGAGCGTCAATGAATGACGCTCTTTATTTGGTAATCTAAGGTATCTATTTCCACATTGTGTTTTGTGGTGGATGGTGATTATTCACGTACTACATAGTATAATTTAATTATTATTTAATGGCTCATATCTATTCTATTGAACACTTGAACACATATATCAAATCATTGCTACACGACTTGTAGTTATGAATATTGATAACATTACATTACTGAAATTGTTTGATAAAAAAGAGTCAAATATTTCATAGGAGCTTTAAAAAATGCTTAAAAAAGGATTGGCTAACTCTGACATACAGAGAATTTTAAATGCACTACCATTTGGTGTACTGATCGTTGATGCAAAAGGGGAATTTTTACATATCAATTCAAAAGTTTATGATATTTGGGGTGTCGATCCCGCAAAATGGGATAAACACACGGTGTATGGAGAGTACGAAGGATATTATAAAGGTACAGATCAAAGGATATCAAAAGGAGATTGGGCGGTCATCCGGGCAATCGAAAAAGGAGAAACATCATTTGGTGAAGTAATTGATATTCAAACATTTGATGGAAGAAAAGCAACGATTTTAAATTCAGCTATTCCCCTTTTTACAGCTGGTGGACGCATTGATGGTGCTGTACTTACCATCTCGGATATTACCGAGGTAAAACAACTTGAAATAGAATTAAATATCCATAAAAGGTACTTATCTGATCTCGTAGAAGAGAAAACAAGAGAACTTAAAGAAAAAAATGAGAAATTGAAACAAGAAATGCTTGAAAATGAGCGGCTCCACAAAGAAAAAAGAAAGATGGATCAATTGCATTTAGTTGGTGAAATGGCTGTCGGTTTTGCACATGAAATTCGAAATCGGATGACAACTGTTAATATGTTTCTACAATTTTTAAGTACTACTGATTTATCAGACCAAGAAAAAAAACAAATGATTTCAACTGTGCTATTAGATGTTGAACAAGCCAATGCAATTATTTCCGAATTTGTTATGCTTTCTCACAATAAAAAAGTCGAGCTCCGCCCTAATAACCTTAATAAAATTGTAAGAGAAAGTATATTGAAAATACAAACCGATCTTGAAATTAACACTAGCCGTTTCATTTTCATTAATGAAGACTCAATCCCTGATATTTGTGTAGATGAAAATGAAATCACACAACTCATCATGAACTTAATAAGAAATGGACTAGAGGCTATGGAGGATGATCAAGTTTTAACCATTAAGACTCTTTCTAATGAAAATGAGATTTTATTATTGATTAAGGATGAAGGTCCAGGGATACATCCATCCATTTTAGATAAAATTGCTACTCCTTTTTTCACTACCAAAGATCATCACATCGGTCTAGGCTTATCAAAGTGTTATAGTATTGCCGAGAGAAACCAGGCGACGATTACGTTAGATACAGGGGCTACTGGGACAACCGTTACGGTTACATTTTTAAATACTTCAACCGACCTTCACTGCTAGCTCGTTAGCAATTAAAACCCTAGGAAAACAATCAAATTTCCTAGGGTTTTACTATGATTTTTTTATTTCGCCACGGCTGTAAATAAGTACTCATCAACAGCTGTCGCGACTTCTCGCCCTTCATTAATCGCCCAAACGATCAGGCTTTGGCCTCTTCTTGCGTCCCCAGCTGCGAACACACCATCGACATTCGTTTTGTAGTCACCATATGCTGCATCAATTTTATTATTCTTCGTTTCGACACCGAATTGTGCAAGTAACGGTTGTTCTGTACCTTCAAATCCGATCGCAATAAAAACATGTTGAGCCGGCCATACTTTTTCACTACCCGGAATTTCTTCGAAGTAAAAATTTCCGTTATCATCCTTTAATTTTTCCATTTGGATCGTGTGCAATTCTTTTACATTTCCATCCGCATCCGCAACGATTTTCTTCGTTTGAATGGAGTACTGACGTGGATCGTTCCCGAATTTTGCTGTCGCTTCCTCATACGCATACTCTAAAGTGAACACGTTTGGATAAGCTGGCCACATGTTATCCGAGCTGCGCTGTTCTGGTAATCTCGGGTGCTTACCGAATTGAACGACACTGCGACAATTTTGACGAAGAGCTGTAGCGACACAGTCTGCTCCTGTATCCCCGCCACCGATGACGATGACATCTTGATCTTTAGTATCAATGAACTTTCCATCCGTGAAGTTTGAATCGAGCAAGCTCTTTGTTGTGTCTGTTAAATAGTCCATCGCAAAGTGAATGCCGTTTGCTTCACGACCTTCAATCACAAGATCACGTTGCTTTTGTGCACCGGTACAAAGGATGACAGCATCATATTGAGCACGAAGTTCTTCTGCTGTAATGTCTTTTCCTACTTCTGTATTTGTCACAAATTCAATGCCTTCTTGTTTGAGTAATTGAATACGGCGCTCAACGACTTCTTTTTCAAGCTTCATATTGGGGATACCGTACATCAGCAATCCACCTGGACGATCGGCACGTTCATAAACCATTACCGAATGACCTTTTTGATTAAGCATGTCAGCACTTGCTAACCCAGCTGGACCTGATCCGACGATCGCCACTTTTTTCCCCGTACGCTTTTCTGGTATCCGCGGGTTAATCCATCCGTTTTCAAACCCTTTATCGATGATCGTACGCTCTATATTTTTTATAGAAACAGCCGGATCTGAAATCGCAACCGTACAGGACCCCTCGCAAGGAGCCGGACAAACTCTTCCTGTAAATTCCGGAAAGTTGTTTGTCATCATTAGGCGGTCTAATGCTTCTTTCCATCTGCCGCGATACACTAAATCATTCCATTCAGGAATTAAGTTATGAATCGGACAACCTGTCGTAACTCCTTGTAATTCCGTTCCCATGTGGCAGAAAGGAGTGCCGCAATCCATACAGCGGGCTCCTTGCTGGCTTAATAATTCATCCGAAAAAATCGAGGAATACTCTTTCCAATCACTTACTCGTGCAAGCGGATTCTTTTCATTTGGCTTCTGGCGCGAATACTCCATAAATCCTGTTGCTTTTCCCATGTCTCCCTCTCCTTTCTATTGACCTACAACTTCTAGTTTTTTAGCAGGTGTTTTTGCTTTTTTCTCTTGTGCCGCATTGGCTTGGAAAGCTGTCATTACCGCTTGGTCATCTGTTAGTCCAGCTTGTTTCTGCTCGCGGATACTTTCCATCATGCGCTTATAGTCTTTTGGAATCACTTTTACAAACTGTTTTACATATTGATCCCAATTGTTAAGGATTTCATTTGCTCTCTGACTTCCGGTATACCCTAGGTGTTTAGAAATCATTTCACGAACTTCATTTACATCTTCATCTATAACTAATGTTTCGAACTCAATCATTTCATCGTTGCAAAGTGATTTGAACTCGGCCGCATTTTCCGGTAATACATAAGCAATTCCACCAGACATCCCAGCAGCGAAGTTTTTACCGACTTCACCTAAAACGACGATACGTCCACCGGTCATGTATTCACAGCCATGGTCACCGATTCCTTCGACAACGACATGGGCACCACTGTTACGAACCGCAAACCGCTCTCCAGCTTTACCGTTGATATAAGCTTCTCCACTCGTTGCTCCAATAAAAGCAACATTACCTGCTATGACATTTTCTGAAGCATTGAACGTGGACTCCGCTGGTGCCTTTACGATGATCTTCCCACCGGATAAACCTTTGCCGATATAGTCATTTACATCCCCTGTTAACTGAAGTGTCATCCCGCGTGGAACGAACGCACCAAAGCTTTGACCCGCTGAACCTGTAAAGCGAAGTGTAATCGTATCTTCGGCAAGACCTTCTTCACCGTAACGTTTTGAAATTTCACTTCCGACAATCGTACCGACAACACGTTGTACATTCGTAATTGGGAATGAAACATCTACTGGCTTGTTATTTTCTATGGCTGACTGCACAGCAGGTAAAATTTCTTGAATGTCTAACGACTCGTCAATTTTATGGTTTTGTGATGTTTGACGAATACGCGTACCTTCTGGTTGATATAAAAGCGTTGATAAATCAAGGTGTTTTGCTTTCCAATGCGATTTAGCTCGCTCGCTTACTTCTAGCACATCTGTACGCCCGACCATTTCATCCATGGTTCTAAACCCAAGCTCAGCCATTAGTTCACGAACTTCTTCAGCAACAAAACGCATATAGTTCACGATATGGTCAGGGTCACCAGTGAATTTGTCTCGAAGCTCTGGATTTTGTGTTGCGACACCAACTGGACACGTATCTAAATGACAAGCACGCATCATAATGCACCCTAAAACAACAAGTGGTGCCGTTGCAAAAGCAAATTCCTCAGCACCGAGGATCGCTGCCATCACAACATCTTTCCCTGTCATCAGCTTCCCGTCCGTTTCAAGCACCACACGGTCACGCAAGCCGTTCAACATTAACGTTTGATGAGCTTCTGCAAGTCCAAGCTCCCACGGTAACCCGGTATGCTTAATACTTGTTTTTGGCGAAGCTCCAGTACCACCGTCATATCCACTAATCACGATAACGTCTGCTGCCCCTTTTGCAACACCTGCTGCAATCGTACCAACACCCGCTTTTGATACAAGCTTGACACTAATTCTTGCATCACGGTTTGCATTTTTCAGATCATGAATTAACTGTGCTAAATCTTCAATCGAATAAATGTCATGATGAGGCGGTGGTGAAATTAAGCCAACACCTGGTGTGGAACCTCGAACTTCAGCTACCCAAGGGTACACTTTATTTCCTGGAAGCTGACCGCCTTCACCTGGCTTTGCTCCTTGGGCCATTTTAATTTGCAATTCATCGGCATTCACTAAATAATGACTTTTTACACCGAAACGACCCGATGCAATTTGTTTAATCGCACTGCGGCGGTTGTCACCTTTTTCATCCGTGGAGTAACGGCTTGGATCTTCTCCGCCTTCACCGCTATTACTTTTTCCACCGAGTCGGTTCATCGCAATCGCTAACGTCTCATGGGCTTCTTTACTTAATGAACCAAAAGACATCGCGCCTGTTTTAAAACGGCGCACAATCGAGTCAACGGATTCCACTTCTTCAATCGGCAACGACTGACGACTTGGGTTAAAAGCAAACAAGTTGCGCAGGAAGCCGATTTTTTCTCCATTTGCCATCTTCGAATACTTTTTATAGAGGCTATAATCCCCCTTACGACATGCCCACTGAAGAGTATGGATTGTATGCGGATTAAACGCATGGAATTCTCCGTCTTTTCTCCACTGGAAATCACTGCCTGACTCTAATGAAGAATTACTCACCTCTTTGTATGCCTTCTCATGACAAACGACAGCTTCTTTTGCAATCGTGTCTAAATCGACTCCGCCAATTTGAGATGCAGTACCTGTAAAATAACGATCGACTACTTGCGCACCAATACCAACAGCTTCAAAAATTTGGGCACCGCGGTAACTTTGTACCGTCGAAATTCCCATTTTTGACATCACTTTAACGACGCCTTCTGTTACACCTTTTACATATTTACTAACCGCTTCGTCATAGCTAACTGCTAAGCTACCATCCGCGACGACTTGTTTGTAAGTTTCAAATGTTAAGTAAGGATTGATTGCATCCACACCGTAACCGATTAATGCCGCAAAGTGATGAACCTCTCTCGCTTCACCTGTTTCTGCGATTAAACTTACTTTCGTGCGTAACCCTTGACGAACAAGATAATGATGAAGTGCACTTCCAGCAAGTAATGCAGGGATTGCTGCTTCTTCTTCGTTCATGTTTCGATCTGATAATATTAATAGACTTACTCCATCTTGGATCGCTTGTTCAGCTTCAGCAAACATTTGCTCTAAGGCACTTTCTAGATCGGTTTTGAAAAGAGTATCAATCGTTACACTTTGGAACTTCCGATTTTTATTCGCTTTTAATTGCTCGATCTCACCGTTAGTTAAAACCGGCGTATCCAGTTGAATACGGTAGCAATTTTCTTGATTTGGATGAAGGATATTACCTTCTGCGCCTAAATAGGATACCGTCGCTGTGACTAGTTGCTCACGAATCGAATCTATTGGTGGGTTCGTTACCTGTGCAAACGTTTGTTTAAAATAATTGAACAAGGACTGCGGATGATCTGATAAGACCGCTAATGGACTATCATTCCCCATCGAACCAATGGGATCTTTTCCTTCGTTAATAATTGCAATTAAATATTTTTGAACATCCTCATACGTATAACCGAAGGCTTTTTGACGTACGACCAAGTCAGAAACAGGCTGCTTAGTTTCTTCTACTTTCTCATCTAACGTAACAAGCTGCTCTTCTAACCATTGCTGATAAGGTTCAGCACTTGCCATTTCCGACTTTATTTCTTCATCTGAAATGATGCGGCCTTCTTCTAGATCAATGAGAAGCATTTTTCCTGGGCTTAAACGATCTTTATAAACGACGTTTTCAGGCTCGACATCAATGACACCAACTTCTGACGAAAAAATAATGTAGTCATCTTTTGTTACATAATAACGTGCCGGGCGCAGACCATTTCGATCTAAAATCGCTCCGATTTGCTTACCATTTGTAAATGAAATGGCTGTCGGTCCATCCCACGGTTCCATTAGACAGCTATGATACTCATAAAAAGCACGTTTTTCTTTTGACATATGCGGGTTTTCTGACCACGGCTCTGGAATTAACATCATCGCAGCATGTGCCGGCTTGCGTCCAGCTAGTACGAAAAACTCTAATGCATTATCAAGAATAGAAGAGTCACTTCCATCTGTATCTAAGATCGGTAAGACTTTCGGTAAATCTGCACCGAATGCTTCAGAAATAAATTGCTGTTCACGAGCTTTCATCCAATTTACATTACCTTGTAGCGTATTAATCTCTCCATTATGAATAAGGTATCTGTTCGGATGCGCTCTCTCCCAGCTCGGGAACGTGTTTGTACTAAAGCGGGAATGCACTAAAGCAAATGCCGACGTAAACTCCTCATCTTGTAAATCCAAATAGAAAGCATCTACTTGTTCAGGAGTTAACAAGCCTTTGTATACGATC
This sequence comes from Alkalihalobacterium chitinilyticum, assembly GCF_029028005.1. Classification (GTDB taxonomy): domain Bacteria; phylum Bacillota; class Bacilli; order Bacillales; family Bacillaceae_F; genus Alkalihalobacterium; species Alkalihalobacterium chitinilyticum. Next base: position 170,446 of record NZ_JAOTPO010000004.1, read on the forward strand.
GTTTGACTTGAAAGGCTGGCAAAGTAAAATCGTGTATCTTGTTCTTTAGCAAAACGTTCTGCCTGTTTACGAATAATGTATAGTTTACGTTCAAATTCAATATCTTCTTTAACGTTATCATTGGCACCAACAAACACTTGACGGATCATCGGACAAGTTGCTTTCCCGCCTTCTCCAAGCTGTGTTGGATCGACAGGAACCGTTCTCCAACCTAATAACGTCTGTCCTTCTTCTTTAATAATTTCGTTGATACGTGCTTCGATTTCGTTCCGTTCAACATCGTTGTTTGAGAAAAAAATCATACCGACCCCGTAACGACCTTTTTCCGGCAACTTCATCTCAGGGCAAACTTTTCGAAAATATTGATCTGGAATTTGCACCATTAAACCAGCCCCGTCACCAGTAAGCGGGTCACTCCCTTGCCCGCCGCGATGGTCTAATTGACAAAGCATACCTAGACCTTTTTTTACAATATCATGTGTTGCAAATCCTTTTATATGAGCGTATAAACCAATTCCGCACGCGTCGTGTTCAAACTCCGGTCGATATAGACCTTGCGCTTTTGGCAGATAATTGTATGTCATATATTCTCCCCCTTTTGTTTATTTCACGTTTGAATTTTTGTATAGTATTATTTTAGGTTTTCAAATCGATATAAACAATATATGATTTAGATAGAAACCATCTCGAATCAATATAGATAGGAGTGACAGTTATCGATGGAGTTACGACAATTGCGTTATTTTATCGAAGTGGCAGAACGAGAACACTTCACCGAAGCAGCAGAACATCTTCATGTTGCACAGTCAGCTATAAGTCTACAAATCTCAAAACTCGAAGCCGAATTAGGCATCACATTATTTGAACGAACCGGACGAAACATTAAGTTAACACCGATTGGGAAGACGTTTTTAGTTCATACAAAAAAAGCGATCAAAGCGATTGATTATGCGAAAGAAAAAGTAGACGAATATCTAGATCCCGAAAAAGGAACGATTAAAATTGGTTATCCAACGAGCTTAGCTAACCACTTACTGCCTACTGTGATCTCGGCGTTTAAAGCGAACCATCCGAATGTCTCGTATCATTTAAGGCAAGGTTCGTATGCCTTATTACTTGAATCTGTAAAAAGCGGCGACATTGATTTAGCGTTTCTTGGCCCCGTCCCAAGTAATGATCCTGACCTTTATACTGATATATTATTTTCAGAAGGAATCTCGTTATTAGTTCCAACCAATCATCCATTATCAGATAAGAAAAGTGCTTCTCTCAGTGATTTGCGAACAGATGACTTCGTCTTATTTCCTAAAGGGTATGTATTACATGACATTGCGGTTGAAGCGTGTAAGAAAGCCGGGTTTAAACCGAATATTACAGCTGAAGGAGAGGACATGGATGCGATCAAGGGGCTCGTCTCTGCGGGGATCGGTGTTAGTCTTTTACCTGATGGAACCTTTTATGATCGCGAATCCAGATTAACGACGAAAATATCGATTGCTTCACCCGAAGTTAAGCGAACGGTCGGTATCATTACCCCTAAAAATCGTGAGCTGGCACCTACCGAAAAAGTATTTTATGAGTTTGTAAAGCAGTTCTTTTCCCGCTTAGACAAATTTCAATAAGAAAAGCGGAAGGTGCCTGCTTATCGGCGACAAGCGCTGGAGGGCCAGCAATACGTGTCTTGCTCTTTAGACACGTTTGACGGACCGAAGCGACCTCGAGCCGATGGCACCTGGAGCTAGACACAGAAAAGCGCAAGGTGCCTGCTTAAAAGTGATTTTTCGGTATTCACCAATCGACAACACTTTTACACGCTATGATCGTTCAGGTGCTATGTTTTACTTTTACGGCACTGAGAGGACGCTATTTTAGCAGAATTGGCCTCTTTTAAGCGTTTGGGGCACTGAGAGGCTCTTATCTCCTTAATATTAAGCAATAACATCATAAAATATAGTAAATAAGGGCTTCTGAAGTCCCTATGAATTCAAATTAGCGACTTTTTAAAGAAATAAGGGCCTGTGGAGTCCACAAATTCTTTCATAGATACGTCCTGAAGACCTTTCTCTCTGCACAACTAATGTTTGACGTATCGCACGGAAGCAAGTGCAGTCTGTGAACAAAGAGGTTAGGCGCCTACTATTAAAAAACGACTTTCTCGTAAAAACAAGAAGAGCCAGGCAGCCTCCAATTAGTATGGAGAGCACCTGACTCTATTGAGATAGCTTTTCTTCTATTTATTCGCGTCATTATCCACTCGTTCTACTTTACCGAGTAGTATCTTGTACTTTATCTTTTCTTTCAAAATAAGTTCTTCATCTACATAGATACGGCAGTTAAGATTTTTCCAACCGCCAATTTTCACCTTAACTTTTTTCGTTGTGCCGTAATCATCAATAGTTCCATTCAACTGGTAGAACGACCACAACCAGTGATACCAGCGGTTCCTTTCATTTTGATCCATGAGGGATCCATTAATGTATAACTCTTCTTTGTTATATTCATTGTTTACTAAAATAATGTTTTTTCCATATTTTACATCAAACTGTTGCTTTAGGTCGGTTTTGATTTTCTCCCAATCCTCGTCAAAAACTTCCTCGTTTTCTTTTTCGGGTTGATTTTTCTTTTTGATCTTACTAAACATCCATTCGAATAAAAATAGAATGATAAATAAAGAGACTAACATCACAAAGAAATTATCAAATACAGTCCCCTTTGTAATTACGGCATAATAGTATCCAAATAAAAACATTATACCAACATAGATTAAAAACTTAAAAAACTTCAAAATTATCGCTCCTCACTTTCATAGGAAAAACTATCCATTAAAATATGTCTTATTAATTGTAACATAATGGAATAAAAATATGGTATTAAATATGTAAAAGAAATGTAAAGCGAAAAATAAACGTTAACTGCACAAAAAAGGACTTCCAACCGGAAATCCTACTCATAGATTGCACCTGTTATATTAATTACAATACGCACACTACAAAGATATTTATGAACAATACGACGGATCTACCTTCACAGGTAAAGTCCCATCTTTTTGAAGCAGCTCTCGGACTTGATCAGGAACCCTCACCTTTTGTCTCGTTTGTATATCAATGGTTGTGAGAACAACCTCTGATTTTGAAACAAGTTGTTGGTGTACATCAACCACGCTTTGCTCTAGTGTAAAACTAGTGTTTCCTACACGTGCAATCTGTGTACGTATGTTGAGCTGATCTTGATCAAACAATTCTTTTCTAAAATCCGTACTCAGATGAACAACTACTGCTTCTACTCCAGTTGAAATGCAAAACTCATACCAAACCGATCTTGCTTCGTCCATGTATCCAATCAGTTCCACGTTACTTAAATGGTTGTTCTTTGTTTCTACCACAAACTGGCATTCAGAATACGTCATCCTTTTTCCTCCTCATATGTCCCATTAAAAATCACCCTAATAATAACTTCACTATTCTAGATAAGTATTCCTTTATTTTTCAGGCAGTTTTCTTAAAGTTTTGTGCATTGGGATCTTTTTCGATAGTTGAGGAATTAGTGCACTTTAAGGAGTTTACTAGGAAAAGTAGTGTTCCATAAGTGTGTTTTGACGTGCGCTAATCAAAATATTTAGGGGAATCCGTGATCCATTTTCCCGAATTGGCACCTAGTAAAGTCATGAGTCATAAAAACAAGGTGGCTCTACCCATAACGACTAGTGACTATATCCTCAGAAATCACCCAAGTTAATTTTACCTAAAAATGGTAATTGTCGCCACTTTTTATTGACCAGAACACCCTAATAAAGTAACATATAAATTACATTTCGCAACATATATATTACATCTCATCCTACTGTAGGTGATCACTTGAAAAATAAAGTAAGGGTAGCTCGTGTTGAACGCGCGATAACTCAGGAACAATTAGCAAAAAAAGTCGGTGTGACGCGTCAGACTATTGGTTTGATTGAAAACGGAAACTACAATCCAACTCTGCAACTTTGTATCGCCATTGCCAAAACGTTAGATAAAACGCTTGATGATTTATTTTGGGAGGTTGATTAGTATGGAAAAATCTTGGTTATCCGCCATATTACCCTCAGACGAATACAAACAAAAAATGCTTCTCTACTATTTAGGTGAAGCCGCTGTTCTTAACCTCATTGTTCTACTAACACTATTCTTCTTAAATCGTTTATTTCCGCATTGGAATCTCTCCGTAGAAGTTGGCCTAGGTATTAGTATTATCGTGTTTATTTTTTACGTCTCGACAAGATATATGTTCTCAGGAATGGAATATGCAAATGTGACAACCGAAACTTCATTTAAGCTCGAACGAAAGAAAATACTCTTACGTTCGATGAGCTTCATCAGCTTGTATTTACTAGTTTATATGATTTTCATCGGGTTTCCACGAAGTGAAGGACAATGGAGTGAGATTCTAGGTCTAGTGCTTCTAATTGGCTTTGTCTATTCAATTTCTAGCTATATATCTTTAAAGCGCTCATATAACAAAAATAGAAGTTTACTAGATGAGAAATCAGGGTAACTTATATATAGATCAGTCCCCTATACATTTTTTCTATAGTTGCCAGGTCCATAACGATTCCGGACCTGGCTTTTTATGAAGGTCGAATCGCGAATGCAATGCTCAGATCAAGAGATATTTTCATAGGGCATTTATTTAAAAGTTCAGATGATAGATATTTCAATATATGAAAAGAACAACCAATTTGAAAGCCGATATTATAGTCCTACTGTAACCTTTGAACTTCTTCCATCGTCGGCATGCCTGCTTGAGCACCGATTTTTGTCACAGCATGAGCTGATACCTTTATAGCAAATTCAACAGCCTCATGAAGTGGTTGTTTTGATGCTATTCCAAAAGCAAGTGCACCGTTAAACGCATCTCCGGCCCCAGTCGTATCGACGACCTCTACCTTTCTACTCGGCAGTTTCAAAAATTGTTGATCTTTTTCAAATACAACCCCTTGTTTCCCTCTAGTGAGAATTACATGTTGAATACCTTTTTGCCGAAGAGAACGGAAGGCTATTTCATATCCTTCTGCAGTTGAGGTTCCCGTTAGAAACATAAATTCTGTTTCATTCGGAGTAAAGTAAGTGATTTTTTCAAGAAAGTTTTCTGGTAACTCTTTTGCTGGTGCTGGATTTAACAAAACAGGAACACCGTGTTGTTCAGCAAGTGTAATCACTTCGCCCACAATAGGCAAAGGAATTTCAAGCTGAAGAACTACGATATCACAATTGATGATTAGTCCCTTATTTTTTTCCACCCATTGTGACGTAAGCTCATAATTAGCTCCCGGAACGACGATGATATGATTATCATCAGGTGTAACCGTAATTTGAGCTATACCCGTCGGCTTCACTTTGCTTGTGTCAATTCCGCGAACATCAATACCTTCTTCTAACAGCTTCTTTTTTAATTCTTCACCATTCAAATCAGCACCGATGCAACCGATGAAAGACACGTCAGCTCCTAACCTAGCTGCAGCAACAGCTTGATTGGCACCCTTTCCCCCTGGTAAAGTTGTGTAGTTTTCACCAAGTATCGTTTCGCCTGGAGACGGAAAGCGAGACGTTTCCGTAATTAAATCCATATTAATACTACCGACTACCGTGATTTTCGGTCTTGTTTCAGTCATATTATCACCTGCACATTTATCTTATTATAAGAGGAGTGAAGTTTAGTCACTCCAATTCCCATATAAAACCGGTCTCAATTAAATAATACAGTCTCCCCTTATCATACATCAGAACAAGCCTAATATGCTTTTATTGAAAAAAATTACAAAACCACAACACCCGGTTGACATAATTATTTATTGGTAAACAAAACAGACTAAATCCACATTGGAGATTTAGTCTGTTAATTAGGCTTTATAGAAATCAGATACTCGACAGTTTCACATGTTATTGAAACTTTTCTAACTGTGACATTGTTTCAGCTTGTTTTTTCTGTACTTTTGCCTGTGCTGATTGAACGTCCATTTGCTCTTGTTTTACTTGTTCTTTTGCTTGAAATAACTGCATCTCAGCTTGTTGCAATTGCTGTTTCTCCATTAATAGTTCTTGCTCGGCTGCATTCATCTCTGCTTGTGCCTGTTGAAGTTGTTGCTGATCTTGTTGTTGTTGATTTTGTTGGTTTTGCTGATTTTGTTGTTGATCCATAACCGTTCCTCCACATGAATTATTTAAGTAGATTTATCTCAATGTTTAGGGTACACAAAATCGATATTTCTATGCTTCAACAGTGCACATTTGGACATACTAAAATAAAATTAATATTTTCTTTAAAACAGCTGGCCAATCGATAAACCAATGATAAAAGCTACAATACTTCCACCGATCGAAAGTAAAAAGTAAACCGAAGCTTCTTTCAAATGTTTATTTCGTACGAGCTCAATTGTTTCCATACTAAATGTTGAAAATGTAGTGAAGGCTCCAAAAAAACCGATGGCTAAAAAAAGAAACAACGGTTCCTCATAGGCAGCTGAAAGAGGAATCATACCGTAGGCCATCGCAAAAAATAAGCCTAAACCAAATGAACCGAGTAAATTGACAGTAAGCATAGCAACAGGAATTGGCGGGTGTGGTTTTCTTTTCATAATCGCTAAGCCAAGCAAGTAACGAGAGACAGCGCCAATAGCTCCTCCCAATCCTAAAATCAACGTACTCATGACCATTGCCCCTCTTTTTCTTGTTTCGTTTCACTCCACTTGCTTCCTAACAGTAGACCAACAAAAGCAAAGGCTAATCCTCCAACTAAAGATACAACCAAATAAATAGCAGACTCCATTAGTGACATTTGTTGATATAAAAATAAACTGTCCGCTGCTAACGTTGACATCGTAGTAAATCCACCACAAAAACCAACTCCTAATCCTAGCTTTACCCATTCTCGTGGTTTCCGGTGGATAAACCAGCCTGTAAAAAGTCCGAGTAATAAACTTCCGATGATGTTTTCAATTACTGTACCGATTGGGTAACCTGCAAATAGTGTATAAACATTTAAGGTATACCTCAACATCGTACCAACTGCTCCACCGATTGCAATAGCAATAATATTTTTATAAACCAATATGTAAGCTCCTTTCTAAAGGAGTATTTTCCATAGACAATAAATATAGACAATAAATATGTTGAACTTTATTATATAGAAGATATTGCTCCTGAGCAATGAAGTCGATAACAACAAAAAACGATACTATCTAATGAGTATCGCTCAGCTAATTTTGTTCAATCTCTCTGCCATTTATATCTGACCTGTTTTAATATACATAATTGATTGTAATTCATTAAACCCGAGATTTTCATATAGTTTTTTTGCAAAATTCTTGGCATAGACGTTTAATCGTACTTCATCGTACCCTTGACGCTCTAATTCTTTTACTGTCTCTTTAATTAGTTTTTTCCTAATCCTGCTCCTCTAAATTCAGGAAGCAAATATAATTCATAAATAAACCCTGCCCTTTTTTCAGTCATATAGTCGATGTTCTCACCAATAAGCGCCCATCCTTTTAGCGACCCATTTTTATTACGCAGGACGACATAATAAGCACCTGAACTTAGTACGCTCAACATTAAACTCTTCGCCTTCACCCCTATTGGTTTTACTTCTATCGTATTCGAAAGAGAGTTTGGTCAAGAATAATAATTTTTACTGATAAGAATTTATTACAACAATACGAGAGTCTTGACATACATGCGCCGCAGAGTTAAAAAACAAACCCACTAAACAGCTAGTTAGGTCCGTATCCTTTTGACCCCGTAACGTCTAGTTAAGTCTGTTTTAAATTCATTAAAGCGCTTAGTTAGTGCAACTTAGTATGTATCTAACAATCTTCTATTGCGTTAGTTCTCTACATAAATTCCAGACCTTATCCCAATTATCTCTATTTTCAAGATAAGCTGGATATAAGTCTGAACCTGTAAATTGCTTGATTTGCATCTTATAATTTGGTTTTGTAACAGTTGGTTCCATGATTTGATTTTTATCATTAATTAGCTTCCCTGTTGTCGTTTTAAAATGGTCAGACATACAGATTTCAAAGTAACACTCTGCAAACTTTTCAGGAGGCGGGAAAAATAAATTTTGAATTCTTGCGATCATTCTCCAACCAGGTTCAAATTTCATTAACGTCTCTTTGGACATTTTTGCACCATTTATTTGGATCGCATTCACTTTAATCCCATTCTCCTGCAATACTTCTGCCAATTTAAATGTCAGTAACACCAAGGCCACCTTCGAGTCCCGATACATGGTATACACACTAAATTTCTTGTCGTCTTTACGCTCGCCTCTTAAATTACTAACATCAAGGTCTTTTTTCGGATCAAAGTAATGCTTTACAATATTACTAGAGGCATGAAGAATTCTAGCATCCTCTGATTTTTTCAGATGATCGACCAACAACATCGTCATTAAGTATGGCCCAATCACATTTGTCGCAAACGTTAATTCAATCTGATTGGCGCTAAGACGATATTTTTCACCATGATTGGCATAAGCTGCATTATGGATAAGCACATCGAGTTTCTCATACCGATTTTTGAATTCCCTACAAAACTCACGGATCGAATCAAAAGAACTAACGTCAAGTTTGATGAGGTCGACCTGATCATTATTAGTTGTTTGCTTTATGTCGCTTTGAACTTCCTTACTAATTTCCAGGTTTCGACATGCCATAATAACTGTACAACCTTCTTTAGCAAACTTGAAAGCTGCGGCTTTCCCTATTCCAGAATTCGCCCCCGTGATCAATACAATTTTTTCATTATTCATTTTTCGTCCCTCACGGTTATATTCCAATTTTTTTAACGATTTTTTTACTAATTTACCAATCTTCTTTTTCTTCCACCTTATGCTCCTTAATTCCTTCTCGTTTCAACGATTTATAAATAGCTACCATCATGATAAACATAAGTATGGTATACGGCAGAGCGATAACGATGGCTGTCGCTTGCAGTCCTTTGAGCCCACCGCTCATTAAAAGAGAAGCAGCAATGGCTGAAACGAGTAACCCCCATGTCACTAGCTTATACTTGCTTGGATTTAGACTCCCGCCTGAAGAAAACACACCTAACACATACGTAGCCGAATTAGCTGACGTTATAAAAAAAATCGAAATCAGAACTAAGGCAGCCACACTCAAAATAAACCCAAAAGGCAACTGATCTAACATAAGGAATAGACCACTTTCCGGAGTATCTCTCACTGTAGAGGCTATGCCCGCTTCCTCCTTCGTTTCTTGGAATAACGCCGTCCCTCCAAATGCAGCAAACCATAAGACACTTCCTAGAGCTGGGACAAAGAGTACACCTACGATAAACTCTCGTAAACTTCTTCCTTTTGATATTCTAGCAATGAAAGTACCTACAAATGGACTCCAAGCAATTACCCAAGCCCAATAAAAAAACGTCCATTCACCTAGCCAATCATTATCTGTGTACGGTGTTGTCTGAAAACTAAGCGGAACGAGTTGAGTGATGTAGGTTCCTAACGTCAATGTAAAATGTTCCATAATAAAAAGCGTCGGTCCGATCACAATAACGGTAATAAGAAGCACGGCAGCTAGCGTGAGATTGCCTATACTTAAATATTTCATCCCGCGATCAATTCCTGATAAGACTGAGATGAGAAAAATGACAGTAACAACTAGAATAATAGAAAGCTGAGCAACTTCCGGATTTTGAATAGGAAACAATTGAGAAAGACCGCCGCTCACTTGAAGGGTACTTAGACCAAACGAGGTTGCAATCCCGACTGTCGTTCCAACAATCGCCACCACATCGATCGTCTTGCCCCATCCACCTCTTATCCTATGCCCAATAACTGGGTAAAAAGTAGAACTGATCAATCCCGGCAAACCTTTTCTATACTTAACAAAGCCTAACGCCAAGGCAACAATCCCATATACAGCCCAAGGATGAATCCCCCAATGAAACACTCCGTACAATAATCCTTTCTCCGCAGCCTCTTGTGTGTTCGGCTCTACCCCTTCTGGTGGATTTACATAATGAGAGAGTGGCTCTGCCACACCCCAGAATACAAGTCCTACGCCCATACCTGCTGCAAACAGCATGCCAATCCATGTGTAATAGGAGTATTCAGGTTGATCTTCCTTTTTTCCAATCTTCATATGTTGATACGGACCAAACCCTAGGAATAAACAGAACCCTACAAATAATGCTGTAGCTAATACATAAAACCAGCCAAACACATCATTTACAAAATGCAACCCAATAGACATCGTATGTTCCATATGATCAGGAAAGAAAATCCCCCACAATGTCATAAGCAATACGATTATTGCTGAAACAGTAAATACGTTAAACACACTATTTAGTTTCTTTTTGTTCCCCATATTTGTTCCCCCTTGTTGCTATATCGTCCTTAAATATTAATTACAACTCTATTAACCTTTTAACGAGCTAAAAAAACATTTATTTATAGAACTTATTTTGGTATTTTTTATCAAAACCTACTCCTTTCCTTACTTTAAACACTCAGTTCTATCATTCAAAAGAAATCGAATGTTTAAACTTTCTCTAACTCGGTTACAGAATACTAGACACTTAAAAAGGAGTTGGTAGGAATGAAACATCAAAAAAACTTTGCACTAGGCACTGTCGTAGGAGGAGTAGTTGGAGCTACAGCAGCACTACTGACCGCTCCCAAATCGGGTGAAGAACTAAGAAAAGATATTCAAAATGAGCTAGCAGAGGGAAAAAACAAAACCGAAGAAGTGACAAACGAAATTAAAGAGAAGATGAGCGAACTATCTGAGATCATTAATGACAGCTCTTCAAATGTATCCCAAACCGTTAAACAAAAAAGTGAGCAGGTCATAAATGAAGCTATGGAGTTATTAAAAAATACGGATTCACCCCATAAGATGAACATAGACCACTTAAAAGAAGTAGTTAGGGAAATCATGAAGGAGGAAATGAATGCGGGCCAAGATATAAAAAAAGTTGTAGAAGATGAGGTCAAAAAGATTGAACAGAAACTAGGGGAAGATGTAAAAGACTTAAAGCAAACTGTAAAAAAATGATTTAAATCGAAAGGATGATTTAAAATGGCAAAAGCAGATAAATTAATGTAATAAGCAAACCAGGTGGTACCTCCACCTGGTTTATTTATGTCATAGAAGGTTGTTATACAAAATCGACTTAAGTTTTATATCTATTTAAAAAAATTTATTACTTTTATACCAAAAGTATGATAAAGTACCTATGTTTATCTTGTCGATTTATGATAATATATTCATTAATAGTAAGTTACTAGTAAAATATAACTAATAACACTACACACCATGGAGGTTTTTTTATGACAGCTCTCGAATCAATGCAATTAAACGACATCAAGAAAAAGAATATCCTTATGTTAGTAACTTTTTCAATCTCACTAATTGTAGCTATTGGCAATACGATCGCTATCCAAGATAATTTTGGAATTTTAGTTTATTCTGTTGAATTGGTTGGATTTATTCTCTTATTTATATTATTCCAATATATATTAAAGCGACCCAAATTTTTTGCTACTGGAGCAATTCTATTTATCTATCTATTCGTGTTTTTGAACATTTTACTACAAGGCCCTAGCTTAACCAATGTTATTATCGTTTTATTCTTGACTCTTATTTCAGCTATGCACTTTAACCGTAAACTGTTTACAATTGGATATGTGTTAGGGTTTATCGCTATCATCCTTTCAACGAGCCTTGATCAGAATAGTTCAGAACTCATTCAATCTAGTTATGTCACTGTTATTTTAGTATATATCTTGTCCGGAATTGTGCTTGGCGTCCTTATCTATTTAAATCAAAAACAATTTTTACAATTACAAGATTTTATTAGTCAGGCTGAGGAAGACAGTCGTAAAAAAGAAGAACAAAAGAATAAACTAGAAGTAAGCGTTACTGGCATTATCGAGGACGTACAGAAAGTAAATGACCAAGTAAGAAACAGTTTACAATCACAAGACGAAATTCGCTTAGCCATCAATGAACTCGCCTCAGGAAGTACTACGCAATCTGAACAAATAAACGAGATTTCTGAAAATGCTTTTACCACAAAAGAAAAGATGGAAGAGTTACATAACGTCTCAACCGATCTTTCGGATGCATCTAAACACTCTAGCACGATTGCTAACAAAGGACATCATCAAGTGTTAGAACTTAATCAAGATATGAAACAACTCGAGCAAATTATCGAAAAGTTAAATCATACGTTCACCGTTCTTACTAAAACGATAGAGGAAACGAATACATTTACAGGTACTATTCAAGAAATCTCAGAACAAACCAACTTACTTGCCTTAAACGCATCTATTGAAGCAGCAAGAGCTGGTGAAGCTGGCAAAGGATTTTCAGTCGTAGCACAAGAAATACGAAAATTAGCAGAATTAAGTAGAAATACAACAGATAAAATCAACCTTAATCTTTCTCAATTAAATAATAGTAATTCGGAGGCGTTAGAAAGAATGAAGGAAAGCAGTAATTTTATCGGCAAAGGTCTGCAATCCACTGAAGATGTCACAACCTCTCTCATTTCAATGAAAGACATGTTAGAGTCGTTAGACGGAAAAGTTCATTTCTTGACGGAATTAGCAGTAGGTGTAAAACAACGATCAACCAATGTTGAAACTTCAACAAACGAATTAGCAGCGATTATCGAAGAATCGTCTGCAAGCCTGGAAGAAATGACAGCCACTATTGAGAACCTGACAACCGACAATCACTCCATCGCACACCTTATGGAAGAAACTTCTAAAAAAGCTTCACAAATATTAAATTCTTAACAAAGAAAGCTTGCACTATTTTAGTGTAAGCTTCTTCTTATTTACCCTATAGCTTACCGATAACCTCTCCTGTGCAGTTTCATAAATTGTTACTGCATTTTTAAAAACCATACATGTTTTTCAGTAAATATTGGCATCCTATTTTTGGTAAAGAAAACTTTTCCATTAAAGGAGCCGTAACATGAATAACGAACCAAATGAAAATAACCAAGCAGCCGATGATATGTTAACAAATAGACAAGGGCATCCTGTTACAAATAATCAAAGCGTACGAACAGTAGGAAATCGTGGACCAACAACACTTGAAAATTATGATTTCCTTGAAAAAGTCAGCCACTTTGACCGTGAACGTACGCCTGAGCGTGTCGTACATGCTCGCGGTGCGGGTGCTCATGGGTACTTTGAGTCATACGGTACAGTAAACGGTGAACCGATTTCGAAATATACACGTGCTAAAGTTTTTACAAATACTGAAGTCCAAACCCCTGTTTTTGTCCGGTTCTCTACTGTCGTACACGGTGGACATTCCCCAGAAACGTTAAGAGATCCCCGCGGGTTTGCGGTGAAGTTTTACACAGAGGATGGAAACTGGGATTTAGTCGGAAACAACTTAAAGATTTTCTTTATTCGAGATCCTCTGAAGTTCCCAGATATGGTTCACTCTTTTAAACCTGACCCGGTAACTAATGTACAAGACCCCGAAAGAATGTTTGACTTCTTATGTCAAACGCCAGAATCGATGCACATGGTGACCTTCCTGTTTTCACCGTGGGGGATTCCAGCCAATTACCGCAACATGCAAGGCTCTGGTGTGCATGCTTACAGATGGGTCAACGAAGAAGGAAAAGCAGTGTTAGTCAAATATCACTGGGAGCCTGTCCAGGGAATTAAAAACTTAGCTCAAAAAGAAGCCGATCAAATTCAAATGACCGATTTTAATCATGCGACCATGGATTTATATGAAGCCATTGAGCGTGGAGATTACCCGGAATGGGAGCTGTATGTTCAAATTATGGAAGATGGCGAGCATCCAGAGTTAGATTTTGACCCGCTTGATCCAACGAAGTTATGGTATAAAGAAGATTTCCCGTGGCACAAAGTCGGTAAAATGGTTTTGAACAAAAATCCTGAAAATTATTTTGCAGAAGTCGAACAAGTCGCCTTCGGTACAGGTGTACTCGTTGACGGGCTAGACTTTTCTGATGACAAACTTCTTCAAGGCAGAACGTTCTCCTACTCCGATACGCAGCGTTATCGAGTGGGATCAAACTATTTACAATTACCAATTAACAAGCCGAAAAAGCATGTTGCTTCCAATCAAGAAGCTGGACAAATGGATTACAGAACGGACTTTGGCAAGCACCAAAATCCACATGTCAATTATGAACCTTCACTTATTGGCGGGTTAAAAGAAGCACAAAACCCTGGTAAAGAACATGAGCCGTATGTAGAAGGCAATGTAAAACGCGAAAAGATTTCTCGTGAAAATAACTTTGGTCAAGCAGGTGAGACGTACCGCAGACTAAATGATTGGGAACGAGACGAACTCATTTCGAATTTAACAGGCGCCCTCGCTACCTGTCGAAAAGAAATTCAAGATCGTATGGTAGACATGCTGACTCAGTGTGACGAAGATTACGGTAAACGAATTGCTGACGGGCTTAAAAAAGCTGGTGAACAACAAGATACAAAAGCAGAAGAAGCCGCTCATCAATCCGAACAAATGGGTCATCCATCTGATCCATATTAATTTGTTGTGCTATCTTCCTTAAAAGAAAAGCTGAACATCTGAATGTTCAGCTTTATCTTTTTGCAATTTTTTCTATTTCATCAATTTACGTGAACAGAGATTGCGTCATAAAAAAAGAAGTAATTAAAATCTTAAGAAATTTTGCGGACTCAGAGGCCCTTATTTTCAAAGTTTCCGCCGTTATATAGCTGTTTATGGACTCAGAGGCCCTTATTTGCTATTAATCTGTAGAAAACCGGAGATATTTTGCTAGATAAGGGCTTCTCAGTCCGTTATCATCGTTGAAACATTTATTTTTTCACAAATAGAGGCCTCTCAGTCCGGCTCGCAAATGAAATGGCTAGAATACCTGCAATCAACAAAATTGAGAGCTATGCATCCTAGATATGTTCTAGTGTAATAAAAACGTTATTTAATAATGAAAAATGGTATACACTTCCTAAAGCGAGCGTACCGATTAGTTTACATACTCAACCTCAAATTTTGAGGAAAGTAGCTCCATATCGTCTAGATCCCATTCAAACGTGAGGATCGCCGATTGTTCAGAATGGTGGGAAATGACTCGTTTTCCATTCACAATGACCGAACTTTCTGCTTTCCAAAAAGAAACATCCTTATTTTCGCCCGTACGGTTACAAACGATTAATGGTAACCCCGTATCGATTGATCTTTGTTCCCACTCCCCGTCCGGTCCGTGCAGTCCAGGCCCCCAAGACGAAGGAGCGACAAACATATGTGCACCGTTCTCTTTTAAGGTCTCAGCAATTCTTTTTGTATAAGCATCCGCACAGATTAAAATCCCTACTTTAACATCTCCTATCGTAACCGGATCTAACACACTTCCTGGTGTTGACCATTTATCAATTCGGGCAAGCTTTCGTTGGTTCCCAATGATTTTACCTTCCCCGTTAATAACAAAAACGGAGTTGAAAAGAGCACCTTCTTCTGATCTTTCTGCACACCCTAAAAACACTGTCGCATTTAATTTCTTGACTATATTCATAAAACTTGTCATCCAGTCATCAGGCTGCTCATGAATCCAATCCGTCCCAATCAGATGATCAAATTGCAGGCTGCTAACAGCTAACTCAGGTGTAATCACCCAATCAACGTTTCGAGCTGCCGCTTGTTTCACTGCTTTTTCGATCAAAGTGCGGTTGTATGTAAGATCACCTGCTATTGGTAATAAGTGTAATAGCGCAATTTTAATTTTTTTCACTAAAGCCACTCCCCGTTTACTGTATAACATATCTTTCTTTTACATGAGCAATTATCTAAACAGCTTACCAAAACTCAACTTCTATTTTCTTAACCTACCAGTAATGACCTCAAGATTAATATCTTCCGCATGTTCAGTATATAATCGAATTTGATAGCGCCCTTCTCCACCATAAAATTGTATCATTCCTTCAGTTTGAGGCGACACTTTGTCCTCCCAAACTACATCGCCTCCACGTTCAACGACTAATAATATGTCCCCTTCACCTATGCTCGCTCGGTAAGGTATACCGACCATGCCTTCTTCAATGACTCTAACATCGTCTACTAAATAACTACCTTTTAATGACCCGATCGACACAATTACATGACCATTTACTTCTGTTTTACTTGCATTAATAGCTAGATTATCTGCAAACAGCATTACCGCACCGACAAAAATAATCGAGATCACACCAATGACACCCGCAAACAGAAAAATACCGCGTTTCCTAAGGCCTGTAAATTTACGCATGAGACTACCATTTAAACTGTACACGATCCGGAAGAGAACAGGAAATGCAATCGCTATCGCTAAAACCGATAACCACTGTCCACCAACGACAGCCTGCATAATAAAAAACAAAAGGACGATAATGTAAAAAAGAATTCCAGACCAATAACTAAACAGCATTAACTTACTATCCTTATACGGTTGACCAAAAATCTTTTCTATGATTGGTTGCAAAAACTCACCCCTTCCTATGACTATGATACTCCTAATTAATCGTAGTAAGTTAGACTTATTTTCGATAGAACTAACTCGCTTTTCTATATCATTAAAAGTTTATCATTAACACACCTTGAAGTTACAACAATATGATTTCACATAATGCTTCTATAAGTGATACCTCTAGCCGTTTTATGTCTAAAAATTGATACGCATAAAGAAATGCTAATAAAAATAAATTGTAAAGATGAACAGGAAATGATTACAAAATGGCCAACTTAGTGAGGTGAGCACAGACTTGGGAGCAATTAGGGGCAAAGACTATATCGACCGGATTAATCAACTTCAATCCGAGGTTTGGATTGACGGGAAAAGGGTGGAAGGAAAAATTTCTGAGCACCCTGCCTTTCGTGGTGTGTTAAAAAGTCAAGCTAAGCTTTACGATTTACAACATGACGCTTCCAGAAAAGAGTTGTTGACCTATCCTTCCCCAACAAGCGGAGAACGGGTTGGTATTTCTTTTATGATGCCTAAAACCAAAAGGGATTTAAAGAAAAGAAGAATAATGGTCCAAGAGTGGGCAAAAACCAATGCGGGGATGATGGGAAGAAGCCCCGATTATATGAATACGGTATTAGTGTCTTTTGTAGCTTCCCAACACATTTTAGAAGGTAATGAAAATTGCTTTCCCGAAAATCTAATCTCTCTTTACGAACACGCACGAGAGAACGATCTCTCTTTTACTCATACTTTTATAAACCCACAATTCAACCGGGCACCCCTTCACTTTTTAGATGAATTTGAGCACCCTATTGCTGCAAAAGTGATAGATGAAACGAATGAAGGCATTATTATTAAAGGTGCAAAATTACTGGCTACACAAGGTGGACTAACCGATGAGATTATCGTCTACTCCACTCCTAGTCCACTCGACAAATCGTATGCTTTTGCATTTTCCATTCCTAGTAATACCAAAGGATTAAAATTCATATGTCGCCAGTCTTTTTGTTCGAGTCAATCGAAATTTAACTACCCATTGTCATCTCGTTTTGAAGAGAATGACTCGCTTGTTGTTTTTGATCACGTCCTTGTTCCATGGGAGCGAGTTTTTTATTACAACAATATACAAGTAGCTAATGCTTTTTCGACGAAAGGACCTTTCACCCCGTTTGCTTTACATCAAGTTGCATCTCGTCAAATAGTGAAACTAGAATTTATTCTAGGGGTAGCACAATTGATTGTCGACTCTATTAATACGAGTGAGTTCCAGCATGTTCAGGAAAAAGTGTCAGATATCATTATTGCGCTCGAAACGATGAAAGCCTTTCTAATTGCATCCGAAGCAGAAGCCAAAAAAGGCAAAAATGGGATTATCATTCCAGCAGTAAACCCTTTATACACCGGGATGATTATGTTTCAACGGCTTTATCCAAAGCTCACGGAAATCCTCCAACTTCTCGGTGCAAGCGGAATGATTAACATACCTACGGAGGAAGATTTCGAATCAGAAATCAAGGATGATCTAGATTTATATCTTCAAGCGAAAACGAGAGATGCTAAAGAACGTGTAAAGCTGTTTCGTCTTGCTTGGGATTTGTGCATGAGTCCTTTTGGTACGAGACAAACCTTGTATGAACGCTTCTTTTTTGGCGACCCCATCCGACTAACCAGCAGCTTGTTTATTAACTACAACAAAAAAACAATGATTAATAGAGTTGAGGGTTTTTTAGGTGAATACTAGAAAACTTACAAAGAATACCCCTTAACAATCTAACTTGGTTGGGCTCAGGTACTAAATATATTTTCAGCTCTTCTACAGGTCCTGAGCCTTAGCTAATATAAGATTTATGATTTCCATCTCTTATATAAAACTTACTTTGTAAAGACTTACATGTAATGAACAATAAAAAGAATCCAATGAATAATAAAAAATAACAGAGCTGAAAGAACAAATGAATTGATACGAAATGCAAACATTTCTCTTTTATACACATCATTCCCAAATGACTGTTTAGAAGCCATCACATTAGCATAGTTAGACACAAAGCCTCCATTACTAGAAAAAAAGATAAATAATGCTAAAAAACCAATGGATGTAAAGAACATCACATCTAAAAATGTCATATTAATCAAACTGGCAATCCAAAAAGTTGCACCAAACTGTCCTGCTAATAAAAGAAGCGTAAGTAATAGCTGAATTAGGTTCCTCATAACTTCCTCCTTTCGTAAAAGCTTGCTCGCTAATCTTGAGCTGCATATAGTTTCACATTTGAGACGTTTACCTCTATCAAAAAACACCATCCTACCATCGTAAAATGATGTTTTTATATTTATTTTCTATCCATCTCTTTCAACGCCGCATATGGACATTTCCCATTTGATATCTAAGCTTGTGAACCTATATCGTACTGATCCCAAATCACTTCTTCAGAATACTACAGCTATCGTTTCCTATTCATAAGAAAAACCAATCCATAGTAAACCGCTGCACTTCCGATTGTAAACAACCGAAACTCCCATAATTTAGCTGCAGAATATTTTTCTAAATATAGACTAGAATCAATAATGGAAGCTAAGAGCATTCCACCGAAAATGAAAAGACCAATCATATACATTAATTTTTTCGTACTCATCGGCTGCTTATAATTTAATTCTCCCATTACCATTCTCCCCTCACCTTGGTTGAAATTACACATCCCTCTTCTTATAGAGAATAATTTTTACCATAACAAACCCTATCCCTATCATTCTTTTAAAGTCAGTCACTTAAATACATTTACTCCCAAGTTTCATCCAATTTATCTGAATAAAAGTGAATCGCTTTTTTATATTTTAATATATTTTTATCGGTCGTTGTTTCAAGCAAACTTTTTAAGAGTACTTCCATAGCCAATTTATGATCACTCGTATTGTATAATGTCATAGCATAAAATACTTTTAGTGCATGATTTGTAGGAAACTCGTTAATCGCTCTTTGGAAGATCCGTTTTGAATTTTCATAATCCCCTAGCGTTCGAAACGTACTTCCTAAACCTAATAATGCCCCTTCTAATGCGTCTTTCGATAAACCAAGCTCGATTGCTTTTTCATAAAAAGGCACTGCGTCAGCTTCTTCGCCTAAGACA
Organism: Alkalihalobacterium chitinilyticum; assembly: GCF_029028005.1. Classification (GTDB taxonomy): domain Bacteria; phylum Bacillota; class Bacilli; order Bacillales; family Bacillaceae_F; genus Alkalihalobacterium; species Alkalihalobacterium chitinilyticum. The sequence continues at coordinate 190,058 of NZ_JAOTPO010000004.1, forward strand.
TCGTAGCTCCAAGCACATTGGTAGTTCACCTCTGCATTCTCAGGGTGTTCGGTGACTAATTCTAAAAGTAATTGATTTGATTCCTTTAACTGTCCTTCTTTTCTTAGTTCAATAGCATTATCTAATTGTTGAGTTAGTTGATCATTCATCTAGTATTCTCCTTTATGCGTTTGCACTGATTTATTCGTCCTTGTTTCTGCCTGAACCTTCTGGGTCGATCCCTAAATGCTTCATAATCACATCTTGATTTTTCTTAATTTTAGCCAGCGAATCCCAAACGTAAAAAATAAAAATAATAAATAAAAACATCGGGATAATCGTTACAATAATTTCCAAACTTTCACCTCAATTTCTCGTTTCGTTTTGAATACTTTTAAAAGCAAAAGGTCAAACAAACTATATTAAACTACTCGAAAATCACAACAAATATCAGTCAATTCCAACAAGAGTGTTCCATATATAAAAACCAGATGGCCCAGTTGCCACCTGTTGATTTAACGCTTTTTTGTGATTTGCTAGAAGACTGATAGGTGAAATAACAAAGTGCAGCTATAAACAAGAAAAGCAATGATAGAAAAATCTATAATCCCTCACTAAACTTTTTATTGGAGACACATGAAATATTGTTCAAAAACGATTGTTTACCCTTTTTATTGTTATACGTATAAGGGCTTTAAGAAGTTTCAAAAAATTTAGGCATTATTTCGAAGTCTTTTCTTCCCTTTAAGGCGGGCATATAATACAATAATCTCATCCAATATTTGGTGTTTGTTCTTTTAATCTACTATTTATGAGGTGTGCTTGAGAATGAAAATGTTAAAAAGATGGCTTGTCTCGATATCAGTTCTTTCAGTTGCCTTGCTCTCGTTTATGTATTTCTTTAAAGGTGGAATTATTCTTGATTCGCTCGGCATTCATATGGAGCGTTTTTTTGTAAGTACAGTCATCGTACCTGAGGAATATTCAACAGTTGATCGAAATGGAAATGGGATTCCCGACCCGCTGGATATCGTTCATACCGCTAGAAAAGAAGTCGAGCAACGGACCCATTATAAAAGTGCCTATTATGCTGGAGGTTACCCGCCAAATGATGAAGGGGTTTGTACTGATGTCATATGGCGAGGGTTACTAGGTGCTGATATTATTCTTAAAGACCTTATGGATGAGGATATTTCTGAACACATGGAATTATACCCTCGGGTGGATGGTAAGCCTGATCCTAATATTGATTTTCGCCGTGTACCGAATCAGTACGTTTTTTTGGAGCGCCATGCTGAGTCTTTGACGACTGAACTCATTCCAGGTGACATGGAGAACTTAAAAGAATGGCAGCCCGGCGATATTGTTCTGTTCCTCGAAGGCTATCATCATGTGGGCATCGTTTCCGATAAACGAGCAAAAGACGGTACACCTTATTTAATTCATAATAACAGACCATTTGCAGCCGAAGTTAAACTTTCATCCTTTTCCACCCCAATTGCCGGGCACTATCGATGGAATTACTAAACTTCAAGTAACTGTTACACCTCACAGCATAATAAACAAAATAAACATATCATGCTAATATTGAAAGACTAAAAAACAAAAGGGGATTTTTAGGTGATCCCTTCAACGAATACTGCTGTTTCGTGTGCACTTTAGGGAATTTTTAGGAGACACCTTCAACGATTTCCGCTGGTTCGTGTGCTCCCAAGAGAAAAACCAATAATATTATTGCAAAAAAAAGAAGCTGTGGTGTCACAACCACAACTTCTTTAAGGTGTCAGATATTTTTAATAAAAGATCGGTATAAAGAGCAACTGCATAGAGATATGTGCCGTCATGTGGCTGAATATGGCATACTCAATTCCTTTGCGCCAATATAAATAACCAAACACAACCCCGACAAGTCCATTTAAAAGCAAGGATCGAATGATTAATATGGAGCTTAACTCTCCGAAGACCACCTGAGTTGTCGGAAAATGTCCGACTGCAAATACAATCGCTGCTAGTACGATAGCAATCCAGTAAAAAGCGTGAGGAATGGTTGCTTTTTTCCTTGCAAAAAGTTTGTATAAAACCCAAACGATGAATGACATCAGAAATAATCTAATGAGTACTTCTTCAATCACACCACCATACAGAACTCCAGCTAGTAAACCATTTAACGAGAAAGCAGGTGGGTTTTCGGCAATGAGTGGAATTTGGTATTGATAATAAAAATAGTCTGCCGCAACAATGGTAAAACCACCAAGAACCCCTAACAAAACCGCGTACGTCAGCCACTTCGCTGAAACGGTCACCCTCTGATTTTTATTTACGAGGCCATCAAGAATCGGGAGCTTCAAGTTTACTTTTCTAGCCAGAATAATTCCTAAAATACTTGCTACAAACGTGGCCACCCCTAACTGAATCGACGCTATTCCAATGAGTGCGGCCATCGGCACCGGCAGATCGTTCGGATCAAACACATCCGGGGATAAGTATGTACTCATCGTTTCCATTTGGTATGGAACAATAAAAATGCCTGCTAACACCCCGAATGCTGCTAAAATGAGTGAGATATATAAGTTTTTTTTCACTTTGTTACACTACCTTTCCATAAGAAAATGAAGAGAGCCATTTAACCCACTTGTTATTTAAAAGCGCCATACCATCCTTGAGTAACAATTGGGTCTGTTGAATTGATATAAATGTAGCGGCCTGTTCTTAAGTGACCTGTTACTTTAATTTTACCTTCTTCTATTTCTAAATGATTTGCAGAATATGTTAAATAAGTGACAAACAGATAACGATAAATCCAAAAATGGTTAGTATAATTGAAATTCATTTAAATATATACGCTTAAAGCCTTCCCTTTCAATTAATGTATCCGAACCTTCATTTGTCATTCCAAGAGCTCCTCACGACTGATCCTACATTTAAATTATATCTATCTTCTGGAAATAAGAGGGGATTTTTTACCTGCTGCACTTATTAAATTCTAACTTTGGGCTTTTTAGCATAGATGTTTGTGCAAATTGACCCTCTTATATAATAACCTGAAGAAAATGATCTTTTTTCCGGTTGAGTCATAAGCCTACTCCCCAGTAAGACTGTGATTTATTTCATTGCGAAACGAGAGACTAATGTTATACTCATATTTAGTTATAATTACAGTTTTTTTTATAAAGAAAGGAACGGCCATAATGAAAATCAATGTTTTTACTACACTTACTATCATTATTGTAATTTCAATTATAAATTCAGCTTGCGGTACTAATGATAACTCAGTCAATGAAAAGACCTCCGAGCTTAAAGTTGCTGCAGCATCGGACTTAACCCACGCTTTTACAGAAGTAGGTCAATTATTTGAGGAGGAAACAGGCGTTGCACTCACATTTTCTTTCGGTTCCACAGGCCAACTTGCTGACCAAATAGAAAATGGTGCACCATTTGACATCTTTGCTGCAGCTAATATTGATTTTGTTGACCAATTGAATGAAAAAGATTTAATTATTTCCGATACACAAACGACGTATGCTTTTGGGAGAATTGGCATTGCCACTCTTCACGATCAAACGATTTCAATTGAAACATTAGATGATCTTTTAAAAGAAGAGGTTCGTAAAGTAGCCATAGCTAATCCTGACCATGCTCCCTATGGACTAGCTGCGAAACAATCATTAGAAGAGGCCGATATTTGGGAGGCGTTACAAGGAAAACTCGTCTATGGTCGTAATATATCTGACACTTTAGCTTATATTGAAACTGGAAATGTGGAAGCCGGAATAATTGCGTTATCCCTGTATCAAGAAGATCAAGTCGACTTTCACATCATTAACGATGATTTGCATGAACCTTTAGAACAATCAATTGCTGTAATAAATCGTACATCAGAAGAGGAGTTAGCTCGAGAGTTTATTCAATTTATTTTAGGTCCTGTCGGGAAACCAATTATGGAACGTTACGGCTTTGTTGTGCCTGAGTGAGGAGTAGTAAGTTATGGCTGAAGTTAATTTATTTCCACTATTTCTTTCATTAAGAGTTGCTGCAACGGCAACTCTTTTAGCTCTTCTCATCGGCTTGCCAATCGCTTATTACTTAGCTAAATCAAAAGGGAAAATAGCTGATCTCGTTGATACGGTTATTACGCTTCCTGTCGTTTTACCGCCTACCGTTCTCGGATACTATTTACTTGTTTTACTTGGAAGACAAAGTCCGATCGGGCAGTTTGTAGAGCAACAATTTAATATGACGATTGTATTTACGCCAACAGGAGCTGTCATCGCAGCACTTGTCGTCTCGATTCCTTTTTTAATCAAATCTGCAAAAGCATCGTTTGCTAGCGTTGATCAAAATGTCGTGAATGCCGCTAAAGTATTAGGCCGATCAGATGTCAATATCTTTTTTACGGTAATATTACCGCTCGCTTGGCGAGGCATTGCTTCTGGACTAACGCTCTCATTCGCACGAGCATTAGGGGATTTTGGTGCTACGTTAATGGTTGCAGGCAGTATACCTAATGAAACAATGACGATGCCGATTGCTATTTATGACGCGCTTCTTGCTGGTAATCGCGAGTTAGCCAATTTACTCGTTTTCATCATGACTGTAACGTCAATCGCTGTATTATATGTAATTAATCGCCTAGAAAGAAAAGTTGTAAAGGGGTGACGGAGAAGTGTTAGATGTAATTATTCAAAAGCAATTAGATACCTTTGCCCTTGATGTTTCGTTTCAAGCAGAAAAAGGAATTACTGCTATTTTGGGGCCATCTGGTTGTGGAAAAAGCTTAACATTACAATGCCTTGCAGGACTCCACACCCCTGACAACGGCAAGATTGTTTTACACGATCGTACGCTCTTTGATGCTAATACGAAAACAAGGATTAAAACGAGGCACCGAAACATTGGTTACGTTTTTCAAAATTACGCACTTTTCCCCCACTTGACGGTTAAAGAAAACATTGCGTTTGGCTTGAAGAAGTCCCATAACAAACGGGAAATTGAAGAAAAAGTGGCTGCAATGATTGCTAAAATTCATTTAGAGGGTTATGAGCAACATTATCCAAGACAACTATCCGGTGGCCAACAACAACGTGTGGCTCTGGGAAGGACATTAATTACAAACCCTGATCTACTGCTGCTTGATGAGCCTTTTTCAGCACTGGATCATCATGTCAAACATATGCTCGAGCAAGAATTATTAACGATCATTCAGGAAAACTTCTCAGGGGTCGTTCTGCTTGTGACCCACAACATGGAAGAAGCGTATCGGCTGGCTGATCGAATTCTTCTCTTAAAACAGGGAAAAGTTATTCAGTTTGGTGAAAAACAAGAGTTGTTTCAACGCCCAAGATCGGTTGCCGCAGCGCAAATCATTGGCTGTAAAAATGTAATTCCGGTTAGCTCAGTTGATAAAAGGAATGGAGAAATTGAAGTAAGTAGCGGTGAATTGCGGTTGATCGTAAGCAACAACGAACCTAGTCAACTGCCGCCGACACATGTAGGTATCCATGCTGAAAACATCGAATTCGTTAGTGAGGCTGGGCCTGCTCCTAATGCCTTTGAATTTGAGATTGGTGAGATGATCAGTGGCATCAACCAAACGCTCGTTTCCCTAAGAGTAGGTATCCTTGATCTAAGAGCAGTCGTGCCGAATAACCGCTTACAAGCAGCCCTTACAAGCAAAAAAGTATTATTGCCCCCTGAACATTTATTCTTACTCCACTAACAAAAATAAGGTACCTGCATACATAATGGTACCTGGCACCTTTAGTCCACTAAAGGTGCCAGGTACCGATTTTATTCTATACACCATTTTTTTTATTCTATACACCATTTTGTTTACAACTCTTATCACTACGTCCTTCTATATGGCTTTTTGAACTGTTTCTTTACTTCCATCCACTGGGTTTTGTGCGTAGTAGATTTCCGACTCCAGGTAAGTTACGTATTTTACAACTTGCTCTTCCGTCCACTTTAATTCTTTTTTCATATAAGCAACAATCTCATTTTTCCATTGTTTTACCCATTTCATATTGAAAAATAAAGCACCGGTTCTTCGGTTGAAAAAGTCGATCGGCGTTGATACCATTTCTTCTTCAATCCCGTATTTAAGTTGAGCAAAAACTGTAATCGGTAAACGATGAAGGTCCGCATCTTTATTATGATTTTTAATAATCTCGTAAACTTTTGTTACATTCGATCCGTATAAGTAGACAAGTCGACTTGCATCTTCCTTAGATAAACCGAGTTTCTCACCTTCTGCAACCATTTTACTTACAAAATACTCAAACTGATCAGCTCCGCCAACATCTCCACCGGAAAGCTTTATATGAGCTGTTGTACAAGATTGCGTGTTTCCTAAGTCTTTCCCAACGATATCGACAATTCGCTCAGCCATCTTACGGTAACCTGTCAACTTCCCGCCAGCGATTGAAATGAGCCCTGTGTCAGAAAAGAAAATTTCATCTTTACGAGAGATTTCAGAGGCGCTTTTTCCTTCCTCATGAATTAATGGTCGTAGCCCCGTCCAACTTGATTCAATATCGTCTACCGTTAAATGGACAGTTGGGAACATATAATTACACGCAGCTATAATATAGTCTCGATCTTCTTCCGTCATTCGCGGATGAGCAATTTCATCATTATAAAAAGTATCTGTTGTACCGATATACGTTTTGCCATCTCGCGGAATCGCAAATACCATGCGTTTATCGTTTTCTGTGTCAAAATAGACAGCTTGCTTTAACGGAAAACGACTACCATCAATGACAAGATGAACTCCTTTTGTTAAATGCAAATACTTTCCTTTTTTAGAGTTATCTTTTTCACGTAGCGTATCCACCCACGGACCAGCTGCGTTCACAATCTTTTTCGCATAAATACTATATAGTTTACTAGATAAAACATCACGAACTTTAACTCCGATCACTTTTCCATTTTCGTAAATAAACTCTTCTGCTTTTGCATAGTTAACAGCTTTTGTCCCGCGATCTACTGCTTCTTTTAGCACTTCGAGAGTAAGTCGTGCATCGTCTGTACGATATTCTACGTAAATCCCGCCACCTTTCAGTTTATCACTGCGAATTAACGGCTCTTTTTGTAGAGTCTCACTTTTAGATAACATTTTACGGCGCTCTTCTTTTCTTACACCAGCTAAATAGTCGTAGACTTTTAATCCAATTGATGTTGCAGTTTTTCCAAAGGTTCCTCCTTGGATCATCGGTAACAACATCCATTCAGGTGTAGTTACGTGTGGCGCGTTCTCATATACAATCGCACGTTCTTTACCGACTTCTGCCACAAGCTTAACTTCAAACTGCTTTAAATAACGCAGTCCACCATGAACGAGTTTCGTAGATCGGCTTGAAGTACCTGCTGCGTAATCTTGCATTTCAATTAAACCCGTATGGATACCCCGCACTTGTGCGTCAAGCGCAATACCTGCTCCTGTGATGCCGCCACCGATTACTAATAAATCCAATGTATGTTTTGACATTTCCTCTAAATAATCTGCACGTTGTTTACTTGAAAAAGCACTTCCCATGTTTTGAACTCCCCTTTTATTTTATCTTATGAGGGCATACAAAAAGAGACCACAACCTCTCAATTTTTACGCGAACACATAAAAATTGAGTGTTGTGGCCTCTCCTATTCTCCGACCTCAGTATTAACTTATCATTATTATAATTCTATTCGTAATGTTTTGCAAACATTTTTACTTGAATGCCATTGTAGCATGGACGGCTTTTTTCCAGCCTGTATATAATTTTCCACGATCATCATTATTCATCTCTGCATTAAACGTACGATCGATACTCCATTGTTTTGCAATATCTTCACGACTGTTCCAGAACCCTACCGCTAATCCAGCTAAGTAAGCAGCACCTAAAGCTGTTGTTTCTTGGACAACTGGACGCTCTACCGGTACACCTAACATATCGCTTTGAAATTGCATTAAAAATTCATTGGCTACAGCTCCACCATCAACACGTAAGGTTTTGAGTGAAATTCCTGCATCTGCTTCCATCGCTGTTAAGACATCTTTTGTTTGGTACGCTAGTGACTCCAGCGTGGCGCGAATAAAATGTTCTTTTTCAGTACCTCGCGTAATTCCAAAAACCGCCCCACGAACGTCGCTGTCCCAATAAGGTGTTCCGAGTCCAACAAATGCCGGAACTACATAAACACCTTCTGTGGACTCTACTTTCGTTGCATAGCTTTCAGAGTCACCTGCCGACTTAATCATACGCAGTCCATCACGTAACCATTGAATGGCTGAACCGGCAACAAAAATACTGCCTTCCAATGCATATTCTACTTTTCCATCGAGGCCCCAAGCGAGAGTCGTCAGTAATCCGTGTTCTGACTTTACTGCCTTGTCACCCGTATTCATGAGCATAAAACAACCTGTTCCATACGTATTTTTCGCCATCCCTTTTTCAAAACACGCTTGTCCGAACATTGCTGCTTGTTGGTCACCAGCTGCTCCGGCAATCGGTACTTGCTCTCCGAAGAAATGATAGTCAACCGTCATTCCGTATACTTCAGATGATGGTCTTACTTCGGGTAACATACACTTTGGTACTGATAACATTTCAAGTAGTTCATCATCCCATTTCAATTCATGAATGTTATACATTAATGTTCGTGATGCATTCGAATAGTCTGTGACATGTGCTGTTCCACCAGACAACTTCCAAATGAGCCACGTGTCAATCGTTCCAAATAAAAGCTCACCATTTTCCGCTTTTTCACGTACCCCTTCAACATGATCTAAGATCCATTTCACTTTTGTCCCAGAAAAGTAAGCATCGATTAATAAGCCTGTTTTGTTTCGCACCATTTGACCATGACCTTGTACTTTTAGTTCTTCACAAATATCAGCGGTTTGACGCGATTGCCAGACGATTGCATTGTACACAGGAAGGCCCGTATTTTTATCCCAAACGACCGTGGTTTCGCGTTGATTCGTAATGCCGATCCCTGCGATCTCCTTTGCTTTAATATTTGTCTTTAACAATACTCCAGAAATGACCGATAACACTGACGCCCAGATTTCATTTGCATTGTGTTCTACCCAGCCTGGGTTAGGGAAGATTTGTGTAAATTCTTTTTGCTCGACACCAACGATTTCTCCTTGTTGATTAAATATAATAGCACGAGTACTCGTTGTTCCTTGGTCTAATGATAGAATATATTTCTTTTCCATCTCTTTGATCCCCCAATATTCTTATATTCTTCTTATTTTGTTGATACTATATAGTTACTATGATTTAAGCTAAGCAATTACTTTTTCATCTAAAGGCACCGCTTTTAATTGCTTTTGTTTTTCTATTTGAATGGTTAGAAGCAGTACAGCAATAAAGGCTGCACTAAAATACCAGAGTGCGGAATAGACTATTCCTTCGAAAACAGCCGCGTAAAACAAAGCACCAAGTCCTCCACCGATAATTGGCCCTATGACCGGGATCCATGCATACCCCCAATCGGAAGAACCTTTCCCAGCAATGGGCAAAAGAAAATGAGCAATTCTCGGACCTAAGTCACGAGCTGGGTTAATCGCATAGCCTGTCGTTCCACCTAAAGATAAACCAATAACTACGATAAGAAATCCGACAATCAATGGATTAAGTCCTTCTGTAAATTCATTGGCACCAATTGCTAATAATCCTAAGACTAACACAAAAGTCCCTAACACTTCACTAAAATAGTTAGATGGTGTATGAGAGATTGCTGGACCTGTTGAAAATACAGCTAGTTTTGCCCCTTGATCTTCGGTTTCTTTCCAATGCGGATAGTAGTGCAGCCAAACGAGAGTTGCACCAATAAAGGCACCTATCATTTGCGCGATAATGTACAGCTGTACTTCATTCCAAGGAAATTCACCTACTAGAGCCATCCCCACAGTTACTGCGGGATTTAGATGAGCACCACTGATTGAGCCTACCGCATAAACGGCTGTAGCAACAGCAAGTCCCCAAGCCATCGAAATGACGATCCAACCACCATTTTCAGCTTTGGATCCTTTCAAGACACATCCAGCAACTACACCTCCTCCTAAAACAATTAAAATCATCGTACCAATCAGTTCACCAACAAACGGTAACATCTATTTACCTCCTTATTTTTACAGAGACAAAAAAAGAGATCAGCAAATGAGCTATCATTATAAAAATGACAACTGCAAAAACTGATCTCCTTGTCTCCGTCAGAACTATTAACTTGTAAAACTATTAAAACAAAACCTGAAACCGCTGTCAATCTATGATTTTAAAATTTTTTTAAAAAAAGGTACCTGGCACCCATTATGGGTGCCAGGTACCTTTAATGATTTAAAACTTTAATGTCTTAAAATAATACCAATACTCTCTTTTACACCATCACCTTACAAATGTCGTTTGTAAATTCGACTGGGTCTTCTATTGGTAGCCCTTCAATTAAAAGCGCTTGATTATAAAGAAGGTTCGTAAACAATGTTAGCTTGTCTTTATCCTGCTCAAGCGCATCTTTTAATGACTTAAACACCTCATGGTTGATGTTGATTTCCAGCACTTTATCTGCTTGTACATTTTGGTTGTTCGGCATCGCTTTAAGAATTTTTTCCATTTCAATGGATACATCACCTTCTGTTGAAATGCAGACAGGATGTGATTTCAAACGTTTCGATGCACGTACATCTTTTACTTTTCCAGATAAGATGTCTTTCATGGTATCAAACAGTTCTTTACTTTCGTTTTGCTCTGTTTCTGATTGATCTTCTTTTTCATCCTCAATACCTAAGTCGCCGCTAGAAACTGACTTGAACTCTTTCTCTTTATAAGACATTAACATCTTGATCGCAAACTCGTCGATCTCATCCGTAAAGTATAAAATTTCATAGCCTTTATCTAATACAATCTCCGTTTGCGGTAACTTTTCAATACGATCATGCGATTCTCCGGAAGCATAGTAAATATACTTTTGATCTTCTGGCATTCTCTCAACATACTCAGCTAAGGTAACTAATTTCTTCTCTTTTGAAGAGTAGAACATGATTAAATCCTGTAAGTCTTCTTTATGTTGTCCGAAGTCGCTATAAACCCCATACTTCAGTTGTCTGCCAAAAGTTTCGAAGAATTGCTCATATTTTTCACGCTCATCTTTTAATAAGCTTTGAAGCTGACTCTTGATTTTGTTTTTAATATTTTTAGCGATCAGTTTAAGTTGACGGTCATGTTGAAGGATTTCCCTTGAGATATTAAGTGATAAATCTTCTGAGTCAACCATCCCTTTTACAAAACTAAAATAATCTGGCAGCAGATCTGCACACTTATTCATAATTAATACACCGCTAGAATACAGCTCCAACCCTTTTTCAAATTCTGGACTATAGAAGTCAAACGGCATTTTTTCTGGGATAAAAAGAATGGCATTATAGCGTACCGCACCGTCGACACTAATATGAATATGCTTTGTAGGCTTGTCAAACCCGTAATGCTTTTCTTGGTAAAAATTCTCATAATCTTCATCTGTTAGTTCATTTTTATTCTTTCGCCAGATCGGCACCATGCTGTTAATCGTTTGCTCTTCTGTATACTCCTCGAATTCGTTGTCCTCGCTACCTTCTTTCGGTCTTTGACCCGTAACATCCATCTTGATAGGGTAGCGAATGAAGTCAGAGTACTTTTTAATAATGCCTTTAATACGGTGTTCTTCTAGATACTCATCATATGTTTCATCTTCTGTGTTTTCTTTAATTTTTAAAGTAATTTCTGTCCCAATCGTTTCTTTTGGTGCTTCCTCAATCGTATATCCATCGGCACCTTCTGATTCCCATCTGTAGGCAACATCACTTCCGAGAGCTCTTGTTGTTACTGAGACAACATCAGCGACCATGAATGCTGAGTAGAAACCGACTCCAAATTGACCGATAATATCGTGGCCATCTTTCAGTTCGTTTTCATTTTTAAAAGCTAACGATCCACTTTTCGCGATGGTTCCGAGGTTGTTTTCTAACTCCTCTTTCGTCATCCCGATCCCAGTATCTGTGATTTTAAGCGTGCGGCTCTCTTTATCCGCTTCAACTTTTATGTAGTAATTGTCTTGGTCAAAATTTAAAGACTCATCCGTTAGAGCTTTATAATAAATTTTATCAATCGCGTCACTAGAATTGGAAATTAACTCTCGTAAAAAAATCTCTTTTTGTGAGTAAATTGAATTGATCATCATCTCTAACAATCTTTTCGATTCAGCTTGAAACTGCTTTTTTGTCATAAAAACTTCCCCTTTCAATATCCATCAATCTTTTATGTAAGTTCACCTTTATTTTAGCACTCATGTAATCAGAGTGCTAACTCAATAATTTTAATATCATAAAATTAAAAAAGTGTCAATATTTTTTTGTGAAAACGGTGGGTACCGCATGAATTCTTCTTCCATTATCTTTTCCCTAATATTTCTTTTACTTTTTCGTCTAGCTGAATGTTTGGGTTTTCTTTCAGCAGCTCAAGTATAAATTCACGTTCATTAACAGGTGAAATGAGCGTAAAGTCATAGAATTTCCCATAAACAATTTCCAGTCTGTTGATAGACAATGCCGGTGCCGATAGGGGATTTTTTGATTTATTAATTTTCGATATATCCCCTATTTTAATCGTTTTTTTAAAAGGACCGTATTTAACTTTAATTTGTTGTTCTGCCAAAAGATAACCAGTCCCAAACCAAAGCCACATCATAAAACCAGCTATCGGAATAGCGATGACAAACGCAATCCATTCTCTACCTAGTATTGGCATCATCAAAGAAACTAGAATGGTTGCCCATATAATAACGCCTAACCATAGATCTTTTTTTGATCGATAATGCATTTATCAGCCCTCCTCTATCGCTAAATTAGTTAACAACATGAGATCTGTCTACTTAAGTGGATCGTAATCCTTCGTTTTCTCTACCCACTCTTCATAAAATTTTTCTTTTTCCTTTTTCATTTTAGAAAGATTGTGGATTAGTATTGGAAGAAACATAACGATGATTGCAAATACCGTTAATAAGCTATAAAACACAACAGCACCCCGCTTGATCGGAATTTTAAATGGTAGCAGGTACCTTTACCACAGCACAGTGATAAAGGTACCTGCTACCCTTTCTTTGCTACCCTTTCTTTTACCTTTTTCTCTCTTTTATCATTGCAATTTACATCCTTGTAATCTTCTTTACGTTCCTACTCAAAATAGGTTTCACTCCTCAAAAAGAGCCACTTGGTGCACTTACTGGAACTCATTTCTTACAAATTTCCTGACTTCCTCATAATTTCCGTAATTTGAGAAAAACTAAAGAAAAATTTGCATACAAAACCATTTATTAAGGAGAAACTCCATGGAAAATTTTCTTGATAACGTCTTAGGTTTTCTGCCACAGCGATCCATTGTTTGGAGCGCTTTAGGATCAGCACTAATCGTCATTGCTTTTCAAAAAGGTACGCAAAAATTACAAGAATTTGTGAAATTACCATACATGGAAGAGGAAAATCAACAGAAACGTAAAGAAATCACAGGACAATCCGGGATAGATCAGCAATCGAAGTCTTAAAGGAGTCAAAACCATGAGCAATAAAAAGGATTATGAAATCACTCCCATTGAAATGGGAATTTCCTTAGTATCTTTAATTTTCGCAGTCGGCATATTAACTTTACCAAGAACTTTAGCGAATGAAGTTGGAACTACAGATGGCTGGATTTCAATCCTTTTAGCAGGACTTATTTCAATTGGCTTTATCTATTTATACACTCAATTACAAAAAAATTTTCCAGGCCGAACATATCTTCAATTTTTAGCTGAAGGCAAACTAGGAAAATGGGTCGCCAAATTCATTGGAATCCTTTTTATTTTCTACTTAGGTTTTTTAGTAAGTATGCAAGCGCGGATACTAGCGATGGCGGTGAAAATGTATTTGATCGACCAAACTCCAGCAGAAGTTGTCGTTGCCATCATTCTCCTTCTCATCACCTATGCAGTATCAAAAGGTATCCAGGGGATTGTACATATTCATCTTATGTTTACCCCGTTTATTTTTGTCGCTCTATGTTTTATCATGGTGTTCAATTTTAATGAAGCTCAATTTGACCGCCTACTACCCATTATGAGTGAGGGAATTACTCCCGTTTTATATGGCGTTTTACCTCCTATGTTTTCATTCGCTGGAGTTTTTCTTTTATTCTTTTTTATGGCATATATGAAAGAATCGGATTTACGTTCAGGTACATTAAGCATATTTATGCTTGCAACGACCATCATCTATGCTTTTATAACGATTACTGCTTATGCGATATTTGGTCTAGAAATGACAAAGGTAATTACATTCCCTGCCGTTGAGTTAGCAAAGGAGATCGAATTAATTGGAGCCTTTATTGAACGATTTGAATCGATTTTCCTGACGATCTATATCATGGCTATTTTTACATCGATGGCCAACATTCTTTTTGTGATCCAGCAAATTTTCTATGAACAATTTATTCAATCCCTGAAGATGCGATCTTATCTTTCGGCCATTTTACTCTTTTTTATTTTTTTAGTTTCGTTTATTCCTAATTCTATCACTGAAGTGGAAAACATCGGAAAATATTTAGCACTATTAGGGGATGGTTTGTTAGTAAGTACATTTATCATCGGCTTTTTAACGGTGTGGATCCGGAACCGAAGTAAATCTTCTATTGAGAATAATAGTTCTATGTAAATCGGTCTGGGCCTTCTTCTAATGTTTAAAGGATACCTGCCACATTAGTTAATAAAGCAACATCATTACGAGAAAACAAGGGGGGGTGTAGAGTGAAAAAATTCATTTATTTTACCTTCCTCACTCTGCTCGTCACTTGCCTCATCGGGTGCTGGGATCTTACTGAGATCGAAGAAATTGGATTTGTAGTCGGCATTGGATTAGATCCTACAGAAAATGAAGAAAGAAAGTTAAGGATGTATGAGCGAGAAAGAGGCCACCGTATTTCTCCGAAAGCAGAACATCCCCAATTATTTGATGCGACCTTTAACGTTTCTGTCCCTAGCAAAATTGAAGCACAAGAAGGTGGAAGAACAGGGCGAGCTTTTTTTAACATTACAACAACTGATTTGACGAATTTCAATTCGATACGTCAAGTTTCTGCAAGAAGAAGTAGAAGACTCAATTTTGAGCATTTAAAAGTATTGATCATCAATGAAAGCCTTGTTAAGAGCGGACCCATGCTTAAACATTTAGTGGATTTGTATATTCGCGACCATGAAATGAGGAGAAAATCTTATGTTTATATTACAAGTGCAAATACGAAAGATATTTTAAATGTTAAGTTGCCACTTGAAGAATTGATCACCACTTCCATTGTAGACATTACGGATAATTACGAAGCTAATTTGGCGATGCCTTCACCTACGACAATGGGTGATATAGCCACTCATATTACGGGCGAAAAGAGTTTTATTATCCCGCAAATTAAACCAGTTGGTAATGATTTGAGGATCACAGGAGCCGCAGTTTTTCTAGGAACAGAATCCACGATGCGAGGTTGGTTAACTGAAGAAGAGGTAAAAGGCTATAACTGGGTTATTGGTGATGCCGAAAGTGTGATTATTGAAGCGGAATACGAGGAAGGTCAAGGAGAATTCTTTGTGTACGAAGTAATTACTATGGCTTCTACCATTGACTATCGCCGTGAGAATAACCGTAATATATTTGATATTAAAGTAAAAGCGGAAGGGTCTTTTGCAGAAAGTTGGCTTCATGATGTGGACATTAGTAATGAGCAAACGATCCGTGAACTAGAGGAATTGATCGAAAAAGCAATTGTTCGCCAAGTCAAAAATAGTATCGAAAAAGTTCAGAATGATTTTCAAGCAGATATCTTCGGATTCCATAATAAAGTTCGTCAACAACAATATCCTTATTGGAAAACGATTAAAGAACACTGGGAAGGTGAAGGCGGGGAGTTCCAACATGCCGAAGTAAATGTGTCAGCCGCCGTTAAAATTCGCCATTATATGTTAAATGAACGCCTAGACTAATCAGGCATTGGAGGTGACCCGAATGTATAGAAAATTATTAAAAAAATTAAATGCAAATAAAGTTCGTTCAAAAGCTGAATATAAACTTGAGGTGTCTCCTGTTATAGATGAAATGGTTACTTCCGTTAAGAACATCGTTGGTGAAAGTGATGACATCGTCCAACGTGATTTCGTCATTGGAAAAGAATTAAAAGCGACCTTATTTTATGTTGACGGCTTAGCCGATGAAAATGGAATTGAAACAAAAGTAATTAAACCTCTTCTACATTTTACTGAAGATGCAGTTGCACGTTTAAAAGGTGATGCTTTATTAAATCATTTAACAAAAGAGGTTACCAATTTCATTGAA
The DNA here is from genome assembly GCF_029028005.1 of Alkalihalobacterium chitinilyticum. Taxonomy (GTDB): domain Bacteria; phylum Bacillota; class Bacilli; order Bacillales; family Bacillaceae_F; genus Alkalihalobacterium; species Alkalihalobacterium chitinilyticum. The sequence goes on from NZ_JAOTPO010000004.1 coordinate 206,403, forward strand.
TTTTCGATTGAAACGACGTACGATGATGCTATCTTACCTCTCATGTCAGGGGAAACATTACTCGTCATTGATGGCATTCCCAAGTTCATTTTATTAGAAACGAGAAGCTTTAATCAGCGTGCAATCGAAGAGCCTGAAAGTGAAATTGTTGTTCGGGGGCCTCGTGACGGGTTCAATGAAGTTCTTCATACAAATGTCATGTTACTTCGGAGACGAATTAGAGACCCAAATTTGACGGTACAATTCGGGCAAATTGGACGGAGAGCTAAAAATGATTTTGCCCTTCTCTATGTGAAAGGTATTGCAAACATGGAGCTAGTAGAGGAAATGCGCTATAGGATTTCTTGTATTGATACAGATAATATAGAAGGGACGGGTGGCCTAGAACAATATGTTGAGGATAATGTATTATCCCCTTTTCCGCAATTAATTAGAACTGAACGACCCGACAAAACAACTTCACACCTTTTTAATGGGAAAGTTGTTATCGTATTGGATGGAACGCCGTTTGCTTTAATTGCACCACTAACATTTGAAGAATATTTTAAGTCGCCAGAAGATAACTATGACCGCTGGCAAATTAGCTCATTATACCGCGTGCTCCGGTATGCTGGTGCATTTATTGCGATGTTTCTGCCTGCACTTTATATAGCAATGGTATCGTATCATCAAGGAATGATTCCAACTACATTAGCTCTTTCAATTGCAGGTTCGCGTGAGGGTGTTCCATTCCCAGCCTTTGTAGAGGCACTCCTGATGGAATTCACGATCGAGTTACTGCGGGAAGCTGGGGTGCGATTGCCACGTCCTGTTGGTCAAACGATTGGCATTGTCGGCGGTCTTGTCATTGGGGATGCTGCCGTTCGGGCAGGAATTGTAAGTCCTATCATGGTCATCGTTGTCGCCTTAACAGCGATAGCCTCCTTCTCACTCCCAGCCTATAACATCAGTATTACATTTCGGATGTTACGGTTTGGTGTTATGATAGCCGCCGCCGTATTTGGCCTGTTCGGTATCGTTATCTCTTATATTCTAATTAACATTCATCTTGTCGGTTTACGTAGCTTCGGAAGCTATTATACATCACCGTATGCACCCTATTACTTTGCAAATTGGCTTGACCTCGTAATTAAGGCTCCTGTCACAGTAATTAAAAAAAGAAAAGCAGAACCAAAGACAGAAGACCCGAACCGTCAAGTCTAATAATTCTTAACTATAGGTCATGTTACTGAGTCTAATCCTTCTTTCACCCAAAAATGAGGTTGTCTCAAAGTAGTGCCAAACACAGTAGACGCATGTAAACTACCGTGAAGGGACAATTGAGCCAACCTCGCTGGTTATTAAAAACTATTGTAAAATTTGTATCTCACTTTCAGCTTTCAAATCCGCAAGAAGTTCGTTTAGTAACTCTCCTCGCCGCTTCTGGATCACATTGGCTTCAATCGTTGGTCTCACCTGTTCTAAATCAATTTCACCTTCCGTAAAGCCATTATATTGTTGAAGTAATTCATCGATTTCATCCTCGGATACTTCAAGTCCCTCTAAGTATCGCTCAACGAAAAGATCAATTTTTAACATTTCCTCTAAATCTTTTTCCGTCAGTTGATTTGCCTTCAATTCCTCTAAGAATTCAGCTTCATCGGCATAATTCTCTCTAATTTCATTCATGTGCTCTTCTATATAGGCGTCATTTATCCCATCACGTTCAGCAGCCTGGAGCAATAACACCTTACTAATTAAATCTTCTAGAATCTGCTCCTCAATTTGACGAATAAAATGGGGCTCTTCTGTATCAAGTCCATCCTCTTCATACATTCTTTTTCTGTGTTCCACTAATTCCTGAAATTCAGAATTATGTATTTTCTCATCATTAATAATCGCAACAATGGTCATTTCATCATTTGGTAGTTGAACTTCTTCTTGTTCTAATTTTTCGCTTCCCGAACATCCAGCCAGTCCAATAAAGAAAATAGCTGTTAAGAAAATATAAACATAACGAAACACGGAATCATCCTCTCTATTCACTTTTCCAATAGTTAGGATTTTAAAACGGATTGGGCATAATGTAAAGAATGTTACCTGAGTGTAAATTACATGTAGTGTGAAAAACAGCTATAAAACTAGCCTTCAACCTTAATTTGTAAAATTATGTACTGAATTTCATTATGACATGTTGAAGGACTGGTAAGGCAACCCCTGCTTTCCAGTCCTTCAATAACACTACTTGTAGAATTTAATCGGTAAAGAGACAAATCTCCCGGTATTTGTTTGATTGAAGAAGGTCTTTTAACAATAAATTCTTATGTGATGCATTCTAGTAATCCGTTTAGATATTCTCATTGTTAAGTTTATTCATCGTGTTCACCACCACGTTTGTTAAAATTTCAACTCCCTTGAATATAGCTTCTTTTTCAAAAGTCATATGCGGGTGATGAAGTCCTGGCTTTAAATCACATCCTAAACCTAGCATCGTTGCTTTTAGATGCGGTCGTTTTAATGTATAAAAATGAAAGTCATCTCCGCCAGTTGTGATAATTGGTGGTCTATGTTTCTCTTCTCCTAAAACTTCTTTAATCGCTCCGCTCATCATCTCTGTTGCTTCAGCATTCACTTCGGCAGCAGCAATATAAGCAGCCTGAGACAGTTGAATGTCTACATCATAATGGTTCGCCAAAGTGCTAGCGATCTTTTCCACACGTGAAGACAATTCATTCATCACAACATTTGATTGTGCTCGTAAATCTAAACTAAAGCTCGCATTACCTGGGATGATGTTTGCACTGTCTCCACCAGCCATAAATTTGGTCACTTTCACTGAGTAGGGAACCATCGGATCGAGATGGATTCCTTTTAAAAGAGAAACCAGTTCAGCTCCGACTTCAATTGCATTAGCCCCAAGATGCGGTCGTGCCCCATGTACGTCTGCTCCCTTAATTTTTCCGTTGATAAACCTCGCTGCCCCGTGATGGATCGCTGGAACTGCGTAGCCATTATCTAATTCTTGAAACGGTCTTAAATGCACTCCATATAGAAAATCTACATCGTCGATAACTCCCTTTTCCACAAGTTTTAAGGCACCCGTTCCTTTTTCCTCTGCAGGTTGGAAAATTAATTTTATTTTCCCTGCAGGTTCATAGTTCAATTCCTTTAAAGCGAACATGACCCCTAAGACGATGGACATATGAGCATCGTGTCCACATGAATGATTAGCGCAAAATGTACCATTCACCTCTTGCCACAGCGCATCCATATCCGCACGAACCGCTACAACAGGTTTTCCGCTTCCTACTTCTCCAATTACCCCTGTACAATCATCAAAATTCGTCACTTTCCAACCATTATCTCTCAATGTGTTTGCTATGTATTCTGTCGTTTTTACTTCCTGCCAACTAATTTCCGGATGTTGATGTAAGTAATCAAAGACTTGCATCACAGTCGGTTTGATTTTTTCAATGATTTTGTCCAATGTAATTAACCCTTCCTTTGTCTCAATAAAAAATATTCGCTTCTATTTTGCTAGATTTTAGCACAACACAATCCTACACTTTTACAAAATATTGGAATTTGACATTTGACCAATAAAAAAAATATCGATATAATAACTATTTAGGAAATATAAACAATTTTACAAAAATTTAACCAAGAAATCAATTCTTGCAAGGGGGAAACATATTGGAACTTAGAGACGATCCAGAATTACAAGAACGGTTTCTACACCCAAATCTACGAGCGGGTGGCTGGATACGTTCAATCGCTTTATTTTACGATCTAGTCATCCTTACGATGGCACTATATATGACATCCGCACTTACCACAATATGGATGATGACAACGACCAACTCGCTATTTATAGGAGACCCAGAACGTGCCCGACAAGACATCTGGGAAAATGAACCGCATTTATTTATTATTAATTATGCCATTTTAGGTGCTGTTTTTCTTATTTATCAAGTCATTTATCCTGCATTTAAACGTCGCTCAATTGGTATGATGATAGCCGACTTAACATTAGTCGATGAACAGCGGCAAGAGCTCACAAAGTGGCACTATATTAAACGAGAATGTTGGAAACTCCTCTTGTTCCCTACCTTCTTCCTTTCTTTTGGTAAAAACAGACGGACACTGTATGACAAAATGAGTAAGACCTATTTAATGAAATACTAATTATGTAAGGACAGCGTTTCATAATTGGCAAATATCTATTCTTATAAGTTAGCAGCAAACGAGCTATTATCGTGCTTTTTTCTTCATAGAAAGATAGAGCGAACGTATTTATAAAAAATAGAGCTAAGATATTATCCCCTTTTTTAGGATCACATTAGTCTTAGCTCTAGTTAAAGGCGTCAACTCTTTGACGCCCTATTTTACGTTTCTTTCTATTTTTCGGTCACCAACCATCACTTTGATGACCATTTTTTCGCTTCCCACTACTTTTCGGTCTTCATCACCCCTTTTGATGACCGTTTTTTTACTTCCTTCTATTTTTCGGTCTTCATCCCTCGCTTTGAGGACCGTTTTTTCGCTTCCTCCTATTTTTCGGTCACCAATGCTCGCTCCACTTAACCGCAAGAACCCCAAAAACTGATTTTCACCTAATAATTTACGACCACGCACTCCCAAATTCACCCTGTCACAAAAACAGCGCTACAATCATTCCTGCCAGCCCGATCACTGTCATTGCATAGACAGGTTTTACGGCCATATCACCATTATTTTCCATCGCTCGACCGAACATTAAAAATACTAAAGGATGGACTAGAAACGGCATTGAAAAGATGAATGGAATGAGTAGAGCGGCTTCTGTACCGAACATTCCACCTTGGATGGCGGCAAATAACCCAAAGTGTGAAATAGCAGAGGCTTGTGCCATCGCAGCATAATCCATGGCTAGTGGACTTAATGAAAGAAACGCAAGCCCCCCAAACACGGCACAAATCTGCCATCCAAATGAAAATTGCATCAGGGCTGTGACTTCATAACGATCTTCCCCTTTAGCTTTTCGCAAGTTCTTCAAAGATAAAGCGGTAAGGAAAACACCCACTGAAACGAGCAAAAACGTTGGAATGAACCATAAGTTGCCACGGTCAGCACTTACGGCTAAAATTGAGAAAACAAAAATATGGCCGAAAAACGGAATGTTAATCATAATCGGTGCACGTGTTGCAGCGACTTTACCGAAGTCCCCAGCCGTACAGGCACCTGTTAACCCCGAGTGAGAAAGGGCTCCCGCCATACCTGGTGCCAAGTTTCTAACATTAGCCGTTCGTGCAAAGTACATCAGCAAAGCAATGCCGCCAAACATCCATAATAATTGCCCAAAAAAGCTATAGACGAGGACAGCATTCACACCTGGGATACCAAATGCATCTCCTATTCGGGATCCTCCAATTAAAAAGTTGGCTGCAAGAACAATCGGAATACCTGCAAATAAGAGAGCTCGTAACGTCGGTCCAAACGACCAATTATAAAACACGGCACCAAGTGCTGCTGCAATCATCATCGCAAAGAAGATTTGAGGCAGTGCGATAATGGATGCTACCAATTGTGCAACGTAATAAGAACTAATTAATATACCGATAATTCCAATGATTTCAATAAAACCCTTACGTAAATAAAGATGTTTGTCCGAAATCTCCGCTTTATTATCGATTAAAATGATCGAACCAACGAGACCAATATATGCAACAACAGGATAGTACGATGCCAGCATGTCCTCCGGATGCGTCCCTAGTAATACACGACCAACCCCTTCAATACCGAGTAACAGGAAAAAAGCTCGGACGATAAAGAATAATTGTGTCCGACTCGTCCCAAGTACCAATTCTTCATCGGATGGAACCATCATATTATCTTCGTCCAACGGCTTTTTGCCGATAATTTTACGAAGCTCTTGACCACCAACAAAAAAGGAAACGGTAAGAGCAATGATCGTCGTTTTAGCCATCAAGTCGATGAGTGGAAAATCATCAAGGCCTGGTGTAGATACCCCGCTGTACTCAAGTATGTAACCCATTGCTAACCCAAAGATAACGATAATTAATATCGGAGAATACCTCGTCCCCGCTACCACTGTTCTTGCAATGAGAACCATCGGAACTAAGAATAAAAAAATAATCCAAAACTGATTAATTAACTGCAAATTTGTAAGCTGTTCTGAGATGTCCATTAACGATCCCCTTTTTTCTAATAAAGTGAAACTTTTTCAGCAGGGCTTTGCTCATCCCCCACAGGAAAATTCATTATTTTATTTTGAATTAACAAGTTCTTTCTCATACATAAAAATGAAATTTAAGAAGGTTTAGCTTTCGGTCTAGAAGTAGACTTTTCTTTTTTCTCGCACTAAATAAAAATTGAACTGAAATAAAACGTAGTGTTGACTTAGGAAAATACTACTTAGAAATAGCTTTACCATCTTCTTTTGGACAACAAAGAAGTTGCCTGAAACGACAACTTCTGCTTAATAACTATTTCTACTTATTGTTGTAACATTAATTTTTCTAACTGTAATGGCTCGATGTATTCACCGTTTTTGTAGGCTCTCATATTGCCACCTGAAATTTCATCGATAAGAACGATTTCTTTATTGTCTCCTACACGGCCAAATTCAAACTTAATATCATATAATTCAATCTCTTTTTTGGCTAACTCTTCTTTTACGACGTTACCAATTTTCTTCGTTAAATCTTTTAACACACTGTATTCGTCTTTAGAAAGTATGCCTAGCATATCAAGAGCATCTTCAGAAATAGGAGGATCTTGACGATCGTCATCTTTCAGCGTCACTTCTACAAATGCGTCCAACTCTTGTCCTTCCTCTGCATACATACCGTAACGACGTAAAAAACTTCCAACTGCTCGGTAACGACAAATAACTTCAAGCCCTTTACCAAACACCTCAGCAGGTTTTACCGTCATCGTGCCTTCCTCGATGTTGGAGTCTATGTAGTGAGTTGGAATCTCTTTCTCTTTTAATGTTTCAAAAAAGAATGCTGTTAATCTTAATCCAGCTTTTCCAGCACCTTCAATCGAAAGTCCAACCGTATTGGCACCTGGATCAAAAACTCCATTCTCTCCCGTTACATCATCCTTGAACTTTAATAAATAATGCCCATTCTCTAATTCATATACATCTTTTGTCTTACCTGTGTATGTAAGTTTCATCTATACTACACCCTTTCCCCATTTAATAACTGCCTATGATGTATTATGCAACAAATTGTCACAGAAACCAATATCTTGTCAGTGAGTATTTTATGAAAACTTTTTAAGTAGTTACATCGGATTACTATGATTTATAAGAGAATAGAACTAGCTTTTAACTAATCGACCTAAGACATTCCATATGTATTTCCCGAGTCGATAAAACCCATTCACTACCTATGTTCATGAAATCTAGTCAGCAAAGAGATGTCTTCCTATCGTTAGCTTCGGTGTTGTATTATTAAAAATCCACTGAGATGTTGCTATTCGGGGATTATAATAATAAGTAGATCCATAAGTAGGGTCCCACCCTAACCAAGCATCCTTCACCGCTCGATACGCAATATAAGTTGGAGTCAGATCATATTGACCGTCTTGGACTGCTGTAAATGCATTTCTCTGATAGATGACACCTTCAACTGTTGAAGGAAATTCTGAGGAGTGCAAGCGGTTTTTGATAACAGCCGCAACAGCCACTTGACCTTTGTACGCTTCTCCACGTGCTTCTCCGTGAACAATTTTAGCCATCTTCTCAATTTCCATTAGTCGATGCAATGTTCTCGGACCTGCGATTCCATCAACAGAAAGTCGAAAGTCTTGTTGCAGTTGGAGAACGGCATTCTCGGTTAAAGTTCCATAGTAGCCTGTTGGAGCGACATGGAGATAACCCAATTGCACTAGCTTTTCTTGCAATTGAAATACTTGTTGACTTCGATCTTCTTTTTGCAGCGTGAATTCATAGGCCTGGGACTCCTTAGGGAACAGTGACACGATCAATAGACAAACGAACACAGGAAGAAAAAGTTTGGCTTTTTTTAACATATAACCACCTCCTTTTCATCCATTCAAACATGAAAATAGCTTTTTTAAAATAAAATTCTATTAATTCAGGAATATCCTCCTGTAAAGTTCAGAATATAGCACTAGAGAAAAACGTAATACTAGTAGTTATAATATCCTTGATTTCATACATTTTATCTCATATAAACAACTGGAGTACGAATTAAATAGACAATAATCAAAGCGGTCCCAATCGCAGATCCTAAAAAGATGAAGTGTACAGGTATAAATTCAGCTAAGGCACCGACTCCAAAAAAGGCAAACGGTACAGCTAATTTCATCAACATTGACGAAGTGCCCGCAACTCTTCCTAATAAATGGTTCGGCGTCGTTTCTTGACGCAATGTAAAATAGTGAATATTCATTAAACCTCCACTTAATCCGTTACAAAACATTCCTGCAACCAGCCAATACCAATCTAATGAAAAGAATAATAGGAAATATCCCAAACTTTGAATAGCTAACGACCAAATAAACAACTGCCCCCGCGTAAACCAACGCGTCATCTTTTTAGCCACAGTTGCCGCAACCAGCCCGCCAATCGCTGTACTTGCCAAAATAATCCCCAACTTCGTTTCGATGACATTCATAACATCTAGTGCAAAAAAGATAAAGACAGAAAGAGTTGCAGCCGATGTAATATTGCTCAGCAACACCATGATCGTCAAATTCCATAATTCTTTATTTTCAATCAGGGAGTACCAACCTTCTTTCATTTCTTCAATCATACTCGTTTTCTTTTGATCCTCTTCCTTCTTTATGAATGGCAACTTCAGTAGTGATATAAATAATAGCAATACAAGCAAACCAAATGCCGTAATCGTTAACCCGTAAATGTTATTCAACACCAAGAGCACCATACCGGCCAACGCTGGGCCAATGAGTCCGACAAACGTGTACAAAAATGATATGACCGAATTAGCAGATGTTAACTGCTCCTTGTCAACAATGAGCGGTAACACACTATGATAAGCATTGCCAAACATGTAAGCTGACGTATATAAAATAAACCCAAGTACATATAAATGCCAAAGCTGAAGTTGAGAGGTTAAGAGTAAAACAATAATCGTCAGGATCATGACCATTTGTAAACCGACGGAACTTAGCAACACTTTTTTTCGATTGAAGCGATCAACGAGTACCCCGATAAAGACCGCCAACAGGAGGTTCGGTAAAAATTCAATCGCCCGCATCGTCCCCATCGCAAAAGCCGACCTCGTTAATTCGTAAATCATAATCGGTAATGCCATTGTAAAAATAGAAAACGTTAAATTTGAAACAGAAGTACCCCAAATTAGCAATAGAAACTGTTTATTTCTCCAGATGGAGCTATTGTTATTCAAGGCTTCTTCAGATTTTCTTTCTAGAACAGCTTTCATTGTTTATCACACCTTTTCCCTCTTAATCTTAATTTTTCAAATGTTTAGTGATAGTTTATCTGGTAAAAAGGTGTCTAAAAAGTGTACAATTCAATTAAACTAGTTCACCTTTTAAGGATGATGTCTATGAAATTGACGGAGCACTATTTACAATTACGTGAAGCACTTGCGGCTGTTGATGATTATCAAGCCATCCAAATCACAATCGAGGAATTAGCTGAAATTCTTCATTGTACACCCAGATACGTCAAACGATTAATAAAGGAAATGAAAAGCAACGGCTGGCTTGAATGGGAAGTTTCTTACGGGAGAGGAAAACGACCGACACTTACTTTTTTAAAAAGTAAGGATGCAGTAACGTTTGAAGTGTCTAAATTACATATTGAAACTGGAGCCTATAAAGAGGGACTGCAATTATTACATACGTTAAATTCCTTTTATCAACAAAAGTTAAATGAGTGGATCCAGGAGCAATTTGGATATATTGAGCATAGAAACAGTGAGGAACAACTAGACATTTTACGCTATCCGTTTTACCATGCCATTCATCATTTAGATCCTGCCCACTTGAAGTCCATTCACGAAAATCATTTAGCGGACCATATTTTTGATACGTTATTAACTTTCAATCCACGTTCAAGTGCAGTGGAACCTCACCTCGCTCACCATTGGGAAGTCGATGATACTGGCAAGGTTTGGACCTTTTATTTACGAAAAGGTGTTCTTTTTCAACATGGTAGAGAATTAACGGCAGACGATGTAAAAGCAACCTTTGAACGTCTAATAGAAACTCCTTTTCACAATAAATGGATGATTCGTCATATTAAAGAGATTCGTCTTATAAAAAAATATGTCGTTCAATTTATCCTTGATCGACCTGAATATTTATTTCCTAACGCATTATGCAATAAACAACTGTCGATTATCCCAATGGAAGTGTATAACGAAAATCCTGAACAGTTTACGAAACTTCCGATCGGCTCTGGTCCTTTTAAACTTACAAAACATGATGATTCCATGCTTCGCCTTGATGCACATTCCTCCTACTTTCAAGGTCGGCCGCATTTAGACCGTGTGGAAATTATTACGCTATTACAAATGAATGAACAAGAGCATCATCCATTTTTTCATTATTTTAACCAAGTGACAGATAAAGACCAACCGATGGCCTGGAAGGAAATTGAGCATCCGGAAGAAGGCGCTACTTACTTAAGCTTTAATTTATTTAAAAGTGGAGTTCATCAAAATAAGAAAATAAGAGAAGCCATTCGCTGTTCCATCAACCGTGATCAAATGTGCCGAGATTTATTAGGTGAACGTTACTTCCCTGCAGATAGCCAACTGATTCACATAACAGAGAACACATATAATAATCCATATGATCCAGCAAAGGCAAAGCGATTATTAAAAGAAGCTGGATACAACGGGGAGAAAATCACCCTTTATGCCACACAGTTGCGTAAAAATGCCCACCTAAAAAAAGAAGCCCTATGGCTAAAAGATCACCTAGAAAACAGCGGGCTCGTTGTCGAAGTTCATGTTGTTCCTATCGATGAACTCATTAGAAAAGAAACACTAGCCGAAGCGGACATCATTCTAGCTGGAATGGCATTAGGAATGGATATTCAATACTCCTTGTTAAGGTTTTTTCAACTACCAGGCAGTTTTATAAAAGCATTACTTGGACCTGAATTATCGATGACATTCCAAAAAGAATTAGTCCACATTCAGCATGAACCCAATTCTCTCACGCGCTACCAACTATTAATAGATCTTGAACAACTTCTAAAAGATGAAATCACCTATATCCCATTGTTTCATCGCAGCCACCATGTCCAAGTGAATCAAGCATCGCCACTTTCAGGCGTCACCCTCGAATCATACGGAAAAGTAAGCTACAAAAAATTATGGTTCAAAACTTAACCAAATCTTTTTATGGTGCCAGGCACCTTTAGCACAGCAGTGAACTAAAGGTGCCTGGCACCGCAAATATTTTGGTTTATTCTTCGTAGATCATCTTTCTTGTCATTCCGCCATCGACGATTAAGTTCATGCCTGTTACGAAATCGTTATCAGCAGCGGTTAGATACATACATGCTTTAGCTACATCATTTGGTTTGCCGACGCGCTTGGCAAAGTGTTGTTGATGGTCAACCTCACGTAACTCGCTATAATTACCGGTTTCAATCCAGCCTGGAGAAACCGCATTTACTGTAATGTTATACTCACTCAATGACGCCGCAAGAGCATGTGTCAAAGCAACAATGCCTCCTTTAGAAGCAGCGTAAGCCTCTGAATGAGGTTCTGACATTATCGCACGAGTCGATGCAATATTAACAATTGCTCCGCCCCCTTCATTCTCACGCATCACTTTCGAAGCTTCCTTCGAACATAAGAACGTACTTCGAACATTCGTGTTCATCACCCGATCCCAATCGTCCACTGAACATTCAAGCAATGGTTTAAACTCACTGATTCCTGCATTGTTAATGAGCACATTAATCGTTCCGTATGTACTTCTCGTTAGCTCGACTAGGTGAATAATATCTTTTTCTTGTGTTACATCTGTTCTAACAAAACAAACATCATGACCCTCCGCTCTCCATTCACTCGCCACCTGTTCACCTCGAACTTCATCCATATCAGCTAAAACAACGGCACATCCATTTTCCCCATATGCTCTTGCTACTGCTCGTCCGATTCCATTGGCCGCACCTGTGACGATAACGACATCTTTTTTGAGTTTATTCATCAATGACACTCCTTTTCCTTTATTATCTTATAAATATCATGATTTCTGCTCGTTTTCTTTCTCATATGTAGCTACTTCTCACTCTTGAACGTCAAGCAATCAGATTTACCAATACTTAGTATAATACATAAAAATCTTCTGCTTTCACAAAATATAGTGATGAAGATTGGGGGTGAATGAAATGGATCAAAAACGAGTGAAACAAATTCTTTCTTCTTCTGCTGACATCGACGTTAAATATAACGGAGCTTCTGTATGGATTGATGAATTAAAAGAAGACGGAAAAACAGCAACTGTTCATTTAAGAGGACCGATGGAAGAACGTTCAGATGTTGATATTTCTGAATTAGTGGAAGATTAATTTTTAATAAAGATGAAGTTGCCCTAATACTTGCAGTACAGAAGAAAAGAGCCTGTTTGATCCAATAAATCAGGCTCTCATTGTGTTGCGCATGTTCTATTTCATTTAGTTACTATTTCACTCACCTATTAAAATTACTTTTCACAACTAGCTCATGTTCATTCTTTTCCCAGACTACCTACTACCTCTTACTGTTGCCATGCCAATTGCTCATCTTCTTGCAGCTGTAATGCCGCTTTGTCCGCAATAATCGTGACATCATGGTGGCGCTTCAAGACTGAAGCTGGAAAGTCTTCAGACACTTCCCCATTCAAAAGTCTTTGCATTGCTGTTGCTTTTTGTTCTCCAGACACTAATAAAATAATCTGCTTACTCTCTAAAATGGTCTCAATACCCATTGTAATGGCTTGCGTGGGCACTTCTTTTATACTTTCGAAAAAGCGAGCATTCGCCTCACGAGTTGTACAATCCAAATCGACCACATGTGTTCTCGAGGAAAATGGGGTACCTGGTTCATTAAAGCCAATATGCCCATTATGACCGAGCCCCAATATTTGCAAATCAATGCCCCCAGCCTCTTTAATCAATTGCTCATAGCGCTGACACTCCTGCTCTAACTGACTTGCCATCCCATTTGGAATATGATTTTTTCTCTTTGTAAAATTCACTTTACTGAACAAGTGATGATCCATATAATATCGATAACTGTTTTTATCATGACCCCTTAAGCCCACATACTCATCCAAATTAAACGTTTTTACACGAGAAAAAGAAACTAACTTTTGTTTATATTCTTCAATTAACATCTCGTACAAACGTTCAGGCGTTGACCCAGTAGCCAGTCCAAGAACAGGAGAAGTTAATGAATTTACTTTACTAACAATTAATTGACACGCATATTTGCTCATTTCTTCATGATTTTCCATGACTACCAATTTCACTTATCTCACCTCCTGTAAGCAATTTTTCCTTGGCAGACCGTGTAATGAATATTTAAGTCTTCATCCACTAATAAAATATCTGCATCCTTTCCAACAGCTAAGCTTCCCTTTCGATCATCAAGCTTTAGTTGTTTTGCAGGATTGTAACTGGCCATTTTTATCAAGTCCTCCATTGACGCGCCTGTCATTTGCCGAATATTTTTAACAGCATCAATCATTCTTAACACACTGCCAGCTAATGTTCCATCTGCTAATTCAGCTTTATGTTCATCAACAGTCACCCTTTGGCCCCCTAAATCATAGTGGCCTGGTGCAAGACCTTTTGCTCGGATTGCATCCGTAATGAAGATTAACCGATCTGGTCCGATATTTTGATAGATAACCTCAATCATTTCTCGAGAAACATGAATACCGTCGGCGATTAATTCACTTCGTAATTCCTTCTGTAAAAAAGCTGCACCAACTACACCAATATCTCGGTGATGAAGTCCAGTCATCGCATTACATAAATGGGCTACTTGATTTACCCCTGCTCCCACGGCTTTTTTCATCTCAGCGAACCCTGCACCTGTATGCCCTGCCGATATATTTAATCCTTGAATTGATAAGTTTGTAATCAATTTATGATCCTTGTCCTTCTCTGGTGCAAGCGTAACCGTTTTTATGTTATTTCCAGAAATCGCTTGCCACTTGTTGAACAATTCAATCGATGGCCGTGCCACAAACTCTGCTGGTTGAGCTCCTGCTTTATTTTTTTCTATAAAAGGTCCCTCTAAATGCACACCTAGTAATTCGGCACTGTTTACTTTATTGTTATAGTCGGAAACATTCGCTAAAGCCCTCTCAATGTTATCAGTCGATTGAGTAATGGTTGTCGCCAAAAAACTAGTCGTCCCTTCTTCTGGCAACTTACTTGCTATTCTATCAAGTGCCTCAGGAGTAGCATCCATCACATCGGCTCCGTGGGTTCCATGGATATGCCCGTCAATGAACCCTGGAATAACTTGTAAACCGTCTCCATCTATCGTAAGCTCTTTTGGGAATACCTCTTGAAGTCTGTTTCCTTTTTCGATTGCATCAATCGTTTTTCCTTTTACGAGCAAACAGCCCTTCTCTATAACACCCATTTCTGTATATAGACGAACATTTTTTATAAGAATGGTATGATCATTCAAAGCCCTCCACTCCTCTCAGCTCTTGGTTTGTCTTTGTGCCATACTTTGACGTTCGTTCAGTCAAATCCTCTATCCGTAAACAAAAAACATCTTTGTAATATATTCAAAAGATACTCACTTATAGGCATTGGCCGTTTCAAATCGCAGCTCAAAACATAGGTATATGTCTAAGAGAGGCAGGTGAATGAATGCTATGTATTACAATTACTCAAATTACCGGAACCATGTTTTACCACCAGGTTATTATATCCATTCTAATCAATTAAAAGAAACGATGAAAACCACACAACCAACTTATTCTATTAATTTTGAACCCATATTTTTTGATCATTTGATGCTGCATCTAAATGAACGGCTCCAAGTCACAACCATTAATGAAAAGTTAGTAGGTGAATTAACAGGTGTAGCTGTTGATCATCTACAGCTGACGATTAATGACATCGATTATCATATTCGATATGAACATATTATTTATTTTAGATTAGCTGATTAATAATAAAAAGGTTACTGTTTTCCTTCACAGTAACCTTGCTAACGATTCTCTTTTACCTTTTAATAAAGTGAAACTTTATTCAGTGGGGGGTTTCCTTCTTCCCCCACTGAATATTAGTTGAACCAATCGGGTTGTTACTGAGGCCCACACGATGTGGGTCACACAGACGTTGCCACAGGACGTGGCGAACTTAGTCTGTGTTCAATCATCTCCCACTTATCCTTTATAGCGTCGTCAAAGTCTTGAAGTGGGAGTCTTAGCGCCAGTTAAACGGGATAAACCACACTGGCCAACCAATAAAAATAAGGAATACCGACAATTAAATTAAACGGCAGCGTCAGCCCAAGTGCCGATCCAATGTATACTCCTGAATTCGCTTCCGGGATCGCTTGACCGACTGCGGCAGGGGCTGCAATATACGAAGCACTTCCCGTTAAAAACGCAAGAACAACGGCTCCCCCCAATGATAGTCCGATGAAATAACCGGCTAATACACCTAACGTTCCACCTACTACAGGAAGAATAAAGGCAAAAAGGAATGAAGTCGGCTTTACATTTTTTAGTTGACGAATACTTTGCGTTGCCACCATCCCCATATGAAGTAAGAAGATACATAGGATCCCATAAAACAAATCACCAAATAACGGTCGAATTTGCACGAGTCCGTCTGTATGAGCAACATACCCGATAAAAATCCCGCCTAATAACAGGAATATACTTTTACCGAAGAAAGCTTCCTTTATGACATGCTTTAAACTAGCATCCGGATTTTCGTCTGCTCCATTTTGCTTTTGAGTAAATACCTTATAGAGAACGATTGCTAAAATGATTGCAGGACCTTCCATAATGACAAGAATCGCCGACATATACGCTTCATAATAAACACCGACCTTCTCTAAGAAAGCAATACCTGCTATGAACGTCACTGCACTCACCGAACCATAATGGGCGGATATAGCAAAAGAATCGGTTAATGAAAACTTGAAGAGTCCTTTTACAGTAATAAAAGCTATCCCAAACATTATAATGCTCAGTACTATAGAAGTAATAATCGTTGGAAGCATGTCCATTAACGTTACATTTCGCAACTCGACTCCACCCTTAATTCCGATCGTAAGCAGAATAATCATCGTGTACCCTGTATAAAAGGCACCCGGCACTTTAAGGTCCGAGTTGACGATGACAGCAACAATACCAATAAGGAAAAATAAGATCATCGGAGATAATAAATTGGTATAGGCGATTTCATAAATTAACTCCATACGTTCCACCTCTAATCCCAACTTTTGTTATTCTATTAAAGTAACCCAATCTGTCTTAATGTATGAAAAAACCTCACTGCACAGCTAAGTATTCAATTGCAATTGCTGAGAGTGAGGCAGTGATACGTTCAAAACCTATTCTACTTTTACGTTAATTCTATAAATGGCATTATACCCATATCCTTTTCGATTCCAGTACTCTCGTTCAGGTTGAACATTTCCATCTGAATCCTTCGCTCTCGTTTGAATCGTAAACGTTCCCTTTCCGGGCGTTGTCCAGTTATACTGCCACTCTGTCCAAGCATACCGCTTGGTCTGATCTTGGGCGAGTGTTACAGCCTCCCAGGTGTTTCCTTTATCAAAGGAAATTTCAACTTCTTCAATCTGCCCTTCACCACTCCAAGCAAGCCCAACTATAACATGAGCTCCTTCATCGATAATTGAATGGTCTAAAGGCTGCTGAATGATTGAGTTAACACGGATCGTTGTCACAGGTGATTTTCCCTCATCCGTATGAGGGTCCGGATAATAGACATAGTCATCCGTTTGAAAAGGGCCTTCATAAGGTTGAGCAACAACAGTAATTTTTTGAAGCCATTTGACCGATGCCATTCCGTACCAATTCGGAACAATTAATCGCAGCGGGTATCCGTGTTTAAAAGGTATTGGCTGGCCATTGTATTCGTAAGCAACCATCGTATCGGGGTGGAGCGCTTTATTCATAGGTAAACTTCTTTCATATAAAACGGCTTCGTCTACATTCGGTGTCGTACCTCGATCAGCTCCGGTAAACACAACTTCAAGCGCATTTTCTTCAAGCCCTGAAACACCAAGCAAATCCTTAAGTGGAACACCAGTCCAAACCCCTTGGCTAACTGCACCTTCCTCCCATTGCTCACCGTACACTTTAGGGCGAAATTCGGCTCGCTGATTTCCAGCGCAAATAAGCGGTACAGTGATTGTTTTACTTGGTAATGTTTTTAACTGCTCAAGTTTTATAATAAAAGCTTTTTTGACTGCTCCAGTTATCAGTAAATTCCCACTATTAATAGTTAGATCAGGATACTGAAAATGATTACGTAAAAACCAATATCCTTTGTCAAAAATGGAACCTCGCAAAAAATGAATAGGCGTTTCTTGATTTTCAGGGATTAAACCTCTAGTTGTGAAATACGGACGCACTCTTCCATCGCTCATACCATCGCCCCTTCCCATAAAACATATTAACGAGAACGATTGATTAGACCTTTTCACTTACTGATTGAAAAATTAATAAAATAAGTGAAGAATGCACGAAGAAGAAAAGAGTTAAACTAAAAATATTCATAAAGGGGGAATACATCTTGCAGAAGAAAACATTAACACTTCAACCTTCGTTTTATAACGAAAGCCCTTATGCTAAATACATCGCAAATGAAGAGCACGATGACTCTTACGGGTTAATTTATTATGAGTTCCTTCATGAAATTGGGACGCTTCTTGAAGTCGATATCATTTTTGACCAACTGAATGCAACCAACTGGTTAATCGCCGACAACAGCCATATGCAAATCGTTTATCATAAAGATGCCGAAAATAATGACCAAATTGAGTTTATCCCTAAAACAATGGCGGGCGAACAAGCCATACAAAAAATGGAGGAAGAGCTTTTACAGGATAATTCAAGCTACTTAACCTTTGATTGATTTTACCCCAAACCATAGTTTGTTCATTTTTTGGACAATAAAAATTGATTTCGGACAATAAATAATACAAAACCGACAATAAATTGAGAAATCGGACAATAAATTTTGAAATCGGATAATATATTGGGTGACTTGGACAATAAACTATAAAAGAAGCTAAGAAAACGGCGCACAAATTAGTGTTTCCTAGCTTTAATCATTTTCCCGGTATTGTTTTTAACCTTTTTTTGGCCACTTCCAGAAAAATTTAAAAACAGGACCCAGTCGGACCCTGTTTTTACTCCATTATTGCTTATCAGTTAGTTGCTTACCGTAAACAAACGTTAAAATTAAGAAAGCGAAAAAGCTAATCATTAAGACGGAGCCGCCAGCGATATAAAAAATTAGGTTAAACAATTCTGGTGCCCACGCTGGCTGAAAATAGTACATCCACATTCCGGCTGTTAATCCAAAACTACCAAAGACAGCAGACCAAACTTGAACAGTCGCGAGCTTTGATTTTTTCGGAATAGCAAATAGCGCATAGAATACAGCAAATGCAAACAAAGACAGCCATCCGACGACTAAAATGTGAGCATGGATGGCACGGAACATATAAGATCCTGCTCCAGCCATATGCCCGCCCATAAATACGCCGATCACAGCATAAATGGCAGACGTTCGAAGTAAAAATTTTGTTTTATTCACCTTAACCACCTCAATTATTTGATTTTCTAGATGCAAACGGCCACCAGTTCCATCGATCCAATAATGTAACGATTGCTGGAACGAGCATGCCTCGAACTAAAAAGGCGTCCATCAAAATTCCTATAGAAACAATAAAGCCAAACATAAACAACTCTAAAATCGGCTGAGTCATTAAGACGCCAAACGTTGCTGCTAAAATGATACCCGCGGAAGAAATCACACCACCTGTTAAAGCAACACCTCTTTTGACCGACTCACGGATCGTAAATTGACGGTTTTCCTCTCGTATTCTTGAAATTAACATGATATTGTAATCGACCCCTAAAGCGACTAGGAACACGAACGCATAAAGAGGAATGCGGTAACTCATTGCTTCATAACCAAACATATTTTCAAAGATAAACCAACTTAATCCTAGTGCAGATAAATAGGAAATAAGAATTGTAGCCATCATATAAACAGGTGCTATTAAAGAGCGAGTATGGAAAATCAGCATGAAAAAGATCACTAATGTGACGACAATAACAACCGTACGAGTATCACGCTCATTTAACGCTCGAATATCAGCTTGTTTCGCTGTTTCACCCGCAAAATAAAGGTTGGTCTGATGACTTCCTAATCCACTTTCATCTAGTAATCTTTCTTTGTTACTAGTTAACGAGTCTAGTTGGTCGAGTGCTTCTTGGTCATACGGGTTCATCCCTAAAATCAGATCAAATTTTACTGCCTGTCCTGAGTCAGCTAACCAACGGCTTCCTCCATGCCCTTCGCCGTTTGCTATCAAATCTAAATCAGGTAATGACGTTGACTGTATTCCCTCTTCTGCTAATAACTGATCATTTAATTTTTCAAGGGCAATCCATTCTTTTTCAGAAAACGTAAAGCCCTCTTCTTTTTCAACAAGAACGGTTATTGGTGCAAGATCTCCAGCCGGAAAACTTCTTTCAAGTTGCTCAAAACCAACACGGGAGGTCATATCATCTGGAAACGACTTGATTAAGTTAAACGAATATTGAATATTGAACACATTAAGCCCGTTAATAATCAAGAAAAGAAGAACAAGTCCACCGGCAACTAACGGCTTTTTCGTGACAACGGAACCAATTTTACCCCAGAAACGATTTTTCTCTATCGTTTTCTCACCCACTTGTGGAATAGCCGGCCAAAATGAACGGCGCCCTACAATCGTAAATAGTGCCGGTATTAACGTAAGCCCAGCTAATAAAACAATGGCAATCGTAATCGCAAACACAGGTGCAAAGTTTTGGTAAGGACCGTAATCTGCCAAAAATAGGACTAGCATCGCAGCAAATACCGTACCACCACTAAAAAAGATTGGAGAGGCGACTTCCTTCACTGCTTCTTTCATCGCATGATGCTTACACTCGTACTTTCTCAGTTCTTCACGATAACGTGAGAAAACAAATAAACTATAATCTGTCGTTGCCCCAAATAATAGAATCATAACGATCGATAAAGATTGAGATTCAATCATAAACACACCATTGGCTGCAAAAATGCCAAGCACACGGTCAACGACTTGATAAACGAACGCCACAGCTACTAATGGAATGATCGCTAATAATGGGGAACGATAAATGACAATCAATAAAACTAGTACAAGACCAATCGTAGAAAATAGCAAAACTAGATCTGCATTAGAAAAGATTGCAATCGTATCTGAAGCAATTCCTGCTGGCCCAGTAATCATTAAAGATCCATACTCTAACTCCTCATCACCAAACGCCTGAATAGCACTAATCGTGTCATTGATTTCTGACATCTCTAAACGATCCGTTAATGTGAGAGGTAAAACAAGGGTCGTTCCATCATCTGACTGAAACAATTGTTTCGCATGATCTGGAAAGTCATGAAACGGAACCATTGACTCTATTGTAACAAGTTCTGTTTCATCCGTTAACCATTTACTGACGTTCTCCACTTGTGAAATATTGGACTCGTTCCAGCCCTCTTCTTCATGAAAAACCAGCAATGCAAGAATTCCTTCTTGTGAAAAGTAATTTTTTACTTTTTCATTGGCTATTACCGATTGTGCTTGTTTCGGTAAATCATCCTCTCCTGTATTCACTGTATAATCATTAGCTGAAGGTGCCGCACTTAAAGCTCCTGCTACTGCAATCCATACAATGAGAATCACCCAAACCCATTTACGGTCTGATGCATATTTAGCTAACTTACTCACTTTTTTCTTCAACTCCTATACTATTTTTTCAAAAATAAACGAGCGACCTCCCTTATATCCTCCTCTACCAGACTAACCTTGATGCGAAAGAATTACCTCACAACGAAATGATACCGATGCTATATGAACACAAGATGAACAAATTAACGATCAATCGACTAAATCCACTGATAACATGTCCATACATTCATGTTCCTCACCGCTGCACTCGTAAAAAAACAACACACAGACAAAAAATGGCACCCAATTGTAAACAGGGTGCCACGTACCTACTTTACGTTACTTCAATTAACTTATATTGAATGACTTTAATTCACCTTACCTTCTTCGCTTATTTGCGAATTGGCAGGGTAAACTCGAATTTTGTTCCTTTACCTACTTCACTTTGGACGGTTATAGACGACTCGTGCAGATCAATGATCGATTTCACGATGGATAAGCCAATTCCGGTACCCACCTTTTTCGAACGAGCTTTATCTGTCTTGTAAAATCGGTCCCAAATATGCTCTAATTCATCATCAGGAATTCCTTCCCCTGTATCCTCAACACTAATACGAACTTTGTCCTTGCAGGAAGTTAATACAACGGATATAGTGCTTTTATGCGGTGAATAGTAAATGGCATTCTGCATCAAGTTAACCAACACTTGTTCAATTCGATCTCGATCCGCGTAAACAGTTTTATCATCTTCCTCCCCAGCGATCTCTACTTCAATTTGTTTTTTCATCAATTCAGGTTCCATCTTTGCAACCGTAAGCCTAATTTGCTCGGATAAATTATAGGTCGTCGGGTGAAGGCTAATTTTTCCAGCCTCTAACTGAGTGAGACTTAATAAGTCATTAACCAGCTTAATGAGACGATCTGTTTCATTTTTCATAATCGAATAATAATGGTTGGTTCGTTCTTTTGGAATTGTTCCATCGGTTAATGCGACTAAAAACCCATTAATTGACGTCAGCGGTGAACGTAAATCATGCGATACGTTTGCTACAAAATCTTTTCTCATCTGCTCTAAACGACCTAATTCTTTAGCCATGAAATTAAAAGTGGCTCCTAACTGTCCGACTTCGTCTTCGGATTTTACCTCAACATTTTGGGAAAAATCTCCTTTTGCATATTGCATCGCAATATCATTCATATGACGAAGAGGTGCTGTTATTTTTCTAGAAATGAACCATATAGCTATCCCTGTTAATGCAATCGTGATAAGCACCGTTACAATAATGAGGAAGATCATTTGTCTAGATTCGTGATTGTATTCATGAAAAATCATAACCATTGAATAAATAGGTTCATTTTCAAGACCAATTTCGATTGGACTGGCCATTAAATAGATGAGGTAATCATTCATTCTCATCGGCTCAGTTATCACTTCTCCACCTAAAGAGGCTTCAACAATCACAGGATCAACCTTCGTTAATTGGGCATGTGGGCTATCGGATTGATAATGGACCTGACCGTTATCGTCATAAATCGTTACGATCGTATATGGTTGATTTAAACTCATTTGAAGAGATGCCTTAACAACCTCTTGGTCCCACTCCTTCTCATGAGCCAGTTGCAAATGATCAACGATTTGATCTCTTTGATGATAAAAAACTTCTTCATAATTGCTGTATAAATAATCATGGAACAAGTAAATAAAAATGGTGCTAAACATGAAAAAGGCTAACAGGACAATGACCGAGTAACTTAAAAATAGTTTCGAAAAAACCCCTTTCCCCTTAATCAACTGCAGTCACCTCGAACTTATACCCGACTCCCCGAATCGTTTTTAATGCCCATTGAGTAGTCGGGTGCCCTAATTTTTCGCGAAGCCGTTTAACATGAACATCAATCGTACGTGGATCACCATCAAAGTCAAAACCCCATACTTGATCTAACAGCTGCAAACGAGAAAACACTTGATTGGGATGCGTAGCGAAAAAATAAAGTAATTCTAGTTCTTTAGGTGGCATCGTCAGTTCCTTACCGTGTACTAAAACTTGATATTGGTTCATATCAATCGCTAGAGAGGGCCAGTCAATCAACTCTTTTTCATCAAAAAGCGGATGTACTCTTCTCATGACTGCTTTCATTCGAGCGATAAGCTCATTCGGGTCAAAAGGCTTGACGATATAATCATCTGCACCTAGGTCAAGTCCGCGAATTTTATCGTAACTCTCCCCCATTCCTGTTAGCATAATAATTGGAATCGTTGAATTGTCACGCCGGATATCTTTACAAACTTGCCATCCATCTAGCTTTGGAAGCATAATATCTAAGATAATCAT
Organism: Alkalihalobacterium chitinilyticum; assembly: GCF_029028005.1. Taxonomy (GTDB): domain Bacteria; phylum Bacillota; class Bacilli; order Bacillales; family Bacillaceae_F; genus Alkalihalobacterium; species Alkalihalobacterium chitinilyticum. The sequence goes on from NZ_JAOTPO010000004.1 coordinate 229,654, forward strand.
GTCTGGTTGTTCATCATAAAACTTTGATAAGCCGTCCTCACCATCCGTAGATAAAATGGCAATATGTCCTTGTTTCTCAATGTATAGAGAAATAAGCTCACAAATATTAACATCATCCTCTATGATTAGCACCTTCCATTTTTTCATTTCCGTTCTCCCTTTCTAATCTCCTAAAACATTCAATTAATGACGAACTACTATCTTGTAACGTAGCATGGATATATGAACACAGTATGAACAAAAAGAACAGGAATTAATATCCATTTCGTTGATCATAAAAGAGGCTTACCATCAATATATCAACGAACTCATATTTTCGGCAGGATTCCTTACCATGTTAGCACCCCATCGAAAACTACAAAAAAGCTGTTGAGAACACATACTCAACAGCCTAAGATGGACTAACATATTTATAGTTGCTCTTTAATAATATGATCTTCAATGAAGTCTTCTAACTCGTTCAGTTCATCAATGTCTAAAATTTCCGTATCCTCTGCGAGTTTAACCATTTGTATAGCAGCAAGTGCCAATAAATGGTTACCTTGCTTTACAGCATCATATAAACCTTCTTCTAGTTGGCGATCATGTTCATCATTATGTATATCCGTAAAATGCCCATCTAACGTTTGAACAGCCTGATGATGAATTTCCATTGCTTCTAAGTATTGCTTGCGAATAAATTCGACTTCCATTGTTTCTAACTCTAGTCGTTGTAAGTTTCTTATCCTTTGTGGAACAACTTTCATGAAAGACCGATAGTGATAATCAACTGTCACTCTTTGTTGGACAGCAACAAGAACATTATTTAGATAAAACGTATACTCTTTTGTATGTTGAGGAAACTCTTTATCCTCTTGTGACGAGAAAAAAGCTTCTAAATCTTCAATAATGTCTTCTTCTGGAGATGTCGGTTCAATCCCTATTCCTGGCCAAGCCCCTTCATAAACATATTTTTCAAACTCATTATCCTCAGCTTCTACATCATCATTTTCATTTTCGTTTAATTTTGCTTCCTCATTACTTTTTTCTTCATTTAGTTGAGTGTCAACCGCCTCACCGTTATGTTCTTCAGACTCTTTTCCTGCAGTAGCGTTTTGTTTACTATTGGTTTCTTCTGACTTTCCACAGGCACTAAAAACAACTGTCATTAATAGAATGGTCATCAATATTTTCCTCATTAGAACCTCCTAAACTATATTGAATAATAGACACGTTTTAATATTACATCATTTACATATTAGTAAATATAAGGAAAAATTACTACTTTTCACTAGACTCATATGGATTAACGCGTTTGAAAATTCACCCTTCATCATTCTCTTTTCTTTGGACATACTTAACATATATCTAAGAAATGAAATGGAGGTTTTTTTATGGCCAACGAAAGTATTCAAGCAAGAGTCGAAGACAATTTTATGATTATTTGTGAATCTTGGCAGAACTGTAACGAAGCAAATGTGCAATCGTTCTTAGCTGAGTGTTATGAGCAAAGTATTGATCCGCAGTTTTGTATGAATTGGCTAGAACAAAATAAAGACCAATTACCTAACTGGTCCTCTCTCTCTATAATTGCTCAAGAATGGGTCAATGAACACACATCTACTGGATCACCACTTTCCATGGACAATCAATCATAAGCTACTTACACAATCACTTACATACAGAAAAGCTTCGAACAAAAGAGGCTCTTTGTTAGAAGCTTTTCTAGTTATAGTTTTTCCTCAATTAAACGATAGTCAACAAATCTTTTCAGTTCATTCACTTCATCTAGTTCAATAATATCGGTCATTTCTCCAATCTTTATCAATTGAAGTCCGACTAATGCTAATAAATGATACCCTTCTCTGACTGTGTCATTTAACGCTAATTTAATCTGAGGATCAAAAATCTCATTATTGATATCCATCGAATGCTCTCCAATGGACTGTATCGCATCGTGGTGAACGATCATAGCCTCTAGATAATACTCCCGAACGAAATCGACTTCTTTGGTATGCAGCTGCAGTTCTTGTAGGTTATGGATACGCTTTGGAACAACGTCCATAAATAAGTTGTAATGCGTTGAAAATTCATTGCCTTGTTCATAGGCTAATAATACATTATGTAAATAAAACGTATAATCTATTGTATATTCTGGAAGTTCTTTCTTTTCAAGTGCACTATAAAATAGATCTAGTTCGGTTAACAGACTTTCACGAGAAGATATGATTTCTACTCCTATTTCGTTCCAGCTCTTACCATTAGGATAGCCTTCCAACGTCTCGTTTGAATTGTCTTCATACTCCCAGTGGTGCTTTCTTTCACTAGCACTCAAATTAGATACTGTTGGTTCCAAACGTTGTACTTCATTTATATCTGTATCATCATTCGATTGTACCGTATCGCTTAGACCACAGGCGCTGGTGAAAACAACCGTCACTAAAATAGGAACCAACTTTTTTAATAAGATTTTCATAAGAACCCCCTGCTACCAATAAAAACCATAGTTAAACACCATTCTATAATACATGAATGTCGATTCGTGTAATATAATGAGAAAATACTAAAAATTGTTGACGAAAGTGCCTCTTAATCCAATCGAACCAATTCTATAGTCACCAATAATTATTAAATAGAAATATCAATCATCAATTACATACTAAAGATCCATATAGGAACGATGTTAAAAGACTATATTGTAAAAATTAACAAAATTTCACACCTTTAGCACACTTAAGCATGGGCATATAGAGATGAGATCAAAATAAAAAAGCTGACTAAAATGCCTTTCTCCTACACTCGGATTCTACTAAACTAAAATCATATTAGTAGAAGTTTGATGCAGGTTTGACACTACATAAGTCAACTCTATAAAGAAATTACTATTAAATTTAAATACTTAATTGTATGACTTTTTATCTAAACTTGTAATCTTGGAGGCTTTTGAACGATCGATGCATCGATCCCTTTTTTTATAAGATCGCTCACAATTTTCTGGATAGGATTTACAGTTTTCTGTTCTTCTTTTAAATGAATAGTCGGTGTTTCACTCTTTTTCATTTCAAACCCTCACCTTTTTCCTATGCTAACTAAATCATAGCATACAAATATGAACTGAATATGAATAAACGAATTTATTTCATACGTATTATTTCTACATTTTTATTCATTTACCCCCACTAATTCCGATCAAACATAAAAAATTCTACACCTAGATGAGTTCCGACAGCTGTTACAATTGCCCATAGAAGTAAGCTGCTTGTCATATAAACCGTCATTTTCTTTTTCGTTCCGCCAAAACTCATTGCCATAATGACCGCCAAATGACTACCAATTAGTATCGGCCCAATTAGTGCTAAGCCAAACAACCCGTACCGTTGCCAAATTTGTTTTGCCCGATTTTCCCTTTTCGTTGAGCCTTCCTTTCCTTTCGCTTCACGTCTTCTTTGTAACCAAGCTTTAATTTGTGTCATCATTAGTATGACGATGATAACCGTTATTAAGTTTCCTACAAAGGCAACAATAGTTACAGGAATTGTATCAAGCCCACTAATAACACCAAGCGGGATCACTGCTACCATCTCAAAAAAAGGTGTTGCTGCTAATATAAACGCCATCACATAACCGATTGTCTCATTCATGTACATTCCTCCTTACCGTACTTTTCAAACCTTAAAGTTTATTCCGTTTATGACAAATCATGATTCATCTAGGTTGTACTAATAACAGTGTAATTATTTCTTCAATTTGTAATGACTCTTTTTCCATCCAGCTTATTTGATGGGCTGTAAAATATTTCTCCGCTTCTTCAGCACTATTTGTAACGATAATCCGTTCACCCTTTCGCTCTAATTCTCCTGGAATTTTCTCCTGTAAGGGTCTTTCCAGCCAATACCTGCAATATTGTTCAGTTAATTCTTCCTTTTCAAAACTACCGATATGTTCACCTTGCCTTAGGATAACGAGATAGTCTGCAAGTTTTCTAATATCTTCTGCATCGTGACTGGCAATTAAGATGGCTTTATCACCACTGTCCATCCATTCGACTAATATATTCATTAGCTTCTGCTTAGAAGGAATATCCATATGCGCCATCGGTTCATCTAGAATAAGAATATCGGTTCCTTTTGCTAATGTCAGGGCTAAACTTAATTTTTTTTGAACGCCTTGCGATAACTTACCATATCGTTTCTTTAATGGGATATCCAACGTTTCAACCATACTTTCAAAAAGACTTTGGTTCCAACGAGGGTACCATTTGGATACGAGTTCAACGAGCTGCCGGCCTGTAAATGCATTACATCCGATCAGTTCCTGTGGTTGGTAGGCAATATCGACTTTCCAATGTTCACCATTAGCTAATGGTGTCCCAAAATATTCTATTGAGCCTTCGTCAGACTTAACTAAATTCATCATGATCTTAATTAAAGTACTCTTTCCTGCCCCGTTATCACCCACAAGAGCCGTGACGGTACCTGGTACCATTTCGAAATCAACTGGACCAAGTTGGAAGTCTGCAATTGTTTTTTGGACTTGCTTCATTTTAACAAATGGACCCATCTATTTTTCTCCCCTCTTTTTCTTATCCGTGATAATCTGCTTAAAAATGTCTTCGATTTGAGTAATCGTATAATCATGGCGTATTGCAGTTTCAATCGCTTTTTCTAACGCTTCATAAACGGTCGATGTTTTCACTTGTTCTTTAATGCCCTCATCGACCTCAGCTACAAATGTTCCTTTTCCTTGTGTAGTTCGGATAAACCCCTGCCTCTCTAAATCTTGATAAGCTCTTCTTGTCGTGATCACACTGACCTCCAAATCTTTTGATATTGCCCGAATAGAAGGAAGAGCCGTACCCGCTGGTAACTGACCTCCAGCAATTAGAGCTTTTATTTGATTTTCAATTTGATGATAAATCGGTTCTCTCGATTCCTTCGATAGACGAATTGGCAGCTCCATAAGGGCTTCACCTACTTTCCGTACGACTTATTTAAAATAGTCCATCTTTTCAATTTTCCTACTCATATAAGATTTCCAGTAGAAGACGCTAGTGATTGCTAACAAGAGGGATATAACAACAGTTAGAAGCGGCCACTTACTAGCCAGTACAAGTGTCGCATGAACAAAAGACATTCCTGTAAAGAGATGAAATAATGTTAGACCCCCAATGAATACAACAAAAAGAACGATACCCCATATGATCATTCCCACGATCGTTATTTTGTCGCCGGGATCACTTGCTGAAAAAAGTCCTGCTGCAAAGATACCGAAACAGATCCATATAAGAGAAAAAACAAAATACGTTCCAACGGGTGCTTCTTGTCTCGCTTCTGGACTTAAAATATAGATAAACAAAAGAAGAAAACTATGGAATGGAATCGTATATACGAAGTTAACGATAAAGCGACTTTGTATTAATACCTTCTTTGGAATTGGTAATTGTAAAAGGTTCATAAAATACGGGGAAGCCCATAACCCATCTTCCACCTTTTGATATTGAAATTCCTTCGGTTTACAGTAAACCGCAAAGGCACCAAATACAAGAATAAATAAAAGATCTAACCCTACATTTCCCTCAACAAAAATAAACGGTGACGCTGTTACGATAATGAACAATAAAAGCGCTAAAAATAATAGAAGTGATAAGAAACCTTGAATTGAAGCCTTCAATTCAAATTTAGCCAACCATAAAGCTTCCTTAAACTCATTCATCTTTATGAACCTCCCGAACTGTTATACTGTTTATATCTATATACACACTATAACATATATCATACATTTTCAAGCCTAAATTTTAACAATCACCCGATTTACTCTTAACCTTATATATCAAAAACATTGAAGGACCATACTTTTTAACAGGAATGTTGGATCAAATTATTTAAAAAAAACCGTTTTCAGTACCCACTGAGAAGACGCCTGTATTAAAGAAAAAAACTGACTCACGGGATTACGCCCATACATGAGTCAGTTCTTTTGACATAGATGATTATCTATTGTTGTCAGCATAAATTGCCATGGCATCACACATGAATTGCGCTAAACCTGATCCGTATTGGTCAATGGTTTTAGTGAAACGATCATCCTGTACATATAATTGACCTAGTCCTTTGAATGCATCTAATGAATAGGATGTAAAAAATTATCGTTCAAAGGTATGTGACAATATGGGATGCCTTTTTATCTACTGGTATTGATTCACTATTTGATTTTAAACTTACTCACTAACTCCTGTAAGTTCATTGCCATTTCGGATAACGAATTCGATGAAGCTAATATTTCCTCCATCGAAGCTAACTGTTCTTCTGTGGAAGCTGCTACTTGTTGGGTATGCATCGACGTTTCTCTTGAAATTGTTGAGATTCCAGTCACTGTTGCCGAAACCTCTTCTGCACTCGCTGACATCTGTTCAGCAGTTGCTGCCATTTCATCAATTTGTTCGCCCATGTCTGCCATTGAGCGGTGAATTTCTTTAAAGCTTTCTTCCGTTCTTTCTGTAATCCTTAATCCCGCTTTGACATCTTCTTTTACTTGGTTCATCGCCTCATTTGAAAGACTCATATCATTTTGTATTTCAGTAATGAGTGATGAGATTTGCGTCGATGATTGTTGGGATTGCTCTGCTAATTTCCTAACTTCATCGGCAACAACAGCAAACCCCTTTCCATGTTCTCCAGCTCGTGCCGCTTCAATTGCTGCGTTTAAAGCTAGTAAGTTTGTTTGATTAGCAATGTCTGTAATAACCTTAGTAATATCACCAATTTGCTGTGACCGCTTTTCTAATAGCTTAATGACGTCACTACTCTCGTTTACAGAAGCATGGATCGTATTCATTTGCTGAACTGTTTGCCCCACATACTGTCCGCCTTGTTTTGCGCGCTCACTTGCATGACTTCCAGCTTCTGCAATCAAAGAAGCATTTTCAGCTATCGTATTAATTCCTGCTGAAACTTCTTCCATGGACCTTGCACTTTCCTCAACACTTACCGTTTGCCCGTCAGCACCATCTGCAACACTCTGAATAGATTCTGTAATCTGCTCTGTTGCTTTACTTGTCTGTTCAGCGCCAGCTGTTAATTGTTGAGAAGAGGCCGCTACTTGTTGGGATGTTTCAATGACTTGTTCAATCATTTCACTTAAATTATCTTTCATCGTCTTATAGCTGTTTGTGAGATCACTTAATTCATCGCCGCTATTATCAATGACTTCAAATGTAAAGTCTCCTTGCCCTGCTTTTTCCATGCTCGTTGAAAGTTGAGCTAAACGTTTTTTAATCCCTTTTGTGAACCATAGTGAAATCAGACTAGCAATAACAATAATGGCAAGCAACACAATAAAGAATATCTTTAAGAAAGATATAATGGTTTGATCAATAATGTCTTGAGATGCGCCAACATAGAATATTCCAATCGGGTTACCACTTTGGTCTTTAATTGGCATATAAGCCGTTTGATACATATGTCCTGCTACTTCAGCTTCACCGTAATAATTAATTCCTTCGTTTAGAACGGCCTGGGCTACCTGGGCGGAAACTTGAGTACCAATGGCTCGTTCTCCTTCAACCTTTACGTTCGTAGCAATTCGTGTGTCACCTTGAAAAATGGTAACAGTATCACCTGTTCCACTTCCAATCTCATCGACAATATCAAAGTTCTCATTCATAACAGTTGTCCCTTTATATAACAGATCGTTTTGTATGGACCATTCCCCAGGGTACAACGCATCTATGTAGCGATAACCTAAATACATGTCGCCACGAGCTTTTTCAATTGCAAACTCTTTGATCCCTTGTGTGACTTGTTGTACGACAACAACACCTACAGCGACGGATAACATAAAAATAACACTAAATACCAAAACATTAATTTTTGTTCCTAATTTCAATTTAAGACTCCCCATTCTTCCCTCTCCTCACTAATATCCTCTGAAATTGCATTAAAAAAACGCTACTTTAATAAAGCTAACACGGCTCTATTTCTAAGTAAGCGTCCAGACTATCGGCAGGTGCTCTACCAATCTCATCTTCTTCACCAAAAATAAATATGTGCAGACTGGTAACAGGTTCGCTGCCCCACACCTCACAAATATTTAGCAAAAGCATATGAATTTTTTACTACTTTTATAATTTCACTTTGTAGTATCAAGTAAATTATACCTAGTAAATTATTAATTTCAATAGTTGACATGATAAATTCCGACAAAATTTTTACTACTTTGAATACTTTTGCAGAAAAATCTTTTTTACTCGATTGGACATTATGTTTACCACTTTTATAAGCAAATTCTTAGGGAGTTCCATCTCATCACAGTTATCATATTATTCCATTTCAACAAGACAGTTTTCACTATAAATAAAAGTGACCCCGCAAGTGCATTGCACTAGGAGTCACCTTTTTTGAGAATATCATACTCTATCAGATCGAGGGAGGGAGGTATTCACTGATAGTTTTTCGTTGCTTATTGCGATCTGGCTAGCAGCTTTTTAGCACCTTCGGAAATGATAAATTCATCTCCTTGTGCTTCAACAAATCCACCCGATTTCATATCTCTAAGTGAACTTCTTACTTTAAACAATGGTTGTCCAATTTTCTTTGAAATGTCCTCAGGCGTTAAGGCCTGATCTTGGATTGCTATTAATAACGCTTTTGCTGAACTGGTTAATGTTCCATCAGGATTAACACAAGCCATCATATTCACCGCCTTATTTTAATTCTTTTTTGCAGAAGTACCAATCGACACATTCGATGCCTTCTTCTTTCATGCGCTCCTCTGCCATTTCTTGTGTTGCTGCAGGAGGCACAATAACTTTTTCACCTTTTCTCCAGTTAGCAGGTGTTGCTACACCGTGCTCATCAGAAGTTTGTAATGATTCAATGAGACGTAGGATTTCGTCCATATTACGTCCTGCTGATAATGGGTAGTAAATAATTGCTCGTACTACTTGGTTTGGATCAATGACGAACACAGCACGTGAAGTCGATGTATCACTTTCACCTGGCATGATCATTCCGTATTTCATGGCAACGTCCTTATTGAGATCGGCAATGACTGGGAATTCAATTTTCACACCAAATTTCTCTTCAACGTTTCTTACCCATGCAATGTGAGAGTGGACACTATCAATACTTAAACCTAGTAACTCTGTGTTTAGCTCACGTAACTGCGGATAAATTTCTTGGAATGCCATAAATTCAGTCGTACAAACTGGTGTGAAGTCAGCAGGGTGTGAGAATAAAATAACCCAACTTCCTTTATAATCTGCTAATTGTATTGTACCGTGTGTTGTCACACTTTCAAACTGTGGTGCTGGAGAACCAATTCGTGGTAAACCTTCTTTTACTTCTTCTACTTTGATTTCTTCGTTCATCATTTGTAACAACTCCTTATTTATAATAATTATTACCTTGTTACAATTATATTCTACTACATTCACCAAATATACTCAAGGGGGTATAATGGTTTTTTTATAATAATTCTAATTAAGTTCATCTTTTGTTCATAATTAACCTATAAAAGTTCTAACTCTCCTGTTTCCAAATGCAATAAATATCCTTCTATCTCTACCGAATTGCCATACTCCTCATAAATGGAATGTGCCTTTAATTTCTTCATTTGCTGAATGACATTTTCCTTTTCAAGCAGCTCGCTGTCGTTTTTATGGCCTTTGATCGACTGCTGAATATGTGTTATCCAGTTTCCAAATGAATTTACTTCGAATGAGTCTGTAGAATTACAGTGTTGAGCGGCTTGAATACCTCCACATCCTGTATGCCCTAAAATAACGATCTTTTTTACTTTGAGGTGTTTTAAAGCATAGTACAGACTCGCATTAAAGCTATCGTCGTTTTCATTCACCTGATTCGCAACATTTCGGTGAACAAATAACTTTCCTAAAGGCATTTGCAAAATGACAGAAGGGCTGACACGAGAATCCGTACAACTAATTAGAAAGATTTCGGGACTTTGCCCTTTACTTAAGTTTAAAAAGTAATCCTTGTTTCTTTGTTTCATCTCTTGTACAAAGCGGCGATTTTGCTTTAGTATGTCGTTCATACAACGTTCTCCTTCAGTTTGAGTTCCTTAATGGCGTGGTCTACTGAATAGTAATCTATTTGTTTTTCATACCTTCTATTCCAACCCGCCTTTTCGACTAAGTCCCGAACTGGACCTTTTATCCCCGTTAAAATACAAGTTACATTCATTTCTTTACAAACGTTCATTATTTCTTCTAGTTGGTCGATTGCTACAGCATCCATATCATTCACAGCCGACATATCTAAAATGAGCCATTTAACGGGTCTAGTTGTCAAGCATTCTTCGATTTTACTTTCAAGAAAGGACATATTGGCGAAGTAAAGAGAGCGGTCAACACGTAAAATAAGAGCATCTTGATAAGTCGTTACTTCAGGGAAGCGTTTTACATTACGAAACACATTTTGCTCTTTTAAATACCCGACTTCCGCTATATGAGGATAGGCACTGCGCCAAATGAAAACGACGAGCGAAACGACGATTCCTATTAAAATTCCAATCTCAATTCCAATAAAGAGAGTCAGAAAGAACGTAACCGTGAGTACCCAGCCGTCTATTTTTTTTACTTTAAAAAGGTGTTTTGCTTCATTTATATCAATTAGACTATAAACCGCCACGATGATAATGGCGGCTAAAACCGCATTCGGCAGGTAGTAGAATAGTGGTGTCAAAAATAATAACGTAATAATGATCAGAACCGCCGATATAATAGAAGCTAGTCCTGTTTTGGCCCCAGACTGATAGTTAACGGCTGTCCGGGAAAAACCGCCTGTTACTGGCATTGAGGCGATAAAACTACTAAAAATATTTGCTAAACCTAAACCTTTTAACTCCTGGTTTGGGTCAACTTTGTATTTCTCTTTTACAGCAATTGCTTTGGCTACAGCTATCGACTCCATAAAGGCGATAAATGAAATCATCAGCGCTGTAGGCAATAATACTTGAAATGCTTCGATATTTGCTACTGGTATTGAAAAACTTGGTAAGCCCTTTGGAATATCCCCTACAATTTTTAAACCCATTTCATCTAAGCGATAGAAATAGGTAACTAGAATAGAAAACGCTACGACGAATATAGGGCCGGGAACAACAGGAACATACTTCTTCAGGAAAACGAGAATGAGTATACTTGTAATACCAAAGAAAAAGGTTAAAAGGTGTATGTCTGATACACGTTGAAATACTTCCAGGATGAATTGGTGTGTATAATCATGACTTTGTAAATTAACCCCGAGTAAATGCTTAATTTGACTTAAGGCAATAACAATTGCCGCCGCTGACGTAAAACCGCTAATGACAGCATGTGACAAAAAATTAACGATAAAGCCAGCTTTCGTTAATCCTAGAACGAGCTGAATGACACCAACCATAAGAGCTAATAAAATAACATAATTTAAGAACTCGGGTGTCCCAGGTTCAACAATGCTGGATACCCCCGTAAAAACTAATAAAGATACCATCGCCACAGGGCCAACCGCTAATTGTCTTGAGGACGCAAAAATAGCATAAATGAGCAAAGGCACAGTTACTGCATATAAACCGATAACCGGATCGATCCCTGCTAACATCGCATAGGCCATTCCTTGAGGGATTAACATAACAGCAACAATCACACCTGCTGAAATATCCCCTTTTAAAAATCCCCGTTGATAATTTGACATCCAATCAATAATAGGAAACCACTTTTTTAACATGATGAAAATCCTTTCTGGGCTCCTTATTCCATTGGCCCGTTCCAATGAGAGATACCAGGGATTACATTCCAAACTTTTTTAAATCCATTCTTTTCTAATAAATGACAAGCAAAATCACTGCGATTTCCCGTTCTGCAGATAACATAAATATCTTCTTCTCTAGCTAATTCATCTAGACGAAGCTTTAATTCACCTAGTGGAATAGACACTGATCCAGGAATATGTTTAAATTCAAATTCTAATTCTTCACGTACATCAAGAACCGTTATCAAATGATCTTGAATTTTACTTATTAACTCATCGTTAGAGATAATTCGTGGATGTAAGTACTTATCATTCTGTGCATCTTTTCCTTTACGAATGTAGTGAACAAACACATTATCATTAGCTAAACCATCCATGTATTCATGACCTGTATAACTCGCCCATTCCTTCAACTCTATAAAACAATCAACTTCTGTCGAAACCACTTCTAGAATTTCCCCTTCATCCATTTCAGATAAAGCTTTTTTCACGTGAACTACAGGTACAGGAGATTGTTCTCCTTGAATATCAATGGTTTTCGTCACCTTTACGTCCATATTTTTCACCTCTTCGTTCTTTCCAATTTCTACTCCCTATAAAAGAACCGCTTAAGTGTTTATCAACTGAAATCTACTGAATAAAACTCGCCTATACAACCGCTCCAATAGATTGTTGAATACAAGTAACTGCTCCTATTCATAAGCAGCAGTTACTCGATCACCTATAGTTTTTATTGCTCTAGTTTTTTTATCGTTGCTGCACTCGTTTGTAATAGGCGCTGGATTGCTGGTTCCTTTAATAATCCCATGAGTCCAAAAATGCCAACTGGCTTTTGTTCGGTTGAACTAACTTCGTTATAAGCTTCATTGGATACTTCCAATAGTTTAGGCATTGCTTTCATCATTGGTGATTGGAGTAGTTGATCACTTAGTTCCGTTAGTTGGTTAAGCTTCTTTGTCGCGTGATCAATTGTCGTTTCCGTTACCGCATCAACAAGTATGCCTGAAGCTTCAGCGAGGTCAAGAAGCTTTTCCAGAGTACCGTTTTCAGCTAAATCCCCCAAACGATCTAACATTGGAAGGAGTTTCTCACCCACTGTAATGAGCTCGTCTAACATCTTAAATAGTTCTGGTCTTTCGATAAGTTCCAATAGCACTGCCGCTTTTTCGATTTTCTTTGTTAAATTTTCAATCGTTTCACTCGTTAACGCATCTGATGCAATTTTGACCATCGTTAACGCATCGTCTAGCACTTCTGCTTTAGATAGGAGTGAACTTAGCACTTCAGGGTCAAGATTTTGCAGCACTTCTCTTTGGTCTTTCTCTAATACTTTTGTCATACTGTCACCCTCTTCCTCTTAAAGAATTTATTATAAAATTCCTTTTAAGTTAATCCAGTGGGCGTTATTATAGGATAGCTTAGCCCAATGTACCGCTTTAGATGGTGTGACAGGCTTTGGTGGTTGTTCATAGTTGAAAGCGATATACGTTGCTTTGTGCAACCCGGTTTCAATAAAACAGAAAACTTTTCCGTTGTAGCGTTTATTTGCTTGCCCACCATCGATCATACTGATTAAATTTTCTGCTAAAATTTCAACCTCAAAGTGTGCGGTCGAACCTGCTTTACTAATTGGTAGATTTGTAGCGTCACCGATAACAAAAATATTGTCGTGATCTACATGATTTAAATATTGACGGTCTGTCGGCAGCCACCCTTCATCATTGTCCGTTAACGAAGATTTAACCGTTACATCGGCTCCTTTATGGGGAGGGATCATGACGAGTAAATCAAAAGGAACTCGAGTATCATCAAGAGCGACTACTTCTTTCTTTTCTGCATCAACATGGTCAATCATAAAGAACGTTTCAATGTTAATGTTTCGCTCTGTATATTCTTTTGTGGCAAGCTTTGCGACAGACTCAGTTCCATACGGTTTTTGAAGTGGATAGCAGTACGTAATGTTTGTTTTTTCTCGGATTCCTTTTTCTCGAGCCCAATCATCAAACATCATCGTAAATTCTAGTGGAGCAACCGGACATTTATGCGGTAGACCAACTGCCATTACAACGTTTCCACCTTCAAACTCTTCCATCGCTTTTTGTAGTTTCTTAGCTCCATCTAACGTGTAGAAAATGTGGCCTGCTTCTTCTAATCCCGGTACTTCTTCCACAGCAGGTCTTGAACCGGTTGCAATAATCAAGTAATCATATGAAAACGTTTTACCTGATTTCGTCTTCACCTGTTTTTGCTCAGTTGAAAATTGAGTTGCTTCATCAAATACAATATCTATTAAAGGCGACACAACCTCTTTAACGGGTCGGATAATTTCTTCTTCTGTCTTTAGTCCGAATGGGATATATAAAAGTCCGGGCTGGTAAAGGTGTTCTTTTTTATCACTAATCATAGTTACGCTTACATCACCGTTCTTCAGCTTCTCTCCCATTCCTTTTGCAAGCGCGTTAGCCATCATCGTTCCAGCTGTGCCACCACCGATAATTACGACTTTTTTCATGTTTCTCCCACCTTCCTACTTGTTAATACGAACTTGGATGCGGTAATAACCATCTTCCTTTTCTTGTCCAATATAATCGTGGTTAAATTTTTTCGCCCACTCTGGTACGTCTTTAAGAGAACCTTCCTCATTCGTCCATAACTCTAGAACATCTCCACCATTTGCTGTTTTTGCTTTTTTCATTAGTTCTACTAACGGTCCTGGACAGAAAGCTCCTTTTGCATTAATGATTGTTACGTTTTCTTGTACTAACATCATCATTCACTCCTCATCTTTTTTTTTATATTAACTACGTGACAATAGTAGATTACATCAGAATGTAAGCGATTTATATCAGGTAACTCACGTATCTTTTATGGACGCCGTTCACATTTTAGACACAAAATTGTAACGATTTAAAAAGCAAGATCTTGCGGAGGTTTATTTGCTTAAAGCAAGCGCTCTCCCTTACTCGGGGGTTTTTGCGCCGTACAAAAGCCGGCTGCAAAAGACGTGTAACTCTCAGTTCGAAATGCTACTGTCGTATTGGAGTTATACTCTAAAGGACGGCCATTTAGTTCACGGGTCAATCAAGTGAACAGTTCTCTCGAGGTTTCATCCGATAATAACAATTGGTTCACGTTTGAGGGGAAATTAGGTGACCTCACTAACGATACCAACGCTTTCATGTGCACGCGAGGAAAATACTAGGAGATTCTATCAACCTAATATTTAGTAATTAGTGCTCCAGTGTCAGTCTTGGCTTGTAAGACAGCTCCAACCAAGCTAATTAAGGTTAATAGTCTACTCATAGAGTAAAGCAACAATCTTAATAAAAATTATCCCTTAAGAAAGAATAAACCAAGTACCCAGCACCCGAACATGATCGACGGCGCTAGGCACTTTGCGTTACCTTATCTAGATTCTTAGCAAAAGTAATTCAGACCCTTCTAGTCTCCTCCCATTCACATTAACTCGTATGATGAACTGCACAACGGTTCGGACCTATTTCTAATTCTTGTTTGCGCTCTTGATCTGCAGTCTCGACACCACGATTGATCGAAATAATTTCCTCGAAGTTAGGCGGCTTTACAGAACTTGCTGATTTTTCAACTTGAGAAATAAAGTCCTCTTTATCCGTATCGAACATCGTTTTATTTTGCTCACGAACTTTACCTAAGGTTTGTCCAATATAATTGTCTGCATTTCTTTCCGTTTCATAATCGGCATAATGCGCTGGAAGAACGATCACATCATCCGCAATTTGAGCCACTTTATCATAGACCGTATGGTAGAGATCATCGGCCCACTCTTTCACTTTTCCACCTAAATCTGGACGGCCTAAGCCACTAACAAAGATCGTATCTCCAGAGAATAATAGCTTCTTATTTACAAAGAAAGAGACACTTCCTGGTGTATGACCTGGTGTTTTAATCGCTAATACTTCGACAACCGCATCTTCAAATTCAATTTTTTCATAGTTTTCTAGAGGATTGAATTCAAAGACAGCTCCTTCACTCTTCATGATGTAATATTGTGCTCCAGTTTTTTGAGACAGCTCATAACCACCTGATAAATGATCGGCATGAAGATGCGAGTCGACTATATGGGCAATCTCCACATGATGTCGTTTCGCTGCTGCTTCATACAGATCAACAAAGCGAAGCGGGTCTACAATTAACATTTTATCGCCTGAAATGACATAGTAAGATAAACAACCTTTTCCGACTCGAATAAGCTGGTATACTTTAATTTTTTCGTCTTCATACACTTTAGCTTCGTACAAATACTCACTCCATGATCTCATGCCTCCTGCTAAATAAAACGTGCGGAGCCCTTCTTCCTCAAGTTGTTCGGCAACAAATTTAGAAGAACCTTCTTTTGCACAGACGACAAGAATATCTTGATCTTTTGGCAGCTGGTCGAGATGCTGATCAACTCCGTCTAAAAAATCAAAGTACGGAATATTTACAGATGTTATTTTTTCTCCTTCAATTTTCCAGTCTGTATAGTCCTCATTGTTTCTTACATCTAAAATAAATAATTGTTTTTTGTTTAAAATGTACTCAAATACTTGTGCAGATTGCATTGATTTTTGTGTCATGAAAATTACCTCCAATAGTTTGTTTTATAGTTTTTTTATGATCAAGAAGTTGAGAACCTTCTATCACCCTATGACTTTGGTTGACGTGCGCCCCATATAAATAAGATCGCTACTGATATAACAATGGTAAGAAGTGGTGCAACCATGATGAGGAAAAAGTTCATATTAAACCACCTTCCTTTCATCTTCGTCGTGTTCGTCTACTTTAACCGTTTCACCTTTCACATAAGAAGCGTCGAATAAAAATAGTTTCATCAACATGTACAGCGAAGGAATTAACAGAAAGAGTCCCGCAATAAACGCTATGATTAAAGCTTGCGCCATCGTTTCATTCGTAAAGCCATCATAGATGTTAATATACGGATACAGCAGGTACGGTAAATGAGAAACCCCGTATCCAAAAAACGCAAAAGCAAATTGAAACATTACGAATACGAACGCAAGTCCATACCGCTTCCCTTTCCAAATGTAATACACTGCCCCTAAGAAGAATATCAGTGACAGTATAAACATCCAGCCGACATCGACCATGTTTTGAAAGTGCTCAGGGTTGTGATTGTTTAGCGCGAAAAATACGAGCACACTAGCAATGATTGTCGGTGTTGCCCAAGTCAGTGCATAGTTACGCAAAAGCTGGAGCGCTTCATAATCCCTCGCTTTGTTTGCATAATAGCTTAGAAAGGCTGACGAAATAAACAGGACACTAACAATCGATAATAAGACGACACTCCAAGAATACATATTTGTGAAAAGCTCTTTAAACTGCAACAGTACCTTTCCATTCTCAACGGTAATGAACCCACCTTCTGAAATCGTTAATACAACCGATAATGACGCTGGTATTAACAGACCCGTAGCTCCGTATAGAAACGAATACACTTTACTATCCTTGGCACCATACGTTCCAAAGGCATAGTAAGAACCACGAATGGCTAATAAAATAATCGCTACACTTCCTGGAATGAGTAATGCTGTCCCAAAATAATAAGCGGTGTCTGGGAAAAAGCCGATAATACCTACAAAGAAGAACACTAAGAATACATTCGTCACTTCCCAAACAGGTGAAAGATATCGCTGAATTAAGTCATTCATAATATGATTTTTATTTGTTAATTTACTATAGTAGTTAAAGAAGCCAGCTCCAAAATCAATCGAAGCTACAATCAAATAACCATATAAAAAGATCCAAAGAACTGTAATACCAATCATTTCATAGCTCATGTCCTATCACCTCCTTTTAACTGATACGTCGTTGCTCTTCTTTTAACTCCACTTCAGGCGTGTTGTTCTTAAACATCTTTCGTAAAACAATTGAACAAGATACTGCTAGAATGACATAGACGATTGAAAAAATAATGAGCATCGTATCGACATGATCAGCTGTTGTAGCTCCCTCTGCTGTTTTCATAACCCCTACTAAGATCCAAGGTTGCCTCCCTACTTCAGCAAGGATCCACCCGACCTCAATAGCTATCATAGCTAGCGGTCCGCCAATGATAATCGACCATAACAGAGGCTTGTTGTACAAATACTCCTTCTTCCATTTGGCTAACACGATATAAATAATTGCAACAGCGGCTAAATACATACCAATGGCTACCATGATGTCGAACATATAATGGATCCATAATGGAGGCACTTCATCTGCTGGAAATTCATTCAACCCAATAACTTCAGCACTTGGTGAACCATGAGCAAGAATACTTAGCCCATATGGAATTTCGATCCCGTATTTGAGTTCATTGTCTTCTGTTAAAATGCCCCCTAAATGAAGCGGTGCTTCTGTCGTTGTTTCAAAATGTAATTTCGCTGCAGCTAATTTCTCAGGTTGATATTCTGCTAGAAATTTTCCAGATAAGTCCCCAATCACAACGGTCGCAATGGAAAATACAAGTGCAGCCACCATCGTTAATTGAAGCGCTTTCTTGTGATACACATGGTTTCTCCCTTTTACGATTTGATACGCAGAAATCATTGCCAAAATAAATGCCGAGGTTAGATAACTAGTAATGAGAACGTGGGCAACTTTTGTTGGCATAGCTGGCGTAAACATCGCTGCGATCGGATCAATATTCGTAATGACTCCATCCACTAAAGTAAAACCTTGTGGGGTATTCATAAAAGCATTCACCGTCGTAATAAAAAATGCTGACGCTGATGCACCAATTACAATTGGAATTACTAATAAAAAGTGTCGCATTCTACTCTTAAAACGATCCCACGTATAAAGATAAATCCCTAAGAAAATCGCCTCAAAGAAAAATGCAAAGGTTTCCATAAATAACGGTAACGCTATCGTTTGTCCTGCAACTTGCATGAAGTTTGGCCATAGCAAGCTTAGTTGCAATGCGATTGCCGTTCCTGTTACAACACCTACTGCAACCGTGACGACGAAACCGCGGGCCCAGCGCCTTGCTAATAACGTATAATGAGGGTCTTTCCGCTTTATTCCCATCCATTCCGCTAATGCGATCATAACGGGAACACCTACACCGATCGTGGCAAAAATAATATGAAACACTAACGTAAAGGATGTAAGTATGCGGCTATATATGACCGGATCGTACTCAAACATAACAAATTCTCCTTTCCTATTTTGTTGTTAACGAAAGAGCCGACTAATTAATGAGAGCAACATAATACCAGTGACAATAAAACAGACCTTAATGAGCCAACGCTCTTCTTTTGTATTTTTCTCGACTAACTCCCTTCTTTCGTATCTCTTTAGTCTTTGCCTTACGTTGTATACCTAGAGTGTAATCAATCGTTAATATCAATCACATAAGGTTTTTCCCCTATATTTAAGGTAAAAATGAGGATTTTATGAACGAAAAAAGCTTAACGGCTTTTCACCGTTAAGCTTTTAGATTTCTAATAAATGGTATTTTTGAGCAATTTCGATCCAATCTGCCTTGGATTTTATATTTAACTTCTTCGTAATATTATGTCGATGTGTTTCAACCGTTTTCCTTGAAATAGACAGTTTTTCTGCGATTTCCTTTTGGGTATGACCTAATACCGTTAACACAAAAACTTCTTTTTCTCGCGATGTAATGGGCAAAGTTAACGTATCTTCATCCTCATCCCATTCCTCTGTCAGTTTCCCCTCAAAAAACTTCTTGCCGCTCATTATCAAGTTTAAGTATTTCATCAGTTCATCGCCGTTAAACCTTTTGACCATATAACCGTCTGCCCCGAGCTTATAAGCCTTTTTTTGATAGGAAATATCATCATGCATCGAAAAAATAACGATCTTTGCATCAGGAAAAATCGAACGCATTTCACGCAAAACTTCAAATCCATCCATTCCGTCTGGGAGCGATAAATCTAAAATAATTAAGTCAAACGTATACTCAATCGCTTTTTTTATAGCCGTTCGCCCATCTTGTGCTTGAATAATATATTCAACACTGAACATATCTTTTATTAATAATGCTAATCCACTAGCTACTACCTCATGATCGTCTACAATCAGTACTTTCACAGTTAACACCCTTTATTATTCATATCTACATACCCTTCAACCTTCGTTGGACCTCCAATTTTACTATCCCAATTCACTTCCCCGTTAATCATCGCCATTCGTTCTTTCATATGATACAATCCAAGTCCTTTAAACTTCGTTTGCCCGACATCAAAACCTTGTCCATCATCTATAATTTGAAACATAATTTGGTCTTCACTTTCAGTAAACTTAATCATTATTTCCTTGGCTTTTCCGTGACGAACCGCATTCGTAACAGCTTCTTGAATTAAACGAAATAATTGCAGTTCTACTTCCTTCGATAATTGATACTCATGTATTTGATAAGATAATGTAAAGTTCACCTTATAAAACTTTTTCCAGTCTTCTACTGCTGATTTTAACGTTGCCTTTAACCCGAATTGATCAATCGCTTGCGGTCTTAATTGTTTAGTTAATCGTTGGATATTGTCTAACGTCTTCTCTAGCGTTCCCTCAATTTTACGAAAATGACTTTGATAATTTTCATCCGTAATATGGTGCTTAACCCCCTGTAATCCTAAAAACGCACTATATACCCCTTGAGATATATCGTCATGCAGTTCCATCGCAATTGCTTTTCTCTCTTTTTCTTGTGTCGCGATCGTATCTCGGATTAAGAGTTTCTTTATTTTCAAGCGTTCTTTTTCTGATGTCCATTTTGGATTTCGAAGGATGAGTACCATAAACTCCATACCCTCTAGCGGAATTTTTGTCGTACTCATTTCAAATGATGTTTCTTTTTTCCCTTTATACGTCGGCATATGAGCTTGAAAGCTTGGCAGAGGATCTTCATGTGCGAGAATACACCGTTCCTCACCTGGAGCCACCTCTCTCATCTTACAGTACGAACAATAAGGAACTACATCTCCAAGTTCCCAACCCGTCATTTCTTTCGCTAATTGATTATGATAATGAATCACACGATCCTTATTAATAATTACGACCCCTTCAGATAAATCGTCCACCACTTGTTTAAACCACTCTAGCTTCATGATTTACACCCCCATAGCAAATCTCTTCTTTAAACTAATATCAAATAAAAATAGAAATATCGAGGAAATCAGGACCTGTTCACAAAAATTTCTTTTTAAAATTAAAAATTAAGTGAAATCACTTATACGTTAATTATGATTATTACCTATAATTATCTATATACCCCATGTGGTATTTTGCTTCGAGTTTACATTTTTACAATCATTCCTAATCTCTTCTATCTTCTAAATATCCCCAGAATTAAAGGGTCGTATGAATTCAGGAAGATATTAACACTAAAAGAGACAAAATAAAAAAGAGGTTTACAACATCAAAATTATTTGATATATTAAGTTTACAGAAATTAATACCCCTAAGGGTATAAGGAGGAGAATAAAATGAAAAACAATTACAATCCACTGTACTTTTTAGCTGCACTCGGAAATGGGGGTCTAGCCGTATCATTTTTCATGTATTTAATGTTTATGGTTCCACATCCAGATACACCAATGGCAACATTTAATCACATCTACCCATATGTCACAGGTGCGGATACATTTATCTCAATTTCTATTGTAATCGCTTTACTAGCGATGATTTATTTCGCCTTTAGACATTTCGAGAAAGTCATTTGGAATGTGAAAGAATTCAATAAGTTCAAAAAAACAGATGCATACAAAGCATTACGTTCTTCCAATGGTGAAGTTGCTTTAATGGCTATTCCATTAACATTTTCAATGATGATCAACGTTCTTTTCGTATTAGGGGCTGTCTTCGTTCCTGGATTATGGGATTATGTACAATTTCTACTTCCATTTGCTTTAATCGGGTTTATGGTTGTTGGGTACTTTGCATTAAAGATCTTTGTAAGAATGATGACTCGTTTCATGACGACATCTTCATTCAAAGAAGAAGCAAACAATCACTTTAGCCAATTGCTATCTGTATTTGCTTTCACAATGGTTGGTGTAGGTTTCGCTGCTCCTGGAGCGATGAGCCACAACCTAGTCATTTCAGCTACTGGGATCTTTTTCTCAATCTTATTCACTGTACTAAGTGTTATTTTAATCATCGTTTGGATTGGTTTAGGATTACGATCTATCTTTAAAAATGGGTTTGCACTAGAAGCTAGTCCAAGTGTTTGGATGCTCATTCCAATATTAACGCTTATCGGAATTACAGGAGTACGTGTTACTTCTGGATTAGCACACAACTTTTTAGGAACTGACCCACACCCTTTAATCTTTTTTGTAGGTTTAGGTGCAGTGATTACTGCTCAAATCGTTATTGGAATTCTTGGTTACTCTGTCTTAACGAAATTGGGTTACTTTAACACATTTGTTGGAGGCAACAAGAATAGTGCAGGTAGTTACGGACTCATTTGTCCAGGTGTGGCCTTCTTCGTATTAGGAATGTTCTTTACACACTGGGGGTTAGTACAAAACGGGGTGATTGATCAATTCTCAGTTGCATACTTTATCATCCTTGCTCCATTCGTATTCGTACAGTTCAAAACCATTCATGTACTATTTAAACTAAACAAAAACCACTTTAACTCTACTGCAGTAAAAGAGCCTAAGGTTCAAGAAAAAACAGCTTAACTATTAAAGCGATGCAGGACCATCAAGAGGTCCTGCTAGCTTTCTTCCTTATTAAATGTAAGCGTTTTATTGCTTTAAGCAAACAGCATGTTTATTAACAATTAAGGAGTGAATTGATATGACTCAAAAATCATTTACAGTAGCTATTGTCGGTGGTGGAACAGCAGGAATCACTGTTGCTGCCCAATTAGCGAGAAAAATGACACCAGATGAAATTGTCATTATTGACCCAGCTACTCATCATTATTATCAGCCATTATGGACATTAGTAGGTGGCGGAATTGTTTCTAAAGAACAGTCAGCACGAGAGGAAAAAGACCTTATTCCAAAAGGCGTACACTTTATTCAAGAAGCAGTTGAGTCCTTTAATCTAAAGAAGAAAACTATAAAAACGGATAAAAATCAAGAAATTGCGTTTCAGTATTTAGTAGTTGCCCCTGGTCTTAAGCTATACTGGGATCAAGTTAAAGGGTTGAAGGAAGCTATAGGGCAAGAGGGAGTTGTCAGTAACTATGCTTATGATTATGTAGATTACACATGGGATGCGATTCGAAATTTTAAGGGTGGAAGAGCAATTTTCACTCATCCTAATACACCAGTAAAATGTGGGGGCGCGCCACAGAAAATTATGTATTTAGCTGAAGAATTTTTTGAAGAAGTTGGGGTTCGTAATGAAACAGAAATTATTTTTAACTCTGCTAATACAGCGATTTTCGACGTGCCAAAATACCGTGAAACTCTAGAAAAAGTCCTAAAAGAAAAAAAGATCAAAACAAACTTTAAAACGAATTTAATTGAAATTGACCATAAAGTAAAAAAAGCAACGTTTGAAAATATAGATACTGGTGAAATCCAAACCTATCAATACGACATAATCCATGTGACCCCACCGATGGGACCTCATCGGTTTATTAAAAGTAGTGAACTCGCCGATGAAAATGGCTGGGTAGATGTGGACCCTAACACTTTACAGCATAGACGATTTTCTTTCATCTTCGGTTTAGGCGACAGTGCGAACTTACCAACCTCTAAAACAGGGGCAGCGATTCGGAAACAAGCACCAACTGTTGTAAAGAACCTGCTCTCCTTAATCAATGGCCAGCCACTAAATGCCTCTTATAATGGGTATACCTCATGCCCAATTGTTACAGGACGAGGTAAATTAATTTTAGCAGAATTTGATTACAACAAAGAGCCAAAAGAAACATTCCCTTTCAACCAAGCGAAACAACGGTATAGTATGTACTTCTTAAAGAAAGAATTACTTCCACGGTTTTATTGGCATGGGATGTTGAAAGGGAGAATGTAGCTTTTGTAACGTTCAATCTTTACTTTAGATTATATATAAAAAAGGATGTGTGTTAAAAAAATAGCTAACAGCAAATAAGCTGTTAGCTATTTCAATTACTACATTCAATAACAAATTCTATTCGATATCCTTTTTGTTCTTTCCTTTCACAAACCGGTACGTGACGTAAGCAATGTACAAAGGAGTAGCAATATAGATCAAGTACGGAAATTGTCCATAAAACCCTTTGTAAATGACAAACAAGGCGCACCCCAAAAAGATCGTCACAATTGTCCCGTATTTCGGTAACGGAACTTCTTTTAAGCTTGGTATCCGTAATTTACTTACCATTAAAAAGCACAATCCTGTAAAAACAACCGTTGTAATAATATTAGGAATTAGTTCTCCAAATAAAGTGAGAATCGCTAAAATTCCCCCAGCCGCAGTAATCGGGACACCAATAAAATAATTCATCGATGACTTCGTACTGACATTAAAGCGGGCTAAGCGATAAGCCCCAAACAGCGGAAATAAACCAGCAACCATAAAGCCTAATAACCCAAATTGATAAAAGGATGTATAATACACTAAAAAGGAAGGTGCGACGCCGAATGTCACGATATCAGCTAATGAGTCTAATTCTTTTCCTAAAGCACTCTCTGCTTTTAACATTCGGGCCACTCGTCCATCCATACTGTCTAACATCATTCCGATGATGATTAAGATGGCCGCATTTTTGTATTGCCCTGTTGCAGCATACCCGATCGATAGGAAACCACAATACAAGTTCCCTAACGTAAAAAGGTTCGGGATGCTCTTTGTAAATCGCATATGTTGTCACCACGCTACTTAAGATAAATTTCCTTATGAACCAAACCATACTTTTTCAGTGATCGTTCATTAACAATGACATCATTGTTCTTATTAAATAAAAGGAATCCGTATATTAATAAAAGCAAAAATAACCTGTTCTGTCAAAGATTTATTTATTAAATTACCATTAATAACCATACCACAACCGTTACCTCGAAATATAAAGCCCAGTAGAAATAAGACCGTATCTAATTGATACAGCCTCATTTTAGTATTTACTTTATTTGTTAAAATACTCTTTGACAAACTTAGGCTCTTCGCCTTCAGCAAAAGTATAGAAATCAGGATACGTATGTTGATGATAATAGAATGCGATAATGTATCTTCCATCACCGCCCCAATGTGACCATCGTAACGCTTCCTCTAATTGTTCAGGTGCTTCGACTCTCAGCCCCTGTTGTTGCATTTCAATATTTCCTTCTAAATCATACTTATGAATATAATCATACATATCCATTTTGTCTTCCATCTTTAAAACGATTGCATGTGAAATGTCATCAGGAGTTACTCTCGCTTGGTCACGCAATCCTTTTTGTTCGAGCCAACGATCCATTTCTTCGTAAGACTTCTTCCATACGGTATTAATTCTCTTTTCATTTGCCCATAAATATTCAATATAAGCCCATGGTTCTCTTCTGTCATTCATATCTGCGTATGTTTCAGCTTCAATCTCAGATGTTAACACTTCATGGAACTCTTTCATATCTTGAGGATCGGTTAAAACTACTCTCTTCCCTAAATTCGTGTGTAGAGAAATTCGATCAAGCTCAGATAAATCATCAACAGTCATTACCGGATTTTGATTACGTCTATGTTCTTTCGATTGAACAATTGGTTTGTAAAGTTCAGCATATACTTCGATTGGAATACGATACTGTCTTACAAGTGTCTTGCCGCTTTCTAAGTCGTATCCAAAGACAACAAATCCTGTGTCCCCGCTATAATTTTCAATCATAGCCTGGTCACGGACAATTTGTTCGTGTAAGCGACGAATGTTTTTTATATTTTCTTCTTCCTTATAGGAATAGGTCGGTCTAATATCTAATTCTTTTTCATGCCTAGAATTGTTTGACTCCTCTTGTTCTTCCCCTTTCAACTCATCCAAAAGAGGATAAATGCCATCTGACATGTACACTTGATTGACATTCGCTAAATCTGGAACTCTTTTCTCGTAGCCTAAAATATCAAATTGCATCATAAAAGCTACTAAAACTATCGCAACTATATAGATCGCATAACCTTTCCATTTCGCAAACACCCGCCACGTTTTTTCTAAGATCATTTCCGCGATATAATAGCCAATTATAGAGCCAACAATGTATCCAAAGATAATCCATCCTACTTGTTGGTTTTGCATTTCTCCAAAGTAAAACCCACCGACCAGCATCGAACAAACCGTAACACCGTATTTAAAAATTGGGCGCAGTGAACGGAATGCAATCGCTTGCGTCGCACTTTCCACACTTCGATTTTTATAAACGAATAACGCCGCTACATAGAAAAAGACAATCAATAAAAGATAGGCGATAACCTCCTGAACAGTCAAAGGGGTATGAATGACTTCAACTATACGTACAAACGGCAGTATTCTTTCAATGTTTTGCAAGAAATAATACTCCCCTGCAAATCCAAATAAGAAAAACTGCAGGTTCATAAAGAAGAGTATCGTTATCCCAGTTGGAAAAATAAGCATGATATAAATAAGTGCCCCTTGTAAAACAGACATCCCCGTAAGCATCCCAACAAAAACACCTGCTAAGAAAACAAAGACATTAAATAGCAATGATACTGCCATCCAACTCATAACAGAGGAAAACGATAATAATTCTCCAGCCGGTAAGACACTTCCTAAAATCCAAGCAACCAATCCTGTTAAGAAAATGGGGACAAATAAAATGACAATCCCTAATAAAACATGTTGGTTATATAAATTTTCTCTTTTTACCGGTAAGCTATGTACAAAGTCACTTGATGATTTAACTTGAATATAGCGGAAGATAAAAATCGAAAGTAATACGGGCATTAAAAACATTAAAAACACTTGGAACTCAATCGAAATCTCAAATAAGCTCGTAAAAGGCCTTGTAAAAAATCGATGCTCGTGCCCATCTCTCGTATAGGCCATTAAAAGTTGCAGTGGTAACGCAAATAATAAGCTTATAAAGTATGCAATTCCGACCCAGCCGACACTTCTTAAGTCTTGGATGAATATACCTCGATTAAACGATAATGTTTTCGATAGCATAACCGACATCCCTCATTTCATATATAAAAATCTCTTCAAGCGTTAAAGGCAATACATCAAAAATAGCTGGTTTGAACGATTGTATATGAGACGTCACCTTCTCCTGATTACCTCTAACGATATACAGCCGTACACTGCCGCGCTCTTCTTTGTACAACACATCAATCCCGTGTAAAAAGATCGGTGGTACCTCATGTTTAAAAGCGACTTGAATTTTATGAATGTCTGATTTCAAATCATCTAAATCTTTTTCTATCATCAGTTCCCCGTGATGCAGTATTCCGATTTGATCACACAGGTCCTCTACTTCTCTCAAGTTATGTGAAGATATCATAATCGTCATTTCTCGATCAGCTACATCTTGAATCAGTAGATTTTTTACTTTGTTCCGCATCACCGCATCGAGGCCGTCGAGTGGTTCATCCAATATGAGAACCTCAGGCATTGTTGATAAAACTAACCAAAATGCTACTTGACGCTGCATTCCTTTAGATAAACGATGTATTTTCTTATGAACATCGATCGGAAACACCTCTTGTAATCTTTGAAAACGCTCTTCGTTCCAGTTGACATACATACTTTTATAAAAATCAGCAGCTTGCTTAATGGTCGTGTTTGGAAAGAAAAATAAAGAATCTGCTAAAAAAATAACGGATTGCTTACGGTTCACATTTTCAAAAATAGGCTCACCGTTAATTAGGACGTCTCCTGAATCTTGTTTGTAAATACCCGCAATCATTTTCATTAAGGTCGTCTTTCCTGCACCATTGGAACCGAGGAGTCCGTAAATAGAACCTTTTGAGATTCGTAAATTTAAATTTTTAACCGCTTCGGTTCCCTCAAATTCTTTGCGAAGATTTTTTACTTCAATCATTATCTTCTCCTCCTTTCACTGCCTCCTCAGCAATTGCAACTAGAGATAAGATGTCCTCTTTTTTCATTCCTAGATACATAGCTTCTGATAAAAGCTTCACCAATTCTTCTTTCATCTTCTTCACCTTTTCATCGTTTTTCGTTTCTGATTGAGGAGCAACATACTTCCCCTTGCCTGGAACCGAGTAGATGTATCCTTGGTGTTCTAATTCACGGTATGCTTTTTGGATCGTATTCGGGTTGATCGTTAATTCTTGTGCTAACGCTCTAACTGATGGTAATTGCTGGTCAGCTACGAACACCTCATGAATAATCAACTCTTTCAATTTTTCAACTAACTGCTCATAAATGGGTTTTCTACTTCGGATGTCTAATTGAAACATGACTTCCTCCTTTCTAGGAGCTTACTATTATTGCTAGAGCGCATTTCTTTTTTAAACTGCTTATTGTGTTATGGTCACTAACTGTACTATTTATCATATTACAGTTTTAATTATATATGACAAAATAGAGTTTGCAACCATTTTTTTCTAATACTTTTGTTGTTCATATTGGGAGTAAACATAAAAATGGAGGTGCCAATCACATGATGATTAGCACCTCTTTTTGTATAGAGACAGCAGCTTGTACTTAGTTTTCACATATGGATGATGACTTTTGATAAGAAAAGCAAAAGCGGACTCCAGAAGCCCTTATTTGTGATAAAACCAATGATTTATACAGTTTAGGGACTTCACAGGCTCTTATTTACTAAAAAAACAGTTCTTTCCTCAAAGAAAACTACAAATAAGATCCTCTCAGTGCCCTAACTTTGATGAAATGGTAGATTCCAAGAGAATAAGGGCCTCTCAGTGTTCTGAAAGGTTAGCTATTTAAATTCCAGATGGATCATTTCTACAACTTTTGATGTAGGATTTACAGACAGCCCATCACCGTATCTCCAAAACTACGAATATCAGCTAGATAGTCATATCCTTTAGGAGAGCCGAAGCTATTTAACATCCGTACGACAACTATATCATGTTTCGGGATCACCAATAGAGCAACATTCGTATACCCTAAAATTTGATAGGCCCCTTTCGGAATAAGCGGACCCATTTCAGACTGTAACGCAGGCAAGTCTTTTACAAACCATAGGAAGCCGTTTTGTGGCAGATCTTGGTCTACTAACGTCGGGGATTGAAGAGCTGTTGCAAGTTCGATTATTTCTTTTGCTACCTTTTGTTCTCCATTTATCTCTCCCTGTTTTAAATGAAGGTACCCCCAGTAGGCAAGTTCCCGTGTGGACACATACATATTCATCTTATCGCCTTCAGTACTTTCACTTGTAACCCAATTTCGATCATTCGGTTCACGGATTACATCGACTAGCTTTTCAGTTGACTTAGCATACCAGCCAGTTTCACGAAACCCGACTCGTTCAAACACTTCTTTCTGGAGGATTTCTGCTATCGTTTGACCAGTTGTCACCTTAATTACCGCTGCTAAAAGATCTATACTAACCATACGGTAGGCCCAGCTGGTGCCAGCAGGAAATTCACGAAAAAGAGTTCCTTCTTTAAAATGAAGTCCATGTGTATGTGTAAGGAGATGCCGTATCGTTGTTCCTTTTAAAACATTTCTATCCAGATCGTTCAGATAGGTTGTTACGAGATCATCCATTGAATGAATGTACCCATTATAAACCGCATAGGCAACCGCAAATCCGATATAGCTTTTCCGTACAGAAGCGACATGAAATTGGGAGTCCGCTTGAATCGGTCTCGCTAACGGATCAATGGAATGGTTTCCCCAATATTGTTCTGTCACGATCTTGTCTTTTTGAATAACCAGACAGGCCGAACCTGACCAACTAACAACCTTTTGCGTTTTTTCAATATGCCTCAGCACAGGGGTAAATTGATCAGTTAATTGTTTTGTCAAATCCATTAAATTACCTTCCTTCTAGCAGCAAACTAAAAAAACTGTTTTATAAAATAACGAGGATTTAAGTATTCCCCTGTCGCTTGTTTAATTTTTTCATTCCAATGTAATGAAGCTCCAGGTCGAATGAACTCACGAATTAAATACGAGCCAACCTCTTCTGTAAATAACTCTTTAGAAATATTCTTTTCAATAAAACAATGCAACTGCGATGCAGTTAATTCGCCTAATAAATAGTCCTGATACGAAGCCGGAGCAAGTGAGAAGTGCATTTTTGCTGCCCAGTCCGGGAAATGAGTCTCTTCTGGTGGATGCATAAATTGAATGTCTTGCACCAGCTTCCACCACA
Organism: Alkalihalobacterium chitinilyticum; assembly: GCF_029028005.1. GTDB lineage: Bacteria > Bacillota > Bacilli > Bacillales > Bacillaceae_F > Alkalihalobacterium > Alkalihalobacterium chitinilyticum. The sequence goes on from NZ_JAOTPO010000004.1 coordinate 259,607, forward strand.
GTTGATTTAAATTTTGATTTGGATTTTCATACATCTCTCTTTCAAAAGACGAAAAGGTTATAATCCATCGAGCCGAGACGAGCATTTGACGCTGAAGCATCTTATTAGCAAACAGCCTCAGCTCTTCCAGTTGATTTGGCTGAAGGTCCAAAAACCGTTCTTGCCAACTGTCCATTTTACTCATGCGACCGAAAAATAGTGCGATCGCCTCAGTCGTTAACGTATGAGAATGAAAACGAAGAATAAACGGTAACTGACGATCGATGTTTTTAAAATACACCGCATGACCGAGCTCATGTAGTAAAGCCGTACACCAAAATAGACTTTCATCTAAGTTGACTAGTATCCTCACATCTCCCTCACGATTAATATCCGAGCAAAACCCAAATGGATTTTTATGTTCTCGAGGGTATAAATCACTCCGCTTCAAAACGTCCTCAATGTCTAGTCCCATCGCATGAAAGGTTTGGTTAACCATTTCCACTACATTTTTCCCTTTAAAATATTGATCTATATCTATTCCTTGAATAGCAGGCGCTTCTTGAAAGAAAGGGTCTGTATAATGCCATGGTCGAATCTCACCTGCCGAAATCCCCCACTTTTTTGCTAATTCTTCATCGATTTCTTGTTTCAATTTCTCAAAAGGAGCATCAGATTGTTCCTTTAAGTCTTCTAAAATCTGAAAAACATTGTTAATGTCTAACTCTTGTGTTTCCATTGACATCTGATAAAAATTCTCATATCCTAACGCCCGGGCATCTTCATTCCGTTTATGTACCAATAGCAAGACTTGCGCTTCGATTTTTTTACTAATTTGCTTGCTGGCAAGCCATGCTTCTTTTCTTTGAAAAAGGTCACGGCTACTCTTAAGAATGTCATTGATCTCATTGTTTGTTATTTCTTTTCCTTTTATATTTGGTCGGAAAGAAGTAAACGTTTGCGAGATTTCTTTTTCAAGTTCCACCGTTTTAGCGAGCGTTTCCGGACTGAGTTGATTTTTGACCGTTTTTCGATAGATATCATCTAATTGGCGTTGTTGTTTATATTCTAAGGCCTGTCTGCTCCGAAAATAGCACACCTGATCCATCAAATCTTTGCTGGCAAAATGACTATAATATGTATTTAACGCTTTTTCATGTTGTTCACTCCACTTTTGCTCTCCTGTTGTGGCTGCCATCCAGTGATTCGTAAGTACCGATTGGTAAAGACCTTTTACCGTCTCATTTTGGTGAATTAAGAACTCTTCCATGTTTTTTTCACTCATGTTCTCCCTCTCCTTCACTAGTACCGCTATACTGCCATACTAACAGAAGAATGAATTAATTACTCAAAATATTTAAATAATCATAAATTCACCTGCGTTTATTATCGCAACTACCATTCACTTTTTGGCTTCAACAAGGCAACCTACCCTAATTTATGGAAAATAATAGATATAATAGTAGGAATCGGTTGAAAACTAGAGGAAATTTAACCATCTTCTAGAATTATACGGTAGTAAGTATAGAAAAAGAGGAGTATCTACATTCATGCTGCAGCAATTATTATTACAAGTCGTTTTTATTTTATTTCCACCCTTACTTTATTACACGATACTAAAAAACAACACATACCTTAAAAATTATAATAGTTTAATCGTAGGTTTTTTAAGCTGCCTTGCTATTTTTTTATGTATGTCTTTTCCCGTTTCTTTCAGTACTGGAAATATGATGGATTTACGTACGATTCCTTGGATCCTCTCTTTCTTATATGGCAGCTTTCCCATTGGTATTTTTGTAACGATCATGATGTTTGCCTTTCGTGTATTTATTGGGGGGATGGGTGCATATGCCGCTTTAATAATCTCTTTAATATCGTTAATATTTATAATTATGTACTTTAGAAATTATCAAACCTTTACATACAGTAAAAAAATTAAATCAACTCTAGTACTGACTGCCATTAATTCACTGCTTGTTATTTTATCCATTCAACTAATGTTTGGATATTCATCGACCGACGTGTATATGTTTTATTTGTTCTTTATAGTCATGCATATATTGATGATGTGGGTTTGCATCTATGTGATAGAAACGATAAGAGAGCATGGACAATTACGAGTCGAACTCGAAAAATCAGAAAAGCTTAATATTGTCGGGCAAATGGCCGCAAGTGTTGCTCATGAAATCAGAAACCCAATGACCGTCGTCAATGGTTTTGTTCAAATTTTACAACAAGATAAAGATACGCCTAAGAAACATCGCGAACATTATGAAATTATTACAAATGAATTAAAACGTGCCGAAACGATTCTTAACGATTATTTAACATTAGCAAAACCACAAGCCGTAAAGCTCGAAACGATCAATATTCATGAGCAAATCAATCGGATCAATCACACCCTCTCATCATACGCACTCATGAAAAGTGTGGGGGTCGAGTATCACTTACCTACAGAGAATAATTATTTCATAAAAGGCTGTCCTGAGAAATTCCAACAAGTACTTATAAACATAATAAAAAATGCAATCGAAGTTTCCCAAAAAGGAGAAGCAGTTACCGTCTCGGTTTCAAAAAAACTAGATTTCTACTACATCTATATAAAAGATAACGGTTGCGGGATGACAAAAAACGAGTTGCAATCTATAGGCACTCCCTTCTATTCTTTAAAAGAACGAGGAACTGGACTTGGCTTAACGATTTCATACAGTATTATCCACTCAATGGAAGGTACTATTGATGTGACCAGTCAAAAAGGAAAAGGATCGACATTCATTATTGGCCTTCCTGTAATAAAAGAAGCGTAGATGAAAATAGACGACTATTCCATACGAACCTATAGGAACCTGTCACAAACTGCTGACATGCTGCATACGTTGAAATTAAGTTAGTAGGTACCAACCCTTTTTAAACTGTTGAAATGGGATAAGGGTAAAAGTTTGAGTAACTCTTTTCTAATAAAAAATAGGACTTACATCCCAAGCTCTTCAACCCTATTAAAACATACTTGAAAAGGGATTGGTTTTGGAGGGAGGGATTACATGCCTAAATACAGAAAAATACCGGTCGTCGTAGAAGCCGTAAAACTGAAGAGATCAATTACAATTGAAACATCAGAAGGTACAGTAAGAGGTTTACCTGGTGACTATTTGATTACTGAGCCAAATGGTGAGCAATACCCGATTCGATCTGAAGAGTTTGAAGCAACGTATGAACGAGTAAAATCGTCAAAGGATCTAGGTAACTTTCTAAAAAGAGCGCTAGGGAAACTGAAGAATAAGTCTTCAGAGTATTTTATGAAGCATCAATAATCGCACTTAATATGGTAAAGAGAGGGATGAAAAGAAGTTTTAATGACGAAATAATTAGCCTACTATGAAAAGCGGTGTTCCCCCTTTTCAGTAGGTTTGTTTTTTGAACGATTTCATTGATTAACTCTTCTTATAGAAGAGCAACTCCCGCCATTACTCTTAAATCTTTATTTATGAAAAAACTGACTCAAACTACATCCCCTTCTAACTAAGTGTGAGTTCCTAGTTGAGCCAGCTGCACGAGGCAATTATTTAACCTTAATAAACATAGATACGATTAATCCTATACAAAGAAAAACACCAAGTACTATGAAACTCATCGAATAATTCGAAACACCAATTAAAAAAATCGCTGTAACTGGCCCTAAACTTGCCCCCACAAATAAAATAAAGGCATTAAACGTAACGGCAGTACCTCTTACTTTTTCTCCTAAAATACTAACCATTGATATAGTAACGGGACATACTAATGCAATTCCTGCAACAAATACAACACTCATAAGAACAATCATAAATAAATTGGAGAAAACACCTACCATCACCACTCCTACGGTTGCAAGAACCATTCCCACTCGTAATACATTTGAAATACCATATTTATTAGATAGCTTTCCAGCAAAAGGAGCTAATATAATGCCAAAAATTCCGACCGCTCGAACCGCTAGAATTTCTTGGCTCGACAACCCAAACGTATTCGTACTTAAATAGCTGCCTAAAATCGTATACATGGCCACGAGTGAAAAGAGGGATAGAAACGTAATGAACAATGTAAGCAGCAACTGCTTATTTTTCAGCAAAACCGCCATTTGTTTAAAAATATCCCACACCCGTACTCCGCTCGAGCTTCGTTCCTCTCGAGGAAGTACGAAAATAACGAGAAGACTGGATATAAAATACAACGCTGCGAGAGTAAAAAAGATAAAGGGCCAGCCCCAAAGCTCTTGGATCGCACTGCTTAACACTTGACCAAAAATAGCTGCCGTCAAAAAACCTGAAGTAATAAATCCGATCGTCGTCAATCGCTTTTCCGACGGATACACTTCTCCTACGTAAACTAGAGAGATAGGTGCATATACAGAAGCAACGGCTCCTTGAAGCGCTCTTAAGATGAGTAACCAATAAAAACCTTCGACAAATCCAATTAAGAGAGTAACAATTGTAATGGAGCAGATTCCGATCATTAAAAAGGCTTTGCGTCCAAATCGGTCTGAGAGCGCCCCAAAAATTAAACAACCAAGTGCGTAGAAAAGGGAGAAAACACTTCCTGTTAGAGCTGCCTGTTGTAATGAAACCTCAAAAGAAGCACTAAAAACAGAAATAAGCGGGATCGTAATATACATGCTCGATAATACTACGAGCCCACACCACACTAATACTACAGTTATTAATGAATATGACTGCTCGGTTGGGTTTCCTTTCACCTCATTTAGTTGTATCCCACTCATAGAATCCCTCCTTTTAGTAACTCCCCCTTTAGTCCTTGTCCTACGTCCTCTTTATCGAATATATATGATTATGCCATCTTTTTTTTATATAGAAGTTGTTTCACTTTTTTGTTTCGTATTTAAGATCCGGCCAAATCAAAAACACTTGATCGCAGAACAACTACGACCAAGTGATTTAAATGAACAAAATAAATAAAGCTAGAGCAATAAATAACCAACCTGAAATCGAACTTGCATGATTTTTAAATACATTCAGTGCCACTAAGTGACCGAATTTGGAGCCAGCCCATATAAATAGGAAACTAGTTGCAAAGGCCAAAAAACTTGAAAGTAAAATTGGAAAGCCTGCCAATCCACCTGAAAAGCCTGCAGCTAAAGAGTCGATCCCTAATGCAATCCCTAAAATAACTGCAGCTTTTAAGCTTAGATCTAGCTTTTTTTCATGAGTCTCCTCTCCTTTCGATTTTCTTGCATCCCATAGAAACCATAAACCTATGGCGAGAAAGACAAAGGAAGCTAAATAGAATAATAAATGCTCTGGTATCACTCCAGCAATAACGTCGCCAAAATATAAACCTGTCCCCATCGTTAACCCCGAAAAAATCGCAATGATGAATATAACCTTTAGTGGAATTTTTCCTCTCATACCGAGTGAAAAACCTACCGCTAAATCATCGAGATTAGACGCAATGACAAGTATTAGTATATGCCAAATCAAAAGATGCCTCCTTCAGATATTTTTCGTTATATAAAGCCGCTGATCCCTGCCTAGCGTTACAAATAAATGGAATAAATAAGGGTAGGTCGATCTTTAATATTCGTTTCCTTCTCCATACTCATACCTATCCGTTCAGCTACTTTGATCGAAGGGGTATTGTATTTATAGATCATTGAGATTAAACGAGACCATCCAAGCTTACTCCAACCATAATCACGCACTGCGCTTGCTGCTTCCGTTGCAAATCCTTGTCCCCAGTAGTCTCGAACAAATAAATACCCAATTTCCATTTCTTCTTGACCATCTACGATCTGCGGAACAATCCCACACTGACCAACGAATGTGCCTGTATTTTTTAACTCGCATATCCAAAGCCCTGACTGATGTTTTTCGTAATTCTTTATATTCCAGTTTATCCATTTTCGTGCATCTTCTCTCGTCTTAGTTGATGTATAGTACTGCATCGCAATGGGATCGGAAAATATTTTCATAAGATGATCTTCGTCTTGAATATTCATCTTTCGTAATATTAAACGTTCGGTTTCTAGTATAGTCATCTCTTTCATCCTCAAGAGTCCCCTTATGGATATCCAATACTCATTTATCTACACAATTCAAACAAAAATACCCGCATGGGGTTGCTGTCTGCGAGTATCTAATCGTAGGTTAATTTGCTTGTCTTATTTCAACATGCTCACTCAACTTGATATTGAGTTTGTCAAAGTCTCTTATTTTTAATAAGTCCAAGTTAATCTCAACTTCTTTTCCGTTCGTTAATAGTAAGATTAGTTTGTTGTCACTAATTCTGCTTTCTTCAATATCATTATAATTGATTTTCCGCTTCAACCGAATAAGTCCCTTATGAACTAACAGCATGTCATTTTCAAGCTGTATATATGTAATGTCATTCAAACGTAAATAATAAATGCCTATAATTATACTTAATGCCACATTACAGCTAATAATAATCGCCACAATAACTGTATAGGCGCTAAATCCTAACCCAATAAACAGAAATACTAGACAAATAAGATTTAGAACAGCAACGCCTAACCATAGCACCCCTGTTGTTTTCCATACGCTATTTTCTCTATATTTCAAATCCACTCCATCCATCTCCCCATCACTTCTGTACCACTACTATACTATTTTTCGTTTTTTTTGTAAAAGTGAGTACGGTACAATAAAAACAGAAGCTGTTTCATATGAACAGCCTCTGCTTCGTCTTACAATTATCAGTTATCCTTGAACTCCTCATGTGTGATCCGCATAATTTGATTATCTTTATATTCGCCGTCGTGTATTTCCCGTTTAGGAAGTACTTTTACTTTTTGAAAGCCACATTTCTCATAACAAGCAATCGCTCTTTCGTTCCACGTCTGCGGATCGATGAAAATTTCATGTACACCTTTCTTGGAAAATAAAAAGTCGACTGTTAACTTTATTACGTCTGTTCCAATTCCTTTATTCCAATATGTCGGTTCACCGATAAATAAATCGATCCCATACACTTGCTCGTTTCTTGCAGCTCCATACACCTTTATTTCTTCTGGTTGTAGATGATAATACTGTAAATAACCAATGGCTATTTCACCGTAAACGATGATACAAGATTGTACATAATTCTCTCCTATAGCTCGTGAACGATACTCATCGTGAATCTGTTCAAGAGTATGTTTGACACTTTTTCCTTCGTAGAATTCTTGAACGACTTCATCATTTAACCACTTAAAAAGTAATTTATAATCTGATTCACAATCCATCAGTTTTCGAATGGATAATCTACCTTTTGCAGCTAGCATTAACTGTCGTCCCTCCGAGAAATTAACCCTAATCTCTCACATAGTTGCAAATAGTTTTGAGCATATTCCAAATCATAGGATCCCGACTCCATGTGAACTAATGCCAAAACCTCTTGTACGGAACGAGTGCCATCGATCCAATATTGTAAAAACACTTCATAACCTGCTGGGGGCTTTGCCTGTTTCTTATATTCATACCATTGTAAGCGTTCTTCTAACGGTAACCGTTCTAACTCAAACGTTAAATCAAACGGACCCTCATAGGTTCTTTTATACACCTTCTCTGTAAATTCTGACGGTAGACTAGCCGCTTTTGTTTCAATTTTAGTACCCAATGCTTCAGTTGCCTGTGCGTGCTGTTGTAAAACTTTTATTTGATCATCTAGTAACATTTGTGCTTGATCTACTAGCTTCGGGATGCTATCAAACTTGCGAATGTCGGCATACTGTCGATAGCTTTCCAATGCACGTTTTTCATAATCACAATAAAACTTAAAGGCCCCGCACCAACCTTTATTAAGTTGCTGATTATTCAATATTGTTGTTAGAGCCTGTTGTAAATCTGTGTATCTCGTAGCGGTATCATTGTTTAATAGTAACGACCAGTTTTGTTCACTGCCATTCGCCAAACCATATGCATATAAAGCTGTCGTCAGTGCAACCATTTTCATCATGTTTGGATCAAGGTTGTTCGTCGAATCTTCGGTCGTATGGTAATGCTTGTCTGGCCACTGGATCAGCATCGGACATGGAATCCCAATCGTCGGGTCAGCAATAATATAATGATCACTTCCTCCAGAAAACCGTGTTCTTAAGAAATGGGTTGTACTATAGCTGAAGGTTCCTGTTAAATTACTCGTATTCTGACTGACTTGCTGAAACAAGTTATAAGCAAAACGATCAACAAAAGTCGGCGTTGCCATTGGTGGCTGTTCAATACATAACGGTCCACCGCCTTTCGTCTGATCTGCTCCCACCATATCTAAGTTTAGCGCTGCAATTGTCGTGTCTTTCCGCTCCGGGTGTTGAGCAAAGTACGCATACGTTCCTGTCATTTCAGGCATCATTAAAAAGCGTATTCCTAAATCAGGTTGCGGTAGCTTTCTTTCACTGATCAGTTGCTGTAATGCTCGCATCGTTTCCATTAATGTACCTGGGCCTGATGCATTATCTTGTCCCCCAGGATACGGATGACATAAGTGACTGACTAGTAGAACTTCTTCTTGTTGTTTTCCAGGAATAAAAAACTCGATATTCTCGTAGTGACCATCATACAGCTTGGCATCCACTTTTGCTGTCAAACGAACCGTTCCTTGTTTACTTTTTGCGCGTAATTCTTCTCCAACTCTTGGAGAAACCGCAAAACCAAATGCTTTTTGTTCGTCTCCCTGCCACCAGAATGACGTATACTGGATAGCATCAGGCATATCTAAGCGCGTTCGGATCGGTGCATACTCATTTAAATTATCAAATATAAGACCGATTGCCCCATGCTTTACAACGGCTAGATCATGAATTAAAAATTGATTTCCACGAACAAGTGCTATTTTTCCATTTAAATTCAGCCCTTCATAACTTTTGGGATCTTCTGCCTCTTCAACGACTACCAGTTCCGCTTCAATTCCTTCTGGCGGTGTCGCCACACTTCGTTGTACAACAGAAATTTCCTCTTCTTCAAACCGTGCAATTCGCTTCCGCTCTTCTCCTTCAATCCATAATTCAGCATGATTACAATGCCATTCTTGAAAGGTCCGATGAGCTAAAAACCGGCTGCCTGCTTCAGCTGAATAGGATATTAATTCAGCATCGACCCCGTCACGTTTTAATATTTTCACAACTGCTTCTGCCGCTTCACGGTACCCAGTTGACGCTTGGATCCGATGAAACTGAGCAATCCGATCGGCATATCGAAACGCTTGTCTTCCTGAAAGTTCTTCTTGTAAAACTTTTCTCCAGTTCGAAAACATATTCATTTCCCCTTTATTCTGAACTATGTATTGTCATCGTTATTTTTAGACTATTCGGTTATTATTGTACCAAAATGAAGGGAGCTTTTGGCGGTCCCTGATAAATTTCTTTAGAGATACGTAATATATTTTTTCAAACAAAAAAATACCTCCTGCAACATTACAGAAAGTATTTTAAAAGGTGTATGTTTAAAAAACCAATGATTTCGTTAACTATGCTCTCTTGGGACGCCAGGAGGAGAGTATGGTGGCGGACTTTTCAACCAACCTCTGGCTTTCATTAAATTTTTAAGCGGTGAGGCAAATTTCATAAGTTGCACTTGGATTTGAAAAAACATCAGACCGACATCACTTCTAATACATTGAGACATGGATGTTGCACAAAATGAGATGGATGCAGCTACTTTTGCTGAAATTAAATTCGCAATTTCATCATTTGTTAATCTTACACCTTCAGGAACTGCAGCAGGGTCTGAGTGCGGCTTATCTTCATTTACTGCAGGTAATTGAACTCCCTCTTTAATTAAGAACTCTTTTATCATTTCGTAATCTTTTTTCGACGCTTGTACCGCATTTTCTAATGTATGTTTTAAATCAGGATCAGTCGTTGTGTTAAGTGCGGCTTGGTAAAGGGCTCGTGCTTCTTGAAATGCAGTGACAGCCGTCCATAAGCTCATTACCTCACCAACATGTAACGGTGGTTTGGGTTCATTATCTATAAAAGATTGTAACAACTCAGTTACCGCTTCTATCGCTCTTGTCATCGTTTCCACCCCAAGGTTAAATTTTTATGTAAAACTAGTGCATTCGGAAGGCACTAGTTTTCCAATAAGCACTGGTACTGATCATTAAATTCGGCTGGTTCGAACCGTTAGGAGGTATGTTAGGCTAATCAAAAACACGTGAATATTGTTTATTCTCTGGATAACTTTTGACAACAAAGTTTTAAACGATACGCTAAGTCGATTGATCATTTTCATCCCCTCCATTCATTATTATTAGCTATTGAAACGAAATTTTTATTATAAAATTTTTTCCAAATTATTTGTAAGACAGAATTAAATTAAAGAAAGACCAAAACGGATAATCCATTTTGGTCTTCCCTTGATTTATCACCATTTATCACAACACGATCTACGCTTCGGTCTAACAATCCATGGTCGATCATCATATTTTTTACGTTTATTGTAAGGTTTCTTTTTAAAATCATTTTTCCGTTTATCGTCATCGTCTTTCTTCTTCTTTTTTTCCACTTCTTTGCAGACAAGGACTTTGTCATCTTTTCTTTTGTCCTTAACTCTGCATTCCAAAAAGAGTTTATCTTCATCTTTCTTTTTCTTTTTCTTTTTTTCTACCTCTTTACAAACTAAGAACTTTTTGTCATCGTCATCTTTCTTTTTTCGATGGCCGTCTCTTTTTTTATGATGATCGATTAAATCAGCTAGGTCATCCAGTAAATCTCGATAGTGGTTAAGCATATTCTCCCTCCTTCCTATGTCGAGATGTTATATACTATTTAGGAAGAAGGAGTTATGGAAAGGCGCTTGTCTTACGAAATATGACTGATTTTGCCTTTTAATTTTATATACGAATTTTTAAAACTAAAATAACTAATCATGTTGTGATCTCATCTTTTGTTTCCTCTTTTAATTTCCTAATCGCTGCCTTACAAACCCCGTAAGAAAGCCATTTACAGCCTTTGCATAAAACGTCTAAATCATCAGGCTCAATATTTTCTCGGATTCGCCGAAAAATAGTTTTCTTGGAATAATAAAAACCAGGACGTACTTGTAATTTCTCATTTATTCTTCGATCCAGTTCCCTGATTTCATAATCGACTCTTTCAAATGTGGTACAGTTGTTCCGTTCCATGGCAGGGCAATGCTTGCAAATTTCATCCGTATGCTCATTTACAAATATCTCAAAATCAAGGTCTACTTTTCGATAAATTGGTGCGAGGTGCTCCATTTTATTAATAAAAGAAGGAGAATATCCATGTCCACTATAACCTAATAAACATAATAAATGATGTCCCCGTAAATTCATTTCCCCCACTCCCCTTTTAAAATGCCATCTTACCGTATCCAACCAGTAAAAAATGATTGTATCTTAAAATCAAAAATCGATTTACAATTTCATTTACATTATATAAACATTCAATAAAAACAAAGGAAACCCTTCTCAATAAAACATAATGTCAACTTCTATTTTTTATATGTTAACATATGGATTGTTCTTGCAACAGGTTTTAAAGTTGTATTTCACTTTTATTTTTTTACATGTTTTCTTACCTTACCGGTATATCAATCCACTTACATTACATCATCCTATGTTAAAACGCACAAAAAAGAAGACCACCTTTATGAAGTAGTCTTCTTTCTGTTTCTCTATCTTAATTTTATTCATTAGTTTAGAAAGTTGGTAAGTTGTCTAAGTTATTAGTTGGATCTCCATCTGCGTCACTGCGCAAATGCATGTCTCCATCCCTGCCTCTAAATACATTGACGTGTTCAATTTCACCATTTTGCGCCATCATTTGTGCTTGCTTATAATCAACAATTTGTCCACTCGATAATTTTAATTCTACGATATCACCTTCGTTATTTTTTCTGACAGCTACAACTTGTTGACTCATATAGACAGCCTCCTTTATCGTGGTGAACTATTTCTTTCTAACTTTAGTATTACACAATATACAAACTTTATCCTTGAGAAGCTTGTAAATCTCACAAAAAGGATACGTTATTTCTTACATAAAGTAACCGTCCTTATCGAACAATACAATCAAGATCAAGGGAGTGGTGATGGGACATGAAATCAAATTCCGCTGAACAAAAAGAAAAACCGTTACAGTGGTGGCAACTCTCGCTATTAGGTGTTGCTTGTACGATAGGAACAGGTTTTTTCCTCGGTTCAAGTATTGCTATAAATATGGCTGGTCCATCTGTTATTTTCTCATATATTATCGCTGCTATCGGAACGTATTTTGTATACGAAGCACTAGCTAAATTAATGATTAATGATCCGCAAAAAGGGTCTTTTCGCACATATGCTAAGCATGCATACGGACGTTGGGCTGGTTTTACAAGTGGATGGGTATATTTTCTTTCTGAACTGTTGATCATTGGTAGCCAAATGACTGCCCTTTCAATCTTTTCACGGTTTTGGTTTCCAAATATTCCGTTATGGGTATTTGCAACGATTTATTCCGTTCTCGGTTTGCTCGTCATCCTGATGGGACCTTCTGGCTTTGACCGCGTTGAAAACTTATTAGCCGTGCTCAAAATTGCAGCCATTTTAATGTTTATCATTCTAGCGCTCCTTGCTTTATTTGGAGTGTTAGGGGCTGGAGACGGTGACGCATTTCGTATTCCAAGAACGTATGACACTGTCTTTCCCAATGGTTTAACAGGCCTGCTGCCATCGCTTATTTATGGGTTTTACGGGTATGCCGGGATTGAAATTATGGGGCTGTTAGCTGTACGTTTAAAGGATATGAAAGAATCACCCAAATCAGGGAAGGTCATGTTGTTATTATTAGCTATTATTTATGTATCTTCGATTGGACTTGCCCTATTAATGGTATCTTGGGACCGCTTTACGACAGAAAAAAGTCCGTTTGTCACTGCACTGAATCAATATGACTTAGCCTTTGTCCCCCATGTATTTAATGCAGTATTTATCATCGCCGGTTTTTCTACGATGGTTGCCTCTTTGTTTGCGATCATTCGTATTCTTGTAACACTTGCAGAAGACCGTGATGCACCAGGTATTCTTTCAAAGCGTGTAAAAAAAGATATCGCCCTTCCTGCTATGGCATTAACTGCAGGCGGTATAACGATATCTATTGTTTTGGCTTTAATTATGCCTGGTCGAATTTATGAATACGTGACGACAGCCGCTGGACTTATGCTACTGTACAATTGGTTTTTCATTCTCGGTTCATACGGTAGAATTATTAAGATGACATTAATGTCCAACATCAAACGTATTTTAGGGTTTATCCTTGTTTTTCTCGGTGTTTTTGGGACTGTTTTTCACCAGACGAGCCGTCCGGGCTTTTTTGTGAGCTTGGGTTTTATATCAATTATCGGGATCGTCACTTTAATTATGAAACATTTTTGGAACAAAACAAAAGATGATGATAATGGTCCAGGTTCCTTGTTTACGAAAATAAAACAGTAGCTGCTTGAATACCAAAATAGATTCCAAAGCCAATTAACGACAACCCTGAAATGACAGAAATAACCGTCAATAACCGAGTCGTTAAATATTTACGCATGGTACTTGCAAGACCAGCCATCGTTAAATCCCAGATAGTAATTCCAATGAATATGGCGGCGCTATACAAAATGACTTTTCCTGTACCATAAGTCGTTACGGTTTTCGCCAAAATCGACCCAAAAATACCTAACCAAAAAAGGATCGTCAACGGGTTAAATAAGGACATAAAGAAACCTGACATGAACGATTTAAAATGCGATTCTTTTTGACTTCTCATGTTGTTAACATCGATTTGACTTGCACCCGATAAACTTTCAAACCCTGTATAAACGAGTACAAAGAAACCGAAAATCCACAGGAACGTCTGCATAAAAGGAATTTCTAAAAAATGTACGACTCCTACAAACACTAATAACATATAAAAAGCATCGGCAACTGTAGCACCTAAACCTACAAGCCAGGCATGAAAAAAGCCGTTTTTTATTCCTCTATCAATTTGGGCTGCATTAACCGGCCCAATGGGTGCAGCTAATGATAAACCTAAAAGAATATAACTTATAAAAACACTCATCGTTTCCTCCTCCAAATCAACAAGCTTTCTGCAGCGGACAAACTGTACGACTTGTACATTGTATTCAGCTGCATTGAAACTTACGACTGGAGGATTAATTTTTTATACAATTCTTACCCCAAATAAAAAGCTGCTTCTTCTAAAAATAGGCAGCTTTCTCTGTTAATTTAATTGAATGGAAACAATATAGACGTGGTCATAGTTTGTTACCTCTTTTAACTCTTCTTCCGTTAAAGGCCCATTGATCACTGTGATTGCATCTTCATTTGATCTAATGACAGATGCTACTGCGTATTTTTCATTTAGCGATAAAAAAACTGGGTCTGTAATCCCACCGTATGCACTTAATGAATGATCTTCATGTAAGCTTAATTCTTTGTCAATGGAACCATGAGTGGTTTCCGAATTGGTCATCACAGATAAAGTCCATCGTTCCTTCTTCATTTTTTCAAACTGTTGATTAATAAAGACGGTTCGAATAACATTATCGTCACTATTTTCATAAATCGGTGTTGTCATCTCAACTACTTTTGAGACGAGCTCACCTTTTGTATAGTGATCGACAGTGACATAAATCTCAGATACATCAACATTTTCAATGTCAATATCATAAACAAACGCACGGTCTCCAATACTTTGCAATAACCCCTCTTCAAATCTTGTTAATTCGCCATTTTTGATCACTGCAGTTCTTTGTTCTTCTCTCGATTGTTCCTTATTTCCTTGTTGATTAGTTGCCCCTTCATTTGACGGTTCTGTTGTACAAGCGGCTAAAAAAACAGTTGCACAAAGTAAAAAAAGTAAAAATAAGCGTTTCATTTGCCCTCTCCTCTTTCCTGGAAAAACATCCTATGATAAATTCAATACGTAAGACGTTATTAAATCCATCAGGTTACACTAATATAAAAATATTTTTCGAGGTGGTTTGAACCATGAATTCTATACATACTTTAGATACACCGTCATTGTTGCTGAACTTAAATCAGCTTGAAAACAATTTAAATGAGATACGAGACATTGCGAAACAAAATGGAATCGAGTGGCGCCCACATATTAAAACGCATAAGAGTGTGAACATCGCAAAAATGCAATTAGAAAAAGGCGCATGTGGTATTACTGTTGCTAAATTAGAAGAAGCAGAAGTTATGGCGGCGGCACATATTTCAAATATATTAATTGCTTATCCACTGGCTCAGCCAAAAAAACTTGAACGATTAAAAAAATTATCTTCCCAAACGAAAGTGATACTAGCGATTGACTCATTCGAGCAAGCTGAAATTGTGAATACTATTTTTTCCGGCTGTAGTGAGCCCTTAGAAGTATGGATCAAAGTGAACTCTGGATTGAATCGTTGTGGTATTGAAATGGAGGAAATTGTTGAATTAGCGCAAAAAATAAAAACGATGAAACCTCTAGCGTTAACTGGCATCTTTACACATGCAGGTCATTCCTATGCTGCATCTTCACAAGAGCAAATTGAAAAAATTGCGGAAGATGAAGCAAATTCAGTCATTCAAAGTGCTGAACTTTGCGAGCAAGCTGGCATTCCAATTCAACACCGAAGTGTAGGCTCTACACCGACGTTTAAGTATGGAGCCAAAATAAAGGGCATCACTGAAATTCGTCCTGGTAATGCTGCGTTTTATGATATGTGCCAAGTCGGATTAGGGGTTGCTGAAACTAAACAATGTGCCTTGACCGTTCTCGCAAGTGTCGTGAGCAAAAAGAAGGACCGGATCATCTTTGATACAGGTAGTAAAGCCTTGTCATTAGATCAAGGGGCACATGGGAATAAGAGTGTTGTCGGTTACGGCCGCGTAATTAATCACCCTGAAATAACGATCGAGCGACTTTCCGAAGAACATGGAGTCGCATCATTTAAAGACACACTATTAGAGATGAATGATACCGTAGAGATTATCCCCAATCATTCATGTGTGGTCGCTAACTTGTTTGAAGAATATATTGTTCATCGTGATGGAGAAGTTGTTGAGCGTTGGAAGGTCGAAGCTCGCGGAATGATGAAATAAGCAAAGAACTATTGAAAATCGATGGATTAGGTGAATCTACATACCTTATTTGTTCTCATTAGTAGGTTTTATCGCTCTCAGTCACTTTCTCTCAGTCAGCTTTTTCATTTATTAGCCATTTTTTATTTTTATTGTCCAATTTGAAAATTTATTGTCCGTTTTTACAGTTTATTCGGTTCAACCCCCTAAGTTTGGACACATACTCACGATTCCTTCGTTTTATTTAGTTTTTCATTTTCTTCTAGCGCGCTTACGCTTACTGGCCTATTGATCGAGACGAACAGAAATCTGTCCATCTCGATCAATAGGAATTATTCCTACATGGCTTGTTCTACTTGTTTTGTTTCTCCAGCTTGCCATTTCAAATAATATTCCAACGG